>JBGLNL010000001.1:0-1771430 GCA_041300025.1 Dehalococcoidia bacterium | reverse complement strand
AAAGCGCCATTATAGGCTGCGCCGCTTTTGCCCCCTTCATCCCATTCCCAACCATAATCGTAGCTAAAAGCCGGAATCACCAGCAGTTCTTTATCCTTTGAGAACAGGAAGGCCTTGTGCTCGTATAGCGCCGTCGAATCGGCATACCGCTCATCGGTGACAAACTTGGCAATCTCCTTTGGATTCTCGAAGTCACTCACGTCAAACAAAGATATCTTTAATCCGGTGGTCCTGCCGGTCTCGGTAGCTTCCTGCCCGATCCCGATGATCGTGTTTTCATCGTACGGGTGCAGGTATCGGGAGAATCCCGGTATTTTGAGTTGGCCCATTTCTTTAATGTTCTTCGGATCGCTCAGGTCGATCACAAAGAAGGGATCAACCTGCCGGAAAGTCACCATATAGAGCTTGTCCCCGATGAACCGCGTCGAATAGATGCTTTCGGTCTCCGCCAGTCCTTCCAGCTTTCCGATGATATTCATGTCACTATCCAATGCATACACACTGTTCGTGGTTTCCATCCGCATCTCGCCAAACATGGACCAGCGCGCGGAAATGGTGGTGGCGATTCTCAGCACGCCATCTTCTGTATCCTCATCGAGGGAGAACTGGTTCATGATGTGGCCGGGCACTTTGCCGTTGCCTTTGATTTCGATCTTGCCGTCGGCGACGGCGATCCTGTTGATCACCGTGAACTCAAAATATTCGAACTCGTCGAGCTTTTCTTCCAGCAGCACCTCGACTTCATCCCACAGCTCTTCCTGCTCATCCCTTGGCAGGTATTCCACGCAGGTGTAATAAACCTGTATGATCTTGCTCTCTTTCTCGTACTGGGAAAGCACATCGTTATCCGTGGCTTTGATTTTCTCGATGAGTTCCTTATCAGCAGCAGTCAGTTCGTCTTCTAGCAGGTCCATCATGATCTCATTTCTGAGTTCGTATTCGTCGATGTATTCTGTGTAAGTGATGAAGATATTGTCCTTGGACATGTAGAGATTCTGGCCGCCTTCAGCCGCCACGGATTTCGATTCAACCGCAGCAGAAGGATCGGCGATGTTTATCGCATGCACACTGACCAGTTGCGGGCTCTGATAGGGAATATTGAAGTAGTAGATGTCCTTAACCGGCATGGCGATTTCCCGAACACCGTCGAACAGAATGGGCGTAGGCCAGTTGGGCCGATATGTCGGCCAGTTTCCGACGACGTAGTAGATATAATCGCCGGACATTCGGGCATCGAAATAACTCCCTTCAAACTTGATATTAAAGAAGGTCATGCCCTGCGTCGGGCGAAAATCCATATCCTTAAAAAAATCAAGATCATTGAAATTCCCGAACACGGCCATATGATCACCGTTGACGAAGAGGCTCTGTGGCCAGTTCTCTTCGTAATCTATGGTAGCGACGACCTCAGCTTCTTCACCGGGGTATGCTTTGATAATGAAAAGAACGTTGCTGGTGATAGTATAGATGTAGTTGCCGTCGGTTTTAAGGATATCCGCTTCATCGACGCCGACGACCTGAACGTTCGTTTCCGAATAGTTAATCCCTCCCGATCCCTCATCAGAATCATATTTGACGGATGGTTCTTCCACAGAACCTGGTACAGGTGGTTCCAAAGAACTTTGAGTATCAACAGCCGCAGTCACTGCATATTCTCCTCTCAACATGGAACCCCCGTAATAGTTTCCCCCACCCTGGTATTTCTTGATAAATTCGTTAAATTCATCGATGGAGGAGAAACTGTTTGTAGCAACTGATATATCCGGATCGAATGATATCCCTTCCGTGTAAGTGCCGGGGGTGGTTGCTGTTTCTGAATCAGAGCAACCACCTACTAGAACAGATAACACCATCGTCAGAATAATCACCACCCAGATTGCTTTTACCTTTACCATTTTGAGAAAACCTCCTCATAAAATTTTACTTCCAGAATTATAGACGCAAGAAGTGCGGGAAAGTGCTCACTTGATTTTTTAGGGAACCTTGTGATCAAACCCCTGTATCCCCCAATCTTGGGGAAGTTTGAAGCTGATCTGCGGTCGACCTGTAAAACAGCATCTTAATTTCCCGGCGGTATCATATACACCGTAGGTGTTTTGAATGGCTTGACCTGCCCTTCCACATCCTCCTTAACCAGATATCCCGAAAGATGCATCAGTGTATCGTAAAGGGTTTTATCAATCTGCTCCTTCTGCATCGAGGCCTGGCAGGGATAGTGATGGCAAAGAAGCCCGGCCTTGAGCACAGCATCGTCGGCATGCACACCTATGAGCCCAGCGGCCACATGGTGTGATGAACCGCAGGGAGCACCCCGTATCACCTCAACATTTTCGATCAGTTTAGTTTCCGGATTGACGGTTATCTTGAACTTGGGTTTGCCGAAATATTTAGCAAAAGCGGCAATGGTTTCGTCATTATATGATTCAGTGGCGTGACAATAACCGTAGCTGTTTTCGGTGAGCGTGCAGAAGGTCTTGGGCCATGCTGAGCCAATGCCTTTGGCAGCAAGCTCTTTTTTCAGCTGATTCTTAAGCCCCTCCGGCATCCACTTTGAATTATCGGCAGGCGCTATAACAGCCTTTGCACCTGTCATGGCCACAACATCGGGGATCAACTGTGGAGCCTGCTCGGTTTCGCTCAGAAAAATGATCAGATCGGAGGGGGGCAAATCTGCAGGCAGGTATTCTTCTGGGTCATCAATAAGCGGGGGAAGCGCCGTGGTCAATGTAACGGATTTTATCTCCCAATCAGAGGGGCTCCTCTCCTCAATATTTTTAGCTATCCGCTCACCATAAGGGCCCTGCTTGATTATCAAAATGCGCATTTTTCCCTCCAGACTGCAGGGGCAGTGTCCCCAGTTTTTTAGCCAGCAAACTGATCAGTATGTTCAATTCGTCGCGTTCACTGGCGGCGACAAATGCGTCACATGACTGAACCCCTTCCTCGCGCAGATAATTCTCGCTGGTGAATTCGCTTTGGACTATCTCAGTTTTGCTCAGTTTTTTTGCAATCTCCATGCACCGGGCTTTATCTGGTTCGATGATCTTTATGTGAGATCCTATCTTTTCCAATCCCTCTGCAACATTTAGTCCTATGGAACTGCCTCCTGCTATGATAACGTTTCTGGCGGGTTTTTCCTGATGGCTGAAAATTTTGCCAATCAAGCCCATATCCTTTTTGGAACTGATCACATAAAGATGGTCTCCCATATTAAGAACAGTTTCTTTTTCGGGGATAAAGACCTCGGAGCCCCGGGCAACTAATGCAATCATGCCGGGGTTGGGGAAATCCAGCTCCCGAACAGGCACATTGGCTAACTCCTCGTTTTCAATGGTAAATTCTGCGATTTGCACCAGATCGTCGGCCATGTTTTCTACCGGGGTGACGAAGAGGCTTGACAGCGTATTCAAAATATGTTCGGCTGCCAGATATTCTGGATTTACAAGCAGGTCAACACCTATTTTTTGGGGTCGAATTATTCGTCTGGCTCCCGTGGGTGAGCGGGGGGGAGAAAGGAAAAAACCAGGGTATTCAGGGTTTTGAATTCTGGCCACTGTCCTTTTTGCGCCCAGTTCCTTGGATATGAAACAGGTAATTACGTTCTTTTCATCGTTACTGGTTGCAGCTATAACTATGTCTGCATTGGCAATATCAGCTTCCGCCAGAACTTTGGGACTGATCCCGCTTCTCTGAATTGTCCTGACATCCATTCGCAGGCTGATGCTATCCAATGCTGCCTCCGACTGATCGATAATGGTTACGGCATGTCCCTGTTCAATCAGCATGGCTGCAATGCGAGAGGCTATTATTCCGGCGCCAATTACCAGAATGTTCATTTTATTTGCCTCAACTTGAAATAGATTAGGCGGATAAATCTTAGTGGATTGATTTTCCGGCTGGACTTCCGTGGTATTCGCAAAACTTTGTTTTTGGCTCGTTTTGGGGTTAATCGCGCAACCTTTTTTTTACCTGTTTTGCCTCTTTGCTTCTCTTGTTCGACCAGCCGCCGTTCAAGTTCTTCCATGGAAGGGGGAGTAATGAAAATGGCTACTGCATTCGGCTCAAGCTTTTTGATGATTGCTGCACCCTGGATATCTACCTTCACAATGGCGTCCTTGCCCGCAGCCATTGCTTCTTTGGTGGTTTTTTTGGGCACTCCATAAAGATTCCCGTATACGTTGGCCCACTCCAGAAAATCACCGTTCCCAATCATTTTCTCAAATTCAGCCCGCTCGATGAAGTGATAATCTACCCCATCGATTTCACCCGGGCGCTTTGGTCTGCTGGTGGCAGTTATGGAGTAGTAAAATGGAAGGCCTTTCTTTTTCATACCGTTAATGACGGCATCCTTTCCTACGGCAGATGGCCCTGATATTATGATGAGAAGCGGATTTATTTTTTCAGTCATTTGTAATTTTTTCCAGATCATCCCAGAATCCGGGATAGGATATGTTCACTGCCTCAGCGCTGCTTATGATAGTTTCTCCTCTGGCAATCAATCCGGCTACTGCCAGCGACATGGCCAGCCGATGGTCCCCGTGACTTTCGCAACGGCTTCCAATAAGTTTAGCAACGCCGTGGATAACCATTCCATCAGGAAGCTCTTCGATCCGAGCTCCCAGTTTGGAAAGTTCCGCAACTGTGGTGCTGATTCTATCCGATTCCTTCACCCGAAGCTCTGAAGCGCCGCGAATGGTAGTTTTGCCCCTGGCCACGGATGCTGCCACGGCAATCACCGGAATCTCATCGATGATGCGCGGGATTATGTCTTCCCCGATTTCAATCCCTTTGAGTGAGCTTGATTCTATCGTTAATTCGGCTACCGGTTCTTCACCTTCCGCTCGGTGGTTTTCTATTATGATGCCGGCGCCCATAGATTGCAATACCTCAATAATACCATTTCTGGTCGGATTGGTGCCCACGTTTGATATTCTGATTCTGGCATCGGGATGTATAGCTCCCGCCACCATCCAGAAGGCTGCGGAACTGATATCGCCGGGAACCCGTAAATTGAGCGGTCTCAGGTTAGCTGATGAAGGCGTGAGTGTGATGATCAACCCTTCTGATTTCAGATTTGCGCCCATAGCTCGGAGCATTCGCTCGGTGTGATCTCGTGAGGCAATTGGTTCTTCGATGACGGTTTTTCCTTTGGCTGAGAGCGCCGCCAGCAGGATGGCCGATTTTACCTGCGCGCTGGCAACCGGAAGCCGGTAATTTATGCCGTGTAAATCCTCGCCCGTAATCGTGAGAGGAGCTTTGTTTCCCTGTGCGCTGATGCTGGCTCCCATCAGACTGAGCGGCTCGATCACCCGCCCCATCGGGCGCGAGCGAAGGGATTCATCGCCGGTTATGGTGGAAGTGAACCGACAGGCGGAAAGGAGCCCTGTCATCAGCCGCATGGTGGTACCGCTGTTGCCGGCATCGAGAGTTTTCGCTGGCGCTTCGAACCCTTTTTTGCCTGCCCCGGTGATGGAGACTTCGCCGCCGTTGCGCTCAATTTTCACCCCCAGTGATTGCAGGCAGGAAAGGGTGGAAAGGCAATCCTCAGCCGGGAGAAAATTGGAAATTTGCGCCGTTCCTTCAGCCAGACTGTTGAGAATGAGCGACCGGTGCGAAATTGATTTATCGGCCGGCGGGGTGATTTCCCCCTTAAGACCAGCGTGAGAGGGCCTTGACGCCGCCCAGCCTACAAATGATTTCAACAGGTTATCCCTTCATCCGAAAACGAAAAAAACCATCTATTCCCCTCATTTTGTACCCGCTTGTGTATCCCCGATCGGGCTCTCGTGGCCAATAATTTAATCCCAATCGAAATTGGATCTTCACCCTCTTTCATTGGACCATAAAGGCCGAATTCCAGGATCGAGAGAGGACATGATCCTTGAACCGCGGAATTTTGTCAAGTATAGAATAGATACTCGGGGGGCCTGAGAAGAAAGTTCAACTGAACCAGCTGCTATTTGGGATTGCGGTTCTCCAATGCACCCCCACAATCACCCACTGAACACACTTCCCCCCTACCCTTTTTCCATATGAAAAATGATCACGGCCAGCCCCCAGGAAGGATCACCGAAAAAATCCGTGGGATTGTGGACCGTGTCACCTACCACAACCCCGACAACGGATGGTCGGTGCTGCGGGTGCTGTCCTTTGACAACCTCCAGCAGCAGGAAACAGTGACTGTCCATCAGACGAAGGTTTTTGCCGGGGCCACCATGGAATTTCACGGGTCCTGGACGGTCCATCCCAAATTCGGTCGGCAGTTCAGAGCCACTGAAGCCTTCGAGAGGAAACCGGCAACCTCGGCGGCACTTGAAAAATACCTGGGGTCAGGTCTGATAAAAGGCGTAGGCCCCAAAACGGCGAAAAAGATCGTCAAGTATTTCGGCGACAAAACTCTCGACATCTTTGAAGAGGAAATCGGAAGGCTTGAGGAGGTTCGGGGGATTGCCCAAAAAAAGCTGCAAATGATCAGCGAGGCCTGGACGGCGCATCGGGCGATCCGCGAAGTGATGATGTTCCTTCAATCCCACGGGATCAGCACCCTTTTCGCAGTGCGGATCTACAAGGAGTATGGGGATAGCGCCATCCCCTATGTAACCGAAGACCCTTACCGCCTGGCCAACGACATTTACGGCATCGGGTTTTTCTCCGCCGACAAGGTCGCACTGAGTATCGGTCGCTCCCAGGTCAAAGAGCTGATCCAATTGGACATTACGGATCGCCTGCCGGGCTTCCTTGCCCAGATGGTGCAGGACAACCTTGTCATGGTGAGGGAGCTGGTTACCCCGGAAGGCTCGACCGAACCCTGCTACTATTCCAAGTCCCTATATTTTGATGAGCTGTATGTGGCGAAGAAAATTGCCGGCATGAAAACCCCGCCACTAGTGGATAGAGAGCGGATCAATCGCTGGCTCGATCAATACTGCCAGGTAAAGGACATATCCTTGAGTGAGGAACAGGCCGATGCCGCCCGAGGGATTGCCTGTGAAAGGTTTTCGATATTTTAACAGGAGGACCTGGCTGCGGCAAAACAACCACCACCCTGGTGCTGGTAAAATTGCTCGAGGCCATGCGGCTGAAGGTTCTCCTGGCTGCCCCTACCGGCCGTGCTGCCCAACGCATGACGGATGTGATCGGCAAGGAATCCAAGACCATTCATCGTCTGCTGGAGTGGCAAATCGGCCAGTTCAACAGGAATGAAGAAAACACTCTCGATGTCGATTTTCTGATTGTGGACGAATGCTCCATGCTGGATATCAATCTGACCTCTTCCTTATTAAAAGCGGTTCCAGATAAAAGCCAGGTGCTGTTTATCGGCGATGCTGACCAATTACCGTCCGTTGGCGCCGGCAATGTGCTACGGGATATCATCGCTTCCGGAAAAGTTCCCTGTTTCCGCCTGTTGAAGGTCTTCCGCCAAGCTCAGGCGTCGCTGATCATCCAGTATGCCCACCAGATCAACCAGGGGGAGATGCCCCATATCGATTCGCCGTTTAGAAAACCTGAAATCTGGAAAAATGGATCTGACTGTTTGTTCATAGACTCGGACGAGGCCACCATGGAACAGTTGGGATTCATCGCCAAGGTGAAAAGGTACCATGAAATCCAGAAAATCCCGAAGGATGCCCAACCGGATTCCAATCTCTATGAATTCAGGACAAAAGAACCCATCAGCCCGTATGAAACCGAATTAACCATCCCCAATAAATTTCAACACGTTGACATCGATCAGCTTTTATCTGCGGATACCAGAATCGATGAGTTGTTGTCGGTATTGAAGAAGGTCCATCCATGGTCGTCCCTGAATTTTGCTCTGACCGCTTCCGATGTGGTCCGGAAGCTTTACCTGGAATGGATACCCAAATATTTCGGCAAGGAAATTGAAATCCAGGTGATCAGCCCAATGACAAGGGGAAGCTTGGGAACCCTCAATTTAAATAGGATGATCCAGGAAGCGGCCAATCCACCCCAGACAGGGAAAAGCCAGTTACTGGTGGGAGAGAGAACATTCAGGGTCGGTGATCGGGTGATCCACCGGAGAAACAACTATGACCTTGGAGTATTCAACGGCGATATTGGCGTCATCAAGGAAATCGACAATGAAGAGTTGACCTGCAGGGTTTCCTTTTTCCCCGACGGAAGAGCGATCCAATATAAACGCGATGATATCCCGGAACTAGACCTAGCCTATGCCATCACGATCCACAAGTCCCAGGGAAGCGAGTTTGGTGCGGTCATTATCCCGGTTTGCACCCAGCATTTTAAAATGCTTTTTCGGAATCTGATCTACACTGGGCTGACAAGGGCCAGGAAGCTGGCTGTTTTAGTGGGAACCCGGAGGGCATTGGCAATGGCGGTCCACAATCAGGATACCAGTCAGCGGCAGACATCCTTGAAAGTGCTGTTAAATTCCATGGCGTAGGCTTGGCAGCATCCCTATGCTGATGCTGTAATGGACAGCCTGAAGGACCCAGTAGCGCTGGGCAAGGGTGAAAAAGTAAATCCGGCAGTACCCTCGAACTCCAGGACAACCTGAAACGGCTCAAGTTTACCTTTTCCTGCCAAATGCTTGAGACGTTGCTTGAGCAGGCCGAAGCCGACAGACGCTCCCACCTACGTCTTCCTGTATAAGTCACTGAAAAGGGAGGTGTCCGCCATGGCAAAAAACGTGCCTGACCTCTTCCCTGTTGGTGGTCTCAACAAAGTAGACTATCTGCCCATCGACACTCGCGAGGCGTATCTGTTTTTCCAGTTCTCCTCCTACGGGTGCTATTGGACTTTGTGGAGATTTATTTTTTGGCGAGGCCGGTCCTGATACACGCCGTGAAGATACACTTGTTTCCAAAGCCAGATCCGGCAGTTCATCAATAATGAAAAAAAGTAAAAACGGATTGTTTTTCCTGGGAATTTTGTTATTGGCTTTACCATTACTGTTTGCCTGCGGGGACAAAGAGCCATCGGAATCCGTAACGATTACCATTGGTAATCACACCGATGCTACCGGAGTTGCCTCAAATGCGATGGCAGTCATCACCACGGCGCTGGGGGATACAATTGACTATTACAACGAACAGAACCTGATTCCCGGCGTCACACTCAAATTAATCACTTATGATAACCAGTATGACCCGTCGAGGGATGTCCCCGGTTACCAAATGCTTAAACAGGAAGGGGCGGACGTAATCTTTGGTACCGTGGCCTCAACAGCCGTTACCCTGAAGCCATTCCTCGAGAAGGACAAAATGGTGATGATCATGATGTCGCCCAACAAAGCCGCATTCGATCCCCCCGGATGGGTATTTGCACTGGGTAATGCCCGATATGATGAGCAAATAAATACTCTCCTGGAGTGGATTTCCGAAAATGATCCGGATTTTCCCAAAGACAGGCCTGCACGGATTGGCGGTGCGATGCTGGACGAGTCGGCAGGGCAGGCAATTCTGGAAGCTGCGGAGCGATATGCCAATGCTAATCCGGAGTATGAGTGGGTAGAAGGATTTCTTCCCCAGTTGACCTTTAAATGGGACACTCAGGCAGAGGCACTCAAAGATTGCGACTATGTTTTCCCTGCTGCTCCCCCGCAGAGCTTCGTTAAGGATTATCGGGAGGCGGGTGGGAAAGGCAAGTTTATCGGCACCGATGCCCATGTGGCTTTCATGGGGCAGATTTATGATGCTGACCTCTGGGATGATATGGACGGTATGTATGCTATCAGGCCATTCCGCTGGTGGACCGATGATTCCGAGTATACCTTGTTTACCAGACAGCTTCTCGATGAAAATCACTCTGGTCAGGTTGAAGAGATCATTCATAATGGAGTCGGATATATTACAGTCCAGCCGGCGGTTATGTTGCTGGAAGCCATCAAAGAAACGGTGGAAGATGTGGGGGCAGAGAACTTTACGTCTGAAGACCTTTACAATCACTTGCAATCGTTCTCAATGAATTTCGACGGGTGCCAGCACTCATTTTCAGAGATCAAACGGACTTCCAGTGATTACCTTAATATCCATCAACTGGATGCTGAAAGAAAGGATTTCTTCCTGGCACATGAGGGATGGATCCCGATTGTGACTGAACCTTAGAACCGTACGATGAACGAGAAGTGCTATTATGGACATGATCGGGAAGGATATTGTGGGGCAGGAAGAACTGACTATCGAATAACCTTATCAAGGGGATAGATGAAAGTATGAAGGCATTGGAAGAATTGACGATACTCGCCAGCAAACCGGTTAATCCGGCAATTGAAGAATGGAAAGCGGAAGGTAAGAAGGTGGTTGGTTTCTTCTGTACTTATGTGCCAGAGGAAATTCTCTATGCTGCCAATATCCTCCCCTACAGGGTCAGGGCCGTGGGATGCAAACAGACCAGCTCGGTCGTGACTGGAGTTCAGACGTGTGCTCTTCCGATCTTTCATCGATATGCCTCACAAAGTCAACGATGATGCTATTGCCCTTTACCGGGAGTTTCTGGAGGAATTCAAGAATCATGTCGAGGAATTCTTCGGAGTAAAAATCACGGATACTAATCTGATCGATGCAATCAACATCTACAACGAAACGAGAGACCTGCTGAAGCAGCTTTATGAGCTTCGCAAGGCGGATAACCCGCCTATAACAGGAGCAGAAAGCCTTAGAGTTACACTTGCTTCAACCACGATACCCCGGGAGCAGTACAACCGTTTGCTGAGGAAGCTGCTTGAGGAATTGAGCGAACGAAATGGGATAACGAATTACCGGGCCAGGCTATCAATAGCTGGGGGGGGTGGATGCGATAATCCGGCTTTCTACGAGGTAATTGAAGAGCTTGGCGGATTGATAGTGAGCGACAGTATCTGTTACGGAAGCAGATACTTTTCGGAATCTGTAGAGGTAAAGGATGATCCTTTGCTCAGTCTTGCCAGGGCTTATTTGAATGGTCCCTCATGTCCGCGAATGGTGGAAAAACTTGCTGAAAGATGCAATTTTGCCCGGGATACGGCTCAAAATTCAAGGGCCGATGGCGTGATTTTCCAGCGGCTCAGATATTGCGATCTCTGGGGAGGAGAACAGTTCAATTTCCGCAAGAAAATGAAGGACGAGGGAATTCCGCTTTTATCGCTGGAAAGGGAGTACTGGTTGAGCGCTACCGGACAGCTTCAGACAAGGGTGCAGGCGTTTCTGGAAAGCCTGGAGGAATAGCATGGAAATGGGAAAGAACATATATGATAAAATAGCTGAAAATTTCAGTTTCATAAAAGAGCTTATCAGTGAGAAAAATGAGGGGACGAACGTGTTCGAATACCTCGGTCCCTATTTTGATACCGTGATGGAAGCAAGCCGGACGGGCAAGCCGATTGCCTGGGTTAATTTTGGTGTAATGTCCGAATTGTTCTGGGCTATGGATGTGGTTCCAGTGGTAATTGATGCGCTTACGGGGGCAATTTCCGGCCTCGGTGAAGCTAACAGGTATATCGACTTGGGCGAAGAACACATGGCTGATTATATATGCTCCAATAATAAGATTCTGCTGGGAGCCTGCCTTGCCGGGGAAATACCACCTCCAATCCTGATGGCACACCCGTCACACCCGTGCGATTCCAACTTGGCCACATATCCGCAGATTGCCGATTACTTCGGGTTCCCATATTTCTGCATCGATATGCCCTATTTCAGGAATGAGCGAAGTATTCAATATACAGCTCAGGAGCTGGGTAAACTGGTAAAGCTGCTGGAGCAGACAACGAATCGCAAGCTCGATTTTGATCGGCTGCAGGAAGTGATGAGGTACTCAAACCAGGCTCACGAACTGGTGCTCAAGCTGAACGGTTTAAGGCAGCACGTCCCTTCCCCCTATTCCAGTCTGGAAATGATCACCGAGTACGGGCTGCTGATGAGCCTTGCCGGTACCCCTCAACTGGTGGAATACCTGCAAAAGAAGTATGACGAGTCGAAAGCCAAGATAGAAAGGAGCGAGGGGCATCTGGATGAGGAGAAGCTGAGGCTGGTCTGGATTTACGGTGCGGTAACGTTCGATATGGGGATTTTCAACTGGCTGGAGCGGGAATACGGGGCAGTTTCCGTCAGCCACATGAACAACAACTTTACCATCAAGCCGGTGGAAGATATTTCGACGATGGATGGTATACTCAGGGGCTGGGCGAAAAAGATAGAGCTTATGCCCATGACCCGGGAATGCGGCGGTCCGTGGGAGAATTATCTCAATGCTGCGATTGACCTGTGCCGGGATTACAAGGCCGATGCCGCCATTTTCGCCGGGCACATCGCCTGCAAATCTAACTGGGCCATTGCCAAACTGGTAAAGGATCGCATCTACGAAGAACTGGGCGTTCCCGTATTAAACCTTCAACTGGACCTCTTCGATTCCCGAGTCCTTTCCGCAGAAGGTATCAAAGCTGCTCTCGATACTTTTCTGACTACGGTTGTTGAGAGCAAGAGAGGGCCCGGAGGGAATTGAGCAAAGACGTGAAAGCACGAAAGATAGCCGTAACCGGTAAAGGCGGCAGCGGCAAAACGGCCATCAGCGCCATATTGATTGGGATTTTGGCCCGGAATGGAAATCGGAGCATTCTTGCCATTGATGCGGATTCTTCGGGAGGCCTTCCCTTCGCGCTGGGAATGAAAGTGAGCTTTCATGGTAATACCGATCATCTCTTTTAACGTCTTTTCAGCCTGATTTGCCATATAAGTAGCTTCTGCCTCAAATAAGGTATCCACAGCTTTCAGGTATTGTTCTTGAGGGTTGGTATCCGGGTTGTCGTCAATACTATATTTATCACCCAGCAATATGTAGATTTCCCCAAGTTGGAGAGCCCACTGAAAGGTCTCAGGTTTGACCGCCAGGGCCATTTCGTAATCCTCGATGGCCTGCTCCAAGTTGCCCATCTTGGTATTGAGTTGTGCGCGGAACTGGCGGGCCATATATCCGGTAGGGTACATATCAATGCATTTGCTGACATCTGCCAGAACCTCTTCATTGCTGGCTCCGCACTGGGCCATGAAGATACCTCTGTTGTAGTAGAGCATGCCACTTTCGGGTTCCCGTTCTATAGCTTCGTTTATCACTTCCCTTATTTTGGCACACTGTTTTTCTTTGGCGTCCTTGTCCATCATTTGGGTTTCAGTAAGGAGGGCGATGGCATAGCTCCACCGGTAGCGGACCTCGCTTCCGTTCCATCTTATGGCTTCCTCGTATTTTGGAATAGCAGCGATTGCGGAAGGCGGATTATTTGGGTTCATACGGCGTTCTGCCTCAAAGTAATAAGCGTTGGCAATCAGAGGCCGCACCGCGATAAATATGCTCAGGCAAATGAGCATTCCTGCCACCATCAGCATCAGGTTAGATATGTTATCCGACATTCTCCAGCGCAGGGTTTTTATCCGGGGATTATCCAGCATGGTTAAGCTTATAGCTATAGCCATAAGTATCCAGAAGAAGGTATAAGGAGTTGTGGTGTGGAACATAAAAATAGTATGTGCCATATAAACGACACCGGCTATGAAAATCCAGAATACTAACACCCAGGCGGGTTTTCCTCGATTTCTCAATAGCCATCTGATCAGGTATCCAAAGAGGGCTATTTGCATAGCGACGCAGGTAAGAAATCCCAGCCAGCCTGTTGTGGCCAGATCTTCCACGTATGAGTTGTGAACCTTGTCCTCACGACGTTCCGGAGCATGCCGGGCATATTCTACAGTGGCGTATTGGGTGAAAGTGTTCCTGAATGTATTGGGCCCGGAACCAAGAACAGGGTAATCACTGACGCTGTCCAGCGCTATTTCGGCCAGCATATAGCGGTCGGTATCCTCTCCCCGGAACCTTTTCTCCCAGCCTGAAAAATTATCTTGAACTCTGCCCGCATTGAATGCAATTAACAAGGAAGGAGTGATTAGAATTATTATGCCCAGAAAGGAGTATGCGAGTATCTGCTGTTGCCTTTCCTTAAAAACTCGGGGGATATGTACAATCACGAGTAAGAGGGTGGGAACAAAAACGGCAATCAGTAAACTGAAGTTATCCCCGAACAACTTGGGCATGCTTAGAAGAATACACCATCCCACAAGGACCGAAGCGGCAAAATATAATATCAATTTAAGCCATTGTCTTTCTTTAATCAGTAGTCCATAAGATACAGGGACTGCCAGAATCATCATGGCTAACAGGAAATCAGGGTTCCCAAAAGTAGCGCTGGCCCGGTCGCCCATCATCGAAGACATGATCTCAAAGCTTTTGCCATAATCCTGGAGTATTCCCAGCAATGCTACAAATGAGGAAGATATGAGAAGAAAATCCAGGCAGCGCATTAGTTGCTTTCGTTCCGTCATGATGTTCATGAACAGGAAGTACAGCAAGATCATGGCGACCAGTGAAACCAGCCCGAGGTTTCGCCCCTCCCCGCTCTGCAGGCTGAGATCGGGACTAATAGAAAAGATGGTGGAGATCGCGTACATGGCAACATAAATAAGAATTGGCCACCAGGCCAACGCAGGAGGCTTCACAATTCTCCATTCTCTTGAAGCTATTATCTTGCCTATGTATCCGCCCAGCACAATGAGAATAAGTATTCTCAGGAAAGTTACTTTGGGGATGTCAAAGGGCCAGTAAGCATTGCCAATGAATGTCTTCGGCATTTAATACTCCTTGCCGTAGCCTAAAGTTTGCAACTGTTAGCCCATTATATCTAATTGTGGAATTGGAAACAACTCAAATAGAGCAAAAGTGTATGAATTGATAAAAAACACCCCCGGGGAAAGGGGGGTGTTTTAATGGTTTAGAGCATCCGCTACCAGCCCATCGCTTCTTTGATCTTGGCTGGGATATCGGCCGGGCTTTCGGCGATCTTGACCCCTGCTTCAGCCAGAACCCGTTTCTTTTCCGAAGCCAGTCCGGCAGTTCCTGTGACGATTGCTCCCGCGTGTCCCATACGGCGTCCCGGAGGAGCGGTGCTTCCGGCAATGAAAGCGGCCATCGGCTTTCTGACTTTTGCTTTTATGTATTTGGCGGCTGCCTGCTCGGCAGTTCCGCCGATCTCACCGATCATCACGATCGCTTCCGTTTCCGGGTCTTTGTTAAATAGTTCAAGGGCTTTGACGAAGGGGGTTCCGATAATGGGATCGCCACCCAGCCCAACGCAGGTTGACTGTCCGATGCCTGCCTCGGTCAGCATGGCGGCAATTTCGTAAGTGAGGGTGCCGCTGCGCGAACAGAGCCCTACCTTGCCGGGAGTAAAGGTATTTCCTCTCATTATTCCCACTTTGCTCTTACCCGGTGAGATGATCCCGGGGCAATTTGGCCCGATTAGATGGATTTTTCTATTCTGGAGATAATGTTTCACGGCTATCATATCGGCAGTTGGTATGCCTTCTGTGATGCAGACAATGGGAGAAATACCGGCGTCGGCGGCCTCAAAAATAGCATCTGCGGCCATGGCAGCCGGAACGAAGATGATGCTGGTATTGGCTCCCGTCTTATCTATGGCTTCTTTGACCCCGTTAAAGACCGGTACTTTGCCTTCCCACATCTGTCCTCCCTTGCCGGGGGTGGAACCGGCGACCACTTTGGTGCCATATTCCAGACAAGCCCTTGCGTGGAAGCTGCCC
This sequence comes from Dehalococcoidia bacterium, assembly GCA_041300025.1. Lineage (GTDB taxonomy): Bacteria > Chloroflexota > Dehalococcoidia > SZUA-161 > SpSt-899 > JBGLNL01. The sequence continues at coordinate 1,755,825 of JBGLNL010000001.1, read as the reverse complement.
TCGCCGCCGGTGATACCCTGTACCAGCAATCTGGTATTTTCATCAATAAGTATGCTCATTTTGGTCTCCTATTTGAAAGCTTCCCTGCAGCAGCAGCCACGGCCTTTTCCGCTGCTTCCCGGAATGTTTTGGCTCTTATCAGATTCAGACCAGACTTATCCAGTATCTTCTCGCCCTCTGCGAGATTGGTTCCTGCCAGACGAACGACCACGGGAACTTTGATATCGATTTGTTTAAATGCCTCTACTATCCCGGTGGCAATCACGTCAACACGGGCCATCCCGCCGAAGATATTCACCAGTACTGCTTTTACACCGGGGTCGGAGATGAGGATCCGGAAAGCGTTAACCACGCGTGCCGGGTCGTTGATGGTGCCAATATCCAGGAAGTTGGCGGGCTTTCCGCCGACCAGCTTAAGAGTATCCATGGTGGCCATGGCCATCCCTGCCCCGTTGACAAGGTTGGCAATATCTCCATCGAGCTTGATGTAATTCTCGATACCCTTGGCTTTGGCTTCAACTTCCAGTTTATCTTCCTGGGTTTCATCGCGCATCTCGGCGATGTCTTTGTGGCGATAGAGAGCATTGTCGTCTATATTGATCTTGGCATCAAGTGCCAGAAGACGCTGGTCCTCGGTCACTACCAGCGGATTGACCTCTACCATCGAGCAGTCCTTTGTCTGGAAAAGGCGGCAGAGCCCGGAGATTAAGGGGACAGCCTGTTTTACCAGCGCGGGACTCAGATTCAAACCGAAGGCTATTTTGCGGGCTATGAAAGGCTGGAAGAAAATCATACCCGGGTCTATATGAGCGGTGATGATCTTTTCCGGTGTTTTAGCGGCTACCTCTTCAATATCCATGCCTCCTGCTTCACTGGCCATGATCATCGGCATTCCTGTGGATGAATCGACAATAATTGCCAGATACAGTTCCCGTTCGATATCCAGTGTCTCCTCTACCAGAAGTGAGTTGATGGGTACTCCCTCCGGTCCGGTTTGACGGGTGACCAGTTTCGTGCCGAGCATTTCCCCGGCGACTTTTGTGGCGTCATGGGAACCTGTTATCCTGACACCACCTGCCTTGCCCCTGCCGCCAGCATGCACCTGAGCTTTGATGACTACTTTTTCGCCTAGTTCGGTAGCAATAGCTCCGGCTTCCATTGCTTTTGTAGCCACTTTCCCCTTGGGAACGGGCACGCCGAATTCAGCGAATAGGCGCTTTGCCTGATACTCGTGAATTTTCACTTATGACCTCCTTTCAATTCAGCGGAGGGGGTGGGATTCGAACCCACGTTACCCAGAGGGTAAAGCGGTTTTCAAGATTCGTGCTGCGGCATTTGAATGCTCAATCACTGGCCGGAGCGGACGGGCGCAAAGGGTACGACTACTGGAAATGAGATGAAAAATATGGTTTCACTAAAAGAAAAGGGGGGCCGAGGTGAAGAGCAAAATTGAAATCAATCCAAATATACATTTTGGTAAGCCATGTATTGCAGGCACCAGAATCACTGTCCATGATATTCTGGAGTTAATCAGGGAGGGAATCTCATTTGAGGAGATTATTAAAGACTATTATCCTAACCTTAAAACCGAAGATATCAGCACCTGCATCCAATATGCAATCGACGTCCTTGACATCGAAGATATTCATGTAGTGGTAAGTTGATGCGTATTCTTCTAGACCACGATGTTTACGCTGTTACTGCCCGTTTTCTTGAACGACTGGAACACGAAGTTATATCTGCCGCCGAAGTCGGCTGTGCTCAGGTAACGGATTTGGAGTTGCTGAATACAGCACATTTCCAGAATAGACTGCTGATAACTCGAGACAGGGATTTTGGTAGACTTGTTTTCATGGAGGAAATGAGCTCGGGAGTAATTTACCTTAGAGTTCTGCCGTCAACGCTTCAGGATGTACATAAACAACTGGAAATCGTTTTAAAATCATACTCTGAAAGCGAGTTGAAAAACGCTTTTGTTGTGGTCGAGCCAGGCAGACATAGATTCAGGAAATTATTGAGATAAGCAATAGCGGAGTTTAGATAAAAATGAAAGTATCACTTAACTGGCTTAAGGATTATATTGATATCGACCTGCCGGTGGAGGAACTGGCCAGAAAGCTGACCATGATCGGACTTGAGGCCAGCGGCATTCAGACCATCGGCGCACAATGGAATAACGTCTTCGTCGGCGAGGTGCTCAATATTGAAAAACATCCTGATGCCGATCGGCTCAAGCTGGCCACCGTCAGCCTGGGGAATGAGCAGCACACCGTAGTCTGTGGCGCTCCCAATGTCGCCGCTGGCCAGAAAATCGCTTTTGCCAAACTCGGGGCGAAACTCTTCGACGGGCACAGCGGCAAGTATATCGAACTCAAACCGGCCAAAATCCGCGGCGTCCTCTCGGAAGGAATGGTCTGTTCGGAAAAAGAGCTGGGCATCTCCGATAACCACGAAGGAATCCTGGTTCTTCCCGAAAACGCTCCCATCGGCAAGCCGCTGGCCGAATTCATGGGTGATACCGTTTTTGATATCACGGTAACCACCAACCGGCCCGATTGCCTTAATATGATCGGTATCGCCCGCGAAGTGGCGGCAATGACCGGAGCCCGGGTACATCTGCCCGAAGTAAAATACGAAGAGACAGATATCTTAACAAAAGATCTGATTTCCATTGAAATTGCCGATCCTGACCTCTGTCAGCGGTATTGCGGGGGAATCATTAAGGACGTTAAAATCGGGCCGTCCCCGGACTGGATGCAGGAGCGGCTCAGCGCTGCGGGGATGAGGCCCATCAACAACATAGTCGATATCACCAATTTCGTGATGCTGGAATACGGACAACCCCTGCACGCTTTCGATTATGAGAAAATCGGCGGAAAGAAGATAATCGTGCGGCGCGGCCATGACAATGAGAAAATGACTACCCTCGACGGGGAAGAACGAAAGCTTTCCGCCAACACGCTGCTGATTTGTGATGCAGTTCATCCCGTGGCTATCGCCGGAGTTATGGGCGGCGAAGAGAGTGAAATCACCGAGCAGACCACGACTATCATGCTGGAAGCGGCCAACTTCAATAACGTCAGTATCCGCCACACATCTCGAGCGCTGGGACTAATCAGCGAAGCTTCTTCACGATTCGATAAAGGACTCAGCGTGGAGCTGCCCACGCACGGGATACGGCGTGCCATTCAACTGATGGCCGAACTGGGGGGAGGAAAAGCTACCGGAGGCATAGTCGATGCCTATCCCAAACAAAGGGGAAAATCGCCTATCCTTCTCTCGCAGCAAAGGGCAAACCAGATTCTGGGAATCGATTTCGGCATCGAGCGCATTAAAAAGGCTCTGGAATCCCTTGGTTTTGCATGTGAAGAAAAAGCCCATGCGGAATTATCGGTTACCGTCCCTTACTGGCGCACCGATGTAAATATCGCCGAAGATCTGATCGAGGAAGTGGCTCGCATCATCGGATACGAGGAAATCCCTGTCACTCTGCTCAGTTCGGAAATTCCCCATCATGAGCCCGCACCTTTTGCTTCCATCCGGGAGAAGATTCGTGATATTCTGGTCAGCTGCGGAATGCAGGAAACCATCAACTACTCGCTAACCAGCCAGGATATGTTCGACAAGATCGGGTATAGCGGAGAATATGGAACCCCGATAAAAATGGCCAATCCCCTGAGCCGCGAACAGGAGTTCCTCAGAACCAGCTTACGCGGAGGGCTGCTCGCCGCATTTGCCGCCAATGAAAGGCATTACGATAAAGGCATCATGCTTTTTGAAATCGGGAAAATATACCTGCCACGGGAAGGCCAGCTGCCTGACGAACCGACTGAGCGGTTGCAGAAACTGGCTCAGGAGCAGGCTTCCATCAGGGACACCGTGGCGCAGTATCAGAAGTACCGGGAAATTACCGGAAAGATCGGGGAAACCAGAGCGATGCAGGATGGGCCCCTTGATAACGAGATGGCCGAACTGGTCAGGAGCGAGCTTGCAGAGCTTGAGAAACAGCAGAAAACATTGTTGAGTGACCTGAAGATCGCGATCCGTCCAAGGGATCCTGCTGATGAAAAAGACGCCATATTGGAAATCCGGGCCGGCACCGGGGGGGAAGAAGCAGCCCTTTTTGCCGGAGTGCTCTATAACATGTACAGCCGTTATGCTATCAACATGGGATGGCAGGTGGATATCATGAGTTCCAGCGAAACCGGCATTGGCGGATTCAAAGAGGTTATCATGGAAGTCAAGGGGAAGGGGGCTTTCGGCAGGCTGAAGTATGAACGCGGAGTGCATCGGGTCCAGCGCGTGCCGGTAACCGAGTCAGGGGGCAGAATCCATACCTCGGCGGCCACAGTTGCGGTGCTGGCTGAACCGGATGAAATTGAGGTCAGCATTGCTCCCGACGATCTGCGGATAGATACTTATCGATCCAGCGGGGCCGGCGGACAACATGTGAACAAAACGGATAGCGCTATTCGTATCACCCATATTCCCACCGGTATGGTGGTCACGTGCCAGGATGAGCGTTCCCAGCACAAAAACAAAGCCAAGGCTCTCTCGGTTCTTCGCGCCCGGCTGTACGATGTGGAGCGCGAAAAGCAGTTTCAGGAGGTAGCGGAGGATCGACGTTCGCAGGTAGGTAGCGGAGATCGATCGGAGAAAATCCGCACCTATAATTATCCCCAGACTCGCATCACCGATCATCGAATCGGGCTGAGCATTCATAACTTGAAGGATGTTCTCGAAGGCAAACTGGATGAAATCATCGATGCCCTCGCCGCTGCTGACGAGCCTGCCGAAGCATGATCCCTCACATTAACCCATCGGTCAGGCAGGCACTCCAGAATGCTATGGAATCCCTTTTACGGGCGGGATTCGAAGAGGGGCGTCTGGAAGCTGGCATTCTTCTCTCCCACATGCTGGGTATCAACCGATCCGAACTCATTTCCCACTTTGAAGATATCCTTTCCCCTGCTCAAACGGAAGAACTGGAGCAATTAATCCGGCGTCGGCTGAACCATGAACCTGTTGCGTACATCACCGGATACAAGGAATTTTTCGGGCTCGATTTTCATGTTACCCCGGCTACGCTCATCCCCCGTCCGGAAACTGAGTTGCTGGTGGAGAAGGCGTTGGACTTAGCCCGCGACCGGATCGTTTCAATCGCCGATATCGGCACCGGCTGCGGGGCTATCGCCATAGCGCTGGCATTCAATCTGCCCGAATCTATAATCTACGCCACTGATATTTCACTCACCGCGCTTGAAATAACCGGAGAAAACGCCCGGCTACACGGCGTGGCCGATCGGATTCAATTATTGCATGGCGATCTGCTTCAGCCACTTGACAGGGGTGTGGACATAATCGTGGCCAATCTGCCATACGTGAACGATCAGGAGATGGCTGATTTGAGCGAGGATATCCGCAGGCACGAACCGGAACTGGCGCTTGCCGGCGGGCCGGAAGGACTTGATTATATAGACCGTTTGCTTGCTCAGGCGGGTGAAAAGCTGCGTCCCGGCGGAGCTGTTCTGCTGGAAATCGGCTATGGGCAGGGCGATGCAGCAGTTGAGTTGGTTGAGAAGTATTTTGCTGGCGCCGGTGTAAAGGTATTGCCTGATCTTAGCGGAAACGACCGGGTAGTGATGGTGGAAATCGGGGGGCGGAAATCCGGATGAACGGCTGGCAGGTGAAGAGGCTGGATTCTATTTCAGCCACCCCATCCAGTATTCTCCCGCCAGAATCAAAATACTTACGCCCACAGTTGCCGCCGTCACCAGCGCGCCTACCTTCAGGAAGCTCATAAATCCGATATGAATCCCTTCCTTTGCTGCGCTTTCAACCACGATGATATTGGCTATGGCCCCGATAATTGTCAGATTGCCGCCAAGGGTTGAACCAGCCGCCAGCGATATCCACAGCACATGACCGGGCACGTTGCGAAGAACGGGCAACAGCAGCATCGTCAACGGCACATTGCTCACCATCTGGGATATGAACGTACTTACCAGTGAAACCAGAACAATGCCGGATACAGATGGTTTGAAAGTTATATCTTCGATAAAAACGTCGAATAATCCCGTCTTATGTGCACCTTCGATAACGATAAACAATCCTGCAAAGAAAAGAAGGAGTACCCAGTCGATCTCCCGGATCACCGTCGATGGCTTTGTCCTGCCGGCCAGCAGTACCACCGCCGCACAGCAAAGCGCGATCAACGGGAGGCCAATATCTAACACGGAACTGAGAAAGAAAGCCAGTACGGTGAGGACTGAACACAGTGAAGAATCTTTTTTGAAGCTGATCCCCGGAGATTCTTCGTCATAAATTCCTCAGAATGACACGTTTTTTGATATTTTCGGACAACCTGTAAGAGGGAGGGTGAAATGAAGGCCCGGCTGATTCTATTGTAATCTCATAATTGCAAATCAGAGGATTTCACCCTTACCCGGCAGGAAACGTCCTGCACCTGTTTTTAGACAGCCTGAAGTCGAAGCTGGGGGGCACCCCCAGACCCCCGAAGTCACCACTTGATCAGAGGTTCCTTAAGGTGACCAGCTTGGTTTCGGGCCAGTGCAACGATGCTTGTTGATACGTTTATCTCCCGACAACAGTTTTCAAACCGGCAGTATTGCAGATTTCCCTGGCCTTCTCAATCCGCGCATCATCCAGCTTCCCCAATTCACCAAACGGATATTCCCTGCCCAGTCTCGCGTAACTCGGCGTGCCCCACTCGTGATAAGGGAGAAGGGAAACCTGCTCGGCACCGATCTCATATCCAAACTCAGCCGTTCGCCGGATATTTCCTTCCGAGTCATTGAAACCGGGAATTAGAGGGAACCTTACCCATAACCGATTCCGAGCAGCGGCTTTGCGGGCATTTTCGAGAATAAGTGAGTTGTTCTGCCCTGTGCCAATGATATGCGCAGAAGTGTCCATATGCTTGATATCAAAAAGAACCAGGTCCACATACCCCAGCACGCTTTCCATCACCTCCCATTTGGCGAAACCACAGGTATCCAGCGCAGTATGAATTCCCTTATTTTTGAGCGCTTTTAACAACTCCCGTACGAACTCCGGCTGGAAGAGCGGCTCGCCTCCAGAGATGGTCACTCCCCCACCGGAATTCCGGTAAAAGATTTCATCGCTCATAACTTCAGCCAAAACCTCTTCAACCGTCATGAACTTACCGGCAGCAATGATCGCCCCTGAAGGGCAGACTTCTGCACATTTAAGGCAAAGGTTACATTTATCGCGGTTAATCACCCGCCCGTGAAGCGGATCGATGGTTATGGCCTCCTGAGGGCAGGCCTCCACGCACCTGCCACAACCGATGCATTTTTTGTCATATGTCATGATCTCAGGGTAGCCGGCTTGAGATTCGGGAGTGCTGCACCATTGGCAACGCAAGGGACACCCCTTCAAAAAGACGGTATTCCTGATACCGGGCCCGTCATGAACGGTAAATCTCTGGATACGAAGTACGAGACCTTTAAGCGCTTCCTTTTTTTTCAATATTTCCGATCCACTACGCCACGAACTCCTGCTCGGTTCTGGCGATAATATCGTCCTGTAAAGTTGCAGTCAAATCCACAAAATAGGCCGCATATCCGGAAACCCTGACGATCAGGTCCTCATGTTCCGCGGGCTTCTCCTGAGCATCATATAATTCCTCCGGAACAACTATATTAAACTGAATATGATGGATCATCAGGTCGGCCCATGTCTTGAGATAATCGGCGAAAATCTCGCGGTATTCGCCTTTCAGGAACTGCGGCGAGAATCGTTGATTAAGCAGGTGATTATGCGACTTGAGCGGATCGATCTTGCCTACCGATTTGAGTACGGCAGTCGGCCCTTTGATATCGCGTCCCTGAGCCGGTGAGATATTCCCATCGGGCAATGGCTCCTTGGCAAAACGGCCGTCGGGGGTGGCCCCACAACCGGCACCGGTAAAGTAACCCATGGAAGCCGAAGTGCCATCGATATCATAAGGCTCCCCATAATAGGAAATGTATTTCTTCAACTCGCTGGCTATTCCATAAAAAATGACTTTGGCCAGATCATCGACATAATCATCATCATTGCCAAATTTGGGACAGGCCAGCAGCATCTGACGCAGATCCTCTTTGCCTTCGAAATTGGTATCGAGCGCCCTGCGCAACTCAGCCATGGTAATTTTCTTATCATCGAAAACCATCTTTTTGACGGCTGCCATCGAATCGGCAGCGGTTACGCCCCCAATCATCAGGAGCCAGCTGCGTGGGGAGTACTGCCACTGACGGCAATCCAGGGCCACATCAATCGAATCATCCAGCATGATCGTGGTAAAAGGCCGGGGAAGGAGTTCCGCATAGACCATATCGCCGGCATTGCCAAGGGCAACGTTTTTCTCGACAAAGAAATTGTACTGGACCCAGAAGGCATCAATTACATCATCGATTGATTTGAAGGTGTTCGGATCAGGAGTGCGCGCCCCCAGTTGCTGGCCGCTCATATTATCGATACCCTGATTCAGCGCCAAATCAAGACACTTGGGCAATGAGAAATGGCCCATCGACTGGCGATTTACGATGTTCTTGCCCGGTATCTGCCAGGCCATGCAGTTGTTAATTGCGTAACTGCGGGCATCTTCAATGGAAAAACCTCTTTGAAGGAAGTAAGGAATCATCACCTTATCGTTAAAGAAAGCCGGTTGTGCCACTCCGGTGGCCTGGCAATCGACCGCCTTCAAGACCAGATCACGCGGGGTTTTTTCGTTATAACGGAAACAGAGTGGCGGCTGAACCGACTGCAGTTTGAAGTATGAGCCAGCATAACATCTAAATACTCATTTTCTTCATTGAGGTAATTTAATACCTTCTGAGTCTGTTCATCAGGTTTTGCTGCATTTTTCTGTTCATCACTTACCTCATAGGGTAAAACATAACTCAATATTTTTACCCAATTCTTTTCGTATGGTTCTTCTGCTTGCAGTTGTTTATAAATCACTGCCCTGGTATTACCTTCAATTATCTTATACTCTCCTCCTTTTAGTTTTTCTACCCATATAGGATTTACTATTCCTCTATTATTGTGAATTGAGTCTTTTAATTTTCTGAAAGCCTCAGGTTTTTTATTGGTCAAAGCAAAAATTATCTGTTCTTCTGATAGCTTATCTGTTATTTGGTTATCTCGAAAAAAGCCGATCCTTGGATTTAATTCATCTAGCTTAAGTTTATCTAAATTGATCTTCTCTAGTTCTAGTTCTGTTTCTCTCCCATCTATCGGAATAATCAATTTGTCCATTCAAAACTCCTTTTCAAATGTCTATTATTTATGTCTTTTGAAAATGATAATGGAGGTAATTTAACACAAAGTATAGCAGTTGAGTGATAAAAGGGCAATGATGGCTCCTCTGACGCCCCTAATTGCCTAAGGTTTTAGAATTTCGGTTCCAATCCCTGCTGTTTCAAAGCATTGCGGGTTTCTTCGGGGTAATGCTCGATGTAATAGTGCTGGGCTTCGAGCATCACATCCCTGGCAAACCTGAATTCCATCGGGACATCGTCCACAAGGACGGTGGAAGGTGTGCCGCCGCGCAGGAAGTCGATCACGGCCTGCAAGGGGATGGTCACAACGTAGGCGTGTCCTTCTTCACGGAGGATGGTGGCAAATTCGATCATAGGATTTGATTATAGTATAACGCCAATTATGGATAACAAAAAAACAATCATGTCGTTGCGAGGGCCGGCGCTTTTCCGGCCCGCCTGTCCTGGCCAGACAGGCCAGGGAAGCAATCTCCTGGCCGGCCTGGGGATTGCTTCGTCGCCCTCCGGGCTCCTCGCAACGACACAAAAAAACGGGATTTGTCAGTCATTCTTGAGGGTCTTATGCCAGGGGAGGCAGGGAATGGAAAAAGTAAAAGACAATAGTATGTCTCGGGGGAGATGTACTATTATCTTCGCGAAGATGTACTATTATCCCCGCGGAGATGTACTATTATCTTTGGAGAGACATACTATTGTCTCCGGGGAGACGTACTATTGTCTTCGAAATAACGTCGGTGTTGAGTGCGGTTCGCGAAAGTGGAGAGTTTTGAACCGCGAAGAAACAAAGCCCGCGAAGGTTTTTTCTGAAAGTGTCTTAATTAGTGGCATCGAGCAAGTGATGTCATTGCAAACGAAGCGCAGCAGAGTGTGGCAATCTCATTGCGAAAGGGGAGACTGCTTCGCAAGAAGATGCTCGCAGTGACATGCTATTGGATGCATCACTCACATTCACCCACCTTAAATTACAGAGTGCTGCGTAAATATTTGAACCAGGATCACCGTTTCCGGCCTGTTCTTGGTAGATTCAGTTCAGATATTTATGCAAGAAGCAGTAATATACCGTCCTCTTTGGGAAGAGGACGGTATATTTTTAGGTGTCCTACGCGATTCAAACTCTCTCGAATTCGATCACGTTCAACGCCTTCCTGAATTCCTTGCCGGGGATGAAGCGCGGCATCAGGTTGGTGATTTGGTTGGAGCGCACATCTTCGGAAGCCTCGACGCCATCGGCCGTGTTGCGCAGCCAGAAGTTGCCGAAATCGCCCAGCTCTACGATGTTGCCCCGGCTCAACTCGCCGGGGATGGTGGCCAGCAGGGCCTCCAGCACGGCCATGGTATCGGGGGTCGAAACCGTGGAGATGGCATTGATCGACTTCGCCAGGTCACGCAGCGTCACCCTGCCGGTGGACTGGACGGACGGATAATACTTCTTGGGCGCTTCCGGATTGGCCGGGTTGCCCCGTTCGACAGCACTGAACTTGACGGTCATACATATACTCCTATGGGTTTGGATTTTGTTACAGGGGCTTCTGCGCAGTACCATGGGTTCCCCCGTAAGGCTGGCGCATTATATAAGAAAAATGCCGTGATCCGGGATTTCTATCGAAAATGTAAACGGAATGTGAGGCGGTTGAAAGGAAAAATAAGTGCGTCGCACCAGCCGGGAGGGCGGGCTCCGTTTAGCCGGGAAAATCCCCTCGATTGGATCGATCCCGTTCGGGCAGGTGCGACGCACTCAGGAAAAAGGGTGCGTCGCACCAGCCGGGAGGGCGGGTTCCGTTTAGCCGGGGGAAATCCCCTAGAGGGGATCGATCCCGTTCGGGCAGGTGCGACGCACGCCATATGGATCAAGGGTTTCCAAAACCCTTACAGAGTGTCTGGAAACTCAATTTAATGCTGGCTTGGATTGCCAAATCCAAGCCTAAAGACTGGATAACCTGCCACAAATTTGCCGGATTTGGCAATCTGGCAAAGCAAATAAAGACTTTTCAGGTTCTCGGGGAATCGCCGGAAGAGGAAGGGGAATCGGTGCTCAAGGAATCTGCAATTTCTTCCCGGGAAGTGGTCGGCATAGGCAATGACGAGGATGCGGACCGGGTAATTTATGTTCGTAGTGATGGGAGGGTAGTTGAAGGAGACAGGTCACTGGCAATTCAGGCCAAAGCTATCCTCGATGATCATTATCGCAACAAACGCTCCGGGGAACCCCGTTTCATGGGCGAAGTAAAATTCTCCCGCATAGCTGAAGAATACATCACTGCCAACGGGGGAGAATACATCATGAGTCCCACCGGTTTTGCCTTCATTAAGGATGGGGCCAAAGCGCTAATACAGGCCTTGCGGGCCGGCAAATCCGAGGTGGTACTGTTCGGGAAAAGGATAGACCTGACCCAAAACAGGGAGCCCATAGCGCTCGCCGCCGAGCTTTCCGGGCACCAGATGTCAGGACATGAGGAGAACTGGATTTTCGATGATGCCCAGCTGGCAGCTATCAAGGTTTTGACAGTGATCGCCGATGGGATAAAGAAAGGCAGAACGTTCATCGATATTGATGAGGCCGTGCCGCGTTATCCGGCCACCCCCGAACTGAACATCCGCCTGAGCACCAATGTCCTTTCCGAAAAAGAGGAGCTAGTCAGTGTGGTGGTAAATCTCTTCCGGCAAAAAGGGCATGCCATCGATACCACCGATGGCGGGCTTATCAACTGGGCAGATGATAGCGGCCAATGGCTGGGTCAGGCGCTGGTTCGCAAATCCAATACTCAGCCCAATATTATCTGCCGGGTTGAAGGAAGGGACGAAGAAGCCAGGGAATCGATTGAAAAAGAGTTTTTCGGGGCACTGGCAAAAGTCTCTACCCCATCCATCCCCAAACTGGACCTTGCCTCGGATGACTATATCCGCAGTACTATGCGCTTATGAATTTACCGGCAGTATATCGAGACTATCCGCCTGATGTAACCGTGAGGTAGTATCCACCGTAATACGAACCATAGGCATCGATGACAGAGATAAGGAAATCATCGGTGTGCGGTGCTTCGTATACCAATCTCGAGTTAGTACCAAACGTGCCGCCCCCACTGTCATCATCAGCGGCAATCTCATCTTCGAGCGCTCCCGGGAAATCAATCACCAGATAGGGATCAATCTGAACCGAATCAACGCCAATTTCCACCGTTTCGCCGGCATCCAGATGCAATATAAAGAAATCGAAATCCCCCGGATAGTCGATATTCCCGGAAGTGGTTTCTCCCGGGGAAATTTTCTTACCATCGTCCGGGTCGTTAAACGGTGTTAAGTCACAACTGGCCGTAATCTCGAATCCGCCTGTAAATTCAGAGTACTGGCCGATAGTGAAGAAACAGGGAATATCCCATTCGGTTGTCTCATAGGAGACTGCTTCCATACCGCTGCTTCCCGAATCGACTTCTGCCAATGCTTGCCCATACATGTCGGTAATCCAGAGGACTGCATCGTTGCTACTTGTTACTTCAATTTCGATCTTCGTTCCTGAGGGCTCATTAATGACAAACATTTGTTCATCCCAGAAATTATCCAGTCTAACCTGATGTTCTGATTTTCCACCTTCAATCGGCAACGTTCTATCCCCGAGTCCATCAACATCATTGCCATCGATGATTCCCTCAACCCTGCCGGCTATGTCCTTTGCTGATGCGGGAAGGGCGAAAACCTCACCAAATGCGAATCCGGATATACCGATTACCTCACCAAATTCCGATACCAGCACCCCTCCACTCTGGCCGAAATCGATATCGGCCGAGGTTTGAAGATAGGTCATTTCGATTGGTTCCCACTGTCGCAATCGAGAGAGTATTCCCTGTGAGATCGCCGGTTGAGGGTATGACTCGGATTCCAGCGGATATCCGATTAAATATACGTCGCTGCCTATCGCAAGCCCCTCGCCATCCATCAGTGGTAGCGGATCAGTTTGCGTATGGATGGGGCCAATTACAGCTAAATCTCCGATAAGATCCCACCCCAGAACAGGCGCATCGGTTTTTTCGGTACCATCAGGGAACACAACCCTTACTTCAGGAAACGGCCAGACTACATGGGCACAGGTGACAATATATTCATCGTCGAACAATAATCCGCTTCCCGTTCCGGATGGTGTCTCGATGAATGCTACTGCCGGGGATACTGCTGCAAACACCTCAACAGGAGATAGTTTTTCCCGGACAGGTTCCACTTTTTTCGTTGAAGAAGGTGTGGGAGTATCACCATTTTTTGTTTCGGCAGATTTGCCACCACAGGCAACCAGCGTTGAACCCGCCAACAGAATGACTATAATCAGAATAACGTATTTCATTTCTATTTGCCTTCATTCACATTGATGTCCAGTTATTGGATAGTCTGGGTTCGCCTTGCGATATAACGTTCCAATGTTTTCTCAAATACTACACTATGCTATATCAAATCGTCAATGCGAGGTTGACCAGTATGTCGGCGAGTATGTGGTTGTTGAAGGCAAGGGCCAAATACAAAGCAGGGGCAGGTTTGAAACCTGCCCCTGCTTTGAAATCACACTTCGTATAAAAACAGGAGTCCTTGCCGAACGCGTTTACGCCCCGTGGCCGGATATGGCAACTGCGATGCGCAAGGCAAATATTCCCCTTTTCAGCCTGGAATCTAAACGCCCCCTGAGCGATTTCGATATAATCGGCTTTTCAATTGGATACGAACTTGGCTATACTAATGTGCTCAACATGCTTGATCTGGCCGGAATTCCGGCCTTCGCTGCCGAACGTAATAATTCTCATCCGCTGGTGATCGCCGGCGGGAGCTGCACCCTCAATCCGGAGCCAATGGCGGATTTTTTCGATCTTTTTGTAATTGGCGAAGGGGAAGAGGTGCTCGAAGAACTGCTGGATGCCTTCCTTGGCTGGAAGAAAAACGGATCGGGTCTGAAGAGCGAGCTGCTTCAGGAATTAGTGAAAATCAGGGGAATTTATGTTCCTTCACTTTACCGGGATGAATATGACGGTGATGGTCATTTCGTCTCCACGATTCCCCAAACACCTCGAACACCAGCTGCCGTTGAACGGCGGATTTTGACCAGACTGCTGCCATCAGTTACCCGACCTGTTGTTGCCTCGATCGAGGTTACACATGATCGGGGAGTAGTGGAGATTCAACGCGGTTGCACGCGGGGTTGCCGCTTTTGCCAGGCGAGCATTGTTTATCGGCCGGTGCGAGAGCGAACGGTAACAGAGGTAATTGAGGCAGTGGACGCCATAATCGATAATTGCGGCTACGAGGAAATCTCGCTGCTTTCACTTTCCACCAGCGATTATTCGGGTATCAGTGAACTCGTTACAACACTCTCGGAGAAATACAAAGGGAAGCATCTGAATATATCCCTTCCCAGCCTGCGCCCGGATGCTTTTTCGGTGGAGCTTGCCAAAGCGATTCAGTTCGAACGTAAGACCAGTTTGACCTTTGCCCCTGAAGCGGGCACTGCCAGGTTGAGGGAAGTTATCAACAAAGGTATTACTGAAGATAACCTGTTTGATGCCATCGGCTTTGCGCTTGAGTGTGGATGGCACAGTTTCAAATTGTATTTCATGATCGGTTTGCCCACGGAATCAATAGAGGATGTGGAAGGCATCGTTGATCTGGTTCAGAGGGTGCATCAGTTGAAGGGCTCAAACGGCAGGAAGCCTAATATAAAAGTAAATGTTTCGACTTTCATTCCGAAGGCACACACCCCATTCCAGTGGGTAGCGCAAAATGCGGAAAACGAACTGGCCATCAAACATGAAATTCTCAAGCGGGGCATTCGGAAGACAGGGTCGCAGCTTTCCTGGCATGATCCGAAAGTAAGCCTGATTGAAGGCGTGATGTCCCGTGGCGACCGGCGTTTGGGCAAGGTGATACACCGGGCATGGCAACTGGGATGTCTCTTCGATGCATGGACCGATCAATTTAATTTCGGCAAATGGATGCAGTCCTTCGATGAATTCAATATCAACCCGAACCATTACACCCGGGAGCGATCGGTTGATGAAGCGCTTCCGTGGGGGCTTATTGAAACCGGGGTGAGCCTCGATTTTCTCAAACGAGAGTACGCAAAAGCCTTTAAGGGCGAGGAAACCCCCGATTGCCGGTTCGAGAAATGCGTCGGTTGCGGCCTGCAGCGCTGGGACGATGGCTGCAGGCGCAAATTCCAGACCTAAAGGTGTTTAAACCGGTGAGGCTACCTTATTCAGTGAGCTTTGAATTATCGCTGCACCGATTACCCCCAGAAAATAAAGCAATAAAAACGCTACGGCAGTGCTCATTTCTCCGTTGGTAACCTGTTCCACGCCTTCACAGAATTTCCATTCCCACCAGATACTTATTATAGGAACGATAATCAGCCAGGCTGTGGGGATATCGGCTCCTGCCTCATTCAGCTCCCAGGACGTCTTAACCATCCAGTATATCCCGTAGATGCCGAAGGTGATTATTGATAAAATCAATACCGTTATTGGGTCCCGATGCTCCAGCCTTAAGGCAGTTGCACCCGCCGTATCCCGATGTTTCAAACTTTTGGCAGTTTCACCCAGTTTAGTGCCGCATTTGGTACAGAACTCGGCATTATCTTTATTTTCGGCTCCACATTTATTGCAAATCATTTCCGCCTCCTTTATTGGGAATTTTTTGATGATTAAGAGAAGTTTACAGCAAAGAAGTGCAAATAGTCAAGGAAATCAGGATGCATGAACTTGATAGTGGCTGTTTCAACGCTATTGTTGTATTGATGGTTGTGATATAGTCAGAAAGAAAAGGAGGAAGCATCATGACGGAAGAACACTTGGCACGAGCTGCCGGAAAGCGCTCCATGAGTGCAGCAACCAGACATGCCAAAGAAGAATGGCTGGCGCTGTTTGCCGATAAGGCGGTGGTTGAGGACCCGGTGGGCCCGGGGCCTTTCGATTCGGAAGGAAAAGGGCAGCGAGGCAAGAAAGCAATTTCCGATTTCTGGGATAAAGCCATTGCGCCCAACAAATTCGATTTCAATATCCGCGATTCGTTTGCCTGCGGCAGCGAGGTAGCCAACGTGGGGACCATCAACCTTACTTTTCCCAACTATGCCCCCGCCTATTGAGCCGATGCTGGGGAAATGGGAACGTCAGTCAATGCCGCTCGCTGTCTCGGAGGAATATGAGGCCCTGTTCGAAGAGTTCACCGAGTACTTCAAAGCTGAGATGGAAGCCATCGGGGATGATGCGCTGGAACGGGAGCTTGAAGTGCTGGATTTGCTTGACTGATAATCGGCTGGCTCTGCGATGCCCGGTATCACATCCATGTTAACTCTGCAAAGCAGAATACTTCCACCGTTCCCCCTCACTCTAACTCTCTCCCCGCCGGGGGAGAGAGTTAGAGCTGTCCGAAAACTACCATTCATGTCATTCTGAACTCAGTGAAGAATCTTTTTTGAAGCTGAGCCCCAGAGATTCTTCGTCACAAATTCCTCAGAATGACACGTTTTTTGATATTTTCGGACAGCCTGTTGGGGTGAGGGTGAAAACCTAACCTTTCAGCGAGCTTAAATACATGCAGATAGCACCGCAGGCTGCCACATTCAGCGATTCCGCTTTCGCCTGAGCAACAGGGATTTTCAATTGATAGTCGGCAATTTCAAGCAGCTCCTGCGAAGGCCCGGCTGCCTCGTTCCCCAGTGCAATCACAATTTTGCTTTGTGAGCTGAGCCGAGACGGGGCTTCTGTGCCGTGAACGTCGGCGGCGGCCAGTACCAATCCTTTCTGCCTGAGTTTTTGCGCAAGTTCAAGATAAGCGCCGCTTCTTCTGATCCACAATGACAGCACCGTTCCGGCAGATGCCTGTACACATTTCGGCGAAAAGGGATCAGCGCACTTCGGGGTCAGGATCACGCCATCGAAATCAAAGGCCGCAGCGGTTCGGATAAGCGTCCCCACATTGCCGGGGTCCTGTATGTTTTCCAGCAGCAAAATCCTGCTGCCGGGATTTTTCGGCAAAGACTCCGAATATGCATCTCGGGGCAGGCGCACAGCGGCCAGTATTCCCTGTGGCGTCTCGGTGTGAGCGATGGATCCAAACTGCTTTTCAGTCAGAATGCGCAGGGGATAATTGCCAAAACTCGGGGCTCCCTTTTCCATCGCCAGAATTTCGATGATGCTGTCCGGGCAGGCTTGAACAATCTGCCTGATGGCCCGTTCGCCTTCAACCAGAAATACCCCCGATTCAATCCGGTCTTTGCGGGTATCCAGTTTTTTGTACCACTTGAGGGGTTTCAGGGAAATGTTTGATTCCGGCGACATGATGCCCTTATTATACATGAATTCAAGGAATCGCCGATAAGCCCCAAAATCAGCCCGTCCGATGGCTAAACTTTCTCAAGTGGCGATGGGTATGCTAAACTCAGAGGGTATGTGGCAGATAGCTCCGGGGAAATTACGGCAAAGCCTGCTCCTTTTTGGCATGGCAGTGGTGATAGCAATCGCCGATCAGGTCACCAAATCTTTCGTGCGGGCCAATATGGATTTAGCTGAGTCGATTCCGGCTGAGGGCCGATTCCGGCTGACATATTCGACCAACAGCGGCAGCATATTCGGGCTCTCGCTCGATTCGACTTTTCTGCTGGTTATGGCCCCGATCGTTATTCTGGCGATTCTCTGGCTTTATTTCTATTATCTGCCTGTCACCAACAGGCTTTCGCGAGTGGGGCTGGGGCTGCTGCTGGGGGGAGCCGTTGGCAATCTGATCGATCGGATTCGGGCAGGAGAGGTAACCGACTTCATCGACGTTCGGCTGTGGGGCGATTTCCACTGGGCAACTTTCAACGTGGCCGATGCTTCGATTACTGTGGGGATAGTGTTGATGATCTATTATTTTATCAGAGAGGTCAGAATTCATGGGTAAATCTTCCTCAGGGAATTGCCGCATATCGAATGCGAGTAAACTATGATATAATACGTCAACGAGACGAACCATGCTTTTAGCTCTGTATTCAGGAGTAGACATCCTCGATTTCCTAATGACCCTACCCATTTTAATACCAGTATTGCTTCCAATACTGATTCTCCATGAAATTAGTCATGGCTTAGTAGCCCACTGGCTCGGGGACGATACCGCAAAGTCACTGGGCAGACTATCATTGAACCCACTTTCACACCTTGATCGAGCAGGAACAATAATGTTTCTTTTAATAGGCATTGGCTATGCAAAGCCTGTCCCAGTTAATCCTTATCGATTAAATATCACTCCCCGAAAAGGAATGGCAATCATCGCAGCCGCAGGGCCTTTGACCAACTTACTAATTGCAGCTATATTCTCAATTCCATTCAGGTTAAATTGGTTGAATGGTGATGATCCGTTAAGCTCATCCAATATAATTGCTATTTTTGTAGCGCTGATAATCCTATACAATCTAATACTGACCATTTTTAACTTAATACCAATACCCCCATTCGACGGTTTCAGAATATTGGTAGGGATTTTGCCAAAGCATTGGGCCAATCCGGTAGCTAAAACAGAACAGTATTCGCAGTATATATTTATAGTACTTCTCATTTTAATCTTTTTTACACCAGTGATATCGTTAATCATAGAAAATGGTGTGGATTTCTTTTCCAAGCTACTTATGGGAGGAGAGTTATTCTAATGATCCCTAAAACCAAATTCAAGAATTCCCATATTCTGATATAACTCAGCATACCCGCAGCGAGTGACATTAAAGCTCAGGTTGCGATCAGTCTCTTCAAGAAATTTCACAGTCATCGCAACGTCTTTCGACCAAACCTCCCTTACAAGTCGAGCCATGTCTTTCAGGGTGTTACTGCCCAGCTTTTCTGCCATAGACTTTCCAGCCAACAACGCATCAGACTGAATGGCAGCAGTGGCTATCTCCAAGGCCTTGTCGAAACCAATGGACTTTGCAAATTCCTTGATCAGACAGACCGCTATGGGTGCCTGAATTTCACGGAGTTGAAGATGGCTGATATCAAAAGGTTGCTTGTTCGATGTAATGTCCATGGGTGTAATCCTTTATTTTACCCGATTATCGCCAACGCTATCCAGGGTACTACGTTGAAAACAATAACGATGATCTTGTAAAAGCCGATAAAAGAGTAGATCACTGCGTTGAACCTCTCCCGTGGCATAGGGAACCATTTGCCATGCATCATGTAAACAGAATCGCCAGCGAACGCCAGCATAAGAAATGAAAAGATCAACAACCCAAGGTTCAAGATCGTGCACCACATGAAAAACTTGGTCAGGGTTTGGATATCCATGGTGTTTATCCTTTTGAAGATATAACGTCCTTACTTCACTTTGATACTTTATGTCAAACCGCTGTGAAATCTTCACAACTCCGGAAAATGACTTGAAATTGGAACGCTGGCGATTTCTGGATTTGAGGCCGAATAGCCATACATAAGTAACCAAGACCCAAAAGCATCCTTCATTTTCGGTCACTCAAATCGCCTTTCCAGCCAAAAACCAAATCTGCCACTGCCGGGAAATTCGAATTTTACACCAAAAAAAAATTTCGCCCTATATACAGCATTATGATTCGGCCTAACTCGAACTTGAAACCATTACAAGTGGTAAAGGGTCCATTTTAGAGGTTAGGGTACTGCCAAGACCAGTTTTGAGTATTAACGAGAAAATCGTTTGAAGTTATGTGACTTCCCACTCCTCTACCGGGCCTGGAGCTATTCGAAACAAAGGATGGGGAACAGGGCGTGAAATCGATTGGATCTTATCGAGCCAGGAGGGAGCCCTAGAACGAAGTTTCTTTTTCAAATGGCTCCACTCATAATCGAGCTGTCCGCTGGTGGTTAAAATAGTTTCAGCATTTCCAGGTAAGGATATTTTTGTCGCATCGAAACAATATCCCCGCTGGCAGGACTCGGCGTGAACACCCCTCAAATATGCGGCAATTGATCTCAAGGGTGCAGGTGTGTTCCTGAATCGTATCAGTTGGGGATGATGTTTGTAGCCAGATGTTTCCCCTTTGAGAACCGCTTGAGCTAAAAGCGCTTCCCGCCATAAAGCCACAAGGCCTCGGGGGTCCAGGTATTTTGGGTGGAGTGTCCAAAGACGCATGGTTTTCGTTTTAAAGCAGGGCAAGCCACAAATCAATCGCAATTAAGGTTTATCTTCGATGAAAATCATAAGAAAAATACAAATATTCTTGCATTTCTTTGGATAATGTTGATATTAACCAGCGAGATTACCCATTTTCAACAAATCACGTTATCGCAAAAAGGAGGTCTTTGATGCCCAAGAAAAAAGCGTTTGATGCCAAGAAGCTCGTTAAAATGGTGAAAGATGAGACCCATCAACAAGAGATCATGAAAGCGTTTGGATTCAAGACGGCTGGCCAGGTTAAAGCTGCATATTTAAAGGCACTGGTTGAATCTGGAGAGATTCCTGGCATCAAAGGTGGTCGTGCCTCTGTTAAGGCGGCAAAAGTGAAACCAATTAGCGTTGGCAAACGTGGCAGCATCATTCTACCAGCCGACAAGGTGACTGAGCTGGGCATTGGGAAGGGTGACAAGTTTTCGGTTAGGAAGACCAGGGCGGGGATTGCGTTGAAAAAGATTTAAGGATAGGCTCTTCGGAATTTAAGAAATACTTGGGAGAGGGCAGGGTAGAATCCAATTCACCTGCCTTCTTCATTTTGGAGACTGAAGACGGGCAACTTCAATTCCTATATTATTCATGATTACCGCTGCTTAGCCCTAAACACCGAAATAATATACCGGAAGAGGATGAGCACCCAGAGGATGACGGTCCCAAACAGAATAGCACTTAACAAGGCCAGTTTCATGTTGGGCCTTATATTTCGACTTGAGCATCAACAGTAAGTATCGACCCTCATACCACGACGGACTTTGTAAGTAGTTCCCGTCGGTTCAAAATAAAGATCATTCCCTTCTTGTAGGTCCTGTGCCAATCTCTGATACCAAAAACAATCCAAACGGGGCATCTTTGTTGAGTAGGCTGGCGTGGAATCCAGCTTGTGAATGAGGATTTTGGGCTTTCCGGCCCTGGGAAATAGTTTAGGAATCGGTAATGAAGCACAGTTCTGGTCAATCATTAAGCCGGAGGGCATCCGTTTCACCAATTTTATGGTAGCAAGGGGCGAACAGGATCAACAATAGCTGGTTAGCCCCTGTCATTGCTGAAGCTTCCCGCAATGCCGTTATTTCCGCCCGAGTCTGTTTAAATAGAGGGTGAACTCCAGTGAGATATCACCACAGGGAAACATCAGTTTCTCTTTTTTCATTTTTCAACCGCATTCGCGGGAATGAATCCTTTATTCTTTATTGTCCCGGTTCGCATCGGACTGCCGCTGCTTCCACCAGTAGTTTATCCGCTTTTCGATTTCCTTCTCGAACCCCAGCTTGCCGGGCCGGTAATAGCGACGTCCCTTCAATTCATCCGGTAAATACTGCTGCTCGACGAAGTGACCGGGGAAATCGTGAGCATATTTGTATCCCTTTCCATATTCCATCTCACGCATCAGTCCGGTTTCCGGATTGCGCAGGTGCAGGGGCACCGGCTGATGGCCGGTTCGGGAAACATCTTCTCGCACTTTGCCGTAGGCACGATCAAGGGAATTGCTCTTCGGAGCCGTTGCCAGGTAAACCGCCGCCTGGGCCAGAGCCAGTTTTCCTTCCGGCAAACCGATGAAATGGATAGCCTGCTGGGCAGCGTTGGCCTGAACCAGTGCCTGCGGATCGGCCAGCCCCACGTCTTCAGAAGCAAAACGAACCATCCGCCGGGCAATATAGAGAGGGTCTTCTCCGGCTTCCATCATCCGCCCCAGCCAGTAGAGAGCCGCATCGGGATCGGAGCCGCGCATCGATTTATGAAACGCCGAAATAAGATTATAGTGTTCCTCGCCGGATTTATCATACATCAGCGCTCGATGCTGGAAGGCATCTTCAACGGCCTCAAGTCCGATCAATCTTTTCCCCGATTCATCAGGTTCGGCAGTCAATGCCGCAATTTCCAGCGCTCCCAATGCAATCCGGGCATCGCCATTGGACATATTAACCAGATGCCGCAAAGCATTTTCATTCAGTTCGACATTCTTTTCTCCCAAACCCCGCTCGGAATCCTCGATCGCTCTACGGATAATGAGTTCGATCTGCTCATCGGTGAGCATGTTCAGGGTGAAAACCCTGCAGCGGGAAAGCAGAGCCGAAATGACTTCGAATGAAGGGTTCTCGGTAGTGGCCCCGATCAGGGTGATCGTCCCGTTTTCCACATGGGGCAGGATGGCATCCTGCTGAGCCTTGTTGAAGCGATGGATTTCGTCGATGAAAAGGATGGTCTGCTGTCCCTGCATTCCGCGGCGTGTTCTGGCTTCTTCGGCCACCTTCCGAAGGTCAGCCACCCCGGCATTAACCGCACTCACCGGACTGAAATGGGATTTAGTCACTGAAGCGATGACATAGGCGAGGGTGGTTTTCCCGCTTCCCGGTGGTCCCCATAAAATGATAGAGGGAAGCTGATCCTGTTCGATAGCCCGGCGCAACACGCGTCCTTCACCCACAATGTGCTCCTGCCCGACAAATTCGGCGAATTTACGGGGGCGCATCCGGGCGGGAAGCGGGGCTTCTTTGGAAAGCTGCTGCTCCCGATTCAGATCAAAGAGATCCATGCCCCTATTTTGACTTATCGACCGGCAAAGTCAAGCTAACCGCTTCTTCCCGGATCAAGGACACGACAGGACTTGCCATACGTCCGGTCAATCAGCCATCCAAAGCAGAAGCCGGTTTTGAGGTTAGCATTACAGGTGAAGGAAAAACGCTGATCCTGATGCCAGATGCTCACATTATTTTTTTCGAAAACCATCTGCCGGGTCCAGACGGTACCAGAGTTGTAACCATCACGATCAATTAATCGGAAGGTATTATTGGCATTGATGAACAACGATGCCCCGGTGATTGAATCCCGGAAGCAATACACCCGGCTCTCCGGCGGAACGGCGATTGTCAAAAAAGCAGAGGGCTTTTCGTTCATAAAGTGGATCGTTCCGGTTTGCCAATCACGCGAGGTTATTGTGATAACAGAAAATTCCAGAGGGATCATTTTTTGTTTCATCCATTTTCCCCTTTCATATACTGCCAGTTGAATTTCTTTCTGTAGCGTTGCAGAATGGCAATCGTTTTCATTCCCAATATACCCAAAAACAGGGCATTCCCGATGGCATGAAATGTATCAAACCAGATGGCGTTCATCTGTGTTATCCAGAATGTCTTAATTGTAAGCGGATAAATGAACGCGGCCCAGAACCATGTATTGGTTATCCACCCGTAAAGGTATCCCCAGAACACACCAAAGGCGGCAAGCCAGACAGGATGGGGTTTTATTTGCCTCAAATAACCGGCGCTCAGGCCCGCCAGCCCCCATGCAAGCATTTGATACGGCGTCCAGGGCCCCTGCCCTAAGAAAAAATTCGAGACCAGTGCGGTGATAGCCCCGACCATGAATCCCGCCAGCGGCCCGAATACATATCCTGAGCAAATGATGAGATAGGTGCAAGGCTGTACGCTCGGAATAGCAGCGAACGGCACCCGAAGCACCGCTGAAACCGTCCCCAGCATTGCCACCAGCGCAATCTCTTTGTTATCCAAAATCGCAAGCGGCGAATCCGGATATATCGGCGCGATGGCGGCAATCGCTGCCACCACAAGGATAATCGCCAGAATGCCGTGGCTTTTCCTAAGAGGGAACCCCCTTCCCCAGGCTGGCCAAAAACCCTTTTTCAGCCCCCTCGATCCCCCAATCTTGGGGAAAGTTTGTATTGGG
This sequence comes from Dehalococcoidia bacterium, assembly GCA_041300025.1. Taxonomy (GTDB): domain Bacteria; phylum Chloroflexota; class Dehalococcoidia; order SZUA-161; family SpSt-899; genus JBGLNL01. The sequence goes on along the minus strand of JBGLNL010000001.1, from coordinate 1,731,700 downwards.
GGACACCCCCAAAACCCCCGGCAGGAATCCGCCTGAGCGGACTGCACCTCTTTTCGGACAAACTGAGAAGGGGATTTCAACGTACTCAGGAATTTCATAAGATCGTTTCCATCATTTCATCGACAGTGAGGATATCCGGCGGAAGCCCGAACCGGTGGAAAAACTGGGCCAGCCGATTGATCTGGGGAGAAAATAACAGGGCATTGGAAAGCGCCTCGCGGGTGGTACTGTCCACTACCACCCTTCCCTCACCGAGGAGGATCACCCGATCCGCGTGCTCGGCCACCGTTTCCACATCATGACTGATGAGAATTACGGTGTTCCCCTGCACCCGATAATCGTTCAAAAAAGACTTCTTCACTGTGTTCATAAATGACATACCTGGGAGTTTTCAGACAGCCTGAGTTTATATTGGGGCACCCCCCCAAAACCCCGGCAGGAATCCGCCTGGGCAGACTGCACCTGTTTTCGGACAAGACTGGGCATCAAAGTACGGTTTCCGCCTGAAGCGATTCATTCCCGCGCATGAATCCGATAACTACTCTTCCCCCCGCCGGTAAACCAGCCAGCGCCTTTTCCATATCACCAGCGTTGCTTATGGATCTAAGATTAAGTTCGGTTACGATATCGCCTGCCTGAAGCCCCGCTCTATGGGCCGGAGAACCCGCAGCAACTGCCCCCACAAACGCTCCGAAAACAGGAACGGCCCCGGACTTTTGCGTTATCCTGCTGGCATCAGCTACTTTCAAACCGAAATGCGGACGCCCTCCATTGCCTCCCCCGCTTTTGGCCAGCAGGCTTTCCAGCCTCGGCCGATCAAATCCGATAACAGCCTGCCCATCGACATCAATTACCGGAACTCCCATTTGTCCCGTAAGCTGAACCATTTCACGGGCCGCTGCCTGATCACGGGAGACATCGTATTCAGTGAAAGGAACCCCCCGCTCCTTCAAAAAATTCTTGGCCTGACGGCAATAGCCGCAGGTGGGTGTGGAATATACTTTTACGTTCACTTTAACCTCCCGGTGAAACAAAATACGCTAAACTCAAGGGACTACTCATACATGACTTAATCCACCGCCTCCGGTTTGCCCGCTGAGCGGAATTCAAACTCGCCATTGGAAGCATCCACTATGATCGTATCGCCATCCACAAAAGATCCTTCCAGCACCTTGAGCGCCAGAGGGTCAAGTATCCTGTTCTGAATAGCCCGCTTCAGGGGCCGTGCCCCGTAGTTCGGGTCGAAACCTTCGGCAACAATCAGGTCCCTCGCTGCCCCGGTCAATTCGATTTTCATATGGCGATTCGCGAGACGCCTGCCCAGTATTTCCAGCTGGATATCCACGATCTGCCCGATATGCTCCCGGCTTAGCGAATGGAAGATAATGATCCCATCCACCCGGTTCAAAAACTCCGGACGGAAGTGTCCCCGCAGCATTTCCATCATCCGTTTCCTGATCTCTCCTTCGTTGCCGGCGTTCGATTCGGTAAACCACTCGCTGCCGATGTTGGAGGTCATGATTACCACCGTATTCTTGAAATCGACGGTGCGACCGTGGCCGTCTGTGAGCCGTCCGTCATCGAGAATCTGTAACAGAGCATTGAAAACATCGGGATGAGCTTTCTCGATCTCGTCGAACAGCACCACCGAATACGGTTTGCGGCGAACTGCTTCAGTAAGTTGTCCCCCTTCATCGTATCCGACATATCCCGGAGGCGCACCGACGAGCCGGGAAACGGTGTGCTTTTCCATGTATTCCGACATGTCCAGCCGGACCATGGCCTGATCGTTATCGAACAGGAATTCAGCCAGCGACCGGGCCAGTTCTGTTTTTCCCACGCCGGTCGGGCCAAGAAAAATAAAACTCCCCAGCGGCCGGTTGGGATCCTGCAACCCGGCGCGCGCCCGCCGGATGGCATTACTGACCGCAGTGACCGGCTCGTCCTGCCCGACCACCCGCTGGTGAATGCGCTCTTCCATGTGAATGAGCTTCTGAACTTCACCTTCCAGCAGATTGCTTACCGGAATGCCGGTCCAGCGGCTGATAACCTCGGCAATATCCTCCTCGCCAACCTCTTCCTTGAGCATTTTCTGGTTCTTCTGTATTTCGGCCAGTTTTGCCTCTTCTGATTTCAGACGATTAGCCAGCTCGACGATGGTGCCGTAGCGAAGCTGGGCTGCTTTTTCCAGATCGGATGTGCGCTCGGCTCGTTCAACATCGATATTGGCCTGCTCAATCTGCTGCTTGGTCTGTCTGATCGCCTGAATAGCATCCTTTTCCTGTTCCCACTGTGCCTTCAGCGCATTCCTCTCCTCTTTCAGGTTGGCCAGTTCCTTCTCCAGATTAGCCAGCCTTTCCTTCGAGCTGGCATCTTTTTCCTTTTTGAGCGCTTCGCGTTCGATCTCAAGCTGCATGGTGCGCCGCTGGACTTCGTCCAGTTCGACCGGCAGGCTATCAATTTCCATCTTCAGTTTGGAAGCTGCCTCATCCACAAGGTCGATGGCCTTATCCGGCAGGAACCGGTCGCTTATGTACCTCTTGGAAAGCACAGCAGCCGAAACCAGCGCCGCATCCTTTATCTTCACGCCGTGATGGATTTCATACCTCTCCCGAAGTCCTCTCAGTATGCTGATAGTATCCTCGACCGTCGGCTCTCCGGTGAGAACCGGCTGGAATCTCCGTTCCAGGGCAGCGTCCTTTTCGATATATTTACGATACTCATTCAATGTTGTAGCACCGATGCAATGAAGCTCGCCGCGAGCCAGCATCGGCTTGAGCATGTTGGAAGCATCCATTGAACCCTCGGCAGCCCCGGCTCCGACAACGGTATGCAGTTCATCGATGAAAAGGATAATCTCGCCCTGCGCTTCCTGAATCTCTTTGAGAACCGCCTTCAACCTTTCCTCAAACTCGCCGCGGTATTTTGCTCCGATTGCGTCTGCCATTCGTCATTCCGGGGCTGGGTTCCACCAACGTGGCCAAGGAAAACTGGGAAGGTCTGGCTATTGGCGCGGCACTTACCGGCACGGTTCTCACCATCGGGGAGAATGTGTGTGGGATGGATGAAGAATCGAAGATAAAGAACGGTAAAGTGGTGCATTCGGTGGATATGGCACGCAGGGTAAAACTTTTCAAAGACTGGCAGCAGGATGGATACGGGGCCATCGTCGCACAGGCAAACGTTGAAGATGGCCGGCTTGGCGTGCTGGAATATGCCGTACAGGAACTTGGAGTTGATGTGGTGGAACTGAAGTGGGGACAGGGAGCCAAAGATATCGGTGGCGAAGTCAAGATCAAGAGCCTTAAGAAGGCGCAGTTGCTCAAGAACCGGGGATATGTGGTTCTTCCTGATCCACTGGATGAAAACGTAATTAACGATTTCAAGAACGGCGCCTTTACAGAGTTCGAAAGACATTCACGCGTCGGGATGGTGACCGAAGAGGGTTTCCTGAAGACGGTTGATCAATTACGAAAAGCCGGGGCCAAATACATTTCGCTGAAAACCGGGGCTTACCGGCCCGCCGATCTTGCCCGGGCAGTCAAATTCTGTTCGCTGGCAAAAGTCGATTACCTTACTGTGGATGCTGCCGGTGGCGGTACAGGGATGAGTCCATGGCGCATGATGAACGAGTGGGGCGTACCCCACGTCGAGTTGTGGTCACTGCTCCACCAGTATTGCAGTCGACTGGCTGAAAAAGGTGAATATTTGCCTGATATTATTCTGGCCAGCGGATTTACCATGGAAGATCAGATATTCAAGGGACTCGCATTGTGTTCTCCGTTCGTCAAGGCCATCGGCATGGCAAGAGCGCCTCTAGCCGCAGCTATGGTTGGCAAGACTATCGGGCGATCCATAGATAGCGGGCAGCTTCCCGTCTATTTACAGCGCTTCGGGAATACCAGAGAGTCTATTTTCGTCACAGCTGACGGATTGCAACGAGAGTATGGCAGCAGATATAACGATATTCCCTCCGGGGCTATTGGGGTTTACACCTATTACGAGCGGCTTGCTCAGGGTTTGCGACAGCTTATGGCCGGGAATCGTAAGTTTGGGATTAAGTACATAGATCGAAATGACATCGCAGCGCTTACCCGTGAGGCAGCGGATATCTCCGGCATTCAATATGTGATGGATACAGATAAAGAAGAAGCCGCGAGGATTCTGGGTTAATCATAAATCTGGCTGCGTTTCGGGCTATAGACGGGCTCCGGGAAACCGGAGCCCTTTTTGTTATAATCGATATGGCGAAACAATGAAAATCGAAACTGATGTAGCGATTGTTGGGGCCGGCATTGTTGGTTTAGCCATAGCCTCCGAAGTTGCGGAGCAGGGCAGAAGCGTCTTTGTTTTTGAGCGGGAGCGCACCTTCGGGCAGGGGATCAGCAGCCATCAAAGTGAGATTATTCATGCCGGAATTTATTATCCTCAAGATTCTCTTAAAGCAAAACTCTGCCTTGAGGGCAATCGACTGCTTTACGAGCTTTGCCAAAAACATGATATCCCGCACAAGAAGACGGGGAAGATCATCGTTGCCTGCAGCGAAGAGGAAATCCCGGAACTGGAGAGGATTTACAGGCAGGCAACCGCTAACGGCGTCGGTAACATGGAAATCCTTTCCGAGGCCGATATCAAAAAGCTCGAATGCAATGTTGAGGGCAGGGCAGGGATACTTTCTCCATCTACAGGTATTATCGATACCCATTCACTGATGAGTTTCTTTCACCGGAAAGCCGTTGCAAACGGAGCCGAATTTCTGTTTCAAACAGAGGTAACAGGGCTCGACAGGGCAGGGAAGGGCTGGACGGTCGGAATCCGTGACTGGGAAGGAATTTCCAAACTTTCCACGAGGGTAGTCATAAACTGCGCCGGGCTGTATTCCGATGAAATTGCTCTTTTGGCCGGAATCGATCGAGCGGAATACAGGCTCCATTACTGCAAGGGCGATTATTTCAGTCTGAATGCAAAGCTGAGAGGCAAAGTCAGCCGACTGGTTTACCCGGTGCCGGAACAGGCAGGGCTTGGCATCCATCTCACACTGGCGCTCGACGGAATGATGCGCCTCGGGCCCAGCGCAACATACGTTGATGAGGTCGATTACAAAGTGGATCAGAGCCAAAAGGAAAAGTTCTATCGTTCCGCAAGACGATTCCTTCCCTTCATCGAACCGGGGGATTTACACCCTGATTACTCAGGCATCCGCCCGAAGCTGCAGGGCCCCGGTGATAGTTTCAGGGATTTTATAATAAGCCATGAGGATAAATCGGGATTCCCGGGGCTTATCAATCTGATTGGCATTGAATCTCCCGGTGTCACGGCTTCCCCGGCGATTGCTCGATACGTGGCAAAGTTGATAACTGACTTGATGTGAAGACCAATTCAGTCTTAAGGAAACTCTGATCAACCCCCTGTATCCCCCAATCATGGGGGAAGATCGAAGCTGGGGGACACCCCCAGACCCCCGAAGTCACCACTTATTCAGAGGTTCCTTAACATTGCCACCGTTATCACTGCAGTTTTTATTCCCCTGTCCTTCATTTCAACCTCGATGACCATCAATCCGCCCGCTGCAATCCTGCTGGCGATGTACATCGTCACCGCGGAAAAGCAGGGAGTTCCCAGAGACAGGCTCAACGGAACAATCCAGAACGATATGCTCAAGGAATTTACCGCCCAGAAAACGCTGATGCTTCCCCCGGAGCCATCCCTTAAAATCATCGTGGATACCGTGGAGTATTGCACTCATGAAGTTCCCAAATGGAACACGATCAGTATCAGCGGGTATCACATCAGGGAAGCAGGTTCGACCGCGGTGCAGGAACTGGCCTTCACCTTAGCCGACGGGCTTACCTACGTTCAGGCATGCATCGATCGGGGAATGGATGTGGATGAGTTCGCGCCTCGGCTTTCATTCTTCTTCAATGCGCACATGGACTTCTTCGAGGAGATCGCCAAATACCGGGCAGCGCGCCGCATGTGGGCCCGGTTCATGAAAGAGCGCTTCGGGGCCAGAGACCCGAGGTCATGGATGCTGCGGTTCCACACCCAGACGGCAGGATGTTCGCTCACGGCTCAACAGCCACTGAACAATGTTATCCGAACAGCTTATGAAGCACTGTCAGCGATAATGGGCGGCACACAGTCGCTTCATACCAACTCTTATGATGAAGTCTTAGCATTACCATCGGAGGAAGCGGTGACCGTGGCCCTTAGAACTCAGCAGATTCTGGCTGAGGAAACCGGGGTGGCCGACTCCGTTGATCCGCTGGCAGGTTCCTACTTCGTGGAAGCGCTCACCAACCGGATGGAGCAGGAAGCCATGAAGTACATCAACACTATCGAGCAAATGGGCGGAATGCTGGCAGCCATCGACAGGGGATATCCGCAGAGGGAAATAGCCGAGGCATCTTACAGATTCCAGAGGCAGGTGGAAAAGGGCGAGCGGGTAGTGGTGGGCGTCAACAAATACGTCAATGACTATCCGCCGGTGTATATACTGAAGATCGATCCGGAAGTGGAACGAAAGCAGGTTTCCCGGCTTGAGGAAGTTAAGCGGAATCGAAATAACGGAGAGGTTCAAAAGAACTTAAACGAATTGCGGGCCGCTGCAACAAACGGCAGAAATGTTATGCCTTACATCATCGAATGCGTCCGGGAGTATGCCACCATTGAAGAGATATGCAATGTTTTCCGGGATATCTACGGGACATATCAGGACCAGACGCTTTTTTGAGAAATACCCCACAATGTCATTCCTGAGGAGGCTGTCCCCGACATGATCGGGGAGTGGATTCCGGATCAAGTCCGGAATGACATACGGAGAATGTACTTGCAAAAAGGAGGTCAAAATGACAGAAAAGGATATCTATCAGGAATTGCTCGACATGATCAACCGGGATGATGTGGTCGGCCTGCCGAACACGCCAGCCATGAAACGGGTGCTTGAACTGCAGTTAACGCCGGAGGAAGCGGAAATCGCCCTCAAGATCGGGCTGATCGGCGGAACACTGGAAGCGATGGCTCAAAAGGTGGGAATGGAAAAGGAGAAATTCCGGCAAAAGGTCAACACGATGGCAGATAAAGGCGCCATGTGGATCGACCCGGGTTCCCATGAAAATCCAAACTGCCGGGTCCTGCCCAGTTCCGCACCCGGATTCATCGAGACTGGCATCTGGGGAAATATCCGTTTCCCGTACGATGTGGAGCTGGCCGCCAATCTCCATCAGGCAGTCGTCGAGTGGTCACGGGACAATCTCTGCAAACTCGGCTTCCCCTTCGCGCCTGTCTGGGCACATCCGTGGATATTACCGGAGGATGCCAAACCTGAGGAAAACCTGGCCGAGGTCCTTCGGGGGCGAGATTACTTCAGCCTTTCCTTCTGCCCCTGCCGCCTTTCGCACTGGATCGCCGAACCTGGAAATCACTGTCAGCACATACTGGAAACCTGCCTGCACACCGGCGATACGGCCAGATGGTGCGTGGAACACAAGCAAGGGCGGGAGATAACATATGATGAGGCCATGGAACTGCTGAAAAAAGCCAACGCCGACGGGCTGGTTCACACCATCGATATAAATGGGTTTATCTGTAATTGCTGTAACGATTGCTGCCCCATTTTTATAGGGCTTCGACAGTTTAATACCAAAACGTTGATCCCGTCACCCTTCACCCCCAGAGTTGATGAAGGAGAATGTGTCGCCTGTGGCGACTGTGCTGACTGGTGCCCGGTGGGAGCCATCAAGGTGGATGAGATCGCCAGAATCGATCCCGGAACCTGCATCGGTTGCGGGGTGTGTGTTACGCATTGCCCTTCGGGAGCGATGGCCCTTGTCAGACGAGCCGAGCAAATTGAGATCTCCGAGGAACTGAAGCAGCAAATGGATGAACACGGAAAACCGAAAACCTAGTCGGGGGTATATGATGGCGGAAAATGATATTTACGAACAACTGGCCCGGATGATCGATGACGAGGATGTGGTGGGAATGCCCATTACTCCGGCATTTCTGAAGTTATTAAGAATTCAATATACGCCCGAAGAAGCAGACCTGTCGCTTAAAATCCGGCTCAAAGGCGGCACGCTTGAAGAGCTTGTCGAAAGGACAGGCATGGCACAGGATAAACTCAGAGAGAAACTGCTCAAAATGGCCGATAAGGGACGGAGCCCGTAGTAAAGAAGATCAATCTTATTTCACTAAAGGAATTCACAGCGCTGCTCACGGTGGTCTTTCAGGATGCCGGATTCAAGCAGAAGGCCATCTCGCTGGATGAATCATTATCTCAGGAAGAACTCAATAGCATTTCCGCCAAACTCAGGGAATACTATGAAGGATTGACCCGAAATGAAATCAGAAAGAAAATGGAAGGTCTTTCTCCAACTGAGGAGAAATTGTCAAAAGCATTATTAGAGATCATGGATGCAGCGGGAGAACGGGTCATCGAGGATCCATACTATGACGGGCTTTCTCAAATTATGAGGCAGCCGGAATTTGCCACCAGCGAGCGGCCGAAAATACTTATGGAACTGCTTGAAGAAAGGGCTTTGCTTAGTTCAATTTTGGCGATGGCTCCAAGGGATGAGAAATTACGGATTATAATCGGGAGCGAAAATCCCGAATCAGCACTGCATGATTTTTCCATAGTGCTAAGCCGTTACGGATTGCCGGAGCAGGGAAGTGGTGTTGTGGGTATCGTGGGCCCGACCCGAATGGCATACGGAAGAACCCTCCCCGCGGTCAGGTACCTCTCTGAAGTTATGAGTGAGTTGCTCTATGAATTGTATGAATAATATGGGGAAAGTTAGTGGCTGAAGAAGAAAAGGGTAAAGTTCAACCTGAAGAGGAGCAGCCGGAATTGGGGGATGATGGGGAACTGGCGGAAAAGTATCTGGCTAACTGGAAACGTTCTCAGGCTGATTTTGCCAATTATAAAAAGCGGGCTGAGCAGGAGAAGGCTGATTTTGTCAAGTTCGCTAATGCTGATTTGATCAGCAGTCTTCTGCCGGTAATGGATGATTTTGAACGGGCTATGGAGAATGTTCCTGAAGAGGGCAGCTCGGAATGGATCGAAGGAATCGAGCTCATCTACAGGAAATTGATGACGGTACTGGAAAATCAGGGGCTTTCAAAAATAGAAGCTGTGGGTCAGGATTTCGACCCAAACTTTCATCAGGCTGTCTTGCATGAAAAGGGCGAGGAAGGCAAGGTTATCAAGGAGACGCAAAAAGGTTACATGATGCATGATCGATTGCTGCGGCCCACAATGGTGATTGTTGGCAACGGAGAATCTGAGCAGGGGAAGAATAAGAAAACCAATAACTGATAACTCTAAGGAGGGATTTATGGGTAAGGTAATAGGCATTGATCTGGGTACAACACTGAGTGAGGTGGCAGTTATGGAGGGGGGAGAGCCGGTGATCATCCCCAACGCTGAGGGCTCACGGCTGACACCGTCAGTGGTAGCGATGAGCAAGAATGGGGAACGTCTTGTTGGCCAAATTGCCAAGCGTCAGGCGATCACCAACCCCGAAAACACAATTTACAGTATCAAGCGCTTCATGGGGCGTAAGTGGGGTGAGCCTGCTGGCAGGGAGCTACCGGTAGAGGAGGATGCCCATCGTAAAACATATAAGGTAACTAAAGGCCCTAATAACGAAGTTCGGGTGTTGATGAGCGGCAAGGAGTACAGCCCGTCGGAGATATCCGCTATGATCCTGCAAAAGTTGAAACAGGACGCTGAAGCCTATTTGGGAGAGAAGGTGACTGAGGCAGTCATCACTGTGCCGGCCTATTTTAACGATAGCCAGCGCCAGGCAACGAAAGATGCGGGCAAAATAGCCGGACTCGAAGTTCTCAGGATTATAAATGAGCCCACTGCCGCTTCCCTGGCCTACGGCCTGGATAAGAAAAAGGATGAATGTATTGCCGTATATGACCTTGGTGGTGGAACCTTTGACATCTCTGTTCTGGAGATAGGCGAAGGCACCTTTCAGGTCAAATCGACCAATGGTGATACCCATCTGGGAGGAGATGATTTTGATCAGTGTGTCATAGATTGGCTGTGCGGTGAGTTCAAGCGGGATCAGGGGATAGACCTCGGTAAGGATCGTATGGCGCTGCAGCGTCTAAAGGAAGCCGCAGAGAAGGCGAAGTGTGAACTGTCTACTGTGATGCAGACAGAGATCAACTTGCCGTTTATCACTGCGGACGCCAGCGGACCAAAACACATGAATATCACCCTAACACGCTCCAAACTGGAGCAACTGGTTGGGGATCTGGTAGATAAGACCATCGGGCCATGCAGGCAGGCGCTCACCGATGCCGGTAAAACCACTGCACAGATCGACGAGGTGGTGCTGGTTGGGGGACAGACGCGCATGCCTCTGGTTCAGCAGAAGGTAAAGGATTTCTTTGGAAGGGAACCGCACAAAGGTGTAAATCCGGATGAGGTGGTCGCTATGGGGGCGGCGATTCAGGGGGGGGTGCTCAAGGGAGAGGTCCGCGATGTGCTGCTGCTGGATGTTACCCCGCTTACGCTGGGGATCGAAACTCTCGGCAGGGTTTCAACTCCGCTTATCGAACGCAACACTACCATACCTACCAGCAAGAGCCAAGTTTTTTCCACCGCGGCGGATAATCAGTCCAGCGTCGAAATTCATGTGCTTCAGGGAGAGCGCCCAATGGCCGCCGATAATCGCACCCTGGGCCGATTCATGCTTGATGGCATACTTCCTTCGCCTCGCGGCACCCTGCTCAAAACCGACCTCGTGGATATCATGCAGGCCGTTATCGATGACAGGCTGGCTGATACTGAAATTGAATGGAGAGATGAGGCATGTGTCGGAGTGGTCCTTGCTTCCGGGGGATACCCTGAAAGTTACCGCAAGGGTTTTCCCATCAGCGGACTTGAAAGCATCGATAGCGACGTTCTCGTTTTCCACGCCGGTACGGATCACAACGAAAAAGGTGAGATAATCAATTCCGGCGGGAGGGTGCTTACCGTCGCGAGCACAGGTAAAGATTATTCGGCTGCCCGCCAGAAAGTTTACCGGAACATTTCCCGCATCAGCTTTGAGGGTTGCTGGTACCGCCATGATATTGCTATCATAAGGAATCCAGCTTAAGGAGAATCAGATGTCACTTGTCGGCATTGTAATAGGATCGCAATCCGATACCGAAAGGATGCAGCCCGCACTGGATGTTTTGCGGCAACTGGGCATTGAATACGAGCTAAATATAATTTCCGCACATCGCACCCCTAAAAAAGCCCAGAAATATGCCCAGTCCGCCCGCGAACGCGGAATTGAAGTGATTATTGCTGGAGCAGGAATGGCTGCTCATTTGCCCGGGGTCATGGCAAGCTGGACAACCGTGCCGGTAATCGGTGTGCCGCTTGCTGCCGGGGAATTGCAGGGAATAGATGCGCTCCTTTCTATCGTGCAGATGCCCCCCGGGATACCAGTGGCCTGCGTGGCAATAGGCTCAGCCGGAGCTAAAAACTCAGCGTACCTGGCCGCACAGATTCTGGGCCTGAAATACGAAAACATCAGAGCAGCTTACGAGAACTACCGTCTGGAACAGGCAAAAGGATAAACTTATGATCGAACGCTACTCCCGCCCGGAAATGAAGCAGGTTTGGTCGGATGAAAACAAATTTGCCAAATGGCTCGAAGTTGAAATCGCTGCCTGCGAAGCATGGTCTGAAATCGGGGTGATCCCTGCCGAAGATATCCCCAAACTCAAAAAGGCCGTCTGCGATCTCAACCGTATGAATGAGATACTCGTCGTTACCCATCACGACGTTACCGCCTTTCTCAAAGCCGTATCCGAAAGCCTCGGCAGGGAAGCGCGCTGGATTCACCTCGGGATGACTTCCTCAGATGTCATCGATACTGCTACGAGTCTGCAACTGGTGGAAGCTTCCACAATCCTGCAAAAAGGATTGAACGAGCTTACGGCGGTCGTTCGAGAAAAAGCTATCGAGCATAAGCATACTATCATGATGGGCCGAACCCACGGTGTCCATGCAGAGCCAATAACTTTCGGACTCAAAATGGCCCTCTGGAACGAAGAGCTCAAAAGGCATCAGGAAAGGCTGGCAGAAGCAAAACGCATTGTTTGCGTGGGCAAGATTTCCGGGGCGGTGGGAAGCCATGCCACTGTCCCTCTGGAAGTTGAAGAGATCACCTGCAGGAAGCTGGGACTTGAGGTGGCCAGGGTTTCCAATCAGGTTATCCAGCGTGATCGGCACGCACAGTTCATCACTACGCTGGCGCTCATCGCCAGTTCACTGGAGAAATTTGCCACTGAGATCCGGGCCCTGCAAAAGACCGAGGTGCTGGAGGCAGAGGAACCGTTTGAGGAAGGCCAGACGGGTTCATCGGCCATGCCGCACAAGCGCAACCCGGAACTTTGCGAACGCGTTTGCGGGCTGGCGCGACTCATGCGCGGACATGCCCTAACCTCGATGGAAAACATCGCTCTATGGCACGAGAGAGATATCAGCCACTCATCCAACGAGCGGATCATATTGCCCGATGCCTGCCTGTTGCTGGATTATGTTTTCAGCATCTTCACGTATGTAATGCGTGATTTGAATATCTATCCTGAAAACATGCGCCGGAATCTGGAGACGACGCGCGGGCTCACTTTTTCCCAGAGAATAATGACAATTATGATTGAAGAAAAGAATTTGACCCGGCAGGATGCCTACAAGATCGTGCAGCGGAATGCGATGCAATGCTGGAAAGAAGGGGGACAGTTCTTCGACCTTCTCCTGGCAGATCCCGAAATGCCGCTATCCAGAGATGAACTGAAAAGAATTTTTGACTATAACTACTACCTCAAGAACATCGATGCCATTTTCGCCCGACTTGACTTCTAGGGAAACTCTGATCAGCCCCCTGTATCCCCCAATCATGGGGGAAGTTTGTATTGGGAAGTCACCACTTTATATAACGACTCATCCAGAGTGCTGATGTCTTTTTGCCTCAGAGGGCGGTTTCCCTTTCGCTGGACTGATGAAGGAATCGGCCGGTGATCGGCAGGGCGGTCTGGTTATAACTGAAGCTCAGATTGATAAGTAGTCGCGGGAAATCAAGCTGGTTGAGGGGGCACATTCTAGACAATCTGCTCCGGTTCGCTGATGTGGTGGGGGAGTCCTAATGCAATACTGCTCAAAAATAAAAAACTCCCGCTTCCATTTGAAGCGGGAGTTTCGATCTCTCTAAGGTTCAACGAGGTAATCTTTAGGCGACTACCTGGGCTGGCTGCCGGCGGCGATACCAGACGTATCCGCTAATGGCCATAATGCCAAGGGCTATCATAATGATGGTGGCATTTTCCCTCTTCACTGGACATGCCGTCAAATTTCCCCGAATTAATCATTTTACCGGATTTTTCCCATGCCTCGGTAAATTTTCCCCCGTCGTACCCATCGGGAGCTATCACCACCCGGATATCCATCCCGAACTTGGTGGCCATCTCGAAATCGCGCTGATCGTGAGCAGGCACCGCCATCACCGCTCCGGTACCGTAGCTGAACAGCACGTAGTCAGCAATCCAGACAGGCACCTTCTTTCCGTTCAATTTATTCGTAGCATAAGCCCCGGTAAAAACACCGGTCTTCTCGCGTTCGGTGGAAAGCCTTTCGATCTCCGATTGCTTCCGGCACCAGTCAACATATTCTTCAACTTTTGCCCGGCATTCCGGCGTGGTGAGTTTCTCTACCAAAGGATGCTCAGGGGCCATAACCATAAATGTAACCCCGAAGGTCGTATCCGGCCGCGTGGTGAATACCCGTATCTCTTTTTCATCGAGCCCGTATTCAGAAATATCGAAGGATATTTCAGCGCCCTCGCTCCGGCCCACCCAGTTGTGCTGCATTATCTTGACCCGTTCCGGCCAATCCAGCCCCTCATGCTGCATCAGCTCATCAGCATATTTGGTGATTCGGAAGAACCATTGCACCATGTCCTTACGGATGACCGGCGTATCACAACGCTCACATTTACCATCATTTACCTGCTCATTTGCCAGCACGGTCTGACAGTTGGAACACCAGTTAGCCGGGGCATTCGCCCGATATGCCAGATCTGCTTCGTAAAACTTCAGAAAAAACCACTGAGTCCACTTGTAATAATCCGGCAGGCAGGTGATTACTTCGCGTTTCCAATCGTAAACAGCGCCGATGGTGCAAAGTTGCCGACGCATGTTTTCAACGTTGCCCATTGTCCATTTGTAGGGATGAATATTCTGCTTAATAGCGGCATTTTCGGCAGGAAGCCCGAAAGCATCGAAGCCTATCGGGTGGAGCACGTTATAGCCTTTCATCCGTCTGAATCTGGCATGAGCATCAGACGGGGCCAGGGCAAACCAGTGCCCGACGTGCAGGTTCCCGGAGGTATAGGGAAACATCGTCAGGGCGTAGAACTTGGGGCGATCGCTATCCTCTCTCACCGCATAGAGGCGATCTTTTTCCCATTTCTGCTGCCATTTCTTTTCGATTTCAGGGGGATTATACTTCTCGTTCATTGCTATTTCATTATAGCGCAGGGGCCAGATGGAAGGAAGTGGCCTGTGATGGAGGAAATTTGTATTGGGGAAACAATCCCGGCAGAAATCCGCCTTCAGCAGAATACACCTCCTTTTCATAAGGTGCCAAAAGACACATTGACGGGATTAATCGGATTGTTGTAGGATATTGGCAATTGAGGAGTGTGAAATTATGGCAAAGACAGGTGTGAATCTGAATATCTTTCAACGCATTATGGGAATCTGCGCCACTAATCCGCCGACGGATGGTGACTGCTGGCAATACGAGGATGGGAAAGTGATCGTGGACCTTTCCCGCGCCGCTGAGCTTTCCGCCAAAAACGGGGCTATTCGTCTGGAGAAAAAGGGGTTGCCCCACGGGGTTCTGGTATTCCGCGGCGGCGATGGCCGATATTATGCTTTCCGTAACAAATGCGCTCACATGGGAAGACGGCTTGACCCGGTGCCGTATAGCAAAAGTGCGCGATAAATCGCGCCCATGAATATAAATGGTTTACGATCTCCTCTAGATGATACCGGCCGCCGCCAGAATATCCGTCACCCTTTCTTCTTTGCCGATGGCCATAATGTGCACTCCATCGCACATATTCTCATCCTTCAATTGTTTGATCATCCTGCCAGCAATTTTAATGCCGGTATTGAGGGCCTCACCCTTGGGCGCGGCCGCCAGTTCGTCGATCAGATTCTGCGGAACGAAAATGCCGGGTACATTGTTATTCATAAAGGTGGCCATCCGGGCAGAAACGAGCAGCACTATCCCGGCCATAATCTTGACATTAAATTGCCGGGCGTATTTCATAAACTTGGCGAAATTGTCCAGATCGTAAATGGCCTGTGTCTGGATAAATTCCGCCCCACCAGCGACCTTCTTTTCAAACTTGGCCAACGGCGGCCCGAGCGGGATGGCCTCCGGCGTTACGATGGCTCCGGCACAGAACTTTGGGGCACCATCGAGGTCGTTGCCTCCCAGATCCTTGCCTGATTCCATCAAACGTATGGTATGAAGCAACTGCAAAGAATCAAGGTCGAAAACCCCCTTGGCTTCCTTGTGATCCCCCACCGGAACGGCGTCACCGGTGAGACAGAGGACATTCCTTATACCCCGTGTATAGGCAAAAAGAAGTTCAGCCTGTAACGCAAGCCGATTGCGGTCGCGGCAGGTCATTTGCAGAATCGCCTCTCCCCCGCGCTCCTGAATTGCCAAACACCCACCGATCGAAGGAAATCGCATCACCGAGCTCTGGTGATCGGTAACATTTATCCCGTCAACCAAATCCTTAAGCAGGTCAATGTGATGCAGCATCGGTTCGATGTTCGTTCCTTTCGGCGGACCGATCTCACTGGTAATCACAAACTTGCCGGATTCGAGCGCTTGTTTAAAACTCTTCGCCATAGCTTTTCTCCTGCCTTTGCATGAATCCCTGCCATAAAGACGCACACAATGCGCCAATATAAATCACGGAACCCGGACTATTCTCGGACGGGGCGTTTTCTGATAATTCCGCGGCGCGTGATATTTCTTCATTAAATCAAGCTGCCCCAATCTCTCCAGCCGCTCATATATAAGTGTCCAGGCGCACGGTTTTTCCGGATCAACTTCACACATACCATGGTTGGTGCCGCCACAGGGACCGTTAACCAATCCCTTGTGACAGGCAGTAATGGGACAAATACCGGCAGTTTCCCCGATAATACACTGCCCGCACTGTTCGCACACCTCTTTAAACACGCCGGGAATATCTTCCACCCCGATGAAAAGCGTATCAACTCCGGGGATAACGGGTTTCTCGATATAAGAAGCAACCTTCTGTACCCCCAGGGAACAGGACATCACCAGCAGGCAACTGGCATTTCCGATGGCCTTGGAATGTTCCTTCATGACAGCATCGGTCATATCATCACAGGCAGTGGGCAGAACCGTGGTTCCGGTAACGAGCTTACCCAAATCCTTGAGTTTAGCGCTCATCTCGGCAACTTCATTGACCCCCCCGGTCTTCATCATGGTAGTGCAAGTTCCACAGCCAATTATGAAAATCCGGTCGAAGTTGGCCAGATATCCCTTTATTTCTTCAAATGGCTTCTGACTGGTGATAGCTTTCATAGCTTCTTCCCCCTAAGTTTCCAGATCACACCGCAAACATCGTCTTGCTTCCGCACGGGCCCGCTCCTCAGAAAAGCCCAGTTCGATTTCTTCGAAGCTTTCCCTGCGTTCTTCCACTGAAAGAATCGGCATTTCGGCCCGGGGTTCGGGTTTCCATTCCTCTTCTGCTTCCTGCTCAGGAACCGGCTCGCGGAATACCTCGGTTTTTAGCTCATACATTCGCACTGGAGTATCATCTTTACGGAAGTACTTATCGATAGCCAGAGCGCCTCTTCTTCCCGCAGCGATTGCCTCTATGACCATGCCCGGCCCGGTGACGAAATCGCCACCGCCGAAGACGCCGGGAATATTGGTGGCCAGCGTGTTATTATCAACGCTTAATGTTTCCCACCTCGTGCGCTCAAGCGCGCTATCTGCAGGAAGGAAAGACAAGTCAGGAGCCTGCCCCACAGCAGCCACCACAGTATCCGCTTCAACGAACGATTCCGAACCTACAACTGTAACTGGCCGGCGCCGCCCGCTCTCATCAGGGTTCCCAAGCTGCATCTGGATGCACTCTAACCCCGTTACCTTCCAGTTATCGCTCACTATACGAGTCGGACTGGTGAGAAAATTCATTTTGATGCCCTCGGCTACCGCCTCATCATATTCCACTTCAGTCACTCGCATCTCTTCACGAGAACGACGGTAATAGATGTTCACTTCCTCAGCCCCAAGGCGAAGCGCGCTCCGGGCAGTATCCAGCGCCACATTACCGCCACCGATGATGGCCACCTTCCGTCCCACCTTCAATGACCGCCCGATTTTGGAATCTCTCAGGAACTGGAGCCCATAATAAAATCCGTCAACACCTTCAACCTCTCCGGGAATACCTACCCGCTGGCTGCGCTGAGCGCCGGCAGCGATGAAAACAGCACTATAATGTTCCTTCTTCAGAAGGTCATCCACAGTGAAATTGGTATTTATCGGAGAGTTATATTTAATTGCAGGGACAACATTTGGGGATGGGGACTGGTAAATGTCGGTTCGGCAATGGGTGTTACCCCGCCAGCTATAGTTTCCTGCAATGCAAGCGGAACCGAGGCAAACCGCTTCGCTTTCGGCGATACGGTTTATGTTAAAGGATATGATCTTCAGCCGAATACCAGCTATAAGCTGTGGCTGCAGACAAACGGTGTTCCGGAAACAAAGAAGCTGGATATATCCGAAGACCCGTCGGGAAGCGTGGAAACGGTTGTCACCAGTGGAAGTGGAACGTTTACGCCCACCGCCGTCTGGACGATTCCCGGAACGGCCTCATCGATCGGTGAATACGATATCGTAGCTGATAACCAGACTTCCGGAACCGGAACTTATCGCGCGATTGAAGATGCGCTCGATTCGATGGCAGGATATGGCCTGACTACAGGTGTCATTTACGTAAACGCTACTGCCACTGGTAACAATGATGGAACCTCATGGAAGGATGCCTATATCAACTTACAGCAAGCCTTGAGCAATGCCGGTTCGCCAAGCCAGATATGGGTGGCTTCCGGAACCTACACTCCGACCCCTCCCGGACAATCCGGCACTCGCACTGATTCCTTCCAGATGAAAAACGGAGTGGAAATCTATGGCGGATTCCCGAACGTGGGGACTCCTTCATGGAATGATCGTGATTGGGAGACATATGAAACTATCTTGAGTGGGGAAATCGGCAATTCAGGTACGAAAGCCGATAACTGCTACCACGTTTTCTATCATCCGGGCACGCTGACCAATGAAGCCATTCTTGATGGGTTCACCATTACCGGTGGATACGCCAATAGCAGTGGTTATGGTAATGATGGCGGCGGGATGTTTAATTCCAACTCGTCACCTAGTATAGCCAACTGCACATTTGAGAATAATTCAGCTATAGGTAATTTAACAGCCCTCGGTGGTGGTATGCGAAACATTGCTTATCAAGGTACATGCAATCCTTTAATAATAAATTGTACCTTTGCCGATAATTATGCGGATTATGGTGGCGCGATCAGCAATCAATACGCAAATCCAATAATTAGTGATTGTTTTTTCATCAATAATAATACATCGGAAAATGGCAGTGGCGGCGGGATAAGTAATAGCTACTCCGAAACCTCAATAAATAATTGCACATTTGAAAACAACACCTCATCCATAGGCGGAGGAATATCAACCTCGAGTTCCAATGATGAAATCACTAATTGTACCTTTTTCAGTAATACTGCTTCCACATGGGGCGGCGGATTATTCATTTCTGCTGGTACCTACAATATTTTCAATTGTACCTTCACCAATAACTCAGCGATCTTGAATGGTGGTGGAATATTAAATGAGATGGGATCTTCCGAAATCCTCATCACAAACTGTATTTTATGGGGAGATTCACCTGACGAGATATATACTCTATCCGGTACGCCAATCGTTTCTTATAATGATGTACAGGGGGTATATCCCGGAACCGGCAACATCAGCGCCGACCCTCAGTGGGTCAACCCCGGAAGTGGGGATTTCCATCTCATGGCGAACTCCCCCTGCATCGATAGCGGAACGAACTCAGCGACAGCAGAAATTGCCGGTGACTTCGAAGGAGATGGCCGTATCATCGATGGCGATTACGATGGAACAGCGATTGTTGATATGGGCGTTGATGAAGCCGACGAAACCAGATCGGTTGAAATCTATCTCACCCTGCAGGGAGCCCACCGTCCCATAAACGGATGGGAGATTCCCATCAACATTGGGTTCTATCCGGCCAATAGCGGAACGTCCACCCTTCTGAATCCCGGCTCTGCGATCTTCTACTTCAGCGGCACAACCACATACATTGCCCCTGCCGGAGAGACAGGCACGCGGGCCTTCTATCTGGCCGCCCCGGTCGATCCGGGTATTTATGATATTACAGCAGACAGCACTACCACCCTCCTTAACGTCAAACGAGAGGTAACTATCCCCTGACAAACCCGCAAAACCGGTCATCAAACTGATACCTGTTCCGCTCCGGGCAATGCTGAAAGATCCGGCACTTCAATTGCCCTGCTCTCCCGGATTTTACTGAAATCCGTCTGAAACTCTCAGCGATTCCTTCCATCACATATAGCTTTCCTCATACCCCGATTTTAATCGGTATTCTATGTGGAACATTGAGATTTCCCCGAAGAAGAAATGTTGGGTTTTCAAAAAGAAGAATTTTGGGATATGATGAAAATAGTCAAAATCCGGGATGTGATGAACTCCTGCGGGCAAACGATAAAGATCATGGCCATATTCCATTAATATATCCGCAAAACCGCCAGCCTCTTGCGGGAGTTTTGCACCATCGTGATATTATTCGGGCTTATATAAGCATGGCATCTAATAATATGGGAGGTAACTGATGGTTGATCTGGATGTTATAAAAAAACTTGCCGAGAAAACCGAGTCCAAAATTGTCCAGCTTGTTCTGGATGGTTTAGGTGGAACGCCTGACCCCAATACCGGCATGACGGAACTGGAAACTGCCAGAACCCCGAATCTTGATCGGCTGGCAACCGAAGGTATTTGCGGCCTTAGCGATCCGGTCAGCCCGGGAATTACGCCGGGAAGCGGGCCGGGGCACCTTTCGCTCTTCGGGTATGATCCTGTCAAGTATCAGAAGCGAATGTCGCAGGACTATTATGCAATTTACGAAGCGGTGGGCATTGACCGGACCCTTAATAGAGTCTCTGATTGGATGCCTCAGGTAACCGAGCCATAATGGTTCCACGAAGGTATAGCAGATTGAGGGGAAATTTGTTTTATCCCCTGTCGTTTCAGGAATCTGATAAAAAACTGGAGTTGGGATGGGGGATTTTCCTGCCTCTTCAAAATAATCTTCTTTTGTCAGGCTGTCCGAAAATTTAGAAAAAGTGTCATTCTGAGGAATTCATGACGAAGAATCTCCGAGGCTCAGCTTCAAAAAAGATTCTTCACTGAGTTCAGAATGACATGAATGGTAGTTTTCCGGCAGCCTGATTTTGGGGAATTAGAGGGTTTTTCAGGGATTTATCACTTGCCATTTGTGTATATTTGATATAATTTGTATACTATAACTTGTGGGTGTTATTGAATATAGAATTTGTCCCGTTCGAGACAAACCTGCATGTACCGTTTAAAAAATGGGCCAAAAAGTTCTTCTGAAGTTTTTCAGCGCCTCGACCATGCTTGTGGTAAGGGGAATTTCCATTGAGTAGTCCCTGTTTTCAGTTTTTTTAAAACATAACGCCAAATGAGAACCATAAAACATAATATGAAACCGGGTAATCTAGGGCTCCGGTGGAAGGTAAAGAGATGGAAAGGGCCGAAAAGCCTTCAGTCCAGAATCATCCTTCAAATGCTCCTTATAAGCTTGCTCCCCATACTTGTCATTACAGTAGTGATATATGTGGGAATGTGGAATTCACAGGAGTCTGCCAGTGATAGTGTAGACGAAAGCCGCACTATTTTGCAGGAGGAAACGGTAGGTGCTAACAAGGGAGGCCTGGCCTGGCTTCTCTCATATGATATGGAAAAATGGGCCGCTCAACTAATCGAGAACGTCCGCTCATGGGTGCGCAATGAGCAGGTAATAAAAGCGGCCAGGTTCAAAGATGATGAGATTATTAGCGATGAGGCACGCAAGTTCCTTGGCGATGAGATCATTGATATGGCGGATTTCGAGGATGTCTACATCGTCAGTTTATCCGGTGATCTTATTACTAAGGAGATCGGCTATTCGGAGCCGGAACTTGAAGCAGCCAACGCCTCGTGGCGAATGGGTAAAGAACACGGCCTGTACGTAAGTGATTTATATCTACCATCGGAAGGCGTTTCCACCACTTATAAAATGGATGTGGCGGTATTGATAGAAGATATGGTTACTGATGAACCTCTGGGGGTTCTGGTTAGCGTGATACAGGTTTACCCTTCATCTCTGGGGCAGGAGTACGAATCAAAAGTTATAGATCACCGGATAATTGTGTGGGATAACACCGGCAAAATCGTTACCGATACGGGCAACGAGAGGCGCTATATTGAAGGCAACGTCTCCGATTGGACTGATGCCGAGCAAGAGGTCATGGCAAATATCACCAACGATGCTAAGCTCATCAAGCCAAGTTATGTTATTAATGATGAGGTTGTGGCCGGATATGCCCGCGCCGCCAATGAGTCAATTGATACCCGAATTGCTGGTTTTGAAGGGCTGGGATGGACTGTGATGGTAGAGCAGGATGCGGGTAAGGCTTTCGCCGCCCTTTCAAGTATCGAGATGCTGGCAGACGATCTTGAGGAAAATACCCAAAACACTATTTTGATGAGTGTCGGGATATTTGCTATTGTGGCAATTCTGGCATTGGCAGTGGCAATATGGCTCAGCCGTGTTTTCACGAAACCTATCCTGAAGTTAAATCATGGTGTGCAGGAGATAATGAACGGGAATTTGTCTCACCGGGTAAGCAGCATAGAAGAGGACGAGATCGGTCAGTTGTCCCGCGCTTTTGATGAAATGACCTCCACCGTTCAGCAGTCACAGGCGGAGCTTAAGGATTATAGTTTAAATTTGGAGCGAAAGGTACAGGAAAGAACTGATGAACTCCAGAAAGAGCTCGTTGAACGAAAGCGGATTGAACAGGAACTCAAGAATAAAACAACAATGCTGATTCAAACTGAGAAGCTTAGTTCCATGGGTACCATGGTGGCCGGCGTTGCCCATGAGCTTAATAACCCCATGACCGGCATTATACAATATACTCAGTTTTGTCTTCGCCGCACAGACGAGGATGATCGCAGATATTCGGTCCTCAAGGACATCGAGCAGGAGTCCCGCCGTTGCTCGGATATCATACGAAACATGCTGACGTTTTCGCGTATGGAAGCGGAAGGGGAGGAAGGTTACCAGAAAGACAGCATTCCTGCAGTGGTGGACAGGGTACTTAAATTACTTGCTTATCGGCTCCGAGCCGAGAATGTTACCGTAACACAGCATCATCAGGATGATATGCCACTGGTTTCTATGAAGATAAACAGCATCCAGCAAATATTCCTCAATATTTTGGGCAATGCAATGGATGCGCTTCAGGAAAAAGAGGACAGGTCAATCCGTATTGAGAGCTATGCTGATGATGGATTCGTGAAGATCAACATAATAGATAATGGACCGGGTATTTCTCCGGCTGTGTTGAAAAAGATATTCGATCCGTTTTATACTACAAAGACGGTGGGAAAAGGGACGGGGCTTGGACTCTCTATAAGCCAAAGCATCTGCATACAGCATGGCGGTAGACTTGAGTGCAGGTGAAGTATACTGGGGTGAGTATAACAACTACCTTTGTTCCTGTTCCCTGCCTTGCAACAACCCATTGGCCAATACTTTCCAAAATATTACTACCATTTAAGACAGTAAGGGTTACGAGATATGCTGATCCTGCTTCAATATCAAAGGATGAATCCGCAGTTAACCCAGGTGTATATGTGCCCCCGACTGGCCCAAATGCTTCCCGCTGGAATGAACTTTTGATCTCTCCAAGTTCTAAAGGCCAATGGGTAATACCGTTATCATTCCCTGCGAAAATCATTCCTTCTTGGCCATTACCTCCCCATTCAATCGTAGATAAATTATTTCCGGTAATGACAAGACCTCTGTTTGGCACAGCAGATGCAAGATTAATATCTATAAGATTACCCTCAAAGTAATTGCCTGATATTACAAGCGAATAGGTTTGATAAGCATAGATCCCATTTCCAGCCGGGATCCCCTCTATGAGGTTATCTGTAATTGCTGACCCTTGTGGCCTGTTCAATAAAACAAATCCATCCCCATAACCTGTCTCAACAATACATCCAGTTACCTTAAAGTCAAAATTCCAAGATGGAGAATTAAAAAACCATCCTGTCCAGCGACGAATATTACAGTGATGAAAATAGATCGACTGCGTGTAAATAGTGGCGAGCACAAACTTAATCATCTCGAAATCACATGAATGAAAGGTTGTACGGAGAAAACGAGAATCATTCAGAACATAGGCTGCCATGTCTGTAGTTCCACCTTGAAAATGAATACCGTCAAATTTTATCAATTGACTAACCGGAGCGGTCGTGAAAGGCAGCGAGGAGGAGAGCATAGCTATTGCAGTGTTTACGTAAAAACCGCCGCCATTACTTGATTTAATTGTGAAGTACTCGTTATAAAGGATATTATCCACCTGTCGATCAATGTTTACTGAAGCGGTAAGAAGCATCATTGAGGGGATTGTAATAGGGATATTCCCAGGTATCCCAGCTATTATCGCTGCCTGAACAGCCGCAGTCATATCGGTAGTTTTAGGCACAAGGTTTTCTTTCCACCAGTTCGGATCAATAGCAGAGACAGAACCATCGGGGAAGGCAACCTTTCCAGTTCCGAAGCAACTAAACCTCTGGTGCATCCCAGACTCATCCATCCGAGGAATTGTCGTAGTCGTTCCCGTAGCGACCTGAAGTATTGCACCTGGTACAATCTTAAACGTCACATTGGTATAGGCTGACCAATCAGCATTGGAGGAGATTACCCAAGTGCCAGGGCGGAGAAGCAGAGTAACTTTATTCGTCGTGCCTATTGCAGTCAAGGCAGCTTCAATAGCAGATTGAGTAAAGATTCCAGAAGAATACCATTCTGGATAATGCTGAATTACTGAGGATAATACCACTGTGCCAGTAGGAGGAAATACTTGATAAGGACCGGCTTCAAAAGGGCCGTTGATGGTGAGGGTATAAGTAGAAGCATTGACGATAGAACCGCCCTTGAGGATTTTCAGGGATAACGTGGATGGGATCGTTACGTTTGCAGTTAGAGTAGTAGGACTGTCAATTATCAAGGTTGTTTCCGTGGCCCCGATTGCCGTGATTGCGGCAGCTAGGTTCGCATAATCAGAAATCCACAGGGAATTGATTTTTAACGTTACCCGTTGGGCTGCGGCGCTGGAATCGTCTAAAAGGGCTCTGCCGGCAGCGGTACAGGCGATTTCCTCTACATCCCCAGCTCCCGCCGTGGATCGTCCCAGAACTTTATCCGTTGCGGAAACGTGCTGCATCTTGGCATAAGTCACGGCCTCATCGTCAATTTCGCCACTTCCAACCGTGTTCTTGAAGGCCAGGGCAAGAAGGCCGAGAATCGTTTTGGTCTGGGCAAGAGTCTTTTTTATAAAGACTCCCACACCGGAGGCCACAAGAAAATCATTGGCTGCGGTAGCCAGAGAATGCAAAATATATTGAGGATGATCGTCCCCATCTAGGCCGGTGAGGGTTCCGTGATCGGTCGCCCCGGTGCCCCCGGTCAACTCAAGGATCTGCGTCCCATCCCACCACTTCCAGATCCCGGAATCGAGGTTAAACCAACGAATTCCCTTTTCATCGGTACCCCATCCTGTGGTCGTAGGGTCATCGGCGATGCTCCCCAGGTCCGCGGGGATCCCCGAGGACGTCATGCAGGCCCGGGTTTTCGTCAGGGAAAGATAGGTCTCGCTCCACCATTTCGGGTTAAGCGTATCGACATACCCGGACCCGAAAACAACGGTCAGGCTTGACCCAAAACAGCCATTAGACCCGGCGAAGGGACCGTTGATTGTCAGGGTATAGGCCCCATTCAGGACCGCCCCGGGGGGGATAGAAAAGGCGACATTGGCCGGGATCGTCTGGGCCTCATCCAGGCTCCAGGTGCCGTACCGGAGGACAAGCGCCGCGCTTGCAGACCCGATGACCGATAGGGCCTGGTCAATGCGGTCAAAGTTGAAATTTAGGTTTTCCCCAAAGGTTACGCACGGATTAGAAATGGCCATATTTTCCCTTGACAAGTTTTGGTGTTGGGTTCATCATATTTTCATGGTTGGAGGAGCTTGGTTTTCCCTATTCATCCTTTTCGAGTTCATTTGCTGTCTTTATGGACGCCTATGATTTATCGGCAACGAACCGGCCAGGGACAGTTTATTGATCTTTCCTCCTCCGAAGCTACCAGCGTGTTCATGGGCGAGGTTTTCATGGATTATTGCATGAATGGCAGAAACCAGACCCGTCATGGCAACAAAGACCTTTTTATGGCTCCGCACAATGTGTATCGATGTAAAGGTGAGGACAAATGGATCAGCATTGCCGTGGCCTCCGATGAGGAGTTCAAAGCTTTGTGCGAAGTTGCCGGGCATCCGGAATGGGCCATCGATGAACGTTTCGCTGACAGCTTTACGCGCTGGCATTATCAGGAAACTCTGGATAAACTGATCGAAAACTGGACTCTCAATCATGCTCACACCGAAATAATGAAATTGCTTCAGGCAGTTGGGGTAGCTGCTGCACCATCATGTAACAGTGAGGACCTGTGGAACGACCCTCACCTGCGGGAGCGCGATTTCTGGGCTGAGGTGGAACATTCTCTTCTGGGAAAACAGAAAGTTATTGCTCCTGTCTGGAAGTTTTCCGAAAGTCATCTGGAAGTTGGCGGCCCGGCGCCGCTTTTTGGCCAGCATAACCAGTACGTGTTCGGTGAACTTCTGGGGTTGGATGAGGCGGAAATCGAGCGGCTGGTTGAAGAGCGGGTTATCTACTAAGGAACCTCTGAGTAAGTGGTGACTTCGGGGGTCTGGGGGTGTCCCCCAGCTTCGATCTTCCCCCAAGTTTGGGGGATACAGGGGGTTGATCAGAGATTCCCTAAATGCATGGATCGGTTTCAGCGGAAGCTTAATGCAGCGCGCTCAATTGTTCGTTTACACAACCCCTTTTGATATACCTTGACAACCCCAATATCTTGTGGTAGTTTTGTCGTGTAATACCATATATTGGGTTTTTAATGAGGTGCCCCTACTGCGGTCACGCCGATTCCAAGGTAGTCGATTCCCGCAGCACTGGCGAGGGCGTTCGCCGTCGCCGCGAGTGTTTAGCGTGTGGGGAGCGGTTTAATACCTATGAACGGGTAGATATATCCAATATAACCATAGTGAAGAAAGACAAGCGGCGCGAACCTTTTGACCGCGAGAAACTCCTTCGGGGTATCCGAAAAGCTTGCGAAAAACGCCCTCTTCCCACTGGCACAATAGAAAAAATGGTAGATGAGATTGAGTTTGAATTACAGCGCATGGGCCGGAGCGAAATACCCGGATCGAAAGTGGGGGAGATGGTAATGGAGCGGCTCCTGCGGCTGGATCAAATTGCCTATGTTCGTTTCGCCAGTGTCTACCGCTCTTTTGCGGATATCAGCAGCCTGAAAAAGGTAGTGGATGATCTGGTGGATAAGCCGGAACGGGGCAGCCAGTTACCCCTTATATCCGGTGAATAGACATGAGTGAAATTGGGAGGACAATATAATAGTGGAACTGAACAATACTATTGCCAAACGACTTGGTAGACATCTGCGTATTGCATGTGAGAAGCTTGGGGAAACACGTGAAAAATGTGCTCGAAAGCTTGGACTAAACGAAAGGTATATTGAAGACATTGAGGAAGGGCGACTTACTTCAATTTCTCGCGCAATTCTTGAGCGAATTATGCTCAATTATATATTGAAGACAAGTGCAGCCAATGACCGTGCACAAATAATTGAAAGTAAGTATTCGAAAGATAATATTTCTGAGCTACTCGACGATGAATTTTGGGATGTACTTAATACATGGCTTCTACCTTTAACCCCTTGTCAAAATGGTCAAATAGAACTGAATACCAATAACATGAACGATGATAGTAGATTATTAACATATAATGAGGCAGCCGTACTAACACCTAAGGAATCCCCAAATGATCGATTGAAATTTATTTGTCCAAGGCACCCCAACAAGCCGAGTGAAGACGAATGTAACAGATGCCATATTCGTTTCCAATGCTATTTCTATAATGCAATATAGCTTGAGGTGAATTATGGGTATAATGCAAAAAAGAGAGTATCCCCCCTCGTTAGATATAGCCTTAATTGAGCAGCAGGCAAGCAAATTGATTGACAAAAGTGGGATGGAAGACCCTCCTTTTATTATGCGTAAACTTGCTTATATGAAAGGTGTAAAGAAAATAGTGGAAACTGATCTTAAAGGAATAGATGCACTATTATTGCCAGATGAAGATGGGTATTTGATAAAACTTAATTCTGTAGGACGTTCCTTTAGTCGGCAAAATTTTTCTTTAGCCCATGAAATTGCTCATATTCTTTTACTTGAATCTGGTAAAGGTGTTTTCACTGCGAAAGCACGATATTCACATTATGAGAATAGTAGGGTAGAAGAGGACTTATGTGATATAGGGGCCGCGGAATTACTTATGCCAAAATCTGTTTTCGTACGTTATGCATCTCAATATGATTTTTCGCTCATTTGCTTGCAGCTCTTAGCTCGTGCTTTCCGAACATCTATTATAGCAACAGTCCGAAGGCTCTTGGAGGTTCATCCAGATACGTGCTTAGCAATTTTCTGGAAGTTTCGTGACTGTACCAGTTCTTCAGAAAAGAAATTAAGAGTTCAATATTCGGTACATCCTAGAACTGATGGAATTGGAAGTAACCATTTCATTCCTCAAAATGTGTCAGCAAATGAGAATTCAAGTGTAATTAAAGCATTTAGAACAGATGAATTAAGATCGGAAGAGCGTGGCAGCCATCTATAAAGACCGCTGGCAGATCTAATTGTTTTTTAAGGCTTTAAAACAAAACCTGAAGATTAAAACCTTTGTGGGTAACAGTGCCAACGCTGTGAAGATTCAAATTTGGACAGCAGTGAATCCGGCCCAGGTTTAGAGCCTGCCCCTACTGGGGGCCGCCGTCGGAAGGGATGACCATCCCGGTAATGTAAGCGGAAGCGTCCGAGGCCAGAAACAGCGCCGGGCCGAGATGGTCTTCCGGATTGGCAGGCCTTCTCAAAGGAATTCCCTGTGAAAAATTCGCTATGAACTCCGGCCCCATTTTCTTTTTCACCCGATCAGTCAGGGTCAGGCCGGGAGCGATAGCGTTCACCCTCACGTTGTCCGGTCCCCACGCCATGGCCAGCGCTCTGGTCATCTGGTTGACTGCAGCTTTGAAACCGCCTACCACCGCCTCGAAAATCACGGGTTTGGTTCCCGAAAGCGAGCTGATGTTGATAATGCTCCCCGATTTCTGCTCGATCATCACCCGGGCCACGGCCTGATTGCAGAAGAAAACGGCCTTGAAGTTTCGCCCGTCAAGCTCATCGTAGTGTTCTTCGGGCATATCGATTGGCGGCATCACCCAGATATCCCCGGCCCCGCCGGCAACATTGAGCAATACGTCGATGCGGCCAAATTCCTCTTTGATTTTACGAGTCATTTCCGCAAGCTGCCGGGGCTTGGTCACATCGGTGGGAACCACAATGGCAGTGCCGCCTTTTGATCTGATCTCATTAGCGGTTGCTTCAAGTTCGGAAACCGTACGGGCAACCAGAGCAACCCTGGCCCCGGCTTCGGCAAAACCCGCAGCCAGTGCCTTCCCGATTCCCCGGCTGGCCCCTGTAACTATAGTGACTTTCCCTTCAACTGAAAAGCTGGGCAGTGACATGATTCCTCCTTTTACTCTGGCCCTCCACAAACCGGAATAATAGTGCCGGTAACATATGACGAAGCATCAGAAGCCAGAAAGAGAGCAGTTCCCAGAATATCTTCGGGAACCCCGGCACGGCCAAGTGGTATTGCCTTTTCGAACTTGGCAAATAGCTTCGGATCCAGAAAATCCCGTGATGCCTGCGTAGCAATGAGTCCGGGCGAAATCGCATTAACCCGAACATTGGACGAACCTAACTCAACGGCAAGCACACGGGTCAGTTGATTCACCCCGGCTTTGGCTGCGCCATAATGTGTCTGCCCCTGAACCGGGCGGGTGCCCGCGCCGGAACTGAAATTTATGATACTTCCATATCGCTGTTTAGCCATTATTGTCCCGATCTCCCGGCAACACAGATAGACGCCTTTCAGATTAAGAGCCAGCACGGAATCCCATCTGCTTTCCTCCATTTCCAGAAGCGGGATGAAGGGACGTGACCCGGCTCCGCCGGCACAATTAATCAGAACATCGACCCGGCCGTATTCGCCAACGACGGTCCGGGCAAGCTTTTTAACCTCCGACGCAATGGTCACATCGGTTGGTACCGCGATAGCTTTGCCACCACTGGCCCGCGCCTGTTCAATTACGAGATTGAGTCTGGAGACGTCGCGGGCAGCTAAAGCCACCGAGGCACCGGCCTCTGCAAAGCCGAGGGACAGGGCCCTGCCGATCCCTCGGCTGGCGCCAGTGATGATGACTACTTTTTCGCTTACATTCAGATCAGGTACAACCATTTTTTCAAATATCCTACTTCGCTATTCGTTCGCTGACGAGCAGGAAAACGACCGAATTCATATCCAGAAAAGTCTTCTCATCCCCCTCTATTTCGGTACGCGCCTTTCCCAGACGATTGGACATGGTTGCCTCATAGGCATCCTTATTCCGAAACCAGAGTTCGGAGATACAATCGTAGAGCGGTTCAGGCCCGTCATCCGATGCGGCCACATAGTTGCGAACGTATTTGATGAGGCCGGAAGCCCGGCTTATGATAAGCGGGGCATGCTTTACCTCGTAGTGTGTTTCGAATTCTGCTCTGGATATATCGGGTTTTCGTTTCAGCAGGGCAATTGCCTTAACTGAATCGGTGCCAGCATCTGCGGTATTGATATCCGAGGATTTTTCATCGACGAGGAAAGGGGTGGTGGCGCTCGTATCAAGGAAATTTTGTTCATCTTCGCGGATAGGCAGGCCATCATCGGATTGGACGAATTCCATCAGTTTCATCGCATCGTCCAGAGAATCGAACCAGAACTGACTCAGGCAGTCGAAGCCAAATTCGGAAGGCGTTATTACCCTCCTGACATGGTTGCGAACGTAATGCCTGAACCACGGCAATAAGCGGAGTGACAGGGGTACGTGGACATCTTCGTAATGGGTGACAAACTCCTCACGGGAAATGCCGGGTTTCCGTTTCATCAAAGCAATTGTCTTAATCATAATTGCTGTCCCTGTTTCGGTTCAATCTGGGCAATGACCGGCCCGACCCCGCAGGTCCCCTCGGGGCTCAACATGTGTTCCCGATATTTTTTGAATCTGCCCTGGAGGTGAGTATCGATTTGATTTTGATTATAGTCCAGCGTGTGCCAGATTTGCACCCCCAGATTTTCAGCGGCTTTGCGGGCTTCCTCCACATCGTCGACAGCAAAAATCACCCCCATGAGTCCCTCTCCACGGTTTTCGATAAACTGTTTGACATGGCTGTCTCGATCCGGCAGTGGCGCTACTCAACTTCAGGTTTAACTTTTCTTGCTCTGTCTAATGTCTCGTTTTATTAATTGATTTTCGACGTTTAAAGTAAAAACAATTAGTATATGCGTATACCCTCCACAGGCTTATCCCCAACGCCTATGCTGTCTTCACTTAATGACCAATTCTATTCGAATAAAGTCAATGCCATTAAAAATAATGGCGGATCATATTACTTATCCCATCATCAAAGCACTTACCTGACCTTGGTCCAGGACATGCGCTATGCCAAACGGCAAGTCGTGGCGCCGGCAGAAATCGGGTAACTGATTCAGTGTCTTCTCCACCAATCTTTCAGGGATACTCCCAAGGGTGACTGAACATGCCTCCATTGCCCTGGCTAAAGCGCTCATCTCCTGTCCCTGAGCACGACCCATGAGCAGGATTCCAGGACAGACCAGATCAGCATGTGGCCTGCCATGCCCGACTTCATTTTCAATAGCATAGGCAAAGTAATGTTCACTGCCCTCCTCAGGGCGCGAGTGACCGATCTGATTCGTTAGTTGCACTTCCAGAGCCAGACAGTCTAATAGCTGTTTAAGCCCCTGCGGGTCACCCCGACCAGCTGCTTCGGCGCAATCCAATGCACCTTGCAAAATAGCACGAGCAACATGATCAATGAAGGGAATATACTCCATACCCGGAGGATTATTTTTGTGTTCTTCAGCATACTTCCAATCCCAACGTCCAGTGGCAATAGAAAACACATCACAGATGCCACCTGCCCTGATCGAAGCTGGCGCTTCAGCAATTGTATCCAGGTCAACCAACAATGTATCAGCACAACGGGTCTCAATATAGCGGACACAGCCCCCAATGCGAACCCCTGAAGCCCAGGTCAAGAATGCATCGACTGATAAGGCTGTGGGGACACACACCATTTCCAGCCCCTTCTTCAAGGCAAGGTATTTACCAGCGTCAACCGGTAGCCCGCCTCCCACTGCGTAAAGCACATCGCCGTTTAGGCCTGGTAAAAGAGCATCCCAGGCATCGGTAGTTGCTTCCGACACTTCTGCCTTCCAGACCACCGGTAAATGGAGATGATGCTCAACTGCACACCATGCTGGACCGCTGGTCACCAATGCAACTGGGCGTTTTTCATTGACCTCTCGCAGGGGCAGAAATTCAATTTTTGGGATAGGCCAGATCTTCTTCATATACCAACTCCTATCGGTAGGATACTACTAGTACCAGGTGATACTTGAAAGGCGGGAGGTCAACACTGAGTTGGTTTCCCACGTGGGAGATATCTGGCAGTTGTGAATCTCCGATAAACCCCACCCCTTTGACTTCTCCGGTACGTTGAAGCAACAAGCAAACTCCATGGCATCCGGCGCTTTCATAGATGCTTCGTCACCCCCGAAAATTACCGGGTAAGCTGCGCCTCCTCGCAATGGCATTCCAAAAAAGATTTTGAAACACCGTAAGGTTTTCCAGTATATTCTCTTATCCTTCACCTGCTGCTATATTTGGCCTGTTATTTAACCCAGGTCGGCAGTTGAGCATCCACCGCATGCAGTTCTTCAGCAGTGATTGGGCGAATTTCTGTATCGTTAAGATGGGTATCCCGCTTCTCAACAATTAGAAAAGTCGCTTCTCTGTCTGCCAGCAGGGTATGCCAGATCCCCGTCGGGACATTGTAAATCATTCCCTGCTGGCAATCAAAAGCTACCAGCTGTTCTCTCTCTGCCTTGACAAAAATAACGGAATGCCCTTTCAATAAAACGAAAACTTCATCGGTATGATTGTGCCGCTCGATTTCCTTCAGGTTAGCGCGCTCACAGCTCAAATCCCAATTGAGCAGCGCTACCTGCCAGGAGGGGCGCAGTAGCAAGGGTGCATACCCTGGTCCGGTGTAATCATAGATTTCAATAGGAATCGTCAAAAAAATCTCCTTGGTCACCGGTTTACTTCATCAGGTAGTTCATACCATTCAACCCGCCGCCCGATTTTCGATCGCATTTGCCAGGTAGCACTTTTCGGTGTTTCTTCCAGTGTTTTTATCATAACCTCAATACGAGTCTTAATTGTCAACCGTTTCTCATCATTCAGGAAATCTTCTATCTCTTCCATTGTACGGTGCAAATTATCGCTTAAGGTTGTGTACAATCCCCAGTGCGTCGAGGTGAGTTTTCCAAGGTATCGGATATCGATCATTTCCAGAGATTCAGCAGTACCAACCGGGTGGTCCATCATAATCGCAAGGATATCTTGCATGTCTTTGGCGTTCATCTGAACAACCTGCAGCTTGGTCAATAGCAGATCTGCCATCGAGAGGGTTAAATAGCCGGGGAACAGCCGTTGTCGTAAATCTACCGAATGACACATCTGGAATCGGTCAAGGAAGATATCGATATGACGCTCTCCATCCGGTGGATAAAAGATCAAGCGAGTCCTTCCATGTAGAGCGTTGAACCGCTCATCTGGCAAATAGTGTAAGTCAATGAATAACTCTTTGATCTTCCACTTATCCCGACTCAACCCAACTAAGTCGATATCGGCGTAGCTTCGTTTTAATCGCTCGTGAGACGTCGATGATGGGGAGGATAGCCTTACAGCAAGCCCACCCAACAAACGCAAAGGTATCCCACGTTCATCGCCACTGCAGATTATTTTATGAGATTGTTCGACCAGATCCAGGTCGGCCATCTTCATATTATCAAGCCGGATGCCGGTCAGGTCGGTTGCGGGATTGCGGAGATATTGGGCATTCCAAGTGTGACCGCTGTCCAGAAGGTGGAAGCAATCGACGGGAAAGCCAGAGTAGAGCGAGTGCTCCCCGATGGCTATGAGACCATCGAAGTTCCTTTGCCTGCCCTGTTTACCGTGAGCAATGAGATTGGTGAGCCGCGATACGCTACATTGAAGGGAATCATGGCGGCGGCCAAGAAGCAGGTAACCAACTGGAGTTCCAAAGATGTTGCCCCGGCGCAGGCGCGCAGCCAGATGCTCAAGATTTACGTCCCGGTTCATGAGGGCAAATGTGAGTTTATTGAGGGCGAAACCCCCGAAGAAGCCGGTGCCAATCTGGCCGCTAAACTCAGAGCGGTAAAACTAATCTAGGGTTTAGCTCGAAGATTAATTCTAGGAGGTAACAAAATGGCAGGTGTTTTAGTTTTTGGAGAAATTATAGAAGGGAAACTGGCTGCTGTTTCCACCGAAGCGCTGGGCATTGGCAGAAAACTTGCTGACAGTCTGGGGCAGGAGTTGGCAGCTGTGATTATTGGCAGCGGAATCGGGAATGTGGCAAATCAAGCTATCTCCTTCGGGGCTAATAAAGTTTATGTTATTGATAATGCGATGTTCGCCAACTATACAAATGATGGATTTGTAGGTGCGATGGAGAAGCTCAATGCCAAAGTTGCTCCGGAGATTATCCTTATGGGTCAGAGTTCCGTTGGTATGGACCTTTCACCCCGGCTGGCCTTTAGACTGGGCACGGCCACTGTTCTCGATTGTGTTAACCTCACAATTGAGAATGGTAAATTGCAGAAAACCAAGCCGGTCTATGGCGGGAATGCTCAGGCAGTGTACGTGAGCGAAACCAAACCTCAGATGGCCACGATCAGGGCCAAGGCCTTCGAGCCTAATGGGCCGGACACCTCCCGTTCGGGAGAAATCATTAATTTCGACCCCGGGCTGGATGCTTCTGCCATCCGCCAGAAGGTCGTCGGGCGGGTCAAAGAAGAGGCCGAGGGAATCAAGTTAGAGGATGCTCAATTGGTGGTTTGTGGCGGACGTGGTATGGGCTCTGCTGAGGCATTCGGGGTATTGTATGACTTGGCCAAGGTGCTGAATGGCGCGGTTGGCGCCAGCCGTCCTCCTTGCGATTCGGGATGGGTGCCTGCCAATCTTCAAATCGGGCTCACAGGCAAGATGGTTGGCCCAACCGTTTATATCGGTGTGGCGCTTTCCGGTTCAAGTCAGCACCAATCGGGAATGTCCGGTTCCAAGAACATCATCGCAATCAACAAGGACCCCGAGGCCAATATTTTCGGGATAGCACACTACGGGGTTGTCGGTGATTATAAGAAGGTTGTTCCCGCTTTCAAGACGAAATGCAAGGAACTTTTAGGTAAGTAACTCTTCCAGATATAAAATACGAAAGGTTCATCCCCGTTTTCCGGCGGAGATGAACCTTTTTTATATTATTTGGCAGGCGGACGCTTTGTGGTAAAATGAATCTACTTGAGGTGAGCAAAAATGCCGGCCAATTTGACTCCAGCATATTTCGAAGCTGAAAAACGTTTCCGTGCCGCAGAAACCCCTGAAGAGAGACTCGAGGCTCTTAACGAGATGCTCAGAGTCATGCCCAAACATAAGGGCACCGATGGCCTGCGTGCCGAGCTTCGCACCAAAATTGCCAAACTTCAGAAGGAATCCTTTAAACAGCAGGCCACTTCCAAAAAGGGTGGCGTATATTATATCCCCAAAGAGGGGGCAGGTCAGGTCGCACTGGTAGGCCTGACAAATGTGGGTAAATCCCGGCTAGTGACCGCGGTGACCAGTGCTCATGTTGAAGTGGGGGATTATCCTTATACTACCAAGATACCGCAACCCGGAATGATGAAATATGAAAATGTTCAGATTCAGCTTATTGATATGCCTCCAATCACCGCCCAGGATGCACATCCGTGGTTCGCGGCGGTGCTGAGGGCCGCCGACGCTCTTATGCTGATGGTTGATCTGGAAATTGATCCGGTGGCAGAATCGCGTGAGTTACTGACGGAGCTGGCAAAGTATCGGGTGGGATTGGAGGGTATCGGGGATGTATCCGAAGAGGTGCTGTTTTTTAAGAAAGGGCTGATTATCGGTACCAAGAGTGACCTTGATCCTTCGGGCAGGAATTTTGCTGATTTGAAAGTTCAATATAAAGATGGAATTCCTGTGCTTGCCATATCCGCTGCAGTGGAGTCCGGTCTGGACGAGCTGCGTAAAGAGATTTTTAATTTACTTGGAGTGATCCGCGTCTATACCAAGTCACCGGGTACTGAGGCGGACATGAACGATCCCATGATAATCGAAAAAGGGAGTACACTTGAAGATGCTGCCGAAGCGGTTCACAAGGATTTCCGCCAGAATCTTAAATATGCGCTTGTCTGGGGATCAGGCAAGTTTCCGGGGCAGAAGGTTAAAAGAGATCACATAGTTCAGGACGGTGATATTTTAGAGTTGCATGCTTGAGTTCAACTATCCGTCATCACTTACATCAGTTTTATACCTCTCGCTTTTATTACTGCGAATCCCTCAATGAACTTAAGGAACCTTGTGATCAACCCCCTGTATCCCCCAATCATGGGGGAAAATTGAAGCTGGGGGACGCCCCCAGACCCCCGAAGTCACCACTTAATCAGAGGTTGTATTTAAGGTTTATCCGGTCCACCGCTTCGGCTATTTTCTCCCTATTAACTATTGAGTTGCAGGCAACAGCGCACTGTTTGCAAAATATGTCGAGGGGCGTTCCGGCAATATGAACCTGGCTCCAGAGAATTACTTCACTGTCTCCGTGCTCACCGATTACATATGCGTGAATATTTCGGGTATCAACCTGGCAATTGCGGCTCAGCAGATATCGGAACCGCGCTGAATCAAGCACTGTTCCCGAGCCTATAACCCGGTGCTTTGGCAAGCCGGTATGCTCGATTACCACCTGGGTCATGATATCCACGGGATTGGTTACGATGAGGAATACCCCCTTGCTTTTATGAGGCTCAATTTTTTCAACAATCCATTTGCATAGCTGCGCATTGCGATTAACCAATTGCAGGCGGCTTTCGCCGGGTTTTTGCCGGGTGCCGGCGGTGACCACGATGACATCGGCGTCGGTACAATCAGCATACGTCCCTGCATAAATATGAACCGGGCGCACAAAGAAAAGCCCGTGGTTCAAATCCATTACCTGTCCCTGGACAAGTTCGTGATTGATATCAACCAGCACTACCTCGGTTACGAGCCCTCTCAGCTGTATGGTGTAGGCAATGGTCGTGCCCACATCGCCTGCACCAATAATCGCGATCTTTGACATCAGTTTACCAGCTCTAATCCTGTCTCCGCAAAGTGATTATGTATTGGTTCGGCACAATGGCATGCTTGAATATCTCATCACCGGACTGTGGGCATCATCCCCCGTCAACATGGGGCTTTTCCTTCATGCGATACCAGCCGCCGGGGTCCTGGAAATATTCGAACGCGTCCTGCAGCGACAAAAAGTGCTCCCGCTCAATGGAAGCAAGCATACCGTAAAATTCCTTCTCCAGAGACTCGTCAGCATTTTCCCGGAGCTTCTCATAAAAGCTTACACCATTGGCTTCAAAATCAACGGCAATTTTGATCGCATCAACGTCATCCCGGTTTGCCGCAGGCAAGTCTTCAACTGACTCAATCATTTTGCGCAATATTGACCGTATCTCGGTGCCTTTCACCGTGAGCGGTATGGTATCAGGCCATTTCCCTTCCTCTTTCAGCGTTTCGTGCAGCTTGAGTATTCGCTGATAATGTTCTGACTCATCGTTTGCCAGGGTTTGAAACATTAATCTGCCCAGGGGGTTTGTGGTTCTAACCGAGTGCTTCAGGTAGAAATCCATCTCCCGGGATTCGTTGTTGAGGGCAACTTCCAGTGCTTTTATGCGTTCCGCTTTCACCACATTCATTTTACCTCGCCACGCCGCGTGAATTGATAGCGCATCTGCCTTTTAATCAGGATATCTTCAGCTCCTTGCTGCTTTCCCACAGGCCATGAATGTTGCAGAAGCTGATGGCATAAACCACCCCGGGCATGGTGGTTTTCATGGTTGTGGATGCTTGGGGCTCTGTGTACACAGGTCCGGTGTTAGGTCCCTCGGTTGATTCACCATGCGCGCAAAACTCGAAGTTTCCGATAAGATAGGTGTACTTTCCCCCCTCAGGCTGGAAAAAAAGTCTTATCCACCTAATGTGATGCTCCGTGGTGTTGGGGTGTTTTATCTCCTTCCCGACCGACACCGTTACCGGAAGCAGTTCTCCTGCTTTAACCGCGTCCGGACATTCGATAACCGGAACATGTTTTTCTTTTTTCCAATCCGCTACTTGAATGTGTTCTCCTAATCGTTTCATGGCAGATCCTCCTTTGCTTGAATCTATAGTGTGCAATGCGCACAGAGGAAGTGAGCACTATATTCCCATATAAGCTCGGTCAGAGCTTATAAGAGAGAATAACAATGCTTATCCACCGCGCCAGTGACTAGACCTGTTCTGTTTCTTCCTTGAAGCTCTCAATATACTGGATTGCAAGATAAGTCACATCGTCCTTAAAAAATCCTTTTAATACGAGACAGTCCTTTTTCACCTTTTCAATTATACCTAAATAGGACTCCACTCCTGAGATGGTATAGATTCTCACGGTCTTGCCAATAAAATCTTTCAGTATCTCTTGCATGGCTCCTCCTTATAAAAATTAAACAATTCATAAGAAAGACTTTCAGTTCTTTGCCTTACGCAGTATAGGTGCCATCCTAACTGAAAATACCATCAATGGAAGCATTGCAGAAATTGCACCTGCCTTCTATGGCTCCATTTTCAATAACGGCAAAGCCGGTCCTCTTGATCACTGCCTTGCCGCACTGCATGCAATGGGTTTTTGTACCCCCTGGTATATTGCCCGGATAAATATAGTGCAGTCCATGCATCTGCCCGATTTGCATTGCCCTTTCCAGTGTGTCAATGGGCGTTGATGCATAGTCTGCAAACTCGTAATCGGGGTGAAATCCACTTACATGCCAGGGGATGTGTTTGTCTACCCCGCTGATAAATTGAGCAATGTGGTGCAATTCCTCATCTGAATCATTTTCTCCCGGAATAATGAGCGTGGTGATCTCTACCCAGATACCAAGCTTTTTCATGAGCATAATGGAATCTAAGACTGGCTGCAAATGTCCCTTACAGGTCTTTCTGTAAAACTCATCCCTAAAACTTTTCAGGTCTACGTTAGCCGCGTTTAAGTAAGGGTTTATGCTATCTAAAGCTTCTCCGGTCATGTATCCATTAGTGACAAAAGTATTGTAAAGGCCTTCGCAAGAATTAGCGACTCATTATAAATAAGGAGAAGAGCCAATGGTAACGACAATAACTGCTACCACATTATCAGCAGCGGAAATGGGAACCGACATGGGAATCATAGCCACCGCCGCGTTAATCTCATTCCTAGTGATCAAGGAACTATCCAATTCTGCAGCGGTCACGGAGCTCGATAATGCCAAGCGATATGACAGATGGTACAGGTTTAAGACCCTGGCTGGTCGTGTCAACATCTTTATATATCCTCTCCTTTTTATATTTGCCATGATCGTAACATACAGAGTAATGGATGTCCTCTGCGATGGTTTTACTGGAAGCGGCTTTTGGGCATTTTCCAATTGACCAAAGTATAGCTCTAAATATGAATTAGTATACATATCTTATCTCACAGACCCCTTTTCAAAATTGCCCCCTATTCATTGCTGGTGGGTTGGAGGTAACTCCCCAGCAATAGAGGGGCAATAAATTATTATGAGTTCACAGTATGCGGCACATCGTGTCTATTATGATAGGGTCCAGGAGTATGAAAAGGAGGCTAAGCATGCCAAAAGAATATACGGCAACAGATATATTTGCAGAACTTGAGCACCAGCTTTGCGAGCTCATCAAGAGTAAGTCGAAATTGGAACATAAGAAAATATCTTTCGAAATCTCGAAAAAAAGGGGCCATAACACTGCAGACAAAAATTCCTGCCCATTCGCTCAAAAAGACGACGCGCAGTGAGCAAGGAAACCGCATTTCCATCCAGCAAAGGCTACTTGCTAAGAAAGTTGGTAACAAAGCGGCAAACAGCGTTTTCAGTTATGCATATGGTTTGGGTAAGGAACCTCTGACTAAGTGGTGACTTCGGTCCGCCTAGGCGGATGGGGGTGTCCCCCCAGCTTCGATCTTCCCCCAGGATTGGGGGATACAGGGGATTGATCAGAGGTTCCTTAGTTTACAGACCAATGGAAAGGAGATTAAAATGCCGACGAAGATTGAGTGGGCAAGTAAAACCTGGAATCCGATCAAGATGCGTTGCACTCCTGTAAGCGAGGGATGCCAGAACTGCTATGCCGCCTCAATAATCAAACGGAATCTATTGAAGGATTATCCTAGGCTTGGCGAACTACCGAGGCTCGATGAGAAAACATGGGAAAGGCTTTTCCACTGGCGGAAACCACAACGGATATTGGTTGAGTCGATGGGCGATCTTTTCCATGAGGATGTGCGGGACATATATGTGGACATGGTATTTTTTGCTATGGCCCAATGCAAACAACACACATTTTTGTTACTCACAAAGCGGCCTGAAAGGGCGAGGGATTTATTCCTTAATGGTGGATTTGGGCAATGGAAAGACGGTGTATATCTTGATAAAATGAAGAGCAACAATGCTACATGGAAACCTCTCCCAAATGTCTGGCTCGGAGTCACGGCGGAGAACCAGCGGACAGCCGATGAAAGAATCCCGATACTTTTACAGATACCGGCAGCGGTGCATTTCGTAAGTGTCGAGCCGATGTTGGAGCCCGTTGATTTGTCCCCTTACTTAAAACCAGTCACATATACAAAGAGCAACAACGGTAAGCATGGTTTATGGGGGCTGAGAAGGGGGGTTGATTGGGTAATTTGCGGACCGGAAACGGGCCTGTATAAAAGGCCGTTTGATATGAATTGGGCAGGGGATTTATATGTGCAATGCAGAGATGCGGGTGTTCCTTTCTTTGCAAAGAAGTACGCGATGGTCAATGCTCGATTATCGGGAGAGTATCCAGAAAAGGGATAAGAGACGGATAGCCTGGTTCTGTTCCATTTGGGTTGATTTCATACCCCCCCTTATATACTATCTTCAACTTTTGTATTTATCACATTCATAACACTAGTGTCGTGTCAACCGCAAACTGACGCAATGTCATTCTGAGGGAATCCGCCCGGATGACCGAAGAATCTCCCTGTTTGGAGAAGAGAATCTTCGCTTCCCTCAGAATGACAGTTCATGTGTGACATAACACTAGTCAATACTTTCATTTCAGATGTGTATATCGCATCATCTATCATCCCTTTGATTATCTTTAGTTGTGCTGGGAATAAAGTATCTTTTTGTATACCATCACTCATCGTATAATCCTCCCTCTATTTCGAATCACCTTTTGGTCACCTTTACATCTTAACCGAACAGAACCGGATATTGCAATTTGATGCAATTTATGCTACTGTGGTATAACCGGTTAATTTTTCTGAGACTAGTAGTTCTGGAAATATAGTAAGTATTTAACTTTCGTTTATTGATCGAAGGGCATTTTTTAAGAACATGCTTCATTCAATTGTTATCTCTATAGGGGAGGGAGTAGGTTGTGTTCCCCAAACTCGAGTCGCACGGGCACTGATTGATTTAAGAAAAGGGCGATTTGGACAGCCGCTTTTTCGGGATATTTCAAGCAAAGCTACAGTGTGGTATTTGTCAATTATGCAGGCATAACCAGCAAGCAGTTAACCCTGTTGTAATAAAGGCAATTTTGGGGCAAATATCAAGGCAGTGTCGGTATGAGTGCAAAAAAGAAAACCTCGGACAAAGCTAAAACAAAACAACAGCTTATCGATGAGATGGAAAAGCTTCGCTGCCAGATTGCTGAACTTGAAACAACAGCGGATGAGGAAAACCGGGTTACTGAAGAGCAAACCTGTATCGCTAAGGAACTGGGGTTGCCGGATATCACCGAGAGCAAGAAAGATCCGCTCGATCTTAAAGGTAAGCACTTCCTGCCGGTAATGACAGTATGCGATGACATAGCTGGCATGATCTTCGCCTGCCGGTTCGATGAAGTAGGGATCGATATCCCGTTCGGTAATTTTATTCCCGCCGAGCTTGAAATACTTGATCCGGGCGGTGCGCTGCTTGACCCAGCACTTGGCCAGCGTGGTCATGATATACAGGTAATGATCGTCCTTCTTCTGTTTTTCCAGCCATAGAGTGGTTTTTTCGATCTGCTCCTTTAAAAGCGGGCTTTTGATCACGGCCCTGAGCTTGTTAAAGGTCATGCAGATATTGGGCTCATACCGCTGGGTATGCTTGGCCATGAGTCTGGCGGCCAGAAAGATGTTCATCACCTCCGGAAGGCTGAAGCTGATCGGAGGGAGGAAATAGCCGGATTCTATTCCCCGCTTCCCTTTATTCTCCCAGATGGGCAACCCGACTTCATCTTCCAGCGCTTTGAGATCGCGGTAGGTGGTGCGGATATCCACGGCGCATTTTTGAGCGATATCCCCCGGGCTGATACCCCGGGAACTCTGCGTGAGCAGATTCATCACTTTAACCAGACGGGCAGTCCGATCTTTCTTAATCATGGCGCACCCCTTGCGTTCATTTCAGGGAAATTTGAGCCCATTATAACACATATGAGCTTCTGCAATCCCGGTTTTTGCCCCACTCCTTCCGGGATAATGAATAGAAAGGTATTAGAATTCAATCAAAGCGGCATGAAGCAGGGTTGCATCCTTCAGTTGGAAAGGCTTATAATTCGGTCAAAACTGAATTTGTCTGGTAATAAAAGGATACCTGAATTCCAACTGTTTATTGTTAGGAGCACGATGGGAGAATCCGAAACCCTGCTCAAATTTGGAAGTCGCAAACATATCGTACAACTCCAAGACGAAGGTTATCTCTATCTGAACACGCTTCGATATTTCTGGGGCATCGAGGATAATAAGCTTCGTGGGGATCCCTTTGACGGTGTTGCGCAAGTTGCCCGCGGGCATGCCGGAACCGCGACGCCAGCGAATGCTCCCGATCTGCCCATCCCGATCACAAACTGGACCCTGAGAATTGGACCTGCTGAACCCGATAATATCAATATCTTCTGCATGTATGCATTAAGGCCATCTGCGGGGAGTTTTCCCATAGACGAGAGAAATTTCGACTTTGGCAAATACGCGATTATATTGACCGATGCCGCCGAGTTCATGGAAAGAATAACATTGAAGCTGAAAGCTCAGGGAGTAAGCCACAAAGCGAATTTGGTTGAGTACGTAGATGATATATATACTGGAGAACTTGGTCTCTTCCGAAAGTTCAAGAAATTCTCCTATCAGTCCGAGTGGAGATTGGTGTGCTTCGATGGTCTAGGATCAACACGGAGTATTTGTCTTGGTAGCATACGGGACATCTCCATCGTAATGCCTAGCAATGAAGTCAACGACTGGCTGGGAATGTGCTCCTAACCAGCCGGGCAGCGGACTTCAAGGGCAACCTGCTTTGAGTCCGGTTCAGTTTCCGAAATGGGGATGGATTCGGCTTTGTGCCACGAGAGTAATAACATGTTGATGCATCATTCACGAACATCTGGTAGAATTATGGCAATTGCTGGGGTGGCACAAAGGCAATCTGGCATATGCCCTTGTTGCCCGTTACGCGCAGCGTTGGGCAGATAATAGTACCTACTACGGGAGTCTGAATTATGAGACTTACGACACCGCAGCTTATAAAAACAATCACAGGAGATCCGTTGTATAAAAATATCAGATTTGGCAAACACGGTAGGCCACATGCTGAAAGAGTGCTTCTCTTCGCAAATATGTTGGCATCAATGATTCAATCTGATAAAAACATAATTCTCGACATGCAAGCACTAACAATTGGAGCATTGCTCCATGATTGTAAAAAAGTAGAAGAGAGTAGTGCTGCTGACCCTAATCATGGCATAAACTCAGCAAAAGCTGCTTATCAACTAATAAACAAACTCGATCTTGAATGTGATAAGGAAAAGGTATATGACATGATAATTCGTCACTGTCCTCCAAAAGGACACAAATTCGATACTCCTTCATCATTTGAGGCAATGGCGGTTGGTGACGCTGATAAACTTGACAGGTTTCGGTTTCACAGTCTTGGAGGGCCTGATCCTAGGTTCTTTGAATTGAAAGAATATTCTATATCGTTAATGGATATTTCCGCACGAGTCAACGGCCATAGCTGGAGGAGCTTCAAACACACTGGTTCCACACCATTGTAGCGTATGAGGTGTACTTCAAGATTTGGCCCACCGAGCAGATTATCGACGTCTTCAATCGACACCGCGGATTCTTTATACCGGTTCGCTATTCTCTCTACCAGACAATGATGATGGGATTTGCTAAGGTGTTTGACCGTGATTCAAGAACGATGAGTCTAAGAAACTTGCTTGACACCGCCCAGCGTCAGATGGAATTGGTGCCAGAGCTAACTCAACAAGACATACAGAACATGAATGAACAGCTATCCCAGCACGAGACTGCTATGGATACATTAAAGTGTCTTCGTGACCAGAGGTTGGCCCATCTTGATGCGAAACCACAACCTCGTTCGCCACTACTGAAAGGCCAGCTTGACAGCCTTGTTACCACTGTTGGAGAAGTATTCAACCAACTCTAAAAAGCACTGGATCGGCATAAAGCTGAGATTGATGAGCGTCTGCCGCACCAGGTTCCACCAATTAAGCCGGTATTGCGGAATTCCACTTCCCGGCCGCTGGACGACCAGCGGTGGATTATGTTATCCGGCTCCAGACCGTCAAGTGCCTGACTGAAGGCCTTACGCATATATTCATCGTACTCGTCTTTCCTTTCGATCTGGGTATCGATGCCTTCAACCTGCAGCTCCGGTATGGGGACATTCACTTCGAACGCAGTTGATATATGCCCGTCAGGATAAGAGCCCTGACAAT
The DNA here is from genome assembly GCA_041300025.1 of Dehalococcoidia bacterium. Classification (GTDB taxonomy): domain Bacteria; phylum Chloroflexota; class Dehalococcoidia; order SZUA-161; family SpSt-899; genus JBGLNL01. Next base: position 1,687,013 of record JBGLNL010000001.1, on the reverse strand, counting down.
CGGTCGGGTCGAAATTCTGCGAGGGGCAGAGGAACCACATCAGTTTCTCCGGCGGCAGGGTGGGCATAGCTTTGTAGCCATCGCAGTCGCGGACATTTTCATAGTAAAGCTCTCGCGAATCCGCCGGATAGACACCGCCGAAGGGCACATTATCCGGCCCGATGTTCCCCCTGTCCATCTCCCGGAATTTTTTGTTCCAGCGAATAGGTGTTTTAGTGTGATAGGTGGTCACATAGAGGGTTCCGTTCTTCAAGCTCACGTCCTCAAGATTGCGAATGAAGCTCGGTTCGAGGTTCTTGCGGCCTACCATCTTGAAGAAGGCCTGCTTGTAATCCACGGCTGCAATCACAGCTTTACTGGCCCAGATTTTCCTGCCGCCCATAGCTGCATCTTCCCGCAATCGAACTCCGACGGCTCGTCCATCTTCGACGATGATCTCTTCCACGGCGCACATGGTTCGCACAACTGCACCGTGAGCTACCGCGCAACGATGGACAGCGTGGAAATACCCGTGCAGTCCGCCTCGGGGAACGCTCTGCTTTCCGGCGTTGGGAAGAGTGAGAAGCTGACAGCATAGCATGGCAGGCACTGCCACGCCTTCCCAGTGGCCGGCAGCGCCGGAGGCCCAGGCCGCAAAGGCAAACGTCACTTTGAACGGCTCAGTTTCCAGAAACTCATCCATCATATCGAACATGGTCCACTGCCGAAGCTCCGGGGTGACGATCCCCGGGTCGTACTTTTTATATACCTGCATATAGGGCACATTATCGTCGGTGACTTCCACTTCGGGCGGGTGGGGCGGACACCAGAAAGTGGCCCGCATTAATTCTTTGGTGAAAGGAGCCGGCTGCCCCAGCATTCCTCCCAATCTGGCATAACCCATCAAGTCCTTTTCGGTAGGGTGTGAGATTCCATGGCTTGTAGTGTTACCCATGGTCATTAATACATCAAGGTTTTGCGGATTCCATTTCATGCGGAAACCATATTTCCATAGCTCCAGCTGGTCGAAAGCGGGAGCTGGAGCGGCGTACATCAGCATGGCGTGGGGGAAAATACGAACGCCCGGGAAGGGTTCTACCGTTTCATTAGCGCCGCCGCATTCGGTTCTTTCCTCCAGCACGCATACGCTCAAACCCGCCTTGGCCAGGTAGGCGGCTGCGCCCATCCCGTTGGGTCCGCCACCCACAATCACAACATCGTAGCGTTCATCTTTGGGCATATGTCCTCCTTTCTTTGCTGCCAGTCAAAAACTGTTAATTTGACCGCCTGTTCAGTTTTAACGATTATACATGATAAATCCAGCGGTGTCAAGGGGGATTATCCTCGGAGCAATAAAGGGAGAATTGGGATAAACATCATTGATATTTCCGGGCTGGTGCTCCCGAACAAAATACGTTCAAGGCTTGACATGTTATGGCACCTCGTGGTAGGCTTTTAAATAAATTGAACATTTGGTCAAATATCTCATGAAAAGCTCACGTTCATCCTATGCCGCCAAAGGACGCTATTATGCCATTCTCCAGTCAGCGGAAAAACTGTTCGGGGAGAAGGGTTATCAGGGTGTCTCCATTGATGAAATAGCCAGAACCGCCGGCGTGGCCAAGGGACTGGTCAATTATCATTTTGGTAATAAGGAAAACCTGTTAATACACGTACTCAGCAAGGGAACGACGACCCTCTTTGCCGAGCTGGATTCCGTCATCAAGGATAAGAAATCCGCTAAGGACAAGATCAGGACAGCTATTGAAATATATTTATCGGTAGCCAGTGCCGGGCCCGGTTTGACTCGGATGGCGATGATGGCGGTTTTTGAGGCAGCTTATTCGGAAAGCATTCGCAAGTTGTGGCTTAACTTCATGGAGCAGAACTTAAGCAAGTTTAGTGATCTGGTGGATGAAGGTATTGCCAACGGAGAGTTCAAGCCGGTGGAAAGTCAGTTCGTTACCCAACTGGTGATGGCTATGGCTTTCGAGGTTCTCAGGGCGGCAACGCTTAAGCAGGAACCGCTCGATCCGAAAGAGGCTGCGGAAAACGTAACGAAGATATTATTTGAGGGGATTTCGAAATAGACGGGGCCTAATCGTAATAGAAGTGGGGTTTGAGTTCGTTCTCCGTTATATAACGGGTTGCCTGCCGAAATATCGCCCGGAGGGTGCCTGTATCAAGCTAATCATGCAGCGGTATAGTGAGAGTTTGTTTATCGCCCGCACTGCTTATCCGACGCAGCTTTACATGGCTGCCTTTTTGTGAATGAATATCAAAACCGAAGGTGTGCATGATGCTGACCACATCAGCACCGGAGAGCCGTTTGAATTTAGGCGACACCTGCCGGCTCCAGTTCGAAGGTTACCAGCAGGGAAAAATTTGGAGCCAGATCGAATTCTGCCAGGTCTTCACCTTCCAGATGAAGGCTGACGGCCTCCTGCAGATTGCTCATAGTTTCATCCAGCGTCTTACCCTGGGTGACCACAGCGATATCCTATCAAGCGCTGATGGAAACAGTAAGTTATTAATAGGGCAATTAAATAAGAGACAAATTGCCCAATAATGTCATTCCCGCGAAGGCGGGAATCCAGATGGGTGGAAGGGAGGTGGATTCCGGCTCGGAGGCCGGAATGACATATCATATTTAGTTGTCCGAGTAAAATATGGCTGAGGAACGCAAGCTGAAAGGTCCGCAGATTTGCTCCGTCGGGGTGGATTACAGCACAACACCTGTGGCAATCCGGGAAAAACTCAGTATACCAAGGGACAAAATTCAGGATGCCCTGGCTTCCCTGCGTGATTATGTTCCGCGCGGTATCATTCTGGATACCTGCAATCGATCCGAACTCTATGCCCTGAGCAACGATAGCCATTATTCCGAGCGGGCGCTGCGTCAATTCCTGCAGGACTGGTCCGGGGTTTCGGATGAGAAGCTTTCTCCTTATCTCTATATTCATCATAATTACGGGGCCATGAAACGGCTTTGCCGGATAACATCCGGGCTTTATTCAATGATACTGGGCGAGCACGAGATACTGGGGCAGGTAGCCCAGGCACTCGAGGAAGCAGAAAAAGCCAAAATGGTCGATCCTCCGCTGCGGCGGCTTTTCCAGCATGCTATCAGCACCGGACGAAAGGTGAGGTCCGAAACTGATATCAGCAAAAATGCCCTTTCGGTGGGATCGGTGGCAGTTGATTTGGCCACAAAGGCCACTGGCATGGATATTAGCGATTGCAAAGTGCTTCTGCTTGGTGCGGGAGCAGCGGGCAAACTGGTGGCGAGGGCTTTTGCTCAAAGGGGAGTATCATCGGTTTCGGTCACCAGCCGATCCTTGAGGAGCGCTCAGAAACTGGCTTTAAGTCTGGGCGCTAATGCTATCGACATCAAAGAGATGGGAATGGAGATGGCCAATTCCGATATCATGATCAGTTGCACCAGTTCGCCGCATTTTGTGATTCACCGTGAGCTTGTGCAGAAGGCGATTTCCTGGCGTCCCGAGCGTCCACTGGTTATCGTTGATATCGCCGTTCCGAGGGATGTGGAGCCCGAGGTCAAGGAAATAGAAAATGTTTTCCTCTATGATATCGACGATTTGGACCGGGCTCTGGGAACGAATAAGGAAGAGCGGGAAAAGGAAGTCGAAAAAACGGAAGCTATTATTGAAGCTGAACTGGAATATCTTCTCGATTGGTGGCAGACCCTTGAGGTTAAACCCACCATAGGCCGGTTGATGCAGATGGCGGAGGATGTTCGCCTGCGGCAATTGAATATGACCCTCAAAAAGCTGCCGCCGCTTAATGCCGAACAGCAGGAAAACCTCGATGCCATGACAAGGGCAATCGTCAAAAAGATACTTCACAATCCTATCGAGTATATGAAGAAGAACGGGCATACCAATGAAGAGGTAGTCCGGGTGCTCCATGAGCTTTTTGCGCTGGATGAAGAGAAAGAACAAAAGTGAAAAAATATTTAAAAATTGGTACGCGCGCAAGCAAACTGGCAGTGATTCAGGCAGAATCGGTGAGGGATCGGCTTGTTTTGCTGAATCCCGGGCGCAGTTTTGAGATCGTAAAGGTAAGCACTACCGGGGATCGGAACACCGATATTTCCCTTGAACAACTGGGTGGCGAAGGGGTCTTCGTCAAGGAACTGGAGGATTCTCTATTAAGTGAAGGGATCGATCTGGCGGTTCACAGCCTGAAGGATATGCTCACTACTATTCCCTATGGACTTCGTTTGGCTGCTGTTCCGGCAAGGCTCGATCCGCGAGACGTGCTGCTTTCTTCGTTCGGCAAACTCGCTGAACTCCCGCCGAAAGCCCGGATCGGCACCGGAAGCCAGCGGCGCGCCGTTCAAATTCGTGAGATTCGCCCTGATCTGGAAATCTGTGGATTGCGGGGGAATATCGATACCCGTATCAGGAAGGCATTTTCAGGCCAATTTGATGGGGTCATTATGGCCGCAGCAGCACTCATCAGGCTGGATATGCGAGATAAAATAACTGAATATTTCCCGGTTGAAGAATTTGTGCCGGCGGTGGGACAGGGAGCTCTGGGGATCGAAATTCGCGCCAGTGATGCGGAATCATTTGAGATCGCGGCCAGACTGAATCATGAACCTGCATGGCAATGCGTGATGGCAGAGCGTGCATTCTTGAGAGCGATGGGAGGGGGCTGCCGGGCGCCGATTGCGGCGCTGGGGACTATCAGAAATGGCAAGCTCAGTCTTAATGGCATCGTGGCCAATTCGGATGGCAGTAAAATACTGCGCTCTGGCGTTGAGGGTAGCGCTTCGGTTCCGGAAAAAATTGGGGAGGAACTGGCAGCAAAGATGTTCGATCTGGGAGCATCTGCGCTGGTTTAATAGTTTTAGACAGGATAACAGGATTTCACCCTCACCTCAATCCTCTCCCTCAAGGGAGAGGAAGTCATCTCGCCCCTTCGGGGGAGAGAGTTAGAGAGAGGGGTAAATAACATGAAGAGTGATTCTGAAACAATGAAAGGCAAAGTTTACATAGTCGGAGCCGGCCCGGGAGATCCCGGCCTGATTACGGTTAAAGGTATGGAGTGCCTCAAGCAGGCCGAGGTGGTTGTCTACGACAGATTGATCGATGACAGTCTGCTCGATTCGGTTCCTCCCGATGCGGAGATGACCTATCTGGATTTCGGTGATGCGATTTCTAGCCAGCTCAATATACTCTTCATTGGTATCTATACCAATGTGTTTTCTGCCTAACTGAATAGCTGCCAATCCTGTTGTTCCTGAACCAACAAAAGGATCAAGAACAATATCACCTTCTTGAGTAAACAGCTTGATAAACCATGTAGGCAAATCTAATGGGAAAGTAGCGCTATGGTTTTTATTGCCACATTCAGTAGCCATATGAATGACATTGCTAGGATATACTTTATCACGTCCAAGCCAATTTGAAATATTTTTACCAAAACCACTTCCAACTTTTGATTCATCCCTGATTTTATCGGTTTCACTCAAGTTGGCCAATCGATCTTTGGACCAGTCTCCTACAGGAACAGTAACCGCTTCCTGATACATATTAAATTTTCTGTGTTTGTTGAATTGAATCAACCTTTCCCAATTATCTCGAAACCGATTGGGCCATTTGCCTGGATATGAATTTTTCTTATGCCAGATAAACTCCTCGGTCCATAGCCATCCCTGTTCCCTCATTCTCAGAATTAATTCAATCACATAAGTATGTCTTTCACCATTTACGACTCTCTCTTTAATATTAAGAATGAAAGTTCCCGTCGGTTTCAGCACACGCATGAATTGCTCAGCCTTTGGCAGGAACCACTCCACATAATCCTCTGGTTTTATCCCCCCATAAGTATTTTGTCTTTGGTCTGCATATGGTGGTGAAGTAAAAATCAGATCAACACAATTATCGGGAAAGTTCTTAAGCACTTCCTCACAATCACCATGAATAATCTCATTAACCAAATCCATTGCTATCTCCCTTGTCTACTCAACAAGCATATTTTAAACAAAACATGGGGCAGTCGTAAAGCAAAAACAGCCGTCTGCCCAAGTTTGAAATCAAAAATATGACAAACAATATTTATTTTGCTTTGCCTCAAAGGGGCTTCATATTGGGATTTTTCTCAAACTTCTAAATTCTGAACGCTGGTTTCCAGGTATATGGGTGGCTCAAGCCCAACCATTTCTACGGAACCGTAACGCTCTTGGCCAGATTGGCCGGAAGATCAATAGGGCAACCCCTCTCTTTGGCGGCGTAATAGGCCAGAAGCTGCAGAGCCACCGTGTTAACAAAAGGCGAAAAAAGCGGATTGGTTTTGGGTACCCTGATAACCGTGTCTACATATTGATCAATTACCCTGTCTTCCTTTTCGGCTATGGCAATGACACGCGGCCCTCTGGCTTTGATCTCTTTAATACTGGTGAGTATTGGTTCGTAAGTGTCATCGTGAGCGGCAACGGCAATCACCGGTGTGTTGCTGCGAAGCAGGGCAAAAGGACCATGCTTGATCTCGCCACCGGGATAAGCCTCCGCATGGATATAGGATATCTCCTTTAATTTCAGGGCCCCTTCCATCGCTACGGGATAACTGATTCCCCGCCCTATGAAAAACGCATTATCATATTTGGCCAGTTCCCTGCCATGAGCAGCAATTTCATCTTCATCATCGAGGATTTGCTGTATTTTGGGAGGGAGTAATCGGAATTCTTCCACAAAGGTTTCAAGGGCCTGCTGGTCAAGAGATGCATGGGAGAATGCAAACAAATAGAGTGTAGCCAGTTGAGCAAGAAAGGTCTTGGTTGCGGCCACGCCTATTTCTGGCCCTGACTCGGTGTAAAATATCTGATCTACCAGCCGAGTGATGGTACTTCCCCTGACATTGGTAATCCCCAAAGTTGGACACCCTGCAGCCCCGGCTTTTTTAAGGGCAGCCAGGGTATCAGCGGTTTCCCCGGATTGGCTGATTCCCAAAGCCCATGTTTTTTCCAGCGCCATATCGATATGGTGGAATTCCGAGCTGATTTTCGATCTCACCGGGATATGGCAAAGCTTGCCAATGACGTATTCTCCTATCAATGCAGCATGGTACGAAGTTCCGCAGGCCAGCAGGAGTAAATCTTCCATAGGAGCTGTTTGCTCAATTCCGAGCTGGAACATGGGCTCGATCAATGAGATGTGACCTTTCAGGGTCTTTTCGATGGCTCTGGGTTGTTCGTGTATTTCCTTGAGCATGAAATGCTCGTACCCGGATTTTTGAGCCTCATCGATAGTCCATGGAACTATCTGTGTCTCCCTTTTTAATTGCTCACCATTATTGGTTATAGTGATTTCGTTTTCAGTTATCGTGACGATATCGTCATCTTCCAGATAGATGACCCTGTCGGTGTAGTCCAGAATAGCTGCTACATCCGAAGCAACAAAATTTTCCCTGTCACCAATTCCGATGACCAGGGGGCTCTCCTTACGGGCGGCAACAAGTTCCTTGCAGCCTTCGGACATTACTACAATTGCGTAGGTTCCAGTAACATCTTTCATGGCTTCGACAACAGCTTCTTTCAAATTCCCCCGATTGTGTTTCTCAATCAGATGGGCAATAACCTCGCTATCAGTATCGGAACTGAACTGATGCCCCTCACTGGTCAACTGCTCTCTCAGCTTCTGGAAATTCTCAATTATCCCGTTATGAACGACCGCAATTTTGCCGTGACAATCCGTGTGAGGATGGGCGTTTTCTGCGGTGACCTCGCCATGGGTTGCCCATCGGGTATGCCCGATGCCTGTTGTACCTTGTGTTTTGGGGACGATTTTCTCAAAATCCACCACGCGTCCCACGTCTTTATGGAGCTTGAGACTGCTATTGGTGGAAATAGCGATACCGCAGGAATCGTATCAAAATTGAGAGGCTGGAGACCAATCCGAAATGGATTACCAATCATTCTTTCTGGTGGGGACGTGATGGGGTTCAGTTGAAAGATATCATAACTTTCCCGGATGCTGATCTGGCCATCGGCCGGCTTGAGCCTTTCGATCCGGAGAGCATCACTTCATACCCGGTCTTCAAGAACCCGGAAAAACTGGAGGTAGGGACCAGCCTGTGCAAGCTTGGCTATCCCTTCCACAAAATAGAGGCCACTTTCAATGATAAAAACGGTGCTTTCGAACTGGCGCCTGAGGCTATTCCGCTTCCCCGATTCCCTCTGGAGGGGATTTACACCCGCAATGTACGCGTCGGCAAATCCAAAGATAAAAAATACGATATCGAGTTTTTGGAAACCTCTTCCCCCGGACTGCAGGGCCAGAGCGGCGGCCCGATATTTGATGTGAAGGGAACCGTCTGGGCCATACAGAGTAGAACAATGCATTTTCCTTTGGGGTTCAGCCCCAAAATCAGCCGGGGAGATCAGGAAATTGAGGAGCACCAGTTTCTGAATGTGGGATGGGGTATTCATCCCCGATTGTTAACCGCCATAATGAGGGATAACGGGATCGATTTCAAGCTGTCAAAATATTGATAACTGCTGGCTATGGTATCCCATCTTGAGAGGGGATTAAGGGGTGTGTAAATTCCCCCCAATTGACATCTGCCGGATATACACAAATGCCGCTCCATCCTTATGATGAGAGCGGCATTGAAGTTACACTCGATATGCTTAAGATTGGGCTTTCTGACGAACTTTGTTTAGCTTTCTTGCCAGCTGGGATTTATGCCGGGCTGCATTATTGCGATGCAGGATTCCTTTCCGAATTGTCTTATCCAGAACGATGGTTGCCTGTTTTACCGATTGCTCGGCAGCCTGAAGATCGTCACCTTCAAGCGCCTTCAGCGCTTTAGTGTTATAGGTTTTATATTGACTTCTGAATGACTTGTTGCGGATAGCCCTTTTGTGATTTTGTCGCACCCTTTTCTTATTTGATAGAATTTTTGCCAATCTTCTGCCTCCTCGAACGCATCTTATGTTACATCAGCATTGAGAATTTGTCCAGCCTTAACCGATTTATAATTTGTGCAAATTCACAGCCATACCTGACAATACTTGACAAAACATGCTTGAAAAAGGCAAAATCAAAGTGTTTTGAGATTGAAACTTTCGCACCTGTAAACTTTCCTGATAGTGCAATAAAAAGGAGTTTGCCAAATGCCTGAAACCATCCCTCAGAAAGCATTAGATATGGTCGGCAAGGACCTTGTCCCGCCGCTGAAATTCGAGGTGGAAAAAGGAGCCATCAGAAGGCTGGCCGAGGCAGTCGAGGACCTCAATCCCCTTTACGTCAGTACCGAATATGGCAGGAAGAGCAAGTACGGCACCAACATTGCTCCGCTCCTCATGGTTACCACTTTGGGAGCTCCGGAACTGCAGGCCGCATTGATGAGCAAAATTCCTGTTGGTGAAAAAAAGAACGGTATCGTCAAAGGCTTTGATGTTGAATTCTTCCATCCCCTCAAGGCCGGTGATGAAATAACCGTTACCTGCAAGATCAGTGACATTAGCGGCAAAGAAGCCAAGATGGGTTTCATGATCAATATTACCACCGTGAGAGAATTCACCAATCAGAAAGGCGAGGTCATTGCCAGAGAAACCATGGCAGCGGCCAGATGGTAATGGTGATAAATAATTCACCGCAGAGTCCGCCGAGAACGGAGAGGCAAGCAAGTTTTGTGAAGAAAAAGCCTTAAAAAACGTTTTCAGTTCTCTCAATGGTCTCAGCGGTTAAGGTGGAACAACACAGGAGGAAATGCAAAGTGGCACCGATTTACTATGAAGATGTGAAAATTGGCGATGAACTGCCAACCATGACCAAGAAGCCCACCACGCGCCAGATGGTCAAATGGGCCGGGGCTGCACAGGACTGGAACGAACTCCATTACGATAAAGATGTTGCCCAGAAGGGAGGCCTTCCAACGGTGATTGTTCACGGGCATCTCACATCATCTTTTCTGGCTCAGCTTGTCACCGACTGGATGGGTGAAGGCGGATTCGTCAAGAAACTCGAAGTCAAATGGAAACAGTTTCATCACCCCGGTCAGGTGATTCTCTGTAAGGGAAAAGTCACCGGCAAACGGGTTGAAGGTAAAGAAAAAATAGTGGAAGTTGATCTCTGGACAGAGGTGGAAGGTTCCATATATGCGCCTCATAAGGCGACTGTTGTTTTGCCTTCAAAAGGGTAGGAAAGGGATCAGGGATCAGCAAAAGAGTTTTCGGACAACCTGATTGGATTCCGGCTCGGAGGCCGGAATGACATATCATATTTAGTCGCCGAATAAACAAAACAAATTTTAGGAGGATTCTAATGGGAGAACTGTTAAAAGGCAAGTCGGCTGTGGTTACCGGTTCCGGCAGAGGGATCGGTCAGGCTATCGTCAAGCTGATGGCGGCAGAAGGCGCCAAGGTAGTAGTAAATGACCTCGGAGTCAATCTGGATGGGACCGGCACGGAAGGCGGGCCGGCGGATCAGACCGTGGCGGAGATCAAGGCGGCTGGCGGAGTGGCTGTGGCTAATAAAGATAACATCGCCACCAAAGAGGGGAGCGAAAGCCTCATCAAGACCGCTGTCAGCAACTTTGGCAGGATCGATATCGTGGTCAATTGCGCCGGAATCCTGCGTGATAAGATGATACACAAGATGGAGTGGGAGGCCGTCAATCCGATGATCGGGACCGCCGCGAACGCCGCGGCCATAATGATCTTGAATGCGCGCTTGTCCATGGGTCCTCCTCAGACCGAGTCCGCCCTGCGGGAAGCCTTGACTTATGGCGCTGACCAGGCCAGATTAGATCAGGAAATCATCCTGGCCATACAAAAGTCGGCAAATAGAAAAGGCATCCCAGTGCGAATACCCATGGATGTGACCGAGGATGAAGCGTGAGTGATTTTCAGGGATTGCCCACCCGAACTCTCAGTAATGGCCTGGTAAGCTTTGAATATCTCGCAGATGCAGGACCACGGATCGTCCGGCTGTCTGCCTTTGGAAGTGAGAACCTTTTTGCAGACGTTCCAACCACGGTAACTACACCTTACGGCGATTTCTTCTTTCGAGGCGGGCATCGCCTTTGGTTTGCTCCCGAGATGTTACCGCGCACTTATATCCCTGATAATGACGGCGTCACTGTTGAAGAGCTGACCGATGGTGTTCGTCTTCGAGGATCGACACAAATTGAGACCGGGATCACCAAAGTGATTGAGATCTATCTTTCGATGGACCAGGCACTGGTTACGATAAAGCACACTCTCCAGAATGACGGCCTGAGGCAGGTAGAACTTGCCCCCTGGGCACTGACAATGTTCCGGTTGGGTGGGACAGTCATTCTGCCTCAACCGGTTGGCAATGCAGATCAATACGGTCTGCTGAATAATCGAATCCTGGCTCTCTGGCCTTACAGTCGTATCAACGATCCGCGGCTTGTGCTGCGCGATGACTATATCCTTATCCGTGCTTATTCGAATCCATCACCTCTGAAGATAGGCTATTACAATCCCTTGGGCTGGATGGCCTATTGCCTGAATGATATATTATTCCGCAAGACGTTCGATCTATCTTCCGGGGCAACCTATCCCGACGGTGGTTGCAATGCCGAATCTTATTGCAATGGTCAATTTGTTGAGTTGGAGAGCTTGGGATCTATGGTCAGACTCGAAGTTGGTGGCAAGGTATGCCTAACGGAAACTTGGGAACTATATCAGGGGCTGAATGTGCCCTTCCTTTCAGATGAGATTTGCGAATTTTTGAGTACCAAAGGGGAAAATTAACATCACTATTCCGGGTTCTGTGGAGTTTACGGGAAGGTTAGGTTAGCCTGGGAATGGAATTTTCATTTGGTGCTCCGAATCAAAATCCCATCGCGAGGATTGTTACTAGCATGCCCCGCTTATCCAAACCAGGTCTTTGCTTAATTTACACCTGAACTCATAAATGATTTGATGTGAATATAAATTGGTCTTGAGCACAGTAATCCGTTCTGTGGAGGAGAAAGATCTTTCTCATATACATAGAATAGAAGTGGCATCATATAATGATCCTTGGCCGAGGAGTATTTTTTATCTAATTTTTAGACGTAGTCCTGGATTATTCATTGTAGCTGAAAACAACAGTGAGGTTTTTGGATATGCTATCGGTGAAATCGATGAAGAGGGCAATAGATTTGTTGGCCATGTACTCAACCTTGCTATTGATAATGCTTGGAAAAAGAGAGGTTTTGGATTAAAACTTCTCGATGAGCTTGAACAGCGTTTTCTGAATCATGGAGCTTACCTCAGCTATCTAGAGGTCCGTATCAGAAATTTACCTGCTCAGAGTCTATATATTAAGAGAGGCTACGAATTCACTAAGTTACTCGTTAATTATTATCGAGATGAAGATGGTAAACGTATGGAGAAGCTTTTAAAACGCTAACTTTCTATACCGCTGGATACTCCTCAAACATAGTTTATTCGTGGGATCTGAATGGGTGAGATTAGAGTTGCTGTAGCAGGTGTAGGAAACTGCTTCTCCAGCCTCCTTCAGGGAGTGTACTACTACGGAAATGATAGAGCTATTGGTCTCCAACATGTGGAGTTAGCTGGCTATAAGCCTAAGGACATACGCTTTGTTGCTGCATTCGATATCGCGGATGTTAAAGTTGGAAAAGATATTGCGGAAGCGATATGGGCAGCTCCAAATAACGTGCCGAAGTTCGCTGATGTACCCAAGCAGAAGGTTAAAGTCCAGCTTGGCTCAGCACCCGACGCCGTCGCTGAAAACGCCCTCTCCTCAATTAAACGTTCTGAAGGTAAGCCTGTAAATGTTACCGAGGCTCTTATTGAAGCGAAAGCTGATATCTTCATTAATCTTATCTCCGGTGGTAGTGATAAAGCAGGCTCGTATTACGCGCAAGCTGCTTTGGATGCTGGGTGTTCTTACATAAATGCAACACCTTGTTCCATTGCGAGTGATCCGAAATGGGTTAAAAAGTTTGAGATGTCAAAACTCCTCATTGTTGGCGATGACCTCCTAGACCAAGTTGGCGCTACCGTACTCCATATTGGACTCCTTGAATTCCTTGTAAGTCGAGGGGTCCGTGTTGATGAGAGTTATCAACTTGATGTCGGTGGAGGAAGTGAGTCCATCAACACGCTTGAAAAGACTAGAGATACGAAGAGGCTTATCAAAACAGCAGCAGTAACAGGTCATGTACCTTATGAGTTTCCACTAGTATCCGGTTCCACTGATTTTGTTGACTTCCTTGGAAATGGTCGGGATAGCTTCTTTTGGGTGAAAGGTCGTATTTTTGGGGGTTTGCCTTTCAACATTGATGTGAAACTCAGTAGTTTTGACTCTCCGAATGGTGGAAGTATTCTTCTCGATGTAATTCGAGGAGTTAAGATCGCGAGGAATAAGGGTTTCAAGGATTGAGCTAGATCTCAAAAAATCACTAGAGCGTTTTCACCTAATGGAACAAGAAAATCTCCGTAAAACCGAAGCAAAAAGGCTAGAATCGGGTAGAGGTGAATAGTGGAACCTATCCGAGGTATACCTGGGTGCCCGAAGTGTTACGGCAAAGGCGTAATTCTTCCAGATTGGAATGTTAGAGCTGTGGCTATTGTCTGCTCTTGTGCAGGCGGCAGTATGTTGGAGCTGAAATTCAAAATTGACATAGATGATAATTTTAAATATTTAAGCATGGATAAGTTTATGAACTATTGGCATAATGTAGCAATAAAGGATGTATCAAGGAAAGATATATTAATAGAATTGGAAGAGATACAGGACATGATACCAGCTTTTGACCCTGTCAGGGATATTGACAAAAAATTTCAATACTTCAAATTTTTAGAGCTATGCCAAAATAAAAATGGTGCATGGGATTTGGATCTTTTAACTGAACCAGATGGTTTTAAGAATGCAAAGCTTTGGAGCCAAGGAAAGATAAATAACCAAGATATTTTTGCTGTAATAGGTGACGTCGGCAAAGGAAAGACTAGCTTGTTGGCGGGCATGTTAAACGACCGGTGCAAAGCCAAAGAAGTAAGCGGCAAATTTGTTCGATGCCGGGCGCTGAGTAATTTCATAAAATCGTCTATGTATTCCGGGGCCAAGTCTTATCAGAAGTATACCGATACCATGACAGAAATTATAAGCGTCCCTGTTCTCGCTCTTGATGATATCGACTGCATCGACAATGATGAAAGGGTCGCCAAAGATATGATGATGATCCTTTCGGAACGTAAAAGCTTGCAAAGGCCCACCTTGTTATCAAGTTCTAAAATAATATTTTTCAGTTTGGATATTGATTCCCCATTGGCTAAGTCTAATGATATAAGCATGTTTGAAGCAATTAAAAATTCTCATAAGGTCGTTCTAGATACCTGGTTTTCTAGAAATAAAATATTATTGGGGTTGTAGATGAACGAAGACGCAAAGAACCAACTCATCAGCATGACCAGGGACAATTTCGACCCTGAATTAATCCTTAAAAATCTGGAAACAGGGATCTATCTTGAGAGTGAAAACAATCTGAGACTTTTGATCGAATGCTGCCATGCATTGCTAAAAACTCGGCAATGTATTGACTTGATAAAAGCGAAGATAGCCACTCTTCGCCAAGAATGCGAGGCTAACCATGAAAAAACCAACTGAACTGCAGCCCGGAGATTTCGCAATTACCTGCTTTGGCGGAAGCGCCAAAAAGGTGCGCATCTCCGCCAGGAAAGAAGCATCAAAGCTCGATACCGTTAAATACTCCTTTGAGCCAGAAATTCCCAACGGCCCCCAGTGGCTTGCAGCGCCCTGGTTTCGCTACGTTGACGGCTGACAACCGTGAGCAAACACTTCAAGGAGCTACAAGTCGGGGATCGCGCAATCTGCACAATGGGCGGGCGTGCAAAAACAGTGATAATTGCCGATAGAAAAGAAGTCAAAACACAAAGCGGTGTGATGTTTACCATCTATCCACCTTATGAAAAAAACGATGGTTGGATAGATGCTTCCTGGTTCACTGCAGTGGAGAAAAAATGAGTATCCTTAGAATATGGACAATTTACGATCACCCAATAGATTATCACGATTGTTTCATTGCTCGGGAATGGGACGTCTCCCTCCCAGTTCCAAAGCCAACTGGAAACATAAAATTTGGAGATGATTTAGCTACGATTCGAGAGGATTTTAAGGCTGCTGGGCGTTACTGTCTTGGCAGGAATACAGTAGATGATCCTGTGATTGTGGAATCGTGGATCTGAAGAAGGGAGAAGAAATGAACATCGACGAACTGAATGAACTGGAAAAGCGTGTTATGTCGGGGCCATGGGAGCAATTCACAAAGGCGCTTAATGCTCTCAACCTGGAAACGGTGAATATAGATCCCGACATCGCCAAGGCCATTTCTGAAGGTTCATGGGAGCTGTCATGATCAAGCTGACGCTAGAGGAATACCGGGCAGCGCTGACGGCTCAACAGGTTCCACCTGAATTTATGGCGGTGGTTTGCCCGATGTGCGGCACCGTTCAAAATTCGCTGGATCTGATCAATGCCGGGGTCGGCAAAGACATGAACGATGTCGAAAAATACATAGGTTTTTCATGTATTGGACGCTGGACAGGCGGGAAACCACCACGAAGGACACCAGACGGGAAGCCGTGCGATTGGACATTAGGAGGCCTTTTCTCCTGTCACAAGATGGAGATAGACCACGAAGGAAAGACATATCCGCATTTCGAGGTTGCCACGCCTCAACAGGCGCAAAAGCATATGTCTGAATTGGAACATTCTCGGTAAATTCGGGGTCAACACGGTATGGTGAAAGACTATGAAAAATTCAAGAAGATAGCGGATGAGTTACAAGCTTTGGTCAATCTACGAATTCCTTTAAAAAAAGGGGAACACTTAGATTGCCCCAGGGCAAAGTCTGACACAACTCCTTGCGTTGCAAGAGATGGATGGTCAGCAATATATGATAATGGTGATTGCGTCGGATGTAATGAGAATGTAGTCCAACTATTGGAAAGGGAGAAACAGCGATAAATCATGTCTAATGGTTACAACAAATACACCTGCGCATCTTGCGATGCTTGGAAACAAAATTATCCAGGAAACCCAAGTTTAGGGGATTGCAAACGGTTGCCCTTGCTTTTCCCTCCCGGTAGCCCTGTAATCTGTTTGATCCAAGGAGTATCCTTCAAATATGCTATCAAATGTTTAAGTGGTTGGTACTATCTTTATCTATTGCATCAGTTGCATTTGCCATACCAATCAAAGTTCTACCACCCACATAATCCTTTTTCCATCCATGCTTTTATTCCCTCCTTTCAAAAGAGCATCCCGCACAAAAAGTTAAAAAGGAACAGTTAATTCCCCTACCCCATGGCATTACCATTGGACATACTGGAAAAATCATTGAATCAGAAGCTTTCATTACTTTTGAAGGACGGGAGAATCATTGAAGGTAACCTTTCGGTATATGATTAATATATGAATATGGTACTTACAGACGTCGAAGAAAACAACGACGCAACAAAAAAGAGACTTGGCACCATTATTCTCAGAGGGAATAACGTAGTAAGTATTTCAATTATTTAATCATTACCCCAATTATCACCCCTACCCTTATACATCCTTGATTGGAATATAGAAGAGGCTTTTCTATATTCCAAAGAAGCATTTAAAGATAAAATCAAGAACAAATACCATACAACTACTTTGGATCCATTATGAAAATATGGCCAGGTACGGCTTATCCTCTTGGTGCCAATTATGACGGCTTCGGCACTAACTTCTCCATATTTTCCGAAATTGCCGAGCGGGTAGAGCTCTGCCTTTTCGATGACGGGAATGAAACTCGCGTCGATTTGCCTGAGATGACCGGGCTTTGTTGGCATGGATACCTGCCGATGGTCGAGCCCGGCCAACGGTATGGTTATCGGATACACGCACCCTGGGACCCTGAAAACGGGCACCGGGGAAATCCGAAAAAGCTGCTGCTTGACCCATACGCCAAGGCGATTGATGGGCAGGTGCAATGGGACGAAGCCATTTTCCCTTACAATTTTGAGGAAGGTCCCGATTCGTACAATGACCGCGACAGCGCCCCTTTCATGCCGCGTTGCGTGGTGCACCAGCCTCATTTTGACTGGACTGGCGACCGCCAATTGTATCTGCCCTGGCACGAAACCATCATCTATGAGACCCATGTTAAAGGTCTAACTGCCAGGCATCCGGAAGTACCACCGGAATTGCGCGGCACCTATGCCGCTCTGATGCTGCCGCCAATCATCGATTACTTAAAGAAGCTCGAAGTTACGGCTGTGGAACTGATGCCATGTCATTTTTTTATTCACGATAAAAACCTGGTGGATCGGGGCTTGCGAAATTACTGGGGCTACAATTCCATCGGTTTTTTCGCGCCGCATAATGAATACGTGGCTGACAAGCGCCCGGGCGCGGCCGTAGCGGAATTCAAGCAGATGGTAAGGACACTGCACCAGGCAGGCATAGAAGTTATTCTGGATGTCGTGTACAACCACACCGCCGAAGGCAACCATCTCGGTCCGATGCTCTCCATGAAAGGAATTGACAATTCCTATTATTACCGCCTTACCGAAGATAAGCGTTATTACATGGATTATACCGGCACCGGCAACACCTTAAATATGCGCCACCCTCACGTGCTGCAGCTCCTCATGGACTCTTTGCGATATTGGGTTTTGGAGATGCATGTGGACGGCTTTCGTTTCGATCTGGCCTCCGCGCTGGCGCGCGCCCTGCATGATGTCGATCGTCTGTCAGCTTTCTTTGACCTTATCCAGCAGGATCCGGTGATCAGCCAGGTAAAGCTCATTGCCGAGCCCTGGGATGTGGGCGAGGGTGGCTATCAGGTGGGAAATTTTCCTCCGGTATGGAGCGAGTGGAACGGCAAATACCGGGATTGTGTCCGGGACTTCTGGCGGGGCGAGAATCAGACCATGAGCGAGTTCGCCTCCCGCTTCACCGGCAGCTCGGACCTATACGAAAGCACCACCCGCCTCCCGTACGCCAGCATCAATTTTATCACCGCCCACGACGGCTTCACTCTGAACGATCTGGTTTCCTATAACGAAAAACACAATGAAACCAACGGCGAAGAAAACCATGACGGGGAAAGCAATAATCGCTCCTGGAATTGCGGCGTTGAAGGCCCCACCGATGATCCGGAGGTGTTGCGCCTGCGGGCCTGCCAACAGCGCAATTTTCTGGCAACGCTCCTCCTGTCGCAAGGAGTTCCCATGTTGCTCGGTGGCGATGAAATCGGGCGTACACAGCAGGGCAACAACAATGCCTACTGCCAGGACAATGAAATTTCATGGTACAACTGGGAAACCTATGATAATGACCTTCTTACCTTCACCCAGAGACTAATCCGCTACCGCAAAGATCATCCTGCCCTGCGCCGGCGCCGCTGGTTCCAGGGTCGTCCCATCCATGGCAGCGAGGTGAAGGACATTGCCTGGTTTGGTATGGATGGCAAGCAGATGGCCGAGGAGGACTGGGGACTCGGGCATGCCAAGTCGCTGGGAATCTTTTTAAACGGCGGGACCATTCCAAATCCCCATCCCCGCGGTGAGCCGGTTATCGACTCCAATTTTTATTTTATATTCAATGCCCACTTTGAGCCCCTAATTTTCAATCTTCCGGAAAGTAAATGGGCTGAGCAGTGGGTAAAAAAGCTTGATTCCTCAACCGGCTGGCTGGAAGAAAAGGAGTTATGTAAAGCAGGCGATGAAATCAAGGTAGAAGCCCGTTCTTTGGTGGTATTGCGAGAGGTCCAGGGACCATCTGAAGCCGGTTAAAAACGAACTCCGGGCGGCGTTCTGGCATTAATTCCTTGGTGCACCCCCAAGGAAAGGTTAAAAGCCCGGAGCGTAGATTTTTATGAAGCATCGGTAAGGGAATTACAGATGCTGAGCGCCGCCGTGGATCGGAAGGGCTTGACTTTGGTTCCGCTTAAAATGTATCTTAAAAACGGACGCGCCAAAGTGGAAATCGGAGTAGCCAAAGGCAAAAGAATCCACGACAAGCGCATGTCCATTATTAAGCGCCAGTCAGACCGCGAGATGGAAAAAGCGGTTAAGTCCGGCAGGCGTTGACTTTAAAAATTGAATATGGGGACGAGTGGCTTCGACAGGGGAAGTTTGCGTTCGGGATTGCAGGCCGAGATTCCATCAACTCGTTAAACGGTGGGCAATAAGTAACTGGCGAACGCCAATTAGTAGCGGCCTAACTTAGCTTAGGCCACGTTCAACCTTGCCCCTCCCTGACGGGCAGGGATTGGGCGACGAAAAGTCGGGGTGCGGCAATCCTGATGGCGATAGGGAAGGCTTAAGCTCAATCGCCTGACCTGTTAATCACTCCGCCGGTTGAGAGTTTTTCAGGTGAGATAATAAACCGGCTATGCTTGTAGGATATCCCGGGCGGGTTTCTTCTGGACGGGGAGTTCAACTCTCCCCCGTCTCCACCAAAAAATAATTTCAGAAAGAGGGTAAACACGTTATGTCAACTAATCAACCTCCTACTTAGTTTAACATAACAATTATAGTGCGACCCATAATATCAAATTAAAACACAGGGAGCCGAAATGACTAAAAAGATTACAGCACCCGCCGATACCCCGGTTGAGGTTTATGATTACTGGCACAAGGTATGGTGCGATTATTTGAATAAACATTACAAGGATAAGTTTGTTGAAGCCGGTCTGCCCGGACTAACATTTACCGAAAGGGTGCCGGATGCGCCGGGAGGCAAGGGATATTTCAGTTATGGATACAGGGATGACGGTACCCTCTACTTCTTCGAAGGCGAAGGCAAGGCGATCATCGAATACGATTCGTATGCTCTGGGTATTCAGATGCTGGGTGACAAGAACTGCAGTTTCGGCGAACAGGTCAAAGCCGGGAAGGTCCGGTTCATAAAGAATCCAAGGGATTTTGGCAGGATGGCCCCTCTCCAGCCTCTCCAGCGCGAGGCCTTCAAAGCGGCAGTTGCAGAGGCAGAAAAGAAGTTTGATATCGAATTGCCTAAGTACTGGTAGTAAAATGGGATTTCTGAGCAGCTTTAAACAGAAGATTAAGGATTTTCTGGGAATTAAAGACAAAATTTTATGCGATACCTGCAAGTGGGATTGGCGCAGCGCCTGCCACAATCCGGCACGTCCCAATGCCACCAAATGCAAGGATTACGAGAGAAGGGGAAAATAAAAAAAAGAGCGGGTTTTTCGAACCCGCTCTTTTTTTTATCTTTCCAGAATCATTGCCATTCCCTGCCCGCCACCCACACACATCGTCAGCAATCCATATTGAAGGTTGTTTCGGCGCATATTATAAATCCCGCTAACAATCATCCGGGCTCCGCTGGCGCCGATCGGATGCCCAATGGAAATCCCGCTGCCATTTAAATTCGTTTCCTCTTTTGTTATGTTAAGTTCTCGCATGCAGGCAATCGCCTGTGAAGCAAAGGCTTCATTTACTTCGAGCAGCCCCATATCTCTGATATTGAGCCCGGCCTTTTTCAGGGCTTTTCTGGTGGCCGGGATCGGGCCAAGTCCCATGTACGCCGGATCGATTCCGCCTGCAGCATAGGATTTGATTGAAGCAAAGGGTTCCAGTCCCAGTTCCTGAGCTTTCTCCCGCGTCATCAGCACCACCGCTGCTCCCGCATCATTAATCCCCGAAGCATTCCCGGCCGTCACCGTGCCGCCTTTGCGGAATGCCGGACCCAGTTTGGCCATTTTCTCCATTGACGTTTCCATCGGACGCTCATCTGTATCAACCATTTTCGGATCGCCCTTTTTCTGAGGTATGGGCACCGATACAATTTCGTCTTTGAAGAGGCCGGCTTTAATGGCCGCCAGCGCCCGCTGATGACTTAAGAGGCCGATTTCATCCTGTTCTTCCCGGCTGATAGCGTATTTTGCGGCAATGTTTTCCGCGGTGTTGCCCATGTGATAGCCATAGAAAATTTCCCACAGGCCATCGAGGACCATCATATCGAAGAGTTCCCCTTTGCTGGTAACATCCATGCGGTAACCCCATCGAGCTTTAGGCAAAACATATGGGGCGTTGCTCATCGATTCCATTCCCCCGGCAACAATGATATCCGCATCCCCTGATTTGATTATCTGGGCGCCCATTGCTATGGCCCTCATCCCCGAAGCGCAAACCTTGTTGACCGTGATCACCGGCGTTTCTTTGGGCATGCCTGCATAGATGCTCGCCTGCCGGGCCGGGTTCTGGCCCTGCCCGCCCTGCAGAACATTACCCATAATGACTTCATCCACCTGAACGGGAGTCATTGATTTATCCCAGTTACAGTACCTTGTTTCAAGTTCAGGGATTTCCCCCTTGAGCGCATCCGGGCTGCAGTCGACCCATTCCGGGGATATGACCGGCCTGAGGCCGGCTCGTTTCATAGCTTCCCGGATAACCAGGCTTCCCATCTCGATTGCGGTGACATCTTTCAACGATCCGCCAAATGCCCCAACGGACGTCCGGGCTCCGCTGACTATTACAACTTCGCGTTCACTCATTATTTTATCCTGTTAGTATTTATAGAAACCCCTGCCCGATTTGCGTCCCATCCATCCGGCGGTGACCATCTGTTTAAGCAGTACCGGCGGAGCGTATTTAGGATCGGCGGTTTCCGCGTACATGGCACACAAGGTGAATCAGGTCAGCATAGGATTGTATGCCAAGTCCAGGGCATCTGGCAGTTATCTTCCAGAACGGCAGATAACCGGCAGTATCATCCTCACCGGGAACACTTCGCAGAGGTACCCTGCTAAGTCTCGCACCGTTTATCTCCCAGGCAGTTGAACAGTTGGGGCAGGTGAAAGCGATGCTGTTCCGGCTACCTCCAAGCTCCCACCCGCACTGCGGACACAGTAAAGGCAGGAAGTTAACTTGCCAGTCGTATTTGCTGGCGGCTGATTGTAAAAGAGCTGCGTCCTCCTCATCGATCTTTCCCAGCGGCTCATTGATGACAGCATCGTATAACATGCCATTTTCGAAGTACAGGGGCAGGTATACTATACTCAATGTTTCACCTATAAATTCGTGGCAGAGGGTTTGCTCATCCTCCGGCTCCGATTCCGGTGTGACGGACGATGTTTGGGGTTGATACCCAAGAGAACCGAACTCGATATCCGAATCCCAGATAATACTGGCAATAGCAGCCCCTATATCGACAGCAAAATCATCCTTTAATTCCCGTTCCCAAATTGATCCTTTCGTTTTAGGGAGCATATTGTTATCTGGAAGAACTGCAGCCCTGGCGGCAATATCGTCCGGGTCCGCCTTTATCGGAAGGAACAAACCTTCCGTTTCCGGATTTAAGAAACTTGCCTTGACGGTCTGTGTCCTGACCCCAAGCGACTTGTAAAGCGGTTTAAGCGATGTTGCCGCGCTGGAGATATCCACCGCACGGTTAATAACTTGATGCCACTGGCAGTAATAGGCCGCGCCTTTAAAACGCAAATAGGGAGCATAAATGATTTCTTTCCCCGGAGCGTTGTGGTGCATCACATAGCGGAAATAACCCGATGACAATATGATACTGCTGACTTTACAATAGGGGCAGTTAATCAGGCGATCCGTTTCTTCAAGTTCTACCTGAGCCCCGCACTGCGGGCAGTTTTGCTGGATACTGAAACCCATTCTATCCTAATTTCTCTCCGCATCCGATGCAGAATGATGACCCCGGCAGGTTTTCAGTCCCGCATTTGGGACATATTTTCGGCTGTGGTTTTTCATCCGCCGGATGGCCGCACCGGGGGCAGAATCTGGCATTAGGTGCCAAATTCTTTCCGCAATTGGCACACTGCCGCATCACCACCAGTTGATGTCCGCAGAACGGACAAAACCTGGAGTCTATGGCAATGAAGTTGTGGCAATCCGGGCATTGTATGGCTGAAGGGGAGGAAGGTTTATCGGGTCCTCCTGCCGGAATTCCTGACCCTCCTGCGGCGCCACCACCGGAAATTCCGCCCTGTTTCTGGAAGGCCTGAGCAGCAAACATGGCCGGCATCATGAATCCCATACCCATGCCCATACCGGCACCTGCTTCGCCCTGATTCAAAGCGGCCTTTTCCATAGCCATAGCCGCCTTCATTTTGACCAGATCATCAAGATTCTTGAACATGCTGAGACGAGCCCGGTCGTCGATGGCTTCCTGCACCTCAGGTGGCGGGGTAATCGAGGTGATGTAAAGGTTCTGCAAATCAAGCCCGAAGTGGGTGAAGTCCTCGTGCAACCGCTTTTTCAGGCCATCCGAAAGCTCGTCATACCGTCCCGGCAGGTTCAGGATGCTATCCAGATTTTCCCCCAGATGATCGTTAAACCGGGAAACTATCACGCTCTTAAGATAGTCTTCAATTTCATTTGTGGTGAATTTGCCCATGGTCCCAACGAGGGAATTGATAAACAAAACAGGCTGGGCAACCTGTATATTAAACACCCCGAAGGCACGCAGCCTGACCAGCCCCATCTCGTCATCCTTGAATGCCACCGGGTCTTTGGTGCCCCATTTCAGGTCAGGAAATACCTTCATGTTGACGAAGTACACTTCGGCACGAAGCGGGCTGTTAAATTCCCACGGCATCGAAAGCAGCTTGGTGACAATGGGAATATTGGCGGTTTTCAGGGTATGCCGTCCCGGCACAAACGCATCCCCGGCATGTCCCTGATAGAAGAACACCGCGCTCTGATTCTCCCGTACAATCAACTGGGCCCCGTATTTAATATCCCCCGAACCACCCTCCGGAATCCGGTGGACCAGTTCCTCTCCGGTGTTGTCGAACCATTCAAGTACTTCAAGAAAAACGCCCATGAAACTCTCCCTTCTTTTTTTATCCGAAAATATGTCCCTGAAAAATTTAAATTTGAAATTGCCGTAATTGTAACATTACAGCAAACGACGGTCAATATAAACCGGATATTTTCAGTAAAAAATATGCTGCTAATCAGTAACGGCGATGACTATGTTAGCTATGCCGGAAACTATGAGCAATATAAAGAAGACGAATATCAGGACAAAGCCGATCCCGTAATCCCACAGCCGTCGATAGATTCCGAAATCGAATGTCTGATTATCGTCTCTCAGGATAGAAAGGAATATTTTCAGATACATCAAGATGCAATACAGTATCGCACCAAAAAACCCGATAAACCATATAATCCAGAGGTCTGCCATAGTTTCCATCTTTCACCTCGCTTTAACAACTCAGGCCCGGCTTTCCAATCCCGGCTCGATCTCCTCAAACCAGACACCGGCAAACTCTCCCCATTTACTCACATAGTTAAACTGGGCATTGATTTCCAGGAACGGATAAGGATCGCGAATGTTAAAAGAGGTCACGAATGACACATCCGGCAGCATGCCCGCTTTCCAGCAACTTCTAAGAAAGCTGATCGCATCTTCGCTGAACAGTTCCTTCACTCGGGGAACAACGATAGACCAGTTCTTCACATCAGAGGCTCCCTCTAAAAATATCGTTGTAATCGGAATTGATGACGATACCCTTGAAACTTATGGCAAATGGTCGGAGTGGTCTCGCAGCCTCCATGCTCAGGCGATCGATAACTTGAGCCAGGCCAGTGCCAAGGTAATTGGTTATGATGTACTTTTTCTGGATGATTCTGAAGATGATCCCGTTTTAGCATCTGCGATAGAGAAGGCCGGCAATGTAGTTCTGGCCGCCGCTGGTTCAGATCGACAGCCCTCGATAAAACCATTTGCTATCTATAGTGACTTCCTTTTCCCGGTAAATCTACTTCGACAGGGCAGTAAAACCATAGGTCATGTAAATCTGGAACCAGACCGCGATGGCGTAGTTCGGAGGGTTTCCCTGCTGGTGAGGGATAGCTCCGGCAATACCTATCCCTCGTTCAGCCTGGCATTACTCCTTACCCATTTTTCTCAACCTATCCCCGGTCAATATGCGGTGCAAGATAAGAAACTTCATTTACTGGGAAGGGAGATTCCGGTTGACTCCTCCTGCCGCCTGCTCATCAACTATAGTATCAATTTTGAAGGATTCGATTACATTTCTTATGGGGATGTTATCAGTGGCAATTTCGACCCTTCGCTGGTAAAAAACAAGATGGTGCTGATTGGGATGACGGCCACCGGCGAACTTGATGCATGGGCAGTCCCTACAAAATCCGGGAAGATACCGGGAGTATTCATTCATGCGGCAGCGGCTGACACAATATTAAGGGAACAATACTTGAGCGAAGCGGGTAAGATAATTACATTGTTGATTTTACTATTACTGGTAGTTATCATAGCTTTAGCTTTGCCACACTTGAAATTACGATGGGGGATATCGTTGCTGTTGCTCCTGTTCATCGGTTACGTGGCAGGCATTTTTATCAGTTTCGATATGGGTTACATTCTCAATATGTTATATCCGCTATCGCTTATACTGGTGCTTTTCATCGCCCATGTTATGTGCCTTGTTGTTATTGGCCAATCAGATAAACGATTTGTCAGCAACCTTTTTGGCCGATACGTTTCGCCTCAGGTTGCCAGAGAGATTATCCATCTGGCTAATAACGGCCAGCTCAATCTTGGAGGCGAGACGCGGGAAGTCACTGTGCTCTTTGCAGATATCCGCCATTTCACCCAGATGAGCGAGCAGATGTCTCCCGACTCCGTTGTCAGTATGCTCAATGAGCATCTTTCCATTGTAATCGACAAAGTCCTGCAGAACGGTGGCATGGTTAATAAGTTTGCCGGTGATAATATTATGGCTGTGTGGAATGCCCCCGAAGCTCAGGCGGAGCATGCCAGACTCGCAGTGAAAGCAGCGATAGAGGCTCAGCAAGCTTTGATGGCGCTACCTCGAAGCGATGAATCAATCCTGAGAGTGCAATTCGGCATAGGCATTAATACGGGGAAGGCCATTGCCGGTAATGTGGGGTCCGCCGGACGTGTCGAATATACGGTTATCGGGGATAGTGTCAACCTGGCCTCTCGAATTTGCAGTGCTACCCCTGGTGATGAAATATGGATCGGGCCGGAAACATATAGTCAGGCACATGAATATTTGGAAGTTGAAGAGTTGGAGGCTCAAACATTTAAGGGGAAATCGGAGCCGGTGAAGGTCTACCGGGTTACAGCCTGTCGTTGAAATTGGTCGCATGTAAGGTGTAGTATTCGGTAAAGATGTGTAAATATGGAAACTGAAATAATCAATGGCGTTTTGATCTCGATTGTCGCTGCGGCATTTTTGGGTTATATCGTCCATCTGCTTCGTCAGCCGGTTATTTTCGGATATATAATAGCGGGTATTCTCATTGGTCCTCAGCTTGGACTTGAATGGGTAACCGAACCGGAAGTGATTGATTTCAGTTCCGAACTGGGCCTGATCGCCCTGCTGTTCATGGTTGGTTTGGAATTGAACCTCGGAAAGATCAGACGTTTCGGCAAATCACTTCTGATCACAGCAGTTCTCCAGTTTGCTTTGTGCGTTGCCCTTGGACTGGCATTTTTCAATCTTCCCGGATTCGATGATGGCGGCAAATATGCTGCCCTGTATTTATCGATCACGTTCGCCCTCAGCAGCACCATGATTGTGGTCAAGATTCTCTATGACAAGTTCGAGCTTGACACTCTGCCCGGGCGGCTGACTCTGGGAGTACTCGTTTTACAGGATATCTGGGCGATTATTTTCCTGACTATACAGCCTGACCTGGCCAATCCGGAAGTTTACAAGCTGGCTTTGTCCATGCTCAAGGGAGCAGCTTTGATCGCAGGTTGCGTGCTGGCCAGCCGCTTTGTTCTCCCGATCGTGTTCAGGGGCATTGCCAAGAGCCCTGAGCTTGTCCTTGTCACCGCGCTGGGATGGTGTTTCCTGATTTCGTGGATTTCAGGCGATGTGGCTGAATTGAGCCGGGCGATGGGGGCACTGATTGCCGGTATCAGCCTTTCCGCATTCCCATACAGACAGGAGATAAGTGACAGGGTTACCAGTATCCGTTCTTTCTTCCTGATTCTGTTTTTCGTATCTCTGGGCATGAAAGTGGATGAGCCAAGCACTCATAACATCATCATGTCTCTTTTGGCTTCCCTTTTCCTTATAGCCAGCCGCTTTATTACTGTGTTTCCTCCACTTTATTTTATGCGGAAAGGCATTCGGGTAAGTTTCCTGGTGCCTCTCAATCTGGCTCAAATAAGTGAGTTTTCCCTTGTCATCGTCGCAATCGGGGTGGACTTCGGCCATGTCAATGCGAACGTGATGACTATTGTGGAACAGATCGAAAAGATCATCAAAGTGCTGGTGGCGGATGACCACACCATGGTCCGCGACGGAATATGCGCCGTTCTGGCATTACAAAAAGATATGGCGGTGGTGGGTGAAGCCGGTAACGGCAAAGAAGCACTCGATAAGCTCTCTCGGCTCATGCCCGATGTGGCATTACTCGATATCATGATGCCGGTTATGAGCGGAGTTCAGGCAACTAAAGAGATCGTCAAACAGTATCCGCAAACCAGGGTCCTTATCCTTACGCAATACGATGAAGAGGAAAACATGCAAGTCTGTGCGGAAGCCGGAGCTTTGGGATTCATACCCAAAAAAGCCGCCAGCACTCAACTTGTCGATGGGGTAAGGGCAGTCTATAACGGTACCTACTTCCCGATGGATTTTGAAAAGATGGTCATGTCCAAATAAAGGCCAAGGGGGGCAGGTTTTCAACCTGCCCCCCATCTTGTGTTTGACCGTTACTGGATAAAAAGGGTAATAAATCCGGACGAAAACGAGTTGCGGGGAACGGTGTGCCGTGGTATTACCGGGGCAAGGACTATTGTTCTACAGGTAAAGATTTTTTGATAACCGTATCCCGGCAAATCAAAGGGTCATCGGCTGCCTTTTAGGCTTTTCCTCACCTTCGAGTATTTCTCCATCCTCTTTATAACGCTTCAGCAAAAAGTGGGTCGCCGTTCCCTGCACCATTTCCAGAGTTGCCAGCTTCCGCGATACAAATCCGGCTACTTCCTGAATCGTCTTACCGGTCACCATGACAGCCAGATCATATCCCCCGGAAACCAGATAAGCTGACCGGACTTCGGGGAAACGATAAATACGCTCGGCCACGGAATCAAACCCCACCTCACGCTGCGGTTGCAGCCTGACTTCGATAATAGCCCAGACTTCTTCTCTGCCAAGCTTCTCCCAGTTGACCATCGTTTTGTATTTGACAATAGTACGGTCTTTTTCGGCCTGACGGATGTATTCCTTTACCTCTTTCCTGCTCTTGCCAGTCATGGTGGCAATCTGCTCGGGAGTGGTTCTGGCATCATCTTCGAGTATCTTGAGAATCTCTTCCATGATTTACCCCTTATTGCCGATTTTTAAACTCCATAATACCACTTTTTCTGATTACTGAACACTAACCGGCGGCCGCTTCGTTACCCTCATCACTTAATCGTGACGTGCTCAGATATTCCCCGTAACCGGCCAGATGAGCCAGCGCCTTTGCCGCACGCTCCATACTCGGATAGGTAAGGATTCCATTTTGTGAAAGGTGAGTGATGGTTGAAAGGTCCTCGATCCCGGATGGCGGGCAGAAAAACACGGGTTTGCCCAGAGCATCCATCCGCTCGATCACTTGTTTTAATTGTTCCAGTTCCCTCTTTTCTTCAGACTTGATAAAACGATCAACCTCATCATAGATATCGGAATGGACATAATCCATCACGATCGTTCGAATGGCATCGGCAAATCCAACTGCCAGAGACAATACCGCATCGACATTCTCATCCTCGATCAGTTCCAGCAGGCATGGATAGGTGAGAGTGGTCTCCCCCACCATATCAACCGGATTAGCCTGCGGCCAGCGTGGGGGGAGAATCGCATTCAGCTTCTCAATCGTGGAACGGGAAATATCCGCTATCTCAAGACCCAGACGCTCGCAAGCGTCGGTGGCAATTACACCGGGACCACCTCCCCCGGTCAGGATTCCTACCTTTCTGCCTTCAGGAATCGGCTGGCGAAGAAGCGTGCCCGCCGTATCAATCAGTTCATCGATTCCATCAACCCTGATTACACCGGTCTGCCTGAAAACCGCATCGTATATCCGGTCCTCTCCGGCAAGGGTCGCCGTATGCGAATGCGCTGCCCTGGCCCCGGAGCCGGTTCTGCCGGCTTTCAGAATCACTATAGGTTTGCGTTTGGTTATCTCTTTAGCCAGCTTCAAAAAGCGCTGGCCCTGACGCAATCCTTCCACATAGGCAATAATCACTCTGGTATTTTCGTCGTTAGCAAACTGTTCCAGATAATCTTCAAACTTCAAATCGGCTTCGTTTCCACTGCTGATAAATTTGGAGAAGCCCACCCCCATAGCCATACCCGCCCGGATGACATTAATGCCAAAATTTCCGCTCTGTGAAATGAGGCCAACACCCCCCTTTTTGACACCGGTTATCCAGGGAGAAGTGTAAAAATCAGCATGAGTATCCAGATGGCCCATCGAATTGGGCCCTACGAGGCGCATCCCGCTCGCGCCCGCTACCTTAATCATCTCCCGCTCCTGCCCTTCTCCCTCTTCCCCGACTTCCCCAAAACCGGCAGTGATGATCTCCGCAACTTTCACGCCTTTGCGGGCGCAATCACAGATCACATAGGGAACGAATTTGGGGGGAACAGTAATTACGGCAAGTTCGACCGGTTCCGGGACATCGGTAATGCTTTCGTAAGCCCGGACACCCAGCACTTCTGATGATTCCCTGTTAACGGGATAAACAGCCCGTCCCGGACTTGAGGCCAACACCCGATTGAAGATGTTAAAACCCCATTTCCCAAAAGTGTTGGAAGCGCCGATAACCGCTACAGACCGCGGATTAAATAAGCATTTGAACTGGTCGGAATCCATACTCAAACTCTATTCTAACACCGGGCGCTTTTCCAAGCAAAATCTTTCATGATGCTTATCATCGAGGTTCACGGCTATTAACCCGGCAATTATAAAAGGACATCACTAATGTTTCATGTACAGGTTGTCTGAAAACTCTTTTTCAGCCCCCTCGATCCCCCAATCATGGGGGAAGTTTGTGTTGGGGGACACCCCCAAAACCCCCGGCAGGAAGACGCATGTTTCTTGTCGAACTCCTTTCTAGCAATATCCAGGGCTTCTTCCCTGGTTTTAATTTCCCCGGAAGCCTGAGCTTCCCGCACGGTTTCCAGCAACTTGCCTATCTCTGGCCCCGGTGACATCCCCAGTGTTTCGATCAGGGTGTGGCCATCTATAAGCTTCGGAGGCGAAACTACTGTCTCTTCATTGAACCAACTGTAGAGCATTTGCCCGGTTACTGCCAGATGTTTTTGCCAGTTCTCTATTCCTAATGAAGGCCCTCGCGTGGCTAAATGATCGGCGAGGCTGAGGAAGAGGGTATCGATCCCTGTATCAGAATTATCTCGGAAGTAGCGGTAAACAGCCCGAGGTGTCGGTGGTTCCGGGGTGTTGCTGAGATGCCCCGGCCTCATGTGCTGGTCGATCACTCTGGTTACTATTTCCTTTTCCAGCGAACTGAATCGAAACCGTTCCAGAATATTTCCGGCGATACGGGCACCCTCTTGAGCATGTCCCAGAAAGCGCATTTTGCCTTTTTCCTCATCGAAGCTTTTTGCCTGTGGTTTTGCCACGTCGTGCAGCAGGGCAGCCAGTTTAATCAGTGCCTTGCGGGTAAGGCCGTTGCCCGCCTTTTGCTCAAAGTATTCAACCAGTTCAGTTGAGAAGGCAAAAGAATCGAGCAACTCATCATCTGATTTCAATGCCGCCAGGAGTCTCTCCGTGGCTGCTACTGTTTCTATGGAATGGTCAAAGACATTCCAGAAATGCTCTTTGGGTTGTTCGACACCTTTGCAGACCGAAAGCTCCGGTATGAGGTAATCGAGAAATCCCAGCCGGTCCATTTGCCGCAGCGATGCTGTGGTTTGATCTGTTTCGAGGATACGCCCGAGTTCCTCCCGAATCCTTTCCCCACTGACGCTGGCAATCAGTTCGCCATCGCGTTCAATGAGTTTTTCAGTTTGAGGTTCGATGGAGAACCCGAATTCGGCTGCCAGCCGGAACGCGCGCAAAAGGCGGGCCGGATCATCCCTGAATATGGATTCATTTGTAGCCCGGATGAGCTTTCTTTCGAGATCGCCGATACCTTCCAGCGGATCGATGCATTCCACCTGATTCCATCCTGCCTCAAGCTGTGTTAGGTTTACGGCTATTGAGTCGATGGTGAAGTCGCGCTTGGTTAAGTCCTCTTCGATGGATCCTCTGGTGGCGGCAAAATCGAGATGCCATCTCTGGTCGTTTTGCATCAGGACAACTCTGGCAATCTGATGAAGTTCATCGAGCAGCACGAACCTGCCGTTCAAAAAATCGGCTGCCTCTATGGCAGTATTGATAGTTTCGCAGTCAACTGCGAGGTCAATATCATGGCTCGTTTTTCCGAGGATGCCATTCCTGACGTATCCGCCAACGAGAAAAGGCTCGATGCTTCGAGATGCAAGGAATGGTTGCAAGCGGGTCAAGATAGATGCCACCTTTGACTCGACGAAGAGGCTCGCTTTTGTTTGCATTCTGCTGAGTACCATTGAAAGCATGCTTTAAGAAAATGGACAGTATATAGTGAATCCACTTCGATTAGAATATGCTGTGGGATAGTATTTTGTCAAGAATGAATATATTTGTCCCCGTGGCTCTTTGAAAAATAGCCTCTTTGCTTTATAATGGTATAGTTTGCCAACGGGAGGGATCGCATAGTGGTCTAGTGCGGGCGCCTGCTAAGCGCTTATCGGGGTTAAACCTGATCGTGGGTTCGAATCCCACTCCCTCCGCCAGAGGCGAGCCTTTAAGCCCCTTGACTCAGAGGGTTTTTCCTCTTCCAGCGAGAGTGAAGCTTTTCTCCGGAATCTTTCCGTGAGTTATGAATAAGTGGGAAGAGCAGGAAGTTTGTTTAATAAACTGTTCGATATAGCCGAAAAGAACCAGAAGATGGAGAGACATTGGAAATAGGAATCGACCCCATACTGTTTGAGATAGGTTCGCTGGAAGTGCGCTGGTATGGGATTATGGTTGCTCTGGCGGTTCTCACCGGGGTTGCTGTGCCGATGCTGCTGGCGCGGAAAGAAGGGATTGGCCGCGTGACCCAGAATAATATACTTTCCATGGCAATTTGGGCTGTACCCGGCGGGATTATCGGGGCCAGGCTTATCCACGTTTTTGACAGATGGAGCTATTTTATGGATAACCCGGGGGAGATTGTGGGGGGTGAGGGGATGGGCGTCTTTGGGGCGATCCTCGGGGGGACCATTGTAGGGGTGATGTATGCCAAAATCAGGGGTATACCGATCGGGCGTTTGTGCGATGTTTGCGCTTTCGGGCTGATTCTGGCGCAGGCGGTAGGCAGGATTGGTTGTACTCTCAATGGCTGTTGCTACGGAACTTCCACCGATTTGCCGTGGGGCACGATGTGGACTCATCCGGATTCCTATGGGTTTGATGAAACATTTGCCAGGGGGATCGCCGTTCATCCCACTCAGATATACGAACTGCTGTTCGACCTGCTGGTTTTCGCATTCCTGTGGTTGATCAGAAAGAAAATCAGGCCGCCGGGAGCGATTTACCTTATATATATTTCCGTCTATTCATTGGGGCGTTTTCTCATCAGTTTTCTCAGAACGAACGAGGATGCATTCCTCGGGTTGCAGCAGGCTCAGGTGGTATCGCTGATTGTGATAATAGTGGCCATCGGATTACTGGTATACCTCTACCGCAAACTGCCATCCGGACCGGATTTGCCCCCTGCCGGGAATCCCGATGGTATTAACAGGTAACTGCTGCCCGGATTTTTTTGTAGAACCGGTGATAAACCTGCAGTTTTTCTAATCCCCGAATTAAGGAACCTCTGAATAAGTGGTGACTTCGGGGGCAGAGTATACCCCCGCCAAACAGGATGATCGTAGCCCCTGAAGCTACATCCAGTTCATAGGAAAGCCACAACCCGAAAAAAGTGATCCCCGCGCAGAAAACGACAGCTAGCGCCATCATTTTTTTGAGATTGTAGGTGAACTGTTTGGCAATGACAGCCGGCACTGTCAGCAGC
The DNA here is from genome assembly GCA_041300025.1 of Dehalococcoidia bacterium. GTDB lineage: Bacteria > Chloroflexota > Dehalococcoidia > SZUA-161 > SpSt-899 > JBGLNL01. The sequence goes on along the minus strand of JBGLNL010000001.1, from coordinate 1,653,930 downwards.
GCAATTACCAGGATGATCCCGATCAGTTTGACCATCAGCACGACGCTCAACGCCACCATCGCCAGAACCAGCAGATACAATATCCTGACAGGGGTTCCGACCACCGTACTGAACTCTTCATCGAACGAACGCGCCAGAAGCTCCTTGTACATTACGATAACAATGATCAGGATGACGCCATCCAGGATCAGCATCCGAATCAGATCAGAATCTTCAATTAGCAAAATGCTGCCGAAGAGGTAGCTCATCAGATCGCCGGTATAGCCGGGTGTCATATCGACGAAGAGGATTCCCAGCGCCATTCCCACCGCCCACGCAATCCCAATAACCGCATCCTCCGGCAACCGGCTTTTTTTTGAGAGAACTCCGATCCCGAAGGCAGTCGCCAGACTGAAGTAAAGAGCGCCCATCACCGGATCGATGCCGGCATAATATCCGATCCCGATCCCGCCAAAAGCGGCGTGGGAAATTCCACCGCTCAAAAAAACGATGCGATTCACCACCACATACACACCGATGACGCCGCAGGCCACTGAAATCAGCAGCCCGGCCATCACCGCCCGCTGCATAAAATCATGATCGAGCCATTCGAACATAAAATCAATGCTCCTTCAGCACGCGATGCGGAATCACTCCGTGGGTGATCATTTGAATCGGGCACTTATAAGCTGCCTCCAGAACCTCGGCTTCGATCTGGCCGGAACCATGATGGAAAAGTTCCTGATTAAGGCAGGCAATTTTATCGACATGAACCGAGACAGCGCTCAGGTCATGGGATACCAGCACAATCGCCATTTGCGATTTCAACCCATCGAGCATCTCGTAGAATTCTGTCTGCATCGCCGGATCCACGCTGGCCGTTGGTTCATCGAGAAGCAGCATTTCAGGATCGGTCACCAGTGCCCGCGCGATAAACACCCGCTGCTGCTCTCCTCCGGAAAGCTTCCCGATCTGCTTGTCTTTGAATGCCATCATCCCGACCATCTGCAATGCCCGTTCAGCGGCACTTTTATCGTCCCTGCCGTACCGGGTAAACAGGCCTGCCCGGCCGTTGCGCCCCATCATAACAACTTCCCAGACACTTACAGGAAAATCACGGTCAAACAGATTATGCTGGGGAACATAGCCGATGTGTTTTCTTGTTTTTTGCGGGGAATCCCCAAAGACGATAACCCTGCCGCGACTCGGCTTAATCAGGCCAAGTATCAGCTTGAGCAATGTCGTTTTGCCACCACCGTTGGGCCCGATGATGCCGAGAAAATCGTTCGGCTCGATAACCATATTGATACCCTGCAGTATGGTAAGGCCATTATACTGGACCCACACATCCTTGAATTCCACGATTGGTTTTTGTTTTGTCTCTGACATATATGCGTTCATTGTATAGATATTCGCCCAAACTGGCAACAGAAATGACTCAGGGCATCTTTGTTATTCCATTGCTTCGATCAACGTTTCTTTGATCTTCTGCAAATTCAAAATATAATCGCGTGCCAGCGAATCGATCATTACCACCCGGCCGCCGATATCATCCGCGATCGTCTCGGCGCTCTTTGGATCGAACTGGGGTCCGGCGAAAATTACTTTGATATCATATACTTCCGCCTGATCCATGAGGTGAGCCAGCCCCGATGCGGTCGGTTCTTTGCCTTCTTCTTCAATCGTGAGCATGGTCAAATCATAACGATGGGCAAGATATCCGAAAGCAGGATGATATACCATGAAAATCCGGTTGGTCACATCCTCAAGCCCTTTTTCGATCTCCTGATCAAGTTGCGCAAGTTCTGCAAGATAGGCATCCCTATTTGATTCATAATAAAGCCGGTTTTCGGGATCGATCTGAACTAAGCCGGCACAGATATTTTCCACCATTATCATGGCATTTTCAGGGGACATCCAGATATGCGGGTCATTTCCCCCATGATCGTGATCAGCCTCATCATGTTCATCCGGCGCACCCATTTCAAGCAATGTGACACCTTCCGAGCAATCAACCACAAGCATATCCTCATTCTGCTTAATTATTTTTCCCATCCATACGTTCTCAAATTCAACCCCGGAACCTACTTTCGCGTACATATCCGCCCTGGAAAGAGCCACCATCTGACCGGGAGTCGGTTCATACGTATGCGGACTCGCCCCCGGCGGCACCATTACGGTTAATTCAACATTGTCCCCGCCGACCTTCTCCACGAACTCGGCTTGGGGAAGGAGAGTTACCACTACGCCAATTTTCCCGCCTGCATCAGATTGACTGCCCTCATCATCACAAGTTACGCCGAAAGCCACCATGAGCAACAGTACCGTAAGAACTAAAATCCATATCGTTTTTTTCATATGGCTGGCGCCCTCTTCAAATTATTAACCCGTCAACTAAGGAGCCTCTGCTCAACCCTCTGTGATCCCCCAATCATATGGGAAGTTATTAAATCGGCAACTAAATATGATATGCCATTCCGGCCTCCGAGCCGGAATCCAACAGGCTGTCCGAAAATATCAAAACACGTGTCATTCTGAGGAATTTATGACGAAGAATCTCCGAGGCTCAGCTTCAAAAAAGATTCTTCACTATGTTCAGAATGACATACATAGGAGTTTTCGGACAGCCTGCTAAGTGGTATGTTTCCCATTTCCCTATTGAAAGGCTATTATGAAAACTATTTTTCAACCGGCGAGCAGGTCTTCCAGATAAGCGATGGTCTGTAAAAGTTCGGCGTATTCGTCGTCGATTTTCTGCCTTTCCATTGCTGCCAGCCGGCGCAGTTGCATTTCCAGAATTGCCTGGGCCTGCAATTGAGAGAGGGAGAAATTCTCCATCAGGGCATTCCTGGCTGCTTCGGTACTCTCTGATTCCCTGATAGTGGTAATTATCTCATCTATCCTGTCGAGAGCGATTTTTAGTCCTTCCAGTATATGAGAGCGTTCCTGGGCCTTACGCAAATCAAATTTGGAACGGCGGGTAATGACCTCGTGGCGGAAATTGATGTATTGGCGAAGGGCCGATTTAAGGTTAAGCACCCTCGGCTGGCCGTCCACCAGCGCCAGCATATTGACATGGAATGCGGTTTGCATAACGGTGTTTTTATAGAGGTTATTCAATATGTGATCAGGGTGGCTATCCTTTCTCAGTTCGATTACGATCCGGATTCCTTTTCGATCGGACTCGTCGCGGATCTCGCTGATTCCGTCGATTCTTTTGTCCTTCACCAGTTCGGCTATTTTGGCCACCAGCGCTGATTTGTTTGTCTGGTAGGTAAGCTCGGTAACCACTATCTGGCATCGTCCTTTCCCGATCTCTTCCGTATGGCTTTTGGCCCGCAGAACAATCTTTCCCCGTCCGGTAGTATAGGCATGATAAATTCCTTCCCGGCCGAGGATAGTACCGCCTGTGGGGAAATCCGGCCCCGGTACCAGGGGAATCAGTTCCTCAGTGGAGACCTCCGGGTTGTCGATCAGAAAGGCGATAGCTTCGGCCAGCTCTCTAAGGTTGTGCGGCGGAATGTTCGTTGCCATGCCTACCGCAATCCCTGCTGCTCCGTTGAGCAGTAGGTTGGGTATCTGGGTGGGGAGGACAGTCGGTTCCTGAAGCGAGTCATCGAAGTTGGGGGAAAAGTTGACGGTTTCCTTTTCGATATCAGCCAGCATTTCTCCGGCGATCCGGGAAATACGGGCCTCGGTGTAACGCATAGCTGCGGGAGGATCGTTATCCATGCTCCCGAAGTTCCCCTGGCCGTCGACAAGGGGGTAGCGCATGGAGAAATCCTGTGCCATACGTACCATGGCATCGTATATGGCTGAATCGCCATGAGGGTGATATTTACCCATGACCTCACCAACAATACGCGCGCTCTTCTTGAAGGGGGTATTATAGGCGACGCCGAGATCGTTCATCCCGTAGAGAATTCGCCTTTGTACGGGCTTCATCCCGTCACGGGCATCGGGCAGAGCCCGGGAGACGATCACGCTCATGGCGTAATCAAGATATGCGCTTCTTACTTCATCTTCAAGGGTAACTTGCTTGACTGTTCCGATTTCCATTTATTTCCCCACTTTCAGCGACTTCTAAGTGGAGTGTATCCAATACGGAAGGAAAGGTCAAGGGAAAGGCATGTCAGCCTCAGGGATTTGAGAGAACAAAAGGAGAAGCAAATACGTCTTGTAATATGAAGCCCGATTATTCATAATTTCAGGATTGTTTTTGTGGCTTGATATTGTCGGGAAGGCGGCTATGAACTGGCTTGATATTGTCATTATCCTTGCTCTGGTGATCCCCACTTTCGTGGGGTACAAAATCGGTCTGGTTAAGATGGTGCTGCCGTTAGTCGGGGCATTGTTTGGAGTTATCCTGGCTTGCGCATTGCACGGGTACCTGGCGGACTTGCTTGATGACAGCATCGATAGCGAGGCCTGGGCTCACATTGTGGCTTTTCTAGCTATATTCATAGCTGTATTTGCTGTTATGTATTTTTTGGCTTTCGTTTTGCAGAAAATGCTTAAAATGGTTTTTCTTGGTATGGTTGAAAAGCTCGCCGGGGCAGCCCTCGTTTTCATAACTGTTTGGCTGATTTGTTCCTTTATTATGGCGATGGTAGCCAAATACGGGGCTCTGGGGGAAGATTATCTGCCCGGGGGCATTATAAGTAGTGAATCGGTGGAAAACACCGTGGACGGATCGGCATTGGCCACTTTCCAGGTAGCTATGTTCCCTGTCATTATTGGTCTATTGCCCGATGAATTCGATGTGGTGAAGGAATATTTCCAGGATTGATTCCAAGTTTGTGAAAGCGCGGCATTTGCATGAGTGGCAGATACCCGCCTCTGAGGCTATTTCAATTCAGCAGGAATTGGCCGGAAGGGTAGTGCGAGAAGGTGAGATAGAGGGAGTGACGCTGGTGGCAGGGGTGGATGTTTCGGTGCCTCGATCCCGGAATATCGTTCGTGCAGCAATAGTGGTGCTCGAATATCCCGGCCTTAAATCGGTGGAAAGCCGGTTAGCAGAACGCCCCATAGAACTACCTTACATCCCGGGTCTACTTTCCTTCCGAGAAGCCCCCGTCATCCTTGATGCCTTTGAAAAACTCACCAGCATCCCCGATTTGATTATGGTGGACGGGCAGGGAATCGCTCATCCCAGAAGATTTGGGCTGGCTTCGCATCTGGGGTTATTGCTGGATGTGCGGACCATCGGCTGTGCCAAATCGCGTTTGTGCGGTGAACATGGCAAGGTTGGGCCCGAGCGGGGGGATCGGGTTGAGCTTGTGGATGGCAGTGAAACCATAGGGGTTGTGCTGCGAACCCGAACAAATGTGAAGCCGCTTTATATTTCCATCGGGAACATGATAAGCCTGGAATCGGCTGTTAAATGGGTATTAAATTGCGGGAGAGGATACCGCCTTCCGGAACCGACACGGCTGGCCCATCAGGTTGCCGGAGGGAAGAGTATCTAAGAAACCTCTGATTAAGTGGTGACTTCGGGGGTCTGGGGGCGTCCCCCAGCTTCAATTTTCCCCCATGATTGGGGGATACAGGGGGTTGATCACAAGCCCAGCCAAGATTGGACTTCAGATAACCCTCTTTTTCCAGCCAGGTATTAGCGTTAAATACCTGTTCTATTTTGTTAGAGCCATGATCAGACATTAGGAAGATATTGAATCCACTGTTGAGAATTCCTCCCAGTTGCTGGTCGATGATTTGCCACCCTTTTCTGGTTTCCTCTCTATCCCAGAGAAAATGGTGAAGAATATTAATAGAAAAGATTGAGAGATTGAGAAAATCCACGTTATACTTTGCTGCCAGATCTAAGACCGCAGTAAATTGCCTGCTTATTGTATTATGTATTTCCATTGCGGCGCGGTCCCTGTTTATATCTGGCATAATTTGTGGGTCACGATCCCAACCGTAACCCCTTAATTCCTTTTCCAAATTGGATGGATATGTAAAACCCTTCGATGGTGCTTCACCACCGGCTATGAGAAAACCATTAACTTTCTTTGGCGGAAAGGTAGTAGGCATTCCTGCTACCCCAACTCTCAATCCAGCATTACTAAGGTAATCCCAGATTTCTCTGTGCGAAGTGACTCTTTTAGCGGGAAAGTAAATCCTTCTTTCGTTCCAGTTGATATTGGCCCATCCAAATGATCCCGTTTTACCCGGATTCTTACCGGTGGAATAGCATTTCCAATTTGGCGATGTGACTGCAGGTAAAACACTGCGCATATCAGCCCAAACGCCTTTTTCTTTGATTTTGGCCAGATTTGGGAGATAGCCGGTGTCAATCCATCGATCGATCAATTCAAATCCGGCACCATCAAGCCCAATAACCACCAATTTCATAGCGACTTTTCCTTCCTTGAATCAATTTGCGCGTATGGGGAGAATCGTCTGGTATGCTTTGATCAGTTTCTTCTCCTCCAATCCCCAATTGAACTCATTCTCAAATGCCTTTCGGCTGTTTTGGCCGAGTGTCTGACGTAACTCGTCGTCATTCAATAATCGTAGAATGGCATTGGCTATTTTCCGTTCATCCGTGGGATCGACGGTGATACCGCAGTTATAACCCTCAACTATGTCTCGATAGTTCGGAAAATCGTTGACGACTATCGGTAATGAAGCCGACATGTATTCCGGTAGTGAAGAAGACCCTTGGCTTTGCATAAATATGGGATCGGGCTGATAGACCTGAAGTGCGATATCTGCAGCGCTGAGATACTCTGGTATCTTACTCCAATTTACAAAACCAGTAATCTTAATGTAATTTTCGAGGTCGTGGTCCTTTGTATAGGCCATAAATTCCTCTTTTACATTATCATACGCCTTTATTTCATCGAAAGATCCTACCAGTACGAACTTAACTTTCTCTAACTGGCGATGCACAATTTCGAAAGCCTGAACCATTTTCATTATACCTTTAGCTCTGGTAAAGGTACCAATATAAAGCAGTATCTTTTGATCCGGGTAGTCCTTCAACACAATAGAACCGTTTTCAACCCTTCCCCATTCTGTCGGAGGTGTGTTTCTGAGTACAATTGTGTTTTTATTCACCTTTTCAAATCGTTTGTAATATTCGTCATTAACGCTTGGAATGGTGAACACTATATTCGCGTATGATGCCATGCTTGTTTCAATCACGCCGACTATCTGGCTTAATGGCTTCGCAAATATACCGAGGGCTGAAATCCTTCTGATATTTAAGTGGGGGACCTCAGCGGCATCATAGACGAGTTTCCTTCTTTTTATCAGTTTAAACAGGAATCCCGGGAATAGTGAATATATATTGAAGCAGTGATAGACGTCAGCGTTTTCTTTCCATCCTAACTTGAAAAGGGTTATCGAGGAAGCCAGAGTGTTGTGGGCAACGAGCGTGTAAGCCCTCCTTATACTGCTGAAAAAGGACCTATTCGGCGATTCTTTCTGAAATGTACGGTCAAAATGCACAAAGGATCTCTCCCTTTCAATTGTGGCTCCATAATATGTTTCTGTTTTTGGGAGGGCTTGATCTGTTAGCAGGCCAATCGCTTTTACATCAAATCCCGCTTCTGCCAGAGTCCTCATCTCCTTTAATATTCGTCGGGCTTCACCTCCGTCGGTTCGGAGATTAGTAAACGAGAGAATACATATCTTCAAATTCTAGATTCCTCACAGTGTGATACTATCATTCTATTTCTTCGCTTAAGTGAAACAAAAGGATCCAGTTTGACTATCGAAATGCAAATACCAGCCGTTTGCCAATATTCATTGCTTTATCTTCCAGCAGTCGAGCGCTCCATCCAAATATTCCGTCATTCCACCGCTCCGGATGGGCTCCAATGTAAATTATATCTGTATTTCCTCTACTAATAAAATCGATCAAATCGTCAGTGCCCACTACTTCAGCATCATCTCCGAGCGCATTCGATACGATATCTTTTCTACGATATTTCCAATTCCAAGTCCTACCGGTATCAGTGAAATAACAAATCTTATTGTCTTGAACCGAAAAAGCCTCGCCACTAATCCCATAAACCGAATAACTGTATTGATCCCAGATTGATTCGTTGTTCCATTTGGTAAGCGGATTGCCGTGGGCGCATATGGTGTCCACCGTGCACACTGTCCTGAACTCGCCAAGTTCTGCATCAAATATGTCTATGGCTCGTTTTGGGTCGCCTTTGGCTTTATCCAGCGTCTCGTAATGGTACCCGATCTCGTGCCCCATATCTGCAATCTGTCGGATGATATCCGGTTTGAAGGTATGCGGCTTCATCCTGAAGTAATAGGTGCTTTGAATACCCAGTTCATGTTCCAGCTTCGCCATCCGCAGGGCATTGCCCGGCTTTCTATCTACATCGTGCCTTAAGATAACGTATTTCTCGGGCAAATCCTGCCGGGTGACGTAATCCCGAAACGTCAGCACCTCCCGGGTCTTCATCGCCCGGCAGAGTTCGTATATGCTGGTTTTTTTTGTTATTATTGTGTTTGCCTCTGATTTTTCCGGCACCGGTATTGTAAAGGCGAAGGTGCTGCCTTTACCCAATTCGCTTTCTACCCAGATTGTCCCGCCGAAATGCTCCACGATTTCTCTGGAAATTGTTAACCCCAGCCCGGTTCCCTTCGGCTTGGCCACCAGGCCGCTGTTTATTTGAGCGAACTTCTCAAAAACGCGGCCCTGATCTTCGGGGGCAATGCCTATTCCCGTATCAATGATGCTAACCTTGATCATATCTGGTTCAGTCGGGGATTTACGGCTTTTCATTAGTTCTGATTTTATGGTGATACGGCCCTCTTCAGGGGTGAATTTAATGGCATTATCGAGTAGATTGGTTATGACCTGAGTGAGCCTGTCCCTGTCTACCAACACAAGCGGCAAATCAAGTTCCGATTCTATGGTGACGGTAAGTTTTGTCTTGGCAGCTACGGGTTCGGCTGATTCAACTGCTGATTTAATAATATCGAGAACTTTTACCAGTGTGTTTTCCCATTGCAGTCGCCCGGATTCAATCTTGGAAATATCCAGAAAATCGTTGATCAGACGGGTGAGTCTGTCGCTTTCGTCATTAATGGTATTGAGAAATTCCTTTTGGGTTTCCCGGTCGTTATCGTAGGTAAGGAGAATCTCTGTGAAGCTCTTTATCGAAGTCAGCGGAGTCCGCAACTCGTGCGAGACTGTGGAAAGAAATTTGTCTTTGAGCTTGTCCATTCCCTGGAGTTTCTCATATGCTTCTTGCAATTCGCCCAGGCGCTGTTCCAGTTCAACTCGATATTGATCGAGTTTTTCTTCCGTCCTTTTTTTCTCCGTGATATCCATATAACTTCCCAGTACCGCCCTTTTCCCCTGATATTCGATGCTGGTTACCTTCTCATACGCGTGTCTGACATTGCCGTGTCTGTCGATGGCTTTGAATTCATAACCAAATTTATTCTCACCTTTGAGCATTTTTATTGCTTCCTGCCGGACTCGCTCTCTATCATCAGGATGGACGATATCAATAGGGGTTTTCCCAATTAAATCTTCTTCGGTAAGACCGAGATCGCGCAGAAATACCGGGTTTGCGAAACGGAAAACCCCGTCCTGAATGATGTAGCTTCCTATCTGGGAATTGGTGGCCAGAGTGGCAAAAAGTTCTTCAGCCTGCTTGCGTTCGGTAATATCGCGCACGACGATCAGCATTCCCTCGATATCCGAGTTGTTTTTGATAATACTTGGGCTTACTTCCACATAAACGGTACTTCCGTCTTTGCGCTTTCCCTTTAGTTCAATGAGTCTGGTTTCTCCCGATGCGATGACCTCAGAAAACATTTTGGCGATTCTTTCTATATCCTCACCAAAAACAGACCCGAACTCTGCAAAATTCCTTCCGATGACCTCCTGAGGCTCGTAGCCAAAAATATCCTCGACCCTCCTGTTTACGTTGATAACGTTACCGGCACTGTCGATGTACATGATTTCATCATTTACGTTATTAAATATCTCTCTGAATTTTTGCTCGCTGGCCTTAACAGCTTCCTCAGCCTGCTGTCTCTCAGTAACATCGCGGAAGTTCACAACAATTCCTTTGACGATAGGATCATCCATAAGATTTCTGGCGACAGCCTCGATCGTGCGCCAGGAGCCGTCTTTATGACGGGCCCGATAAGTGCCGGTAATGGTGTCACCCGATTTTTTGATCAGGCGGGCAAAATCTTCGCTTAGACTGGACTGGTCATCCGGATGGATCGTATCAAATATTGAGGTTAGAACTGTATCATCTGCCGTATAACCCAATATGCGATCATTGACGGGGCCTTCATAGCTAAATGTCCCGTCCGCATTAATGACGGCAATTCCATCTGAGGATTTATCGAGCAAAGCGTGAAAGCGTTCCTCGCTTTTTCTGACTGCTTCCTCTGCTTTCCTGCGTTCGGTGATATCCCTGGTAACATTGATGAAAGCGATTGGATTACCCGAACTATCACGCAGTAGAGCCGCGGTTGCCTCCACCGGTATTTCGCCTCCATCCGGGCCTTTCAAATTGTACTCAACCAAATGGGCGGAACTCTCATCGGAGAGGGCATTTTCCATATCCTTGACGGCCTTTTCCCGATCCCTTTCGGAAATGAAATCAAATCCTTTCATTCCCTTCAGTTCATCTATACTTTTGAATCCGTGTCTCCTGAGCCCTTCCTGGTTCGAATCGATAATATTCCCCTCCAGATCGCTGATGGTGATACCATCTTTGATGCTATCAAATATAAGGCGCAGTTTTTCCTCAGCCAGGCTAAGGGCCTCTCTTGCCCGCTTTTGTTCGGTAATATCCCGGGCAATAACCTGAACGGCAAAGGTTTTGCCGCTGGAGTCTTTAACGGGGTACATATCTGTTAAGAACCAGAACTTGCCGATGGGTAGTTCAAAGAAATCTTCATATTCTTTGATGGACTCTGTTCTGATCACTTCCCTTAGTCTTTCCATGATGCCATCCGCCACTTTGGGGAAAAGGTCATATATTGATTTACCAATATAGTTACTGGGCTCCCCCTTGAGATTTTTGGCAGCAATGGCATTGATGGTCAGGATGCGGCCGTTACGGGCAAAATATATGATGGGGACACCGGCGTTTTCGATCAGATTACGGTATTTCTCTTCGCTCTCACGGATAATCTGGTTGCTATTGAGGAGTTTTTTCTGGGCTTGTTTGAGCTCAATGTTGGCCTGCTCGATTTCGTATAATTGTACTTGTATTGCTTCGTTTTGAGCCTTGATTTTATCTTCCGCCTGCGCCCGCTCTTTCTCTAATTCTAAATTGTGCAGGGCAAAAGAGATATCGCCGGCGGTCTCTTTAAACAGTTCCTGACCGGCCGCCTGGAATTTCACCCTTAGAGATCCGCTTTTATTCCACGCACTAATCTTCAACAAGCCTTTTCCCCGCTTCAAAGGCATCCTGCAGGGCTGTAGCATGATGCCTGATCGCCCCTTTTTCATCAACCTTTGAATAATGCAATTCGTCAACCAGAAACGCATCTATAGTCGTAAGCCAGCTTTTGATAACCGGCCGCGAGGCTTCGAACTGACTGGTAAAACCAGTCCCCCCGACCGAAATGAACAGCCCTTTGCGCTCTCCGGCAGTATTCAAGGCAACCGGTTGCTTCAGCTCATATTTGAGTGCCCAGAGCGCCTGGCATCGATCGATCATCGCCTTAGCCTGGGCCGTGATTCCCATAAAAAACATCGGGGAAGCAAGAATCAGCCGATCAGCCTCTCTGAGCTTCGGATATACTGACTGCATATCATCATCAATAACACACCTGCCGGTTTTCAGGCATCCATCGCAGTGCCGGCATGGGGCAATATTGAGATCGCAAATAACGATGGTCTGGATATCAGCACCGGCGCTCTTCGCCCCCTCCATTGCCTGTTCTAACAGGATATCTGTATTCCCTCCGCGGCGTGGACTGCCTGCTATTCCGAGCACTTTCATTATTACCCTCTCTAATTAAAGTCCCAATCTTTCCTTCAAAACCACCGGGTTGAACCCGATAGTCACCTGCCCATCTATAATTATCACTGGCACACCCATCTGCCCCGATTTTTTAATCATCTCTTCACGTGCATTATGATCATCAAGTACATCAAATTCCTCAAATTTGACCCCATTTTCAACCAGAAAGCCTCTGGCTCTCCTGCAGTGCGGGCAGGTGGATGTTAAATAGATTTTGATTTCCTCTGCCTTGACCATTCAAATATCCTTCTTAAGGCTGGCAAGAACTATACTGGCCAGTGCCAGACTTTCTCTGGCCAGGTCGCCTATGGTGAGTAAGCCGACAAATTTTCCCCCGTTGCCAACCACCGGCAAATAAGAAATTCCATGGTTTGCCATAATTTTGGCGGCATCGATTATATCAGAACCAGCCGGAACTTTGGGAATATGGTTGGTCATTATTGACTCGGCACATGCATGGCCGGGATCGTAATCCTTAGCTACGAGATACGATACTATATCACTTTCAGTGATGATACCACGAAATCTACCGTCTTTACACACAGGCAAGACCTGCAGGGAAGAATCCGTCATCTTTTTAGCGACATCTGCTATTGTATCGGAAGGTGATACCGATTCAACAGCACTGTTAATAATTTCTTTCACTTTCGTCATTTTTCCCCTCCTTGTTATTCATAGAAGACTCTATCACGAATGATACCTTCAATCTGTGATAAAGGTCACTATTCAGAGGAGCTTTTTGCGTATCGCTTTTTCAATGCTTCAATAATCGCTATGTTAAACTTGGGAATATCGGCCGGTTTGCGCGCCGTAATAATGTTTCCATCCTGAACTACCGGCTCATCGACCCATTCAGCCCCGGCATTGCGCAATTCAGCAGCCACCGATGGCCATGATGTAACCCTTCTACCCCTGATAATGCCGGCTGAAACGAGAAGCTGCGGCCCGTGACATATCGCCGCCACTATTTCCCCGGATTCGTAAGCTTCCCTGACCAGATCTATCATAGCCCCATGCAGGCGCATTTTCTCCGGAGCCTTTCCCCCGGGAATAATGATGGCATCGAAATCCGTAGCGCTCACTTCATCCGCGTTCGCATTGGGCTTTACCAGGAACGTGTTTCTCTTACCATTGTAGCTTTCCTGCGAACCGCTGCCAATCAATATAACCTTAGCCCCGGCATCTTTAAGCGCCTGCATGGGGCCGATCAACTCCGATTCCTCAAAGCCTTCTTCGACCAGCATCGCAATCCGATTGCCACTCAGCATAATAAATTAGTAACCTCTCAAAAATGGTCGGGAATCTTGTAATCAGAACCCCGAAGTCACCGCTTATTCTCAGGTTCCTTTACATATACAACAATAGCTGACGGGATATAGATTAGTCATAAAACCGCGGCAGAAAATATTACAAACCTGTTACATTTTGGCCCAAGCGCAACAGGCGTGACTCAGGTCACATACTCTACTTTAGAAAGCAGAGATAATTAACCTGTAAGCAGATTACAGCTAAAAAGATAAGGGAGGTGCAGAATGGAAAATTATAATGCGGACAAAACAACATATGGAGAAAATATGTGCTGCCCGAAATGCGGCAAATCCCTGAATCTAGGCCTCAACCTCTCGATGATTAACGGCAAATTGTATGTCTGGTTTGAAGGGCTATGCACAGACTGCCTGAATGTAATCGTGGACCCGATGCCGGTTTTAACCGCTATGCCCGAGGAGAACCGCCGGATACTGTGGCGCATTCTCTCCAATTAGAGCCATGCTCAACTGAGAAAAGTGCCATCCTAAAGCCTTTCTGTATAAGTATGGCAATAGGGCTGGCCATCCTTCTTTTCGTAGTAATCCTGATGATATCCCTCAGCCTCCCAGAAATCGGAAGCCGGAATCAGCTCGGTGGCAACGTTGTAACCCTTCCCTTCCAATATCTCGATGAGTGATTCGGCGATTCGCTTTTGTTCCTCATTCAGATAGAAAATAGCCGACTTGTACTGCTCCCCAATATCCGGGCCCTGCCGGTTCACCTGAGTCGGATCGTGGATATTGAAGAAAAGCCGGGCCAGTTCCTCGTATGAAGTTCTTGCCGGATCGAAGGTCACCTCAACAGCTTCGACGTGCCCGGTGGTATGATTGCATACTTCCTCGTATGCTGGATTTCGGGTATGCCCGCCGGTATATCCAACCCGTGTCGAGATCACTCCGGGGGCACTGGAGAAATGATACTCCATGCCCCAGAAACATCACCAGGATTGCCCCCGGTTCGGGATCGGGGACGGGGAACTCCTTAATCTCAAAAGGTTGTCCCAGCCCCTTATAAACAGCTCCTTTAGCAGTTTCCGCCATTGTTCAATCCCCTTTTAGTGTAATCTACAGAAATGCCCATTTCCGCCGAATTTCATCTGCCTCGCTGATCGTCCTGTCAATGAATTCCTTAATTGTCGGGATATCGTTTAAGACCCCGACCGCCAGTGAACCCGGCACCGAGCGCAGCACTTCCGCTTCCAGTCCCTCTGCCGCCATATCAGGAGGCAGGTCTTTGGCCGTGCCGCCAACCATGACCTGTTCCAGCTTCCACAGCCATTCGTGTTCCGGCAACTTATCCTTTTGGGCCATCAGTTTGGCCAGCTCATCCGAGTTCGGTGGAGTCAGACACTTGGAGCGGATGGTTTGATTGGTCGGGTCGGCATCAACCAGGAACTGCTTGTATCTGGCTGAAATCGGGCATTCCTGAGTGGTCATGAATGCCGTTCCCATATATACAGCCTCCGCGCCCAGCATGAGGGCCGCCATAAGTCCGCGTCCATCCCCTATACCACCGGCAGCGATGATAGGAACCTTAAGAAGCCTTACTGCCCACGGGATGTTGACCATCGTAGTAACCTGATCCATAGCCTTGAACCCGGCCCCTTCCAACCCCACGATGACCACCGCATCGGCTCCCTGACGCTCGGCTGATAGTGCATGCTTGACGCTGCCGACCTTGTGTATCCATTTGATCCCATGTTCCTGAAGCGGTTTTCCCAGAAAATCAGCCCGCATCGGCGCTGTCTCAACAGCCACGATTCCGCCCTCTTCGATGATTACATCCCGCATCTTCTCAATTTCGGGGCAGCCCATGATGGTAAGATTCACCGCCAATGGCTTGTCCGTCATTGATTTGGCCTTTCTGAGTTCCTCGCGGAATCTTTTCGGGGTTCCAAAACCTCCCGCCGTGATCATCCCCAGCCCGCCGGCCTCGGAGACAGGAACAGCGAAATCGGCTGTGCCGAAGGTACCGAAAGCACCCTGAATAATAGGGTATTTAATTCCTAGCATTTCAGTAATTTTTGTCATCCACATAATTCACCTCTTTTGCATGGCCTGTTTCTTTAACCCAGACCCATTGCCGTGAAGAACTGGGATATCTTGGCTTTGACCTCATCCGGGCCCATATAGCGCTTGTCGAACTGGTCCATTCCGATATGCAGGAAGGGAACGTCGAGTTGACGACAGCGTTCCCTCATGAGGCTCGCGCTGGCCGCACCGTCTTTATGCCCGATGTGTCCGGGCCAGATGACGCAATCGATTTTGTAATCCCTCACGATCCTGGTGAGATCATTGAGGAAATTATCGGCATATCCTCGCGCCTGCCTGACCATCGGGGGATCCATCATAACCCGCCTGGCCAGTCCCCTGAAAATGGTATCCTCGTTTTTGGTATCTATTAACTGGTAGGGGCAGAAACTCACCATATCCATAACGATGATCGCTCCCCATTCCTGTTCCATCCATCCGAATAATTCCTCAAACCAGACCGGCGGGATATCGAACCACAGGATTCTGATTTTCTGGTTCCCGACTTCCGGTTTGTTCTCCTCTACCCGTTTCTCAGCATCAGCTACAAGGTCAGCAAACCACTTCGTGGTTTCGGGCCTGCCGCCTCCTTCGAAGTTTGTCTGGTAAAAGCACTGCATTCCCATTAAGTAGCTGTGCGGACATGGCACCGCCCGCTTTAGCTCGGCGTGTTCCTGCCATAGCAGATATTGCCGGTTTGATTCTTCGACCACCTCCCGCAGCCGATCCAGATCGAGTCGCTTTCCGGTGTGCTCGGTCAGAAATCTCACCATGTCCTTGAGCCCATTGCCCATGTATTCGAACGCCCTCTCGTCTCCCCAGTAGATGGTGTCGGGCGCCCAGGTGGGAACATCACGCCAGTCGGGGTGCGTTCTCATCGCTTCGTGCACGCCCACGATACCATCGCACGGCTCAACGATACCGAGATAAACGGTGGGTTTGGGCAGGAGTCCCTGATCCAGATAATAGAGAGCCAGCCGGACGAGGGTGCAAATATCGGATGGCACCGGCATGACGTCGAGTCCTTTAAGGTCGTCTATCATGTGGGGATTAGGCACGCCCCCCGCAAATGCCTGTTTGAAAGGGAAATACCAGTTCAAATCCATGGCGGTGAAAATCTCGGTGGGATTGCTGAAGGAACTGGCGGCAAACGGCTCGCCGGTCTCGATACATTCTATAATCCTGTTTGCCTGCCTGATCATGTTTTTCATGGTTGGAATGTAGAGGTGATTCATATCACCGGGAACCAGTTCCATCATCTCGATTATGGAAGTGTAAACGGCGATGTCCTCGCGGGTTCGCTCCAGGCTCTTTTCGGTTTTTGCATCCATCATATGCCTCCCAGTGTTTCCAGGAATGCCTGAACTCTGGTTCTTAACTGGCCCACGGCGCTTAGCTTATACTCCCTGTCCATCATTAAGTAAGGGGTTTTCCATTCTTTGAAGTCATTGGTGAGAGGGAACTGCTCGAATCCCCATACGTCGCAGAAGGTCAGGCGCTGGAAGATAATGCCATCAACCCGAAATTCGCCTATCATTTTTCTGATGTAATCGGTGCGCTTCTCGTGCAAGCCAAACGTTCGCGGACATGAAGGCCGATCCGCCACATAATACTGAGCAAGCGCCGTCAGCGGATCATCAGCGCTTGCGTCCACATCCACCCAGAAATTCCGGGAGCCGAAACAAATCGAATCCGTCACTACCAGGCCACCCTGATCTTCGATGATATCTATGTATTCGGGGTCATCGACTATGCCGCCTACGAGAATGAGACGGGCACGATAGTCTTTGATGCCTTCGGCCAAACGAAGTTCATCCAGAACCTCGGCAAGCAGATCGTTGAATCGTCTCCCGATATGCCGGTTGTCGAAGCATTGAGACATATGGAACAAACAGGGCACCTTGGTTTCCCTGTAGTAGATACGGAAGGACGGCTTCAGGGGATCGTTACCCTTACGGACATCCATACCGGAACCCGGAAGGAAGGCGCCGATATTCATAATCTGGTCGTGAAAGATATCGCCACTCCGGCCAAATCACTCGTGGTGGCTTATCCCGATCAGACACTTCATCAGGCTTTGCTCAGGGTAGGAGCCAGGGACTTCGGGCGTATCCCGGTAGTCGATCGCAAAGACCCCTCCAGAATACTGGGATGCCTGCGCCGTCATGATATCATCCATGCGTATATCAGCGGCATAAACCCGCCGGATTCTGAGCTCAAGCCGCCTCAGAAAGATTCGTAGTCTTTTGACAGCTTCCGCTGCCATCGAGTATCATTGAATGCGGGAAACTGCCATGAGGGCCCTCTGGAATTATTTCGATGTTCTCAAACCTCGTGAGACTGCGCTGCTGACTTACATCGGACTCTGTGCCGCAGTCATTGCAGCGGAGGGCTCGCCGGCTGGCTGGCCATTAGCCGGGGTGTTCGTAGCTGTTTTGCTGGGCAGCGCGGGATGCAACGGACTTACAAACTATCTCGACCGTAATGTCGATGTGCAGATGCTGCGAACCTGCGGAAGAGCGCTTCCCACCCGGCGAATCTACCCCCCGGAAAAAATGCTCCCACTGGCTATCGGACTGGTGGTAATTGCGCTGATCCTTGCCTGGTTTCTCCATCCGCTGTGTTTCGTTTCCGGGCTTGCCGGCACGATCGCTTCGGTGGTCTACCGCAAGCGGGCAATGTGCGTTTTCCAGGGAATGATCGCCGGATGTGCGCCGGTCCTGATCGGATATCTGGCCATTACAACGGATATTGACTGGACCATCCTGTTCATGTGCCTGCTAATTGCAGCCTGGATTCCGCTGCATGTCTGGAGCGTGATGATCGCCCGGCGCGAGGAGTACATCAAAGCGAACATCGCCTTTTTCCCCCTTACGATGCAAAACCCCCGCTCCATAAAGCTCCTCTTTTTCCTCTCGATCGTATTGTATGCTGTATCCCTGCTCCTGTGGCATGTGGCCGGCTTCGGCTGGTTCTTTTTCGCCATCGCCAATGTTACCGGAGATATTATGTTACTGGCCGGCTTACGGCTGGTGCGAAATATGGAATCGAAGGACTCGTGGCGGCTTTACAAAATATCTTCCTTCCCCTATCTGGGAGTGATCTTCCTGGCTATGTGTATTAATTTCTGGATTTAACATTCAGGCAGTAAAATGAATCTCTTCAAAGTTGAAAGTACCTGCTCTCAAACCAGTGCCCGTGCCGGAACCCTGACCACCCCTCATGGTTCAATTCCTACTCCGGTATTTATGCCTCTAGCCACACAGGGCTCGGTCAAGTCGCTTTCACCGGACGATATACAAAATCTCGAAGCGAAGATACTGCTCGGCAATGCCTATCATCTCTACCTGAGGCCGGGGCTGGAAGTAATCCGGGAATTCGGCGGACTGCACCGCTTCATGGCATGGGAAGGGCCCCTGCTTACCGACAGCGGAGGCTTCCAGGTTTTCAGTCTGGGACATCTGCGTAAGATCAATGATCAAGGCACTGTTTTTCGCTCGCACCTCGATGGCAGCGAACATCTGCTCACCCCTGAGCTTGCCATTGAAATACAGGAAACTCTCGGAGCGGATATCATCATGGCCTTCGATGAATGCGCCCCCCACGATGCCGGCCCGGAAATCGTCCGGGAAGCGATGAGCCGCACGCACCGCTGGGCAGAACGCTGCCTTGCCAGTCACCGGAGGACGGATCAGGCGCTTTTCGGGATCGTGCAGGGCGGGACTTCAATCGAGATGCGCCGGGAATCGGCGGGGGCACTTGTGGAAATGGATTTCCCCGGCTATGCCATCGGGGGTTTGAGCGTAGGCGAACCCAAGGAACTGATGTACCCGGTAACGAAGGAAACCGCCTCGTTGCTTCCGGCGGACAAACCGAGATATCTGATGGGCGTGGGCTCGCCGGAAGATCTGGTAGAATGTGTCTCCTATGGGATCGATATGTTCGATTGTGCCCTGCCCACCCGTATCGCCCGCAACGGGGCCCTCTTCACCAGAGAAGGGAGAGTAAACCTGCGCAATTCACGCTTCAAAAACCAGATGTACCCCATCGACCCGGATTGCGATTGCTACACCTGCCGCACTTTCTCCGCCGCCTATCTTCATCACCTTTTCAAATGCGAAGAGCTGCTGGGATACCGGCTGGCGACCATTCACAATCTGCGATTTATTCTGAAGCTGATGGATCGGATGCGCCGGGCCATTATCGAAGGGACTTTCCCCCAATTCAAAGAAAGTTTTCTGGCCGGTTACCGCACAGTGGATGAGGAAACGAGGGTAACGCAAAAAGTAAAGTGGATCTCTGCCCAGAGAAAGCGGTAGGGGCGGGTCTCTGAAACCTGTCCCTAGCTGTTGAATTTGTCAATTACAAACGACACCCCGATTTCGCTTTTTTAAGCTTCCAGGGAATAAAGAATAAAGCTTAGATGTGGCAAAAGGGTGGTAACGTTTTTATCTGTTCAGAAAAACTGTGCTATAATTCGGGCAAAAGGTGAATTGACAAAAAAAGGAATGGCCCACAAAATATCGTTGTGTCACAATTCCGTGGGCAAGCATCTTTTCGACAATTTCAACAGGAGGTTAGAATGAATCATCAAAAATACAACATCAGGTTCCCCGTCACAGAGCCGCATAAACTCAATCAGGACGAGTCTTTTTTCTATTTCAACGAAAACGAACAGGAAGTTAAGTTGCGCTTTCACGATTACGGAGAGCTTTACAAGCGTCCTGGTTTATACGAGCATCTTTATTATCAACGGCTCAAATCTAATTCTCCCAAAAAAGTCTGTGAAATTTTGAGCAAGGTTCTACGCGATAACCGCACGTGTGCTCTTCCGATCTGTCTCGGTTCATATGCTTTAGTAGTTCAAGGCGATCTACGCATATTAGCTATGGTATCAAGAATGTCTGAACAGGAAAAATTATAATCCTTATTGTTAATAAATTTATTTAGAGAAAGTAAAGTATTCCTAAATATTTAGTAATTGAGGTAATACTTGATATTGGCTTCTTTTTTAACCTTGATTCCGAGCCCGGTCAATTCGCCATTCCTGCCAAAGATTTTCTGTACCGTCCGGATGGGCAGGAAGATCGTTCCGTCGTCCTGTGTTCCGGTTCGCTTGAGAACTCCCACCACTTTGACTTCCAATTCTTTCTCGGCGATCAACAGCAAATCGCCCACCTCCCGCTGTTCCAGTTCCGCGGCTTCAAATCCCATGACCGTTTCCATGGCGTCCGGATTCGTAAACCATCCGCCCTGTTTGAACTCCAGGAAGCTCTTCATCCCTGGAAAGGTAAAGGGATCCACGCCCAGATAAGCCGTGATTCCGCCGCTTTCCCCCTTATTCGGATCGAACACCGCTTGCATCAGCATCGGTGTTACCTTTTCCACTTCAGAATGCGTCATGATTGAATCTGAAATCGATTCATCCATATACCTGAGGCCGGTTCCTCCTTTCAACATCAACGTCGCAGCTTCATAAGGACATCCTTTTGCCGTTACCAGCAGTTGAAACCCCATGTTGTCGATATCGCGATTCAGGGAGATTTCATATCCTTTGTTAAATCCTAAAAGACTGGCGAGAACCCAGGCCGACAACGCGATCCCCATGATGGTGAGGATGGTCCGGGTCTTTTTGCGCAATAGATTTTTATATGACACTTTATATAGATTCAGCATGGTAATCTCATCACTCCGATTTGAAATATTTGATGTACCTGTTTCCGAGGACAAATTCGTCCATTAAGATCAGATTTTTCTTGGTCGCCCGGAGGGCGGCTCTGAAATCAAAATCCGCTTTGGGTGCCGGATTTATAATGGCATCCACTTTGTTCGGGGTTTTCCCTTTGCCGGAGACCACATCGTAAGGATAGAAATCCAAAAGATTGAGCCCCTTGAACTGTTTGGCAAATTCGGGATTCCGCAGTTCTTTGGCAGCTCTGGACGTGAGCTTTTGAAAATAGAAAGATCTGATATTCCCTTCAAGGTCAAGCGATAGAAATACCTGAATGCCACCGTACTGACCTTTCTGATTCACGCCATGAATGTACCCAATCTTCTCTTTCCCCTGATAGATTTCATAAATGGTATAAGGTACATCGATTGTTTCGTACAAACCCTGAAATTTATCTCCCAACCGTTTTTCGATTTCGCGTAAAAGCGACCCTTCGCCTTTTTTGTCTATCGATACATACAGCGTCTTATAACCGGAAGAACCGGGAAAAAGACGGGCGACATCTCTATCCGGGTCGTTCAAATCACAGCCTACGGCTGCCCGGAGGGTAGTCTGAAGACCCATGACAGCAGTGATCAGAACCATAACCAGCATACATCTCTTCATGTCCGCTCCTACACTTTTCGATAGTAATACAACTGAAAGATGATTTTATGGTCATCCCCGGGATAATCAAAATGGTACATCGTTCTGACGGTTACATCCCCCGAGACGATGAAAGCGGATCCCATCGAGATCTCGCAGGTGTGTTCAGCTCCCATTTTGAGGTAAACCGGCTGAGCTTCAAATTTCAGACGCCCTTCATTCAGCAGGTTGATCCCGAATCTATAGAAGAAGGCAAAGGAATTCTGAGCTCTGTTCTTACCCGCCATGATCTCGAAACGGTTTTCAAATTGATTCCACAGATAGGTGAAATCCACTCCGGTGATTGCAAATGGTTCCGTCTCATCTTCCATCAGATGATATCCCATCGTGTCCAGGAGTTTGCCATAAGACAGGGAAAACCCTGAGTTATAATTTTCCTGATTTAATATGCCCCTGGATACTCTGATTGAAAACAGATAATTCCCCTTGAAATGCAGCGGCATTCCGGAACCGGTCGTCAGGGAAATACCCGCATCTCCCCACAGAAAATTCCTGAACACTCCGATACCCCAGTCCCGGTCGAAGCCAAAATGATTCATCGCAAGCGTACTGAGCACCAATCCATGGCTGTCAAAATAGGATGATAGCCCCAGCGCCGGGCGGTTATGACCCAGCCAGATGTCCGTGCTCTTGTGTTTGAGTTTCAAATATGCATTATAGAGCTGAAATTCGAAATTATCATCGTCATATGCCACCCGCGCCTGAATGGCCACAGCGCCGAAGTCACCGGATTGATGGGAAAGACGTTGCAGATAATCAAATCCCAATGAGGGCTTCTGCATGACATCCTCCTGACTCCGGGAATAGAAGATGACTTCGTCCTCACGCTGCGAATATCCGCTAATGCCCTGTGCTTCGAAATAAAGCAGATGATCACCGCCATGGGATAAATCCGGTATGAGCATGTAACAGAGCATTCCTGTCAGCAGGGCTTTATATATCAAATTTCACGCTTCCCCGGAAAATTGGCTTATTCTCTTTGATGAAAGTTATTTTGACTTCCCAGTCACCAGGCATCACCACATCGACCGGCAGCAGATAATCCCCTTTTTTATTTAATTTGAAAAGGATGTCGCCGGAATCATGGTGGCCCTTCATCGAGGGCATACCGGAATTGCCGTTGATAGTCAATGTGGTGTCTCTTTTTCCATCTTTATTGAAAAGTTGAATCTTCACGATCAGTGTGCCCAGTCGGGGTTTTTTATCAAAGCTATACTTGAAATAATACTCTTTACCAATCCAGTATTTTTTTCCCGCCTTGGGTATTGGCTCATAGGTTTCCTGTGCGATTCCAGCCCCAAGCATGATGATGAATGTCATCGCCGAATATAATAATAATTTCATTGCATTCATGATATATCCCTTTTCGTTAAATTTTCACGTAACATCAAGTATACCAGGAAGAGATAAGATTAGTCAATACCTTTGTAGTTACTCTGGGGAAATAGCAAGTAGCGAGTGAACCAAAATCCCCCAATTCTCAAAAGATCTCATCCACTCATATCATGACCACTGAAGAAGTCAGGAAATCAAGGAATGATTCTAGCACATTCAGCGATCTATTCTCTTCCGCTATAACGTCAGGATGGAAGACTAAAAGCAACCCAACTGGCAACTGCGAATCTTCAACCCCATAGAATTTATTTCATCTGCTATAACCATTGGCTTTAACCTATATTGCCGGGCCAGATCAAACACTTTGGCGCAAGTAAGCTGATTGCTTTCTTTTGAGGTTTTAATCACGGTAATAACTTCGCTATTGATATTATTACGAGATGATTTGTCATACGGGGTCTTCTCTATTTTAAAACATCCAAGCTGACAATTGGTTATGCGAACACCCAATTTATCAGCAATATCCCCAACGGCAATCTTGGAGACATTGGACTTTTTAGCTATTGCCCAAGCGAGGGGGCAGGACAAATATCCATCTTTCAACGATGCTTTTATCACGCCTTCTAGATGTAAGAGTGATTCTTTGGAGAGGTTGCCGGGGTTTTCTTGTGTTTGAATCCTTGCCTGCTTCCTGTTTTTATCAGCTTCATTAAAATTCTTCATTTTCGATTTTCCATTGCTCTATACAGCATTCTCAATACGATTAGGCAATGAATCTACCATCGTCTCTGACTATCTTGAACCGTTCAACTTTATTTTTATACCATCCTACCTTTTCAGCAGTTCTTATATCAAATTCCGGCACGAAAGGCTTGATATCTAGAAGCGGCGTATTGTCGATAATATCTAGGTCTTGAATGCGCAGGATATTTGTTTCAACACTAATGAGTCGTACGACAGAAAACCCAATTGTATTCGGGCGACCCGGCGATCTTGTGGAAAAGATGCCATGAACAGCATCATCTAAAAATGGCTTCACAATGAGCGACGGCTTTGCAAGATGCATATGATAAATCAGAAAAACGTGAGAAAAACCACTGATATCTTTGAGACCTTCAACGTATTCAGGGAATAACTCAACTGAACCTTCTATTCCTAGGCCGGCAGTAGGTTGTATAGGTGTCCCCTTTGGCTCAGTGAAAGGCGTATGGATGAGCCCGATTGCCTTATAGCTGATAATATTCATTCCACCATATCTCACATTCACATAATCTTATATCAACTGCTTCCTCCAACCTTGATGACAGAGTATAATGTAGTTATAAAGTCAGGGCCTGATGTTAATAAACAGAAAGGGGGGACAAAGCCGATGAAGATTAGTGCTCGCAACATATTAAAAGGCAAGGTTAAAACGGTTAAACCCGGAGTAGTAAATACTGAAGTCGTAGTCGAGTTACCTGGAGGGGGCGAAATAGTCTCAATTATTACTAAGGAATCAGCAGAAAAGCTGGGGCTGGCTTCTGGCAAAGCGGTATACGCTATCATCAAAGCCTCCAATGTAATGATTGGCGTGGACTAAAAAGGCAAAGCAACCCATTTAGCTTGAATGACTGGCTCCCGGAGGCCCCGCGATGGAGCCCCCGGGACTTAAGTCGGATTATTTCACGTATTTTTTCAGCGCCTCCGGCAGTTTACTCTTGTCACTAGCTACCGCCGGTTTGGTTGCACTCTGGCCCGTAGCTTCCATGGCAGCTATACCCTTATCACTGAGCAGGAAATCAACCCAGCTAATAGCCATCTGTTGATTCGGGAAATTCTTGGGGATGGTTACCGCGTAGAGAATTGGCTCACCTACAAGGTTAATGGTTTCACCAGGTTTAGCTCCCTTTATGCTCACTTTCGCCTGGGCATAGAAGCTCTCAAACTCGGCGCTGGAGAGGTTAATTTTTGCCGGCAGGGAGACATACTTGAGGTTTTGCTGTTTAGCTACTGAATCGTACTCAAAAGCGTAGTCCAGGTCGCCCGACTGGAGAAGAGCAATGAGGTCGACGGATTTTGCTCTCATAGTATCGCCCTTGGCACCATACAGTTTGTCGTGGATACCAGGTACATTATAGTGTTTTTCGGCTAACTGCCAGACCATCAGGGTGCGGTAGCCGCAGGGATCCTGGTCAGGGTCGCTTCGCCCGTAAGTCACCCCTTCTCTCTGTAGAATCTGGTACCAGTTATCGGCATTTATCTCATTACCGTATTTGGATTTCTCCGTATAACAGAGTACCATCTGGTTTGAAGCAAAGATGATGTACCAGTCCGCGTAATCCGGGAACATTAGCTGTGGGACAATTTTATAATCTGCCGAGCCAATTACGCCGCACTCCTTGTGCAGCTCTGTGACCTTTCTGATAGTTGTCGCACTACCACCCGCCTCACTCAGTATCTCTACTTTCGGATAGATTTTGTTGTATTCTTTGTTTACAGCATCCCATGGCACGGTTAGGCTTCCGGCATTGAAAATGGGGAGTTTACCGGAGAACTCAACAGATGGGTTAGGAGTGGAGGGTGGCGTGGCGGGTGTAGTCACAGGGGGAGAAGTTGGTACCGGAGATGGTGTTGCCGCAGGTTGAGCGCAAGCTACGAGCGTACTGATAGCCAGTAGGATAGACAGGAAAAGGGAGAGGAATTTGACCTTGTTTCTGCCAGACATTGACAATATAGCCTCCTTAAGAAATTTTTCTTGCATGCTAGAAAACATGCATCGACGATGCCTTGAAAGTAACGTAGACCTGCATACCTGCTGTTAACCCCATCTCTCTGAAGGAGTTCCGGGTGATGAGTGCTGAAATCTCCGGCGGCAGGTCCACGGTTATATAGAGAGTTGAACCTTTATCATTAATGCGAGTAATTTTCCCAGCGAAAGTGTTTCGGGCACTTGAGTGAACGGGTTCAAGGGATATCAAAACGTCTTCTGGCCTAACGGTGGCGCGGGTTGCGCCGTTGCTTTTGTTGGTTACGATAAACGCGGTATTGCCCGTCTTGAATAGAAATTGGGTTGCTGCCGCGATTATAAGGTATGGGAAAGTCATTTAAGCGTTTGTAATATATACAGAGGGAACCTCTGATTAGCCAACCGTATCCCCCCAGCCTCTGAGAATAGTTGAGGCTGGGGGGATAATCACAATTCCCCCCGGATTCACCACTTATTCACTCGTTTCTTGAGATGCTGACGTATTATAGTCGGATCATCTTGCTGGCAATTGGTCATTGACTTACTGGCATGCGAAAAGTATATAATTAGGGCACTGTTTCTATCTCTGGAGAATGTGGGAAAGCATTATGGCACGAATGTTAATGTAGCAAGAGACCCGGCACAGGCGCGCTGTTGATTTCAGCTTATCTGGCAAAGGAGATGGTGATTATGTATGATGAATTCTTGAGCCTTTGTGGCTATTCACCCGATGAAATATCCGAACAAAAAAACCGGGTGCAGCAAGCTTTCGCTAAACTGGGCCTGACAGAAGAGGATATCGAACGGGGCGTTGATCGGATCAGGCGATTCTATGCCGTCGATCTGGAACCGGTAAGGTTGCTCCTCGGCGTATGGGTTAAGGAACTGGTCGATACCATGATGGCCGGTGAAGAAAAGAAAAAGATAATTTACTCGGAATGGCCCGGGGCTAACTGCGTGCTCAATATGGGTGGCGTAACTGCCTGCGAAGATGTTCATTTCGCCACTCCAGTTTCTCAGACCTTCATGATTGTCCTCGGCGGTATCTTCGGCAAGCTGGCGCCTTTTCTGGAAGCTGGCGAGAGCCTTGGACTCCCTCCAGCCAGAGCCCATTGCGGTCTCTGGCAGATGCACGTGGGCGTAATAGCCAGCGGGCTCATCCCGAAGCCTGATTTGATAATTACTTCGCAGTATATTTGCGATCAGGCTGCCGAGGCAGACCAGTTACTGGAGGACCTCTACGGCATACCGGTAGTCTATCTCGACGGTTGCTGCGACTGGCAGTATGGCGAAATGCCATCAAAGCGTCAGGTGGAACTGGTAGCCGGCCGGATGCATAAGATCAAAGAAAGGATCGAAGAGGTCTGCGGCGTACCGTTCCCCCAAGAAGCGGTAATGGCCGGATTTAAGGACATGGCCAAAACATACTTTTTTCACAAGGCACTGGCCGATATTATGGTAGCTGCCGACCCGCAGCCTATCAGTCAGGCCAATCTGGATCTGGTCTACTTTGCTCAGTTCACCACCCTGCAGCACCGCAAGCAGTATCAGCAGGCAGCTATGGCGCTGGCCAAAGATTTAAAGCGTCTGGCAAAAGAGGGTAAGGGGGTTGTGCCCAAAGGTTCTCCGCGCGTGTATCTGGCTTTCAGATTTCCGGGGCAGCCGGATGTTTACCAGATGATAGAGGAACTGGGTTTGGCTGTGCCGCTGGCGCTGCTGGACTATCTTCCGCCAGAAGAACCGGATGCCAATACATACAATGATTTGATGGAGATCATCGCTAAATCGGTTTATCGGAATGCGCCGCCATGCACCGCCTATTCCAACATCAGATACAATGTCAATTCCTGTAAGGCTTTCGATCTCGATGGTGCCATCGAATTCTATCCACTGGGATGCCGCCCGTATTCCATAACCCCGCTGATGATCAGGAAGGCCATTTCAGATGAATTAGGGATTCCTTCCATTGTGCTGGAATGGGGCGGATACGATCCCAGGGATTACCCGGCGGAACAGTTCAGGAGCCGGATGGAAACCTTCGCCGAGACGGTGAGAATATCAAGGGATATTAAACGGGCCTAGCGGGAGGATTCAACAATGGATGCGATGAACGAACTTAAGGAACACTTGGCCGGACGTCCTTTTGAATTGAAGCAGGCACGGGAAAAAGGGACAAGGATAATTGGCTATGTGCCCGGAGGATTCATGCCGGAAGAACTGGTCTATGCGGCCGGGGCATTGCCTGTCGGTTTGGTCAGGGGAGGCAGTTCCAAGGCAGTGGCCGAAAGCGCCAGCTACCTTCCCCGCTGGATCGATACCTTTTGCCGATCGCAGATCGGACACTATATGCTGGAAGAGGATTCGCTCTACCGGATCATCGATTTGCTGGTGGCCCCGATAACCGACGTCAACGTGCGAGCGCTGGCCGATTCTTTCGATTTCTACACTGATATTAAAACCTTCAGGTATGGAGTCCCCCACGATAAAGAAGAGGACGTAACACGGTATTACCTCGAAGGCTTGTACCTTTTGAAAGAGAAACTGGAGGAAATCACCGGCAACAAAATTGAGGATTCTAAACTCAAAGAAGCAATAGGGCAATATAACCGGATGAGGGCACTGCTGGGGGCAATCGGCGAATTGCGTAAATTGGAAGCTCCCCCGATAAGCGGCCGGGATTTCGCCTGGTTAAATCATGCCTCTTATCTGGCTGACATGCCCACACTCATAAAGTGCCTGGAATCGATCTACGATGAGCTAAAGGGAAAGGAAGGTGCGCGGCCCCTGACCCGTCTATTGCTGATCGGATCGACTCTGGCTATGGGAGATGATAAGATATTCGACCTGACCGAGGAATCAGGAGCTGCTATTGTCATGGAGGAATTTGCCGAAGGGATGAGGCACTACTGGGAACCCGTGAATACCAACGGGGATTTGATGCAGGCCTTAAGCGATAGATACTTCACCAGAAGGCTGCCCCCCGCCTGGTCGAGGCCCACCAAAGAAAGGGTCGACTTTTTCAGAAAGATGGCCGGGGAGTTCTCCGCAAATGGTATTCTCTGGTATCAGCTGATGTACCGGGACGGATATGATGTCCAGTCATCATATTTTCAGAAAATCACTGAGGCTGAAATGGGAGTCAGGATGCTAAAGGTGGAATCGGATTATTATCCTGTTGAGATCGGGCCTCAGCGCACCCGGATTGAAACCTTTATTGAAATGATTTCTATTTGATTACTGCATCAGCTTGATGTCTGTTATCAAGCCCTATTCCACGGTTATATTCAATGTGAATGTCCACGGAAAAACAGCATTACCAACGCAATCAAGGTGGTCTATGCTCTGATCATAGCAGCCTTTCTGATCATGTCAGTTTCCTTCGGCATTGACGCCTTCTACGAGCCTCCGGAACTTTCCGATATCGGTCAGCCACCAGAATATCTGATCAGACCCTACCCTGATATCGAACCACCGGCCGAAAGCGAGGATTATGCGCAATTGAAGGCCGAGCAGGAAGCAAGCGAAGCCAAATGGAAGGAATGGAACGAACTGAATCAGCAGGCATGGGAAACCCACAATGATAACATGGTAGACCATCATCAGACAATTTTCTTCATCGCCTATCCCATCGGCCTTCTTTGCATAATACTGGGACTGGAACTCAAGCTGCGGCTGGATATCCTCAAACCGGGGATGACGATCGGCGGTCTGGGGATCATAATCTATGCCATCTCCCAACCCGATCTGAATAACACCGCACGGTTCATAGGAGTGGCGCTGGGACTGGTCATCCTTATCTATATCGGATACCGTACTCTGGCAGAGCGAAAGACAACCGGGGAAGAGACACAGCAAAAATGATTCTGGACGAAATTATCGACACCACCCGCAAGCAATTGAAGGCTCGAAAGGCAAAACGTCCACTGGATGAGTTGAAATCCATATGCCTGAGCCAGCAATCCCCCAAAGATGCTACTGCGGTCCTGAGCAAACCGGGGATCAACCTGATCGCTGAAATCAAACGTGCTTCCCCTTCCAGAGGATTGCTGGCTCCTGACCTTGATCCAGTAGCTCTGGCAAGAACATACGAAAAGGGCGGGGCCTCAGCCATATCCGTGCTGACCGAAACGGAATACTTCAAGGGAAGTACAGGCGATCTCGAAGCTGTCCGGCAAGCTGTTAAAGTGCCGATCCTGCGCAAGGATTTCATCGTCGACCCGTATCAGATATGGGAAGCCAGAGCCATCGGGGCCGACATCGTGCTGCTGATCGCTGCTGCCCTCCCAATTAAAGAGTTGACCCGGCTCTATCGGCTGGTAAACGAACTGGCCATGACTGCACTGATCGAGGTACATAATCGAGAGGAACTGGAGCAAATCCTGGAACTTGACCCGAAGATCATCGGCATCAATAATCGCAATCTGGCAGATTTCAGCGTCAGCTTACAGACAACGCTTGAATTGCGTCCCTTTATCCCGATAAATAAGATTTTGGTCAGCGAAAGCGGTATTATATCCAGGGAAGATGTCGAAAAACTTGAGACAGCCGGAGTGAACGCCATACTGGTGGGAGAGGTGCTGGTCAAAAGCCCTGATCCGGCAGCAAAGATCAAGGAGTTACTCGGATAAATTGCTCACCGTAGAGAACACGGAGTTCGCCGAGGAATAAGTAGTCGATGGTTGGATAGGCAGCCAAAACCAGCTTGCTCTGCGTCCTTTGCGAACTCGGCGGTTGAGATATTATCATGATAAAGGTAAAGATTTGCGGAATAACCAATCTGGAAGATGCGCTGGCCGCTGTGGAGTTCGGCGCAGACGCGCTGGGATTCATCTTTGCCCATAGTGCCCGGCAGGTGACCCCAGAGACGGCTAACCTAATCATAACCGAACTGCCGCCATTCGTGACCAAAGTAGGCGTTTTCATGGGGCATCCTCTTCCGGAAATAAAATCGATCATGGCAAACTGTGGACTTGACATAGCCCAGCTTCATCACGATGAGGGGCCAGAATTTTGTGCCGAACTATTTCCTAAAGTCATTAAGACCTTCACGCCAGAAACCCTGACGTCATTTGAGGAGGCCCAGCGCTATCAGGTGGCAGCCTTCATGATAGATAAACAAAAAGGCTCTGATACCCCGCCGGAAAAACTGTGGCCAATCGCCAGAAAACTGAGGGATTACGGGCGGGTGATACTGGCAGGAGGCCTGACACCGGATAATGTTTCCGAGGCCATCAGGATAGCGCAACCTTACGCTGTGGACGTTGCCAGCGGGGTCGAGCGGGAACCGGGGAAGAAAGACCATCGGAAAATGCAGGATTTCATCCTCAAATGTAAGTGCTCAGAATTTTGAACCCATGCCAGCATGCCAAAATGAAATACGATCCAGATAAACACAACCCTCAAATCTTGAGAGAGGCACCAGGAAAATGAATTTGAAAACAAAACTACCAGATGAAAGAGGGCACTTTGGTATCTGGGGTGGAAAATTCGTCCCGGAAACACTGATGCCGGCCTTAAAAGAACTCAATCAGGCATATGAGGAAGCCCGCAAGGACCATGGCTTCTGGGATGAATTCAACGATCTATGCCGTGAATATGTGGGCAGACCCACACCGCTTTATTACGCCAAAAGGCTCTCACAAAAAATGGGCGGGGCTAAAATCCTGCTTAAACGGGAGGATCTGGCCCACACCGGCGCTCACAAGATAAACAACGCTCTCGGACAAGGGCTACTGGCCCGGCGCATGGGCAAGAAGCGCATCATTGCCGAAACCGGAGCCGGTCAGCATGGCGTGGCTACAGCCACCATTTGCGCCCTGCTCGGGCTCGAATGCATCGTCTACATGGGGGAAGAGGATATTCATCGACAATCTTCCAACGTCTTCCGCATGAAAATACTGGGAGCCGAGGTCCGGCCGGTGCTTTCAGGGAGCCGCACACTGAAGGACGCCATCAACGAGGCCATTCGCGACTGGGTAACCAACGTGCGCACCACCCATTATTTGATCGGATCGGTCGTGGGCCCGCACCCGTATCCGATGATGGTGAGAGATTTGCAATCGATCATCGGCAGGGAGACCAGGGAGCAGATACTTTCAAAATATAACCGGCTTCCCGATTACATTGTGGCCTGCGTCGGTGGCGGAAGCAATGCCATAGGAATTTTCCATGCCTTCCTCGAAGATGAGAAGGTCAAACTCGTCGGGGTTGAAGCGGCAGGGAGAGGGCTCGATGGGCAAGAGCACTGCGCTACATTGATGCTCGGAAGCGATGGAGTATTGCATGGGGCTATGCAACTGCGCCGGCTGGCAGCAATGGAAAGGCAGAAAATCGACGACGAATACGCCGAACTTTTACAGACCATCGCTTATCTGGAAGACCTGCTCGCCAATCCCCGAAAAATCGATTATCTCATCAAGGAAGAAATGCTCAGAATCAGTGAAAAGTATGGTGATGAGCGCCGTACAGAGTTAAATGACGAGGAGATAGGGGGTTTCACCGACGAGGAACTGATAGCCCATCAGCAGGTAGTGGTTACCGTGAGCGACCGCGGATATGTCAAACGGTTGCCCAGCCATACATACCGGACCCAGCACAGGGGAGGCAAGGGGGTCAGCGGGATGAAGGTGCAGGAAACCGATGATGTGCGCCATCTGCTCATCACCGATACCCACGATACCCTGCTTTTCTTCACCACCAGAGGTCGGGTCTTCCGCCTCAAATGCTATCAGTTGCCCCAGGAAAGCACCCGCCAGGCCAAAGGATTGCCCATAATAAATCTGATTCCCATAGAAAACAATGAGCATATCACCGCTATAATGTCGGCCTCTAATTTCCCGGAGGATGGTTTCATTGTCATGGCCACCGAAAAAGGGGAGGTTAAAAAATCCGAACTCAAACGGTTCTCCGCTATCCGAAGTACCGGGATCATAGCGATGAATGTTGAAAAGGGCGATAGCCTGATCTCGGTAAAGGCTGCAACCCAGGAAAATGATGCTATTATCGTCACACGTAAAGGGCAGTCCATCAGATTTTCAGTTGACAAACTGCGCACCGCCTCACGAACCAGCGGAGGGGTTCGCGGCATCCGGCTAATCGGCGATGACCGGGCGGTAGCCATGGATATTATTCGCCCCAACGCATTCGTGCTGACAGTCACCCAGAACGGGTACGGGAAACGCACTCCTGTAGACGAATACCGCCAGCAAATCCGCGGCGGTAGTGGGATACGGGCCCACCTTGTAAACGAAAAAACCGGCCCGGTAAAAGACGCTGCGGTGGTAGACCTGAACCAGCAGTTAATGGTAACCACCAAAAACGGAACCATTATACGGACCCTGCTGAAAGGGATATCCAAGTTCGGGCGCAGCACTCAGGGGGTAAGGACAATAAGGCTCAACAAAGGCGATAGCGTGGCTTCAATTGCTCTGATTGATAAGCCGGAGGAATCCCTAGTTCCCGACGAGCCTTTCGGCGAAGGGCCCACGGTGATCGCAAGCTGATTACAAACTTATGCTCACATTCCCTTTTTCATCAGCAATAAAAAGGGAAATGAAGCTGTAACCACGACTGCGTAGTTCATCGGAGCCGCCCTGCTGGCGATCCAACAGGGCGATTACCTTGCCAACTCGCCCCCCCGCCGCTTCCACCACCTCTATAGCCCGCAGAATCGATCCGCCGGAGGTTATCACGTCATCCACAATGGCCACCGTCCCTCCTTCAGGGAAATCCCCTTCAATGTGCCGCTGAGTGCCGTGCTTTTTGGGTTCCTTTCTTACGATGAAAGCAGGAACGGGGTGTCCTTCCTGATAGCTGATCAGCGCCACCGCCGCGACAATGGGGTCTGCACCCAGAGTAGGCCCACCGACCGCATCGACACCAGCTTCCCGCACTAATGAGAAAACCCTCCTTCCTACAAGAAACGCCCCCTCTGGAGAAAGGGTTGTGAGCCGCCCATCGAAGTAATACAGGCTTTCCTGCCCTGAAGACAGGGTGAAATATCCATACCGGAATGATTTTTCTATAACCAGTTCCTTTAACCGCTCAATCTCTTCTAAAAATCCCAATTGTCCCTCCTGCGTATTCAGGATAGATATAACTTGTGCTCAATGATATAACGTTCTACCGCCGCCGGCACCACGCCCTTGATGGATCGACCGCTCCTGACCATCGCTCTGACCGCTGTAGAACCGATATCGACCTGTGGCACATCAACTACTATCAGGGAATTTGAAATCGCCGGCAGCCGGGATTTCAGCGCCTCTACGTCGATCGCTGGGGCACCCGGCCTGTTCACACCGACGATCCGGCACAGAGCCACAAGCTCCTCCGGTTTCTTCCAGTGAGGTATATCCATGACAGCATCCGCGCCAGCGATAAAGTATAACTCGTCCTCAGCGCCAGATTCTTCTTTTAAAGCTTTGACGGTATCGACGGTGTAAGAAGGCCCCGGCCGCTCCATTTCCAGCCCGGAGACCTCAAAGTGCGGATTGGGGGCTATAGCCAGTTTCACCATCTCCAGCCGATGCTCTCCTGCAGATATCTCCTGATTCGACTTAAACCACGGATTTCCGGCGGGAATAAATACCACCCGATCCAGCCCGAGTTTCATCCTCACATCCTCGGCTATAGCGAGATGTCCCAGGTGGATCGGATCGAAAGTGCCCCCGAGAAGTCCTATCCTCACGCAATTACCTTAGTTGATGGGCTTTGGCCGAAATACCCTGAATTCCTTTTTCTCTTCCATTGGAGGGGGATTGACTTTACTCAAAATTTCCAGGGTCTTATTCATAAGGTCGGGCACACCCTCCCCGGTTGCCGCAGAAATAAAGTACACCGGAACCCCAATCCCGGCAAGGTTTGTCTCCAATTCCCGCACGCTTTCCCGAACCGAAGAAATATCAATCTTGTTCACCGCCACAATCTGGGGCTTCTCCTTGAGCAGAGAGTTAAAAAGAAAGAGTTCCCGATTTATTTCCTCAAAGTCCGCCAGAGGGTTCTGTGTGGTTCCATCGATAATATGAATTAAAACCCGGGTGCGCTCTATATGTCTCAGGAAATTATGTCCCAGTCCGTGCCCGGCATGAGCCCCTTCTATTAGTCCCGGAATATCCGCAATGACGAATGACTCATATCCCATCTCTACCACCCCCAGCTTTGGCTCCAATGTGGTAAACGGATAGCTATCGACTTTTGACTTAGCGGCAGAAACGTTGTTAATAAGGGTCGATTTACCAACATTCGGCCGTCCCAGCAATCCCACGTCAGCCAGCAACTTCAGGTCTAGAACCAGTTCTCTTTTCTCGAAATAAAAACAAAACACGGGCCCGATTCCATCGGCGCTTACATGGGTAACGTGCTGGCCTATTCCTATTCAGCAGTTTTGTATTCCGGTGCCTTCATGAATTTCATCGGAACCCGGAACTCGTACGGGCCCGGCACTCAGGATTGCTCTAATAAGTTTGCCCATTCAAAAAGATTCTACGGTTCCTCGTTTACCATTATCTTTCCGGCCCTCGATACAATCGACTATTTTCTGGTGATGGGAAGCAATCCACTGGCTTCACACTTCACCTTTGTCAACTGCGCGCATCCACTGGAGAAACTGAAAGAAATGCAGGCTCGCGGATGCAAAATTGTCTGGATTAATCCCAGAAAGACGGAGGCGGCCAAAGCAATTGGGGAACACCATTTCATCCGGCCGAACAGCGATATCTATCTCCTGATGGGGATGATCCATTACATCCTGAAAAATCACCGGGAAGACAGGGAATTTATCGAGAAATACTCCACCGGTTTTGATAAATTGCGTCGAGTAGCCGCAGGGTTTGGAAAGGATCTCGATAAAATAGCTGGCGTTACCGGTATCGCAAAAGAGGAAATAATCAAAATGACCGAGGATTTCCTCGCCGCTTCAGCCAGAGGCGGAGCATCCGTTTACGGCCGTGTGGGGACGGACCGCGGGCCTTTTGCCACGTTAAAAGCATGGGCCGTAGATACGCTCAATTTCATCACCGGCAATATTGATAAGCGGGGAAACCGATATTCAGCCGGATTCTATAATATTGCCCGGCTCAACGATCTGACCGAACAGGACGAACCCAGGCGCAGCCGGATTGGCAACTTTCCGGCGGTTGTAAGCTGCATGCCCGCAGCTACGCTGGCAGATGAGATTCTCACGCCGGGAGAAGGCCAGATTCGCGCCATGCTGGTTATGTCCGGCGACCCGCTCATCAGCCTTCCCAACGCAGGAAAACTGGAAAAGGCACTGAAGAATCTTGACCTTCTGGTCTCCATCGACGTATTCATGAACGATACCGGCACGCTGGCGGATTACATTCTGCCGGCTACCACTTTTTTAGAGAGAGAAGAGTATTCACACTTTATGGCGGCCTTCAATCCGATGGGGTTCGTTCACTACTCACCGGCGGTGGTCGAGCCCGAAGGAGAGGTCAAAGACGAATGGGAGATATTCAACCTGCTGAGTGAAAAAATGGGCATTCCCACTCTGGGTAAAAATCCGTTCGAGGTTCTCAAAATGCTGTTCCCCGGCGAGGATCAGGCAAAGTTCGAAGAAATGCACCTCTCAAAGCGAGGCATATTCCTGAAAGAAGGCCGTCATGACGTCCTGATTCCCGATGCAATCAACCTGCCCGACAGGCGTATCTGCCTTCTTCCCGATGAATATCTACCGGAACTGGAAAAGCTGCGGGAATATAAGGTTCCGCAGAACGACGAATATCCCCTTTCGCTTATCAGCGGCCGGAAAGTGGAAACTATCAATAGCTGGATTCACGTCCGGGGCGAGACAAATTACTGCTATGTGAATCCACAGGATGCCGGTGAACTGGATATTACAGACGGTCAAACGGTGCGGGTTTCCAGCAAAGTCGGCTCCATAGAAATATCGGCGAAGGTAACCGATGAGCTGATGAAAGGGGTTATCTGGATTCCCCACGGCTGGGGCCGGACGGTTCAGAACGTGCCCCAGATGGCTGTGGAAAAGCGCGGAGTGAACGTTAATCTGATCACCGATGATGATTGGACCAAGCTTGAACCCTTTGCCGGGATGGTTATGCTGGACGGGATTCCGGTAAAAGTGGAAGCTATCTAAGGCACCTTGTGAACAAGTGGTGCTTCGGGGGTCTGGAGTATCAATTCCCATCTTGCCAACCCGCCATGAATCATCCATAATTGTCGAGATTGCTGAAATAAGCATGCCATGGATAATGAAATTGTAACCTCAACTGAAATGCCGCTGTGGGCATGGCTGGCATTCGGAGCTATCATAGCCGTATTGCTCGTTATGGATATGAAGGTATTCCACCGCAAGTCTCAGACCATCACTATCAAACAATCGCTGCTGTGGACCGCCTTCTGGATCACTCTGGCACTCCTCTTCAATCTGGGACTGTGGCTGTGGCGCGGCAGCGACCCGGCTCTGAATTATCTCACCTGCTACCTGATCGAGAAATCGCTCAGCGTAGATAATCTATTCGTCTTCCTCATGGTCTTTTCCTTCTTCTCCGTGCCCTTAGCCTACCAGCACAAGGTCCTTTTCTGGGGAGTCATCGGCGCAATAGTGCTGCGGCTGGGATTCATCGAGGTGGGAGCAGAACTGCTGGAACGATTCGACTGGGCCTTCTACGTCTTCGGGGCACTTCTGGTGATCGCCGCTCTCAGAATGGCCTTCCAGAAAGAAAGAGAAATGCACCCGGATAAGAATCCACTACTGAAACTCCTGCGCAGGTTTGTCGGCGTCACCGATTGTTATGATGGCGATAAGTTCTTTATAAAGCAGCTCGGTAAGCGTGTGGCCACGCCGCTCCTTATCGCAGTTGTGGTCATCGAAACGACTGACTTAGTCTTTGCTCTGGATTCGATACCGGCAGCCTTTTCCATAACAACCGATAAATTCATCATATACACATCGAATATCTTCGCCATCC
The DNA here is from genome assembly GCA_041300025.1 of Dehalococcoidia bacterium. GTDB lineage: Bacteria > Chloroflexota > Dehalococcoidia > SZUA-161 > SpSt-899 > JBGLNL01. The sequence goes on along the minus strand of JBGLNL010000001.1, from coordinate 1,616,257 downwards.
TCGGACTGCGGTCGCTCTATTTTGCGCTGGCCGGCATCATGCCGCTTTTCCACTACCTCAAATATGGGCTCGTCATCATCCTGATGTTCGTAGGCGTTAAGATGCTGATCGAGCATTTTTACAAGATGCCAACGGCGATCGCGCTGGGCGTGGTCGTTTTCGTACTGTTTGTTGCCGTAATAGCGTCCGTCATCCGCAATCGCAGAAACAAAAACGTCTATGAAATTGCTGAAAATTGTTGCCCTGATTCCCCACGGCTGGGGCCGGACGGCTTATAATGCGCCACAGATGGAATATTACAGGAAATTATCATGAGCAATTCTAATAAAGCTTTCAACCGGTTACTCGATACCCTTCGGGAAGCAGCCGAAAAATACCTCGTCCCGGAACGTGGAATCCTAAGCTCGGCCTTAAAAATTTTAAATGCTTATCAAGATAGCTCATAAAAAGGTATATTTGTTCTAGGCCGGGCGGTTTTAGGTGTTGAGGCGGGTGTTTCCATAGTCGACATTGAAGATACCATTCGGCATGAGTATGAACGTCTTGTGGAACATTATCAGACGGATACTTTTTTTGATGAAGGTTTGGAAAGTTTGATTTCCTCTTATGAGGACAACATATACTATCGTACCATTAGCCCTCGACACTTTGAAGCGGCAGCTTCCCGCACCTGCCAAATTCTTTATGAGGGTAGATATTCTGGTATCTTGCGGCCAATGGTGCATTACATTCCACTGAAGAAAGATTGGAGTAATTTTGATGAAGTAATTCATCTGTTTCGTGATAACTCTGTACGCCGTGAACTAACCGAGAATTCTTATCGTGACTTAATTGCCTCAGGTCAGTATAGCTATCAACAGCACATAAAAGAGCTTGACAAAGAATTTCACCATGCTGGTATGAATCCCTGCCTAACTGATGAAGAGCTTTCCCTGGTTTCCTCCATCCTTGGAAAGAATCTAATCAAGCGAAAGTTCAGAGTGCTCCTCAAGACGGTGCCAAGATATCCGTTTCCGGGGCGGAAGTTTGTGGTGTGCTTGATCAGCCCTGTGTTATCTGCTCTTCGGAAAGTTATCAAAATAATGTGTACGTAAGGAAATTCTTCATACCGAATGATTGGTGAGAATTTATGATCCAATAGAAGTGGAATATGCTAGATTGTTTGATATTATCTGGCTTCCGATAGGAGAGTACTCGTGTCACAAAGTGAAATTGATGCAAAAAATATTGAATTTTGGGATGAATTGTGTAGTACATCTTTGGCAAAAGCATTAGGCATTACAGATCATTCAGCTGAAAACCTTAACCGGTTTGATACGTATTATTTCGATATGTATCCCTATCTTAAAAAATATGTTGATATGGAAAATCTACAAGGTTCTAAGGTTCTCGAAATTGGTTTAGGGTATGGCTCTTTGAGCCAGTTGTTGGCCTCGAAAGGTTGTGATTATTATGGTCTTGATATCGCAGATGGACCTGTCGGAATGGCAAGACACCGGTTGGGTTTATTAGGGATTAATAATCTTGACGAAAGAATTAAGCAGGGTAGCGCACTAGATATCCCATTTCCCAATGATTATTTTGACTTTATATTCAGTATTGGAACCATCCACCATACTGGTAATCTTCCTCGCTGTATTGCCGAAGCTTATCGGGTTCTCGGGAAAGGGGGGAAATCTCTGATCATGGTTTACAATCGTTTATCTTTCCGACAGATTATCGAGATACCCATTAGTTATTGGAAACAAAGCCTTAAAGAAGAACGTAGGGTGAGCTATTCGGAATTTATGCGTACCCGATACGACCTCAACACCAAAGGCAAAGCCAATCCCTATACGGATTTTGTTTCGCCCCATGAAGTAAAGAGATATTTTAGAAACTATTCCAAGATAAAAATTGACATTCAGAATTTTGATTCATATTATTTATTCAAAAAATATTACTTAGATCGCAAACGATTTCTGCATAACATAGCCCGTCTTTTGGGCTTGGATTTATACATAACAGCCTATAAGTAGTAGTAAGGTTTGTTTTACCTTGTTTTGGCTATTTACTAAGAGGCAGTAACTCATCAGATAAGGATTGTTCTATTTCTTTCAAGATAGGGGTAAGTTCCAACGGATATTTGGAATTCAATCAACAATACCTTAGCTATGCCCTCGTAGTTCCCCCCCTTTAGGCAGGGGGATTGATCATGGAGTAAGAGAAGATGTGTGGAATAGCTGGTGCCGTTTGCTTATCCGGGGAGCCGATACCGGATTTGGATCATCGCCTGAACATCATGAACGAGTTGCAGCGACACCGCGGCCCGGATGGCCAGGGCACCTGGCGGCAGCCGGGCGGCCATGTTGGCCTGGCCCACCGGCGTTTGAGCATCATCGACCTGGCAACGGGTGACCAGCCCATGTGTGACCAGGGCGGCAACTGGATCGTGTTCAACGGTGAGGTATATAACTACATCGAGTTGCGACAGGAATTGGGTGTTGAAAATTTCAATACCACATCCGATACCGAAGTGATCCTGTATGCCTATCACAAATGGGGGACCGATTGCGTCAATCACTTACGCGGCATGTTCTCCTTTGCCCTATGGGATGAAGGAAAGCAATCCCTCTTCTGCGCCCGCGACCGCTTTGGCATCAAGCCATTCTATTACACAACCGTGGATGGCATCTTCTATTTTGCATCCGAGGTCAAAGCACTCTTGCCGTTTGTCGAGCAGATCGAAACCGATCTGGATGGTTTCAAGGATTATCTTACCTTCCAGTTCTGTCTGGCTGGCAAGACCCTCTTCAAGGGCATCCAGGAACTCCTGCCAGCCCATTTCTTGCTGGTATCCAATAGCCGGGTGCAGATCGAACGTTATTGGGAAGTCTATTATGAGCCGGACTATCACCATACGGCCAGGTATTTCGAGGAAAAGTTGCGAGCTCTCCTCGAAGAATCGGTCGCGCTACACCTGCGCAGCGATGTGCCGGTCGGCGCCTACGTCAGCGGCGGATTGGATTCCAGTGCGGTGGCATCCCTGGCGGTGGGGCAGCAGGAGCCAGGGGCGATGATCGGCTTTACAGGGAAGTTCGCATCGTATGGGGCGGCTTATGATGAGAGCCAGTATGCCCGTACCCTGGCGGAATGGCGCGGCTTTGACCTGTATGAAGTGGATATTACGGCGGCTGATTTTGTCGAGCATATCCGTAAAGTCATCTACCACCTCGATTACCCGGTGGCAGGCCCCGGATCCTTCCCGCAGTATATGGTTTCCCAACTTGCCGCCCGGCATCGCAAGGTTGTGTTGGGAGGCCAGGGAGGCGACGAGATCTTCGGAGGTTATACCCGCTACCTGATCGCCTACTTCGAGCAATGCATTCGGGGCGCGATCGAGGGCACCATGGGCAGCGGGAATTTCGTGGTCACGTACGAGTCGATCATCCCCAACCTGGTTGCCTTGCGCAACTACAAGCCCCTGTGTTGATGACCTGGATGTTTACGTTCTTCTTCGTTGCAGTGTCGCGCTTTTGGTTGCGGCGACTGGTCTATTCTCTTCGTAAACATGGTTTTTTCCTTACCCCTGCAGTTATCGTTGGCGCAAACCAGGAAGGACGTTGGCTGGCAGAGCAATTATTGAAATGGGAGACATCGGGTTTGCACCTGGTCGGTTTCGTGGACAAGAAAACACCAGTAACCTTTCCATTATTTCACGATCTCGTGTCTTTGGGAACTGTGGAACAACTTGGCGAGATCATTGAACGCTATAATGTTGGCGAGGTAATCCTGGCTTCAAGTGCAATCTCTACACGGGACTATCTGCTTGAGATATTTCGAAAGTATGGCGTATCAGACAAGGTCAATATTCGTATGTCATCGGGGTTGTATGAGATACTTACCACTGGTTTGACGATCAACGAATTTGCCTACGTGCCTCTGGTGTATGTAAACAAGGTGAGGTTGACGGGTTCTGATACCATCCTGAAGTTTGCGCTCGATTATATTTTGGCGTTGGGAAGTTTGCTTGTTTTGTCACCGTTTTTGCTGGTTGTAGCACTCATGGTGAAGTGGAGTTCCCCGGGTCCCATCATCCATAAACGATTGGTGATGGGCTTGAACGGGAAACAGTTCCACGCCTATAAGTTCCGTACAATGGTGATCAATGGTGATGAGATCCTGGCACAGCATCCTGAAATGAAGGAAGAACTGGCGAGAAACCACAAATTGAAGGTTGATCCCCGTATTACCCGGATCGGAGCATTTCTACGGAAATTCAGTTTGGATGAATTTCCACAGTTGTTCAACGTCCTCAAACGTGAAATGTCTCTGGTCGGTCCACGCATGATCTCGCCGGAGGAAGTTTCCATGTATAAGCAGTTTGATATGAACCTGTTAACTGTACTGCCGGGGATGACCGGTGTATGGCAGGTCAGCGGACGCTCGGATGTTTCCTACGAAGAACGCGTACGTCTTGATATGTATTACATCCGAAATTGGAGCATCTGGCTTGATCTTCAAATTCTGTTCCAAACGGTCCCTGCAGTTATCAAACGCCGTGGGGCATATTAAATAAATCCACAACAGGAAATCATATATATGTCGAAAATATTGATAACCGGCGGAGCCGGTTTCATCGGTTCAAATGTTTTGGGTTCTTCCTTGAAGAAGGTTTTGATATGAAAACGGCTTGCTTCAAAGGGTTGGAGATGTATTCTTGATCATCGTTCAAACGCCACTGCGCATCAGTTTCTTTGGCGGGGGCACGGATTTCCCCTCCTATTTTATGGAGGAGGGAGGCTGTGTTTTAACCTCGGCGATCGATAAATTCATCTTTCTTACGATCAAGGAAAGGTTCGATGAAAAACTACGTGTGGGCTATACACGCACAGAGATGGTTGATGGAGTCGATGAGATCCAGCATGAATTGATCCGGGAGGCGCTCCGGCTTACAGGGATTAAGAGCGGTGTGGAAATCACCACCATGGGTGACATCCCGTCAGAGGGATCAGGATTGGGGTCATCGAGCACAGTTACGGTCGGGGCTTTGAACGCCATGTATGCCTATCAGGGCGAGATCGCTTCCGCAGAAGGGCTGGCGCGCGAAGCCTGTGCAATAGAGATTGAGACCCTGAAAAAGCCCATCGGGATTCAAGATCAGTATATTGCGGCATATGGCGGTCTGCGTTTTTTCGAATTTATGCCTGACGGCGAAGTCAAAGTAGAAAAGATCAGCATCTCTGCTGATGCCCGACGGGCTTTTAATGACAACTTCATATTGTTCTTTACAGGCGTCAGCCGCAGTGCTTCATCGATCCTTACCGAACAAAAGAGCAATATCAAGGATCGTATGCGCGAATTGCGCGAGATCAAGCAAATGGCATATCAGGCACGTGATTATGTATGTAAGGAAAACTTTGACGCCCTTGGTGAGTGTATGCACCAATCCTGGGAATTAAAGAAACGCCTGGCTGGAACCGTTAGCAACGGTACCATTAATGAGATGTACGATGCGGCCAGGAGTGCTGGCGCCATCGGCGGAAAGATCGCCGGCGCTGGTGGAGGGGGGTTTCTTTTGTTATATGTTCCCTACGAACGTCAGAGCAAGGTCCGCGCCGCATTGAATGGGTTGCAGGAACTTCCCTTTAGGCTGGAAGCGGATGGAACAAAGATCATCTTCAATTATCGTCGTTCTTAAAAGTAATGTATAGAGAAAGGTAGAGCATAATGGAATATATCCAAAATTACATATCAACTTTACAACAGACTATGAGTCAATTACCCCAATCTCTCATCTCTGATGTGATCCATATATTGCAACACGCTCGCATGCAGGGCAGTCAGGTGTTCATCATGGGAAATGGCGGTTCAGCCTCGACTGCATCACATTTCGTGTGCGACCTGGCAAAGAATACACGGTGTGATGGACTGCCACACTTCCGTGCGATCGGATTGACCGACAACATGGAAATATTTTCAGCGTATGCCAATGACGAAGGATACGAGAATGTTTTTTCCCAGCAATTGATTAATTTAATCAGACCCGATGATATCGTCATTGCCATTTCTGCCAGCGGCAACTCGAAGAATGTCATCCATGCGGTTGAAGAGGCGCAGAAATACGGAGTGACCACCATTGGATTTACCGGTTTTGACGGCGGTCGTCTCGGGCAGATGGTGGATACCCACATCCATGTCAACAGCACCATCATCGAACATGTTGAAGATGTTCACTTGATGTTAGAGCATATGATCGTTCGGACCATCAAAGACCAGCCGTTCATTGGCGTCAACCTGCCGGATGCGAGTGCGAAACTATCCATGGATGTACTGGGTGACTGAGATCATCGATCGTTAAGAATCTTTCTCCAGGATGATTTCAATTGCCTGTAACAGATTGTCGCAGACAAGAAAATCAGCCACATCGTCCGGTATTGGCAGAGTTAGCTGGTCTGTTCCACGCCCGGTTTTTAGGATGATCGTTCCCCGTACTCCAGCTGATTGACCGGCTTGAATATCGGTCCAGGCATCACCGATCATCCATGAACGTTTCAATACCTGTGGAAAACAGGCGGTAGTATGTTGTCAAAGGAAGAGAAACCCCGGACAGCTTATGCCTTCTGGCTGGGATTGGAGCACCCGGCCTATGAGGTGTTGCGCGAGGCCCTGCCGCGCGTCCGCCAGCCGTATGCCTGGTACATCCGCGTGCCGGACCTGCCGGCCTTCCTGATGCATATCAAGCCGGTCCTGGAGCGGCGGCTGGCAGAGTCGATTGCCGTCGGTTACAGTGGCAAGTTGGAGGTCAGCCTGTACCGCAGCGGCGTGCGTATGGCCTGGGAAAAGGGCACCCTGGCCGGGATCGAGTCCTGGCAGCCGAAGCCGCGTGATGAGGGCCAGGCAGGCTTCCCAAACCTGACCTTCCTGCGCCTGGTGTTCGGCCATGCTACACTCGATGAACTGAAAAGCGTCCTTGTAGATTGCTGGTACCGGAACGATGAGATCCGCCTGCTGCTGAACATCCTGTTCCCCAAGAAGCCTTCGAGTTTCTTCGGCGTTTCGTAAATAACCAGGCTCGGTGGCAAAGTTCCCACCGAGCCTTTGTATGCAAGTTCACATGTATTTTCTGTGGTGGAGATAAACGATGTACCCGTAGATCAGAACGATGAGTGCATATTCATGGATTTGCCAGTTTGCATATCCCCGTATGCCGGGCAGCAAGATAAAAATCAGGCCGATCACCACATCCAGTAGGTAAGGGCGGAATTTATTCATAATGATCTCCGTTTATGGGTGGTAGTTTAGTAAGTTAGCAGTAACCTATCAGACACTTTTTCCCCCTCTAGTGTCTTTCCATTCATCTGGAATCTTTTTAACATGGAATGCCCAATGTCAATAAGCATTTCATGTTCGAATAATCCATTAGGAATCGGTAAATCACAGATCATATTTCCAGATCGTTTTGTACCATCAATGCTCAAGGCAACATATACGCCCCGTTCTTTACATTTTTCGATTACACTTAACAAGTGTTCCAAACTGAAGGACTGTGCCCCATACAAAATCGCTTGACTATGAGCGTAAGGAGGGTCACAATAAACAAGGTCACCAGGTTTGGCCAGGCTCATTGCCTCTTCATAATCCAATTGGAAAAAGGTTGTCCCTGCAACTCGTTTGTACCATTCGTTCACTCTAAGGGAAAAGGTTTCAGGTGCAATTGGCTTATGAATGCCGCAAGGTGTTGACATATATCCATCAGCTTTTCTAAACCTGACCACGCCGCCGTAACAGGAACGTGTCAAGAACAGTAAATCTGCGCCATTTGGTTTTGAATTGTAGGAAGCCTTGATCTGTTCATAAATTTCTACCTTATCTCCATTCATCATTTTCTGCCAACGCTCCCTGTACCACTCTTTCACTGTGGATGGAGATATTTTCAAGGTTTGCCAGATTTCGATGAGTGGTGAAAATGTATCCGAGGCGATTGCAACTTTAGGAGCAAGGGTGCCTAAAATCCCACCGCTGCCGAGAAATGGCTCAAAGTACTTGCCGAACTCAATAGGAAAATATGAGATGATTTCATGAGCCATGCGCTGTTTGCTGCCAATCCATTTAAGGAGTGACATATTAAATGGCTCAACTAAGCGTTTCTTGTTTACCTGCGTCTCAAATAAATAGAGTTGTGCTGTGTCTTTAACTTCTTTCATAGGCTTTACTATACCATCTTTCCAGGATAATAATATCCCATTTTGGGATATTAGTCAACCATGAAAATTCCCGATCAAACCCGCCAACGCGAGAAACTCCTGTTGCTCTTAAGAGAATTGAGGGGAAAAAACGCAATACGGCAAGTTGATATGGCAGAACAACTTGGCGTTCCTCAATCATTTGTCAGCAAATATGAAGCCGGAACACGAAACCTGGATATCCTCGAATTACGAAGAATTTGCCAACTCATGGGAATTTCACTGGAAGACTTTGTAAAAATATTGGAGGAAAGGCTGGATGAAACCAAGTAACGAATTTTTGCATCTGCCGAAGAACTTTTGGGCAAGTGTTCGCCTGATTAGCCAGGAAGTCGGCTATACAGAGAAATCAACATCCCGGATAAAGGTTCCTAATCCAGAAGAAATCCAATCCAAACTCAAAAAGTTTGAAATTGATTTTTCTCGATTACGTTCACAAACAATTTCAAACAGAAACTTCGGGAAAATTTTGCAAGATTATTTTGCTTATCGCGCCGATATTATCAATACATTTATTGAACCGAACTTGATGAATGTAACTGAGGCAAGGAGAATTTTCAAAAAGTTCTACAAAGGTCTGCGACCATCTTGCCCTATTCCCATGAACAAGCAAAAAGGAAATATGAAAACACCAGCCTATTTGACAGGGCTTGTGAATATGCTTGTTGAAGCAAACGCAAATGGCTTGCCATGCGATTATGATCCTCACCAACTGACAATTGTTACCAACGACAACTTACCTGTACGAACATTGGCTCGTCGTGTTGACGGGGCTTTTCCAAGTAGTGTAAATCCTATAGCCATTTGGGAAATCAAGGAATACTATTACACAACAACTTTCGGTAGTCGTGTTGCTGATGGTATTTATGAGTCTTTGTTGGATGGTATGGAATTGGAAGAACTCCGTGAACATGAAGGCATAGATGTAAAGCATTATTTGATTGTTGACGCGCATGATACATGGTGGGAACAGGGAAAATCTTATTTGTGTCGAATTATCGATATGCTTCACATGGGCTATACTGATGAAGCTTTATTCGGTCGCGAAGTAATTGAAAGGTTACCCGATCTTGTAAACGAGTGGGTGGAAATTTATCAATCTCGCTGATCAAACACCACACATTCAGGAATTCATCATTCTCCCTTTTCATCCAGTTGCGCATTTGACCGGATGGTTTTATAGTTGCGTGGTTCGATACCTAATCAGACTCAAAATTTTTAGACTGGAGAAGAAACCATGTTCCACGGCAGCGGCTTGCATGCTTACATGCGTTCGGGCGATGATCAGCCCAAGGTAACCAAAGAACTGCTTCTGCGCGTACTCAACTACGCCAGGCCTTACTGGGGACACATTTCGGGCATGCTGGTGATGATCCTGCTCAGCACGGGGGTGGGCCAATGGTAATGCCGCGTTCTCGCTCCTGGTCCATCCAGTCCATCTCGGCCGTTCCATCGTCAACCCGCCCGATTTTGTAGGTGCGTCCGCTATGATGCAAGATCATTTCGGTGACGGTGGTTTTCCCTGCATCGATATGGGCTATGACCCCGATATTGCGTATTCGTTCCAACCGGATATCGCGCGACATCATTTTTGTCTCAGTCTGTGCTTTTACCATGCCTGAATTACCATCTGTAATGTGCAAATGCCCTGTTTGCTTCGGCCATCTTGTGAGTCTCGATGCGTTTCTTGACGGTGGCCCCTTCGTTTTTAGAAGCATCTATTATTTCTTGTGCCAGTTTCTCTGCCATAGGCTTGCCTTTTCGGGCCCTGGCAGTGCCTATGATCCATCTCATTGATAAAGCTAAACCGGTGGCCGGGGACACTTCCGTAGGAACCTGATAAGTGGCTCCCCCGATTCGGCGCGGCTTGACAGCCATAAGAGGCGTGGTGTTCTGGAATGCTTCCTCAATTACTTCCATCGGGTCCCGTTTGGTTTGCTCTCCCACTTTATCCATCATATCGTACACTATTCGCTCGGCTGTGCTTTTCTTGCCGGCGAGCATGACCTTATTGATGAATTTGGCCAGCTTTTCGCTGTTGTACTTCACGTCGGGAAGTATCACACGTTTGGTAATTTTTCCTCTTCTTGGCATTTTTGGCACCCCTTATTGCATCGAAAAAGCTTCCATCATGTCAGTGATGACGGAAGCTCCTCGTTTAAGATTTCTCTTCCGTGGCAAAGGAAAGGGCTATTTTTTGGGTCGCTTGGCTCCGTACTTGCTGCGGCTGGTCTGCCGACCAGCTACTCCTTCAGTATCTAAAGCACCCCTGATAATGTGATAGCGGATACCGGGCAGATCCGGTACTCGTCCGCCGCGCACCAGAACCACCGAGTGTTCCTGAAGGTTGTGCCCCTCGCCCGGGATGTATGCCGTAATTTCTATCCCGTTTGTTAGCCGAACCCTGGCCACCTTACGCAATGCCGAATTGGGTTTTTTAGGCGGTATCGTCTTGACCTGCAGGCACACACCCCGCCGTTGCGGCGATCCTCTCGTATCTCGTCTGGTTCTCCCCGTGAGCGAGCTGTATGAATACTGCAGCGCCGGACTCTTGGTATGCTTGCTCACGCTCTTCCGGCCCTTTTTTACTAGCTGGTTAACTGTTGGCAATACTTTCGCCCCTTTCTTAATAGTATAGTTGTGAACTCAACAATATCAGATTTAATCATTCCCAGATGAGAATGTCAAGCAGTCGACGTTTAATAGTAACAGAAAGACTATCAATTTGTCCAACTTTCGGAACGACTGGTCGGCATGTTATAATCACCGCAAGCTTGATAGGTTGCAGGAATGAACTTGCTGATTAAAAACGGGCGGATAATCGATTCTTCACAAGGGATTGATCGGTTTGGCGATGTTCTGGTCGCTGATGGCAAGATTGCTCAAATCGGAGATTCGATAACTGCGCTTCCTGAAGGCTGCCCGGTGCTGGATGCTGCGGGCATGGTCGTGTGTCCGGGTTTTGTTGATTTGCATTGCCATCTCCGCGAGCCGGGATTTGAGGAAAAGGAAACTATTGCCACCGGAACAGCGGCAGCGGCCAGAGGCGGGTTTACTACCGTTTGCTGCATGCCGAACACGGAGCCTCCGATTGCAACCCCCGAAATGGTCAGGCAAATTCTGAATATAGCCGAACGAGAGGGTGCCGTTCGCGTTCTGCCGATTGGAGCGATTACTGAGGGTCGAAAAGGTGCGCGATTGGCCGACTTAACAACTTTACATAAAGCTGGAGCGGTGGCTTTCAGCGATGACGGCAGCCCTGTCTTCGAGGCCAAAATAATGAGCTTGGCCCTTGATTATAGCAGGTTGCTGAATGTTCCTATCATCGATCATTGTGAAGATACCGGGCTTTCGCAGGGTGGCTCCATGAACGAAGGTAGCTTATCAGTTTGGCTTGGTTTCAAGGGGATATCGCCTGTTGCCGAGGAGTGCATGGTCGAACGGGATATCGAACTGGCAAAGAAGACCGGTGGCTGGATTCATATCGCGCATGCGAGCACTGCCGTTTCCGTGGATTTGATCAGGCAGGGCAAGCGGCAGGGAGTCAGGGTAACAGCCGAGGCAACACCTCATCATCTCACTTTGACTGAGGAAATGGTGGCTACCGTCGGTACAGCCGCCAAGGTGAATCCTCCTTTGCGTACAGAGCAGGACAGGGAAGCTCTGGTTGAAGGCCTGAACGACGGGACTATCGATATTATAGCTACGGATCATGCCCCCCATACGCAAGCGGATAAGGATTGCCATTTCGAACGAGCGGCCTTTGGGATCAGCGGATTTGAGACAGCACTGGGCAGTTTGATGGGTCTCGTTCACCGGGGTGAAATCGCTCTGCCGACTCTGATTTCTAAATTGACGGCTGAACCGGCACGAATACTGGGAATTGCTGAAATCGGCAATATGAGGGCTGGATCAGAAGCGGATATCACTGTTTTTGATCCCCATGCTGAGTGGATTGTTGATCCCCAAAAATTCGCTTCCAAAGGCAGGAACACACCGCTGGCAGGGGAAACTCTTCGGGGAAAGATATTTGCCACGGTTTTGGCGGGGAAAATTATTTATCAATCCCTATAGCTTAACCAGAATCTCTGCAGAATTGATGACTCCGAGATGGACCAGTTTTTGCTTAAGTGCCGGAATCGGTTTCTCGGCAAGTTCCTTCAGTTCATCCTTTAACTCCGTGATCTGGCGCATCGTTTCCTCATCTTGATGAGACAGAATTTTCGCAAAAAGCCCGGGGTTGACGTTAGCCGTTCCGGCAACTATTCCATTCGCACCGGCCAGCAGCGATGGCAGAATGGATGATTCTTTCCCCTGCAATATCGAAAAGCTTTCCGAACGCAACTCAAGCAGCTTAAGAAAATATTCCCAATCCCCGGAACTGTCTTTGATGCCGATTATTCTGGGATGGACCGCATATTTTGAAACAATGGAAAGTGGCAGCATTTTCCCTCGATGAATTTCAGGATTGTTGTACAGCACAACTGGAAGGGATGAGTTTTGAATTACTGAATCTATTTTTTTTACTTGACAAGCCTCTTGGTAGATAGATATACTTGAGAAAATTCGCTGCACGGGCAGATATTTGTTTTCAGTTGATAGTTTAACAGTTTAAGGGTTTATTAGGGAACCTCTGAATAAGTGGTGACTTCGGGGGTCTGGGGGTGTCCCCCCAGCTTCGATCTTCCCCCATGATTGGGGGATACAGGGGGTTGATCAGAGGTTCCTTAAACAAACAGGTCACTACATTCCCATCGATTCGGTCAGCATCTGGTCTATTGACATAATCCTCACATTAGTCTCCATGTCCTTCGCCGCCCGCCCCAAACTCCAGTTACAGAAAGAGCAGGCCGTGAGGATGGTCTCAGCACCGGCCGACTGGGCATCCTCTATCCGGTATTGCCCGGTGGTCATCGCCAGTTCCGGCTGTTCCACCGGATTTCGTCCGCAGCACCAGGATGCTCGCTTGCTGGCTTCCATCTCGACATAGTCCATTCCCGGAACAGACTGGATCACCGACCTCGGTTCGTTGTATATCTTAGCTCCCATCCGAACCAGGTGACAGGGGTCCTGGTATGTCATCTTTCCAGCAGGGGCTTTGACCGGCTTAATCCTGCCTTCGGCCACCAGTTGCGAGAGCAACTCCACCTGATGGATCACCTTAAACGGCAGTTTACCAACCACCTTTGGATATTGTACCGCCAGATTATGGAAGCAGCAGGCACAGGCGGTTACTACTGTTTTAGCACCGGCTTCCTGTAAAGCAGCCACATTTCTCCTGGCAACTTCCTCATAGGCCTTTGCTTGCCCGGATTGTTCCAGCGGATTGCCGCAGCAGAATTCATTTTCGCCTAATATGGCGAAGTCGACACCCCCGGCTTTGAGAACCTTTGCCGTTGCCTGTGCCAGTTCCGGCTTGCGGAAGGAGGCCACACACCCGGCAAAGAACACAACATCGGCTTTTCCGGGGAGATTCATCCCGTCTGCCCATTTGGCCCGATCTGCCTGATTACGTCCAAACCGGTTGCCGCTTCTTTCGATCAGTTCGGCATCCTTTTTCCAGGGAGCGGTTGGCCCGTATCCCAGATTCACCAAATCCTCGCGCCATGCCTTGATTATATTCACCTGATCTCCGGCCACTACGCATCGGGAGTTGGTACATGAACCGCAGAGGTTACAGGCATATACATAATCAACAAATCGAGGCTCCATCTCCAGCTTGCCTTCCAGCAGCGTCCGGCCCGCCTGAATCCAGCCCTGTGCGCTGTAAGAGATCCGGCGATAGTGTTCCCAAGTGGGACACAGCCGATCTGGCGCCGGGCCTCGCGGCGGATAGGGCGTCCACGGTCCTCGCTGGCAGACGCCGCAGGCCTGGTCATTCCATAATTTCAAATGATATTCATTGAGTTTCGGGTAATCCATGATGCCTCCTTAGTCTGCCACATCCGGCTTCATGCCACGGTGCATAATATTATTTGGATCGATCATCTTTTTCACCCGGCGGTAGAGTTCCAAGTAAGGCCGGGCAATGTGGGGAGTCATGTTTGGGAACGGGCCGGGGTAGTCAGGAACATAACCTGCCTCAATCCAGCGCCCATGGACTTCCCCAACCATTTTGAAGATCGTGTCCGTATCTGTTTCTTCGTCATAGACGTAAATGGGGAATTGATTGCAGTAGTTCGCACAGACCCACCAGCCCATTCCCCTCCTGAGCCCGTACTTCTCGCCCACCTCGTTGTAGGCGTTGAAGATATCCCTCGTAGCCTGAATGGGATGGAAGCCACCGCAGGATACTTGCCTTCGAGAGGGCTCATACGGCAAAGATATAGAAGCTGCTGAACCCCACTCGGCAGCCCGGGCGCCCGGCGGAAACTCCCTGCCGCCGCATGCTGCCACGATTTCTTTAGCCTTCCGGATTCTGAAATCCACTTCTTCCTGCCATCCTTCGGCGAGCAGGGAAAGAACCCATTTGCCCGGGGGTGGCGGAAGCCGATTGGTGATGCTCATCTGCTCATCTGTCACGCAAATAGCGTAAGAAATATTAGCCTCGACAAGCCTTTTGATAGCTTCCTGGATGGTGTCCTCATCTTCGAAAGCGAAGTCGACCTGAGCCTGAGCTTCCGGGATGCGGTACATTCGCATGTAGACCTCAGTGATGACACCCATAGTACCCAGCGACTCGATGAAAAGGCCGGTCAGGTCTGGCCCGGTCCCCTGATATCGGGTGAACTTAGCTGCTTTGCCGAAACTTGAAGAACCGGTCCGCACGATCTCTCCGGTGGGAAGAACCACTTCGAGGCCGACTACAAAATCGGCTACCCGGCCGTAGACCGAAGCGCCCACACCCATACCATTGAAATTTACCCACGCAGCAAGGGTGACGGCGTTACCGAACTCGGGCCTCCATGGGATCTTCCAACCCCCACGGTAAAGGTCTTTGATGATCTTGTAGACCGTTACACCGCCCTGCGCCGTGAAGGTCTGCGAATCCTCATCCATCTCGATAGGGGCATTCATCCGATTCAGGTCCAGGGTGATACCGCCTTCGCGCGGGATGGATGCCCCCGTATTGGTAGTACCGCCGGCGCGGACATTCACCGGTGTGAGTGTCTCGTTGGCCAGTTTCATGATCTCCGAGACTTCCTGAGTAGTTGCCGGAGTAACCACGATTTCCGGGCGTCGATGAGGCTCGTAGCTCCAGGCCCGGGCATAGCCGCACAGTTCCCAGGGATCGTCGGTAAGCCATCGCTCTCCGACGATCTCAATAAGCTGGTTTTTTAATTTCGAAACCATCGATCCTCCTTCATTTCCATGCGGGCTGATTCCTCAAACCGATTTCTCCAAGTGTGTTCATGAGAAGCCACCTGTTGATTGATATCATAAGCCTTGTCGCTGGCCGATAAAGCATGGATCTCTGCCCCTCGGGTTATCAGGGAACCAAATCCTTTCCATTCATTTAAAGAATAACAGCAGATCAAATGTGCTTCCATACCCCATTAGAAGGATTTTCAGTACCAAGTATTACTTCGGTATTACTACTCCCAAACCAGACGACTGGCCGCCATTGTTAACGATCCATACTTGCAGTTCGCTCATCAACGAAGCTGAAAAAACCGAAAAATTGTTAAGCACTTTCAAGATGTAAACAGGGATTCGAATTCCCCGCAGAGTGAGGGGAGCATTTTTTGACGGTAAAAGTAGTGACCGACAGTACCGCCGATCTGCCCGAATCGATAGTACAATCACTGGGAATAACCGTTGTTCCCCTGAGCGTAAATTTTGGCAGAGATACTTATCTTGACGGGGTGGACCTGAAAGCCGATGAATTCTACCGGAAACTGGCTGACAGCAAGTCCCTTCCCACCACTTCCCAGCCCACCCCCGCCGCTTTTGCCGAAGTTTATAACTTGCTGAGCAAACAGACGGATGAGATTATTTCCATTCACATCTCTCCCAAACTCAGCGGTACCCTCAGTTCAGCCCTGCTGGCTCGAGACGCGATGAATTCTAATTGCCGGATCGAAATAGTCGATTCCCTTCAGGCCTCGATGGGGCTGGGACTTATCGTAATCAAGGCAGCAAGGGCAGCTCAGAATGGGGCAAACCTCGAAGAAGCTCTCAGGATAACGCGTGAAATTATTCCGCGCACCCATTTCTTCGGCATGGTCAATACGCTGGAATACCTGCACAAGGGCGGACGCATCGGCAAGGCTCAGGCACTCATGGGCACGCTGCTGAGCATCAAGCCACTCATAGGTACGGGAGAGGGAGAGGTGCAGCCGAAAGGTAAAGCCCGAACTCAGAAGAAGGCATTAGCCCGGCTTTTTGAAATGGTGCAGGAGTTTTCCGGCATCGAAGAGATGACTATCCTGCACAGTACGATTCCCGAAGAAGCTGCCGCCTTCACCGAGAGGATGTCACCCGTATTTGACAAAGAAAAAATATACCAGTCCAGAATCGGCCCGGTGATCGGAACATATCTGGGGCCCGGGGCAATCGCTATAGGGATCATCGAAAAAAATTCCCGATTCTCCTGATCGCCGGACCCGAAGCGGGAAAATTGGATTTCGAACAGCTTCAGAAAATCCTGAAATTTGAGCGATCCAGAGGCTTTGATGACAAAGCGGTGAGCGGCGGCCTCGATAAGTTCCTGACCCGGTTCTATAAGGAATACCCCGAAAGGATTCGCCTGCCCTATCCGAGTTACCGTGAATTGACCCCGGCAGAGCGCGAAAAGTGGATCGATTCCATATTGGGCATTGTCCCGAATGTTGCTCAAAAATCCGTCAGCCCCAAAAAGAGCGTGACGACTCCGGCTTCACTCGATTCTCCCGTCACCGTGCTTAAGGGAATAAGCGCTAAATTGCTCCTCAAGTTCGAAAAGCTGGGCGTAGCCACCGTTCGGGATCTTCTTTATTTTTTCCCCAGACGCCACATAGATTACAGTTCGCCCACTCCCATCGCCAAACTGGAACCCGAAGTTGAACAAACCATCGTGGTTAAGGTGTGGCAGGCAACAAAGAAACGAGCCCGTCGAATGGATATTATCGAGGTGATCGTCGGTGACGATACCGCCACGATGAAAATTCCCTTTTTCAACCAGCCTTACCTGCTGCAGAAATTTACTCCCAACACCAGATTGATTATCAGCGGCAGGGCAACCATTTGGCAGGGCAACAGAACATTCCAGCCGAATTCCTACGAAATCCTCAGCCGGGAGGATGCCCTCCCCTCAGGCCAGTTTATTCCCGTTTATCCGCTCACGGAAGGCCTCTACCCCCGCCAGATGCGCCGGCTGGTTAAACAGGCCCTCGATTTATACCTTCCTCAACTGGAAGATTTTTTGCCGGAGGCAGTCAGAAAGAATGTCCGGCTGACAGGGCTGCAGGAGGCAATCCGGCAGGCTCATTACCCTCAGGACGAGCCTTCATGTTTTGCTGCCAGACGGCGGCTTGCCTTCGATGAGCTTTTCCTCATCCAGATCGGAGTACTTTCCAGAAAGCGTGAACGTCAGGAAGGATCAAAAGGAATCGAACTGGGTGCAGGCACCCGTTATCTGGCGAAATTTGTGGCCAGCCTGCCTTTCGATCTTACCCCGGCGCAGAAACGAGCCTTGAGCGAGGTCAAAGCCGATCTCGCGGGGGACAAACCCATGAGCAGATTGCTCCACGGGGATGTTGGCAGCGGGAAGACGGTGGTTGCCACTGCGGCAATGCTGGCAGCCGTCGCCGGAGGCGCTCAGGCAGCCATGATGGCCCCCACCGAGATACTGGCCGAACAGCATTTCAATGGCATCTGCCAGTTGCTGGGAAACCGCGGTGGCGAAGGTATCATCCGCTCCTTCGAGTCCGTTCTTGATCGACCCATTACCGTGGGATTGATGACGGGCAGTATCCGCCAGAAAGGGAAAAAGGAACTTCAGCAGAAGGTGTCGGAAGGTGAAGTGGATATTCTCATCGGAACTCAGGCCATTATCCAGCAGAAAGTGGTATTCAAGCGACTGGCATTGGCAGTAGTCGATGAGCAGCACCGTTTCGGGGTGATGCAGCGCCTGTCACTCAATGAGAAAGGTATCAGTCCGCACATGCTGGCTATGAGCGCCACCCCGATTCCGCGAACACTGGCACTGACCCTTTATGGCGATATGGATATCTCGCTCATCGATGAACTGCCGCCGGGCAGGAAGCCCATCAAAACCAAATGGCTGGGCCCGAAGCAGCGGCAAAGCGGATACAATTTTATACGCAAGCAAATTGGCGAGGGACGTCAGGCCTACATAATCTGTCCGCTGGTGGAGGAATCGGAAATCAGCGAGGCCAAAGCGGCAACGGCTGAATACGAGCGGCTCTCCCGGGATATTTTCCCGAACCTCAGGCTGGGCCTGCTTCATGGTAGAATGTCCGGCAAAGTAAAAGATGAAGTCATGCAGCAGTTCCGCGCCGGAGAAATAGATATCCTTGTCTCTACCTCGGTTGTCGAAGTGGGGGTAGACGTTCCCAATGCCACCGTGATGATGGTGGAAGGCGCTGAGAGATTCGGGCTTGCGCAATTGCACCAGTTTCGGGGAAGGGTCTGGCGAAGCAGTTATCAGGCTTACTGCATGCTGCTGTCCGATCGTCCCACCGAAGAGGGACGCGAAAGGCTGCTGATTATGGAACAAACCCACAACGGATTTCTGCTGGCGGAAAAGGATCTGGAAATGCGGGGCCCGGGCGAGTTTTTCGGCACCCGCCAGAGCGGTTTGCCCGATCTCAAGATGGCCCGGCTCACCGATGTGAAGCTGCTGGAAATAGCCCGCCGGGAAGCCGAGCGGCTTTTCAATTTGCATCTCGTCGAATACTTCGCACAAAAGCCGATGGACAATGGAATGTCCGCATCCCGGGCAATAATGGAAGGGCACTTTTATGAGTGTTTTGGGACGTGAATATACATTTTTCATTTTACTTTTTTGAGCCCTTTCTGATGGTAGAGTCGCGTAATTACTCTGAGAATTTCGCTGGGAGTAGGGATTACGCCTCCCGGCCTGCCGTGGAACGAAATTTCCCCTTTACCTTCCAGTGACAGTTGTACATCCTCCAGCATCTGCCCCATATTCATCTCAAAAACGAGGAACTGTTTCGTATCCCGTGCCAGTTCCTTTAGCTTTTCAGAGGGGAATGGCCATAATGTGATCGGCCTGAACATTCCTACTTTCAATCCCTCAGTCCGAGCATTTTTAATGGCTCCTCGGGCGATTCTGGCTGAAGCGCCGAAGGCTACCACTATAAGTTCGGCATCATCTACCAGATAAGTTTCGAAACTGGTTTCCTCTTTCTTAATGAGCTGGTACCTTCTGAACAGGCTCCAGTTGATTTCCTCCAGCTCGGCTGGATTGGAAGTGAAGGTCTTGATGATACGTCTGGGCCGCCCTTTTGCGCCTCGCACGGCACGTTCTCTAAGATGCAATTTTGATGGTGCTTCGTGTTTGAATTCTATTGGCTCCATCATTTGTCCCAGCATGCCATCGCCGAGGATGATAACAGGCATCATGTATTTATCGGCGAGATCGAAGGCGCGATGTGTCAAATCCGCCAGTTCCTGAACCGATGCCGGGCCCAGAACGATCGTACGATAATCTCCGTGGCCTCCGCCGCGCGTTGCCTGGAAATAATCAGATTGAGCAGCCGATATGCTTCCCAGACCGGGCCCGCCTCTGGACATGTTAACGATGACGGCGGGAAGTTCGCAGGCTGCAAGGTAGGAAATTCCTTCCTGCTTCAGGCTGATTCCGGGGCTGGAGGATGATGTCATTACTCTGGCTCCGGCAAGGCTGGCCCCATAGACCATGTTGATGGCCGCGATCTCACTTTCCGCCTGGATGAAAGCGCACCCTTCTCTCCTGCTCAAATGGGTAGCCATATATTCCGTCAATTCATTTTGGGGAGTTATAGGATAACCGAAATAACACTGGCATCCTGCCCTGATAGCGGCTTCCCCGATAGCTGCATTCCCATACATGAGAGTCTTAGTCACGGTACACCTCTATGCATACATCAGGACAAACGAGTGCACAAATTGCACAGCCTGTGCAGTTGCCATTATCGTTAAATCTGGCGGGCAAATATCCGGCGGCATTCAAATCATCAGAAGGGGAAATGCATTTCGCCGGGCAGAATTCCATGCATATCTGGCAGCCCTTGCAGAACTCCCTGTCAATTTCGATGTAACCTTTCTTTTTGGATTCCGTATTCAAAACAAACTCCACATGATGCGTGTTTTCGGCACTGAATTTTAGAATCTCTGGCAAACTCCCTTATTCCCGGAGTTATCACTTGTTTTCATTTTTCTTGTGTTTGCTATTTCCCTATCTATTTTAACGATGAATTGCTGCTATCACAAGTTAATTTGCCGGATTTAGCGCAGTCCCCCTGCGGTTCTCGCAAGGTCCCATGAGTATTCGTAAAGGTGAAGACCCTTGCTGACACATATCATTTCCCCGTCTTCAACCCCGATCTCGTTGGCCATGTATTCCTTGAGCAATTGCAATCCACCCAGATTTGTGGGGAATCCTGCCCACAGGTCCCAGCTGCGGAAATAGATGATGAAGTGCAGTTTCCCATATCTTATTCTGGTATCGACCAACCGTAAACATTGAGAATGTTCCAGGTCGATTGAATCCCGGCTTCCCACCGACATGCAAAGCTGGTTACATTCCGGGCCATCCCGTTTGTAACGCTCAATTACCGTGCCCACCTGCGGAGCAATGTCTTCACCATATGTGTATAGTTCGTGAGTTTGTTTCTCATCCGTAATGAGATAGGCCATGTATTCCTCAATGTAGTCCTGATTGGAAGGGGCTGGCACCCCTTGAGGCACGTCCGGCGTTAGCGGTCTCATGCCGGGGTGTAGTATGTGTACAGTTACAAAATCAAGTTCTTTTCGTTTGGTTCCTTCGAAGCTGCCCTTATCGATGGTGTATTCGTATCCTTCGGTGAGCACCATTCGGCAGCACTTGAAAAACGCCTCGGAGAGGTCTCTTGCCTCAATATTTGTTATCTTCACGTCGATACCTTTTTTCGGTGTTTCTTATATATCTTCTCTCATATGCGCTGTATATGCAAGTGCCGGTTTAGACTTAAGGGATTTACAGGATTGCAAAAACCGACTTATAGATATATAATGCAGGCTATCGGCCAATTATAGGGGGCATATGGGAACAAAGAAGCGGAGGCTTTATCAGGAAATGACGGCAGATGAAACGCCGGTACAGGATGAACTTGCCTCGCATGAAGTTCAGAAAGAAGATGAAGTTGGGATGAAGGGTATGCTTATTGGGGTGGTGGTGTTTATCATTATCCTGATAGTTGCTTTCATGAGCCCCAATTTCTGATTTATTGGGCATCTGTTGGCGGACTTTCGAAGCCCATAATGCAGAGCATCAGTAAATTTTCATAAATATTACGGAAATTTGTGATCAACCCCGGTTTGAAGCTGGGGGACACCCCTAGACCCCCGAAGTCACCACTTATTCACAAGATTCCTTAAAGCTCTTTCCCGGTGAGCCACCGGTATGCATCTCGATATCGCCTGGCTGTTGACTCTACAATTTCCGGTGGCAGTTCCGGCCCGGGCGGCTCCTTATTCCATCCTGTGCCGGTAAGCCAGTCCCGAAGAGGCTGCTTATCGAAACTCGGCTGAGCGCCTCCGGGTTTGTATTTGGCCATATCCCAGAAGCGCGAGGAGTCGGGAGTCAGAAGCTCATCGATCAGGCAAAGCTTGCCGTCGATCAGGCCGAACTCCATCTTGGTATCGGCGATGATGATGCCTTTATTCCGGGCATAATTTTCAGCAAATTTATAGATTTCGAGGGTCTTTGCCTGAATTTGCTTGGTCAAATCAGCTCCGACAATGCTGGCCATCTGTTTGACTGTCAGGGATTCGTCGTGTCCGGCATCTGCTTTGGTGGATGGGGTAAAAATCGGTTCGGGAAGTTTATCGCTTAAGGAACCTCTGATCAACCCCCTGTATCCCCCAATCATGGGGGAAAATTGAAGCTGGGGGACACCCCCAGACCCCCGAAGTCACCACTTAATCAGAGGTTTCTTAAAACTGGTGGTTGTCCGTGTTCGGGGCATGGGGAATGACTGGTGCCTTTAGAGTTGCGCATGGCTGATATGATCGGGTCCTTTGTGACTAAGCTTAAATCTACTTTCTATTGACTTCCCTCCCGACCTTGGGGTAACTGGGATCGCCTTTGCCCATCTATCCGCCAGAGTTACTGGAGCGTGTGGCTAATGCTGAGGGAAATTCTTCCTCTTGGCATAAAGGGGGGTCTAGTCGTTTGTGGGTCCGGATGTTGGCTAATACCGGTTCCACCATCCCCAATCGCTTCTTGCAGGTTTCCCTTTTTTTCAATCGGGATGTGAAGATGTCTGCTCTTCCCGCCCCGGTTCTCCTCCATGCACCGGGGAAAGAATTCACACATGGTACAATTCTTATCTCTGATAGCATACCTCCAGGAGCATTCTTGGAGAGGTAAATACGGCTATTGCGGAACATCATGATCTTCGTTATACTGGATACTGGGTTCGGATGTTAGTAATGGATTAGAATAGGGGCAAGATAGAAATTGCCCCTATTTTATGGTAGGGGGTAAAGGGCTTGGGCAGTAAACAACAAAGGGTTGCCTTTTTTGGAGAAGGACAGAGAGGAGGTTGGAGTTAGGAATACAAGAATGCTTTAGCCGATAATTTATAGTGTTTTTTCTCTTCCAGGGACAAATAAAATAGGGGGTGTAAATGGAGACTGAACATTTTATCTTCATGGTTCTAGGCATAAGCGTCTTCGGATTGATGTGTGCCGTGTACCTGGCAAAATGGGTTCTCAAGCACGACACCGGAAGCGAGGGGATGCAAAAAATCTCTAATGCCATCAAGGAAGGCGCGGAAGCTTTCCTTCGCCGCCAGAATAGGACGATTGCCATGATGGCGGTTGCGCTGGCTGTTTTGTTGTTCTGCTATTACGCTTTTGTGCGCGACTCCAAGGGCTTTGACCCCGTCGATCATGCCTGGGAACTGGCGATGTGGATCACCATCTCGTTTGTTTTCGGTGCGATTTGCTCAGTCATTGCGGGTTACGTGGGGATGTGGATTTCCATCCGAAGCAATATACGGACCGCCAATGCGGCTCTGACGAGCCTTAATGATGCCCTTCGTGTTGCCTTGCGCGGCGGTGCGGTTTCGGGGTTGCTCGTTACCTGCATGAGCCTTCTGGGAGTGGCTGGCCTTTTTGGACTAGTAAGTCTGGTGACCGATGTTAAGGATACCCAGATACCGCTTCTGATTATTGGCTACGGTTTTGGCGCTTCGTTCGTGGCTCTGTTTGCCCAGCTGGGCGGCGGTATATATACTAAGGCCGCTGACGTGGGAGCTGACCTTGTGGGCAAAGTGGAAGCCGGCATTCCGGAAGATGACCCCAGAAACCCGGCAGTTATCGCTGACCTGGTAGGTGATAACGTGGGCGACTGCGCTGGCCGTGGAGCCGACTTGTTTGAATCGACTGCTGCGGAAAATATCGGTGCCATGATCCTGGCTGCAGGCCTTGCTATAATCGCACAAGATAAGGGCTTTGAGTTCCGAGAAGGAATCATGGGTGTTCTGATGTTCCCGCTGGTTGCCCGTGCCTTCGGAATCATCGCTTCCGTCATTGGCATCCTGTATGTCCATATGGATAAGGAAGAAAAGATGGATCCGATGCAAGTTCTGAACAGGGGTTATTACGTTGCCGTTGTGCTGGCGATGGTGGGATTCGGGGCGGCCTCATACTGGCTGCTGGATAGCTCTAAGGCGCCGGATGCATGGTGGCATTTCTACCTGTGCGGAATCATTGGCGTAGTTACCTCGGTCGCCTTTGTTTACGTTACCCAGTATTACACCGAATACAAGTACCGGCCGGTTAAGAGCATAGCCGATGCCTCGGTTACCGGACCGGCAACCAATATCATCGCCGGTATCGGGGTGGGATTTGAGTGCGTGGCCTTGCCAGTTTGCTTTATGGCAGCGGCACTTCTTGGATCCTATCAACTGGGGAATGCCTGCGGTCTCCCTCATGCCGGTTTGTTTGGAACAGCAGTGGCCACCATGGGTATGCTCTCCACTGCAGCTTACATCCTGGCTATGGATACTTTCGGGCCCATCACCGATAACGCGGGCGGCATTGTAGAGATGTCGCAGCAGCCTGAAGAGGTCCGCAAGAAGACAGATAGGCTGGATGCGGTGGGCAATACCACCAAGGCTCTCACTAAGGGCTACGCCATCGGTTCAGCTGGACTTGCCGCCTTCCTGCTCTTCCAGGCATATATGGATGAGGTCAGGCAATACGCTGGCAAAACAGTTGATTTCCCGTTCCCCATTGACCTTTCTAACCCACCGGTATTCATCGGTGCTTTCATGGGTGCGATGCTGGTGTTCCTGTTCTCCGCCTTTGCCATTCGCGCGGTGGGTCAGACAGCTCAATCGATTATTGCCGAAGTACGCCGACAATATGCCAAGCTTCCGAGGATAAACGATATTATCCAATTCCCCAAGGACTTCAAACCCGACTATGGCACATGCGTGGATATCGTTACCAAGGCGGCCCTCCGCAAGATGATTGTTCCCGGTCTTCTCGCCGTTTTGGTGCCGGTTGGCGTGGGCGTTATCTTCAAGGAAATATATGTTGATGATGCTCACCCGTTGATCGCTGCTGAGTCTGTGGCAGCTCTAATTATGGTAGGAACCATCGTCGGTATTATTACTGCTCTCTTTCTCAACAACTCTGGTGGAGCTTGGGACAACTCGAAAAAATATATCGAAAGCGGCGCTCTGGGCGGCAAGTACCTCACCGACGCGTCGGGCAAGAAAATGAAGAACCCCACTCACGGGGCAGCAGTCGTCGGAGATACCGTCGGCGACCCGTTCAAGGACACGGCGGGCCCTTCGCTGCATGTTCTGGTAAAACTGTTGAGCACAATCACTCTGGTGCTTTGCCCGCTCTTCCTCTAACAAGTTCGCAAGGGGAACCCTTTTCGTTGTATTTCGAGAGGGGTTCCCCTCAACATTGCACCCAACTTTCGCCTGCAGTGATTCCTCGGAGCTATCCAATGGTTCTCCGGTTTCGTCGGTCATTTTGAATTTGTAAGTGGCTACTACCAGCCCGCGTTTTTCAGTCAGCACTCCGCCCACCATTACCTTACATTTAACCTCGCTCGAACTTTTACTGAGCACTCTCACCTGCATAGCTCCATCGTCAAGCAAAACAATATCGCCAATCTTAACATCTTGCGGCAGGGAGGGTAAGTTTACGGGTACAAGAGAGGCATTACCCTCAACATCTTCCACGGTAAAAGTAACAGTTGCATTTTTAGTTAGAATAGCTTGCCCGCCTTTGAGTTTTCCTGTTCGATATTTTGGGCCGGGCAAGTCAATGAGAATTGCCACCGGCATCCTCAGGCTCCTGCTTATCTTTTTCACCGTCGCAGCATAACGGGAATGCATGCTTCGGGTGCCGTGTGAAAGATTGAGTCTGGCAACATTCATACCACCTTTGATAAGACGCTCAATCATGACCACCGAACCAGTCGCTGGCCCGATAGTACACACTATTTTGGTTCGCCGCTTGAAGATACCAACCTGCTTCATAACCACATTATAGTCCATCTACAAGTATGTCTAAAATCAATTCTTACTTCCCGCCACAAATCATCTGTTTCCGGCTTTTATTCTGGCATATCAAGGATTGATGCCATGCACTTTCGGACAAAATATTGCCTGGTAATATTTAGAATGTGACCTATACTATCCGATTGATTGTGGCGCATTATCTCACAACTACGCAGTCAACTTGTAAATTCAAAATAGCAGCACCCGCGCATCAACAACCACATATCCATTATCGCCCTCGAGGACTTTCACCGGATTAAGATCCAGCTCAGCCATTTGGGGAAGCTCTTCCACCATACTTGATACCCTTAGCAGGAGTTCCTCAAGCGATTTTATGTCAGAAGCCCTGGCTCCACGCCAACCTTCTAGAAGCTTATATGCCTTAACTGAGCGTACCATCTCGTGTGCATCCACGTCGGTCAGGGGATGAATGCGAAAGGTGACATCTTTGAATAATTCAGTGTGAATCCCGCCCATGCCAAACATTATAAGCGGGCCAAACGATGGATCCTGAGTTACCCCGATGATTGTCTCAATACCATCCGATATCATTTTCTGAACCATGACGCCTTGCATTTCATGCTCTCTTTGCATACTGACCAGGCGTTCCCTGATTTGCCTGAAAGCCTGTTCAACTTCTTTCTCCGAACGAAGATTAAGAACGACACCACCTACCTCTGTCTTGTGTACTATGCTATCAGAGAGCAGTTTGATGGCAACAGGAAAGCCAATGTCTCTGGCTGCCTTCACCGCCGCCTCATCACTTGTGGCCCTGATTGACTTTGTCAGGCAAATACCGTAGGCCTCGAGAAGCCCTGTAACCGAATCGGCATCGAGCCATAAAGGTCGAGCTGTGCTTTTTCCCAAAGCTGACGCGACTATCTGTTTGGCCTTCCGACTGTCAATATTCACTACTTTGGGGATTTTACCTTTTGGTCTTTTCAGCCAGTCATTATATTCACAAGCCTTGGCAATTGCTGTGGCAGTATCTTCAGGGAAAGCAAAAGATGGTACGCAGCACTCCTCTCCGGAACACAGTTCAATAGAGGCACCGCGTGAGCCTATAAATGACGCAACCAGCGCTTTGCCTCGCCGGCGGTACTCCGGAGCTATCGTACGGATAGCGCAGGCTACTGCTTCAGCTTGTGTCACTATCGGAGGAATAAAAATGACAATCACGATGTCTATGTTGTCATCCTGCAAGAGCAGTCTCATTGCCCGGTCATATTCATCGGCAGTGGCTTCAGCAGTCATATCAACCGGGTTAGCGAAGCTCGCTCGGTTTGGCAGGAAGCTTTTGAGTTCGGAAAGAATCTTATCCGAGAGGGGCAGTAATTCAAGGCCTCTCTCCGCGCAGGCATCAGCCGTTAGAATGCCCGGGCCACCGCCATTGGTCAGTATGGCCACTCTTCTTCCTGAAGGTATAGGCTGGTGGGATAACATATTAGCTACGCCAAAAAGTTCCTCCAATGTATCGACCCTGATCATCCCTGTCTGAGCAAATAACGCTTCGGAGGCCACCTCGGCAGTAGCCAATGCCCCGGTATGTGATGCAGCCGCCCTGGAACCTGCCAGCGTGCGGCCACTTTTTACGACTATGATCGGTTTCTTTACTGTAATACTGCGTGCTATGCGGGCAAACTTCCTTGGATTGCCAAAGGATTCGAGATACAGGAGTATGACATCGGTAGCCGGGTCTTCCACCCAGTACTGAAGCAGATCATTGCTGGAAACATCTGTCCTGTTTCCTATACTGACAAACGTAGAAATGCCAATGTTCAAATCCCTTGCATACTCTAGAATGGCAAGCCCCAGAGCACCACTCTGAGTGCTAAAGGCAATGTTGCCGAAACGGGGAAAAACTAAGGAGAAGGTAGCATTCATGTTGACATCCGGATCAGCATTAATGACTCCCATGCAGTTGGGGCCCACCAGGCGCATCCCGTAACGGCGACACGTTTCAACTAAAACATCCTGTTTGCTCTTTCCTTCCCCCCCAATCTCTCCGAATCCGGCTGATATCACCACAACGCTTCCCACGCCCTTCTGCCCACACTGTTCAACCACCCGGTTGACTTCATCTGCGGGGGTGATTACTATTGCCAGGTCTACTGCTCCCGATATGTCAAGGATGGATGGCGCTGTTTTTACTGAAGCCACCGATTCGGCATTAGGGTTCACCGGATAGACAACCCCCTTGAATTCCTGCTGAAGCAAGTTATGGAAAAGTCTGTTACCAATGGTTGCTTTTCTGCGAGAAGCCCCAATAATAGCTATAGAGCGTGGTCGGAGCAATGACTGCAAAGAAGCTATAGTGGAAGCCTTTTCCTGATCTATATTCTTATTTTTCAAAAATCTCTCCAATAACGGCTGCCTGTTGTAAGGAAAAGTATATTCAAAAACAAGTCAGATGTCTATAGCTCCGGCACCTGTATCGGTCAACAGTTAGGGAAGAGTCAAAAATTGTTGAACGCTACACTTATGGGATTTTTCAGGGGGTGAATAGACTGATAAAGCTGCATTCCAGACTTCTGTGACTGGTACGCAGAGTGGTTGCCTTGAGCGGAATGCCAAAACGGGCGATCGAAGCACGGCGATAGCCGGGCGAAATCTCAGGTGTTGTGGAAACAGTGTATGCCGGTTAGAGACGGCAGGATAGGGAAGCAGATTCCACAATTTCATCTTGACCTTGATACCGGCTTGCCTGCACAAAGCTATCGCCTCTTTGGCTTCCTGCCGTGGCGGATCCGACATGCCGGCAAGGCCGATAAAGATCAGGTTGTCCTGGACATCCTCATCGGTCAATTTATCTGGTTCATCGGGGAAACTGCGGCAGGCAATGGCGATTACCCTTAAAGCATCCGTCCCCATATTTGATGCGGCTTCCGATATTTCCACGCGGTCGGATTCTGTTATCGGCACCATACGATTGTTTTTCAGAATATGTTTGCTGTATCCAATTATCTTTTCAGGTGCCCCTTTGATGAATGCCGTCGAATGGCCTTCTTCTGAATGCAGAGTGGCCATATAGTGGAGCGTAACCATGTATTGCTTTTCACTGGCAAAAGGCAACTCGTCTTTTCGCGGATACCTTTCCTCCAATTCGGCCTTGGGCATGCCGGCTTTCGCGGCAGCTACCACCAGCGCTCCTTCAGTGGGATCGCCAAAGATTCCATATTTCCCATTACTCTCTGTAATCGAGGCATCATTACACAGCGCTCCTGCGCGCAGGAGCAGCATGATCTGGCCATTCTTCTCAAGATCAATTGATCGCCCGCCTTCCATGAATTCACCCTGCGGCTCATAGCCTTCACCGGTGATCTCGAAGAACTTGCCATCCGAGAACAGTCTCCGAACAGTCATTTGATTTAAGGTGAGCGTGCCGGTTTTATCGGTACAGATGACCGTAGCCGAGCCAAGGGTTTCAACGGCTATCAGCTTGCGAATAATGGCATTATGGCGTGCCATCGTCCGCATGCCAATCGCAAGTACGACGGTCACCACTGGCGCAAGGCCTTCAGGAATGGAGGCGACAGCCGCCGCGATTGCCAGCATAAACAGGTCAAAGAGATCCAGCCCCTGCAGTAACCCGACTACCACCAATAGCAGGCTGACTCCCAGAAATACAAAAACAAGGTGCTTGCTCAGTTTCCTGATGTTTCTTTGTAAAGGTGTGTCTTCCTGTTTAACCTCTTCGAGTCCGGTGGCTATCTTCCCGATCTCAGTTTCCATGCCGGTCAGCACGGCTACGCCGCTGGCCCTGCCGCTGGTGACAGTAGTGCTCATGAACAGCATGTTGACTCTTTCGGCGATAATAGCATCTTCAGGGACAGGATCGATTCGCTTTTCCACCGGGACGGATTCTCCGGTAAGGGCAGATTCGTTGACTTTCAAATTGACGCTCTCAATCAGTCTGATATCCGCCGGGATTTTGTCCCCGTTTTCGAACAATACGATATCGCCGGGCACTATCTCGCAGGCAGGTATGGTTTCGATTTTGCCATTGCGCTTAACTTTGGCTCTGGGTGCCGCCATCTCCAATAGCGCATCCATCGCCTTCTCAGCCTGGCTTTCCTGGAAAGTGCCGATTGCAGCATTCAGAATAATCACGCCAAAGATGACGAAGGCATCGATGAAATGCTCTTCACCGGTAAAGAATTGCGATACGAGAGAAATGATGCCGGCCGCCAACAGGACATATATTAGGGGGCTAAGGAACTGCCGCAAGAAGACTTTGATCAGAGGGGGCTTCTTTTTAACTCTCAGCTCATTCGGCCCGTACTTAACCAGTCGTTCTGCGGCCTCCGTTGCTGTCAGACCGGACGTGCTGGAGCCTGTCTTTGATAATGCTTCTTCCAGCGTCAAACCATGCCAGGGGGTTGCTGCATTTTCCACATGGATAACTTTATCCTATTTGTTTCCCGGCTTCAATTATTTGATCAGAAAAGGCGGGCTCTTTCCGGATTTCGAGGCGAGTGGCAGAATGCTACGCATCAAGGGGCACCAGCATTTTGGGCAAGCATTCCGTGTTGATGTGATTTCAATCCATACCTCCGCACAATGTACGACAACGACCGGATTGCGGGATTACAATATTAACAGCTTGCTTTCAAGAGGGGGATAACAGGGACATGTTGCAATCCGATATTTATCTGGTATAATCCGAGCCAAAGCGGGGGTGCGAAAAGAGCGGGGTAAGTATATGCCCTGCGAGTTTCTGATTAGCGGTGTTGGTATGCTACTATTTATGGACCGGCTCTCCAAATATGCGGAGCATATATTTACCAAATTGTGTCAAATTATAAACATTTCTCCAAATGACTGGAAGTAGTGGTGTAAATTTTGGTAAAATTGTTAAGTAATATGAAAAAGTTCCTGCTCCCTGTTATTGGCCTCCTTGTCGCTATCCTGGCGCCCATTATTGTTGTAGTGGTGCTGGCTCAGGATGATGCACCCTCAGTAACCAGGGACGGGGTGGCAGCCGGCGGGGGAGAGCGAACCAGTGAGGGTAATTTAATTACGCTGACCGATGTGATCGGTCTGGCAGCCGTCGGGCATTCGAACGGTGGAAATCTGGACCTTTTTGCCGGGCGGGTGTGGCTGGGGGGCATACCTCCTTCAGTAACTACCGATCCGGCTACCGACATAGGCCCCCACACAGCAACCCTCAATGCAACCCTCGATGATATGGGATCAGCCGGTACGGTTACAGTCTCTTTCCAATATGGAACACTGTCGGGTTCGTATCCACATAAAGAAACGGCCGTTGAGAGCCCGATGACCGGAACCGGCACTTTCTACGTGAACATCGATAACCTGCTGGATAACAAAACATATTACTACCGGGCAGCAGCCATAGGCGACGGATTCGACTACGGCGGGGAGATGAGCTTCACTACTCTCAACGCACCGGCGGTCATCTATGTGGATATTAATGCCAGCGGAAATGATGACGGAACCTCATGGGACGATGCCTACAATAATTTACAGTCGGCACTTTTCAGAGCATCGGATGGCGACGAATTATGGGTGGCCAGCGGAACCTACACACCGGTTCGTGCCGGTAGTCCGGGTCAGCGGACCGACTCCTTCCAGATAAAGGCAGGTGTATCGCTCTACGGCGGTTTCAATGGAACAGAAGGCAACCGCACCGAATGCAACTGGGCGTTGAACAAGACCGTGCTGAGTGGCGATATTGGTGTATTAGGTAATAATACGGATAACTGCTATCACATAGTGAGTGGCAGTGGGGTTGGTGGCAGCGCCACTGTTCTGGATGGTTTCACCATCACCGGCGGGAATGCCAACGGAACCGAAGTAGGTGACCTGAACATCGGCGGCGGTGTGTATCTCAACAACGGCTCCCCTGTTATGGGCAAACGGCTCGCGAGGATCGCCAGGGCCGTCATGGAGGTATTCCCGGTGATAAAGCTTCCCGTCCACTTCGAGGATATGATCGGACCACTGGAACGGAATCACCTGATATGGCCGGGTGCCGATGAAAAGCGGCAGCGCCGGATTAAAGGTTTCGAAGTCGAGAAAATGAATGGGATATTCCAGTTTACCTAACGTTTCCGGTAATTCAGGGTCAATGTAAAGATGATTACCGGCCACGCAATCCCGCATCCGCTGCTGGATGGGATTCATCCCTGTGAATCCTTCCGGGATATTCTGAATCTCCGCTATACCATCGTCTTCAAGTTCCTGCAGCAATTGCGGAGAGACTTTATAAAGCTCGCTGATATGATGCTCCGGCTCATCAGCATGACAGTGGCCATAGAAGGGGCAAATATACGGATTGGAACACTGCCTGCCGGCTTTGATCGCCGGAGGTTCCGACTTCCAGAGGGGTTCCCTCATTTCTTCAAGCTCGCTGATAACCGTCGGTTGAAGCTGTTCGGCCTCCCCGGTGATATCATCGATGGCAAAGAGCTTCTCCAGTTCGTATTCGCCCCCACGGTAAACGTACTCGTTATTGATATGGCAGAGACAGGCCCGCCTCACTTTGATGCCGGCACCTTTAAGCACATAGAGTTGCACCGCCACATCGAAGAGATGCTCTTTTCTGGTGCTGGTTCCTGATTTCACCTCGATGAGATCAAAGGCGTCGCCGGCGCGCGCCAGAATATCCGCCCGGATCCGCACGTCATCAAAAATGAAAGCTGCCTCGTAAATGGCGGGAACTGAAGAAATGCCAATCGCTTCACGGGTGGATTGCAACGCTTTTTCATGATGCAGATGATCCTCAGCGATAAGCACGCCACCCGGGTAAAGCCCGGTCGCCACCTGCCCGACATTCGTTCCCGTATCGAAGATCGCCTGTTGGGCGGCGCTCACTTCGTCCGCCAGATCCCGATGGTAGCACTCCAGATAAAGCCGCTTGTGACACTGCAATCCGGCCATGAATCGGGATTTAGAAAGGAGCGGGATGCTTTCCCTTAGTAAACTACCCATCGTTATTTCTCCCATTATATTTGGAACCTCTGAACAAGTTCAAATCAACCCCCTGCATTGCCAAACTCCCTTTTCGTCCCCATTTCACAAAGAAGGAAATAGGGGGATTTAAAGCTGGGGGGACACCCCCAAAACCCCGAAGTCACCACTTATTCACAAGGTTCCTTAACTCGCCCAAATAATATAAAGAAGATATTTAGCCCGGCTGATGGCCGTATAGAGCGCCGTATCGTTCCAGCGCTCGTCATTTCGATCTACATCCAGAAGGATAACAACATC
This sequence comes from Dehalococcoidia bacterium, assembly GCA_041300025.1. Lineage (GTDB taxonomy): Bacteria > Chloroflexota > Dehalococcoidia > SZUA-161 > SpSt-899 > JBGLNL01. The sequence goes on along the minus strand of JBGLNL010000001.1, from coordinate 1,583,121 downwards.
AGCCTCGCAGCCTTTGAATTTCATGTAAGTGTAGTAGTGGATCGCATCGGACTCGTCTTCGATATCCTGCGTGATCCGGATACCCCCGACCGCGGGATCGCTTCCGATGCAGGTATTCTCCACCGAGTGCCCGCCGAGGATGACGATCCGTGAACGGTCGATTCCCTTTGCCATCAGTTCATGAAGTATCCCGGCCAGCCGTTCGCGGCGGGCATGCGCATCGGGCGAGGAGAAGTCGATCACCTTGTCCCCCACCGGAGCGCCCCCCATCAGGCTCATCTCCATAGATACGCAATGTTGTAGCATATTGAAAATCTCCCTGGTATTGCGGCAATTGCGGTAAAACGTATACGGCTCACCCTTTATGGGGAAGTCCATACCGGTTCCCCATAGATTCTGGCCCGGATCATAGAAGATATAGAAATAGCCATCCGGCTTCACCAGATCATCCACGGTCACCCACCACTCCGCATAGAAATCCTGCCCCTCATCAACGATCACCGCATCGTATTTAACCGGATTCTCCTGAAGGAAGGATTCTAAGGCTTCCGGGAGAATTGCCTTCCAGTATTCGGCGGAATCCCCTTCGTCCGCGGGAAAACGCCCGGCCTTTTTCAGCAAATCCTCGCAAAACTTATGGTAGTTACAGGCGGTTACAGAATCCAGATCGCCGACCTCGCTCGCCAATCGCTCACCGATCAGGACGTTATAGCAGAGGATCAGCACGCTCTTCCCCTCCGCTGCCAGCTCCCGGGCCTTTTTGACGGCCATCACCGTTTTCCCGGAGCCGGCGCACCCTTCGATCAATACCCGCTTCTGGCGGCTCAGCGTGTCGAGCATGCGGCACTGCTCCTCGGTCAGCCGGAAGAAATCGCGCTCGGCCCTTCCCATCCGGTCTTTCAGACTTGTCCCGTATTCGCAGTGGGGCATCAGAATCTGCCTGATGCGCTCGGATTCATCCGATTCCAGTGACTCAGGGATATCATGGCTGAAACTCTCAAATATCTCCTGAACCTTTTTATCGATCAGCGGGAGTTCAGCGCCGGTAATGCATATCCGAGATTCCGCCCCGGAAGGAAGGTTTTTCATATCATCGAATACCTCGGGGAAACAGACCGCATAGGCAAAGGTGCCTTTTGGTTTATGGCCAAGCTGATTGGAAAGGAAATCTCTCAGCTTGTGTTTCGAATCGCGGGCCTGACGAAAGGGGCTTTGGTTCATCAATTTATCGTTCTGGAACCATCGATCCGTGCTGCCCTCATATTCGATGATGCCGCCCTTGACTTCGAGCACTAGAAAACCATGTGCAGGTGAGAAGATGAGGAAATCGATCTCGCCTTCAATGAACCGCTGCTGCCGGTTGCGGGTGAGCAGATTGAACGAGTGAAAAACGGTAAAGCCATAATCAAGCCGTTCCTTTAGGACTGCGAACAGGTGCTTTTCGGCGTTGCTCAGCGTTTGTTCCGGGATCACAGCCGGGATCATGTGAGCCATTGGTCATTATCCTTTTTATAGCAGACGATCAATCAGCAATCGTTTTCACTATCTATACCACATGGTTACGACAGCTAGATTGTCACAAATTGTCATGCAGCCGTAACCCAATCCATTATTCCGTAAGAAATTTGAGCCAATTATAGCACACATCGGTTTCTGCAATTCCGGTTTTTGCCCCAGGCTTTCTGAAAAGGGGTGCCAGGTTGTCCTAAAATATCAAAAAACGTGTCATTCTGAGGAATTTATGACGAGGAATCTCCGAGGCTCAGCTTCAAAAAAGATTCTTCACTGTGTTCATAAATGACATACCTGGGAGTTTTTAGACAACCTGCCTGCCAGGGGTTTTGGGGGTGTCCCCCAATATGAAAACGCAGACGAATATCTGGCGGAAATCGCCGCTGCCTCTGATGCCGAAGCTACTCCATTGATGCAGCAACTTTATTCCGCACCAATTAAGGATAACCTGGTAGGCGACCGGGTAAAAGAGATCAAGGATGGCGGTGGAATTGCGGCTGTATCTATGACTCCGGCCCTTACCAAGCGCCTGTACCCGATTGCTCAAGAAGCAGGAATGGATGTGCTGGTAGTTCAGTCAACCGTTACCAGCGCCAGGCATATTTCCAAAAGTGAACGAGGTCTGGTTTTCGCCGAACTCCGCGAGTTGGTTTCGGTTCCTATAATAGTTGGTAACTGCGTTACATACAGTGCGGCCCGCGCCCTGATGGAGACCGGCATAGCTGCCCTGCTGGTCGGCATAGGGCCAGGATCAGCCTGCACCTCAAGGGAGGTTCTGGGAGTGGGCGTGCCCCAGGCAACGGCTACAATGGAATGCGCCGCCGCCAGAGATGATTATTTCCGTGATACCGGCAATTACGTTCCCATAATTACAGATGGGGGCATCCGCGCCGGTGGAGATATCTGTAAATCATTTGCCTGCGGAGCCGATGCTGTAATGCTGGGTTCGATCATGGTGCAAACTGCTGAGGCCCCCGGAAGGGGTTATCACTGGGGAATGGCCACTCCCCACGCTGGATTGCCACGGGGAGTGCGAGTGAAAGTCACTCAAAACAGCACCCTCAAGCAAACACTCTTCGGGCCAGCCACTGTAACCAGCGGAACTCAGAACCTTATAGGAGCGCTTCGTACGAGTATGGGAATGTGCGGGGCTCAAAATCTCGAAGCATACCGTCAGATCGAGCTGGTAATCGCTCCATCCATAAAGACTGAAGGCAAGCAATTGCAAATGGCTCAGGGCAAGGCATAACCAGATTCACTGACACAGCTTTTGGTAACTGTGCAGGCCCGTGAATTTGCCTGGCAGGAGGATGTTATTATGCACGAGGCTATGCTCTATGAGAAACTGCCGGATGGCAAGGTACGCTGTGAACTGTGCGCGCACCACTGCACAATTGCAGATGGTAAGAAAGGTATCTGCCGGGTGCGGGAAAATAGGGGCGGCACTTTATATACTCTGGTCTACGGGCGAACCATTGCCCGCAATGTAGATCCCATCGAAAAAAAACCCCTGTTCAATTTTCAACCCGGCAGCACTTCCTATTCGATTGCTACTCCCGGATGCAATTTCCGTTGCGACTGGTGCCAGAATGCAGATATATCCCAGATGCCAAGAGAGCGAGACCTCGTGATCGGGACAGAAGCAACCCCTGAAGAAATTGTTGCCGATGCCAGGCGAACAGGATGCCGGAGTATCGCTTATACCTATACCGAACCAACCGTCTTCTTTGAATATACCTATGAAATCGCCCGACTGGCTCGCGAAGCCGGCCTGGCCAACGTGTATGTGAGCAACGGTTATATGAGCAGCCAGATGCTGGAACTTTTCCATCCCTGGCTCGACGCCATCAACGTCGATCTCAAGGCTTTCCGGGAAGAAACATACAGCAAATATGTCGGCGGTAAACTCCAGCCAATTCTGGATAACCTTAAAGCGCTCAAAAAGTTTGGCGTTTTTCTGGAAGTAACTACTCTCGTAATCCCCGGAATCAATGATGATCCTGATGAATTACACCGGGCAGTGGATTTCATAGTCAACGAACTGGGGGTAGATACGCCCTGGCATATCAGCCGCTTTCATCCCATGTATAAAATGACTAATGTCCCATCGACTCCGCTCCGGACGCTGGAATCTGCCGGAAGGATCGGCAGGGAAGCGGGATTGCGCTACGTATATATCGGTAATGTGCCCGGTAACGATGGGGAAAATACGGTTTGCTATTCTTGCGGCAGGGTAGTAGTGGAAAGAATAGGTTATACGACAAAAATAGTCGGCCTCGATGGCTCCAGATGCAGTTATTGCGGCACTGAACTCAATTTCAAGATGTAGATACCCACGGGCAAGGCCCGTGGAACCCTGCCCTGCAGGTTATCAGAGAGGAGGTGGCGATGGTCAGAAAACCGGTGGTAGCGGGAAGATTCTATCCGGGATCGTCCGGTGCTCTCCGGGCAGATATTGAGAGGATGATTGATCCGGATTCTCAAAAAGATAAGGTGATAGGACTGATTTCCCCTCATGCTGGCTACCCGTTTTCCGGCCCCGTGGCCGGAGCCACAATTTCGAGAATAGAACCCGCAGATACCTTTGTGATCATGGGACCAAATCATACAGGCATGGGAGCACCTTTTGCCATCATGACCGAGGGGGATTGGGAAACTCCTCTTGGTAATATGCCAGTCGACTCCGAGCTGGGGAAGCTGATTCTGCAAAATTCCGAATATCTTGAGGAGGACACTCAAGCGCATCGCTACGAACATTCCATAGAGGTTCAGTTGCCTTTCCTGCAGTATTTAAGTGATAAAATTAAAATCGTGCCTATTGTGCTCGCTCATGCCAGCGGCGAGTTTTACAAAGAAATAGGCCAAAGCATCGCCACAGCTATAAAGGAAACGGGCGGAAAAGTGGTAATTATGGCCAGCAGCGACATGACCCATTACGAGCCGCAGGAAGTTGCCAGAAAAAAGGACATGAAAGCCATCGAGGCCATTCTCGATTTGAACGAGGACGAGCTTCTGGAACGAATCAGAGAATTCAACATAACCATGTGCGGATATGGGCCAACTGTTTGTCTTATATATGCGGCCAAAGAGCTTGGCGCAAAGGAAGCGGAACTGGTGCGATATCAAACCAGCGGGGATGTGACGGGCGATTACAACAGTGTGGTTGGCTACGCAGGAGTAATCATAAAATGATGGAAGAAAGAGATTTGCATCCAATTGTAAAACTGGCCAAAGATACGGTGGAAATGTTCGTGAAAGACAGGGAAACCCCTCGACCACGAATGGAAGTACCGGAGATGAAGGAAAGGGCAGGCGTCTTCGTTTCCATTCATAAGCACGGACAACTCCGGGGCTGTATCGGCACCTTTGAACCCACCCAACCCAACAAGGTTGATATTCTAACCAGGCCGGAACCCGTCAAAAGCGAAGCCGAACTCGATCCTGTCAAATACGGAGTGCTGGTCACATCCGGACCCAAAAAAGGCATTCTCCTTCCCGATCTCCCCGGGGTTAACAGTGTAGCCCAACAGATAGACATCGCTCGCAGTAAAGCCGGGATTTCACCTGATGAACCATCCAGACTCTTTCGTTTCGAAGTCAGAAGATACGAATAGACGAATCTTCTTAAATACCGCTTTTGCCTCCTTGGGGTAACTTTTATTATGAGGCAATGCGGGGTATTGAGATATCTGGTTAACAAATAGTACTATCGTTTACAATAAGTACCCCAAAATCCAGGGGATTTTACGGGATGCTGCCGTGGGGGTCTCATTTTCTCTACCCACTGCGATTGGAAGCCAGGACGGACATAAACAATTAAAAATTCTCTTAGAGATCAATTTCTAAAGGAAGATCCCGTGGAGGGCGAAATCCTTCAAAACATGAACATACCGGGCGACCGCTGGGAACAAGGGAATTCATCGAGAGGTGTGGTGCCCTACTGAATCGGGATTTGACAAAGCAAAAGACTGGTCCTTCCGATCTATGAAGGTAGATTCAGGGATTTTCACGGACCGTAATGGACTGAAGGAGTTACTGGCAGGGGTTCTGGAAACAATGGAAAAACCCCATCACTAGGCCAAAAACGTGGTTTTTCGACTAATAACAAGGGTTCTCAACTAACGAGGCCGACGGGGATCGAACCCGCAACCTTCGGATCGACAGTCCGATGCTCTAACCAAAATTGAGCTACGGCCCCAAACTTCATTATTGTATTGTCAACTCAGACTCACAATTCTAACATAAAATGTCAGACTATGCAAGTTCGTCCACAAGACTAAATATGTTAGTGAAGATTCCTGATAAAACAAGCTAAATTTGTCATTCCAATATAATTTTTTTGTGCAGCCTCCTGTAACAAATGCCAAATAGCACTGTAACGTTTTGTATGCTAAATAGTTATGTAATTCAGTATATGAGGGTTTGTCTGTTGGTAAATTGGTGTAGGCTGTATGGGTAAACGTCTGGACATGCTTGATATGAAACGGGATGTATGCAACGCCCAGATAGCGAAAAATAAGGCTGGCAAAGAACAAGCCGGCAATGGTTGGCCACGAGAACCTTATTTTCCGGAGTGCCAAACAGCATCGCGCCCATCCGTCCGTTTGTTTCCAGAGAGAGACAAACGCGTCCTCCCAGCGCAGCGCCGGGTGCTGGCTGATCGAGCCGCGTTCCGGTACCTCGGCGCCAAACCTCGGACAATGGAAGTAGCCTAGTCTGCGGTGCGGCATGGACAGTGAGTAAAGTACCAGGCAAAGCCAGGGCGATGATGATGAGATATTTCATTGTGGGTTGTTTCATGATTTATTATTTCAAATGGTTTTGTAGTTCCTTTTCTTTTGAGGTACAGGATGAATTCAGAATTTAACCGAATAGGTTTTTCCTGCCGGGCCCGAACCGGTGAAAATGACCTTTCCTCCACTGCTGACTGTAATCTTCTGTTTATCCCCTGCCCTCTCCACAACCATATCCCAATCTCTGCCAAAAGCTCGCATGTCACGCATCGCCATCTGTGGCCATTCATTTGGTAACCAAGGTGTACAATTAAAGGATTTAAGACCCTTAGGAACGATCCCGAACATGCCTTCTGTGAAAACACGGGGATAAAGCGACCCGGGGCAGAGCATGTCAATGGCATCTTCGTCCGGATACGGACCCTGTTCTCCGAAAACCTGGGCTTTCACCACCCGCCGGGTCATGTCAAGCGATTCTTCCGTAAGGCCAGCCTTGAACAATACCCTCAGCGCATAGTAAGTCTCGCGTGCCCATTCTGTTGGAACTGTTGATTCAGCAAGTATGTCGGCACCATTCAACCGCCCGGGCCAGAGTTTATCAGAAAGTAAGGCTGCAATCGTTCCCTCCTGCCTGTCATCGATACCCATCGCTATCGGCAACAGGATCCATCCACGCAGGGTGGTGTTCTCTTTAAAATAACGATAAGTCCTGAAGCCTTCTATCTCAGCACCAAAGTATTTTTCTATCGCCTTTCGAAGTGCATCCGCGCGCTTATCAAATTCCAGTTCGACAGACTTTTTACCCATATCATGTGCCAGACGTGCCGCCTGACGATATCCGCTGTAAGCAAGTGAGGAGGTACTCAGATTGGCATCGCCGGTAGGGTATCTCCCCTCCATCTCATCAGTCTCTGAAGAGATTATTCCGTCACTGGTCAGATGTGAATTTACAGATTGTGCACTGAATTCAATGAGAGGCCACATCTCCTCTGCCGCTCTCGGATCGCCAAGAAACAGGAGGAACTTCGAAAGGCCATAAAGAACCATTGCATCATCACCACGTTCCTGCTGGACAAGCTTCAGGGAGGCATGTTCGAACGAACCGGGAAAGGGACGGATTCCATTCTCCCTGCAATAATCCATCCATATCCTGTACATGTTCAGCGAGGCATCATTTAACTGCTCATCTCCAAAAAACGGAAAAACAGGACTGGAGTATTCAACCGGATCGTTTGCCCAGATGCCCGGTGAGTATCTCAGACTTCCGTTGTGAGTAATAACTCCTTTCCAGGTTTCTACCGGACATTCCAGAATATGAAATTTCTGCAGTGCAAATGCAAGGTCCAGAGCCGGATCAGGGGTTTCGAGACGACCCGGACCATGCCACGCACATCTTGCCATTTTAACACGTTCCTGGTGTTCCAGTACAACATCCGGCACCCTGTCAGGGGCAGCAATTTCCCTGGCCTGAACCGAAACTGTGAAAAATAGTGTATCACCCGGGGCCACTGCAACAGGTTCAACTCCAGTGCAGGTCCGGACTACTACTATTTCTTCATCCGTATATTTCACCTGCCGGGCTGCCGAGACCGACATCTTTACCGTTTTGCCGGAATTGTTACGAACCTGCCACTCCTCCAGGACCAGAGCATTCATATTGGATGGATATATCATACGACTAAGAACGATCCCTTTATTTTCCGGATAGGTAAAGGTGAGCATTCCATCGAAAGTGACCGATACCGGGGAGCCTGTTTTCAGTATCAGGTTATCGATGCGCACCTCCGGATCCGGTTCTGCACCGGTATCGATCATGATCTCGTTAAAATTATCTCTCTTCACATTGAAAAAACGGGAAATATAACTCAAACCATTTGTGACGGATGAATGAAACTGCATCACAACCTTGCGCCCCTGCAGATTCATAACAAGGGATTGATCCGGATCATTGCCGGTCCATGTATGAGTAATGGTACCTGCATCATTCCGCACCCAGAAATCAGGTTTGGCATGATTTGCCGCGGTGAGGAATTCCGGCATTAAAAACATAATGCAAAACGCCAGTGAAGAAGAAAGATTCAATCTTGAAATCTTTGATAATAATGGATCAAGTAGCATAGATTTAAGAAAAATAATTGTTACGTCAGATCAGGCAGGTATTACATCTAATAAGATGCCTCAAGGAATCGGTGCTTTGATATTCATAATACTATTAGGAATAAGTATAATTATCGTTTATAATATCAAAACGATAAGACAAATACTAAACCGTTCCAAATGTCTTCACTTTTTCATGAAATTGGGTGGATGGTTCGGTCTTATAATTTTAAGTTTCTTTGTTCTTATTGCCGTCAAGTTTTTAATAAGTTATTTCTTTGTCGCTCCACGGATATATGGTGACGAGCTTATATATGGTGTCTTGGCCAAATACATATTTCAAGGTAACTTTACGATTATAGGGAATGTACCCTTTTCAACTGCATATCCTCCCGCAGGATTTCAGTTTCAACTTTGCGCCCGATAAACGGTAGGTTTTGTTCCCACAGTTTTGCTACAATGGCAGAAAGGATGTGGGGCAGGTTAGCTCAAACGTTGTGCGGCTATATTCGTTCATTGATGCATTCAACTCAAAATTTCACTCATAAAATTACGATATACCAGAAATTATTTATGGCTAGCCCGCTTGACAAGTTATTGAGTTACACATAAAATTGAAAGCGCTGGGGGAAAGCTAATGGCGAGCGAGCTAGAAAAAGAATTCCAATTCTATTTGGATCATCAAGATGAACTTGTTGCCAAATATCAGGGCAAGTTTGTCGTCATCAAAGACGAGAAGGTTCTTGGTGCCTATAATTCTATGTTAGAAGCCGTCAATGAAACCTCAAAAGAGCATCCCCTTGGTACTTTCCTCGTACAAGAATGTGAACCAGGTGAAGGTAGCTATACCCAAACATATCATTCTAGGGTAGTTATAGTCTAAGGGTCATATATGGACCCAACTAATGCCCCGGCTTTTACGGCTTACCGCGACAAGATAGTACATGTACTGCTGACCAAAGCCTCAATTGGTCAACCATTTTCACCTCAAGACAGCCCACCCCCAAAAGACCCTAAAGAATACATTGCCATCTGGGATACTGGAGCAACTAATACTGTCGTTACACAGAAAGTTGTTGATGAGTGTGGGCTTAAGCCTATCAGTATGGCAAAAGTACATACCGCTGGTGGTGCAGGGATGAAGCCAGTTTACTATGTAAGTCTCTTCCTGCCTAATAAGGTAATCATTCCACAATTGACTGTTATTGAGGGTATAATTACGGGTCAACCTGAGATATTGATCGGGATGGACATTATAAGTAAAGGGGATTTTGCTGTCACCAATAAAGGCGGTAAAACCGTTTTCTCATTTAGGATGCCGTCAGTCGAGGTCATCGATTTTCTAAAACAACAGCAGGGTAAACATAGGTTGGTTACACCCGCAAGTCTTGGGCCAAATCGCGCCACAAGACGTAACGCAGCAAAGAAGACAAAAAAGAAGAAACGTTCATAACTACTGTAATTTTAGCTCATTCATAATTTGTTAGCCGCATAACGAGGCCGTTGAATAACCGGATTGGTGAGTGAGGGAGTTGCTCCGGTTAAATGCCCGGATCTGTCCCACTAATAGCTCGCGTGTTCATTAATAGACCTGCCATCCTTTAATCTTCCAGAAGTTCCGGGTGATCCTTTCGTAGCCATACAGTTACCATCTCCCGAAGTTCGTGGGCAAGAGCCATCATTTCTTCCAGTTCCTGGTCTGAAACCACGCCGATCATTTCATAATCACTGATATTGCGTTTCTGGCGGAATTTGTTGAATTTCCTGATCGTCTCAGAAGGCGGCTTTAGCGTAAAGGTCAGGGATTGAATCGTCCAGTAGTGATTACCGGAACCTGATGTTCGATATCCGCCGGCAGCCAGAGCAACTCTGGCTGTCATGAGCGCTGCGTTATACGCGGTGGCAAATCGCCTGTCAGTGCTTAGATTGTCTGCCTGAGCATCAGCCATGTCCCGGTCGAATACTGCGAGAAGCTGCTCTATCTCTTTTTTGCTGGTGGTGTGGCTTTTGATCCGTCCTTCATTCAGCCAGTCTTTCAAGCTCATCCTGATCACCTGTAATAAATATCTTTTGGCTATCCATCACGTTCCTGACGAAGTGGTGGCCCTCCTTCAGCTTTTGCCGGAATTCAGCAATCGGATAGACGACCGCATTGATCTCACGTGCCAGTTTCTCCTCTGCACTGGAAAGGAGATTGACTGTATCCCCAAAAGAAATATTGCCGATCACCATCACATCAATATCACTCATTTTGTCTTCGTTGCCGGAAGCGATTGATCCGAATATGAATGCCACCCTGATTTCATCAAGAGCTATGGAAAGTGATTGTCTGATGATATAGGCCATCCCGAAAGTCTTGCTGACTATGCTTTTGAGATCGTCGAAGATGGGGCATTTCGCATTCGCCCGATAATAGACCTGTCTTCCTCTTGCTTCCCGGATGATGACGCCGCTTTCCGTAAGGTTCTTCAGCTCCCGTTGTACCGGGCCCAGCCCGGCACCTGTCGCTCGGACGATCTGCCGCAGGTAAAACGATTCATCATTATGGCTAAAAAGTAATGCCAGGACCACCTGTCGGGTCTTACCGAAAAGCGTAGCGGTAAGATTGGTGCCGTCGATGATTGTATCCATTATGGTTACAATTGTAATCTAAAGGGTTACAATACGCAAGTCCCAGCGTTCATACATACGGTATGCAATACTGCAAATAGTGAAGAAACTTGTTTTTAAGGAATACGCCCGGAAGTTAGTAATTGGCAGAAAGTTCAAACTGTAGTGTTGCCGATTCTAGACTTTCCGGGGGCGAATAAGGTATAATCCGTAGCTGTAGCCGGAGTGGCGGAATGGTAGACGCGACGGTCTCAAAAACCGTTGGGAGTTAATCCTGTGTCGGTTCGACTCCGACCTCCGGCACTTTTTATCCCCTTGCCGGGTAGTGTAACGGCAGCACAACGGCCTTTGGAGCCGTCCGTCCGGGTTCGAATCCCGGCCCGGCAGCTTATACTTGAAGTGTAACAAAATAAGGAATTTATCAGAATACATTCTTTGCCCAATCTTATTAATATGTCAATTAAATAAGAGATAAATTTGTCCGATAATGTCATTCCCGCGAAGGCGGGAATCCAGATGGTTGGAAGGGAAGTGGATTCCGGCTCGGAGTCCGGAATGACATATCATATTTAATTGCCGGAGTAATAATAAACTGATAAGCTCAGATAAGGAAGGAAGATGATATGAGATATTTAGCGTCTGATTTTTCTTTCGATTCGGCAGGCATCATGAGGATTATGGCAACAGGTTTTGTTCTGTTCATCCTTCTTGCCGGTTCCCTGATAGCTGATATCGGGTGTTCTGAGTCTTCCGATGATGACTTGTTACCCTCTGAGACCTTCGGCAAGGTTGAAACGGGCCAGAATCAAATCGAGAAAACGCAAGACGCCGGCGGCGAATCTGAAGAGCCTTTAGCTGATAAATGCGGTGACGGCATCTGTGACCAGTTCGAGAAAGATAAGGGTATCTGTCCTGAAGATTGCGCCGGTGATATCGAAGTTGAATACGAGGAAATTGGTCAGGATGAATATTATGTGATAAACCAGACAAGCGGATCTAAACTCTATGTAAGATTCTTTCCTGCCGAAAATGCAAAAGGCGCAGCCCCGACGATATGATCTACTGATAATGCTTTTATCATTAGTCTTCTCCGAATAATCAGTGGTATGTACGTTTATTTAATTCTTATTAAACTATTTATAATGAATCCTCGGATCAAGGTAACCGTAAGCAATGTCTACAATTAAATTGGCAATAAGCACAAAGCTTGCGCTGGTGCTTGGGGAAGGCTTCTTTCGTTTTGGGAATGTTCTCGGCAACGTTTTCACAATACTGATACATTTCCTGTGTTTGTGCCTCAATCTCCCTGGCAAATTCATCAAGTTCGTTCTGGGTAAAACCGTGCTCTATTTCGTCATATTTGCCACCCAGATATACTACCACCGGTTTGACTTTTTCTGCCCGTGTGTTAAAGATATCCTGCGCATAGACCACATATCCGGTCATTTGCCTGTGATGCTTTTCCCGATCAATTTTACCGGTTTTCCAGTCAAGAATGTATAAATCCCCTTTGGGATCGGGGAAAAGGAAATCGACTTTGCAATAGGCTTTCATCCCGTTGATGCGAACCTCCCCGAAATCATTGGGCTCGATAACCCATTCGTTTCGAAGATGAACCCCGTCTTCGGTAAGCCACCGGTACCAGCGGCTTTCGAAGAAATTCTTCAGGCAGGTTCCCACGCGATCCTTTAATTCAGCGGGGTCGATGCGATCCTGCTGCCCGTAATACACCTCAAGGAAGGTTTTGTTTTGAATCGCCCGGTCAACCTGATAGCCGGCATAATTAAGAACGGATGTGGTATCCTGAGGCGTTTGCTTCCTGAGCCGGTGCAACTGGGTAGCAATGGTGTCATGGACCAGATTGCCGATTTCCAGGGAAGTGCTGGTAAGCGACTTTAGAAATTCGAGTTTTTGCGGCGGGACTTCTTTATCGAACTTTTTGGCGTAATAATCGTACCAGTACTGACGCTTGCACATCTCGAATTTATCGTACCGGCTGACCGACCAGCCCAGTATGGGGGTAAAGGGGTATTTTCTTTGCATGTGCTATCACCTTACATGCTGGGGGAAAAATCAATGATTTCAAGCTGGAGCGATTCCTGCCCGCGCCAGCGGTTCAGATTCAAATTATAGACAATATCAATGAGCGGAGGATTATCAACATTCAAGTAATTGAGTCCAAATCCGATAGCGTCCCATGTCATTCCCTTATCTCCCAGTTTGAGTTTAAGATGATCGCCATCGCTGCCGACGGGTCTCGCTTCCATGACCCTGACACCTCGACTTAGAAAAGTTGGGGCATTGTTATTTTTCCCGCAGGGTTCGAGTCGCTTAACCAGATTCAGCGCTCCCTGCCGCATGGAAGTTAGCTGGATTTCAGCATCAATATTCACGGTAGGCTGAAGGTCAATCCCGGTAAGCCTGTCACCTGCGATTGCCAGCATTCTCCGCTTCAAATTATCAATGTTACTGTTGGGCATTCCGAATCCCGCTGCCTGTTCGTGTCCGCCGTAGCGTGAGAACAAATCAGCACATTCCCGAAATGCGGCGATCATGTTGAATTCCGGGATACTGCGGGCGCTGCCGCTGCTCTCCTGATCGCCCATCTCAATCACGATCGCCGGGCGATAGTACCTGTCGGTCAGCTTGCCCGCCACTACTCCGTTCACGCCGGCGTGGAATTCCTCATCAGCTACGATGAGAATCGGGGTGCCGGAACCGATGGCCCCGAGCTTCTCTTCTGCCAGAGCCGTATACTCACGAGTCAAATTCTGGCGTTCGATATTTCGCTTGCCAAGCAGTTCAGCCAGTTGACGGGCTTCTTCGGGGGAATCGGTTACCAGAATGTCATAGCTTACAGAGGCGTGGTCCAGTCTGCCGGCAGCATTGAGGCGTGGAGCCAGCGCAAATGATATGTCACCGGAATCAAGCCCGCCAAATTCCAAACCGGCCTGAGAAATCATCGCTCCTATTCCGGCACGGCTGGTACTGTTCAGAATCTGAAGTCCGCGATTTACCAGATAGCGATTTTCATCCAGGAGCGGCACCAGATCGGCGACTGTGCCCAGAGCTACCAGATCAAGGAATTCCTCGACCTGCCCATTTCGCCCCGTTGCGTTGAACAGACTCTCAACCAGTTTGTAGGCAACCCCGACTCCAGCCAGTTCGCGGAAAGGATAGGTTGAATCAGGCAATTTGGGATCAACCACTGCCAGCGCTCTGGGTATGGAGTCAACGACTTCGTGGTGATCGGTTATGATCAGATCGATTCCCAGTTGCCGGGCATATTCCCCTTCAGGAGCACCCGTGATTCCGCAATCGACCGTGACAATGAGGGATGCGCCCTGAGCGTGCAATTTATCCAGAGCCGGTATATTTAGCCCATGCCCCTCCTCCACCCGATGTGGAATGTAAGGAATGACCTTTCCACCAATCTGCTCTATACCCTTGACCAGAACCGCAGTAGCCGTAACACCATCAGCATCGAAGTCGCCAAAAACAGCTATGGTTTCCCCGTTGTGGGTGGCCTTCAATATCCGGGCCACTGCCTTATCAATATCCGGTAAAAGAGCCGGATCATGTCTCAGCCGATCATCAGCGGCAAGGAATTTTTCCGCTTCGGCAGGATCGGTGATGCCACGGTTATACAGCAATTGAGCCAGCAAAGGCGGAACATCAGCGGGATATTTCGAGAGATGCTCTTTGGAAGCTGGTTGAAGAATTTTCCATTTCATCTGACTTATCAAAGTAACTCTACCTCATTATTGCCAGCCGCGTCAATTCAAAACAGGGCTGGTTTTGCCAGCCCTGTTTTCAGTTTCTGAGAATGCAGCCGAATTAGACTTCCCGGAATTCGCCTTCGACGGTTCCATCATCACCTCCAGAATCACCGCCGGTGGCATCCCCTCCAGCAGATCCCCCCGCCCCGGGCGGCGGGCCTGATTGTGCTGCCTGCTCATAAACGGCAGTCCCCAGTTTCTGCATGGACTCGGAAAGCTCTTTACTGGCATTTTTAATAGCCTCGATATCGGTACCATTGAGAGCATTTTTGACATTAGATATCTTACCTTCGATCTCGCTTTTCAAATCGGCCTTTACCTTATCGGCATTATCGCGCAGCATTTTCTCTGCCTGGTATGCCATATTATCGGCCATATTGCGGGTCTCCACCTCTTCCTTACGCCTGGCGTCATCAGAGGCATGCTGCTCGGCTTCCTTCTGCATCTTTTCAATCTCCTGCTTGGAGAGTCCGCTCGAAGCTGTGATGGTAATTTTCTGTTCCTTCCCGGTGCCCTTATCATGGGCCTTGACACTCAGGATTATACCGACGATATCAGAGAGGCCCCGGCCTTAACAGTGATGGAGCGCCTGTTGGATATGGGAGCGGTTTTGCAGGTTTACGACCCAGTGGCCATGGATGAGGTAAAAAACTTCTTCCTGGATTATCCTTATCCGGAGCGTATTATTTATACTTCATCTCCTGAAGAGGCTTTAGTTGGAGCTGAGGCCCTGATTATTAATACGGAATGGGATATTTTCCGCCGGTTCGACCTTAGCCGTATCAAGGCCTTGATGGCAAATCCGCTGGTTTTTGACGGCCGCAATATCTTTGACCCGGACAAGATGAAAGAACAAAATATTCCTTATTACTATATCGGGAAACCGTTTGACAAGAAGTTGAATCAGGTAATGAATGGCATATCGCCTTCTCTTCTAGAGGTGCTCCCTTCCAGAGCTGTAAAAAAATAATATAGCTGTTCTCAAAAATAAATTCTCACCTAGCGACACAATGCATCGTGCCCTCTGCAGCCCGTGAGAAAGGACTTTCGAGAATCAGTAAAGTATCCTGCGGAACGTAAGGGAAATTTCTTTAGAGAAGGATTAAACATGCCAGTTGAACTTGATAATATATTAAAAAATACCTGGGCGTACCGGCAAAAGGTGCAGGATCAAATTAAGCTTTGTATTTTGGCGGCCGGTTTAGGCAGCCGTATGGATCCGATCCCGACGCATCATCTTCCCAAGCCCATGTTCCCTCTGGGCGGTATTATACCCATGGCAGAGGTCTGGGTCAGAAGAGCCGTCGAATCCGGTATCACCAATATCTCCATGAACCTCTGCGTTCTCAAAGATACGATAAAGTCGTATTTCAAAGACGGGCTTCAATTCGGCGCCGATATCACCTATGTGGAGGAAAAAGAGCCCAGCGGGACATTGGGCGGTATTTGCAAGCAGGCTCTGGGCGCAGCGGCAAAATTGGTTTTAGCGGAGGAAGGGCCGGTTCAGTTACCGCCCTTTAGGGGTTCAACCATTATCGCCCCTAGTGGCGATATTGTCACTAATTTCGGCTCGGAATTACTGCAGCAGATATACGAAATTCACCGGCGTCAGGGCGCGGCATTGACGATGCTGCTTTCCCCCATACCCTGGGAACGGCGCCAGGATTTCGGGACCGTGCAATTAGGACCCACCGAGAGTTTTAACGGTCTCATTTCAGAGTCAGGCCCGATCGTTGATTTCATCGAAAAGGACCCGAACTCTCCTTCAAACCTCAATAATGCGTCGGTATATGTTATCGAAATGGACCTCCTCAAAGAGCTCGACCCCCGGCGAACTGCTGCGTCCAAAGATATTCCGGAACCTTTCTATGATTTCGGCAAGCATGTTTTCCCGGCCATGTTGGGAAAGTTGGACTATGTTAAATTACTCAGGAAGTATCCACTCTGGGGGGTGCGGTATGATGGGTTATGGTTTGATGTGGGACGGAAACGGGATTATCTCTCCATCAATAAATCCGTCCTTGAAGGTCATATAAGTGTTGATTTGCCCTACCAAAAACTGCCTTGGGGATATTTAGGCAGTAATGTCGTCATTAACTTTGCGGAAGTGACCATTATCCCGCCGGTAGTAATCGGCCATGAATGTATAATCGAGCGTGGGGCTAAGATTGGTCCTTACGCGGTTATCGGCGACGGCTGGACCATAGAAAAGGATGTCCACATTAGCAATTCCGTGCTTTGGAAGCGCTATGCCTTTTTTACCAAAACAGGGGAGAAAATTCCGGTACGGGAGCGGAAGATGGTGGACCGTCATGAAGTCCGCCGGGGCTCGGTCATCGACGAGTGCATCATTATCGGCGGCACCATCACCCCTGAGTTATATGATTCCGGGGCAAACAAATTATTTGAAAAAACCGTGGATGTTCTGGAAAACGGGGAACTCCAATTAGTTTCTGTCGACTGGGTTCCAAAAGGCCCGCGTCTGTAAGACTGATTCTGATCTAACATTCTGAATCCCCATAAAAATCTGAGGCTCTATGAAATTAACCATCATTGGGGCAGGTTATATCGGCCTGATAACGGCCGCCTGCTTTGCGGAAATGGGCAACGAGGTCATTTGCGTTGATAGTGATGAAAAGAAAATTGATGATTTAGATCACTACCGACTGTCGGTTTACGAACCTGGACTGGAAGATTTAATCCGCCGCAATTGTATGGGCAATCGGCTGTTTTTCAGCACCAACCTGGCTAAAGCCGTGGAAAACAGCCTGATCATCTATCTCGCCTTGAGTCAGGGGCCCAATGAGGATGAGGCCGCCGATCTGAATGCCCTTCTGGAGATAGCCCGACAGATAGGCCGCAGCCTCAATGGTTATAAGGTTATTGTCAATAAATCCAATGTTCCGGTGGGGACTGCCGTCCGGATTCGTCAGACGATCGCCGCGGAGTTGGCAGAGCGGGAAGTGGATTATGAGTTCGATGTGGTCTCCGACCCGGAATTCATCAAACAGGGAACTGCCATTGAAGATTTTATGAAGCCTGAACGCATTGTCATCGGCTGCGACCGGGCCGAGGCGGCGGAATTGATGAAGGACCTGTATGCTCCCTTTGTCCGGACCAACCGCCCCATAATTGTCATGGACGTAATTTCGGCTGAACTTATTAAGTTTGCTGCCAGTGCCTTTTTGGCAACCAAGATATCCTTTATCAATGAGTTGGCCAATATCTGCGCCGCCACTGGTGCAGATATCAATCTGATCCGCCAGGGCCTCGGTTCCGATTCCCGTATCGGCAATCTTTTTCTGTTCCCGGGGCTGGGCTATGGCGGGTTCCGTTTTTCCCAGGGCATTCGAGGTCTGATTCAGACGGCTAAATCGGTTCATTACGACCCCAGGCTTTTGGAAGCCACCGAAGCCATCAACCAGGACCAGCGGCAGCTTTTTATCGACTTAATTAGTAATTACTTCGGCAATACCCTGGAAGGCCGGGTTTTGGGAGTGTGGGGAATATCTTTCAAACCCTGGACCGACGACATCCGGGAAGCGCCGGCGTTGGCGGTCATGTCAGCTCTCTTAGATAAGGGCGCTCGCCTGAAAGTCTACGACCCTCAGGCGGTCAACACGGCCCGGAAATATTTCGGCGAAGCCAACCCCGCCATTACCTACGCCGTAGATATGTATGAGGCGGTGGAAGGCGCTGAGGCCCTGATTATTCATACCGATTGGACCATGTTTCGCACCCCCGACTTCGAGCGCCTGAAATCCCGTTTACGTACTCCGGTGATCTTCGACGGCCGTAACCTCTACAATCCCATGAAACTGGCTCAGCTGGGCTTTGATGTCCAGAGCCGGCATCCGCCGAGTGACTGGAAGCGAAGAGCCAGCCAGAAACGCAAAATCCAGACGCCGTGAATCGGCGACCATTTCCAGATTTTCATCGAGGCTGGTTTTAAGAACCTTTTTTACCTGTTCAGATGATCCTTTCCCCACCAGAGTCGCCACTTTTGTTTTCGCCTCCAGCAGGCCCTTCAGATTATTATCATTTTCGGCTTGCGATTTCGGGCGCCGGGTGCTGCCAAAAGCGACCGGAATCGATTTGACGAATTTCATCTGCCGCAACCGCTGGAAAAATTCGGTATCTTTGGGATTCGACCCCGGCCATCCGCCTTCGATAAAATGAATCCCTAATTCATCGAGCTTGCGCGCAATTTTGATTTTATCCTCAACCGAAAAGGAAATCCCTTCCTGCTGAGCGCCATCGCGCAGAGTGGTATCATAAAGCTGGATTTTCATCTTTGTGCCTCGTAAAATGCAACCCTAGACTACACGAGCCGCAAGCTTTCGTCAAGCAAATCCGAACTCATTTGGCATGGCACTTCTTGGATTTGCACGCCGGTTTCTAGTAGAATAAACCTCGATGACCAAGGACCCAACCCCCATCCGACGCCAGTATCTCAAAGTCAAGGAGCAGTATCCTGAGACTATTGTCTTCTTCCGGCTGGGCGATTTTTACGAGACATTTGAAGCCGACGCCGAGGTTGTATCACGAGAACTGCAGATCGTGCTTACCTCACGATCTATGGGAAAAGGACAGCGGTTTCCCATGGCCGGCATTCCCCACCATGCACTGGAAAGCTATCTGGCCAAACTGATCGCTGCCGGGCACAAAGTGGCCATTTGCGAGCAAACCAGCGATCCCAAAACCAGCAAAGGACTGGTCGATCGAGACGTTGTTCGAGTCGTTACTCCGGGAACTGTTGTCGAGCCCAATCTGCTGGAAAGCACATCCAATAATTATCTGGCTTCAGTAGTTTCCGATGGCGAAAAAGCGGGCATCGCCTATGTGGATATAACCACAAGCGAATTCGCCACCACTCAGATCAGCGCCAACCGCGCCATCGCCGAGCTTGAGCGGCTGAATCCTTCCGAGATTCTTATCCCCAAAGAACATAATTTGCCGCCTTTGCCGGGCTCTCCGACTGTGCTCGATGATCGATGGTTTGAAGAGGAGACCGCACGCCGGGCGCTGCTGGAGCATTTTGAGGTGGCCACGCTCGAAGGCTACGGCTGTGCCGGCCTGCCGCTGGCGATCCGTGCAGCCGGGGCGATAATCCATTACCTTGAAACGACTCAAAAAGGAGCGCTCGGCCAGTTGCCGAAGCTTTCCACCTACTCGACCGAAGCTTTCATGATTCTCGATGCCCAGACCCGCCAGAATCTGGAACTTTTCCAATCAGGGCATATGGGAACCGGAACAAGTTCGTTGCTCCGGGTGATCGATCTCACCAGAACCCCGATGGGCGGACGGCTGATCAAAAAATGGCTGGGCCAGCCTCTGCTGGATATCGATTCCATAAACCAGCGGCAGGAAGCTGTGGCCTGGTTTATAGAAAATACCTCCCGTAGAATCGAGCTCATCAATAGCCTGAGCAAGCTTGACGATATGGAAAGGCTGATCAATCGAGTAAGATCAGGTATTGCCATTGCCCGGGAGCTTGTCTCCCTGCGGCACAGCCTCGAGGCTGTGCCGCAGATAAAAGCCATAATTGGAGATGAATCGTCTCCACTCAACTGGCTTTCCTCTGAATTGAAGCCCTGCCCCCAGGCGGCGGATTTAATCTCCAAGGCCATAGTCGATGAAGCATCCGCTTACGGGGAACTGATCAAGCCGGGGTTCTCGCCGGATTTAGACCAGATTCGTTCCGCTTCGCGAAACGCCAAACAGTATCTCGCCGATATGGAAAGCAGGGAACGGGAGCGAACCGGGATCAGATCGCTGAAAGTTGGTTATAACAAGGTCTTCGGATACTATATCGAGGTCACCAGCGCCCATCTGGATAAGATACCAGAAAATTTCATTCGCAAGCAGACACTCGTGGGTGCGGAACGCTTCTTCACTCCTGAACTCAAAGAATACGAATCATTAATCCTCAATGCCGAAGACCGCATTTCGGAACTGGAAAACACCCTTTTTCGGCAGGTCTGCCAGCAGGTTGGCGGGTGGGGAGATAGGATTATGTCAACAGCCCAATCCATCGCCCGAATTGATATACTGGCTGCTTTCGCTGAAGCAGCGGCTCGTCACAGCTATGTCAGGCCGGAAATGACTACCGGCGATTCAATCCGGATAACCGGCGGGCGGCATCCGGTGGTGGAACAGGTCTTGACCGAGGGCAGATTCGTGCCCAACGATACCTTTCTTTCCAACAGCGAATCGCAGATCATCATTTTGACCGGACCCAACATGGCGGGGAAATCAACTTATCTGCGGCAGGTGGCCCTGATCGTTCTCATGGCTCAGATCGGTTCCTTCGTCCCCGCCGATTCGGCTACCATCGGACTGGTGGATCGCATTTTCACCCGGGTAGGTTTGATGGATGATCTGGCCACCGGCCGCTCCACCTTTATGATCGAGATGACCGAGACGGCTAACATTCTGAATAACGCCACCCCGAAATCGCTGATCATCCTCGATGAGATTGGCCGGGGAACAAGCACCTATGATGGGCTCTCCATCGCCCATGCGGTGGCGGAGTACATTCATAACAACCCGCAGCTTGGTGCCAAAACGCTGTTTGCTACCCACTACCATGAGTTGGTGGAACTGGCCAGCCTCCTGCCCAGAGTGGAAAACTGTAATGTGGCGGTGACGGAAGAGGGGGGCAAGGTTGTCTTCCTGAGGAAGATCGTTCCCGGTGGAGCCGACCGAAGCTATGGAATCCACGTAGCCCAGCTGGCAGGATTGCCCCGGTCGGTGGTTCACCGCGCCGAGGAAATTCTGGAGGGACTGGAAAACGGGACCGGAGAGAAAGGCAAAGCTCATTTGGCAAAAAAGAGTATTCCAGTCTCATCACAGATACCGCTTTTCGGTTCAACCCCTCCGATAGTGGAGGAATTGCAGCATCTGGATATAGATTCCATGACCCCACTGGAGGCCATAACAAGACTCTATGATTTGCAGAAGAAAGCGCGTTCATGACTGATTCGGGAAATAATGAGATTCAGGATTCTTCCTGCCGGGGGTTTTGGGGGTGTCCCCCAATACAAACTGGGGTTGTCCGAAAATATCAAAAAATGTGTCATTCTGAGGAATTTATGACGAAGAATCTCCGAGGCTCAGCTTCAAAAAAGATTCTTCACTGTGTTAAAGTGCCATAGTGTGAAACACGCTGACGTGAGAAGCAATCCTTTCCACTTTCCAATGCCTAGCTGCAATTTGGGCTGAAGCCATCCTCTGAAAAAGAACTCCTGGAAAGGGCTCATGACCAGGAACCAAATCGGCGTGCCAACTATCAACTGTAAACCAACCATTTCCGGAATATCCCGGTTTCTTCCAAAAATAAGATAGATGTAAATACTGGTCGCCAGTCCAGCGCCAATCCCCCACAATACAGCTTTCGCTAGATTCCCGCGGCGGAATCCAATCTCTGCCCAGTTGTGGTGCTTTTTAGCCCAAATCAACGGAAATACAATTCCAGTCAATATCATCAGAAAGAAAAAAGGCGCGACAATCCGACTTAAGGCACTGATTCCGCAAAATAGCACATAAGCGACTGATGCTTGAATTAAGATGCTTCTATTCCTTTCTTTTGCTTTGTCTAGTTCCAAACTTGTCCTCTCAGACAGTTCTCCCCTCTCAAGACTCAGTGGTATGAACTCAATTTCATTGGTGGTTAAGCTGCTCTTACCTCAACTCAAGCCTGCAAGAAAATCATTACAAAGCGCGCAAACACCGGGAAGAAGTGATACCCAACTGCACTCTCCCAATCCCGACTAATAAACAACATGCCCAGTGGAACGCCTACTACCAAGCCCGTCATGACCGCACTTAGTACGGAAGTTGCTGGATAGTGTGCCAGCCCATGTGCCAAAGCCGCTAAGAGCACAGCAAACCCAATTGCCTGGCCTGAATGAGCTTTGACTACCGGGCGCAGCCAAGCATAGCCTAGCGTGATAAGAAACAAGCGTGCCCAGACTTCCTCGGACAAGGCTGGCACGAACGCATAGAAAGGTTCCCACCACTGGTCAATTCTCCCTTCAGTTGGGGAGATGCCCCCAAGGAGGTTCAGGAGAATTAACGGAACTGATAGGATACCCGCCCACATGAAACTACGAAGAGCTTGTCGCATCTGGCCATGGAGTATCCGTACCTGAGTCAAGGCAGTCCGTGTGAGCAACAGGTTGCCCGCGACGAATAGGAGTGGGGTAGTCAATGTATAGAGTAAGGCCAGAAACAAATCGCCTGGGCGAAACAACAGCGTCGCCAGCCCGCAGAACAGACCGATAAGACCGCCAAGTAAGAACTGTCGCATCCTCATCTGTTGCCGCTGGCGCACGATAAGCCACAGAGCAACCAAGGCTGAGCCGACAACAAGGATAGCACCTTGACGCAGCACAAGACTTAAGCCAATTAGGATTCCAAATCCTAAGATGATGACTGTGAACCGCCCTGGTAATGTTGCCTTGGGGCTAGTAAATCCGGAGAAAGTTGTGCTGGGGCGTGGAGTCAGAGCTAAATAAATGGTCAGCACTACAGCGAAAAGTCCATAAACGACTGCTCCTATCAGCGCAGCATCGATTCTGAATAGCAGCAAACCTCCTAATACTAAGGTGGCAAGCAGCCAGACAAGAGCGGTGAGGAAGGCTCTCCGCCGACTGGCACTATCCCTTCTTATTCTATTTTTGTCTCGTTCCATGCTAGATGCTCACACTATTATAAGGAATATCTGATAATTTACCTCTTACTCGAAACCCGTGACCTATTGAAGAAAGGCCGGTGGGGACCATGTCAACAGACTCACTTCTATCGGTACAATCTGGGAAGTGTACCCGCCAAGGTGTCCGTATTTCCCTCCACACTCGAACTTCCCCTTAATACGTACTTTGCCATAACCTTCTACAGAACTCCTAAGCGATTGCTGATATATCTTCTCATAGACCTCCTTCGGGATTCCTCCTTCAACCCAGAGCATCCTCCCTTTGGGTACGAGATGCCCTGCAAGGTAACCCGAGTATTCTAACCGCTCGCTCAGTACGTGCACTTCGAATCCGCAGAAGAAAAATCCGTTGATGATGACTACCTTGCCATTATATTCTGGGTTGTCAAACAATTGGTCGAATGTCACCTCTTTCGCTTCGGTCACGTTGCTACAACTGGTGACGAAGCCGACGACCAGTATCGATAATACACAGACTATTGCGATATATCTTGTCACAGTTCCCTCAACGAACGAATATGGCGAACAGTGCATCTGGGGGGATGATTGGTGCCCAACACAGGGTAAAGTTGAAGACTCCACTCCCGCACAAGTTCATTTTCTTAGCCTCAAATCAATCCCTAAGGTGTCGGCCTGATGGCTGATAGCCCCCCGAACCAATCTGGACTTTTCTTTGATGTTAGCACTCTCTCTTATCTGAGCCTCGGCTTCAGCCACAGCCACCTTCAAGCTATCCAGAGGTATTAGTTGAGAGGCTATACAATAGAAAGTCTTGGAGCGGCCTTCGTCATAGTGTTTCAGAAGGTGGCTGAGGAGTTCTATCTTAGCCATTTCCTGTCGGGCAAACTCCTCAATACCGTATCTCTGGATGAAGGCATAGTTCGCCGGCAGCGGCCGGTACGAGATAAAGGAATCACCTTGTTTTGCCACTTCCATGACACGGCTTACTCTTTCGCAGCTTGCCCGGTCCGGGCATTGGGCACAAGTCTCAAGGTGTTTCTGCTTGACACAGCAGGTGACGAATCCACAGGCCGGATGTTTCTGCTCAAAATCCGGGCCGGCGCAGCCGGGGCATTTCGAAGACCCTGCGGTATGATACCTTGGACAGAGGCCACAATCAAGGCCGCAAGCGCCCACTATGGGATACTGCTTCATTTCAGAGCTACTCACAAATCTAGATTAGCAACCCTTTGGTTTGTCTTTAACATTTGCATAGATTAATGCGCCTATCACGATTCCTACTGCTGTGCCAAGTCCTGAATCAAACCAACCTATCCATCTATCCAGAGCATAGCCGACAATTCCACCAATGAGCGCCATTATGCCAATCCAATAAGCAGGTTTCACTGCATTTCCTCCTTTATCTGTCGTTTATTGACTTCAAGTCAACATTACTTTGATAAAACCGTCCACTTGGGTAAGTCCCCAGGCTTTATCGGCTTGTTTCCCAATGCCTCAAACTCCGCTTTGGTCATGTAGTGAATGACAGGATGATATGGGCCCATCGTTCCTGGCTTGTTCTCACCTACTAGAGTTTTCTCATACCCATCTTGCATCCAGGCACCAATTTCCCAGGGGATGTTCTGTTCAGTAGGGGCATATTCATCCATATAATGGTCTGGATAAACGCTCATCCAGCGGACTTGAAAATTCTGAGATGATTCCGTGCCAAAATCTTGCCAGGTAACACCGTTCTCAGGGATGGCATTTTTTGGCCTGTTTTGTTTGGTGGAATATACTATGACATACTCGTTACGGTTCGCCAGTTCCCGGCAGATATCGGAAACTTTCCCACCGGATCAGTGGTGCTCACCCCGGATACCGAACTGGGCGATATGTACCTGATGGAGATTGCCCGCGGATGTGCGCACGGATGCCGCTTTTGCCTTTCCGGCTATCACTTTCGCCCCATGCGATATCGTCAGGTAGAGCAATTGCTCGAACAGGCCAGACAGAGGCCGCAATCCCGCCAGCGAATCGGGCTGGTGAGTGCCGCCATCTCCGATCATCCCCAAATCGATGAACTGGTCACCGGGCTGAGAAAAATGGAAGCTGAGATATCGGTGAGCTCAGTGCGGATAAAGCCGCTTTCCGATACCCTTCTGCAAGGGCTGGCAGAGAGCGGCACAAGAACGATCACTCTGGCCCCCGAAGCCGGGACCCAAAGGCTGCGGCAGGTCAT
Organism: Dehalococcoidia bacterium; assembly: GCA_041300025.1. GTDB lineage: Bacteria > Chloroflexota > Dehalococcoidia > SZUA-161 > SpSt-899 > JBGLNL01. The sequence continues at coordinate 1,557,492 of JBGLNL010000001.1, read as the reverse complement.
AAGCAAAGGGATTTCGGAAGATGATATCTTCAGCGCGCTCCGGAGAGTAGCCGAATACGAATTCAAGCAGATCAAGCTCTACTTCATGATCGGCTTGCCCACTGAAACCAATGACGATATAGCCGCTATTGCAGAAATGGCCCGGGCCACAAAAGCTATTATTGATGAATATCGATCGGGCACGCATCTTACCCTGAACGTAACTCCTTTTGTGCCCAAGGCAGGAACTCCCTTTCAGTGGCTGCCAATGGCCAGAGCCGGGGTGTTAAAACTTCGGCTGGCGTTGCTGAAAAAAGCTCTGAATCCTAAAGGAATCGAAGTCAAGTCGGATAGCATCGAGTGGAGTCTGATTCAAGGGATGCTGGCTCGGGGCGATTCGAGGCTTGGGCGTGTAATTGAAAGCATGCCCGGAGTTTCGCTGGCAGAGTGGAAAAAAGCACTAAAAGATGCAGAGCTTGATCCTGATTCAGTTCATCAGGAGATATCTTTTGAGACGGCACTGCCCTGGGCAAAGATAGATTCAGGGACAGGGATAAACAAGCTTCGAGCGGAGATGGAGAAGGCATTGCCGCGGCGCAAAGCACGGTAATTCTGGTAACCTTGATAGCAATGAGCATCAATGATAACATGACAATAGATTTTTGTTCGTTGATAGCCTCCTTTACCGACATTCGGGACACATAAAAACATGTTTAAGATGAAAATCACCGTGGGAGCAAAATGAGCGAAGCTTTCGACTGGGCAGAGGTGGGCAGGGTAGTTGGAGTTGGTTTTGGAATGGTTATCCTGATCCTGTCAGGACTCGCCGTGATACTGGAAATATTTAGTATTGCAATTCGCAAGATAGAGAAGAGATTCGGTTTGAAAGAGAAGTCGGATTGACGGGAAGTTTGCAGGGTGGCCACGGAAAGGGATTTAACATTTGGACGGCTTGCTAGAGACAGGTTTCGGTGCCATTGGCGGTGGCGACGTTTTAATGATTGCCATTGGCATTTTACTGGTTTATCTGGGTATTGCCAAAAAGTGGGAACCATTTTTACTTGTCCCGATCGGGTTTAGTATTGTCCTGGTCAACCTCCCGCTTGGAGGGCTGCTTGATACTACGGGCGGAGATCTGCTGGATAAGGATTCGGAAGCTGTCGGAATGATAGCTTACATTTTCAAAGGGGGAATTCAGACTGATCTCATTCCCTGCCTTATCTTTATTTGTCTGGGCGCTATGACCGATTTCGAACCCCTTATTGCTAATCCCAAAACTCTAATTCTCGGTGCGGCAGCGCAATTCGGGGTCTATATCACGTTGATCGTCGCTGTGCTTATAGGATCCGGATGGCTGGGTATTACCGACTGGGGGCTTAAAGAGGCATGCACTATTGGGATAATTGGCGGGGCCGACGGGCCGACGACTATCTATCTCAGCGATAAACTGGCTCCGCATCTTATGGGAACCGTAGCAATGGCGGCGTATATCTATATGGCAATGGTTCCCATCATCCAGCCCCCCATAATCAAACTTTGTACCACCAAGAAAGAAAGGCAGATATACATGAAACCGGTAGCGAGGGAAATTTCCCGTAAAGAAAAAATCCTTTTCCCCTTCGTAGGAGCTATCATTATTATATTGCTTGTTCCCAAATCAGCACCGCTCATTGGGAGCTTCATGTTTGGGAATCTGCTTTATATCTCCGGCGTTACCGATAGACTGGGCAAGACGGCCAGAGAGTCTTTCATGGATATACTAACCATATTTCTCGGGCTATCTATCGGGGGGATAATGACTGCGGATAATTTCCTCAAACTCGATTCAATACTGGCTTTCGTGCTGGGCATATTCGCTTTTGCCAGCGCTACCGCATTTGGAGTGCTAATGGCCAGGCTTATGAACAAATTCTCCCGGGAGCCCATCAACCCGATGATAGGAGCGGCCGGGGTATCGGCAGTGCCAATGTCTGCCCGGGTGGTGCAAATAATGGGGCAAAAAGCAAACCCCCAGAACTTCCTGCTGATGCACGCCATGGGGCCAAACATTGCCGGAGTGATCGGAACTGCCACGGCGGCCGGGATATTCCTGAGTATGCTGGAGTGATCCTCAAAAGATGAACATCACACAAAATACACGAGACGTAAACAGCCGCATTGCCATGGCATGCGAGCGGGCAGGCAGATCACCGAATGAGGTGACCCTTATCGCTATCACCAAAACGCAAGACGCAAATGCCGTCCGGGCTGCTTTTGAAGCCGGGATTCGCCATTTCGGGGAAAACCGGGTTCAGGAAGCCGGAAGCAAGCTAGCCGGGTTGAAAGATGCGCGCAGCCAGTCCACATGGTATATGGTCGGCCACCTGCAAACCAACAAAGTGAAGACAGCCTTAGAGCTTTTTGATATAATCCAGAGTGTCGATTCGGTCAAACTTGCCAGTTCCCTGAGCCATAACACTCAGCATCCCCTCCCCATACTACTGGAAGTGAACGTAGCCGAAGAGGGCACCAAGAGCGGGTTCAGGGTTGCCGATATTTCTCAGGCGGTAAGCGAGATTGGTAAAATGCCAAACCTGAAACTCAGAGGGCTGATGACCATCGCTCCCTGGGTAAATAATCCGGAAGAGGTCAGGCCGGTCTTCCGCAAGCTCAGGGAGTTGCGGGATTCGCTGGGACTGGCCGAGCTTTCCATGGGCATGACCGATGATTTTGAGGTGGCTATTGAAGAAGGGGCTACCTCGGTGCGAGTTGGCCGGGCAATCTTCGGGGAACGCAGTTGTTCATTATAAAAATACTGCACCACGAAGATCACGAAGGGCTCGAAGGATATGAAAGGGAGTCGGATTATGAATCCCGGACCGCTTGAGTCAAAGGATGTTTTACCCCACCCCAACCCCTCCCCGTCGACGGAGAGGAGCATGATTCCCCCCTCGCCGCAAGCGGAGAGGGGGCCAGGGGGTGAGGTTCCATTATGGGAAGAGCAGGGAAAATCTCCTCGCTGACCAGCATGCGTAGCCCTTCGAGAATGAAGCCGGTGAGCACGATTATAAAGACCACAGCTATTGTTATTGCGTCATCGAGAGTGTTATCAAGCCGATCCGGCCGCTGAATATATCTACGGACAATCAGGACAATCAGGCCAACAAGGAGTATGGCACCACCCAAATCCGCAAGACATGAAATAGCCAGATAGGTATTCCCATGCAGGAATTCCACAATATAGTGACTGACTACATCCATGGCGGTGGCGAACAGGAGAAGCAAAGCTCCCCAGAAGACAAGGGCATGCGGTATTCCGGGATAAAAGTCCCTGATTATCCTTTTGTGAATAATGCCATCGATCAGGCCAGTATAAATAAAAGCTTTGGTTTTTTGCCCCATGTTGGAAAAGGAATCGTCTTTCTGCCCCAGTTTCCAGAGCTGCACCCGATGGTAAACGGCATAAGCAAGTGCCGCTATCGAAAGGACAGCAAGTATGTAGATTATCCATCCATAATCGATCTCTAAAAATAACTCTCGATGCGCATCCATAAATCTCCTTTGGGTTACATTAAACTCCGGGGCCTGCTCGCCTCAGCAGCCCCCCTTAAGCAAACCGCTTGCCACATCGCTCTTATCAGGGGCCGCCTTCTTTTGCAGATGATTTCATCCAGAAATATTACCCAAGAGTTTAGTATACAAAATTTCGGTCATGCCTTCAACCTGAGCGATTAGAAAATCAATTAAGCGAGCCTTTCATCAACCCCTTATTTTTCAATCTGCTTCTGCGATCGCATCTTCTTTTATCAAGAATCCCAGTAAATACGCAATAGCGAACGAAGCCAGAACAGTTAGAATGGTCAATATCACTACGTATTCCCATCCGAAACAGGCAACCATCATGGGCAGAAGGAAGGGTTTGACAGCGCGATTACAAAGGAACAAGGCTATCGGGAAGTTCCCGGCCCCTTTATCCCTCAAATCTTTCAGCAGTGGATACCAGGCATAAATCGGCCCCACGGATATGATCCCTGCTACGGTCGCAATGCACATACCTTTGAATCCGGAATTTTTACCCAGGAACCGGACAATCTGCGCCGGTTTTACCAGATAATTTGTGGCCAGCATAAAACCGAAAACCAGAGCCATCGGCCAAGCTATACTCTGAAAAATTTGCCGACTGCTCCTGATGGCCTGTGATGCCTCGTCAGATTCGATGATGAAAAGTACGGCATAAACCAGCAGAACGGCAATCAGAAAAAGCCATGTTCGCGGAATACGTTTTATCACGCCGAACTTCCCGGAGACTTTGCTTTCCATGATATCTATCCTTCAATAAGTTCGAGTATCGCTACCGTTAAAATGGCAACTGGTATAGCCATAATCAGGGAAAAACCATTACGCCAGAAAGCGAATTTTCTGCCCAGTGCCACTGCCTCGGCGGGTAACTGTATCAACCCGACAGTTACCCATGCATAAATAAAGGCAGTGACAGCATATAGACTTACGTCGTAATCAAGCAACTCTTCGCCGATGATGTAACTGTTGACCGGGCTACCGGCAAAAATACTGCCAAAGCCCGCCCCTAAAAGGGTATCCAAAATAGAATTGCCCGAAAAAACAGTGGCAAGGGAATCCTTCGATATAAGAGCATTAAACAGCCCGAGAAGCAGCACAACCCCAGCGAGCATGGGTAACATATTAACGAACTGCTTGATAGTGTTTCTGAAGGCGTCAACGAACAAGTCGCCCGCAAATATTCTGCCAGCTTTCGAGACTCCCAATGGCTGCTCAAGCGCCTTTCCTCCGAGGTTGTACCGTTCCACTTCTTCTCTCACTGTACCGGTCAAATTGGGAAACACTTCTATGCCGGAGGCTCTGAGATGCCTTTCGGCCACGGGCCCGCAATAACCCGTCAGAACCGCTTTGACCTCCCGGCTGACCGCGAGCACCACCACTTTTATTCCGGCGCCCTGCCTGCCCGAAGCGCCGGGATTCGGGATCGCTTCGAAATCCATGGTCTCAGTATCGAGGATGATCAAATAAGGCGCACTGGAAAATCGATCCCCGACACGGGCTTCCATATTTGGGCCTGCGGCTGAAATGGCGATCATCATGAGGTTATTCCATTTTCATAAATTCAGGGGACAAGATCGCGGCTGCTATCCCCCCATCTTTACTATCTTTTGAATTCGACAGGCAGGATGCCCGGCCTGCAATAACAGAGGAAAGCAAAGCGTATTTGCAAGGCGGCAAACATCAGGAGAATCAGTCAGCCTGCTGTTTGGACTTCTCTTCTTCGAGCAATTTCATCTGGCGTTGCAATCTTCGGTGCTTCTGATGCAGGAAAAATACATATCCAAAAACACCAACCCAGATAACCATATATGCCGCAAAGAGGTAACTTAAATCGTCCATAGCTATTCCTTTCGTGTATTTGCTCGCGCGTCACCCTGTGCAAGGTTTCTGATCTCCATATCCATCTTCGTTAAAGAAATACTGCGAATCAGCAAAAGGATATACAGCACAGTGAAGGCCGCAATACTTACCAGCAATGTCAGCATCATCGAGGACACAAGGTCACTGACCAGTTCCGGGGGGTGATGAGTTTGCCATAAATGGATGGTTAAGTAGACAATGGGGACATTTACAAAAGCGACAATACCCAGCACCGCCGCAAATCTGGCACCCCTGGATTCCTCAACCGTATAGCTGCGCACCAGCAAATAAGCTATATAAGTAAACCAGAGGACAAGCGTTGCCGTCAGGCGGGGTTCCCATATCCACCACACCCCCCAGGCCGGCCTTGCCCAGATGGGCCCCGTAATCAGGACCATGGTAGTGAACAGAACTCCGAGTCCGGCGGAAGATCGAGCAATGATATCCCACTTGATATCTCGCTTCCACAAATACAGTATGCTGCAAATAAAGACTACGAAAAACGCCAGGAAAGCAACCCAGGCCACCGCCACGTGGAAATAGAATATCCGCTGGGTATCGCCCATAGTCTTCTCGGTGGGCGCATATATGAACACCAGATAAAGAGCCGCCGCCATCAGGGCAAGCCCAAACACAAGCAAAATGTTATATCGCAAAGTATCTTCCCATTTCACTGGCAGATTCCGATTACTATTCCTCAATGACAAACTCAAAGACCAATGCCGATATTACCAGAAAGATAACATCAAAAGCTATTATGATTTGCAGCCACGTAGTCAGCTCTCCCCAGGGTTCACCATCGAGAATAAGCCCCGTTGCTTTCACAGCAGCTATGATCACCGGAACGACGATGGGCAGGAAAAGAACCGGCAGCATTATTTCCCGCGCTCTGGTATTTGCAGCCATAGCAGAAAAGAGCGTGCCTACGGAGACAAATCCCAAAGTGGCCAGTGTTCGATGGATTTGATTTTCTCGTCGGTCAATGCTTCATGCCCGCATTCATCGGGGGCTTCGATGTGAACGAAGACGAGATCGTGATCTGCCAGAGCCTGAAAAGCTCCATCTCCCTGCGCCTCATAATCGTTATCGATATTGTCGGTAACGCCCGGAATTTTGAGAACAGTCATTCCCGTCAAGCCTGCCAGCCCTTCCAGCAAACCTACCCCTGAAGTCATGGCAGCATTGATTCCGAATCGCTCCTTAAACGAAGGGAAATCCGTTATTCCCCTGCCTCCCCAGAATAGCCAGATCATGGTGGCCGGAAGCTTGCCGGCGGATTTACGTTTTTCGTTTACCGGATGGTTTTCTAAAACAGCTTTCGATCTTTCCATCAGATTGAGCAGGAGTTCGCTTCCCTGTCCTTTCGGAAGACGCCCATCTATAGTTTGATCCGGGATATCGTGTGGCGGAGTGCAGTCAGCATCGAGGCATTCCGCACCGTCTTTGATGGTGAGAATATGCCGGTAACCGACCCCGGGGTAAAAGTGAATCCGCTCGCTTCCCAGTTCTTTATTCAGGGATTCGATGAGGGGATAAGATTCGGCATTGCTGATGTGCCCCGCGTTGAAGCTGCGCATCTTTCTATCTTCGATGGTCACAAAGTTACAGCGGAAGGCAACTTCCCCTTCCTCGAGTTGAAGTCCAAGGCTCTTGGCCTCGATGGGACCGCGGCCGGTGTAATAGACCGCCGGATCGTAGCCCATGATAGACATGCAGGCGCAGGCACTTGAAGGTTCCATGCCTTCAGGTACGGTGCTGGCCATTCCCACGTGCCCTTCCCTGCACATGGCGTCGAGATTGGGTTTGCGGGCAAGTTCGAGACAGGTTTTGCCACCGCGATCCTCAAGGGGCCAGTCGGCAGCGCCATCAGTGATTACAACAATATATTTCACATCTCTATATTAATGGCTTGCTCCACTGAATTGCAAACCGGCTACTCCTATTACGATAAGCGCCATCGAGGCAATTTTGAGCAGGCTGAAGGGTTCTTTGAAATACGTAATTCCGATGATACATATAATCACAATGCCCAGCGCAGCCCATACGGCATAGAAGTAACTGATATCCATGCGCCTGATGGCTATGGCTGCGGCAGCGAAAGAGAGTCCATAAAAAACGAAAATGAGAATCGATGGTACTAATTTTGAGAAACCCTCCGAGAGTTTCAGGCAGGTGATCCCGGAAGCTTCGAAAAGGATCGCCAGGGCGAACATCAACCAGTGCATATTTTACCTCCTTCAGGGGGCTTGTCTTTGACAAAGAAGAACATTGTCACGGATATAACTGCCAGCGCCAGTCCATAGATAAATGTTGCTTCCGGATTGAACTCGTCCCACAGCATTCCGGCTATGAACCCTCCGGGCAGGGCTGTCAATCCTATTGCGGTGTGGAATGTCCCCAGTGCAGTCGCTTTGAGGTGGGCTGGTGCCAGATCGACCACGAAAGCCCTTTGAGCGCCATCGATCATGGCAAAGAAGATACCGTAGATTCCAAAGGATAGCAGGAGCATCGATGTATTCGAGGTAAAGACCAGTCCGAGCGAAACCAGCGCAAACAGCGAATACCCGAACATCAACATGGGCTTTCTACCGATTTTGTCCGAAAGTGCTCCGGAAGGTATGGCGCAAAGTGTGTAGATTAAATAGAACATGATGTAGAGAAGGATAGCACTTTTATCGGCAAGTCCTATATCCATTGCTTTTAAAAGCAGGAAAGCATATCCGAAATGCCCCATTGCAAATATCGCTGAGACGATAATGAAAATCCTCAAGTTCGCTGGCAGCGCTTGCAGGCTAACTTGGATAAAAGATTGCGTGTTTTTCTTTGGTGGTGATTTAGCTGGTTCCCTGACGAAGAGGGTCGCCAGAATGGCCATGATTCCCGGCACAAAGGCGATTAGGAAAATATCTTCATATTCCCAGACGTTGAGCAATCCAAAAGCGATGCTGGCTCCCAGTATTGATCCAATCCCGTCGGCAGCTCGGTTAAACCCGAAAGCTTTTCCCCTGACCAGTTCGCCGGACGATTCGGCTATGATGGCATCTCTCGGGGCGGTCCTCAAGCCCTTGCCAATTCTTTCAATTATGCGGACGAGAAAAACAAACTCCCAGATATGCGCAAAGGCAAAGAGGGGTTTGGTAAATGAAGAAAGGGAGTAGCCCAGTATTATGAAAGGCTTTCTCCTGCCGATCTTGTCCGACCAGTATCCTGACGCCACTTTTAGAATGGAAGCGGTCGACTCGGCAGCTCCCTCGACTATGCCCACTGTGTAGGCTCCGGCGCCTAAAACGGTGGTGAGATAGAGAGGAATCAGGGGGAAAACCATCTGGCTGGAAAGGTCGGTGAACAGGCTGACAATCCCCAGCAGGAAGATGTTTCTGGTAATGCCTTTGGAAAAGCTGCTTTGTGATTTCATTTACTACCCACAACTTGAATGCCTCTTTTTGTAACAGTGGATGGAAAGTAGCAATATGAAAGAAGCTGTATGATATAAATAATACATGGGCACCATCAAGAGGACAAGTCATAAAGGTAGACGGGGAGTATCACTTGACAGACCCGAAATTCCAATCGATAATAATCCGCTAGATACCCTGATTAACAACAAAGGGTTAATGTGAGTGGAAACCAAAAATAGCCCCGGCCTGTTGAGAAGCCGCCGTAAGACCAAACGCTTTTACCATACCGTGGTACTTCTAGCTATTGGTTGTTTTTTCACTCTAATAGCTACTCTGGTTCAGCCATCTACCGGGGCAAACCTCTGGCTCTCTGACCAGTTCTTCACATCAGAGGCCCCCTCTAAAAATATCGTTGTAATCGGAATTGATGACGATACCCTTGAAACTTATGGCAAATGGTCGGAGTGGTCTCGCAGCCTCCATGCCCAGGCGATCGATAACTTGAGACAGGCCAGAGCCAAGGTAATTGGTTATGATGTGCTTTTTCTGGATGATTCTGAAGATGATCCGGTTCTAGCGTCTGCAATAGAAGCAGCCGGTAATGTAGTTCTGGCCGCCGCCGGTTCAGATCGACAGCCCTCGATAAAACCATTTGCTAGCTATAGTGACTTCCTTTTCCCGGTAAATCTGCTGCAACAAGGCAGTACAACCATAGGTCATGTAAATCTGGAACCCGATCGCGATGGCGTAGTTCGGCGCGTTTCCCTGCTGGAGAGGGATAGCTCCGGTAATATCTATCCCTCGTTCAGCCTGGCAATACTCCTTACCCATTTCTCTGAACCCATTCCCGGGCAATATGCGGTGCAAGATAAAAAACTCCATTTACTGGGAAGGGAGATTCCGGTTGACTCCTCCTGCCGCCTGCTCATCAACTATAGTATCAATTTTGAAGGATTCGATTACATCTCTTATGGGGCGCTGGTTGAAGAAGCATCACAGGCTTACAAAGATGTTTCAGACGTCGTTGAAGTAACCGATGGTGCGGGAATATCGCGTAAGGTTTTGAAAGCCCGGCCCATAGGGGTTATCAAGGGTTAAAGGGAGTAAAGACTTCATGAAGAAATCACGCCTGCTAACAGCGGCTGTCCTATTCCTGCTGTTAACAACTGTAACCGGATGCTCGAACGATGCCACTCCGGAAAAGCTCACCCCGGAAACCATGAACGAATATGCGGAAACTCTTACTCAAATTTCAACAATCGATGCCCTGCTCAACGGAATCTACGATGGGGTAATCTCGTATGGCGATTTAAAAGGATACGGCGATTTCGGGCTGGGAACGTTCGAGGGCCTCGATGGTGAAATGATAGCTTTCGGCGGGGACTTCTACCAGATCAAAGCTGATGGTCTGGCCTATGAAGTCAGCGATTCGATGTCCACCCCGTTTGCTCAGATGGTGTTTTTCGATGTGGATAAAACCATCGAACTGGATGATGAAATAACCTACGATAACCTGGATAATTACATTGACAATTCAATACCCACCCAAAACATTTTCTATGCCATCAAAATCGAGGGAACCTTTGATTATATCAAGACCCGGAGTGTCCCCGGACAGACCAAACCCTATCCTCCGCTGGTCGAAGTTACCGCCAGCCAGCCAACATTTGAATTCAGCGATATCAAGGGCACCATAGCCGGTTTCCGCTCTCCTCCCTATATGGAAGGGGTTGGCGTGCCCGGCTATCACCTTCACTTCCTCACCGATGATAAAAGCGCCGGGGGACACGTTCTTGAGATCGACGTGCGAGAGGCCACCGCATACATCGACTATACCTCAGGGTTCTTTATGATCCTGCCGGGGGAAAACAGCGACTTTTACGATATAGACCTTACCGAAGACAAGAGCGAGGAACTGGAAGAGGCCGAGCAGTAATCAGATGCCCCTAACTTCATCCAGCCATGCATTGAGTTTTTGAAAGAATTCAAGGTGGGCTTCATCCATCATCACGCTGTTGATGAATCTCGCTTCCGAAGGATGAAAAAGCTGCTCCTCTCCTGCGGGTTCAACAGCCCGAAAGGTATCGCTAAAACCATCCCAGTTTCTGGTGACCGGCAGACCCAGTCTCTCAAGAGGCGCATCGACTGTGGCATCGACGAGCACTAATCTTCCATCTATCTCAGCTTTGCAGGCCATGTGATAATCATCGGGAAGCCTATCGATAAACGCCTTTATCTCCGCAGGGAAATCAATCTCAACATCCGTCCATCGGAAAGGGTAAACGGCCAGCAGCACCATGATTCCCAGCCTTTCGAACATGTCGGCCAGCAGCAGGTGCTTGGGAGTGCAGGAGCCTTTCCCCAGATTAAGTATTCGGGAATAATTGGCGGGGGAGTTGAGTTCCGGGATAATGGCATAAGGGATATCGCGGATTTGCTCATAGATACTGATTCTGGCCTCAATCGGGGTTCTGCCAGCGGTCCATTCTAAAAATCTCTGCTCTACTACAGATTGCATTGTACCGCAACTTAAGAAATCAGTTCATTCAGACCGGTGTAGTCGTCCGCATAGCGCTGAAGCTGGAAATCAAGCTCTCCGATAACCACTTCGGCAGTGGAGAAAACGATCGCCTCCGCCAGGTGCCCTCCAAAACAACCCTTTTGAGTCCCAAGCTGCATGTGGATATGCACGATAAGGTCATCACCCTTAAGTGCCACCGACCCCTGAGCGCATACGATCTCCATCGGGCCCTGATACGACTCAGTTTCATATTTGCCCGGCAACCCCTTGAGATAACTCAGTCTGGCACTCCGCAGAGAGCCTATCAGCCCGATAATGACGCCGGAGCTGATTTTGTGCTGCCGGCAATAGCTGGCTATCGCCCCGGCCAGTTCCTCATCAGGCTTTACCCGGAAAACATGGGTTCGCTTGAACATGTGCCCCCCTTTCCTTGGGTCTTCCGGCAGATTTAATATGATATGTCATTCCGGCCTCCGACCCGGAATCCGATCAGGCTGTCTGAAAACTCTTTTTCAACCCCCCCAAGAGGTTGTCTAAAAACTCCCAGGTATGTCATTTATGAACACAGTGAAGAATCTCTTTTGAAGCTGATCCTCGGAGATTCTTCGTCATAAATTCCTCAGAATGACACCTTTTTTGAGGTTTTCGGACAGCCTGAGTTTGTATTGGGGGACACCCCCAAAGCCCCCGGCAGGAAGCACCCTGCACCTCTTTTTGGACAGCCTTACTAAGGGGTGGGTCACCCCCGCTCCATTATGGATTCCCGCCAGATTTTATCCCGTACCCGATAAGGGACGGGGATTACATTATTTGGCAAATTTGTCTCTTATTTATTGCCACATTAATAATAAACTCAAGGGAAACAGCCAAGCTGGCAGCTCGATATTTTAATCCCCATTTCATCAGCGGTTTCCTTTACCAGCTTGGGCGGTACGTCGAGTTCATCCGCAATCCTCAAAGCATTGGCGCACGGTAGTTTCTTATTGACAAGCGATTCTTTGATCCTCTGCTCAATCCCATTGCCCATGTTATGTCAACCTCCCAGAAAAATAAACTCTCTGATCACAGCAAAATAGCGTTCCATTCCCAGAATGAGTATATCGTTGTGCCCGGCCCGATCGATAGTTACCAGCTTTTTCTCCCTTGAGCCAATATGATCGAAAATGGTCTCGGCCTCAATGTGAGGAACAAGCACATCGAGTTCACCGTGAATTATGAGAACGGGCATGGTAATGCCCCTGATGAAATTCAGGCTGGATCGCTCAAACTCATCGAGGCTGGGTATTGATACAGACAATCCCAGGTTCCGCAATAGACGAGCGCTTTGCAGGAAGCCGCTTTCCAGAATCAATCCTCTGATCCGGTCAGGGTAGCTTGCGGCCAGTTCCATCGCCGATTGGCTCCCCAGCGAGCGGCCCATTACATAAACGGGGGCGGCGTATCCACCGGAATGAAGCATGGTTTCGAAGTACCGGAAAATGTGATGGGCATCGGCGGCGATGCCGGCGAAAGAGGGCTCGCCTCCGCTGGGCCCGTATCCGCGATAATCCGCTACGAACAGGTTAACCCCGATTTCATTGTAGAAAGGCGCGATTCCGTCGTAGTCACAAGCCACCTCGCCGTTGCCGTGGAAATAAAGGATCGTCCGGGCAGTCTGGCTAACCGGATAGAATCGGCAAAAAACGGAAACACCCTTCTCCACCGGGATGTGGTGATCGCTGGCCCCGGCAGGCGGTCGAGTCCAGTCCGGGCGCGGGAAAAAGACGAACTGAAGCAGCCGCGGATCATCGAGAATGGAATAATCGGGATGCCTAATCATCAAGGTATATCTTAGATGAGTTGGCTCTATTGCGCAAGGGAATCTATTTGATAACCGGTGAGCAAATGACTCTGGCTTTCCCGTCGATTGCTTCCACCTTCTGGACAGCGGTCACACTTGGAATGCCCAATATCTCCGCAATCCCGCAACCGACCTGACCGGCATCCCAGTCACCTTCCTGCCTGCCACAGAAAATCATGTCGTACTCGCCTATCTTCTTGATGGCCTCAGCAAGGGTGGCAGCAGTAGCGTAGGAATCGGAATCGATGAAAGCAGGGTCAGTCAATTGATAGCCTTCATCTCCGCCCATAGCCAGACTGTGCTTGATGACTTCCTTTGCCGAAGCACCACCCATGGAGAGTATTCTAACTTTGCCTCCGCTGGCATCCTTAACCTTCAGAGCAGCTTCCACAGCATTTTCACAGAAAGGATTGATAACCATTTCCACATCTTTAGATGCCACAGCCTTCTTGGCCTCAGGATCGATCTTGAAGGATGCCGCTGGCGTTTCGGGATCAAGCACCTGCTTGACACAGACTATCATGTTCATAATGCAACCCTCCCTTTTGTCTAAATGACCACTTTAAAACACTTTGGCCCTAAAATGAACCAAAGTGCGAGGAAATCCCCTTTTGAATTTATCACATGGGCTTATGGGGTGTCAAGGCAAATAAGTGCCCCGCAGAAGCTTGGGCCAGTCAGACAAATGCCATGTGCACCGGGAATTGCCACCAATTGCCAATATTGAGATTTTTACGGATATTGTTTGGAGATTCGGATGGGTGTTATACTCGGTTCAGTTCTTAGCGAAACTGTATCAGGTAAGGGCCCTTAAGTGTATTCAATCTGGAGTGGTCGCTCCACAGAAGTCTCAGGCAGATGTCTTTTTCTCGCATGGCCAGAGAAAAACTCGATAGCCGGATCGAAAGCAGTAAAAGAAGCCATCACAGGGAATATGCTATAGAAAAATTTGCGCATTGTAAAATAATAATTGAATGCTTAATCATCAAAAAGGAGGATTTATGGCAAAAGTAGTGGAAGTCACCGACCAGACATTTGAGGAGGAGGTGCTGAGATCGGAAGTGCCCACGGAGGTTGATTTCTGGGCACCCTGGTGCGGGCCATGCCGGATGGTATCGCCAATATATGACAAGCTGGCTGCGGAGTACGATGATTTCAAATTCTGCAAGATCAATGTGGATGAGAATCAGCAGACTGCAGCAAGATACCAGATAATGAGCATACCGATGCAGATGTTCTTCGCTGAGGGCGAGAAGGTAGATGAAATACTGGGAGCGGTTCCCGAAGGGCAGATAAGGGCAAAGGTTGATGAGATCATCGGCAAGTATCCCACTGACGAGAAAAGCAAACTTAAAAATATTCTGTCGTCCTGGGTGGATCATAACAGGCAGGACAGCGAGCGTTTCAAGAAGTGGACGGCCAAAGCCGAGGAAATGAAAAATGATCCTTCTTACAATAGTTTATTGCAGGCATCCGATGAAATGGGAAATTCAACCGAAAGGCTAGCGCAACTGTTGAGTAAGTTATAATAAATGCTGGTAACCGATGAATGTGGCAACCTCAGAAAATAGAATATACATCGATAGGGATCATTCGCTCTCCCTTTAAAGAAACGAAGGGCACTCCTATACAGCCACCCGGCGGCGAGGAGATTGAGGGAACAGTTGAAATCTTTCCTGCATATGCTGAGGGATTGAAGGATATCGAGGGTTTTTCTCATATTATCCTGATATATCACTTTCACTTATCCGCTGAATCACCACTGGAAGTGAAACCCTATATGGACGATGAATCGCACGGGGTCTTTGCCATGCGAGGCCCAAGCAGGCCGAATTCAATAGGCATTTCAACTGTGCGGCTTAACAGGGTTGAAGGGAGAACACTTCATATTCAGGGTATTGATATTGTGGATGGGACGCCGCTTCTGGATATCAAGCCTTACGTGCCCCAATTCGATGCAAGGGATGCAGAGAGGAATGGCTGGCTTGAACGCAACATACATAAACTGGCAACGGCTAAGGACGACGGCAGATTTACCAGTGGAGAAGGAAAGTGAGATTACCCGATTTCCCTTCGGTTTTTCTATAGATTTTTATTAAGAAAGCAAAATTTCCGATTGTTCCCTCTTGACATTCTGGCTCCAATCGTGTAACCTTCGTGTCAAAGGGGGTGCAGTTATGACCGCATATTGCATGAAGTGCCGGAAGAAAGTGGAGATCAAGAACCCGCAGAAAGTGACTCTGAAGAACAAGAGACCGGCCACCAAGGGTGTTTGCCCCGTTTGCGGCACCAAGGTTTTCCGCATCGGTAAGGGCTAAAGACAACTCTGCATCAGTCAAACAGGTAATTTAAAGAAAGGGCAACCGCCCAAGAGGGGTGGTTTGCCCTTTTTTGATAAGGTGCTTGTCTTCAACGAGTAGTAACTTAAAGGGAATTGTGGATATCTACAGTTTCATTAAGCATCAAATAAAAGTGGTTTAATAGACATTATGAATAGAATGACCGTTCTTATGTTGGCTCTACTCGTGATATTGGGGATAGCCATAGCGGTAATTATTGCGCCGCTCACCGGAGCCGAGGCGAATCCCATTTATGTCAGGCATGGCTCAAGCGGTGATGGTTCGTCATGGGCAAATGCCTGCGGTAACCTTCAAGTGGCTTTGGATCAGGCAACCTCTGGGGATGAGATTTGGGTAGCCTGCGGAACTTACAATCCAGTGCATCCCGGGAGTCCGGGAACACGCACTGATTCCTTCCGGATGAAAAAAGGGGTCAAAATCTACGGGGGATTTAATGGAACCGAGGTTTCACTTAACCAGCGAAATTGCTATGATAACAAAACCATCCTGAGCGGTGATATTGGCGATCAAGGTACCATAACCGATAATTGCTATCATGTTTTCTATCATCCTGCTGGCACCAGCCTCGATAACACCGCTGTTCTAGATGGATTCACCATCACCGGCGGCAATGCCAACGGTGTTGGGTCTCATGCTTATGGTGGGGGCATATACAACTCAAGCGGCTCTCCTGCCATAATTAATTGTATTTTCCAGGATAACCATGCTTTTGCTGATGGTGGTGGGATGTATAATGAGAAATCATCACCTGCAATTACCAACTGCATATTCTACAGAAATGATGCGCAATATGGGGGAGCAATATTTAACGGCAACCAGTCCTCCCCCGTACTCACCAATTGCACTATATACGGTAATTCCGCATACTGTGGTGGGGGGATAGCCAACTTCAATTACTCCCTGCCTGTAATTACCAATTGTATACTCTGGGGAGATAACTCCAGCAGCTCCGGACATGAAATATATAATAGTGTTGCCTCTCCATACGTAACCTACTCCGATGTGTGGGGGGGATGGATCGGGCCCGGCAACATCAGCGGAACCCCGGTATTCGTCGACCCTGAAAACGCAGATTTCCATTTGCAGCCCGATTCGGTTTGCATTGATGCCGGGATTAATTCAGCTTCCTCCGCACCCCAGTTGACCTCCTTTGCCGCACCAGTTGTTTCCGGCAGTTTGCTCTATGCCAGCACTTATATTGGTGAAGTTTACGCACTGGATACCACAACCGGCGCAAAGAAATGGGACTACATCACCAATCACCAGATCGTTGGTAGCCCTGCCATTGCCGGGAATGCACTGATAATCGCTTCCGGAGACAAAATCTACAAACTTGATGCTCAAAAAGGTGTGCCATTATGGGATAAACCCTTCGATGCCAGCGGCAAAATCTGGTGCACACCCGTGATCTCAGATAGCATAATTTATTTTGGAACCCTCGGTCACAAAGTTTATGCGGTGGACTTGGAAACCGGAGAGAACAAATGGGAAAAGGGATTTTCCGGGGCCATCGCTTCCACGCCGCTAATCGTCGATGATACCCTTTACATAGGTACCCTGAATAATCAATTCTACGCGCTTGATATTACCGAAGAGGGTCGCACCCGATGGGAATTTGAAACAGACAACTGGGTCTGGACTCAAGCCCTTTTCCATGAAGGAACGATCTTTTTCGGCTCTTTCGGAGGGAGCGTTTATGCCCTCGATGCCAGTTCCGGGGAGATGAAAACGCAATGGGGGAATCCGTATTCAACCGAAAGTGGGGACAGGATCAGAGCCAGGCCAGCCATCGTCGGTGATGTTTTGTTGATCGGTTCACAGGATGACCATGTTTACGGGCTCAATCTGGAAGACGGAATGCAGGCATGGCGTCCGATAGCTTTTGATGATGACATCATGGCAGATCCGTATGTATCCGGAACCACGGTTTATTTCCTTGATAAAGACAGCAAAGTGCATGCTGTAAACGGCGAGAAGGGCGTGGAAATATGGCCCCAGCCGGTTGAACTCAATCAGGATTAACGGGGAAAACTTTGGGCGAACTTTTTGATGCAATCCTTATCGACCCTTTCATCAATGTGCTGATGATGCTTTCCCATCTGTTCGATAACAGCCTTGGGCTGGCTATCATCGGTATAACCATTATCGTTAACCTGATCATTCTACCCCTCACCATCCAGCAAACCCGCTCCATGAAAAAGATGCAGACGCTGCAGCCCAAAATGCAGGAGATACAAAAGAAGTACAGCAAGGACAAGCAAAAGCAGCAGCAGGAGATAATGAAACTCTACAAAGAAGAGAGAATCAATCCTATCGGCTGCGCCATGCCATTGATAATTCAGATGCCGATTATAATTGCGCTTTATCAGGGGATAATTCAAACCCTGCCGACAACGCCTAATCACTTGATCGGGTTATCAAAACACATCTACAACTGGGGTTTTGTGCAGGAAGGGGTACCGCCGGAAAGCATCTTCCTTGGTCTGGACTTAAGCCAGCCTAATTTCTTCATGGTCATACTTATCATGATCAGCATGTGGATCTCACAAAAAATGTCCACTAACCCTTCGCCCGATCCCAAACAGCAGCAGATGCAGCAAATGATGCAGTGGATGATGCCTCTTTTTCTCGGGTTCATTTTCTTGAGTTTTCCCAGCGGGCTGGCGCTTTACATAGTAGTTATGACAGTCTTCCGAATGGTCGTACAGCGTTTCATCGCCGGCAATTGGGGAGGTGTGGAAGACATATTCCGGCGATTTATACCTCGCTCGTCCCCGGCAGCGGCAACAGCCGGCAGTGCTCTCTGCGGAAATCAAAAAACGGGGATTGCCAAAGAAGATCCCCAAATAAAGACTTCTCCTGAAAACAAACCTGAAAAAGAAGCTGATTCCGGGGCTCATAAAAGCAGCATCACCAAGAAAAAAAGTAAAGGTGGAAAATAAATATGGAAAACACTAATGCTATAGAAGTAAGAGGGAAAACCGTAGCTGAGGCCCTTAAGACGGCGCTTGAGCGTCTGGGACTTGCTAAGGCCGAAGAGGTCGAAATAGAAGTATTACAAGAGGCTAGACGGAGCATTCTGGGACTGGGGGGCGAAGATGCGATAATAAAGGTTACTCCTCTTGCATCTCTGGAAGCTCCCGGTACAGAGGTTTCACCACCGGTTGAAACGGATTTAGCTGCCAGCACTGCACGGGAAGTGCTGGAAAATTTGCTGTCTCTCATGGAAGTTGAGGGAAGCGTTGAGATGACACCATCCGAAGATGAAAAGACACCGATCAATTTCAGCATAAACACCTCCAATCCCGGGGTTCTAATCGGTCGGCGGGGACAGGCACTTTCTGCTCTGCAGTATATGGTGAATTTTCTTGCCAGCCGTCGACTCAAGAGCGGCGTTAAGGTTCTCGTGGATGTAGCCGATTACCGGAAAAGGCGGCGCGAAGAACTGCAGAACATGGCCATGAAGGTGGCTGATCTGGTTAAAACCAAGCAGCAATCCATCACCATGGAACCAATGGGGGCCTGGGAACGCAGAATCGTACACCTTACCCTCAGGGAAGAAGAGGGAGTTATTACCGGAAGCGTAGGCTATGGCGAACGGCGCAAGGTGGTTGTTTCGCTCAAAAAATAAAAATTCGGGTTTTCTCAAATGTTCCATCCAGTTGAAAGCAAACCAGGTTTCAGTCAGCTTGAAGAGAAAATTTTACGGTTCTGGAAAGAAGAGCACATCTTTGAAAAGAGCGTTGAACAACGCCGTGATGGCCCTCGGTACACTCTTTACGAGGGGCCGCCGACGGTTAATTCAAGACCCGGCATTCACCATGTACTTTCCCGGGTATTTAAAGATGTTTTCCCCAGATACAAATCTATGCGGGGTTACTACACACCCCGCATTGCCGGATGGGATACCCACGGGTTGCCCGTAGAGCTGGGGATCGAAAATGAGCTTGGCTTTACTTCAAAAACCCAAATCGAAGAATATGGAATCGGGAAGTTCAACGCCAGGTGCAGAGAAAGCGTAACCGCCAATATCGGGGAATGGAACCGGCTGACAGAACGTATCGGGTTCTGGGTTGACCTCGATCACCCCTACATCACCTATAACAACACCTTCGTCGAATCCTGCTGGTGGGTTATCAGGGAATTGTGGGAGAAAGGGCTGGTTTATCAGGGGTACAGAGTAACGCCCCATTGCCCCCGCTGTGGCACTTCCCTCAGTTCGCACGAAGTTGCTCTGGGCTATAAAGATGACACTCCGGACCCTTCGGTCTATATCAAATTCAAGGTTGTTCCCTCGCCGATATCAGATTACGATTATGATAAACCTAATAAACAAAAGCAACTCTATAAACTCTCACGCGACAAACCAACTTATTTGCTTGCTTGGACCACCACTCCTTGGACCCTGCCGGGCAATACGGCTTTGGCAGTAGCGCCTGAGGCCGAGTATGTCGTCGTGAAGGAAGACGATGAGTATATAATACTAGCTTCAGCCCTCTTGAAACAGGCAGGACTTGATGATTGTGAAGTGGTCGAAAGGTTAAAAGGAGATGATTTAGCAACTATTACAGGTGTAAATTACGAGCCGCTAGGGCGGCGCCTATCGAATCACTGGCGGCATCGGCTGCCTCAGCAGGAAGTTCCGGGATCGATTGGATGGCAGGTTTGATATGCGAAGAATAAACCGTGCTTAGGGCCGATCCGAGCGCCGCAACACCGATCGCCGCGCCGACTTGCACGGAAGCGCTATTGGTAGCGGATCCCACCCCGGCACGTGCTTCCGGCACGGCCCCCAGAATAGCATCAGAGCAAATCGGCATCACATGGCCCATGCAATAAGAAAAGGCAAAGAACATGGGGCCCAGTACCCAAAATGAGGTATCCGCTTCCCAGAAAGAAGCCCCACCGATAATCAGGGCAACGCCCCCAAAAGCTGCGGCCAGAACACGGTTGGTCCCGATGCGCCTGGCCAGCCAGGGGCTCACATTGGCACCGATGGCCACGCCCGCTGCAAAGGGAAGGAAACGGATGCCGGTGCCCAGTGCGGAATACCCCAAAACGAACTGCATGTATTGCGTCAAACCAAAAATTAACCCCATCTGACCAAGCATGAGTAATGTCACCGATCCTATGCCCGCTGAAAACCGCCGGTTACGGAATAGCCACATATCCAGCATGGGATGGGTTGTATGGCGCTCCCAGAATCCAAATATTATAAAAAGTAACACCGCCGCCGCCAGCGTACCAATGACGGAGATTTCCCCCCAACCCCACTCACCCCCCTTGATGAGTCCAAAGACCATCAGCGCCAGCGCCACGCCTGAAATCAATGTACCCGGAATATCCGGTTTTCTAGGTTTGGGATCGCGGCTGTCCGGCACGAAAAAATACCCGCCAATGAGAGCAATAATAACGATCGGCACATTGATAAAGAAAATGGCAGCCCAGTTGACGTATTCGATCAGCACGCCCCCCAGTATAGGCCCCAGCGCCACGCCGGCACCTACCACACCACCCCATACCCCCAGCGCTTTACCGCGTTCTTCCCTTGGGAAAACATTGGTGATGATCGCCAGCGTTGCCGGCATAATCGTTGAGGCACCCAGCCCCATCACTGCCCGGGTAATAATCAACTGAATTGGAGAATCGGCGAACGTGGCGCCCAAGCTGGCTGCGCCGAAAACGAGGATACCTACCCGTAACATGAGGGCTCTTCCCCAGCGATCTCCGAGTGAACCCATGGTCAGCAGCATGGCGGCAAACACCAGAATATAGGCATCCACGATCCACTGGAGTTCAGAGCTGGTCGTATTCAGTTCAACCTGAAGGGTGGGGAGAGCCACATTAACAATGGTATTATCAATGGCAACGATCATCAGGCTTAACGCCAGTACCACCAGCGTCCACCACCTGCGTCGATAAATCTCGGATTGCCTGTATGCTTCAACTGATTCGATCGTACACCCCCGTTTAGATAACACCTTCATCGGCTAATTGCTGAATCTCCGCCTCTCCCGCCCCCAAAAGCTTGCCATAGATTTCGGCATTGTTAGCCCCGTAGGGTGGCGCGGCTTTATCCAGTGAACCGGGCGTTCCGGCAAGTTTGATCGGAACACCGGGCAGCGGGACAGTGCCAAGCTCAGGATAATCTATATTAACTATCATTTCCTGAGCCCGGGCATGCGGGTCATCGTAGAATTCGGCAATGTTATTCACCCGGCCATGAGGGATGCGCGCCTTTTCCAGTACCTCGGTAATCTCCTGATAGGTTCGCTCTTTTGCCCATTTGCTCACGATCTCAAAAAGAGGCTCACGATTTTCATAGCGGGTAATGTCATCGACAAACCTCGGGTCTTCAAGCAAATCCTCTCGTTCGATAGTCTGGCAAAATCGCTTCCAGATAAAATCGCCGATAGCGCTGATCATCATCCAGTCACCGTCTCTGGACTGAAAACAATCGGTGAAGTTGAAGAAACTGGCATTGCCGTGCTGCTTTCGTACCAGTCCGGTCAATTTATATTCGGCGGCAAATAGCGCCCCGCCCATAGCTGCGCCAACGTTGAACATGGAGACATCGACAAACTGCCCCTCACCGGTCCTTTCGCGGTGGAACAGGGCCATCATGGTACCCAGTGCAGCGGAGATAGCAGTGGAAAAATCCATCGGGGCAGTGCCATATCGTGTGGGAGGATTGCCGGGGAATCCGGTGAAGCTCATGGGCCCGCAGATTGCCTGAGCAATGGAGTCGAAGCAATTACGTTTGACATAAGGGCCTTTATGCCCAAAACCTGTGATATGAGTAACTATGATCTTCGGATTGATTTTGCATAACTCGTCATAAGCCAGCACCCGTTCCTCAGGTGTGTCGGGAATGAAGTTATGAAGGACTACATCGGCATCTTTGACCAGTTTTCCCAGTATCTTCCTGCCTTTATCGGTTCGGGTATTGAGGGTAATGCATTTCTTTTGAGCAGTCAAAATGATCGAAGAAAAAATGGCGTCCCCGTTGGGAGCAAACGGCCCGAACTTCCGATCCTCCGAACCGCCGACTTTCTCCACGCGAGTCACATCGGCACCGTTCATGGCTAACAGCATTCCGCAATAAGGGCCTGCGAAATAGCTGGAAAAATCAAGTACCTTGATTCCATCGAGCGCTTTTGCCATTTTTGACCTCCTCAAAATCATTGTAGGGGCAATTGGTGAATTGCCCCTACATACGAATGCCACATTTCTAACACTAATCCCAGGTTGTCTGAAAACTCTTTTTCAGCCCCCTAGTATTGCCGAACTCCCTTTTCGTCCCCCTTTCACAAAGGGGGAAAGATGGGGATTTGAAACTGGGGGGGCACCCCCAGACCCCCGGCAGGAATCCGCCTAGACAGACTGCACCTGTTTTCGGACAACATGGATAATTGCATTTACGTTGCGCAATTCGGAAGGAATCTATTTATCGAGTTTATATAGCTTGACGGCGTTGTCTCTTAATAAAAGCTGTTTTGTTTTGTCCTTCAGATTCATATTATCAAGCTGCCCGAAGAGCATTTTCCAGGGCCATCCGTTGGAGCCGAACAGGGTCTTGTCCCGGCCTCGAGTGTTAAGGAAATTCACAATGTTGGGGGCAAGGTATTGCGGATTGTGCCCGGCGATATCCACATAAACGTTGGGATGCTTCCAGGCCATAGCTTCCATCTCCTCAGTCCACGGCCATCCGGTGTGCGAACCGATTAAGTTGGTCTCAGGGAAATCCAGGGCCACCTGGTCCAGATAAATAGGCCTTCCCGGCTCGTTAGGATACAACTCCATGCCATGACCAAGCTGCATGGCAACAGGAACTCCCAGCTCTCCGGCCTTGGCATATAGAGGGTACATCCGCCTGTCGTTCGGGGCCAGCCCGAAGGTCATGAAGTGCCCGTAGACGCCTTTAAAACCCCATTCTTTCACCGCAATATCCAGCTCTTCCAGGCTTTTGGCAATATTGAACGGATCATAACCAGCTATGCCTACCAGCCTGTCCTGATGCCCCTTGACGATGTCGTAGACTTCTTCATTGGTCCACATCATTGGGTCACAGTATAGCTGGCTTATTGCTCGCCGTGTGCGCGAGTGTGGCGTTTACTCTGAAGTTGTGCCGCATGATATCGCGTGGGAAAAGGTTCAGAGCCTCAATCCCAAATGTTTTATCCTCTCGGGAAGCCCTGCCAGCGTGTATGAACCAGATGCCCCTCTTGCACCCGCCTTCGTTTATGAGAGCGGACTTCCCGTGCTGGGAATATGTTACGGAATGCAGGTATTGGTTCACCAGCTCGGCGGGCAGGTAGCCCCGGCAGAGAAGCGTGAATATGGCCTGTCAATGCTCTACAAAAACGAGTCTAATATCCCCCTCTTCGCTAATTTAGAAGATGCAATACCGGTTTGGATGAGCCACGGTGACCGTATTATGGAGATGCCGCCCGGATTTACCAGCATTGCCTACACCGAGAACGCTCCCATAGCTGCCATCGCCAACGGACAAAACATTATTGGTATACAATTTCATCCCGAGGTGGTGCATACTCCTAAGGGTAAGGAAATCCTGGCCAACTTTCTCTTTAAAATCTGCAGTTTTAAGGGCGAGTGGACACCAAAGAACTTTGTTAAACAGCAGATTGAGGGGATAAGAAAGAAAGTAGGCAAGCGCAAGGTAATTTGCGCCCTTTCCGGAGGGGTGGATTCCACAGTTGTGGCCACTTTATTGCACAAAGCGATCGGGGATCAATTGACCGCGATCTACGTCAATAACGGATTGATGCGCCGGGAGGAGATCGAGCGCACCATTCGCACATTTAAGAAAAACCTGAAACTGAACGGGATTTACGTTGATGCCACGGAAAGATTTCTGGAAAGTCTGGCTGGTGTTACCGACCCTGAAAAGAAACGCCATATTATTGGAAATGAGTTCATAAAAGTCTTTGAGGAAGAAGCTAATAAGATTGGCAAAGTGGATTTTCTGGCTCAGGGAACGCTCTATCCTGATGTAATTGAAAGTACGGCAACCGTAAGCCGGACATCTTCCACCATCAAAACCCATCACAACGTCGGCGGCCTGCCTGAGGTGATGAGACTCAAACTCATCGAGCCGCTGCGATATCTCTTCAAAGATGAGGTAAGAGAAGTTGGAACTGCTCTGGGCCTTCCTGATGAAATGGTCTGGCGTCAGCCCTTCCCCGGCCCGGGACTGGCAATCCGCATCATAGGGGAGATTACCCGGGAACGGCTGGAAATGTTGCGTGCTGCTGACTGGATCGTGATGCAGGAAATCAAGCGGGCTAACCTTTACCGGCAATTATGGCAGAGCTTTGCGGTGCTAACTCCTCTGAAGAGTGTAGGGGTGATGGGGGATTATCGAACTTACAACTACGTGGTCGCCATCAGGGCAGTAACCTCGGAAGATGCCATGACAGCCGACTGGGCACGGCTTCCTTACGAAGTTCTGGCAACCATATCCAACCGGATAGTCAACGAAGTTGAAGGGGTCAACCGGGTGGTCTATGACATCTCGTCAAAGCCGCCCGCTACTATTGAATGGGAATAAAATAAAGGGAGGATAAAATGATCAGGAACATAATTTTAGCAGGATTATCCCTAGTGCTGGTGCTGATGTTGTCTATCGGGCTTTTTGGCTGTGGCGACGGCGGCGATGGCAACGGTAACGGAGGGAGCGGCAAGATTAGCGATACTGAAATGATCGAAAAAGCCATAGCCGCAAGTGATGATGCTGAAACCTACAAGTTTGATATGAACATGGCTATGGAAATGAGCGGTGAAAGCATGGGCGAAAATTTCAGCATGGATATGACGATTGATGGGGACGGAATGGTGGACAGCGTCAATCAGGAAATGCAAATGGATATGGATGTGAGCATGAAGATGGATATGGGTACGATGGGCGATATGGATGTGGATGCAGAAATGGCAACATACATTGTGGACAATGTGATGTATATGAAAACGGGTGAAATGATGGGAATGCCTGAGCAGTGGATGAAGATGGAAATGCCTCTCGGAACATGGGAATCACAGGATATGGTTAGCCAGCAAACCGAACTTCTGGAATCCGCCGAACTGGAAATCTCCGACGGGGGCAATGTTAACGGTGCCAGTTGCTATAAGGTCAAAATGACCCCCGACATGCTCGAACTGTTTAACTCACTTATGAGTCAGCCGGGAATGGGCGAAGGTTTGGGAGTTGATCCCCTGCCGGAAGGCATGGATGCGTCCGAATTAGCAGATATGATCAAGGATTTCTCAGTAACCCAGTGGTATGCCAAAGACACCTTCTTCCCCATGAAAGCCGAAATTGAAATGGAGATGGTGATAACAGCGGAAGATATGGGCGTTCCGGGAGAAGAAGGCTCAATGGATATGAATATATCTATGACCATGAACTTCAAAGACTACAATAAGTCAGTTTCCATCAAGTTGCCCTCTGAAGCAAATGAAGCTATGGATATGATGGATATGGGAGGGGATACGGGTTGGTAAATATCCCCTTTTGATAATATTTCCGCCAGGAGCTTGCCATGAAAATCATGGTGATCGGGAACGGGGCCAGGGAACATACCCTGGCCTGGAAGTTATCACAAAGCCCCGGACTGGAAAGGCTCTTTGTCGCACCGGGCAATGCCGGCACAGCAGCCATAGCTCAAAACCTTCCGGTTTCGTCTGGCGATATTCCAGCCCTTACCCGAGCGGCACAGGAAAACGAAATCGATCTGGTTGTGGTCGGCCCTGAAGCTCCACTGACCGAAGGACTGATCGATGCTCTAAAACAGGCCGGAATCGCCGCATTCGGGCCGCAAAAAGGCGCCGCTCAAATCGAGGGCAGCAAGGTTTTTGCCAAGGAGCTGATGTTCAAATATGGCATCCCCTGCGCCAAAAGCGCTACCTTCACTTCATTCGAGAAAGCCAAAGATTATGCAAAGAAACAGCCGGTTCCCATCGTCATAAAGGCTGACGGACTGGCTGCCGGCAAAGGCGTTATTATCGCCGCTTCACACAACGAAGCCATCGCCGCACTGGATAACATCATGAACAAGAAGGCCTTCGGAAACGCCGGGAAGAAAGTTCTTGTAGAGGAATGTCTGGTGGGAAGGGAAGCCAGCCTGCTGGCCTTCACCGACGGCAAAACCATCGTTCCAATGGTTCCAGCGTGCGACTATAAACGTGCCCTCGATGGAGATAAAGGTCTCAACACCGGAGGCATGGGCTGTTACAGTCCATCGGAATTCTTCACCACCGAACTCCGGGATTTGGTAATGGAAACTGTAATGAAGCCTACCATCAAAGCGATGGCTCAGGAGGGGTATCCTTACAAAGGCGTCCTCTATGCCGGGCTGATGATGACAAAAGACGGCCCGAAGGTACTGGAGTTTAACGCCCGATTCGGCGACCCCGAAACACAAGTTATCATGCCCCTGCTCAAAACCGACCTCGTGGATATCATGCAGGCCGTTATCGATGACAGGCTGGCTGATACTGAAATTGAATGGAGAGATGAGGCATGTGATTGTCAACGCCATCAAATTCACGCCTGACGGCGGTTCGATCCATGTATCTGGGCAGGTGGTGGAGGACGCGCGCTTGGGCAGGTGTGCCGAGGTGCGTGTGAAGGATACGGGCATTGGCATCGATGCCGAGCATCACAAGATCATCTTTGAAAAATTATTCCAATTGGGGACGGTGGAACTGCATTCCTCCAGCCGTACCAATTACAAGGGCGGAGGCGCCGGGCTGGGGCTGGCCATCGCTTCCGGTATTGTGAAAGCTTTACAGGGAAATATCTGGGTGGAAAGTGGCGGACATGACGAAGTAAATTACCCTGGCAGTACATTCTTTGTGCGTTTACCACTGGTGAAGAATTAAGACATTAGGTCCATATATTGGATTGACGGGCGTTCTTGCGCAAGTCTGAAAGCGGGCGTATAAATTCCTTTGAGAGAGTCCTTTCAATCCTTTTTATGCCCCTTGATATCATCTGTTATGATGACCTGAAATAAGGCGGAGTGGGAAGGTGGACGAATGTCTAGAATCTTTTTGCAAGAGGATTATTCATGAAATCCAGTATTTCTGTTGGTAAACCGAAAATTTTGGAAATTGTCTTCGATCTTTTGCTGCTTTTACTATTGTTGGTGTCGATATTTAGGTTTGCGAACTATTTGATTACTTTTTCGAACGAAAGTTTGCAAATGGATTTCTCCGCATACTATACTGCGGGGGAATCCCTAAATCATGGGCTGTCACCTTATAAGAATTTTGTCCACAATCAACCGCCAATTTGGGACGGTGTCAACCGGTACAAGTATAGTAGATTCCTCTACCCGCCACTTGTCGCAAGTTTTTTCCAACCGCTTGCGGCTCTTCCATATCATGTGGCAAAGTGGATTTGGGGAGGGTTGGAACTGGCGGCTGTCATGGCAACATTTATTGTCGCTGAAGGATTCTTCCCTGCAATCAGCTATAGGAGGATTCTTCTGGCTTTCAGTCTGGCGCTTTGGTATTTTCCGCTGCTTGCGCATGTGGAAAGGGGGCAGATTGACGTCTTTACCATTCTTTTGATAACGATAGCTATCTGGCTCATGGTCAAAAGAGAGAGGTTTGGGGAGCTCTCATCGGGCATCCTGCTGTCTTTTGCGGCTCTTTTGAAGCTGTATGTAATCTTTTTCCTCCCCTTTGTTTTTTTGCAAAAACGTTTTCGCGTTTTATATGGATTTGGACTGGGACTGGTGCTTATCCTTGTTCTTACTGTTGTTTTTCAGGGAAGTGCAACCCATCTGGTGGATTATGTTTACAACCATCTGCCGCGAATGGCGAATATCGGCGATATAGCCAAGTCGAACACTCTGGTGAACACCAAGCCAATCCGTTCAATTCTGGCGCAAACGCCGCCTGGTTTTGACACTATAAAGGACGGACACGGATATCTACTCAGTTCCCTGGATTTTGCCACAGACGCAACACTGGTCGAACCACTTTGGGATAAATTAGCGCTTTTGGGAATAACATCCCGTGCAGGAATCTCTATCGGATTGTATCTTATTTTCTTTGCAGCAATTGCAATTTGGAGTAATCGTTATTTGCCAGGTGGGCTTTCAACCGTCGAGGAGTATCTTTACTGGCAAATACCGGTCGTCGTTACTCTGTTGGTTAGTCCGGTTACGTGGACTATGAACATGGTATGGCTTTTGCCGCTTTTTAGCGTTTGCATTTACCTGTTTTCATCCAAACAAACCACTTCAAAGAAAATTTCTGTTGCGATCATTTTTATCGCTTTGATGATCTCTGCGCTGCCAGATATTATCAATGCCCCCTTTCTATCTTTTGCTGGTTTTATGTTTGGACAATATAAATACTTATATTCTGAATTCCTGGCGCTTATTGGCTTGCTGTTGTTTCTAGGCAAAAAGAGAATATCAACTGTCTCGTAGGTTGATTTGAAGTCCCCGGGGTGGACAAACGAAATAACGATGGGTCAACTCACGCCATTTCCATTGCTTTTGTTTTCAGGCTCCGGTTTCTTTTCAAATAAATCGCCAATTGCCTCGCGCATGGGAGAAAAGATGCCGATATGCATTAGCATCAGTCCTGAGATGACGATCATCAGGATGAAAACTGTGAAATCGGCCAGGGCGAACATCCCATCCGTTTCCCCGGCAAAAACATAATGAAATACGATTACAAACAGATGAATGACGCTGATGATGAGCAATGGAATGGCAAAGGGGCGCAGGTCGTGATCTTCTATCAGCAGATGTAAAAAGAACAAAGCAAATAATCCACCAAGCAGGATGGCCAAATACATCCCGAAACGCAAGCCATCATAGGTATGCACATATAGTTTTTGAATGATCTTGATGTAGAGGATGCCAACTGCTCCCAGGCAGCCCCAGGTGTAAATTCTTATGATGAGGGGATAGAACAAATTTCCGAAACCGCGGATGCTGATCAACCCGGTTATCCAGCCAAAGAGAAAGGTAAATCCCAGCACGGCGACCTTGACCGGCATATCGCTCATGCTGTTGACAAGTCCATCGCTGAAAATATCCAGGACAAGTTTAAACCCCCCGCCCAGGGCCATGGTCAATGTAGCAAGGCTTGCCAGCATGGTTGCAATGCTCAACATGCCGCGCATATCTACAGCCTGTTTTTGTGGTGGTCTTGTTTTTCTCTCAACAAACGGCTTGACGTGAGGCAATGGTTTTTGAGGTTCTGTCATGGCGTATCTCCCAGCCCGAACAATTGTAATACTATTTTGTTTTTTCAAGGCTGTCCAGACGAGTCCGGGCGACCAAATTCAACAGAAAGAAGACAAACAGGATTGAAAGAAATGGATCAAGCGTAAATCGAAAACGGTTGTTTTCTCCTATGTCCATGGTATTTCCAATCAGTGTTATGTACAGGATATTGTAAATCATGAATAGAATCAAGACGTTTTCCGGTGCGGCGAGGTTCCCACGGTTTTTCCACAGAAAAATAAGACTGCCTGCTGTGACGATGAAGAACCCTGCGACGATCCACCAGCCGACATATTTCGCGGACATACTTGAATTTCGCTCTACCTAATAACGAATTGGGTCTTGGGTTTTAGCTTTCCCAAAATTGTGGGGACAATCAGGTCTCGCATAAAGAAAACAAAGAGAATTAGAATAAATGGGTCGATGACAAATCGAAAACGATTATTTTCCCCAATTTCCATCATATTTCCAATAATTGGAACAAACAAAATGTTGTACAACATAAACAAAATGAGGACATTTCGAGGTTCGGAAAGTTTCTCTACGTTTTTATACAAATGATAAACACCCGATACCAACGAAACAAGAAAAGCTGCAACAACTAGCCAACTGACATTTTGTATGGATTTATTAAGCGTCAAACGGATTTCCATTTTTTCACCGGCACTCCATTGCCCATAGAAAAGTCGATTCCACCACAAATCGAAAACTCCTATTTTTTGGCGATTCCCATATAAAAAGTCAAAGTCACTGGTGGAATGGAGGATTCGATATGCTCTATGCCGGGCCGCGCGAGGCCCTGCTGCATGCTATATTCCGCCAGAATATGGGGGCCACCTGCCTTATCACCGGCCGGGATCACGCCGGAGTTGGTAATTATTACGGGCCATTCGATGCCCAGCAGATATTCGATAGAATCCCCAAAGATGCTCTTAAAATAGGGATTTACAAAGGGGACAACACCGTCTGGTGCAACAAGTGCAATCGTGTCGTAATGGTCCGCGATTGCCCCCATTCCAGCGAAGATCACCTGATGCTATCCGGCACGAAGGTTCGGGAAATGCTTTCAAACGGCCAGTCCCTGCCACCGGAATTCTCCCGCCCCGAAGTGGCAAAGATATTGATGGATTATTACCAGAGCGATAGAGCCGATTAACAGCTTGACTGAAACAAGCCAAGCTTCAAATTGGCAATCATCCTCAATTTTGGCTCCCTGCCTTCTCTTATTCCTGCGGCAATGATAGAATGCAATTAACCCCAGAATAGGGGAAGGATAACCCACACAAATTGAATCAGATCATGGGTAAATTACGGCCAATAGTTGCGAGTGTCCCGGAACTGATCATCCTCATCCTTGCCATAATTGCGGCTTATATCATAATGGCCGTGTTTTCAAACATCAGCGATACAGAGGTATTGAGTTCCACTTCCATCTTCTGGATTCTTTTTGGATCTTTTCTCATAAGCACATTCATTGCCATTCTGGCCGCGGTTATAGGAATCGGCGGCGGAGTCATTTTCACACCAATCATGATGGGCTTCACCTCCGTCGATACCATGATAATCAGGGCTACCGGACTGGTAGTAGCCCTGTTCAGCGGCCTGATTTCCGGTGGTCCTTTCTTCAAAAAAGGCCTGGCCAATATGAAGATCGTATTATATGGTGCAGTTCCGGTAACCATCGGGGCAATGTCAGGAGGACTTCTGGCCGTTTATGAGGATCAAATGCTTGGCAATACTGGTGATGCGCTGGTATGTCTGCTGCTCGGCCTTATCGTTGGATCTGTCTGTTTTCTCTTTATCAGAGGTGGCAACAAAACAGAATTCCCTGAGCCCAAGTCCATTGACAGTCTCTCAAAAAAGCTTGGGCTTAACGGCTATTACTGGGAAGAGAGTCTACAGAAACCAATCAGCTACCATATCACCCGGGCGATACCCGGATTTCTGCTGTTTTTCCTTGTCGGCCTGATCGGTGGCTTTTTCGGTTTGGGAGGGGGATGGGCCATTGTTCCGGTTCTGAACCTCGTCATGGCCACACCGCTTAAGGTTTCGGCCGCCTGCAGTGGCGTTTTGCTGGGAATCGAGGGCACTAGCGCAATCTGGCCTTACATTCTATACGGCTCTCTCATTGGCATCTTCGCGGTCCCCTGGATGGCAGGGCAGGTAGTCGGTGGAATTATCGGAGCTCATATTCTTATAAAAGTAAGGGTTGCTTTCGTCCGGAACCTCCTTATTCTGATATTGATATTTACCTCGCTTAAACTCATACTCAAAGGGATCGAAGGCTTCACTGAAATGGACTTCCCAGTATAGGAAATGGAGATGAATAACGAGCACAGGCCAGCTATCTCCCGGGAGAGTTTGATATTTGGGGGATTACTCTACTGGATAACCATGCTAGGCACACTGGTTGCCATAGCAGGAATGGTGCTCGGAATTGTAACGGAAAATAATTTCAGCGATCCTTCAGGCTGGATCTCCTCAATATGGGAAGGACGGGACACGGATGAAACGTGGCATGCAAATGCACGAACCGGTATCAACGCAGGAATCCAGTACATCGAAGTCAAAGATGATACCTTGATTATCAATACGCAAAAGGATTGCAGCGGAACTGGATATATTTTGAACCTTGCAGACGGAAAAGTGAAGAAGACAATCCAAAATCAGGACACATCGGAAGTCAAAAACTCCGGGGGGGCACAGCAGGAATCGGATTTGACTGTGGAATATCGAGGGCCCGGTTTCGCCATAAAGGATGTCGATGGCCATGCGATCGGGCAGGGCTCTGTTTCAACAGATACCAATCCATACGGGCAGCAGGGCGAGTACACGATCCTTGGGCATGCGTCGGGCAACGTGGATGACGATCCTGAAA
This sequence comes from Dehalococcoidia bacterium, assembly GCA_041300025.1. Lineage (GTDB taxonomy): Bacteria > Chloroflexota > Dehalococcoidia > SZUA-161 > SpSt-899 > JBGLNL01. The sequence continues at coordinate 1,524,828 of JBGLNL010000001.1, read as the reverse complement.
ACGAAGTGATATTGATTGCCAATCAGAATCAGTCATACGCCGGCCAAGTCTGCATAGTTGAGCAGAACGGGGAAGTGATATCCCGCTATTGGAATCCGGGGCATGTGTATGTGGTCAAGCTCTATGACATCAACAATGACGGGAAGCAGGAATTGATCTTCGGGGCCACCAACCGGGATCAGGTCTGGGGAGATATCAGCACGCCAGCCGTCTACGCATTCGACCCCACAGCTAATAAAGCGGAAATGGAGGTGCCTCCGTTCCAGGGGAATACCGAGGAAGGCAATCCCGAATGGGCTGCATTCCCCGATACGGAAGAAAAGCCACTCAATCACTGGTACCTTTCCCATCTCACTGAGGGCGACGGTCTGGCAACACTCGGAATAGCCATCGGGGTTTTCAGTGGTGTTCCCGCCCTTATTGTATCGGCACTGGTTTTATTCAGGCGGAAATGGCCTGTCTTCGGGATACTGGCTCTTATAGCAGCATTGGTAATCATAACTTCAATGGTTGGGCTTATGCCTTTACCAGGCTAAATATGCCGGGGGCACATCCGGCAACAGACAAACGCATATCCAGGAGGACACTATGGCAATCATCACCATATCACGGGGAACATATAGTGGAGGCAGGGAACTTGCCAATCATCTGGCCAGCGAATTAGGTTACCGTCTCCTGTCCCACGAAGAACTCTTCGCAATTGCTGCAAGGGAATTCGGAGTATCAGAAGAAAAACTGGAAGACGCTTTAATGCATAAACCGGGCCTTCTTGAAAGGCTCGGCCTGAAACGAATCCACTATCTTGCATCCATAACAGCAGCCATGACCGAGGCAATTCAAAGCGACAACGTGGTCTATTATGGATATGCAGGACACTTACTTATCCATGGCGTCCCTCACCATTTGAGAGTCAAGATACTGGCTACCATGGAATACCGCATCAAACTTACTATGGAAAGGGAGGGCATAAACAGGGAAGCTGCAATCAACCATATACACAAAATAGACGAGGAAAGAGATCAATGGACCAGTTCGGTTTACGGTTTTGATAGAAACGACCTGTCATTATATGACCTCGCCATTAATCTCGAACGCATCAGTATTCCTGATGCCGCCCAGACAATAATAGAGCTGACCAGAATCGGGTTCCGGACTACTCCGCAAGCCCGGAAACTTGTAGATGATATGGTACTGGCCAATGGAATAAGGGCCAAAATCGCCCTGGACCCAAATATATCAGATGATGACATCAAAGTGGAAGCTTGCGATGGTTTAGTTACACTCAAAGGCAAGATCAACAGTATACCTGAGGCAGACAAGTGCCGGGAACTTGCCCGCCAATTCCCGGGTGTAAAAAAGATAGATTCCCAAATGAAAATCCGATAGCCGAAGAAAAGATGCTAAATGTTCTTCAACTTGATGATGGCTTTTATGGCACTGGGTCTCATTGTAGGCATTGCTGCCCTTGGGGTAATTGCAGCCAGATCGGTTGTTGAGAGGCGGCAGCAAATAGGAATGCTGAGAGCTATCGGTTTTCAGCAGGGTATGATTCAATTCACATTTCTGTTTGAATCGTCTTTTATTGCGCTATTGGGAATTGGTATGGGTGTAGGTTTGGGGGTTGGTACCGCGTTACTCTTTATGGAGGATGCGGATATCGAAGGGATAAAGGCAGTTATCCCATGGGGGCGAATAGGCTTTATTGTTCTACTGACTTATGTTGCTTCCCTCTTTACCACTTTCGTTCCGGCTTATCGAGCGGCGCGCATCTATCCGGCCGAAGCATTGAGATACGAATAATTATGCTAAATGCAGGGGAAATTCATGAATTGTGCCCCTAGTGTGCCAGATAATAAAAAAGGGCCTGTATCAGGCCCTTTTTTAATGCTTAATCAAATCTATTTTTTAGTCTCTTTGCCAGCTTTCTTAATTAGCAACAATCCGTTCCTGGCACCGGGTACAGCACCTTTTACCAGCAGCAGGTTTCGGTCTGCATTAGCCTGTACCACTTCCAGTTTTTTGACGGTAATTCGGGAGTTACCCATGTGCCCGGCCATCCGCTGGCCCCTCCAGGTCTTCCCGGGATCGGTGCCAGCACCTACGGAGCCCGGTGCCCGATGTCTGTCCTTTTGTCCGTGAGTCTTGGGGCCGCCACTAAATCTGTGACGCTTTACCACTCCTGCAAACCCTCTCCCTTTGGAGGTTCCCACTATGTCCACCTTTTCCCCGGGCTCGAATATGGCCACTGTTATCTTCTGCCCTGCTTCGATTTCGGCGACGTCATTCGTTTTGAATTCGCGCAGGTGTTTGAAATCCCCCATACCTTTGAGATGGCCCTTTTCGGGCTTGTTCAATCGCTTTGATTCCTCAAATCCGAGCTGGATGGCATTGTAGCCTTCTTTATCCTCGGCTTTAATCTGGATGACCGTGCATGGGCCTGCTTCGATGGCAGTAACCGGCACCACCGTGCCATCTTTAGCAAATATGCGGGTCATCCCGATTTTTTTCCCTATCATTCCCGTAACCATAATTTTACCTGCCTCGCAAGTTTAAACCCTGCCACAGATAATCTATCGCAGGATACTCTTCTTGCCCGTATTCGTTTGTTAAGCTAAATTTTGATCTCGATGCTCACACCGCTGGGCAGATTGAGTTGTGTCAGTGCATCCACCGTTTTGGGAGTGGGTTCCAGAATATCGATCAATCGTTTGTGAGTTCTGATCTCGAATTCTTCCCGTGAGTCCTTATCGATGAATGGGGAGCGGATAACACAGTATTTCCTGATGTGGGTAGGAAGCGGGACCGGGCCTACTACTGCCGCTCCGGTGCTCTCAGCCGATTCGACTATGTAAGCAGCCGATTGATCCAGTATCTTGTGATCGTATGATTTTAGCTTGATCCTGACTTTTTGTTTTGCCATTTTGTTGGCTGTCCTCGAATTTTGTTATCTTAATTAAGCTTTCTCTGCCAGTTCTTTGGAAACTGCTTCATAATGGTCAAACCCCATGAAGAAGCTTGCCCTTCCCTGGCTTATCGACCTCAGTCTGGTGGCGTAGCCAAAGCTCTCTGCTAATGGGAAATAGCAATTGATCACTCCGAACCCCTGATGTGACTCGATGCCTTCAATATTGGCCCTGTGTGCATTAAGATCACTGATCACTTCGCTCAGGAACCCATCGGGGGTTGTCACTTCCATTTTCATAATCGGCTCAAGTAAAATTGGCTTGGCTTTTTCAAGACACGCCCGGGCGCCGATTGTTCCTGCCATCCTGAAAGCTATTTCGGATGAATCTACTTCGTGATAACTGCCATCAACTGCTGTGATACGTACATCTATCACCGGATACCCGGCAACGGGCCCTTCCTTTAGTGCTTCCACCACACCAGCTTTCACCGCAGGGATATACTCTTTGGGAACGGTTCCCCCGACGATTTTGTTGACGAACTCGAAACCCTGACCTCTTTCCAGAGGTTCTATCTCCAGCCAGATGTCTCCGTATTGGCCATGGCCGCCGGTCTGGCGGATAAATCTTCCCTCAGCTTTGCTCTTGCTGGTTATGGTTTCCTTGTAAGAAACCCGTGGTTTACTGACCTTTGCTTTTACCTGAAATTCGCGTAGCAGGCGGGTGACAATAACTTCCAGTTGCAGTTCTCCCATACCGGAAATAAGGGTTTGTCCCGTCTGTTCATTGTATTGCACTTTGAAGGTGGGATCTTCTTCTGCCAGCTTGCCAAGTGAATCAATTATTCTATCCTGGTCAGACTTGGCTTTGGGCTCAATGGCTATCGAGACCACTGGCTCAGGGAAGGTGATAGATTCCAGCAAAATAGGCTGCTTGGAATCGCAGATTGTATCACCGGTTGACGTTTCCTTCAATCCCACAGCAGCAACAATCCCGCCAGTAGAAGCAGCCGGAATTTCCTCACGATCATTGGCATGCATCTGATATAACCGGCCAATTCTTTCTTTCTTACTCGTTACCGTATTATAGACCTGCTCACCGGATTTAATGGCTCCTGAATATATTCTGAGATAAACCAGTCGTCCCACAAATGGGTCGGTTACTATCTTGAAAGCCAGTGCGGAAAATGGTGCGGTGTCATCGGGTGGACGCGATTTTTCCTGTTCAGTCTTGGGATCGATTCCTTTGATAGGTGGGATGTCCAGTGGGGATGGCAGAAAGTCAACTACGGCATCAAGCAGGGGCTGTATTCCTCTATCTTTTAGCGCGCTGCCGCAGAGGACCGGGACGATTTTGGTGGCAATTGTACCACGGCGCAGGCCGGCTTTCAACATAGTAGCGTCAATTTTATTGTCGGCGATATAAGCCAGCATTACATCCTCATCGCTCTCCGCTACCTTTTCGATCAGGTGTTGCCGGTATTTTGTTGCCATCTCCCGGTATCCTTCAGGTATTTCCCTTTGCTCAATCTTCGATTCAGGATGGAAATAACAGGCCGTTTCTTCGATCAGGTTGATAATCCCTTGAAAACTGTCTTCCGTGCCGATCGGTATTTGGATCGGTACCGGATTGGTATTGAGCCGTTGTTTCATGGTCTCGATTGTTCGCCAGAAATCAGACCCATTACGATCCATTTTGTTCACGAAACATATCCGTGGCACTCCATATTTGTTAGCTTGGCGCCAGACCATTTCTGATTGGGATTCGACCCCGGCTACCCCGTCGAAAACCACAACTCCGCCATCGAGTACGCGAAGGCTGCGTTCCACTTCGGCGGTGAAATCCACGTGCCCGGGGGTGTCAATCAGATTTATGTGATGATCATTCCACTGACAACTGGTTGCTGCTGAAACAATGGTAATGCCGCGTTCTCGCTCCTGGTCCATCCAGTCCATCTCGGCCGTTCCATCGTCAACCCGCCCGATTTTGTAGGTGCGTCCGCTATGATGCACGGTTATGAAGGCAATCGGGGATGCGCAGTATGCCCGGAGCGATGAAGTCAAGGCGATCTGCAACCAGGTTTACCTTAACGAAATCCTCCAGTGTGATGAGCTTTATCCGCTTTTCTGGCTCCTGGAGTGCGACGATACCAAAAAGAGCAAGGCGCGGGCCACGATTACCGGGGCGACCGCGGCGAATCCGGTTGTAATCTCCGCAACGGCCCATGGCTTTGTGGACGGCGATCTTGTGACCATCTACGGGGTTGCCGGGATGACAGAATTGAACTATCGAACCTTTGTAGTGGATTATGACTCTGCCAATGCCTTCCACCTTCACGACTTTTCGGCAACGGACATAAACGGCGCCGCATACACCGCTTGGACCTCCGGGGGATATGCCCACCACCGGGGAATGAAACTCACTTCCTGCAACCGCGTTATCCGGGCAAACTGGCATGGGTACAATAAGGGTCTGGAATTCATCAGCCAAGCACAACTTGAGGATCAGTCCTCATGGTGGGATGCTTCGATTTCAAGGCCCCTCAAGATGATGCACCGCAGGGTTTACACGGCGGCAGGGGCGCAGGCGGATTATCTGTATTGGTTTCAAGCCTCGGATGCGGCCTATAACCTGCGGCTTTGGTACGAGAAACAATGCGCTAGGCTGTCAGAGACAACAGACGTTCCCCTACTGCCTTATCAGTTCCATGACGCGATCATAGCGGGGGCAATCACCCGGCTGGGGGAGAATAAGGTCCAGGTGGAGGCCGGGGTAGTCTGGCCGATCCTCTATAAAGCCCACATCGAGGCGATCAAGGCTTTCAACAGAAAATACTGGCAAGAGCAAAAATCGTATGAAAGGCAGGGTCTTTTCCTGGCATGAAAAAGCTAATCCCCTTTATCCTTTTTATCGCCCTTGTGAGTTCCGGGTTCTTAACCCATTTACCGGCTGACTCCCTCCAGCCCATACCCTTCCCGTTCATAGGTAAATGGAACCCTTCCGAGAGCCCGGAACTCCTTGATGATTTCGGCCTCCAGGACGTTCAGAACGTCCGCAAGGTCGGGAAACGGTTCAAGGGCATCGGCGGGCATTCGATCATCAACTCAACATCGATTGCCACCTACCACTATTTCCTAAACGGCTTTCACTTCTACAAAGATCAGCCGCAAGAATCTCATGTAATAATTCTGGCAACCAGCACGACAGACTTTCCTCCGCAGAATTCTTACCTCTTCCAAAACACGACGGCAATCCCAGGAACGGGCAATTTCTCTGCTACCACCTTACAAACCGATCCAATTTATGGCACAGGTACAGGTCGTTTCTCTATGGCGCCGGCCGGAAACATGGTGTATTGCAACGGGGCTGAGACTTTAATCTGGGGGGGGGAATGAGATCGAGCCTGTCAGCTTCATATCCGCAGCCACATATCTCAGTAGCTATGCATCCTTTTTAACCAACCCCAAAGATTATACCGAGCAAGTTAGGAATTCGACCAATTCCAGCACATCAAGAGCATCAATAAGTTCCACCTATCCGGTTTGGTTTATGGGTTTTTATCGGCCATTGCAAGGCGCTAAACTTTATATTGCAACTGCAAATACTTCCGCATCCACAATTACCGTCGATGAATGGAACGGGTCGAATTGGGCTGTCTTGGCAACGACAGACAACACGAAATCGGGAGGCATCGCTCTTGCACAAACCGGGACGATAACATGGCCCTCGACTAAAGACACTTCAAAGCTACGATATATTAGCGGACTTTCACTTTATTGGTATCAATTCACGCTTTCGGCAGGATCGGCAAGCGTCTATTATGCGACGGTGGACGCCCCGATGCAATCCATCAAAAATATCTGGGATGGGGTTAAAGTAAAACCATCCAAGCTCCTAAGATATATTCCTGGGGCGTCATCTGTTTACCAAGATTTTACTGATGATGTAATTGATGAACTTAACACAACTTATTTGGATCTCAGTTCCGCTTCGAATACAGAAGCAATTTATATCGGCTTTACCTCTCCGCAGCAAGCAATAGAATTTATACTAAAGCCTGAATCCGAAAACACGAACGCCTCTACCATGAATCAATTTGCTTGGAGTGGATCGGCCTGGGTTGGGGCTCCCACTACCTTTACCGATGGAACCAAGAACGGATCGGTTACTCTAAATAAGTCGGGCGTAATCTCCTGGCCCAATCCAACCAATGCCGAATTCACGAAGACGATTTCCGACGAGGTTCCTCTTTATTATTATTCGATTTCTTTTTCGAGCATTCTTGATGGGGATGTAAAGATTGCTGAGATTCGTGGTATCCCAAGGCCCAAGCCTCTTTCCAATTATTCCTTTTCTGAAACTTTCCAAAATCGCCTTTTCTTGTTTGATGAGAAAAATGGAGAGCGCAATAAGGCTATTTATTCGGGGGCCAACACGCCTGATATCTTCAACGGTGCCGATTCCGGCCAACTCTATTTCGGGGATAAAAACAAATTGGTTGCGGCCAAGACTTTATATAATGTTTTCCGCACGTTTGCCGCAGAACAGTTAATCATCACCAAGACAAATGAAACCTGGAGGGTTAGCGGAAACGGGCCTGAGAATTGGGAAAACTACCGGATAAGCAGCAACATCGGCTGTGTCGCTCCGCTCTCCATGGCTGCCTGTGAAGTATCGGACGGTGCCGAGGAAGGCATAAAAAGACAGGTTGTTATCTGGCAATCCGACAAGGGCTTTGTCATTACCGATGGCGCGGCGATTATCCCCATTTCTAATGACATTCGGTGCTACTTTGATCCTAATGATTCCCGGTATATCCCGACGACCCGGCAGGCTAGGACGGTTGCCTGGTTTGATCCCTACACCCGATCCTACAAGGCGCTGATTTCCTCCGGGTCAACTGCTACCTATCACAACATCGAGTTGGAATACTCCCTAGAGCACAAAGAATGGACGAAGATTTACAGGGCCGATGCTTCCGGGGCAGATCCCTTGCAGTGCGGCTTTCAGGTCTTTAGTACGGACGGAACGGGTTACACCTACGGCGGGAATACCAAGGGATTCATGTATCGGCTAGAGCACGGGGCGACCTTTGCCGGAACGAACATCACCAACAAGATCCAGACCAAGGATTTGATCCTTGATGCCCAGGTCCCGCTTTTCCGAAAATCAACGGTGAAGTTTTTAAGAACGGCGCACAAGAAAAAAACGGGTACGGTGACGGTTGCTCATTACGGTGATCAGGTTTTGACGGTGGACGGGACGAGCAATCAGGCCGTCCCCGATGCCTTCAGCACGGCCTCGACTCCGTACAACACGCAGAGCACGGCCCTGGGGCCGTTTCTATTCCATTCTTTTCTCTTTACTTCTGTAACTTCCACTTCAGACGGAATGGAGTTGAGTGGATTAGCTATTTATTCGGAACCATACACGGCGATGAGGTAAGAGCATGAAAGAAATAAAATTAACACAGGGAAAGGTGGCTCTTGTCGATGATCCTGACTTTGAATATTTCAACCGATTTAAATGGTGCGTCACCAAAACCGAATTTGGTTCTTTCTATGCCCACAGGCGATCTAATTCCAACCATACCAGTAGTCACAATCATAGTAATCGATATACATCGCTGAAGAATTTGTCTGATTGAGCAGCGTATTACCATTAATGATCATGTTCCCCACGTTGACGGTCGCATCATACATTTCGTCAAAGTAGGGGTAATAGAATTCAATAGCATGTTGCCCGCCATAGAACTCATTGTTGGAGATGGAAAAAGTGCCGACTGAAAGGATTCCCCCATCCAGATATGCCACACTGAAGTTATCCAGGTCGATTCCTTCCCGAGTGTCGGGCTGGGGGCCCGGTCCGGCCTGGTATACGTTGTTGATAATATCGACATCTCCGATGGTAACATTGGCGCTGGAATTGGTCCCGCTCAGATAAACATCCATGTAAATGCCGTCACAGGAGACGTTGAAGGTGTTGCCATCAATGAGGGTATCCTCGATAGTCTGGTCGGATGTACTCTCTTCGTACATAACCCATGAGATGGCCTTGACGACATCGAAGGCAGGGCTACCGGAGAAGGTGTTATCGACAATGGCAAATCCGCCTTCACTGGCTGAAATCGCTGTGGTACCGCTCCGGATGGTAAAATCCTGGATTCTGATTCCGGTTGCCTGTATATCGATGATGGTATCCGTTGAATTGCCGTCAATGATGGTGGTGGAAGTTCCGGCGCCATTCAGCTCGACATAAGGGTTGTTGAAAATTATAGCAAAGGTTTCGGAACCGGAATAGGTGCCTGCGGCCACATTGATGGTGTTGGGAGCGCCGGAGGTACCTGCCGGTACGGTATTGGCGGCATGGGTGATGGTCTTCCACGGATCGCCTGCGCCACCGTTATTACCATCATCTCCTGCGCCAACATCGACGTAGTAGTTGGTTTGTGCGAGCGCTACTGGAATGAGGATTGCTAGGGCTATCGTTGCGATGATAAGTGCACCGATCAGCTTTTTCATTTTCCCCCCTAAACGGCTTATTTGCCATAATTGTAACTGTGGAATAGGCCAAAGTCAATATAAAGGGGAGAGGGGGTTCAATCAATTGAGCCCCCATACGTGATTCCTTCATTAGGCGCATTTATTGAGATGTTGCTTGAGTTATCAGTGCCTGGCTAAGTGTTTTATAAACGCCATTGATGTTCTCGCTTTTAGAGAAATTTTTCACGATCGGGTCATCCTGCCCGAATATCCACAATCGCAGTTCGGCATCGAGGTCTAAAATGCCTTTGCTCTGCTTTGAGAAGCGGACGATGCTCCGGTAGGGAATGGAAAGAAATTCCTGTCTTTTCCCGGTGATGCCTTCCTTATCCACCAGAATGAGCCGGGTATTGGTGAATATGAGCATATCTCGAATCATCTTGAAAGCGACTTCGATCTCCTCCCCCTCGGCCAGTAGCGGCTCGAATTCCGCCTGAATTTTATCAATATCAATTTCCGTGGCATGGCCCATCAGGCCTCGTAATAATCCCATTTGATCTCCTCCTCGTTTGCGAGAAACTCGATGAAAGAATGTTATCTAAATCATAACAGAAATCGATGGGATCGTGTCCGGCTCCCACTGCCATGATGGTGGTAGTGATAGTAATTTGCGCCCTTTAGATTCGTATTTGGGTAATCTGCCACAGGCTGCCCGAAAACGCTTTTTCAACCCCCTTGTGTTCCCTAACTCCCTTTTCGTCAGGCTGTCTGAAAACTCCCATGTATGTCATTTATGAACACAGTGAAGAATCTTTTTTGAAGCTGATCCCCGGAGATTCTTCGTCATAAATTCCTCAGAATGACAAGTTTTTTGATATTTTCGGACAACCTGAAAGAGGGGGATTTGAAGCTGGGGGACACCCCCAAACCCCCGGCAGGAAAAATCCTGCACCTCTTTTCAGGCTGCCTGCTATTGGGTTGATCGTAATGTTCCCGGCTAACCGGTCGGAATTGCAATCCGGTGTCTATCTGATATAATTCGGATAAAAGTGTAAATCCAGTTATGCAAGCGGCAAAAAGATACCATAAATACGATTGTCATGGGTATATGAAAAAGCGATGAGCAAGCAGGTAACGATCCGAATAGCCGTTTTTGTCTGCGTTTTTGCAGGGATCCTTTCAGGATGTACATCAAACCATTCCGCTCCGGAAAGCACCTCACAGGGGGTGGCAATACGTCTGGAGGAAATGGCCGCTTTGCAGGAGGAGTCGGCCCGGATAATAGCCTCGGCTCCATCGGGCGTCATGAATCAAAGCGGAATTGCGGGCGCTATGGGTGGATCACATGTCAAATTAATGAAGGACGGGACTTATGAAATCCTTCTCCCCATCCCGCAACTCGCCGACGGGCAGGTCCCCTTATGCTATTACATCAGCGCCACACCGGCGGATGCGGCAGTGGGGTTTCGCATTTGGAAGAGAGACGAGGCAAATGTCGTTGCCATCGTTCAACTGACCGGGAAGCGCGATCAGGAGGTGCAGATCGACTGGTCTTCGTTCGTTCTGGTCACCGGGAACCCGGTTTCCCCAAATAATACCCAGCCTGACCAATACGTTTTGTCAACCGCTTGCGTCCAGTCAGAATCCGGGGAGATTACCATGCAGGCTGCGGACTTATGGCCGGCCAGCGGCGAAGCCGGCGATTACGCCGTAAACATTCGGCAGTTCATCAGGGAAATGAAGCCGGTAGCCCAACCCCGATCACTGGACGCGAGGGGGATTTTGGAGAGTGGGGTCAACACCATCTGCACGGCGAACGCGAATCTGGCACTGGCCTTTTTTCGGTCGAAAGGGATTGCCTCTCAATCAATGGCCGTGATTCCTGCAATTTCCCAGCGTCTGGAAATGCATCGCGTCGTTGAGTATTTTGATGAAGGCAATTGGATTTCATTTGATCCGTCATCTCTTCAGACGGATATACCGATGAAGCCGTGGCAGAACATCATTATGGCCACGACCACCATATCCGACGAGAACCTGTCTATGAAACCACGGATGGCCGCGATGCTGGGCTGCCCCTATGGACAGGAGCTTGAAATGCTAAGCAACGGCATTATGCTGTACGGTCAGGATTTTTTCTGGACGATTGCCAAACTAGTTGCCCAATTCGAGCCGGATGCTGAGGGCATTGATCTCGCGGTTGATGCCTGGAACCGATATATTGAAGAGGGTACCCTGAGTCAGGGCCAGATCGACGCAGCCAAAGCAAAGAGCGCCACTGAGTTCCTTGAACTGTTGCAGGCGGAATAATTATGATGTGTCATTTCGGTCTGCAAGAAGTAATCCACTACCCCGCCACGGTTAATTGTTTATCCGGTAATTATTACTCCGGCAATTAAAAGAGAACATCATCACCTTTCATGTCATTCCCGCGAAGGCGGGAATCCAGAGAGGAGCGGGGGAGTGGATTCCGGCTCGGAGGCCGGAATGACATACCGCATTTAGTTGCCGGAGTAATAAATGCAGCCTGTGGGAGTTCTTAAAAAAGTACGTAATCAACCCCCTGTACAGGTTGTCTGAAAACTCCCAAGTATGTCATTCTGAATCCGCCTCGGGCGGATGAAGAATCTCTTTTTATATACCGGTTGAAAAAACCATTACTTATCCAAAACTCTGGCTCATTCTGGCAAGATCATCGATTTTTCGAAGTGCTTTTTTTGCCGCCAATGAAAGGCATTACGATAAAGGCATCATGCTTTTTGAAATCGGGAAAATATACCTGCCACGGGAAGGCCAGCTGCCTGACGAACCGACTATGCTGTGCGGGGTAATCGGCGGTCCGCAATTCGGGAAATCATGGCTTAACGATAACAGTTCACTGGATTTTTCCCATGCCAAAGGCATACTGGAAACCCTATTTGCTCATCTGGAAATAAAAGCTACATTTGAAGCAGCGGAAGATAAGCTGATGCTGCGGGGCAGAACGGCCTCCATCTTAATCGAGGGAAAACCTGCTGGAATTGTGGGCGAAATTCACCCCGATGTCGTGGCCAGGTTCGATATCTCCTCCGAACCAGTTTGCCTTTTTGAAATAGAGATCGAAAAGCTGGCCCCTTTGGCAGAAAGGTTACAGCCATTCAAGTCAATCCCACGATACCCCAGCACCGACCGGGATATGGCTCTTATTGTGGATGCCGGCCTGACAGCGCAGAAAATACAGGACATCATCTCCAGTTTCCCGCAGGTAAACGATGCTACACTGTTCGATGTTTATCAGGGCAAACAAATCCCGGAAGGGAAAAAATCACTGGCCTTTGCGCTCAGGTATCAGTCGCTGGAGCGAACTTTGACCGACGAAGAAGTGGACAAGGTCCAGCAGAAAATCCTCACCAGACTGGAAAGGGAAGTCGGAGCGGTGCTGCGACAATAAAAGTGTGGAGCGGATCATTTCGGTTCGTGACTGGCTGAAAGAACATCTGGGGCTCAAATCTTTCATTTTCGTTTTCGCGGCGGTCTTTGGTTTGGCCGCCTTTTTTCGTTTCTGGGCCGCTCCCCTTTCCGCGGGGCCCGATGTAATTCAATTCTGGGCTTTTGCGCAAGTCTTTGCTTCTCACGGGCTCGATTTCTATAATTATGCCGATGCTACCGACGGTTCTTTTCCATACTGGGGCTGGGCTTATGTATATCCGCCTGTCTGGCTGCTGATCCTTCGGATAGGTTCGCTCATCACCCCGGGGAGCTTTGCTTCGACAAAAATGATCGACGAAAGCTGGCGGCTGGCCGTGAAAACCCCCATCATCCTGGCTGACCTTGCCATCGGGGCGCTTATTTACTGGGCCGTGCCCGGTTCGAAGTGGAAGAAACTTCTCTTTGCCTCGATCTGGCTTTTTCATCCCACCGGCTGGTATGAATCGGCGGTGTTCGGACAATTCGATGCTATCGCCACTGCTTTTCTGCTGGCATCGGTAATCCTGTTCGGCCGCCATAATTACAAACTGGGATTCCTGTTTGCCGGACTGGCGGTCATGACCAAACAACATACTTTCCTGCCAGTCGCAATGATGTTGATTATAGTCCTACAGCAAATTGGCATACGAGCCTTCATTAAAAACGGACTGGTCATGGCAGGCGTGATTCTGATTATTTCCATTCCGTTTCTGACTACCGGTAATTTCCGCGCCTACGCCGAAGCCCTGTTTCTGCCGGGCTGGAGCCCGGATTATCAAAAACCTCTATGCTATGCCTTCAGCGGCAGCGCTTCGCTCCTCACATATCTGCATGATGTCCACGGCTGGGAAACCAGCGAATGGTTAAACTACAATACATATGTGCTGGCCGCCGCCATGCTGGCTGCCACGGGCCTCACATTCCGCAGAAAGCTGACAATCACTCAGGCTGCTCTCATCGGTATTCTCCTGTTTATAGCCATTAACTATCAGGTCAATTACCAGTATCTGATAATTTATATCCCTCTGGCAATCCTGGTAGCAGCTCAATCGGCCAATAAGTTGCAAAGAGCCGTCAGCCTGGGAATAGCCATTCTGCCTGCCGTCTGGTTATGGCTTTTCGATGTTTCCTTCTGGTTTCGCAGCTACCTGCCCGCCCATACCAACGTTATCTCCATGTTCGATAGAATCGGATGGGTGAACTATCTGTCTTCGGATAAACCTTACGTGATCTTTGCTGTGGCCCTGATGCTCATTTGCCTCGCCTATGTTCTGGCAACCTTCATTTTCTGGCACCGCAAAAAAGAGATTCCCAAACCCACTGCATCAAACGGTGGTATGGTAGAATAAATCCATATGGGCTCGATCATTCTGGGCGGTGGCCGGAGTTCCCGTCTGGGGCAGTCTAAAGTTTCACTGGTTATCGAAGGAAAAAGTCTGCTGCAGCAAACCGTCAACCTTCTCAGCCAATTAGGAGGAGACATCGTTCTGGTGCTGGCACAGGATCAGCAAAAACCGCAGTTATCGTCTTCTCCAACGGTGAAAATTGCTAATGACTTATACTCAGGGAAAGGCCCTCTGGTCGGCATCTATTCCGGGTTGAAAGCCTCGGACGATGAGTATTGCGTGGCAGTTGCCTGCGATATGCCCTTCTTAAATATCGATTTGTTACGCTATATGAAAGGATTAGCCCCCGGATTCGATGTGGTGATTCCTAAAATCAAAAATGAACTGGAACCCCTTCACGCAATCTACTCAAAAAACTGCCTCAATGTTATTGGAAGAATGATAGAAGAGAATGATTTGATAATCAGGCACATGCTCAACCGGGTGAAGGTTCGTTATGTAAAGGAAAGTGAAGTCAATTCCTTCGACCCTGCCCACTTGAGCTGGTTTAATATCAATACGCCGGATGATCTGCAAAAGGCAACGGAAATTCTAATTGAAAAGAACCAAATCTCAAATAACAATTTCCAGACAAATATCAATGAGCAATAGGGGGAAAAACCCGGTATGTCATTCCGGGCTTCGATCCGGAATCCACAGGCTGTCCGAAAAGAGGGACAGGATTCTTCCTGCCGGGGGTTTTGGGGGTGTCCCCCAATATAAACTTCCCCCATGATTGGGGGATTGAGGGGGTTGAAAAAGAGTTTTTAGACAGCCTGCAAGGGGTGTGTCCCCCCCATCCCCTCTGGATTCCCGCCTCCGCGGGAATGACATGTTAAGGCATTCTGGATTATGCGCCAGAGTTTATCCTGTTCTCGATACGGGATAAAGATGACTTGAAAGATGATTATGCTTTATAAAGAAACCAGGTATAGTTACGATTTGGAAATTGGAGATTGAAATTTCTCGAACCGAAAGGGAGAGTAGAATGATTCCAGTTGAAGAAGCTTTAGAAAAAATCCTGAATAATATCAATATTCTGGAACCGGAAACCAAACCAATCCTGGAGTGCCTGGGACAGGTGCTTGCCGGGGATGTCTATTCAGAGGTGACCATCCCTCCGCTGGATAACTCAGCTATGGATGGCTACGCCGTGCAGTGGGAAAGCATCAGGGGAGCCAGCGAGGCAAATCCGGTGGAACTGGAAATTATCGGAGAGGTGGCAGCCGGCTATATTTTTGAAGGGGAAGTAACCCTTGGAACAGCGGTGCGCATCATGACCGGGGCTCCCGTGCCCGCCGGAGCCGATACCATCGTGCAGTTCGAACATACTGATGAAGAGACCCGCAAAAGCGCGGGATACCCCACGAATAAAATCGGCATCCTCCGGGAAACGGCAAAAGGCAAAAACGTCCGGATGGCCGGGGAAGACGTTGCCAAAGGCAATCTCATCTTAACCAAAGGAACTGTGCTTCGCCCGCAGGAAATCGGGGTACTGGCTTCACTGGGACTCGTGGAAACAGAAAAAATATATGTGGGCAATAATTGTGATCCTGCTGATTCTGTGGGCTTTGGGGCTCATCACTTCTTTCACGCTGGGCGGCGTAATTCACGCTCTGCTGGTCGTCGCACTCGTTTTGATTGTCTTCCGTCTGCTTCAGGGTCGAAGTGTTATTTGATTAAAATAACGCTTAGATCAAATTTATATATAGAATAGTAAGAACATTGGTTAATATCGTATTCGGGATTATTGAATTTTTGCTGCTTCTCCGATTCGTCTTCAAGTTCTTTTTTGTCAACGCAAGCACTCCATTTGTCGCCTGGATTTATAGCACCTCGGTGTCGCTTGTCGGCCCATTTGCTAAAATACTTCCGGATCTGAAATTAGGAGGCTTTGTGGTTGATTTTGCCACGCTTGTTGCGCTGATCGTATACGCCTTTGTAGGATACTTAATTCTGCAAGTGTTTTCATATGTCAATCCAAAATATTACAACAGAGACAATCGAGACTATAGGGACAATAGGGATTCATAAATCTTGTTCTGGATAAATAAAAGCAGAAATAAAATACCGCTATCATCTTTCATGGCAGAAAAAGATGAATTTCTTGTATAATTTAGCATAGGTCTATGCTTTAACAACTCTAGAGATATCTATTGACCTGCATGACAAAAAACAAAAAAAGGGAAGAATGGGAATTAGTTGAGAAAACAGCCAGGCTATATCAGTCCATCGCTCGAAATTCTATGGACGGGTTTTGTATTATTGACATTAAGGGTCATTTTTTTGATGTGAATGATACCGATGTTGGGAGGCTCTTCGGAGGTGTCGTGCAATCGATCACAAAAGATACGAACGCTGTCAAAATCCGGTTCTGCACTCGCATACAAAGGCCTGA
The DNA here is from genome assembly GCA_041300025.1 of Dehalococcoidia bacterium. Lineage (GTDB taxonomy): Bacteria > Chloroflexota > Dehalococcoidia > SZUA-161 > SpSt-899 > JBGLNL01. The sequence continues at coordinate 1,508,213 of JBGLNL010000001.1, read as the reverse complement.
ATGGTTTGTGAAACTGTTTGGCCAACTCATCGCGAAGTCGCGGCCAACTTTGCTGATTGGAGTGGGAAAGCAGCGAATATTTGACGTCATCGGTTTGTGGGGGGATGTTTTCCTCTATGCTCCTGAACAGGGCCGACTTTAGCCTGAGAGTGTTGGCGAATTCTTCGGTGGGGTAGAGGGTAAGATTGCCGCTGGTTCCTAACAGGAGGGCATGAGCAAGGCGGTTGGACAGGGCTAAAGTAGCCACTTCGTTTAACGACCGAGGAGCCATGCGGCGGATATTCCCCAGTGAGAGATGATGAAAGGCAATAGGGTTAATCATTTCCTTGCAGAATTTCCATTTATGGAGGATTCGATCCATGGCGTCGGCATGGTTTATGAGTAACATGCGTGATTCCACGCGTTCCAGAGGCAGACGTAATTCCTTTGCTATTTTCAATATACTGATGTATTTTTCCCCGAGCATTTCCAGATAGACTATCCGTCCAATATCATGGAGCAGTCCCATAGTGAAGGCGGCGTCGATCTGAGGGGCCTTACCACCGAGGCTGCGTGTGATCTCGGCGGCGATCATCCCGGTAGCTATCGAGTGTTCCCAGAACAGAGGTGTGCTGAGGCTGTCGGTTTGATCATTGTTTGCGAACTGATCTATGACGCCGATGTTAAGCGCCAACTGACGTATCTGAGATAGTCCGATCCGCATAACCGCTTTCTGAACCGTATCTATATCTACAGGTTCACCCCGTGTATATACAACGGAGTTAGCCATTTTCAGGACCTTAAGAGAGATGGCGTGGTCCTGTTTTATTACCTTAACCACCTCATCGATCGAGCATCGCTCAGACTGCGTCGATTTAAGTATCTGGGTGACTGTGGGGGACATTCCTTTAAGTTCATCGCACTGGTCCAGCAATTCCTGGATTTCGGAGCGGGTCATTATTGGTTTGAGATCTTTGATATCCTCTATTTCTTCACCATAATCGTTGGCAGATAGTGTTTTCGGGATTTCACTCGGCCTGGTTTTTGGATTTGGCTCAGCGGAGGTTATGGTTGCTGGTGAGCTGTGATCGCTGATCTCTTGCGAACCTGCAATCGCAGGCTGCTCCATTGAATTATCGATGCTGTCAGAGTGATTTTCTGAATGTAAATCAGTCGTGTTATCGGGCGGGGGAGCTGAAGTGATTCCTTCTTCGCAATTTTTCAAGAATGTTTCTGACTGTTTTGTTTCTACATCAATCATTTTAATTAGTTCGTCATAACTTTCATACGCTTTGTCTGATATAATTGCCCTGCTGGAAGTGCCTATGTTCTTGGCAATTTCCGGATGCGTGTTTTCCAAAAGTTGCAGCATGGATGATTGTCGTTTAATCCAATTCAACATTTGACGAGTTTTAGCAACGAGTTCCTTATACTGAAGAGCTCGACGAATAGTAATTACCAGATCAAGTCCATTACACGGCTTGACAAGAAAGCGATAAGCATGACCTTCATTTATAGCTCGAAGCGCTCCGTCGGAACTTACCTGGCCGGTCAGGATGATTCTGATAGTTTCCGGATATTTCCGGCGTACAATGGTAATCAGTTCCGAACCGGTCATTCCGGGCATTTGCTCGTCCGTTACTAAAACATCGATATTCTCCCTGCTAAGTATTGCCAGTGCTTCATTTGCGGAGTTTGCGGTAAATATCTCATGTTTTTCTTTATAAAGCGTATGCTTCAATGCGCTGGTTAAATTGGGTTCATCATCAACCAGTAGTATTTTAGCTGACATTTTGTGTACCTCCTCAGATTGGACATGTAGCCTTCAATCTTTCCGGGCAGGCTTTCTTCCAGACAGAAAGCCGATCCGACAGGCCCAGCTCTTCCAAATAATTTTCATCTATTTGAAGATTTTCTTTTGCGACCGGGTGTATTTCATGTATCAGGATATTTGCAGCGTAAACCGCTGTTAATACGGAAAATTCCTTTTTAAGCACCTCTGCCGGTTGGTGATGGAAAGCCAGGGCCTCTATAATGGGGTTCGAGAATCCCCATAATCCCAGCAGATAAGCGCCGACTTGGGCATGGGTCGAACCAATCACTTCTTTTTCCGCTTCGATCAGGGTAATCTCTTTACTTTCAGTCAGCGACAATACTTTTGCATATTCCAGGGGGATTTTTGCAGCCAGTATAAGTTTGCCCACATCATGCAACATTCCCGCAACCATGGTATAATCAATAAGTTTTTCATCCATATTCTCAGCCTTGGCAATCAACCTCGCCCATTCACTCACCGCAAAACTATGTTCCACAAAGGTATTATATGAAAACTTTTCCAATGGCATGTTGGTAAATTGTGAAAAAATCTTTGTTGATAGTACCAGGGCTTTAATGGTGTCCAATCCGAGAAGTGAAACGGTCTGGGGAATACTTGAGACGTGTTGTCTTATTCCGAAAAAAGCTGAATTTACCAATTGCAGTATCTTGACGCTCATCCCCACATCCTGCGAAATTATTTCTCCTACTCTCTTGATTGACGCGTCTTCGGATTTGAGCTCCTCAATCAATTTGGTATAAAGGGAGGACATACAGGGCAGAGATTCCAATTGAGATATCAAACTCTGAAGTTTTTTATTTGAAAGTAGATTTCGTAAAGCGCAAACTCGCGTGATGGTTGTTTTGAGAGTTTCCACATCACATGGTTTGGACAAGTATTGATGGATAGGGCCAACGGAGCGTAGGATCGATTCTTTCGAGGTTTGTCCTGAAAGTGCGATACGCGCTATGTGGGGATAGCCGGCTCGTAGGCGTTGCAGTGGAATTCGCCCTCACTGGCCAGTCCTTCCAGATCGGTGAGCAATGTGCCGTCTGGCCTGATGTTTACCTCGGCGGGCTTGTGCAGGAGCCAGTTTCGGTTGGAGGCGGGCCATAACCTTCCAAGAGTGTCTTTATAACCCACCCAGTCAAAGTGAAGGTAGTTATATTTGCCTGGTACGGCCAGGGTTTTTATTCTGTCTACCAGAACCCGTCTTTCCCGCTCGATAATTTCCCGCAGCCCTTTCCGATAGTAATCGATACCGAATTCCTCGATTATCTCCCGAATCCGGTTATGGAGTACCACGATGCCGGCAGCTCGCATCTTATCATCCAGAACATTGAACATCTCGGTGCGGGTTCGACGCTTCCAGTGCAAGTCCCACCATTTTTCCTGCTTGAAATTATGGCCGGTTTTGGTGGGGGGTACGGTGAATCCGTCGGTGAAGACACTGGTGGAGATAGTGCCCAGTCCGCCGGGCTGGATTCCCCCGACGTCAACGATGTGATTAAGCCCCACGGTCCAGCTTACCAGTTCGCCATTGTAGAACACGGGAAGCCAGGTGTAATTATCCGCATTATGCGGCGGCCCGTACATGGCATCGTTGCAGTGGAAGATGTCGCCTTCGTTTATGCAGGGGTCGTCTTCAAATCCAAGATTAGCGATGCTCTTGATAATGAATGGCATGCACTGGATATGCCCGGCCAGCCCGTAGGAAGCGGAGACAACATCACCTTCAGGCCCGGCCAGCATGAACAGCAATTCTCCCTGTACCATGGACATCGGATTGGCGGAAATCAGCTTTGCTGTTTCCCTGGCATTGATGCAGGCGGCGACCAAACGCATCTGGAACCGCATGAACTTGGCAGGATCGGCTTCCACCAGTTCCAGATTCTGCAGGCCGAAGGCGTAACCAGTTTTCTTGAATAGCTGCTCTCGTTCATCGACAACCTGTTTGAGCGTTTTATTCTGATAACAAATGCCCATTTCCCCTCCTTATTGCATGTATTGCCTTTTTAGAACGTGTGGTCGATCTGTTTATTCTTTCGGGTTGGGTAACTTGGGTGGCCCGGAAATCTGAAGTTCTTTGACCAGGGCGGTGATAGGACATGGTTGCAACATGTCCATAGCTATTTCCAGCGCGTACTGGAGGTCCTTGGCTCCCACGTAATAGGTGGGTGGCGGCGGGTCCATGGATACAATGGAATTCATCCATTCCCAGTTCTGGAGAATATAGCTGCTGCCCGAACCGCTGGCCATGTACTTGACAAGATCCTCTTCTTTAGCACCGCAACGGATGCCCCATGCAACCGCCTCATAAGCCATGCGGGAATTGACCACGGCACACATATTATTGGCAAGCTTGAAGATTTCCCCCGAGCCAATCGGGCCGCAATAAGTGATCTTCCCCATTGTTTCCAGAATATCACGGTATTTCTCGACGGTTTCTTTATCACCGCCGGCGCTGATACCCAGCGTGCCTTTTTCCGCACCCATTCTGCCGCCGACTACCGGGGCATCAATTACATCGACCCCTTTCGTTTTGGAATCTTCATAAACCCGCTGGCAGAATTTGGGGCGGAAGGTGCCCATCAGAAGGATGCCCGACCCCGGTTTCATCCCTTCCAGCAGGCCGTCCGGTCCATAGAGAACTTCTGCTGCCTGGTTATCGTTCTGGACCATGATGACCACCGCATCGGAAGCTTTGCCCACTTCCCGGGCTGTGGGGAATTCAGTAGCGCCAAGCTTCTTCATCTCCTCGATGGGTTCACGCCTGCGGTGCCCTTTTATTGCCGTCGGGTACCTGGCCGCTACTCGCTTAGCCATCGGCAACCCGATATCGCCCAATCCGATAAATCCGGCCTTCTTAACCATTTTGAGTATCTCCTTTAGATTAAAGGTCTCTATTATGTTCAGGAGGTCATTGAGACCTTTGAGCCAGATATGTTTTTGTTCCGAGCTTATGACTTTCAGAATTGTGTATCAGCGGGAATTGTGCGGATGGGTAAATGGATAGTGACCCATGTAATGGGGCGAGTAACAATTCACTTCAATTTGAAGTTTCAATCAGGTGCTCCCTATCCTTTTGTAAAAATAGCGAGTTCAGGTTTTAAATTTGGTGGAGTTGACTATATCACCTGTTTTGCCCCTTGTCAAGCTGATAGTCCTAAAGTACAGTGGCGAATTTAGCTTTGAAACATAAATTTCGGGATTGATTTTGAAATGTAAACATTGATTTTGGGCCCATAATGTGCTATCATGTACCCGTTCTAAAGTATTGTTTTGTTCTGGGTATGGAGGGCTTTGATGCCAGGCGATTTCAGGTGTTTAGTCGCAGAGATGAGGGATGCTTATTTCCTCATTCAGGATGCCAGTATAATGGTTTTAAGCGGTTCGGAACTGACAAAATTGGGATACGAAGAGAAAGACTTTGCAGGGATACCTTTTACTCAGATATTCCCTCCGGAATTGAATAAGGAATTGCTGGAAAAATATGATAGCCTGCTGGCCGGGAATATGACCCTGGATCGGTTGCATACCGATTTGGCTCTTGAAGATGGGGCTCGAATCCCGGTTGAGGTTTCGATCTGGCCCACCTGGTATCAGGGCAAGCCGGCGGTTGCCGGGATCGTGCTGGATATGAGTAGCAGACTGGCGACGGAGCAGGCGCTGCGTGAATCGGAAGAAAAACTGAGGGTAATGCTGGAATCCATTTCCGAAGGGATTGCGGTTATCGATCTGGAATCGAATATTCAGGATATGAACCCCGCAATGCTCAGCCTTTATGGCTATGATCATAGAGAGGAAGTTTTAGGTATGAGCGCCTTTGAATTCATACCGCCCGAATATCGTGAGGCAGCGGTAGCAAATCAGCGCAAGACCCTCCGAGATGGTTATAGCGGCAATCTGGAAATTATGCTGGTGAACAGGAATGGGAAAAGGTATGAAGCTGAGATCAGCGCTGCTCCGTTGCGCGATAAAGCCGGGGAACCGGTGGGGTTTATTGCCATTACCCGGAATATCACTGAGAGAAAGAGGCAGGAAGCGGAGAACCTGCGTCTTCAGGCAACCCTGAGATTCTATTCCAGTCAGGTGATCAAAGCCAGTAAAGAACTGGTGCAGGCTATTCGCGGGATTGATTCTCAGTCATCGCATAATATAGTGGTGGGGCGGGGATTATCCGGGCTTGAATCTAGCGGTGAGGAAGTCGAATTACTCACCCCCCGGGAAATTCAGGTACTCCGGCTGGCGGCGCGGGGGTTGAGCAACAAAGATATCGGGAGTGAACTGGGGATAACGGTGCGTACGGTCAAAGGGCACCTGCTGAACATTTATACTAAAATGAAGGTTAAATCACGCACGGAGTCTGTTGCCAGAGCGTTGAAAGAGGGGTGGATCACCCTTGATGATATGGGGCCTGTCAATTAATCAGAAAGGTTCCTCGCAAACTTCCACGAGGAACCTTTCTTCATTTTGCCTGTTTCTATCTGCTTTGTGATGACTCAGTTTCAGGGAGTCATGAGCACGGGTGTCCAGCCGTCACTTATCCGTGTAAGATCCTCGCTTTCTGCGCTCATTTCAAAAATGCCAAGGCCTGCCCAGCTGGTTCTCTGTTTGGCGGCCGAGGCCGCGGGATCATTTGTATTCACATCGACATCGTAGTATAGGCCGGTGTCAGCGCCATAGCACTCATCCAGAATTGCCTTTTCCACTTCTTCATTAAGTGTGCGGAATGAATCTGCCCTGGCAGGATTGCCTATTGCCTCAAACATCGTTCCCAGCGCTTCCAGCCCCAGAGCATAGACCGTATTAAAAAGCACCTCCCGCACATTAAAATAGCCCTGTTTGATAATCTCATTCGAATCATATTTGTGCAGGGCCAGCCTTAACTCCATAGTATAAAGAGCCACATATCGGCCAAATGGAAAATTCACTACCCTGCCGAGCAATTTGTCAAAACCCGGCTTGTGGTCAATTCCGCATTCCCAAGGGGAAATGATGGATACGAGAGGCGATTCCCCGAAACGGCGGCTGGTTCCTAACCAGATAAAATGACGTTCGAGGAGAGGGAGGGTTTCCTGAAGAAAGCCGGTATCCCCCGTTTGTTCCCAGATTTCCTTAACTGCCAGAGCCACCACAGGCGGTTGAACCAGCGGGGAGCAATCTGACTTCGGCCAGTAGCTTCGAAGCAGTCGGTTCGTCAGTGTCCTGAAATCGTGGCCGTGGAAGACGATGTGAGGGAGCATCCCTTCGGGCGACATGCTGTGAAGCAGGGTAAGGATTTCCTCTCTGGCGAGGTCAGTCCTGCCGAGGCGGACATTGACGATGGCATGGAAAGAGGAATCCCATGACCACTGATGGGGATATTTTCCGGGTGACGGGGCCGTGTAATAATAACCGTTGCCCCTTCTGGCATTGGCATCCAGAAGCTTTTTAGCTTCTTCTTGTAGAAGTGGGGTATTCATCAACTCTCTGGCTCCCAACTCTCCTTTTACGAAAGGGGAAGGGGGATTTTAAACCGGAGGATTCAGCGTGATCGTCCCTGCAATTCTTGATGCGGGGTACTTGATATTACTTACTTGCCTCCTCCCACCAGACAATTTTTGATCCTAATGTGAGGACTGCCGTTGGATACCGGCAGAGGGCTTTGCCCTCCTTTACCGCAGCCGCCGCCTTCGTTCATACTCAGATCGTTACCAATGGCGTCGATGTTCGCCAGAGTGGTAAAAACGTTCCCGGAAAGCATCACCGGGCGCACCAGTTCGGCGACCCTGCCATTACGAATCATGTAGGCCTCACCGGCGGAGAAGGTGAACATCTCCATTGATGTCATTCCTCCGTACCAGTTGCGGGCATAAACTCCCTCTTTGATATCGCTGATCATATCGTTAAATTTGGTCCCGTCCGGTTCGATAAATGTATTGGTCATTCTCACTATGGGCTGGTACTGGTAATTGATGGCCCGGGCATTGCCGGTGGGCTGTTCACCCATTCTGGCTGCTGTCTCTCGTGAATGGAGCCTGCCCACCAGTTTACCTTCTTTAATGAGATAGGTTCGGGTGGCTGGCGTTCCTTCATCGTCGTACTTGAAGCTGCCGCGCAGGTTCGGCACCGCCGCACCATCTACAACATTCAGATGCTGGCCTCCAAAAGTCCGGCCCAGCACCATGATCTCCCGCATCTTTTCATTTTCATAGACAAAATCCGATTCGGAAAGATGGCCAAAGGCTTCGTGAATGAATACCCCGGCAAGCACCGGGTCGCAGACAACAGTGTACTCGCCCCCTTTGACCTGCGGCGCATCAAGCAGCTCGGAGGCCATTCTGGCCATTTCCCTGACCTCGTCATGCAGCGTTTCTACAAATCCGAACTCTCCCCGGCTGCCCAGACTGAGATGGCCCTGCTGCACCTCCGAACCATCGCGGGCTATAGCCACCAGCCTGATAGTCACGTCAGGGGCGGATTGCTCAATGTAGCTCCCTTCGGAACTGGCGAAAATCTTCTTGCGGTATGAATCGGAATAGCCGATGCTGGAGGTCTGAATTCTGGGCGCACTCCAGATGATTTCGTTGTATTCATCAAGGATTTCCTTTTTGCGCACCAGAGGAACGGTAGACGGGTCTTTTTTGACCGTTACTTTCTCGGTATCTACCACGGGTTTCACGCTGGCAAGCCGGCTTGTTTCCCGGCCGACCAGCCGGGCCTGAGTGACGGCCAGAGCGACTTTCTTTTTGAGGTCATCGAGGCTGTTGAAAGATACAAATCCCCATCCTCCTTTGACCAGCGCCCGAACGCATCCGCCCATTCCTGTAGTCCGGCCGATATCTTCGATCATCCGATCCCGATACTGAATACGTGCCGACTCAGTTTCCTCAATCCGAATTTCAACGTAGTCAGCATTGTGATTTTTCAGAGCTGCTTCAATTTTGTTACGCATGACAATCCTTTAAAAATAATGGTATGGTAAAGACAATTATAGCATCATTATACGAGGAAAACAGGATGATATTGAAAGAGGGGAAACAGAAAGTATCGATAGAAATTACGCAGCAGAATTATTCTATGCCGATTTTGCTCAGTTGATCGAACCTGTCCAGCATATGTGCAGTAGCTTTATTGAAAATACTGAAGAATTCCTCAACATCCTCGGGGGTCAGCATCATGCTGGAATACCCCCTGCAATCCTCGAGGAACATTTGCCAGGTTTCAACTTCAGCCCCCAAGGCTTTAAGATTTATAATCCTGTCGGTGGAAACGCACTCCCGATATCTCAGATGAAACATACCGGTATAGTTTTCTTTAGGGTAAACCATCGAAGAAAGATAGCCTCGAAGCTCCCGGTGAAAATTCATATATAAATTGACGGTATCTGTAGAGAGAGTGAAATGCAGTTCATCAATCAGGTCCTGCGCTTTAAGGTAGTCGTTGCGAATTTCCTCCTCAGATTGTTCGGAAGCTCTTTCGAACTGCCATACGGTCAGCATGGGCTGCAACCCGAGTTCCAAGCATAGCCTTGCTTTATTGAGAGTATCCGCTACCTCGAATGCCTTCAACTGTTGCAAATCCTGAAGCAACTTCTTGGCTCCGGCACCGCAAGCCTGCCATTTATAGTTTTCCTTGAGGCTCCCAGATTTTAACCTGATGTTTGTCTCATATACGTTCAATACGGCGTCGATCTGATCCTTTTTCGGTTTTTCCCAAAAACGCAGTTTCATGAGTTGTTTTCCCGCTAGTTATTGATTAATTATATCCTTAAAAAAAACATGATACAATGGGAGGAATCAGTTTATCTGCCGATATTTCCAGCCCCTCTCTTTACAGGAAAACCCTTGATTTGCCGGAAGGAAATAGGACCCTTTTATTGACAAACTATGAATACTGAACTAAAATTTATCAACCTGTTAGTTTTTATTGATAGCCCGTATATTTTTATGAAGATTGATTTGGGAAGTACCAGAAAATCGGCGATTTTATCAGTATTGTTGTTTGTATTGATGTTTGTTTTTGTTCTGGCAGCTTGTGGTGGTGGGGAATCGTCACCGGCAGCAACTAACGATACTGAACCTGAACCTGTTTTAACTCCTTCGCCTGAACCGTTAGTTATTACCATCGGTAACCTCACTGATGTCACCGGGCCGTCGGCAAGCGCCCAGGAAGTTATAAATTTGGCTTTGGATGACATCATTAATTACTATAATGATGAGGATGTTATTCCGGGAGTCGCGTTTGAACTACTTCATTATGCTACAAGGCTGGATCCATCCAGGTATACCGTGGGATACGAATGGTTAATGCAAATCATAGGCGGCGGACTTTCAGGGATTCTGCACTTGCAACTGGCGCGACACAGCGGCGCAGAATGCGTTGTTGTCACGGATATCGTTGAGTATCGGTTTGAAGCGGCCAGACGGTTCGGTGCCGATGCGGCTATTCATGCAGGAGAAGATGTTCGCGCTCGGTTACGGGAGATCAACGAGGGGAGACTTGCGGACCTGGTCATTATTTGCGCAGGCGCTGAACAGGCTGTTCTACAGGGTTTGCATTCGGTGGAACGCGGGGGAACTATTCTGCTATTTGCTCCCCCTGCGCCGGAGGCCAATTTCCCCATGGCGTTTTATGAGATGTGGCGTGACGGAATAACTTTTACCACTTCGTATGCCGGGGGGCCAATAGATATTGCCGAAGCGATCCGGCTTATCGGTTCCCAAAATATCAATGTCCGTGATATGATTACACATCGTCTGGGGCTGGCGGAAACCGGCCTCGGCTTTCAAATAACCGCCAAAGCTCAGGATTCGCTCAAAGTTATCGTTGAGCCGCAGCACTAAATTCGAATTTCTGGAGGATAGAAGATGAAATTATCAAAAAGAGCACTATCGATCAACCCTTCCCCTACACTGGGAATAACAGCCAAAGCCAAGGCCCTGCGTGCTCAAGGGATTGACATAATCGGGTTCGGGGCCGGTGAGCCGGATTTCGATACCCCGGATCATATAAAGCAGGCAGCCATCAAGGCGCTCTCCGAAGGTTTTACCAAATATACCCCCACCGCAGGGATTATCGAATTAAAGCAGGCCATCTGCTCAAGATTCAAAGAAGATATCGGAGTGGATTACGAGCCATCACAGGTAATTGTTTCCTGCGGGGCCAAGCACAGCATTTACAACATTATCCAGGTTTTGTGTGAAGAGGGTGATGAGGTGATCGTGCCAGCGCCTTACTGGGTCAGCTACCCGGAACAGGTGCGGGTGGCCCAGGCAACACCGGTAATAATCGATACGGATGAAAAAAGCGGGTTCAAAATAACCCCCGAATCCCTTTCCGAACATATCAGCAAAAAAACCAAGTTGCTGATCCTGAACAGTCCCAGCAACCCGACCGGGGCGGTCTATTCACGGGAAGAACTGGAAGGAATTGCGAAGATTGCCGTGGAGAAGGGGATATGGGTCATATCCGATGAAATTTACGATAAACTGGTTTACGATGGGCTTAAGTCTGTGAGCATTGCGTCTCTCGGGCCTGAAATAAAGGCGAAAACAATAGTGGTGAACGGGGTCTCCAAATCATATGCCATGACCGGATGGCGAATAGGCTATGTGGCGGGAGATAAGGAAATTATCGGGGCAATGTCGAACTTACAGGATCACTCCACTTCCAATCCAACCTCAATTGCCCAGAGGGCAGCTCTGGCGGCGCTCACTGGTCCTCAGGATCTTGTGCAGCAGATGGCACGGGAATACGAGAAGCGGCGTAATTACATGGTCGAAAGGATTAACAATATTGCCGGACTTTCCTGCCTTATGCCGCCGGGAGCGTTCTACGCTTTTGTTAATATTTCCGGCTTACTGGGGAAATCCTTGAACGGGAAAACTATCAGCGGCTCGATGGATTTGACTGAAATGCTGTTAAGTGAAGCAAAAGTGGCGGTTCTGCCGGGATTGCCATTCGGTGCGGATAGCTATCTTCGGCTCTCTTACGCCACATCGATGGAAAATATAATTGCCGGGCTCGATAGAATCGAGGAAATGATAAAAAGGTTGAGCTGATGAAACCATCTGTAAGCCAGATCAAAGCGATAGTTACCAGGGCACTTGAGGAGGATGTAGGGCATGGCGACATCACCACCGAATCCCTGATCCCTCCGAATCTGATTGGCAAGGCTTCGCTCCTGGTGAAATCCAGAGGGGTGCTGGCGGGAATTCAGGTGGCGGAGCTCACCTTTGCACGTGTTGATCCGGCTCTGAGATTTGAGCGCCTCGTTCAGGATGGCATGCCCGTGGAGCCGGGAGATAAGGTGGCTGTTATCAGTGGCAAGGTAGCCAGCATTCTTAAGGCGGAAAGGGTGGCGCTCAACTTTTTACAACATCTCAGCGGAATTGCCACCGAGACTGCCAGATATGTTGAAGCGGTTTCGGGAACCGGTGCCCGGATATTAGATACCCGCAAAACGACTCCGGGCTTAAGATTATTCGAAAAATACGCTGTCAAAACGGGTGGCGGGAAAAATCACCGCAGTAATCTTGGAGAGCAGGTGCTCATTAAGGATAATCATCTTGCGGCCTGCCGTGCCGCCAGCATGAGTTTGGGGGATGCGGTAAGACTGGCTCGCGAGAAGACACCTTTGACCATGCTGATCGAAGTTGAAGTTGAGGATGTGAAAAGTGCAAAAGAAGCTGCTGACGCCGGGGCCGATATCATCCTGCTTGATAACATGAGCGTGGAGGAAATGAGAAAGGCGGTGGAAGCTATCGGGGGCTATTCCGAGACCGAGGCTTCCGGGGGGATTACCCTGCAAACAGTTGCGGCCATTGCCAAAACAGGCGTCGATTATATTTCGGTCGGGGCGCTGACCCACTCCGTAAAAGCTCTCGATATTAGTCTGGAGCTTGAAGTAATATAGGGAATCTTGTGATCAACCCCCGTACAGGCTGTCTGAGAAATCTTTTTCAACCCCCTTGTGTTCCCGAACTCCCTTTTCGTCAGGCTGTCCGAAAACTCCCATGTATGTCATTTATGAACACAGTGAAGAATCTTTTTTGAAACTGAGCCTCGGAGATTCTTCGTCATAAATTCCTCAGAATGACACGTTTTTTGATATTTTCGGACAACCTGAAATAGGGGGGTTGAAGCTGGGGGACACCCCCAAGACCCCCGAAGTTACCACTTATTCAATCTCACAATGTCCTGCCCGCAGCCTCAGCAAAGCGCTGCAAATCATTCATCAAACGGGAAAACTGTTCCGGATAGAGAGACTGCTGACCATCGGAGAGCGCGGCACGGGGATCAATATGCACTTCGATCAGCAGGCCATCCGCTCCGCAAGCGATGGCAGCCTTTGACATCGGTGCCACAAAGTCTCTAACCCCCGTTCCATGAGACGGATCGACGATCACCGGCAAGTGGCTGTGCTGCTTGATGAAAGGGATCGCATTCAGATCCAGCGTGTTGCGAGTGGCGGTTTCGAACCAGCATCGTCAGGAGGCGGAAATTCTGCATTTTGCGGGCACCAACCTGCAAAGCTGCGGCGTATTTTACAACGGTGGATACATCCCCCGCTTCGACAACCTCTGTCACAGCGGGAAGCCCGGTTTCCTGCGATGCATCTTGAAGTATTTTAAGTCCCTCAACCCCAAGCCCCTGAAAACTGTAAGGACTGGACCGGGGTTTATAGGCACCTCCACGAAGTCCATGTGCACCAGCCTCTTTTACAGCCTGAGCAGTGGCCATCATCTGCTCCCGACTTTCAACTGCGCAGGGGCCGGCGAAAACAGCAAACATCTTTCCTCCCACCGGTACCCCACCCACATTTACTATCGTATCCTCCGGGTGCCAGTCCCGGCTCACCTGTTTGTAAGGGGTCAGGATGGGGGTCACTCGTTCAATCAGGGGATTACTTTCGAGGTGAAGAGAGGCCAGTACCCGCTCGTCTCCTATTGCCCCAAGAACCGTGCGCTCCGTCCCGGGCATATAAAGTGGCTTCAGCCCCACCGAATCTATCTGTGCCAGAATCTCCTCAGCATCCGCCCTGGTAGCACCCGGTTTCAAAATAATGATCATGCAAGATCATCCCTATTTCATAATACGTAGACCAGTTCCACCTCGAAAATTCTGACCTGTTCATCCCGATAGCCCAGTTCGGAAGGAATTACCAGTTGCCTTTTACTGCCTGCCGTCATTGTAGCTACACCTTCCTCAAAACCGGGAATCACCTGCCCTGTGCCAAGCGTAAACATCAGCGGTAAGCCCCGATTTATGGAACTGTCAAACAGGGTGCCGTCAGTTAACCACCCGGAATAGTGAACAAACACCATCTGCCCGGTTTGCGGTACAGGCCCCTGCCCTTCCTCAAGGTCATAATACTTCAGTCCGCTGGCGGTGACCTCATAATCAGCGTCGTCTACCGTGGTAAGCTGGCTAAATTCGGGCAAGGGGATAACCGCCAGCAAATCGATTTCCATAACCAGCGTTGTGCCGGGAGGAATGATATCGTAATACCCTTCATCCCCGTAAGCCAGCTGAGGGGGAATTACGAGCTGGCGCTTGCCACCGGCCTGCATCTCAGCTAAGCCTTCTTCCCATCCGGGGAAAAGTCTTCCCGAATAATACTGAATGGTCTGGGGTACGCCCGCATCATGCGTACTGCCGAGCGAGGTCCCATCCGCACGCCAAATCGAATTATGCATCACAATCGCATCATCGATTTGAGGGGCAGCCCCATCGCCAATGACAAAATCGTAATACTTCAGACCACTTTCCGTGATTTTATACTCGGCCTCAGCCACTTTTTGTGGGGGATCCGGCCGTTGAACTGAAAGCAACTCCACATCGAAATTAAGCGTGGAATTAGCCGGTACCGTTGCGACCTGTGTGCCTCCGTAGCCAAGTTCCGGCGGGATTATGAATCTGGACTTGCCCCCCTCTTTCATCATGCTGATCCCCTCTTCAAATCCGGGCATTATCGGAGTTATGCCAAACATAAAACTAAAAGGATTGCCACCCGCAGAGCTATCAAACATGGTGCCATCGTCCAGCGTGCCGGTGTAATGAAGCTCTAATATATCCCCGGTTTGCGGCTGGATCCCGGTTCCTTTCTCGATCTCGATGTACTTCAGGCCGCTTTCCGTAGTTACAGTTGACAGAGGGGATTCGGTTATTTCGGGTGATGCAGTTGCTCCTGGAGATGCGGTATCTCCGCTATCGATGCAGGCCACAAATGCAATGCTCGTAAGTAAAATAAGGATGAATCCTGTGATGATTATCAGTTTTTGCTTCATTTCCAACTCCCCTAAAAATCTAACCTCTCTGACTATACAAGAAAGATTTCGAACATTCAAATCTATCCCTGATATCAAAATACAAATTTTACGATTCAGTGGTCGATGTCCCCGGCTCCACTGCCGGACTTGGGCCGGGTTGCGCTTCCGGAGGAGTCCACTCCACCTCCGGGGCAACGATCTCAATCGGCTCGTTGAAATCAGTCCATTTGGTGGTAAGAGTCGTAGTGACCCATTCGTCTTCGCCATCAGTACCGATCTGAATGGATTTTCTAACCATCTCCATCTTCCGCAGGAAATAATCATCCTTGCCGATCCACATGTCAATAACCGTTTCCCCCTGAGACATTCTTTCCAGATCCGCCCGGTACTGTTCCTTTACCTCATCTATGCTCATCGATTCCGTCCCGGACAGCAGTTCCGGGTTATCCGCCAGATAGTTTTCGAGACTTTCCATCTCCGCTTCGATATCTATTTCAGGATACTGCAGTTCCCGATAATGGAAACAACCGACGCCATCAATCTTCTCATCGGATAGTTTTTCAACATCGATGAGTGTGCCCAACACCCTGAAATCATCACTTATCTGCATGAAAATCTGAGAGCTGGTACCATCTTCTTTCTGGAATATTCCCTTATCTCGCCATTGGGTCCCATAAGAAGCGCGGTAGTATTGCTTGTCACCGATGAAAATATACTCCAGCCACTCGTCGCCCTTGATGCTTTTGCCGTGATAACTATAAGGCGCAACATAGTCTTTGGTGCTGCTGGTTTCCACGCTGTTTTGAATTGTGGAAACCGTTTCCGCTCGATATGATTGCAGCCCGTACATGGAAGCCCGGGATATGGCGATTACAGTAGCAGGGCTCTCCTTTTCCTCGCAGGCAAAATAGGCGGTTGCATAAACAGCAATAGCGGCCACGATACAAGCTATCCCGAAAAACAAAAGATACTGATCCTTTCTCATAATAAACCTCTTGAATTGGCGTTGCCCCAATTATATAGCAGCATCGAAGCAGTGTAAACATAACGGGGCACCCGGTTCCCCGGATACCCCGTTACTTATGCCATATTATTCAATATCACACCGCCGGATTCAGCACCCGCCCCATGAAAAGAACTGTGCCCGTTTCGGTATCCCGGATGAGATAGATGAAGGGCCGGTCGATAGTGAGGGTTACATCTATCATAGGAGCAGCAGATAGCTCCATGACAACGGCCGTAGCTGCCGCAGCCTCCGTGCCTTCTTCATCGACGGCTACAAATGCTTTGTGGAACACATCGGAGATGAACAAGTTCCTGGTGCCATCCATGCCGGAGAAATCGGCATCGCTGAAGGCATCCGTCATCCCCATTTCAATAAGGGTTTTGGCCAAACTGAACTCCGATTCATAGGTGA
Organism: Dehalococcoidia bacterium; assembly: GCA_041300025.1. Taxonomy (GTDB): domain Bacteria; phylum Chloroflexota; class Dehalococcoidia; order SZUA-161; family SpSt-899; genus JBGLNL01. Next base: position 1,491,745 of record JBGLNL010000001.1, on the reverse strand, counting down.
ATTTGGGCAGGGTCAATTCGACCTGCCTGTGTGCCAGATTGGCAATTATCTCATCGATCTGGTCCGCACTCATATTGGATTCGAATTCAGCAAATCCCCCGGAATCAGGGACAACTATGGTCATGGCAGCCTTGCCCCCGACATAGGGCATTTCCACGGCCTGATACCCTTCGCCTTGAGTGTAAAGAAAACTGCTGGTTTGTGACATCATGGGCACGGTTACCTGCTCTTCGCCAAGCAGGTAGAAAACTCTATCGCGGGTATCGTTGGGATCAAATTGGCGCTGCCAATCCGCATAAAAATAGATAGCGTTGGCCAGCACCAGCCGAACATCAGGGGAAATCGCACCTTGAGGGATCAAGTCCTTAATCTTCTCTTCCGTCTGATCACTTACCCAGTCATTGATGGCAATCCGTGCGGCCTCTGCGGCCGTTTTGAAATCCTCCAGCCGCATCATTGCTGCGGGTAAATCAATACGGAACTCGGCGCCATTTCCCGAAGTATTAATAGCACGGATTGTGCCCCCAAATTCCTTGATGATGCCGTAGCAGATGCTTAATCCCAACCCGGTTCCCTCCCCCACCTCCTTGGTGGTAAAAAAAGGCTCGAAGATCTTTGAAAGAATATCTTCCGGAATTCCGGGCCCGGTATCGGAGACCGCGGCATGGACCATTCCATCCCCCTCCTGCCAAGTCCGGAAAATGATACTTCCACCATCTCCAGATTGATTGATGGCCTGCTCCGAATTGATTATCAAGTTCAGAAAAACTTGTTGAAGCTGCTGAAAATCGGCGTTGACAGGGGGAAGCTCGGCTGCCAAGTCTTTTAATACTTCCACGTTATCCAGACGCAATTCATATTCGCGCAACTTGATAACGTTTTCGATGATTTCGTTTATGGAGATTAATTGGTTTTTATGCTCCTGCTTACGGGCAAACAAAAGAAGATTATCCACGATGCCTATTGCTCGTGCTGACGCTTCATTGATCCCTTTTACATACTCCTTCGTCTCTTCTTCCGTTGGGCTCAATCCCAATAGAGTGGCATATCCGGAAACTGCCATGAGCGGATTGTTCAATTCATGGGCCACGCCGGCCACCAGTTGTCCTATCGCGGCCAGCTTCTCGGAGTGGAGCAGTTGCGCCTGGCTGGCCTTCAGGCGATCGTGCGCATATTGAAGATTCTGGTAGGCATCCTCTATGGAAGCAAGCAGCATCGCCTTCTCTTCCATCAGCTTCTTGCGCTCGGTGATATCGTTGCTGACCGCCAGTATCCTGGACTCCACGGTTCCGTCCTGAAGGGTAACATTCATCATGCTGAAACGCGCCTCACACCAGCGCCAGGACCCGTCCTGATGCTTAAACCTAACTTCAACGTTATCCTTTTGTAGCGGCGTCGAAGAGAGGACTTCGGTGACCATGGGGATATCTTCCGGGTGGAGATACTCGGTCGCCTTGGTGCCGATCATCTTGGTGGGATTGTATCCCAGTATCTTTTTATATGCTTCATTGGCATAAAGGTAATTCCCCTTTGAATCGGTCATGGCGATCATATCCCGGATTTGCTCAGTGACGAAGCGGTATTTATACTCCGATACCCTTAGGGCGTCCTCGGCCAGCTTCCGGCCGGTTACATCGGAAAGGAAGTTCAGTGTGGCCGGCTTTCCTTCCCATTCGATGACAACGGCGCTGATCTCCAGCCACCGCATGCTCCGCTGTTTATCGACGACACGGAACATGTAAGTCTCGGGAACCGGCTGGCCCGACAGACGCTTCAGGTGATATTCAGCTACCATCTCCCGGTCCTCTTCATAGATGAAATCTAGAAACGGCCTGAAAGTTATTTCTTCATGATCATAGCCGGTAATCTCACACGCCTTAGGATTGACGTATTTCAGCATCCCTTCCTGGGCGACCAGGATGGCTTCATTAGCGTTCTCGATCAGTTGCCGGTATCGCTCCTCGCTCTGGCACAGCGCCTTTTCCCATTGCTTTCGCTCGGTGACATCCCGGATAATACAAACCATGCCGACCAGTTCACTCGAGACGTTACGGATTAACCCGTTGCTGACCTCGACATCAATTATCCGACCGTCCTTGGTGATCAACCGGTAGGACGTTAAGGGCAGCAGGTTATCATCTCCGGTCAAGTAGCTGATATCGTTTTGAACCTCGTTGCGATCCTGAGGCACCACAAACTGAATTACTTCTTGTCCAAGCACTTCTTCGCGGCTGTAGTTGGTCATCTTCGACATTGCCTGATTCATGAAAAGGATATGCCCCTGCAAATCAACCATCACGATGCCATCGCGTGCCGATTCCATCATGGCCCGCAATTGTTCTTCGCTGGATTTAAGTTTTTGTTCCGCCTGCTTGCGCTCGGTGATATCCATGAGCACCCCGTAAGCATTCAGCACTTCGCTCCCCCGCTTTTCCGGCCGGGTAGAGGCGCGCAGCCATCGAGTCTGCCCGGATTTGGTAATGGCTCGAAACTCCCCGACCGTCGATTCGCCGGTAAGCACCCGGTTATGTTTTTCGATAGCATTTGGAAGGTCATCCGGGTAAATAAACTCGGCGAAGTTCCGACCTGCAATCTCGGAGACATGGTAGCCAATAACTGGTTCGATTGCCGGGCTGATGAACAATATCGTCCCATCCGGTTCGCAGACGTATATCACCTCGGCGATATTGTTTACCAGTTCCCGGTATTTCTCTTCGCTCTCGCGCAGGGCCTGCTCCGAAGCTTTCCTCTCTGTGATGTCCCTGACCATGACCAGGTTGGCGGGTCTGCCCTTGAAACTGATCAGGCCGCCGCTGATCTCCACATCCACCGGTTGCCCGTTTCTAAGGACAAGGGCGCTCTCATATAGATACGGCACATTTTCCCCGGCCAGGCGGCGCCTGTAGTTATCGATCAGTTTCTCCTGTTCATCCGGATGCACGTAGTTCAACAGCGAAGTACCAATAACTTCTTCCAGGGTGTAACCGAAGGCCTCAAGCGCTTGGGGATTGGCATACTGGATCTGCTCGTCCTGGATAATGATGATGAAATCGTTGGCCCGTTCCACCACCTCGCGAAACTGCTCTTCGCTCTCTCGCAGCGCCTCCTCCGCCCGCTTGCGCTCGGTGATGTCCCGCAAGATAAATATGTCGGCATTCTGTCCGTACCACTGAGTTATTGCAGATGTTATCTCGATTGGCACTGAATTTCCGTTTTTATGAATGATGACAGTCTCGTACTGATGCGGAACGTTCTCTCCCGCGAGTATCTTCTTGCGCCTCTCGGACAATTTGAGGCTTTCGTCCGGGCGGGCAAACCTTTCAACCCCGTTCTTTAATATTTCGTTTACAGCGTATCCCGTTATCTCGGAGACACGTCTGTTGGCATAGATATAGGCGCCATTCTTCAAAGCCACTATTATTCCGTCATAGGCGTTCTCGCTGATCTCTTTGAAGCTCTGTTCGCTGCGTTGCAGCGCCTCCTCAGTTTTCTTCTTCTCATGCCTTATACTCGCTTCGCGCATCTCCCTCTCTACCGCGACTACGAGTCTGGCGAGTTTGTCCTTCATGATGTAGTCGTGCGCTCCTGCTTTCATAGCCGCGACTGCCATCTCTTCCCCGATTTTGCCGGAGACGATGATGAAGGGGATATCGATTTCCCTTTCCTGTACAAGTTTCAGGGCTGCCGGTGCGCTGAACCGCGGCATTCTATAGTCGCAGAGGATAACATCCCACTGCTCCCGGCGAAGGGAGCTGGTCATAGCTTCGGGGGTGTCCACCCTTTCCCACCGCGGGTCATAGCCTCCGCTGCGCAGTTGGCGCAGTATGAGCTGGGCGTCATCCTCGGAGTCCTCAACGATCAGAACGCGAATCAGATTAGACACCGCTGTACCTCCTTACTCGTGCGGGCTCAGCGTGCTGAGCCCCTACCTTGTTCTTATGGACGAGAGACCGAACTGTCCCGCACCTTTTTAAAACCCTGTCATTCTCTGACTTGATCATCCTTCCATGATACGCAATACATGGAAGGACATAACGGGCGAGGCGACCTCGCCCCTACGGATGGGCAACCACGGGGGGTTGCCCCTACACCTGGATCACCCTTCTGCGGAAGGATGATCCCGGATCGGGTTTGCGTGTCTTATATGAGAAGGGGAAAGCCCATATTATTGCCAGCTCCATCATACTTGCTATTCTGGTGGCTGGGTTAATAGTGATATTCTCTGTTCTATCAATAGATGATCGAGACAAGTCCATTAAAGCCATCGTTGGCGGATTGATGAATGGAGGTGTTTTGGCACTCATCACCGTTGGGATGGTGGTGGTTTATAAGGCGACTCGTATCTTTAATATGGCCCACGGCGGCATGCTTCTCTTTTTGACCTATTTGACCTGGTGGCTTATAGCGGATCAGGGAGTCCCTTATCCGCTCGTCCTGTTCCTGGTTGCCATAGCTGGGGTGGTACTTGGCTGGGTTCTTGATCGGGCTCTCTTCAGGGGCATGATCGGCCACGGGGAACTTTCCAGCTTTCTGATTACCATGATTTTGGGGTTTTCGGTTCTCCATTATATAACCAAGCTCATCTTCGAGGGGAAAGACCGGGTAATGCCCGATATCATTGGCTGGATACTGAAAGATATTTTTCAGGTCGAAGGCGGTACAGTCCATGTTATAGGGACATATAACCTCCCCTGGGCTGAACTGGGATCATTCATTGTAGCTACCCTGATGTTCCTTATATTTGTCACTTATTTTCGATTCACCAAAAGCGGATTGGCCATGAGGTGTGTCTCCGAAGATAATATCATCAGTCAAAGTCTCGGAATCAAAGTTAAGCGTATTTATACTATTGCATGGATAATCGGTTGTCTTTCCGCTGTTACAGGTGGAATTCTGCTGGCCTCGGTAGTCGGTACGGTATACTCATCAAGGGGCGGTATGGATGGTCTGGCCATTATGATGGCTTTACCTATAGTAGTGCTGGGCGGATTGGAATCTATTGCAGGGGCTTATGTGGCAGCCCTTATTATAGGATTAACTGTGAGCCTTTGCGGATTCTATGTTGATTCCTACATTCGTGGTTTTGCTGATGTTGTACCCTGGGTACTGCTTATGGTAGTTATGATTATCAGGCCATCCGGTTTGTTTGGAGTAAAAGGAATTAAGAGGATTTAGCTATGCGCCCTGGCGGTTTATTCAGCACTAAATATGCTTCCGAACTGGCTATTGTCAAAACCAAAACGCAATGGTTTTTTCTGGCCGTTGCACTCGTTTTCTCAATAGCAATCATCCCTTTAATTGCAGACGATTACTGGCTTTCTGTGCTTGCCCGGATAGGAATAACGCTGATTGTGGTTCTCGGACTGCATATTTTGAGCGGATTGGGTGGCCTTATTTCCCTGGGTCAGGGTGGATTTGTTCTGGTGGGCGCTTATATAGTGGCTATCCTCACGCATCACTGGGGGTTGAATGGTTGGTTATGTTTGCCAATTTGTGCCATCGGCAGCGGGATTGCGGGAATAATATTTGGATTGCCGTCAGTTCGCTTGAAAATGTTCTATCTGGCTCTTGCCACACTGGCTGCCCATCAGATTATTTACTGGTGTTTCACTTATGAAGGTAGTCAGTCTGTAGTAGGGCCCTCTCATGGATTAAGCTTGGCCGAACATCCGCTTACTCTGGGGTCAATCGATTTTTCTTCAGAGCAGAACATGTATATTCTTGTTGCTATTATGGTGGCTATAGGCACGTTCATGGCCGTAAACATACAACGTTCTAACACCGGGCGTAAATTCATAGCTATCAGGGATAACGAACTGGCCGCTGAAGTAAGTGGCATTTGGGTATTCCGCAATAAACTGCTGGCGTTTTTTATTTCCTGTGCGTTCGCAGGAGTAGCTGGCTGGCTGTGGGCATATGCCCAGATGCACGTCAGCCCCCGGGATTACACGATTGACGACGGTATCTTTTTCATGGGGATGATTCTTATCGGAGGCTGGGGAAGCACCACCGGCGTTTTCCTCGGGGTGTTTTTCCTGGAATTTCTGGATATCCTTATGAGTGATCATATTTCACCATGGCTGGAAGGGATGGTCTCTGACCGCTGGGGTTCCCAGCTACGGACCGTACTTGGGCCGGTAGTTGGTGGACTGGGTATCATCCTTTTCATGAAGTATATGCCGAAAGGATTGGTTGGTGTCTGGGAACGATTTAAGCAGTTCTATCGTCTCCATCCCTATTCCTTCTGGGGCGGTTAGTTCCGACTGCTCCGGTTCCCTTGTGTTTAGATCATTCTTTTGATCATCTTAAAACCTCCGGTTCACCCGGATATTTTTTACAGCAGCGTTATGGAACGTTTGGATGAACTTTTCAAGCCAATAGCGATAGGCCCCATTAAAGTCAAAAATCGGGTCGTTATGCCAGCGATGGGTGTGGGTTTCGGGGCTGATGACAATGGCATCCCCACAGAACAACTGATCGCGTTTTTCGTCGAAAGAGCCAGAAGCGAGCCCGGCATGATCGTTACCGGCGCTTCTTACGTGCATCCTTCCGGAACTACTCATCCATCTTTCCCGATGCGAGAAATACACCTGTGGGATGATAAGGTCATACCCGGTCTGCGCGCCCTGACCGAAGCAGTTCATCAATACGATGTGAAATTCGGAGCCCAGATCAATCACGGGGGAATGACCTATTTACCAGGTACGGCGGTGTGCGCCTCCGCCATCCCGGAACTGACAAGCCTTGGACTTGACATAAAGGAGGCAACCAAGGAACAACTCGCCGAATATGTGCAATCCTTTGGATCTGCTGCCCGGCGGTGCATCGAGGCGGGTTTTGATTTCGTGGAAATCCATGGCGGTCATGGTTACCTTATCGAAACTTTCCTTACTCCTTTCTATAATCGAAGAACTGATGAGTATGGCGGCAGTTTCGAGAATCGGATTCGTTTCCTCATGGAAGTGGTCAGGGAAGTTAAAACTGTGGCCGGCAGTCAGGTTCCGGTTGGCATCCGATTGAATGGTGATGATTTTATTCCCAATGGTTGGGGCATGGATGATCTTTGCCGGCTGGCTCCAATACTTGAGAGCGCAGGCATTGCCTATTTGAACATATCCTGCGGCACATCTACTTATGGCTCGATTGCCCAGATGATTCCCCCCATGTACGTTGAACAGGGAGCCCGCACAATTTTCACCGAGGAAGTTAAAAAGCATGTTTCAATACCTGTTATAGCTGTGGGGCGAATCAAGAGTCCGGCAGTGGCCAATGAAATAATCAGGCAGGGAAAGGCGGATATGGTTGCCATGGCACGGGCTCATCTGGCAGATCCTGAATTCCTGCAAAAGGCCCGAAGGGGTGAACTTGAAGATATTCGTCCCTGCCTGGCCGATTGCCTTGGCTGCATTGACAATATCCTCAAATATGCCGAAGCGACCTGCATGGTAAATCCACGGGTGGGACGCGAGTATCTTATCAGGGAAATCAGGGATGAGAAAAAAGCCGAAGCCAGAAAAGTACTGGTTGTCGGAGCGGGTCCTGCCGGACTGGAAGCTGCTCGCCGGGCAGCGTTTGCCGGCCATCATGTCGTTCTGTGCGAAAGCAGAGGCTGGATTGGCGGTCAGGTTAAGCTGGCGGCCTCGATGCCGGATAGAGGTGAAATCGGTGACATAATCCCATGGTACGAAAGGCAGCTCGCTAAATACGGTGTGGATATTCGTTTGAACACGGAAGTCGATGAATCCCTGCTGAGGAAGATTAAGCCGGACGTTCTGGTGGCAGCCAATCCCCCAATCATGGGGGAAGTTTGTATTGGGGGACACCCCCAAAACCCCCGGCAGGAAGAATCCTGCACCTCTTTTCGGACAGCCTAAAGAGGGGGATTTTCAAAACAGGGGACACCCCGGACCCCGCCAAAGGGCCTTCGCCCCTCTGGACTCTCCCGTTATTCATACATAATCGAATGCTTACTCCGCTTGCAGCAGGATTGATTAGCTTCTTAGTAGATGGTAACAGGACTTTGCTTGTTGCAGGAACCAGGAGTGCTGGAAAAACCAGCCTTCTCGGCGGCGTGATGATAGAGATAATGAGGCGTTATAGGATTATAACCATAGAGGATACTCTCGAGCTTCCGACAGAGGGCATGAGAAATCTTGGCTATAATATCCAACCATTAAAAGTAGCTTCTGCCCTTACAAAAGGGACTTCAGAAGTGCCAGCTGATGAAGGCATAAGGACAACTCTCAGGCTTGGGGATTCTGCCCTTGTTGTTGTAGCCCAGTACCGAATCGTTAAAAAACTGCCGGGAGAAGGCAATCTTGTTTTCCGTAGAGGTCAGTTCTTCCTGAAGTGCCAGAAAATTCTGATTTGCTTTCAGATCGGGGTATCTTTCGGCGACGGCCAGCAGCCGCGACAAAGCACCGCTTAGCATCCCCTCGGCCTTGGCCTGTTCACCGATCCCTTTACCCTCCGCACTCTGAGCGATGTTCCGGGCCCTGGTGACCTCTTCAAGGGTTTCCCGTTCGTGAGAGGCATAGCCCTTTACCGTTTCCACCAGGTTGGGGATCAGATCCCGCCGGCGTTTGAGCTGTACATCGATCTGTGCCCAGGCATTCTTCATCTGGTTGCGCAATCTGATCAGCCCGTTGTAAATGACGACGAGCCCTATGATAATCAGTGCTACAATGACTCCCACCACAATGCCAACTACCATAATGAACCTCCTTTTATTCCCAAGGTTGTATGAGAACTCTTTTTCAGGCCCCTTGTATTGCCAAACTCCCTTTTCGTCTACCTTTCACAAAGGGGGAAACAGGGGTGACACCCCCGGGCCCCCGAAGTCACCACTTCTCAGTGGCTCCTTAACCTCCTGAATTCCTCTCAGCCGTTGATTTGAAATACCTCTCCGAGAAAGGTAATAATGCGTCCCTGTGAATCGGATTCCCCGGCGGAAGATCCCTGGGCGATCAGTTTGCCCATTTCTCCGGCGTCGAACCACAATCCATCGCCACGCGGGCAGACATCAATGAGCACCTCCGGATTATGGCCTACCGTTGCCTTTTTCATTTTCTTGTGGCAGATGGGACATTTGTGTTTTTTCTCATCCGACTTCACGTCGGGGGAAGTAAGGATAACATCCAGAGACAGCATGGATTTATCCATTTGCATGTTTTCCAGCAGGAGTTCCAGTTCTCCGGCATCGAACCAGACGCCGGCGCAATTCGGGCAGTAATCAAGCTCGATTTGCTCGTGCTCGACCACTATCATCATGCTTTTGCAGGAGGGACACTTCATATGACTAAACCACAAAGACGGGTTGTCCAAAGTGTAAACAATAGAAGTGATTGTGTCAAGTGAGCAAACTCATGACTGAGCACTGGATGGAGGCGACGGGCGGATTCGAACCGCCGAATAGAGGTTTTGCAGACCTCCGCCTTAGCCACTTGGCCACGTCGCCTTACAAATCCCGGCACATCCGGGAGGGATTACTGGAGCGGGAGACGAGGCTCGAACTCGCGACCTCCTCCTTGGGAGGGAGGCGCTCTACCACTGAGCTACTCCCGCTTATCTCCGCATGGTGCCGAGGGCGAGATTCGAACTCGCACAGGCTTTCGCCCACCACCCCCTCAAGATGGCGTGTCTACCGGTTCCACCACCTCGGCTTTTTTTAATGGCAGGGGTGGCAGGACTCGAACCCACGACCCGCGGTTTTGGAGACCGCTGCTCTACCAACTGAGCTACACCCCTGCGGCGAGGAAATTATACATGAAAAGGGGTTTTATGTCCAGAATTGCCGGAATTTTGCCGACAAACTTGGTTGGCAAAATCCCGGTTCTCTTTTTCCGCGGATCGCCATAATCAGGGAATCTTATGATTAAGTAGTGCAGGATGCTTCCTGCCGGGGGTCTGGGGGTGTCCCCCAGATTCGACACCCCCCCAGGATTGGGGGATCACAGGGGGTTGATTTGAACTTATTCAGAAGTTCCTTAAAGATGCCGGACTCCCCATAGAAAAATTTAAAGAGCTATTGTAAATTCCCCCGATCTATCCCGGTCAGCTTTCAGTTATCAGTTCACCTCCGCTGCTTTTCCCCGAACTTTGAACCCTTAACCTTGAACCTTGAACCCTGAACCTTGAACTTTCAACTGATGGCTGTTGCAATCGCTATCAGCAAAGGTTTATAATTCGGACAAACAGGCTTTAGGACGTTCTTTAACTGTTGAGATGAGAAGCGGTAAATAGACAGAAACGGAAACACGAGTGAATGCTGGGAAGATATTCATTGAACATGGCTCTTCAAAAAAGAAACGGCCCCTCCCGGAGGAGAGACCGTCGGACCAGGGATACTATCCCTGGCGATGCTGGTAATATTATACCATAAACAAATGAGCATTCAAGATTTGGAGATATGCGTTGATTCTCACTAAGGAGCATCAGATAAATTGCCACAACGTATGATTGCCTATGTCGATGGCTTCAACCTCTATTTTGGTTTGAAAGATAAGGGCTGGCAGCGCTATTACTGGCTGGATATCCAGTTGCTGGTCAGCAATCTTCTCATTTGCATTGGACGAAATATCCCATGCCAGCCTGCACATAGGGCGAGGCAAGATTACCAAGAGCCTGCTCCCTCCGGTAATAGAGAAGCCGGACGGCACCATTTTGGAATGCCCCGATTCATGGCGATAAAACCGTATTGAAATCTCAATAACCAGCAAACAAGGGAACACGAACCGGTTATCAGCTTTCAGGTGTCAGTTGCCAGTTATCCCCTTCCCCGTTTCTCCGGGTCCCGCCTCTCGACTAACGACCAATGACTGACGACTTTCGACTATCAGACTTTCAACTGATGGCTGTTGCAATCGCTATCAGCAAAGGTTTATAATTCGGACACACCGCTTTCGTTTTATCTGGTAATAATCGGGATGAGCGAGCAGGAAGCTGAAGGAAAGGAAAGACGAGTGGAATTGAGGTGGATAAATCCCTTGATTGGGAAGTGTCCACCTTGCTTTGTCTTCGTAGATCTTCTAAATAGGCGGCAGGCAAATGTTTTTTAGACATGTCGTAGGAAAATCCACACTAAAAGAAGGTATAACTATCCACAAAGATTTTGAGGCATTTTTTGCTAGCCCTGAACCAGGCAATAAACGAGAGATAACCCTCTTATTTGACGACGGTCAATCATCCACAGTCACTTTAAGAAGATTGAATAACGCTCGGCAACATGTCCAATTGAAATATGAAAGTAAATCACACCTACCTTTATTGAATTGGTTAAACGAAGTATTCGAAGGTACTAGATTAGGTATTGCAACAGGGGAAATCCTTGAGTTTACGAAAATCACAGATGATGTTTTTCGAATCAACCCAATTACATACAAACAGGATGCCAAAAAGAACTTATATTTGGCCCGAGCTGAGTACTACAAGTCAGCGGATATCGTGAAGACTGATGTTTTCAATGAAGGTCTTTTTGCTACCAGAATGATGTTTTTGAGCGTCATCACGATCTCGCCTTTCTGATTTTTAAGCGTGATGGCATCGGTGATAATTCCACGATCAGGGTTGCTTTGCGATTCCCGTTTCGCCACGCATTCCATTTCAAAAGAGAGACTATCGCCGGGACGAACCGGATTTATGAAGCGCATATCATTAGTTTCCAGCCGGGCCAGCGCCGCTGACCTGCCCACGCGATCTTCATATTTATGCATCAGGCATGTTTGAATGGCCAGAAGAAAAGCTCCGGGGGCAACGATCCCACCGAACATCGTTTTCTTCGCTGCCTCTTCATCGGCGTGAAACGGAGCCGGGTCCCACCGCCTGCCGAATTCAAGAATCTCCTCTTTCGTCACAAAATAATCCTCCGGCCCCACGATTTTTTGACCTATCTCAAAATCCTCAAAATACTTCATGCTGTGTTGAATTTTTCCGGGGAGAATACGATCAGAATCCTTAGTTGCCCGGATACTAATTGTTGTTGTGAAACGCCTCCAGAATCTGGGCGGTATCATAATACTGCTGATGACTGGTAATAAGCCCGTCCTTCAAGATGAACACCTGCACCCACTGATGATCGTAGAATTTGCCGGTCGATCTCACTTGGCACTGGTGCCGCCCCTCGATGATTACCCGATCGCCCTGCGCTATTACTCCGAGGGTATCCATTACGTAGGGCTGCACCACGCTCCACATATCCTCAATGAACTGCAAAACCTGCTGCTTGCCGTGACGTGATTTAGCCCAGCTAAGCTCAGGCGGCGGGCTGAGGCTGACCGGAGATTCCCAGTAGACATCCTCTGCCAGCGTGTCCATAGCTTGCGGGATATCCCCCGAACCGATGGCGCTGATAAATGTCTGGACTGTTTGCAGGTTTTTCCGTTCCTTTGCTTCCATTTTACTCGTTTTTGTATTTGTTCAGAGGTTCCCTAACCGCACTTGGTATACCCGCATCCGTAGCAGATATGACACCCTTCCTGATAAACCAGCAAACCTCCACATTCGGGGCACTGTCCACCCATTACCCCAATCCCCGAGGATCCATTGCCGCCGGTATTCTGAGCTTGAACCTGAACCACCTCCAAATTCCCCTTGTCATCGCGGGGCAACTGTGGCTGCTGGTGTTTCATATGCCGTTCCAGCACCGTGGCAATAGCATCAGCACAGGAAAGAACAGCATGTCCGCCAGACCAGGCAATGGAAGGGCACCGGATTCCCTTAAGGTTTTTGATTATGGATTCCACTCCAATGCCGGCTCTCAGCGACATGGAAATAAGGCGGGCAATCGCTTCAAGTTGTGCTGCAGCGCAGCCGCCGGATTTGCCCAGGCTGGTGAAGACCTCGCAAACGCCTCTGTTATCAGAATTGACCGTCACATATAGCGTGCCGCATCCGGTAGTAATCTTCTCCGTTACCCCAAACGTAACATTCGGCCTCTTCCGCGGCGTCATCTTGCCCGTCTCTTCCGGCGGTTTGACCTCCTCTTTAGCTTTGCCGCCAATATTCAACACCTGCACATCGCGGCTGCCATCGCGATAAATAGTGATACCCTTGCATCCTTCCTTGTAAGCCATAAGATATGCCCTGGCAACATCCTCACGTGTAGCATTGTTCGGAAAATTGATGGTTTTGGAAACGGCATTATCGGTATGCCGCTGAAAAGCAGCCTGCATTTTAATGTGAGTTTCCGGGGAAATATCGTGTGAGGTAACAAATACTTCCTGAACCCATTTCGGGATCCCTTTAACCCCGCGAATTCTGCCTGTTTCAGCCAGCGTCCGCATGAGATCATCACTATAAAAACCCTCTCTTTTGGCCACTTCCTCAAAAATGGGGTGCACCTCTACCAGCTTGTCATTATCCAGTATCTGCCGGAAATAGCTCAGTGCAAACAGTGGTTCGATACCGCTGGAACAACCGGCGATGATGCTCAGTGTTCCCGTGGGAGCGATAGTAGTCCGGGTAGCATGCCTGATTTTGGGTGCTTTCGGTTTATCGTAAATACTCCCTTTGAATTTGGGGAAGGGGCCCCTTTCTTTGGCAAGGTCAATCGAAGCCTTTTTAGCTTCCTGATCGATGAACTCCATCACATCGCCGCCAAACTTGAGTGCCTCTTCGCTATCGTAAGGGATACCCAGTCGAATAAGCATGTCAGCAAATCCCATCACTCCCAGCCCGATCTTACGGGTGGATTTGGTCATCTCCTCGATTTGTGGCAGAGGAAACCGGTTCATCTCTATGACATCATCCAGAAACCGCACGCAGGTCCATACCACCCGGCGCAGTTTATCCCAGTCGATAACCGGGCTATTATTCTTTTCACCAATCATTCTGGCCAGATTTATCGAACCAAGATTGCAACTTTCGTAAGGAAGAAGCGGCTGCTCGCCGCATGGATTTGTACTTTCGATTGAACCGAGGTGAGGCGTGGGATTGTCCCGGTTAATCCTATCCAGAAAAACCACCCCCGGATCGCCATTACTCCAGGCAAGCTCAACCATCTTATCAAAGACTTCCCTGGCGTTAAGCTGGTTAACAACTTCTTTTGTGCGGGGATTGATGATATCGTATTTTTCGCCTTTTTCCACTGCTTCCATGAAAGGCTCGGTGACGGCCACTGAGAGATTGAAGTTATTGAGCTTATCATGGTTTTTCTTGGCAGTGATGAAACTCATAATATCAGGGTGATCAACGTTCAGAATTCCCATGTTAGCGCCACGGCGCGTGCCGCCCTGCTTGATCACATCCGTAGCCGAATCAAATGCTTTAATGAAAGAAACCGGCCCGCTGGCAACGCCGCCAGTGGAACCAACACGGTCGCTCTCCGGGCGCAGCCGGGAAAATGAGAACCCTGTGCCGCCACCGCTCTTGTGAATCATGGCCGTATGCTTGACCGCATCGAAGATGGATTCCATGGAATCTTCCACGGGCAGAACGAAGCAGGCAGAAAGCTGGCCCAGTTCCCGTCCGGCGTTCATTAAGGTGGGAGAATTGGGCAGGAATTCCAGATTAGCCATAAGCTGGTAAAACTCCTCTTCCATCGCTTCTATATCCGCTTTCTGGTCAAATATCTTTTCCCCGGAAGCGATGAACTGAGCTACCCTGCGGAAGAGGTCCTGAGGAGTTTCTATAGGATTACCATCCTTGTCCTTTCGCAGATAGCGCCGCTCCAGCACGATCCTGGCATTGGTCGAAAGCTTAATCTCTTTGTCTTCAGATTTGGCCTTGTGACCTTTTCTGGATTTAGACTGTGACACTGCTTCTCGTACAGGAGCAAGGGTGACCTCTGCCAGCACCTCCTTGACTTTAGCCTGAATCTCAGCTTCGGAGATGCCGGTTCTTCGGGGCTCCATTGGAACCAGATCTTCCATGCCGGGCAAAACCCCGGCTGCCGGCTCCAGCCAGTCAAGCCGCCCGATTACCTGTTCGACCATTTGTTCCGCTACTTCCCTGTCGGAAAGGCCACTGGATTCGGCCGCAGAAAAGACCGCCCTGGCAATTCTGTTCCGGAGTTGTGCAATTGAAGTGCTATTCTTTCTGGTCTGTTTCACGGCCATTATATTCTCCTTGGATTGATATCTATACTATTCACCGGATATAAGGGGTAACTGGCTGCCCCGTTCCGGCTTATCCACCAGATCATCCACTACCTTTATGATATACTCCAAGTTTTTAGCCTGTATGCACCCTGCCATAAAGGGCATTTTTGTGGATTCCCCCAATATTCGCCTGGAAATCGAGAGCCCCGTCGGGGAACAGCGTGGTAAATATCTGGCGGATTTTTCTCAGATGGATATTGAACTCAGGCGAAATAGAAACATTGGACTTGATGAGTACTACAACAATCCGGATAAGGTGACTGCCATACTGCGAGAGGATATGGAAAAAGCCCTGACGTTTTTTGAGGAACTGGTGATCCATGCTATGAGCGCCATCGCCGATAAAAACGAGGAAAATCTGAAGGCGCTGGGAGTTGCCATCGAAGTGCCAAAGTCACCATTCCCTCGATTCAGGAAAGACAAGGCTGTGAAAAAATATGGCAGGACGAAATTTGAATCGCGACTGGGCCAGGAAGCCAAGGGGCAGTTTTTCTGGGTGACGGGGTTAATGCGCGAGAACTACGACCTTATTTACCCTTATCTCAAACCCGATGGTTCAAAGATACCGATCGCCGATTTTACTTCGGAAAATATCTTCAATTATGATATCTTTTCCCGGTCAATCCAGAGGGAAACCGGCAAATACGGTAATGTGTACGAGGTGCTGTCGGGAGCTATCAGAGAATGGCTCTATGAACCGATCATTGAACGCCTGATTGATAACCGGATTATCCCGACGCGTCCGAAAATAGTTGATGGTAATATTGAGAATATCAACGAGATGGAAGGATACGGGCCTTTCCTTATGGCAATAGCGCATAAGGATGAAAACGGGAAATCAGTATTTCCTGATACATTTGGCGGAGGCATTGGTATCGAGAGAACCCTGTTTGCCTTGACCAAGGGCAAATTCGTCGAAAAAGTGGACGATGTTACATTTTTCGGGAAAAACCCCGATTCTCACCCGATTTTCCTTTATTGATTTGTCCATCGGTAAGTGATCTTCCCGGATCATTAAGGCGCTTCGAGGTCCAAAACGACAAAAAAAGCGCCTGAGGCTGTTTCCCCAAAACCAATCTGTGGAAATTTCCACCCGGAAATCCTGCCAATAGTGAAACTAGAGCAGGATTTTATTACTCCTGATCCCATAACTGCAACGAGCCAACTGCTTATCCATGCACTTTTATAATTATTTATCAAATGAAACAGGGGGAACAGGGAATTTTCGATATTGTATCATCGCCGGAAATATGTTATCATTCGTCTTGCTGTGCCCTTTGGTTGGCAGAGGAGATGATGGTTCCAACTTTATGGATACTGACCACTTATCACCAACAAACTATATAATCGATAATGTCATTCATACCAAGGTAATCATGCCCGGAGTGTTCGGGGCTGGACGCTTCCCGGTGACGATTAGCGGTGGCTTATCCAGTTATCGCACGGCATCATTTGGCAGGTGGTATGAAGGAAGGTTATTAGCCCAAAATATATTCCATTAACAAAATAGAAAAAGGGGGTGGACCCGATGCACCTGATCATCGATGGGTACGTTAACGATCCCAAAAAAATAAAAAGGAAAGAATTCATTTATCAGTTTCTCGATACGTACCCAAAGCAGATAGAAATGACAAAGGTTTCCACTCCCCAGGTTTCTGAATACGATCTCGAAGAGCAGGGGGTTTCCGGATTTGTGCTCCTCGCCGAAAGTCATATAAGTGTTCATATTTTCCCGAAACAATCTTATGTAAATATAGATATTTTCTCCTGTGCAGAG
Source organism: Dehalococcoidia bacterium (assembly GCA_041300025.1). Classification (GTDB taxonomy): domain Bacteria; phylum Chloroflexota; class Dehalococcoidia; order SZUA-161; family SpSt-899; genus JBGLNL01. Next base: position 1,474,873 of record JBGLNL010000001.1, on the reverse strand, counting down.
TTTGATCCCGCACAGGTAGCCCGCCAGCTTGAGCAGCAATTCGGGCTGACCAACACAAAAACTAGAATTCTAAATCGTCCCAAGTCAGATATTTTATAGGAAACTCCAAACAGGTAGTGGCGCATATAGAGTCCGGGAAAAGCGGGGTTGATAAGAGTTCCAGAATATGTTAATTTTTAGTTAGACCCTGATATGGGTATTTGATAGAGGTAAGTTGCCCCCCCAACGAGAAACCCAAATAAGAGTAGCTCAAAAGATAAAGCGTCTCGCCGAAACCCGCCAGACGCCTTTCCTTGTCATCGATAAAGGAGCTATCCACGAAAAATGCCGCTCGATCCGGGAATCACTGCCCGAAGCCCGGATATTTTATGCGATCAAAGCAAATGCCAACAGTCGGATCATAGGACTGTTTCATGCGGAAGGTTGCGGTTTTGAGATTTCTTCCGGGCAGGAACTGAAGCTGGTGCTTCAAGCCGGGGCATCTCCAGATAATATTATATCCAGTAACCCCATCAAAAGCGTTAGTTTCATAAAGGCTGCACACAAGGCCGGTATCAACCATTTTGTATACGATTCTCTAGATGAAATGCGGAAACTGGCCGAATTTGCTCCCGTCAGCAACGTTTACGTTCGGCTCGCCGTTTCCAATGAGGAAAGCGAATGGCCGCTTTCCAGAAAATTCGGAGTGGAAACTGATCAAGCGATCCAGCTACTAATTGAAGCCGCAAAAACATCTCTCATCCCGTTTGGTATAACCTTCCATGTAGGCTCCCAATGTATCAGTAAAAAGGCCTGGGTAGATGCGATTAAGAAATGCGCTCAGGTATGGCAACAGGTGAAAGCCAGCGGAATTGAATTGAAAATGGTGAATATCGGCGGAGGGCTCCCTATTCAACATACCAAACCTGTTCCTCACGTTGCTGATCTGGCAATAACTATACGAGACACAATTAAGCAGGAGATCCCCGATAAAGTAGAGATTTTCGCCGAGCCGGGGAGATTTATGATTGGTGAGGCCGGTGTTATGGTAAGCACTGTTGTGGCTAAAGCCCGACGCAACGACGAAAACTGGCTTTATCTGGACGTGGGGGTCTTCAATGGTTTTATGGAAACTCTGGGCGGTATCAAGTATTCAATGACCACGGATAGAGACGGGCCATTGCAGAGATGGGTATTAGCTGGCCCTTCATGCGACAGCATGGATATCATTTCAAACAACGCCGAACTGCCCGAACCGGAAGTCGGAGATAAGATATATATAGCACCGGCAGGAGCCTACACCACTGATTACGCTTCCCGATTCAACGGTATTTCCATCCCCAAGATATACTTCATTTAGCCAAAGCAATTTCCGGGATATGGCATTAGGGGGCTAAGGCTCCAATAATTCGAATCCGGAATCCGGATCAACCAGCCGCCTGGAATTATTATCAGTAATTTCCAGCAGAATTATCTCGGTTACGAGCCAGGCCTCGATTCCAAGGCGTATACAGCCAGTGTGAGTTCTTCCTTCTCTTCCTAAAGCGGCATGCATGTGCAAAACGGGTTTGCCTTCTTCGTTAGGGAAGATGGTTCCAACCGCAGCAACTTCGTGAGCTCCTTCCAGTTCAAAGGGAATCGGGATTGGTGGCCTTGCCGCGCCATCCTCGGGACCAACCACAATTGTTCCGCCACCGTCGATACCTCCAACCATGATGCACATCCCGCGGAGCACATTGTGGTCAGCAGCAAATTTTTCGATGATATCCGGAAGGCGGTCACCGTCTTCCAGCCTGATGACAAATATCCGCCCGGTGTTTCCCTGTGAATATTTCATGAGTTCATTGCCTCCCCCCTCCCTCTAACTCCCTCCCGCGAGGGGAGGGAGAATAAATCCTCTCCCTGACGGGAGATATCAAAATGGTTTTCTGCAATTTGAACCTCATTTTTTCGGATTGAGAACTGAAATCCTCTCCCTCGATGGTCCGGCGGATCCGACTACGCGTAAATGTCCCGAATGCCTGAGTGAGATACCTATCTGAGCGCGCCGATGTGCTTACTGCACCGCGGTGGTTCCCCCTGTCGAATCCAAGTAGCCATAATTCAAAGCGTGGTTATGGTTCTTGCTGTTAGCGCCTTGACGGCAAAAATGAATTCAGGCTTTCCGAAAAGAGATACAAGGATTATAACTGCCGGGGGTTTTGGGGGTGTCCCCCAATATAAACTTCCCCCATGATTGGGGGATTGAGGGGGCTGAAAAAGAGTTTTTAGACAGCCTGATCAATTTGTCATTCCGGCCATTGAGCCGGAATCCAGGAGAGGCATGGAGATTCCCGCTTTTGCGGGAATGACATTTTCGTGGCAAGCCACGGGGGAATTAAACCCCAAGGGATTAAAGGGAACTTCTTAATAAGAGATTATTTTTGAGGCTGGGCGGTGTACCCTCAGCCTCAAAACTCCCCTTTTTTCCTCTTTGCGAAAAGGGGATGAAATATGAAACAATTGCAATCAGATTATCCATACTTCTTCAATTATGCCATGAGAACCAATCCCTTTGACCGGATAGTTTCATCGTTCGTCAAATGATGTTCCTCGAAGGAAGATAAGAACATGAGTAATGAGAACATGGAAGGCAGGGCTGATTCCCTCTCCACGGAATATAGTCTGTGGCCGATTAAGCACTATACCGAGATGCATCGCCGTTCGCTGGAAGACCCGGAGGGATTCTGGGCAGAGCAGGCGCGGGGGATCGAGTGGCATCACACGTGGGACAAGGTGCTGGAGTGGGACCCCCCTTATGCAAAGTGGTTTGTCGGCGGCGAACTGAACGCTTCATACCAGTGCGTGGATCGTCATGCCAGAACATGGCGGCGGAGCAAGGTGGCTATTTACTGGGAGGCTGAAGATAAACAGGTATATGTCATGAGCTATTCCACCCTGTTCCGAGAAGTGAACCGGTGCGCCTCGGTTCTGCGCAATCTGGGGATAAAGAAAGGTGATCGGGTGGTTCTCTATTTGCCCATGATACCCGGTCTCCCGGTAGCCATGCTCGCCTGCGCCCGTATCGGGGCGGTGCATACGGTGGTGTTTTCCGGATTCAGTGCTAAGGCTCTTGCAGACAGGGTAAATGATACCAAAGCCAAGCTGATCATGACGGCAGATGGAGGGTATCGGCGGGGGAAAATTGTTCCCCTCAAGGAGATCACTGATGAGGCTGTGAGGAGTTGTCCCACGGTGGAAAATGTCGTTGTAGTGAAACGAACCAGGCAGCCCGTGCCCATGACACCGGGCAGGGATCACTGGTATGTTGATCTTCGCGAAAAAGCTGATATGTATGTTGAGCCTGAGTGGGTGGAATCGACGCATCCTCTTTATATTCTTTACACCTCCGGAACCACCGGAAAGCCCAAGGGAATCGTGCACAGCACCGGCGGTTACATGGTTTTTAATCATGCTGCCTACAAGTGGGTATTCGATATAAAAGAAGATTCCGTTTACTGGTGTACGGCGGATGTGGGCTGGGTCACCGGGCACAGCCAGATTGTCTATGCGCCTCTATCTCATGGGGCTGCTACTGTGATTTATGAAGGGGCCCCCGACTATCCTGAAATCGATCGGTGGTGGGATATCATCGAGAAATACGGGGTCAGCATTTTTTATACTTCTCCCACAGCGATAAGAATGTTTATGCGTTTCGGGGAGGAGTGGCCAGCCAAATACGATCTTTCCAGCCTGCAGCTGCTGGGCAGCGTGGGCGAGCCCATCAATCCGGAAGCTTGGCGCTGGTATTATAAATATATTGGCGGGGAGCGTTGCCCCATTGTTGACACATGGTGGCAGACGGAGACGGGAGGCATCATGGTCTCGCCCACTCCGGGGATTGGCCCCATGCCATTAAAGCCGGGTTCGGCCGGGATGCCGTTGCCCGGAGTTGATGCCGCCGTGGTCGATGCCGATGGCAATGAGATAGAACCTTATCAAACAGGGCATCTCATCTTGAAAAGACCCTGGCCGGGAATGCTGATGGATGTTTATGGCAACCCTGAAACCTACCGGCAAACCTACTGGACTAAATTCCCGGGTGTATATTGCAGTGGCGATTTCGCCATGCGAGACAAAGACGGTTATTTCTGGATGCTGGGCAGGGCTGATGAGGTACTCAAGGTATCCGGGCACCGCATCGGGACGGCGGAGGTAGAGGATGCAGTGGTGTCCCATCAGGCAGTGGCCGAAGCTGCGGTGACCAGCAGGCCCGATGAAGTCAAGGGCGAGGCCATTATCCTGTTCGTTACTCTAAAAGAAAAATTTAAATCTTCATCGTCTTTGAACAGGGAAATCATCGACCGCGTCCGCCAGCTTATCGGGCCGTTTGCCGCACCCGAGGAGGTTCACTTTGTCGGCTCACTCCCCAAAACCCGCAGCGGCAAAATCATGCGTCGGGTGCTGAAGGCAGTAGCCTCCGGGAATAGTGTGGGAGACCTGACAACACTGGAGAACAATGCTTCTGTGGAAGAAATAAAAAAGGAGTACGAAAACCTGAAGCGTGACTCCCATTCTTCCGGTCAATCCTGAATATGCAGCTATCCATAGAATGGCATGGCAATTTATCGCCGGGTTCAGGTTGATTAGCGTCATACCTCAGGATAATTGCTACCCTGCAAATGAATGAGTTAGAATATATCAGGAGGATTTAGCTTTTTGACGGCAACAGTTGAATTTCTGCAGGCATCTCCCTACTTCGTCGGCATGAGCGCCGCGGAGCTTGAATCCATTGCCAGCCTTTTTTATCAGAAGACCATTGATAAAGGGGGCAGAATTACATGGGAAGGTAATCCCGGAGAGGCTTTATATTTTGTCATATCCGGGGCCGTGAAGTGTTTCAAGGTATCCAGGGAAGGGAAGGAACAGATTCTCCAGATCGTGCTTCCCGGCGGTTCTTTCAATGATGTCGCTGTTTTTGACGGAGGATCAAGCCCAACCAGCACTGAAGCTATGAGTCTGGTTAAACTATATGTGATTGCCGCTCAGGATATGCGCAAACTGATAAATGACTATCCCCGATTGACACCCAATGTCATGAGAGTTTTGACAGAGCGAATCAGGCATCTTCTGGAACTGGTGGATGATCTTTCCTTCCGGCAGGTGATAAGCAGGATTGCCCGGATACTCCTGGAATACGCCGATGGTGTGGGTCCGAAACCAAAGCTCACCCAGCAGGAAATGGCAGCGCTGGCCGGTACGGCCCGCGAGGTGGTCGGGCGATCGTTGAAGACACTACAGGAGGACAAAATTATCCGGATGGAACGCAACCGGCTGGTTATTGCGGATAAAGCAGGATTGAGCAAAATCGCTAATACTCACTCCTGAAAAAGTGATGTGACAAAAATCACAGAATCGATTTAATTGTTCGATTAACATGATAGAGGTATAGAGCAGATATGCTGGAAATGCCTACTTTAGATCTGGAAAAATGCACCGGGTGTGGCAAATGTGCGGAAGCCTGCCACTGCAAGGCTATAATTATGGTTGAGGGCAAGCCTGTTATCATAGAGACGAATCTGTGTGGCTGGTGCACCGTTTGCGAAGCTGTATGCCCGGTAGATGCACTGCACTGTGGATACGAGATAATAATTGAAGGATAAGGAACCCCTGTTTTTAGGAGGCAGCATGGCTATTCCTTATGCCCAAAATCGCGGGGGAAGAAGTCCTGGCCCGTATGAGGGAAATGAAGCCCGAAATGCCGGTGATCGTCCTGACCGCCATCCATGATTCGGTAACGGAGCACCAGTTGATTGATGCCGGTGCATCTGCTTACCTTAAGAAACCGTGCAGTCTTGATGATGTGGTAGGAGCTGCCAACCGGGTGTTAAACAGACAGCAGACAAAGTCCTCCAATTGAGTGAAGGCTATGAACGTTTCTCCTCTGGCTGGTGGCTTTTTATGTTCGTGCCGGAACGAGATCCGTCCGGACTTACAAAATCTTGGGGGGAAATGACTAAAAGGGATGTCCCAAAAGGGATTGGTATTTGGAGGTGCGCAATGGAAGACGAAAAGCGAAATGAAACTATTCTGGTAGTGGATGATGACCGCTCGGTGAGGGAAGTAATATGCGCTTCCTTAAAAAAAGAAGGGTACAGCGTTGTTCCAGCCGAGAATGGGAAAGAGGCGATGGACATGATTACACGCCGGGCATTCGATATGGTATTTCTGGATATCAGAATGCCCGGATTCAATGGGAAGGACATCCTTACACTAATGGGGATATCCCATCCTGAAATGCCGGTGGCGATGCTGACAGCGGTAATTAGCCCTGAGGTGGAACAGGAAGTATTGAAACTTGGCGCTGTAGCGTATCTGAAAAAACCATGTAGCCTCCACGAGATTGCGCAGACGGCCGAGGATGTCCTGGCCAGAAAATCTCGTGGGGAGTTTGCGGTCCATGCCGAGGGCAAAGAGCCGGAAACTTTGGATGCCCCCCCTGAAGGAAAACAATATACAGAAACCAACATAGACTTCGGGGAGGAAGTACTAGGCATCTAGATGGTATATTGGCGGATCCAGCAAAGCTGCAACATTGATCAAATATGAAAAGGGAATTAGCGATGGTTGGTGATAAGGGATTAAATCTTGGCCGAATCGTCCGTGGCTTGTTCTGGGAGAGTAAAGGGTTGAAGCTAGAGATCGCCCTTGTTTTTCTCATTCCGGGTTTTATCTATTTCCTGGCAGGCGACCTAAGATTCAGCCACTCACTGAGTATTGATCGTTCGCTTATGGCACTTATCACCATGGTAATCATGATGTTATGGTTCATTTATCGGCGCGTCGCCGAGCTTCAAAGAGAGATTGCGCAGCGACAGGAAATTGAACTCATGTTGAAAGAGATTGAGGAGCGGTACCGGGCATTGTTTGACCGCTCGCTCGACCTTGTTTTCGTTCACGGGTTCAATGGCAAATTTCTTGATGCAAACAATGTGATGCTCAATTGCCTGGGTTATACCCGGGAAGAACTCCTTTCCTTCAGTTTTCTCGATTTGCTTCCCGATGATGAAAAAGAACTTGCTAAGCAGGTTCAGGCGGAAATCATTAAAACGAGTCAACAGAAGGAAATCGCCCAATTCAGAATCAGGCGAAAAGACGGGGAATATGTGGATATAGAGGTGGCAGCATCTACTGTCGTTCAATGGGGAAAACCCTATGCCATACAGGGTGTTGCCCTGAATATCTCCGAGCGGGTAAAAGCTGGAGAAAATCTCCTCTCAATGAACGAGAAACTACGGCAAGCTGTGGACAGGATTCGAACCTCCCAGGAACAACTTTTACAATCCGAAAAACTGGCTGCCGTGGGCCAGCTAATCTCAGGGGTTGCTCATGAATTGAACAACCCGCTGATGGCGATCTCAGGGTATGCGGAGATGTTTTCCCATTCGATAAAGGACGAAACCGAACGCAGGTATGTCCTATCTCTGAATAAACAATCTGAACGCGCTATCGGTATCGTACGGAACCTCCTTTCCTTTGCCAGAAAGCAGGAAGCGGAAAATATCCCAATCTCAGTAAATGAAGTCATCAATAGTGTTGTTGCTCTGCGTATTTACGAACTTAAGTTGGATAATATCAACGTGGAAACAGACTTGTACCCAAACTTGCCCCCTGTGATTGGTGATTTTCAGCGATTGCAGCAGGTGTTTCTCAACCTTTTGATCAACAGTGAACAGGCGTTCGATGAATCGGTTAACGACCGCAAGGTAAGCATCCGGACGGAGTTAATTGACGGCAAGGTCGAGATACATTTCAGTGATAATGGATCGGGATTCCCCAAGATTTGCAGGGACGAATTTTCGAACCCTTCTTTACTACCAAGGAGGTTGGCAAGGGAACTGGCCTCGGGCTGAGTATTTGCTATGGTATCATCCAAGATCATCACGGCGAGATTCACTTGCAAAGTGAAGTGGGAAAGGGAACGACCTTTATTATCGAATTGCCGATTCAGAAGGCGGCATTGCCAGCCCCATAAATAGCCGGGGGAGAGAGGTCATTCCCCTCGCGTCTCTTTCATCTTAGCTGATTTCATAAAACCGTCTTTGCTATATTACTGATGATATGAGTTGGGAAAGTCGCTTACTAAGGAATCTCTTATCAACCCCCTTGTATCCCCCAGTCTTGGGGGATATTTCACCAATTGAGGTATTTTGATTTTCCAAACAGGTTTATGGTATGATCAATCTGCTTATGAATAGGTGAATACGATGAGAAAAGAAAGTCAAGCGATAGTAAAAGGAATGTTCGGATTGACGCGATGTTGATGGCGCTGGTAGAATCAGCATTATTTCCTCCATCTGATCCTCACGTTACCTATGCTGATAATTTTAGTGATCCAAATGTCACAGGTGCGATAAACGGGGCAGGGTACAGGATTGCTGGTCCCGTTGAACTGTTGCCTATAGCGCCGATTCCGGAGATCATTACTGTTGCTTTGCTGGCAATCGGCCTTCTTGCAATTGGAGTATATGTTTGGTACCGCAGAAGCAGAGGGCTTGCCTTCTCTTAATAATTAAACTCCAATTAAATAGTTGGGGGGATGCCGGAGTCAAAACACGAAACCTTGCCCGGATACTTTTTCTTACAGCTCTGACCATTGGTCTCTACTGGCCTGCCATCCGCTGGCTGGGCAAGGCCTGGATCGAGAACGATTACTATAATCATGGGTTCTTTCTCCTGGCGGTCAGCCTGCTTCTGGTCTGGTTCGCCCGTAACCGGATCAGACAAGCCCCGATTTCCGGTCAAAAAACAGGCCTTCCGGCACTTCTCATTGCTGGTTCCCTATATGTCACCGGATTCGTGCTGCATCAACCGGTAGTACTCTCCTTTTCACTCCTGCTGTTTATCCTCTCACTTTGCTGGCAATTTCTCGGAACGGCAAAGACTTGGCCGATCCTGTTTCCGGTTCTGCTATTGGGGCTGGCAATACCGCTTCCTTCGTTTTCAGAGTTTGGCGTCACTCTGCAGGACTGGTCCGCCTCCGGGGCCGACGGTCTGGCTGATCTTTTCGGGATGGATGCCTCCAGCAACGGCAACATCATCACCATCGGTGAAGAGAGTTACGAGGTAGCGCCTGCCTGCAGCGGTCTAAACCGCATAATGCCCCTTTTCTCGCTGACTGCGATCTTAGTTTACCTTTTGGAAGGACACCTCTGGAAGAAGTCCCTTCTGATGGCACTGGTCATACCGGTAGCCCTGGCCTCCAATATTTTCAGAATCACCGTCACACTGGCAGTAGGGTCACACTATGGTATTGACACTGCGCTGGGATTCTTTCATGATTTTTCCAGTGTGGTGCTTTTTGTGGTTGCTGTTGGCATAATTATCCTGATAAAGAGCGTAGTGGCCGTTGCCTCGATTACGGCAATGCCTTCGATTTCGTTTCCGGGCCTGAGCTGGTCCATATCGTAGATTCTGGCTTTGTGCCACTTTCCTTCATAGTAGACTTCCCTTTCACCCTTTAAGCTTTTTGGAGATGGTTTTTTCCCTTCCACAGGCTTCCTGACAAGTTTGGGCTTGACCTTGGGCAGGGTAGCGGTAAGCCCAAGTTCCGTCATCTGGAAACCAGCCCGTTCGTGTTTGGCTACTCCGGCGTATACCTTTTCGTAGAGGGCTTCGAAGGCATCCGTTAGTTTATCCATGTCTTCGGCTGTATTGATTCTGGATACAGGCGAAACAACCTCCAGATCCTCCATCTGTCCCCCATAACGCACGTAAGCGATCTGCTGAATCCGGGCATCTTTCCAGGGCAGTCCTTCTGCAGCAAAGTCCGCAGCAGCCTGTTTTTCCAGCTCCTCCCATCCGGCGTTGAGCATCATCTGCCCCATCATCAGTTTGTAATCGGCATTCGAATTGTATGGCAGAAGCACGCCGGTCGATTTCTGATAACGGTGGTTAATATCCACGGCAGCGCAACCGAAAGATGAGAACCCGGCAGCCCAGGGCATGGTGGCGATCCCCCTGAAGGGCAGGCCCTCGGCATAACCGGCCAGATGCATGGGCCCGGCTCCTCCGTAGCAAAGCAGGTGGTAATCAGCCGGCGAGAAGCCGCGCGAATAAAGTACCGACCTGATATGTTCTCTCATGGAACTGTTGATGAGTTTATACACTCCATCTGCCAGGTAATAGGGATCGACTCCCAGAACGTCGGAGCAATGTTCCCTGATGGCTGCAAGAGCTTTCTCTTTATTGAGCTTCTTCTTGCCTCCGAGGTAATTATCCGGATTGAGGATGCCCATAATGAGGCAGCAATCCATGATCGTGGGAATCTCGTTACCCATTTCGTAGCAGACCGGGCCGGGTTCGGCACCTGCGCTTTGAGGGCCCAGATTGATCCGCTTAGTGATGGGGTCGATGGTAACGAACTGTCCCGTACCGGCTCCGATGGTATCCATCTGCAATGTGGGAATGTTGTAGATTCGCCGATTGATGACTACCTCGCGTCCCATGAGTGGTTGCCCGCCCATGATGAGTCCCACATCAAAGCTGGTGCCGCCCATGTCGGAGCATACCCAGTTGCTGATCCCCATTTCCTGTGACAGATATTTTGCTCCCATCAATCCCCCGATGGGGCCGGAGAAACTTGCTTCGTGCAGGCGGGGATAGCGGATGTTGGTCAATCCGCCATGAGCCAGCATTATCTGCAGAGGGTATTTGTAGCCGCTGGCAGCGATCTTTTTTTCGATCTTGAACAATTGCTCTCTTCCGGGTTCAGCGGCATAAGCGTGAAGGACAAGCGTATTGAGCCGGCCTACTTCCCTCATGATGGGACACAACTGATGGGAAAGGTAAACCGGCACTTTTCGCCCGCGTTTTGCCATAACCTCCCGGGCTATCTCGGCCACTTTCAGTTCGTGGGACGGATTCATATAGGAGTTCCATAACGAAACAGCGATGGCATCGACCCCTTCATCCAGCAATTCCTCCACTGCCTGCCGGGCCATGTTTTCATAGAGAGGGATAGCTTCCATGGTGAACATGTCTATCCGGCCCTCAACGCCTTTGACCAGCCGGCGCGGGACAAGGGGGGTGTTGTGATGGTGAGTTACATGATGAAGCAGATCCTGATAGGGATATCCCTTCCAGCTCTGGGCACTGCGTTCGTGCAGGAAAACATCCTCGTCCCCCCGCTGGGTAATTACCCCCACCTTTCTGCCGGTGGCCGTGATCAGAGCGTTCATCATGGCCGTTCCGCTGTAGACAGCGGCTTCCACATCAGGCAGGATGTTCTTTGCCTCTTTTTCAAAATTTATACCCCAGAGTTCGAGGGCATCGCCCATAGATTCCCAGAATCCCAGCGACTGATCCTGTGGAGTGCTGGCTGCCTTCCCGATAGTAAAATTACCTTCGGTATCGACGACCATCATATCGGTCATGGTGCCGCCGGCGTCGGAGGCGATTATCTGCACTTTGTGTTTATCTGCCATAAGTTTTCTCCTTGTATGGGATTACTCCCCCTCACTCTAACTCTCTCCCCCTTCAGGGGCGAGAGGACATCTATTTCCTCTCCCTCGAAGGGAGATGACTAAGGTGAGGGTGATATCTCCCTAAGTAAATTCCTTCATCATGTCTTCCAGCAGGGCCAGCAGTCCCAGATCGCCATCTGTGACCAGCCTGCCGGTTGACCATGCCTCCAGACGATTGAGCTCGCCCGACTGGATAGCCTTCCAGTCTTCCACCGAAACGGTTATGACGCAATTCGGGTTTTTGGCCGTACCTTCATGACGAGAGCCCTTTCCCTTATCGCTCAGGAGGTACCAGTCGCTACCGCCGGGGCCGGTGAAATGAAACTGAACGGTAACGGTCAGATCGTTGATATCAACCTTTTCCTGCGCGTACAGCTTTGCGCCCGGTGCTGGCAGTCCGAGCAGATCGGAAAGGTGCTGGGTGGCGAAATTGTTGAGGATCATATCCTTCTCGATGGGAATGCCCTGTCTGATGAACTTCTTTAAAACAGCGATCACGGTTCCACCGTACCTGAGCGTGGAAAGCACCTCGTTATAAAGGAGATTTTTTACTTTCCATCCGGTAATCTCTTCATAATGCCCGACGATCTCTTTTTCATCCGGCGTGCCTTCGAGGCGGGGAAGGCCGTATCCCTTGGAATGCTGCTTATCGAGTGTGAAAAACCATGCCAGATCAGCCGTCGGATCCCCGATGAAGGCCATCTCCCAGTCCATGATGGCCAGCACATCCTTATCCGGCTTGCTGTAAAGCGTATTTCCAATGCGGGCGTCTCCCCAGCAGAGGGACATGCGTTCCGGCTCATACTGGTTTTGGCGGAGCCATTTCAGCGTTGCTTCCATGGTGGGGTGCTTCTCATCGGGAGCATCCTTAATCCATTCGAAATACTTTTCCCAGTAGGTCAGTTGCCGATCGAGCGCATCGGCAGGATTCTTTGGTTGGCCGAGGAATGAAAAACCGAGCTTCTTCCAGTTGAGTTTGTGGATTTTCGCCAGATTATTGAGAGTGCCCATCCACATTTTCTGGCGCAGTTGGGGGGTAGCTTCGAAGTACATGCCGGAGCCGTGATAGGAAGGATAATCCTGAGGGACTTCACCATCGAGTCTATCCATCAGAAAGAAGGGGACGCCTATCACCGCGGGGTTTTCTTCCAGCCAGAGCATGGTGGCGACCGGAATATCGGTGTTTTCCTTCAATATCTGCATGATGCGGAACTGGTGGCTCAATTCATATTTGGGGAAGACCCCTTCACCCTGCGGCGCGGCCCGAAGCACCACCGGCCGGGACTTCTGCTTTCCCGATTCCTCCCAGTTTATATCGAAGAGGATGGTCTCGCTGGAAAGGCCCATTCCCGGCTTCTGCGGTTCGGTGATGGATACCTTTGTTGCCTGAGGCATTTTCTTTGCGATCCAGGCTTCCAGTTTTACTTTCACTCTTTCCATATCTTCCATTTATTTCCTCCCCTTTTACGTCGTCAGTCTCAAGTTAAGGAACCCCTGATCAACCCCCTCTATCCCCCAATCATGGGGGAAGTTTAAATTGGGGGACACCCCCAAAACCCCCGGCAGGAAGAATCCTGCGCCTCTTTTTTCAATTCCCTTCCCTCCCATGTGCAGCCGTCCGGCCGTATCCAGAATGACAGTGGTGGCATCGATTTCTCTGGCGCGTTTCATGGCCTGCCTGCAAATATCTTCCACGTTTTTGGTCGTTTCATCGCTATATACGGGGATATCGAGTTGTTTTCCCAGAGTTTCAAGCTGGGCAACAGCAGCGGGCCGATAGGGGTCGGCGGCGACCATGAGCGGCTTTTGCCCGCCCCGGCGCAGATGCAGCGCCAGCTTGGATGCAGTGGTGGTTTTACCGGCTCCCTGAAGTCCGACCAGCAGGATTACCGTTGGAGGTAAATCGGCTCTGGCCAGCTTTTTCTGATCGCTGCCCAGCATGGTGATAAGTTCTTCGTTGACGATCTTGATTACCTGCTGTCCCGGCGTGAGACTCTCCAGCACTTCTTTGCCTACGGCACGTTCGCGCACCCGGGCGATGAATGCCTTGGCTACCTTGAAGTTGACATCAGCTTCCAGCAGGGCGACTCGCACTTCCCGCAAGGCCTCGTCGACGTCCTTTTCGGAAAGCTTGCCCTTGCCGGTCAGTTTGCTGAAAACTGCATTAAGTCGGTCTGATAGTGAATCGAACATTATGTTGCTCTGGTCTATTCTAACCGAGCGTGCAGGGACTGGCAAGTCATGGCAGCTTTGCAATGGCAGTGGTACAATAAACGTGACGATGGAAACGGTATATCTGGGACTTGGCTCGAATCTGGGGGATCGGGAAGCCAATCTGGGAACTGCTCTGGCAGCATTATCTTGTCGGATAATGATTGATAAGGTATCACCTGTTTATGAGACCGAGCCGGTGGGTTATGCGGATCAGCCCTGGTTTTTGAATCTGGTTTGTTGCGGGCAAACTATAATGGAACCTTACGATTTGCTTGCGTTCGTTAAGATGATTGAGAGGCAGATGGGGCGGGAAGAAAATTTCCCTAACGGACCTCGACCTATTGATATCGATATCCTGTTTTTCGGCAACTGGCTGGTTACCGCTGACGAACTGGTTATTCCTCATCCCCGCATTGCCGAGCGTGGATTCGTTCTCGTTCCGCTGGCCCGGATCGCCCCGAAGCTGGTTCATCCAAAAAGCGGCAAGACAATTAAAGACCTGCTTTCGGAACTGAAGGATCCGGCACAGGTAAAGGAGTGGGGAAATGTATCGAGTATCGGTCAGGCAGCATTTTGATGCCGCCCATTTTTTAAGGAATTACCGGGGTAAATGTGAGAACCTTCACGGGCATCGCTTTGAAGTGGTGGTGGCGCTGGAAAATTCGGAACTGGATGAAGCGGGCATGGCCTTCGATTTCATCGAGTTGAAGAAACATATGTCGGGGATTATGGAACGGTTTGATCACACTTGCCTGAACGATATTGCGCCCTTTGATCAGATCAACCCTTCCTCGGAGAATATAGCGGCTGTAATTTACCGGGAACTCAAGCCTCAATTTGAAGGGAAGACAGCTTCGATTTTCAGCATTGAAGTGTGGGAATCGCCGGAATCCTGCGCTACTTACCTGCCCTGAAGTGGGAGACTGTTTTCAAACATGGTTACCGATTCCAGAAACCGGCAACCGACGACCGAGAGCTTATACATTATGCGGATGCCTGTTCCTGCAGTTCCGGTGGGAGCAGGTTGGGGATGGCATCCTTGATAGGGTAGGTGTATTTGCATTTGGCGCAGAATAACGAGCCGGTTAAGATTTCCTTTTCGTCCTCTTTCTCAATGGTGAGTTTGAGTTCGCCTTTGCACATCGGGCAGGCTAATATATCCATCAGGTCTTTTTTCATTGAATCACCTTCCTTGTTCTCTAATATAATTGAAATGAATTATGCTGGCAAGTAACTTTCATTCGAGATTATACACCTTCCCCGGATGTGTGAAAAGCAGTTGGAGTCTGATTCGGGAGGGATCGAGCTTCAGCATGCGTGACAGGACTTTCCCGTAAAGCGCAAGTTGCCCCCGATAGCTTCTGGCTGATTGAGCCAGCTTTTCATCATTTTCAATCTCGTCGCTCTTGAAATCCACAATGGTTGCCTGTAAGACCTTTCCTTGAGAATCTCTCATAATTACTACCCGGTCGAAAGCGCCGGTTACCCATTGATTATCGATCACTATCTCGAAGTGCCTTTCATTCCACAATTCCGCCTTTCCTTTCGGGCGGGTGAGAATTTGCCGGACCTGCTCGGCAGCGAGCGCCTGCCGGAAATGTTCTGACACTTTCTGTTTGAATTCATCTTCGGTTGCCGATTTTTCCTGCCACTCGGCAATGATCTCTTCAATATTCGCCATCTCAATCCACGAGACCTTTCGGAAAAGTTCGTGGATGGCTGAACCGAACTCAAGGCTCTGGTAATAGGCATCGGAAAAAAGATCGCCGGCGTTTTGTTCATGTTCCGCCTGCTCCGATGGCGATACGCGTGCCAGACGTATCCGGTGTGATGGTTTCCGGCGAAAATCACCGGATATTTCCGGTATTGCAGCCGGTTGCATGGAAGGCTCTTCAATCGAAATCAGGGTGTGCCAGTTGCGCTGGCCGGTTTCAAAGAGGCAGGTAAACTGCTCCCCGGCGATGCATACGGGCGGGCCCTCCGTGGGTTTCGGGTCACCGCATAAGCGGGATTTAAGGAGTGTGGCCGATGTTATCATCGCAGAAGTTTTCCCCGGATAGGAAGTGATCAGATAGAGGCCACTTTTGGCCCGGGTCATGGCTACGTACAGAAGGCAGAGGGAATCGAAACAGGCTTCCTCATCGTTCAGAAGTAGTTGCGAAGAGAGTATCGGGTCGTTGCTGGCGATGAGTTTGCGCGGCATTTTCAGGGCCCAGTTCTGGCGATCCGTCATGTTCTCAAGTGCGATAGCAAAATCACTGTATCTGGCGCTGGCGATGTTTTCCCCCTGCAGTTCCGGTAGTATAACGATATCAAACCCAAGGCCTTTGGATTGGTGAATGGTCATCACCCGGATGACATCATCGGAGGCGAGATCATGAAGCTGATAATTATCGATGAAGTGTAAAAAGGCATTGCAATCCGGTTCGCTGGTGGAATCGAATTCACCGGAGGCATCGATCAGGTCTTCAAGCCGTTTTTGTCCGAAATCATCGAGGAGATGAGCCGCATTTAGTATCTTTCCCCAGTTGCGGATGAAGCTCTGAAATCCGTTTGTCTGTATTTCACGCAGGAGGGCCAGTGACAAATTGGTGCGGTTCAATCCTTTTCCAGCAAGTTGTTTGTTCAATGGGCTCATCTGGATATGCCGCCATGCAAGGGTGTCCCCCGGATGAGCGGCGAATTTTATCAGTGAAAGCAGAAGCGCAACTACCGGATTGTCTTTAATGGCCGCTTTTCCCTCGTGGACGATAGGCATGTCCGGGCATTGGCTTCGCAAATAATCGACGACCTTTCGGCCGCTTTCGTTGCTGCGAACCAGGATTGCTGTCGAGAGGCCTCGGTTCAGGGGGGTGATCTCCTTCAGCAGGCTGGAGACGACTTTAAAACGATCTTCTTCACCGGGTTTTTCGTTGCCGTCGTATACGGGCTCAAGAAGGGCGACATATCCCCGGGCGGGGACGGAACCTTCCTTGCACTGATGCTTCTGCCAGATTCTTTCCCACTGGCTTATGGCGCCTGCCGGTAATTCGGGGGGTAATTGAGAAAATACCTGATTGACGGCGTCGATGACCGGTTGTGATGAGCGGAACGAGATATTCAGCGGTCTTTGCTGGATCCGGTCGCCGTAGAGTTCCAGTATTCTGCCGTAGAGTTGGGCGTCCTCCGCCGATTTCATAACGGCGTTCCACCAGCGCTACTTTCAACCCGGCTTTGGCCAAATAGGCAGCGGCGATCAATCCGTTGGGCCCGGCGCCAATTACTACTACATCCCATTTGGTTTCATCGGGGAATTCCTCGAAAGGCATGCCGAATATCAAATTTGGTTTCTTTACTGTAGGCATCGCATTCCTCCTTATTTAACGCCATTCTTATTTGCTGGTATTTTGCCGTCCTGAGGTATGTACCATGGCGATGCATACCACCATCTACCGGGCTCTACCATGCCGTCTTCAATCAGGATATGCATCAGGTTGTAAGGAACGGCCATGAGGGCCAGTCCGCCCGGATGGCAGCAGGTCTGGTTGCACACATAAAGCCCATCAATTGGCGTCCGGTATCGGGCCAGTTCCGGTATGGGGCGGTTTTCGCCCCACTGGTCATCGCAGTGGCGGGTTCCGCACCAGGTGCCTCCGATAAGTCCGGCGTTGCGGAATTCCGATTCGTAAGGTGTATTGGCAAGGTGCATGATGAGATCGTCATCAAGATTTTCGAGCACTATGCTGAAAGCCTTGCGCATGTAGGCATTGATTTCCTCTTTCTTTTCATCAACACTGCCGGGACGGCCATGCTTGTGGGCTTCATTTCTAATGCTTCCGGGATCATCCTGCTCGTATTCCGGCGGCGGGACCAGTACATAATACGGTGATTCGAGGTACCATCCCGGAACGGAACATTGCGGATCGGTGCCGGAGAACCGGTCGCTTTGCGTGGCGAGCCACATCAACTTTTCCGGTGGGACGGTGGGTGCTCCCTTACGCCCGTCTACATCCGCAACGTGTTCATAATAGATATCGCGCGAATCGCAGGGGAATGGCCCGCCGACTTGTCCGGGTTCCGATTGATTGAGGGTCTTGTATTTTGCGCGGGGGCGCAATGGTTTTTTAGTAATAAGGTGCGATACCCAGATGCTGCCGCCTTTGAGGCTGATATCCTTCACCTTTCTGAGGAAGCTGTCTCCAAGGTGTTTCTTGCCGATTAATTCAAGGAACGTCTGACGTACGTCAACGCCGCTGATGACCGCTTTATTTGCCCATATTTTCTTTTCGTCGCAAGTGGCTGTTTCCCTTAAGCGTACACCAACCGCCCGACCGTTTTCGATGATGATTTCTTCCACCGGGCAACAGGTTCTTATCATCGCTCCGTTGGCAATGGCCGAACGAATGATGGCGTGGAAGTAATCGTGCATGCCGCCGCAGTACTCGTCCATGAGATCGAACATGGTCATGTCCATCAATTCCGGGGTCCATATAGATGGATCATGCTGTTTATAGACCTGCATGTAGGGTACGTTCTCCGGGGTGATTTCGATTTCCTGAGGATGAGGGGGTGTCCAGAAAATCGATCTGAGTAATTCCCGGATGTAAGGTCGTTCCGTAGTTACCCCGGCGAGCTTGCCCCAGCCCATCATGTCTTTATCGGTAATGGGCGATACTCCGTCCATTACTTTGACCCCTGCATCCTTTTGAGCCATCAGGTTCTCAGACATTGGGCTCCAGTCCATCCTGAAACCGTATTTGCCTAACTCCAGTTGTTCGAATCCCGGAGCCGGGCCGGCATACATGTACATGGCATGAGGGGTGATTCGCACTCCGGGAAATGGTTCAGTGTTTTCGCACGAACCGCCTGCCTCTGTCCTTTCCTCCAGCACACAAACACTGGCCCCGCATTTGCCTAGATACGAAGCAAGTGCTGTCCCATTGGGCCCACCACCCACGATAACAAAGTCGAACCTTTCTTCCTTGGGCATATAATCCTCCTTCTCGAAGTTATATTTTTATGGGTGAGATTTAGTTTTTAGCTTCAACAATTGCTTGACATAAAGTTTGAACGAAGACGCAACTGCTGTTTTTCTGGTCTATTATTTTTGTTTCAGGATATCACAAAGCTGGCGTGATATGACATGGTGCTAGCCTGATATATAGACAATGATGTTGGTGCCTGACATAATTAATGAGAGACAAATCCAGCGCGGCAGATTCAGATGCAGGGTTTCATTTAGAGGGTGTTGTATGCCAAAGACCCGGATAATCATAGTTGATGACGAAGACCTGTTAAGGGAACTGTTGCGTCATACCCTCTCCGCACAGCCCGATCTGGAAGTGGTGGGCACCGCAGTTGACGGGGAAACCGCGGTTGAGCTTGCCGAAGCGGAGAAGCCGGATGCTGTACTCATGGATATCGAACTTGCCGGCGAAATGGACGGAATAGAAGCGGCTCTTAAGATCAAGAGTAAAAGGCCACAAACAGGCATAGTTATACTTTCTGCTCACAACGAGCGCCGTTATATTACCAGCCTGCCCATCGATAAGGTGCCGGGTTGGGCATATCTTCTCAAACAAACTGTGCCGGATGTGGCTACGATCACCCGGGCTATACAAGGTAGCATAGATGGGATGGTGGTGCTTGATCCGGCGGTAGTTTCGAATTTGCGCCCCCGCAAGGGAACCCCTGTCGCGCGATTAACACGACGCCATCAGGACGTTCTGGCACTCATGGCTCAAGGATATAATAATGCTTCGATAGCCAAACATCTGTCGCTTTCCGAAAAATCGGTTGAGACCTATATCAATACAATTTATCAGGAGCTTCAACTTACTAACGAGCCGGGAATGCATGCGAGGGTAAAAGCAACGCTGATATATATGGAAGGCTCTGTTAACCGTTTGCCATAACAAACATCAGGCTAGCACTATGGTGCCCCGTGCCGGAAGCGGTTAATCTGGCTGTGTATGGGGCAGGATAACAGTTATAGCGTAGTAGTTGTCGACGACGAGCCTGAATTTCGCGAGTGGCTTCGTTCACTGTTTGGAAACAGTAGTGATTTCCGGGTGGTGGGAGAGGCTGCTGACGGAGCGGAAGCCGTTGAGATCATCCCTTCATTGAAGCCCGATCTGGTCATTGTAGATATGTATATGCCGGCACCCGATGGGCTGGAAGTGGTGCATTGTATTCAGGAACATTTCCCCGATACAAAGGCGGTGCTTGTCAGTGCATATGCTGAGAGGGTATATGAGAGGCTGGCAAAAGAGGCGGGGGCGCTGACCTTTATTCCGAAGGTTTCGTTCTCGCTTGAGGCTTTGCGAGAGGCTCTGCGAGGGGCAGAGTAGCCATAACCTCAGTCCCTTTGCCGGGTGTGCTCCGTATTACGCAATCACCCCCTGCCATTTCAGCGTAATCCTGCATCATCAGCGTTCCCATTCCGCTGGCAGTTTTTGTCAAATCCAATCCCGGTCCGCTGTCTTTTATAGACAGGCTGAACCATCCTCCCGGCAGCGTTTTCATTTCGATTGTGATCTTACTTTTTCTGGCGTATTTGGCTGCATTTGTAAGGGCCTCTTCAGCGATGCGATATGCGGAAAGACGGACCTGCTCCGGGATGAGTTTGGGATCAATCCTCTCCTGGTCCCGGATTGATTCATCGAAATTCACTTCGATTTCCAGAGTCGCTTCGAATTGATCTCCAAGGGATTGCAAAGAGGCGATAAGCCCGCGGCGCAGGATGGAAGGATATAAGCGATGGCTGATGGGCCGGACATGGTCTTCCATTACTTCCCTGAGTTTCCGGCTCATGTCTCTAAGCTCCTGCGTCATTTCATCTGTTGGAGCTTTCTGCTCCAGTTCTGTCAGCTTGTGCAGGAGGATGATAAGCCTGTTCTGTACCGTACCGTGAAGCTGCTGAGCGATGTCTCTCCGGAGCGATTCCTGCACCGTGACGATCCGCTGGCGGGAACGTTGCAATTCCTCTGCCCGGGCCAGTGCCGCCGCGTGCCTGATTTTGGCTCCTTCGGCAAGCTTGCGCTCGGTGATATCCCGGAAATTTGCCAGAATGCCACCTGTAATTGGGTCGTCAAGGAGGTTGCGGAGGACCACCTCCAGGGTATGCCACGAGCCGTCGCTGTGCGGGGCGCGAAGCTCTACATGCAGAGGTAAATCCGGGTTCTGCTTTACTTTTTCGAGTGCCTGTTCAGCGGTTGGCCTGTCTTCCGGGTGGATATAATCGAAAGCGTTGGCCCCGGTCTGATCGGCCGGTTCATATCCCAGCACCCGTCCCATAGATGGGCTCTGGTAACGGACCGTTCCATCATTGTTGAGAATGGCGACGTCATCGAGGGAATTCTCGATAAGCACCTGCAATTGCTCTCCCTTTCTGCGCAGGGCTCTTTCCGCCTGTTTGCGCTGGCTGGCGGTGGCTTCGATTTCAGCAAGTCGCTGCTGCAGAGATGCAATTTCTTCGAGGAGCTGGGATTTTGTCTTTTTTGTATCTTTCATTATGATAGGGCAACAATAGATATCCCTGTGGTAAGCATCAATATACAAGAATACGAGGCGAATAGCAACATCCGCCTCATATTTGTTCAGATTTTACCTGTATGTATAATTAGAGTTTGATTACGCTTCGCAGAACCTGTTTGTTTTCCAGTGCTGCGAAGGCCTCGTTGATCTGATCCAGACTGAATGTTTTGCTGATCAGTTTATCGATGGGAAGCTTGCCGTTCATGTACATATCAACGTATTTGGGAACATCGACGGAACCAATGATATCGCCCTGAACCGTGCCCTTTACGGTTTTGCCCAGAAGGAATTCAAAAGGCATGAAGGTTAAAGTATCGATCATTGGCGCCATTCCGGCAATAACGCAGATCCCGCCGTTGTGGATCGATCTGAATGCCTGCATCATCACGGAGGAAACACCGGCGGCTTCGATGGCAACATCGCAGCCAGCGCCTCCGCTGAGTTCCATGACTTTGGCTACCGGGTCTGCAACTTCATTGGGGTTGATAACATAATCGGCGCCAAGCTCTTTGGCCATGTCCAGCTTGTTCTGTGATCTGGCTACGGCTATGAGGTTGCTGGCCCCTGCCATTTTAGCTCCCATGATGGCTGCCAGTCCTACTCCGCCAACGCCGTATACAACCACGCTATCGCCGACCTTCACTTTGGCCGTGTTTACCGCGGAGCCGATGCCTAATATTCTGACATTTTTATTTTGAGGCCACTCTTTATTTAAATTATTAATTATTTCTTCGATTATTCTTAAAGGAGTAGTTATATGACCTTTATCCCCTAAGCCCAATTTAACACTAAAATCCTTATACTTTATTTTTGTAATAACTCTATATTTGTATTGCCAGCACCTTCATCAACATATACAAAACTTGGCTTCCATTTTTCAATGGTGCTCTCGTCTACAAACATGCTAAATATCTGGTCACTTAGATTCTCAAATTCTCGACCGTTATGTGTTATATCTTCTATAAGATATTTACTGTATGGCATATTTAACTTCATAGGAGGCCATCTCAGTGGACGTTTGAGAACGAAATCTAATAAGCGTTCACAATTGGACCAACCCTCTTCTTTGGCAAAAGATTTATCTGGTGTGCCTATGAATAAACTAATTCCCCATTCTTGAATAAATAACAATTTAATTCTCCGGAGATCGGACTCCAAGCCCACACGAATTTGAAAAGGATGTTGTCGTTCAGATTTGAAGGTTATCCGAAATCTGTATTTCGTAAACAAAAATTTATATGATGCTTGTATAAGTCTTATTAGCTCATTTGTATTCATATTTCCTTCTAGCACTTCTCTTCTTTATTATTATTATGGGATTATTTTTATCCAGCTATTACCGACCAGCTCGTACCCTTTTTTAGGTGCATTCTCCAGAAGCCATTGAATTTCCTTTGCACGATAAGATTTAGGATCCTTAGCAAGAACGTCCCATATATCACCGCTAACAAAATCGATTCGTTCTACGCCAGATTCAAGTTGATTTTCCAGAAACTTCTCATTAATAACCCAAAACTCAATACCATTTTCATCTAATAGTTTTGAGATCTCTGACCCTGTATCTAGGAAGATTCCTCCATTATCAAGCGCTTCTTTTACATAACCTCCCCCATCTTCCATTTTATCCCATTTTCCTAATACTAATCGATTTCCACTTCCTCTGGTGGAATTATCAACAATTATCTGTAGTAATTCTTCGCTTCCATCTCCCCTTTTACCAATTTTGACATATTTTTGAGCAGCATTGATTCCTTCTCTTGTTGATTGCGGTAAGTTTAATGCTCCACTTGTTACAGAATAAAACACTTCGTTATCCGTAATTTCACTTAGCTCTCTAACAATTCTTTCCGCATTCTCCCCAGTTATTATTAGAATTCCATTCTCACTTACCTCGAGAATTTCATCTCCATGCCTCTCCAGTATATCGATACCATCATCACCATACTTTTTGATTAGAGAAATAGCATTATCACCATATTTCACTAGTAGATCAATACCTTTATCACCATAATCACGAATTATTTCAATTGCATCACTTTGATATCGTCTAATCAAGACAATCGCATCATCACCGTATACCTTGACGAAATCAACTACATCGTCACCATATTTTGTTGTCCAACCGCTCATTTCTTCCCCTAATTCTTTTGCAATTGTATTCCCAGGCATTCCCCCATCTAAATGTTCTAATTCTAATTCAGCCAAGGTTTCACTAGCTCCATTACTATCCCCATAAAACGTCTGCATTCCCGCTTTGACTACCAAAGAAGTTTCTTCGATAAAATCTACAACCTTCATAGCTCGATCAATAATGCTAGAGCATGTAGGGTTCATAGTGCAAAAAGTTATTCCAGCGCCTAAAACCTTTGCGCCAACCACAGCAATACCAGCAGTAAGTACTGTGGTGAATATAGAAATTACAGTGTTTTTGATTATGTTCTCATGCCAATCTCGCCCATAGTGCGTATTGAGAGCTATTGTTCCGCCAACAGTAATTACCCCGGATAATGCTATAGCTCCGATAATTACAGGTGCCGCTGCCCCACCAGTTAATATAATTGCAGCTGTCCCAAGTCCTATTGCCACCCCTATCCCTATAGACGCCACTACTTGATGTCCGTCTATCCAATCTATTGCCTTCTCCCACACAGATTTATCATCCATTGATTTATTAGCTTCAGCCACTTCTTGGGCATGTTCTAATTGTGCATAATCCCTCTCCTTCCAACTCATATCGGGCACGGTGTAGGCAGGTTTGGGTGGAACCTTAGGATCAAGCAGTTCTTCCTTGCGGGTGATGCGTTCAGCCTCCTTGAGTTCTTGAATTTCCTTTACCTTGTGAACCACATACTCCTGCGCCGCCCCTAATGAAGCTCCAATTTTCCCGCTTTTCACCACATCAGTTTTTAGCTTATCTGCCTCCGTTTCCGACATACCAAACGCACGCGCTTTCTCCACCGCGGCATTGAAATTATTCAAAGATGCCCGATATGCCGCCGCAATGCGCTTACGCGCCTGGTTTATTTCTGCATTGGCAGCGCGTTGTGCCGCCCTGGCTTCTTCCTCTTCCTGCTTTCGGCGAGCGATCTCGGCGGCAAAGGCCCCAATAGCAGCCGTTGCGCTTGCGCCCCAAAGCACAGAAGATTGAAAATCAGGAGCCTGGGATGTGGTTGTTGGACCAACCGTGAAGCTTTTTTTCCCGACCTGTGCGGCAGAGGGTTGCAGACCATTGCCCCCTCCACCAAAACTTGTCACAGGTGACACACTGGCGGGCAGGGATAAAGTTGAATTTGGCACCTTGCTCTCCGACTCAACTGATGCAGGCGCTTCGGGTACAGAGACCGTTTTACTTGGTGTGCTGATAGATGATGGTACAACCGCATCCACAATGATCTGACCTGCTTGCATACTCTCATTGCCGGCATTGTCAGTCACCTTTAGCCAGGCGTGGTACTCCCCACCTGGCAAGGCCTGGCTGCCGTCCTTGAAGCGTCCATCCCAGGCGATCTCATCCTGGAATTTGTTGCCTGACAGACCCTCATCCCAGGCTACCTTTGGATAGCGTTCGTCTTCATCTTCGATCACCAGGCGCAAACCGGCCAACCCGGAGCCGTCATCCTGCAGCTTGAACGCGGCGATCTGGCCGAGAGTCCAGGAGGCGGGTAGATCGATGACGGGCAGGATTGTATCCACGTTCAGCCTTTGTAGCGGCGTTTCGATGAGGTTCCCGGCATGATCAAGAGCCCGGAACTGAAAGCTGTGCCCCCCATCGTTGAACACCAGCGGGGCCGTGAATGCATTCCACTCGCCGCCGTTCACGCTGGCTTCCAAGGCCGCCAGCCCGCTTGTCCCCGAAAGGGGGGAACCACCATCGGCTGCAGCGGCGTGTAGCTCTACCGTTGAAATGTACCAGCCATTCTTGCCCGCGGTCCCGGTGAGTGACAGGTCAAGCGTGGGAGTGATGGTATCCACCTGGATCGTCTGACTCGTCTCAACCACATTCCCGGCGACATCGGTCGCGCGCAGGCCCAGGCTGTGTACTCCGTCCGAGACACTTAGCATCCCCGGGAAGTTATCCCAGCCCATGCCGTCCAGGCTGTATTCAAAGGCTGACAACCCGGAACCAGGCGCAGGGTCCGAGGCCGAAGCGTTGACGTCCACAGGCGAGATGAACCAGGGGTTATTGCCGGGCGTCCCGTTCAACCAGCCGTCGATCTGGGGTTGCAGACTATCCTGCTGGTATGTGATGGAACCGGAAGCGCTCCGCCCGATGGAGGAGGTAGCACTATAGTTGACCGTCCCTGTACCTTCGGGCAGGGGCAGCGAGCAACTGGCCGTGCCTGCGCCAGTCGGACAAGCAAATACTGTGCCAGCCACATCACCGGAGATGAGCACATCCCGTCCCTGTGCCTCGGTGGCGGTCAGGCTAAGGGAAAGCCCGCCTCTACACCAATTGTTACCGCCCCATTGCGTGAACCTCTGATTAAGTGGTGACTTCGGGGGTCTGGGGGCGTCCCCCAGCTTCAATTTTCCCCCATGATTGGGGGATACAGGGGGTTGATCACAAGGTTCCCTAATCAGAGGTGGTTATCACCGCATTGACGCTTTTCTTTGTTATGGTGGAGATAGGGGGGCTCGAACCCCCAACCTCGGCGTTGCGAACGCCGCGCTCTCCCAGTTGAGCTATATCCCCACAGCTTTCAGATAGTAGCAAACGGGAGACTGGGTGTCAAGTTGCCCTTGCCAGACGAATCTGTATTTCTACGAACCAGTGCGAATGCATTCCCCAATACCATGCGGATTTGGCCTGATTGAACTGGCCTTCCTTTTGTTCCGTCGGATTGCTATACTCATAACAGGAGCGCCAGCTTGGTTTCAATTAATTACGACGCAATGACATATTTGCTTCTCACCTTTGGTGGGTGTCTTGGTATTTATCAGATAGGAGCAGTTGCCGGTAACTTTAAAGGGTTATGGTTTTTCCGCAAACCTGCCTTTACTCTCATTGGCGGATTGGTTATTCTGGGTATAACGTATATATGTTTTTTCACCTGTGCCGATCTCAATATGAATGCCAACGATGCGGCTGTTGTTGAAGGCCATGAGCAACTGGTGTTTTTCCTTTTTGGCGCTTTTCTGGCATTAGTGCTGACTTTCATAGTTTCCTCACTGGTTAATCATCGGGGTGTGGCACAGGAAAGCGAGATGGTAATAGGGGAAGGGCTGGAAGACCTTAAAACCAGGACTGTCTTTCAGGCAGCTACCTATCGATGGAGGAATCGAAAGAAAGCCCGATGACTCCACCAGATTCCGGATTTTCAGAGTGGATCACTGATTTTGTCGGTGAATGCTCGGCCTGTGATGGTGTGATGGCCCTGTTATGCACCGATTTCTTCGTTCCGGTGAGTATAAGCCTCTATATGCTTCTGCGGTGGTTTGGAACCGGAAATCCTGTGCAGCGAGTGAAAACGCAATATGGGATAATGTGTGCTTCTGCTTCTATGGGAATCTCTTGCGGGGTGGTGGCGCTTATTAACAACTTTGTTGATATATGGGACCGTCCCTTTATGAATGATGCAAATGCCAGGCATGCAGCAGAGACCCTTTTCTATTTACCTCATGATCCTTCTTTTCCGGCGAACCTGGCCGCAGTTGCCTTTGCGGCGGCAATGGGCATGTGTATATATAATCGAATAGCATCAATACCGATTTTCGTGCTCGCTTTGCTGTGGTCAATTTCCCGAATATATGCCGGTGCTCATTATCCCCTGGATATCCTTGGCGGGATGGGAATTGGTATAGTCGTGGCTTTTTTCACACACGGTGTTTTTTGGGTATTAAAACCGGTTCCTGCTTTTTTCCACAGGATGGCCAGAAAGTTATATCTGGCCTGAACCTTAAGCTCGGATTTCTTGACTAATCAACTATGTCGGGGTAGAATCTCTATCGGTAAGCCGAGGTAGCTCAGGGGTAGAGCACCGCACTGAAAATGCGGGTGTCGGTGGTTCAAATCCGCTCCTCGGCACCATTCTGCAAAAATGCGGGAGTAGCTCAGTGGTAGAGCACCTCCTTGCCAAGGAGGGTGTCGAGGGTTCGAGCCCCTTCTCCCGCTCCAGGATCAAATGGTGGGCGATACTGGATTCGAACCAGTGACCTCTTGCGTGTGAAGCAAGCGCTCTAACCAGCTGAGCTAACCGCCCGGAATCAGCCTCATTTTAGCCCTCAAAATTACTGTTGTAAAGGGGCGCTCTATTTCACCCGGAATCTATTTCTCCTTCAGCCTTATTTCTCGTTGTAAGAGAGTGCGGCTTGACATGATATACTTTTTGGTGGTATATATTGTACACATTAATAAGCAAGCGAAATGGCAGCGTCAATCGGGAGGGAGGTGTAATATGATTAGAAAAAAGGTTCTCATAGTTGACGATGATCCTAATCTCATAAGATCACTCGGTTATGTGTTGCAAAAAGAAGGTTATGACTTCGATACTGCCTATGACGGTGAAGAAGCGATGGCAAAGGTCAGGGAAACAGAACCCGGGGTAATCCTGCTGGATATAATGATGCCCCGTAAGAGTGGTTATGAGGTATGTGCGGAAGTGAAAGGTACTACTGGACTGAAGGATATCAATATTGTAATATTAAGTGCGAAGAGTCAGGAGGCAGACAGAGAAAGAGGTTTGGCTGCGGGCGCCGATGCATATATAACCAAGCCTTTCAGTCCCCGGACTATTGTGGACAAAGTCAAAGAGATACTCGGGGAGCCAGTTTAACTGACTTTGCTTTTCAACTCCTTATACTATTATTCCCGGTACCTTCAGAGCGATATATATGGCAAAGAAGAAGAGTAAAACCGAAAGCCCTGTTCTAGCTGTGTTTAATGCCATGCCCGACCCCGCTCTCCTTATGGATATCAGTGGCACCATTCTGCATGTAACCCCACCCTTCGAGAAGTTCTTGGAACTCAAGCAAAAAGACATCATCGGGGGGAATATTCTGAAAGCGGGATTCTTTCCCAAAGAAGCTCAGCAGATCCTCAAAAAGAGACTGAAAAAGCTTGAGGAAGAAAGCACCGTAAGTGCGCTGGCCCCACAAGAGATTTATTTTCCCAGCCCCGATGGCACAGAGAGATATGTGGAATTGACTGCCATCTCTCTCGATTATGAGGGGGCAAAAGCAGATATGGTGGTGCTTCACGACATCACCGAGCGCAAGCGGCTGGAAGAACTGGCGAAATCAACCGAGGAAGTGGCTCCAGCACTTGATGAAGAAACCTCGGACATCATAGTGATGCTGGATAAAAACACTACTATAACTTACTGCAGTCCGTCCGTCAGCAGCATTCTGGGATATGACCCGGAGGAATTGACAGGCAAGAACGCTCTCGAGATGGTTCATCCTGATGATGCCACACAAATATCCGATTTCTCGAATAAGGAAGTTAAAAGCATCGATTATGGAAAGTCGGTGCAATTCCGCTTGCTGCATAGAGATGGTTCGTGGCATTACTTCGAGCTTGCCGGGAAAAATGTGCTTGATGATCCGTCAATTGAAGGAATTGTACTGCGTTTCAGGGATATCAGTGGGTGGAAACAAGCTCAGGCAGAATTGAAGGAAACCAAAAATAAGTTTCAGGCTATTTTTGAAAATGCCAATGATGCCATAGTCTATTTTGATATGTCCGGTGTGGTTATTGATATTAACGCTAAAGTCAAAGAGATACTTGGCTATGAACGCGAAGATGTCATGGGGAAAAAATTTGCTGAAATTGGACTTATCCCCCTTGAGAATCTGGGAAACGTCATCGCGTTTTTCGAGAGGGCAATCAGTGGCGATCTTGAACAGCACAGTGAAATTGAACTTATAAAGAAAGACGGAACCCCCGTTTTCGTGGGAGTAAGCACAGGAGCCATAGAATATGAGGGAAAACCGGAAGGGCTCTTTGTAATTGTGCATGACATCACCTCACGCAAAGAAGCGGAAAGAAAAGTTGAACGTCTCAATGCCATCCTTCGCTCTATCCGGAATGTCAACCAGCTCATTGTCAGGGAAAAAGATCGAAACTCCCTGATTCAACACGCTTGTGATACTCTGATCGAGACTCACGGATACAATACTGCCTGGATTATTATTCCCAATGAATTTGGAGAGGTGATAGCCAGCGCCGAGTCAGGTATCGGAGAGATATTTCCCCCTTTCATCAAGGAAATTAACCATGGCCGCTGGCCCCAGTGTGCCCAACTGGCGCTGGCACAACCCGTGGTAGTATCCACAAATGACCCCCCACCGGCAGGCTGGCATGCAGGGTTTCGGCCTTGCGGCCATAATTGCGGATCTCCTCGTCGAAACCGGCCGACTCGGAAACACGACTATGCCCTTGTGAAGCAGATAAGTTATCCCCCGTCAGTACTTCGCGCTTCTCGCGCCACTTGCTCAACGAATCGATCACATCACCAAAAAGCGTTTCCTCACTGAAATGGGCCGGCATGGGGCCTTGCTTGATGCGCTCAATGAATGCATCGAGTTTTTCCTGCTTTTTCCAGCGCCCTGGTTCGGGATCTTAGTCTTCCTTAGTGTGCGGAAGTGAGGGGTCGATCAGGAACATCAGCCGCTCCCTGGCGGCGTCGTATTCCATTTCCGTAATTGAAATGTCGCTGCCCTCGGGGATAAAGCCGTAGCGATGGGCAATGATCCCCACGAGAACATCGGCCTCGCGCACATATCGCAGACATTCTTCCACGGCATGCGCGCCGCTGGCGGGAAAGATTTCCATCCCGAGCCAGACCATTTCGGCTTTTGTGATGGCCTTCTCGACGAGCTTGCGCCTGTCCTTGTTGTCGAGGTAGGTGCTGGAGACAAAGACCTTGTAGGGCTTGCGGGATTCAGTAACGGCAGGAGTGGGGCTTTTTTTGCCGGCCGGCATGGGGTCTCCTTTCAAAAAGCTTGGGGGATCGGACCTCAATCGGAGCATGCAGACACGCAGGTTGGGTTGAGCGAAGCGAAACCCAACACCGGCAAAGGATCGTTGTCTATTGTTGGGTTTCGTTTGATTCAACCCGATCTACCCGCTGAGCGGTGAAAACACGCGGGCCGATTGACCATAACGGAACGGCGGCAGGCCGTCAAACCAAATGACCTCTTATGAATAAATGACGTATATCAGATTATGGATTTTTTTGCTTTCCGCGAAGTCATATTCTTCGCTTCAAACGTCTTCTTTTCAACGAAGCTCATCGAGCCATTGACGCCTGCTGCTGTCATATGGCTTAATTTCGCCCCGTTATTCCCGGAGTGACAAAAGCTGAAAGACTTCGGTGAAGGTCATATCCCTGATAAAATCCTTCAAACACGAAGGCCTGGAGAAATTCTCCGCAATGGGACCCGCAAGGGTATTCAAGCCGAACATGACTTCCCTTCTGATGGACAACCACCCATCCATCCCGCTGCAAGGCTCTTATTACCCTTTCGTATTCTAAACTCGGTACCTTTGTCATACGGCGATTTCCATGATCTCATGGGCCGTGGACAAGGTGAGATCGTCTTCCACGGTTTTCAAGTACAATTCAATGGCTTCTTTGATATTTGCCATGGCCTCTTCTTTAGTGTCCCCTTCACTGATGCAACCTGGGAGGCTTGGCACATAAACTGTAAAACCTCCCTCATCACTGGGCTCGAGAACAATTTTTAATTTCATGGCTTGTCCCTCCAAATTGAAAAAATATAACGCCAAGGGTAACCTGCCGCCGCCACTGAGCATTGTTTGAAAATCAGCCGCTCTCGGCGGTCAGGTTGACCCGCTCGTTAGGCTTTTTTAATCATCTTTGTCGGCATGATATTTACCTGAACAGTAGTAGCATCTACCTTCAAGTTGGCCCATTTCATCTTCCCAATAATCCAATTCACCTTGGGTAGTATGTGTACCGCAAATATCGCAAGTAGATGGTAAATCTTCGCTCTCTTCGTTTCCGCAGAAGGTGCAGCGGAATCCGGTCTTTGAATCATCATTAAAAACAAGTGTTGGATGGTTACATTCCGGGCAATCTAAGCGTACTGGGTCGGCGTCGGTGTCCGTGGAATAGTCTGGGTAATTTTCGGATTCGACTTTATCAGCTTCTCGTATTGCATCACGTAAAGTAAATTCATATTCATCTGATAGAACCATGAAGGTTTTCATAGTATGTGACGGAATATGTGCGTCTACTTCAAGTTCTGTATAGTTCGAAAGAAATTCGAGTACCGACCTAAACAGGCGCCCAATGGTTCTCCGAACTTGAGGCACATCCATAGTAAATTTGTAATGCTCAATGTCATTCCGTAAACGCTTTAACCATTCTAAGTCCGAGTGAAAGCCTGAAGATACAGTATCAGGAGCTTCATTATTGATGAAGTTTACTGCCTCCCAAAGAGTAATGGTTTTGTTTTTATCCAATTTTTTTGCAAATGGGTCCTTGTAAATTAGAAGTGGATGCTTGGAGGCAATGTGATACTTAAAAATCAATTCTATAAAATGAGCCATATGTAATACGGCAAATTTATAGGACTTATAATCTCCTTCATCGCCTTCTTCAAACTTTGAAAGCGCTTCTGCAAGGCTATCCAGCGCATTATCGAATAGTTCAAGTCCATGTATTGTCATCGTTATTAGGCCCTAATCCGGGCGCTTAACGCGCGGCGGATTTTTGCCGTCGCCGCGAAAGCGCAGTTTATGGTCTTACAGAGACTCCAAATAGAGCAAAAGTCTCTCCGTACTTTCGGAATAAGCATTTGACATTTCATAGTTGATAAAAGCTTCTTGTGCATGTGCAATTTTATTTCTATAGGCATTTAGCTCAAGCAATGCACTTCCAGTAGCGTTGTCTATTATTTTTTCATGCATTAATTTTTCAATTTTAGCCCTTATAGAAGTTAACAAATTTTGTTCTATCCCGTGGCGTTCTAAAAGAGAGGAGATCCCTATTTCTAATTTATACCATTCATTTAAAATAAATTCTTGAGGAGCAAGTTTTGCCACAGACAATTTGGTAATGGGTTTTTGCAAAGTTATATCTGATGGTTCTTCTTTAGGAGGTTCAATTAATGGTATATCACGTTCAATTTCTGCCCTTAATTTTATGGCCTCTCTTTCAAATTCAAGCTCAAGTTCCTTATATTTAAGTCTTTTTAAATTTAATATTAATTCAAGAATACCTTTGCGTAATATCAGCACCGACACAAGTACAACAGCTGGCCAAATGGTGATTTTAATGATTTCTAAAAATAGCTGCATTGTTTAATTTTCCGAAACCATTGATTATTAGGTATTTTCGCCCTGATAATCTGATATTGATGGCCTTTTCAGGCGATTTCGCCTCAAGTTTAATATCAGTGTTTCCGATCCGTGCATGAAATAAAATGCCCAATGGATGAAATTTAAAAATGTCCGAAGAACGTATTATCCATGCAGCATTTTTGATGATAATGTTAGATGATTAAACCGATTTTGACCATACTTGAGAAAATGGAAGCGTGTCAATGAAAAAGGCAACCCAGCTTCTCGACGAAGTTCGAGATGTGATGCGCCTTCACCACTATTCGATCCATACCGAGAGAGCCTACTGCGACTGGATCAAGCGGTACGTGCTTCACCACCGAATGGCGTCATGGGACGATCTCAAGGGCGGTGAAAAAAAGATCACCGAATTTCTGACTCATCTTGCCGTGGAAGGTCGTGTCGCTCCCTCGACCCAGAATCAGGTCATGAATGCGCTGGTTTTCCTCTACAAAAAGGTTTTGAAAGAGGCCTTGGAAGGGGCGATCAACGCCGTTCGTGCACCCCGAAAAGTCAATGTTCCCGTGGTCATGACCCGGGAGGAGGTGGCTATGGTCATCCCTCTTTTAAACGCGCACCCAGCTTGTCGTCAAGCTACTCTTTGGAAGCGGCCTGCGCATGATGGAAGCCCTTCGGCTGAGGGTGCAGGCTATCGATTTGGAAATGAAGACGATCACTGTGCGTTCCGGGAACGAGGGCAAGGATCGCGTCACGACCTTCCCTATTTCGGTCCCGCCCCTCTTGCAAACCCACCTGGTACGGGTCAAGCTGGTCCATGAGGGGGACCTGGTACAGGGACGGGGTGAGGTCTATCTCCCGTATTCCCTGCAACGCAAATATCCGTCGGCCCCGAAGGAATGGGGCTGGCAGTATGTGTTTCCCGCCGGCTTTGCCGTGGACCACACATTTCACTTCAGTCAGTTGACCAACCCGGGATTTGATGTTATTTTACGGGATATCTTTGTTCCACTAAGAGCGGGGGCAGCGATATGCATCCCGGAAAGCAGGGATATTCTTTTGAGTGAGCAGTTGTTGGTCCAGTGGCTCGATGAAAGAAGCATCGATTTAATCCACTGTGTACCCGGTTTGTTTTCAATATTTAATCGGAATGTATCCAGGCAAAAAAATTTTAAAAGCCTGAAATATATATTATTCGCAGGGGAAAAAGTGAACCCGGCGGAATTAAAAAAATGGTATAATGTATTCGATGAACAAATCCGGTTGGTTAACCTATATGGGCCAACGGAAACGACTCTTGCCAAAGTTTTTTATCACATAAAAAAGACGGATGCCGATAAAAAAATAATCCCCATTGGTCAACCCATCGACGGTGCCCGGGTAATTATCCTGGATAAGAATATGGAAATATGCGATAACCTTGAAGTGGGAGAGTTGTATATACGAACCCCTTACCGATCCTGGGGATATTATAATCAACCTGGATTGAATAAACAAAAATTCCATGGTCATTGTAAGCGTCGCATGCAGCCTCAATTGCATCCTGGGACGCGCTTCCTGTCCCCTGTTGAGGGCATTGTATATTCGCCTGCCCGTCGCTCATTACAATAATTGACCTGAAAATTTCAGAGCTGGAATCAAAAACCAGCTCATCAACTGCCCTGTTGATTCCACAGCAAATGCAGGTTCCACCGTCTGCCTCCCAGTCATCAACTTTACTTTTTAAGGAAACTCCGTCATTAGAAAGTTCATGATAATCAGATTCAGCTGCAGAATCAGAATAACCCACTAAGCCTGCCCTGTTGTCAGAATTATTTAGTATAACATCATCGTTTCGCATAAAACGGTAAACCGTGGCGGTGGGGAAGGACTGTACGACGTGAAAGTCGGGATTGCCTAATTGACGTTGATCAGGGATTTTTGATTTCCCCTCCGGTTTAGGTTATATTTTCTCCCGATGAGACGCATCAATCCTATTCAGGGACTGACCCTGGTCTTTCTTATCGGGCTGATCTTGCTGGTTCTCTGCTTTCGGGACCAAATTCCACTCTGGCGGTCTCTGCTCTGGCGTTATGCCCTGGCTGCAGGCGTCCTCTTGGTCTTGAAATGGTGCTCTGACCGAGATGTGATGGGCCGGGTAGGTAAGTTTATTAATGATTTTTCCCCCGTCCTGTACATTATCCTCATCTACCAATCCCTCGGTGATCTGAGCCAGTATCTCCATCCCGACATCTATCCCCAACTGATCCGAATCGATTTCCTCCTCTTTGGCGTCAATCCAACGGTTTGGATGGAGCGCTGGATCGTTCCCTGGCTCACCGGCGTCCTGTCCGTAGCTTATTTAAGTTATTTTTTCCTTCCGGCCAGACTCGTTCATACGCTCTATCTGAGGGATTCGAGGCGGGATTTCGATCTGGCGGGTTTTGTCTTGCTTTTGGGTTGGTATCTGTCTTTCATCGGCTACATTCTCTTTCCGGCGATTGGCCCGCGATACACCCTGGCCCACCTCCAGTCAGTTCCCCTGAACGGCAGTTTTATTGCCGATTTCGTTAGCCAGTTCATAGACTTAGTGGAGAATAATAAACGGGATTGCATGCCCAGCGGTCACGTTGCCATCGCTCTCCTCGTTTTATTTCTCTCCTATCGTTACGCCAGGATGCTCTTCTATCTCTTTTGCCCGATCGTCGGCGCCCTCATCCTCTCCACGGTCTACCTGAGGTATCATTATGTCATCGATCTCTTCGCCGGCGCGGCGTTGGCAGTCGGGTGCATCATCATCGGCCCTCGACTTTATCGCTGGTGGGAAGCGGGAGGTGGCCAGGAGAAGAGAGAGGCTTGATGAAACCGGGCCGGCTCCACGAAAACTGGACCGGAAAAAAGGGGAGAATCTTCTGAGAAGGCCGTCAGATGAAGCCCCGTGGTTTCCCCACTTTTTCAAAAACTTGTTAGGGCTCGCCCCTGATGTTGGCAGTCCCGACGAATGGCTGGGGCTTCTTCAGGCCTTTGAAATAACGTTTGCGGGTAGATATATTGACGCCAGCGTACATTAAACAACCGCGCAGAGTCCTTTTCCATGGGCTCATGCCAAAGAACCGTTTGATCATGGCGCCGAACGAATAGGTTTGCCGGTTCAAGCGGGCATAGCCACTAATGAGCTCGTCAGCAGTCATGCTCTTCGGTTGAAAAAGGAGTGTATCAGGAGGATATCCGCGGAGCCACCAGTCAGGCTCAAACAACCTGCCTTCGCTTAAAAGACGCGTATATAACCGAGTTCCTGGAAGAGGAGTGAGAATCCGGAGCTGGACACAATCCAGACCACCTTTTATGATAAATTCAAAGGTTTGCTCGAACACATCCTTGTTTTCGTAATCGAAGCCAAAAATAAACGCGCCGAGGATGCCGAACCCTTCGTCATGGAATCGGCGCATGGCCTCATAAAAATCGATCTTCAGGTTCTTTATTTTCTTCATCTCATGCTGAGTGTCTTTTTGGACCGATTCGAATCCGATCAAAAGTCCCCGGCACCCCGAACGTCGCATCAATTTTAGCAGCTCCACATCCTCAGCTAACGACACGGTTCCTTGCCCCATCCATAGCCGCTGCAGGGGTATCATGGCAGTAAAAAGTTGTTTCCCTACCTCCCGGTTCAGTGCAAGGGCGTCATCGACGAAGAAGAAGTGATTGGCATCAAGAGACTCGATCTCGGCAATCACCTCTCGAACCGGCCTGACTCGATATTGCTGCCCCATGGTCTGGCCACTGCAACAGAATTCGCAATCGTGCGGACATCCTCGGGAGGCCTCGACGCCGACATAACTAGGAGCAGAACCTCGATTGGTTCTGGGGAAGAGATCTCGCCGTGGTCTTGGCAGGCCGGAGAGATCTGTCTTTTTTCCGGCCCGATAGAGTCTTTGCATCTGTCCCGCGGCGGCATCAGTCACAACCCGTGGCCAGACACCCTCCGCTTCTCCCACTACTACTGCGTCTGCATGTCCTAAAGCTTCGTCAGGCAATAAGGTGGGGTGTATGCCTCCCATCACCACCTTCACCCCCTTTTGGCGATAGGTGTCGGCGATCTGATAGGCCCTTGGCACCAGGTCGGTCATGACGGTGATCCCCACCAAATCCACCTCTTGATTGAAGTCATCGGGAGCATAAACTTCATCGACCAGGGTAATCGTGTGGCCAGGCGGGGTAAGCGCGGCTAGCAGAGGCAGATTTACCCTCATTAGCCTGAAATTACTGGTGTCTTCAAGTTGTTCATGGGGGGCGATAAGCTTTATTTTCACGTCTTCACCTTCACTTACCCTCTTCCCATTTGGTGGCTGTAATGCCCAAGGCGAAGACCACGGCCGCAAAACCTCCGATTATGGCGGCGTAACGCAGGGCGGCCAGGTTGTCGCTGAATATCATGGAGGCCCGCAGGCCCTCGTTGATGTAATACAGCGGCAGAACTCTGGCGAACGTCTGCAAAAAGCCCGGCATCATCTCGATGGGGAAGAAGCTCCCCGACAGGAACATCATGGGGAACACGATGGCGTTGGCTGCGGCGGTGGCGCTCTGCGCCTCCTGCACAAAGCGGGTGAGTATCATGCCGATGCCGACAAAGGCGAAGACATCAAGTAATAGGAATACCAGGAGCCAGCCGTTTATATGGAGGTCAACCTGAAACACGCCGTAGCTCACCAGCAGCATTGCAATCGTGGAGATAATGGCGAGCATGAACTGGTACAGGATGTTCGACAGTATCCAGTCGGTGCGAGTGATGGGCGTGGTGGACAGCTTCCGGATGATACCCTTCTGGAACAGTTCCGTGTTCAGGTTCACCGTGCCGAACAGGGAGGCTGAAGCGTCTGCATGGCGGCGACCAGGCGCTTTCGATCCTCCGGCCGCATCCGGTTCAACAGGGCCTCGATCTGGCTCTGCGAATGTGAATTGAGAACCGCAAACGACCGCTCCCCCGGAGCGGCCAGTCTCAAGAGACGCTGCCGCCGATCGGTGGCGGATGGCTGCGTTTCAATCAACCCTCTTTTTTTGAATCCGCGCAGGATCCGGCTGAGATAGCCGGCATTCAATCCCAGCTCCTTGCATAGGTCAGCGGCCGTCGTCGCTTGGGCATGGGCGAGTTCATAGATGACGCGGGCTTCGGTCAGCGAGAATGGGCTCTCCAGATACACTTCCGTCAGGACGCCGATCTGCTGGGTGTAAAATCGGTTGAATTCCCGCACAGCCGCCACCTGTCCAACCGTATCATTTCGCGACATCATGAGTCTCCGACAATTTGGCATCTGTTTGCCAAAATCATATAATTGTTTGCTTTTGTCAACTACTTGGCTGCAATGCGGGAAGATATTTTACGGTCAATCGGTTCACTTTGAGCCGAGGCGGAGAAGGATCTTGGAATAGCAAATATGAGCCACTGCCGGTCAGTCGATACCCTACGGCATTCCTATCTCATGCGGGACTGTTTGAGGTACAGGTAGAAGCATGCTGCCGGCACTGGGCCGGCAGGCAGCTGTAGGCATGCGTATCGGAGCGGTTCTCCACGGGATGCCATGACATCAGGGGAGCCGATCAAGATCCAAGTCCATTTTTTCAGAAGCGCCTTGTTTTCGTCTACCTGAATAACACCATCAAGTTTTAAAAAATTCCCGGAGATTGGATATATCGCCGATATACCAACTCAGGGCTGAACTTAAAGCAAAGAAATCTAAAACCTTGTTAATTATTGGTATATCCAGCTATCGAATCAAATTTATAAAATTTTATGAAGTATGCCTCATGTTTTTTCCAGCCCCAGTGCTCATCGCGGACAACTGCTGCAGCCTCTATGCGGTCGCCTTTCTCGATATTCGCAATGAGCTTGTCGTGCTCATCTAAGTTTACCTTCTCCCAATCTTCCCATAATCGATGCCAAGGAAAGTCATACAACCGCTTTTTTAACGGAACTACTATTTCCTTTAGCGTCTTGTTGTCCGATAAGGTCAAAAAAATGTCGTGAAATTCCAAATTGAGCTGATAGTAACGATCAAATTCCTGGTTGTTCAGCAATATTCTTTGTTGGGTATTAGATTGCTTCATTTTTCCGATTACAGTTGGAGATCTTAATTGGTCGAAGACGGAATAAACCACCGAGGATTCAAGGAAGCCAATTACTTCATAATATTCTTTCAGTTCCGCATAGGTTAATTTCTTTACCTGCACCCCCTTACGGGGCAGCATCTCGACAAAGCCCTGGCATTCCAGCTTGATAAGGGCCTCTCTGAGAGGAGTCTTGCTTATACTTAACTCCTTACTCAGATTATCCATGTTAATAGAGGTCCCTGGCTTTAGGGTTCCATTCTTAATTTCATTGCGCAGGTGGGAATAAATCTGCTCTCGCAAAGATTGTGAATTGATCATAATTCCATTTCATCCCAAAAAACCTGAATGCCTAATTTTAAATGTCAGCATCAGCTTTTTGCCAATTTGACAGGTTATCGCAAATAGCCTTGGTTAAACCCAACAGGATTCTTATTGTACCCTACTGATATCTTTAAGCTTTTCCCCTTTAGGGTCGTACGGTGCCTTCAAGTGCACCTGCGCGGGGATTCGCCTTCCCTCCACTTCGATTTCATAGGATCCATTTGAAATCCATTCATCGGTAATGCCATCTGGATTATTGAGGTAACCCATTCCAATAGCGCAACCTAAAAAGTGCGCGTAGGCGCCGTGGGTATTCCCGCAGGCAAGCTCGCCATTTCGATAAATCGGCTCTTCATGATACAATAAAGGCTCTGAATCCTTTAAAGTGAAAATGACTCGCTTACGTTTCAAACCCAGCTCCCGCTGGCGAAGCAAGGCATTCCGTCCGATGAAATTTGGCTTCTCAAGCTTCACGCAATACCCAAGGCCAGCTTCAAAGGGAGTGTCATCGGGGGTAACATCCGCCCCCCAATGTACGTATCCTTTTTCCAAGCGCAGCGAATCCAGGGCATGTAAGCCAACCATCTTCAAACCGAATTGATTACCGGCTTCTATGAGAGCATCAAAAACGTTCAGGGAAAATTCAGTCGGGATGTAAAGTTCCCAACCAAGCTCACCTACAAATGACATACGCACGGTGATAGGCTTCGCATAGGCGAGATCGATTTGCTGCGCTGTAGCAAACGGAAAGGCCACATTGGAGAGGTCGGCATCGGTTAGCTTTGCCAGCAAGTCACGTGATTTCGGCCCCATAACAGCCAACATGGTAAATGCCGAGCTAACCTCTGTCAACATTGCATGGGCGAAGGATCGGATGTGACGCCTGATCCAGTCAAAATCCCTTGTAGCAGTTGCTCCAGGCACCACGATAAAGAATTTATCCTCAGCCAGCCGTGTCACTGTCAGATCCGCCTCTATCCCACCGCGATCGTTCAACAGCTGAGTGTAGACTACTTTACCCACCGGCACATCCATTTTGTTAGAGCAAATATTATCAAGTTCAGAGACCGCATCCCGGCCTTGCAAAAAGAACTTACCGAGTGAACTTAAATCGTACACCCCAACGCCATTACGCACGGCCATGTGTTCAGCGCGGGAATAGTCGAACCAGTTCTGACGCCCCCAGCTGTACTGGTATTCTGCTTTAACGCCAGTCGGCGCAAACCAATTGGCACGTTCCCAGCCGGCCACTTCACCGAAGCAAGCCCCGCAACCGGCCAGTCGGTCATGAAAGGGCGTTCGGCGAGCATTCCGTGAGGTTTTGCGTTGATTGTAAGGCCAGTGGTCGGCATATAGTAAGCCAACTGCCTCTACCGTTCGATCATGCAAATAGCGCGGGTTGTTTTGCCAATAGTGAAAACGCCGGACATCTACTGCCCAGAGGTCCTCCTCTGGATAACCCTGAACAATCCACTCAGCCAGAGCTTTACCTGCACCTCCAGCGCTCGCGATACCTACCGAATTCATCCCGGCGGCAACAAAGAAGTTCCTCACTCCCGGAGCCTCACCCAGCATGTAGGCATTGTCGGGGGTAAAACTCTCAGGGACTACTGTTAGATGCCTCATTTGGGCAGTTTCCAGGGCCGGGCAACGTTTGATAGCGTTGGTCATGAAAATTTCAAATTGTTCCCAGTCTTCCTGCAGTTCAGTAAATTTGAAACCCTCTGGAATTCCCTTCATACCCCACGGTTTAGCTTTCGGTTCAAAGCCGCCCATGCACAATCCGCCGCCCTCTTGTTTGAAATAAATGTACCCGTCCATGTCACGCAAGATTGGCATATTATTCCCTACCCCATCAATCGGCATAGTGATCACATGCATATGTTCAGCCGCATACAACGGGATACTGACCCCGACCATCTTTCCAATTTCGCGAGCCCACATGCCTCCGCAGTTGACTACATATTCACAGGCAATCTCGCCCTGGTCGGTGTTCACTCCCGCAATCGCCCCTTTGTGCAAATTAATATCAGTTACTTTGACGTTTTCAAACTGCCTGGCTCCCATCATGCGCGCACCTTTGGCTAATGCTCGGGCCGTATCAATGGGGCTGGTCTGACCGTCATTGGGCTGATAATATACAGCTGTTAGATCATCAGCATAAAGCAGAGGCCACAGCCGGCGTGCCTCGCTAAAACTTATTTCTTCCATATCTATACCGAAGGTACGCGCCATCGCCATGCTGCGATCGTACTCACGTTTGCGCTCTCGGGTCTGAGCCACCCGCAGCGAACCGTTCTGCTTCCAACCGGTAGACTGACCGGTTTCTTCTTCCAGGCGGGCATATAGCTGTGTGCCATATTTAGCAAGTTTGTTACGGTTGGCATTCTTACCGGCGGCGGTGACGTGCCCGGCCTTAATCCCTGCATCAAGGCGGTTGTATGCCGGGGCATCGAGGAGGGACTGAGGGTTATCGGCATTCGCCGCGGCT
This sequence comes from Dehalococcoidia bacterium, assembly GCA_041300025.1. Lineage (GTDB taxonomy): Bacteria > Chloroflexota > Dehalococcoidia > SZUA-161 > SpSt-899 > JBGLNL01. Next base: position 1,433,499 of record JBGLNL010000001.1, on the reverse strand, counting down.
GGGCTGGTATCCTCGAATTCAATCCGGATGAGCCGCAGAGTCGCCAGCGGAACATCGAAGAGCTGGACACGGCCAAGGTGCGGACCATCGACCGTTCGGGGGGCACCTACCTTCACACCTCCAGGACCAACCCGAGCAAGGTGAAGTACAAGGATGTCCCCGGCTTCCTCAAATCCCAGGCAAAGGAAGGGGAAATTGCCGATTTCACCCCCCATGTGCTCAAGAACCTCGAGCGCCTGGGCATCGACCTCCTCATCCCGATTGGCGGCGACGATACCCTGAGTTACGGCGAACGGCTCCATCAGGAAGGATTTCCGGTATTGGCCATTCCCAAGACGATGGATAACGACGTCTTCGGTACGGACTACTGCATCGGCTTTTCCACCGCAGTCACGAGAACCGTCAATTTCATCCATGCCCTGCGCACTTCCACCGGTTCTCACGAGCGTATTGCTGTTATCGAGCTCTTCGGCCGGTACTGCGGTGAGACCTCGCTTATTTCCGCGTATCTTGCGAGTGTGGATCGATCCATCATCTCCGAAGTGCCTTTCGATCCGGAACGGCTTGCCGAGCTCCTCATGGAGGACAAGAAGGCAAATCCCAGCAACTACGCCATGCTCACAATCAGTGAGGGCGCACGGATGACGGCCGGCAAGATGATCCAGTACGGCGAAGCGGACGCATACGGCCACCGAAAGCTGGGGGGAATCGGGCTCGAGACTGGGGAAATCCTAAAGAAACTCACCGGGCAGGATATTGTTTACCAGCAACTCGCTTACCTTATGCGGAGCGGCGCCCCGGACTCCCTCGACCTGATGGTTGCCGTCAACTACGCCAACATGGCGATTGACCTCACCATGAAACGCGTGTACGGACGGATGCTCGCCCTTCGCCAGGGGATCTACACCGATGTCCCGCTGAGCATCATCACCACCGGGCAAAAGCGGGTGGACGTCCGTGAGCTGTATGATGAGGAGCAGTATCGACCCAAGGTAAGGCACGTGATGGGAAAACCCATGTTCCTTTACTAGCGCAGAGTGCAGGGCGGAACGGGTTTTTGCGACCTGCCCGTCTCGCTCGCCCTGAGCTTGCACAGCCGCCATGCGCTCTCGGACCTTAACATGATTATCCGATGGTAGAGATAGTTATCTCTGAACGGCTATTTCTGAGATAGTTACAGTCAATCTCACGAGCCGATCGCCCTCCGAATTTTAAGAAACCATAACAAATCTGACGTTTGGAAAACAGATTTGTTGGCGGGGTTACCAGACATTGGAGGCTTCTGTGCATCTGAAAATAAATGCCCAAATTGATGATGAAGAAGAGGATCGTATCCAGATCGTAGTGGATGGTATCCCGTTTAATATCTGGGTGACCGGCCCGGATGGAAGCCAGCGCTTTGTCAATCGAACCTATCGAGAGTTTTTCGGAGTAGGCGAACAAGGTGCGCTTGGCGATCGCTGGCAGGAACTCATCCACCCTGAAGATTTAAAACCTTACACAGAAAAGTTTTTTGCCTGCTTGGCCGATCGGAAATCGTTCCATTCTGAATTACGTGTAAAACGGGCGGATGGCATATGGCGATGGATAGAATCCCATGGTAACCCGCTATTTTCGAAGGGTGGCGTATTTCTGGGGTATATCGGCACTAGCCTGGACATTACCGAGCATAAACGTTCATATCAGGTAATTCAAGAAAGCGAGGTGCGCTATCGCCGGTTGGTTGAAACTGCGTCGGAAGGAATTGGGCAATTCGACCTGGAAATGCGAATTATTGACGTGAATGAACGGGCGGCTTCGTTGTTGGGATATTCAAGAGCTGAGATAATAGGGCATCACCTCCAAGAATTCACGACGCCTTCCGAGATATCGAATTTCAGAAGTAAGCTCGAAAATCGCAAGAAAGGAGTGTCAGAATCATACGAAGCATGCCTTGTTCGCAAAGATGGTTCCAAACTCTGGGTACTGATCTCGGCTTCGCCTCTGCGGGACAATCAGGAGAAAATAATCGGCTCTTTTGTAATGTTTACCGATATATCAGAACGCAAACGTGCAGAGGAGGAACTTCGCCGGAGCGAAGAGCGTTTGAGCATGGCCATCAACTTGGCTGGACTCTGCACGTGGGACATCGATTTAACCACAGGCGTTGCCATCGTGTCGGAAAGCCACTTTGAGATGTTCGGCTACCCGAAGACTAAAGATCGGACAATGCCGTCATCCCTGTGGGAGAGCCGAGTGCACCCGGATGATCTGCCCGGAGTCTTGCAGGCTATGGAGGATACACGCATAAAAGGATCATTCTATTCGTCAGAGTATAGGATCATAAGGGCGGATAACCAAGAGATCAGGTGGATGCTGGAGTTTGGCCAGTGTGTCAACGGCGAATCAGGTATCCGCCGGTTTATGGGAGTAACTCTCGACGTTACTGAGCGAAAAATGGCTGAGCAGAAGCTCCGAGAGAGCGAGGAGCGATACCGCATTGTTGCTGATAACACCTACGACTGGGAATTGTGGCGCAGCCCTGATGGCCACTACAATTACTGTTCACCGTCCTGTTATAGGATCACAGGGTACACTTCCCATCAATTTCAATCGCAACCGGAATTAATCGAGAAAATTATCCATCCAGAAGACATTTCAATTTGGAGATTGCACCTCCAGCACCTGGTTAAAAAACAAGAATGTTCTGGGATCGAGTTTCGTATCCATCGAGCGGATGGTGTAGTGCATTGGATAGGCCATGCATGTCAGCCTGTCTTCGACACATCCGGGAACTACATCGGTGAACGAGCCAGCAACCGCGACATCACCAAACAGAAATTGGCCGAGCAGCAATTGAATGAATACTGGGGCTCGCTGGAACGAATAATCCAAGAGCGCACCTCCGAGCTGGCCCGGACGATTGAAACTCTACAAGGGGAAATCGAGCAGCGCGTGCTCGCCGAACAAGAGCTGAAGCTGGCCAACGAGAAACTAACAGAAAGGGCAGAGCAACTACGACGGTTGACCGGCGAGCTGACCATGGCCGAGCGGGCTGAACGTAAACGCTTGTCAAGGATAATGCACGATGGACTCCAGCCGCATTTGGCTTCGGTGAAACTGCGGACTGGATTCCTGAGGGATCAGATCGGAAATACCGCTCTCAAAATAGACCTTGGTCAGATCGAAAAATTGATCGGTGAAGCCTTGAACATGTCTCGGACGTTGAGTGCTGAACTCAGTCCTTCCATTCTGTACGAAGGTCAGCTATCGGACGGGCTTCGATGGCTGGCGCAATGGATGCGGGACAAGTACAGCTTCAACATCGATCTTGCGCTGCAAACCGTTCCGGAGCTGCGGGAGGATGCCAAGGTGCTCATATTCGAAGCGGTGCGCGAGTTGCTGTTCAACGCTTTTAAGCATTCTGGGGCTGCCAGTGCCCGGGTCAAATTGGAGCCGGTGGAGGGAGGCGGGCTGCGGGTGGTAGTAAGCGATGAGGGGAGCGGTTTTGACGCCTGTCTTTTTAAGCCTCTGGGAGATGACAGCGGGTTGGGGTTGTTCAGCATTCGGGAGCGGATCAGTCTGATCGGTGGCAGGTTGGAAATCGACAGCGCCCCTGGCATGGGCAGTCGCTTGACATTGAGCGTGTCCGACAGCCAGGGGTCTTTTGTTACTTGTGCAGCCGATGACGTGAGCGCCCGAATCGATCCATCCCAGAAAAGTGTTGCGCAGGTTCAGGAATCGAAGATTCGCATCTTGATAGTTGATGACCATTCTCTTTTCCGTTCCGGGCTGGCTCGTCTGTTGAAAATGGAGCCTGTCTTCGAGGTGGTGGGGGAGGCTGCGGATGGGGTGGAGGCGATCGAGTTTGCGCAGAAGCTTGATCCTCATTCTGAGGAATTTATGACGAAGAATCTCCGAGGATCAGCTTCAAAAAAGATTCTTCACTGTGTTCAGAATGACATACCTGGGAGTTTTTAGACAACTTGCCGAGGGGGCTGAAAAAGAGTTTTCAGACAGCCTGATTAAGGTGAGGGTGGAATTAATAATGACCGGCCGACTCGAAAACAAAGTAGCCATAATAACCGGGGCCGGCTCCGAATATGGCATCGGGAGAGCGACTGCTTTGCTTTTTGCCCGCGAAGGGGCAAAGGTGGTGGTTGCCGATATCAACGAAGAAGCTTCCAGGGGGGTGATTAAAGAGATCAGGGATGCCGGGGGCACGGCTATCCAGATTCCCACCGATGTCACCCAGGTGAGCCAGGTAAAACGTCTGGTAAAGGGGGCTGTACGATCGTTCGGAACTATTGATATTCTGGTGAACACCGCGGCCAACTACCGAGATATGTCTATCACCAAGATGAGCGAAGAGGATTTTCACGAAATCGTTGATGTCTGCCTCAACGGCACGTTCTACTGCACCAAATATGCCGTTGAATACATGATCACCGCGGCCAGAAACGAGGCCAGCGAGAGCGGTCCGGTTCGATGCCGCAAGATCATCAATTTTACTTCGGGGGCGGGGATAAGGGGAAATCCCGGACAGGCCAATTACAGTGCAGCCAAAGCGGGAATCATTGGGCTTACCAAATCCAACGCCAAGGAATTCGCTCGATACAATATCACCGTCAACGCTATTTCTCCATTCGCACTGACGCCTTTAACTAACCTCATGCCGGATGACCTCAAGGAAACATTCGAACATCGAATTCCTTTGGGGCGCTGGGGCGATCCGGGAAAGGACATTGCTCCCGTTGTGTTGTTTCTGGCTTCGGAAGATTCGAATTATGTCACCGGGCAGGTCATTATTGCCAGCGGTGGGCTGGATATGTAGGTAACCTATTATCAACCCCCTGTATTCCCGAACTCTCTTTTCTCCCGCCTTTTGCAAAAGGGAAAGGGGGGGATTTTTAAGGATGGGGAACATCCCAACACCTTGGAAGTCACCGATTATTCAGAGGTTTCGGATAGTCTGTTTTAGAAACTGAGGTCGCGCCTTCTTGCGTATATTTCTTTTATCCTGTATACTTGGTTTAGTGTTTTTGATAAAGGTTACCAGTTCCACAGACACCCCCTGGACGTTTCCCGTGCGGGCTTCTCAAGGTAAGGTTCTAAAAGGTATTGGATGACCGGAGTTGAGTTCACAATATTTTAAAAAGGAGGTCATCCAATGAGTTTCGCTGATAAAGAGTTGAAGTGCGCCGATTGTGGCGCAGCGTTCACTTTTAGCGCTAACGAGCAGGAATTCTATGCCGATAAGGGTTTCACCAATGAGCCCAAGCGGTGTCCTGAATGTCGTTCAGCCAGAAAGATGGAACGTGGTGACAGGCGTGGGCCCAAGCAGATGTATCCGGCTGTATGTGCAGCATGTGGTGCCAATACAGAAGTGCCATTCATGCCCAAACAAGATAGGCCGGTATATTGCAGCCAGTGCTACAATAAAGTTGGCTCTGCAAACAGGCGATAGCCTTGAACCAAAAAAGGGTGAAAGAAGGGAGGCCGGGGCCAGTTCCCGGTCTCTCTTTTGGCATGGCAATGATGCAGTAGTGACAATCAGGGGTCGAAGATTATTTTTAAGGAGGTTATCATCACCAATAAGATATTTGTAGGGAATCTAAATTTTGAAACGACACGAAGTGATATAGAAGGTCTTTTTGGTCAATCTGGCGGTATTGTTGATGTATCAATACCAACTGACCGAGATACCGGTCGTTCCAGAGGGTTTGCTTTTGTGGAATTTGCTGATGAAGCATCTGCCATGAAAGCTATAGAAATGTTCGATGGACATGAACTGCAGGGCAGGACGCTTAGAGTTAATCCGGCAGAAAAGCAACAGCAGCGCCCGCGCGGATTCAGCAGTTCCGGCCCATCCGATGAAGGATATCAAGGTTCACGTTTTTCCAAACCAAAGGGTAGCCGCCGCAATATCCGTGCTCAGAAACGTGGATATTAAATAGGGTGTTTGGGTGAAATATCCCGTCCCAATGTGAAAACAGGTTGATCTGAAGGTCACCTGTTTTTTGACAACCGGGCGTTTAAAACGCTCGGGGCCAGCACTGATTTGAGCGCTAACTCTTTTGGACTTTTGCCCCCAACTTTACGATAAATTTTGTGAATTAAGGGGGGGGCAATTGAGTATGGTGGGTGAAAATTAGTGGAGAAAAATCTGGCGTCCCCGCTGAGGCTTGAACTCAGAACCTACGGCTTAGAAGGCCGTCGCTCTGTCCAATTGAGCTACGGGGACATCGGATTTAATATAGCATAAGGGAAAGAACATCTCAATCAGTCCTGTCTTTTGCAGGGTTGCACCTTCAAAAGCTGCTCGGCATTCCGGTAGAACAGCTTCTCCAGAACCAATTTGATCTTATATTCCGGCATGCCCTTTTTAGCCAACCTCTCGGCGGCTCTCAGAATTCCTTCAAACTGGAAAACCAGCAAAGGGGCATCAAGGTCGATTCCGCATTCAAGGACAAAAGGTTTCAGTTTTTGTCCGAAGTTCTGGCTTACCAGGGCAGTTATCAGGTTTCCATTATCATCCTCATCTGCCAGAACACGCTCACCGTCCACAATCTTGAACATAATATACCTCCCCCGTTCAACGAGGGAAAAGTCGATATCCGTTCCGAAGAGCAGGTTTACTTTGCTTTCAAGCGCCCTGGCAATAACGGAAGGGATGGTCACTGCCGAGATGTCCATCCATATTGATTCGTAAAGGTCGTGCTGCTCGATGAATTCCAGCAGGTCTTCAATCTTGGCCGGGGTTTGCGCCTGCCCCAGATGCGCCAGAATGATTTTGAGATGGGGAAACCGGGAAATAATGTCGAGCAGTTCATCTTTGAGAGAGGTTTTCATCCGTGGCGAAACTACCAGTTGGGGGAGATGCACCACCAGCGGCAAGCTATGAAGGTTGGCCATACGGATAGCCTCAGGATTGAGCATTTCGGCGAGGCTTATATCGGAGATGACCCCTCGCTTTACGTGAGGAGATGCAGTGCGGGGAGTCATTTTAAATCCTTTAGCTCCGAGTTCTACCCATTGCTGAATCTGCCGATAATCCATATCCGGAGTGATCACCGCAAACGGCACTACCTTCCGGGAATCCGGGGAATTGCCCGCTTTCAACAAATCAAGAAGCTGATAATTTTTGCTGGCCAGATCATAGGCAGGAAGGGGAGTATCAAAGACCAGCGAGGTAAACTTTATCCCTTTATTATGTAAAAGCTCATTATACAGTAAGTTGACATCCCCAACAGAAAAAGGATGTTTAGGGACCAGATTAACAGGGGCCCCTTCGATGATATTCTCTTTCCCAGAAGAAATGTGCGCATGGCAATCATAAATAGATTCGATATCGTAATCCCGCAATAGCTGCAGGAAACGAAGATAGACAGGACTGGATTTGATCTCTTCGATTATCGTGGGGAGATAGGGATTGATAGGTTTATAGCTCATTCTGCCGCAGCTTTCCACGATCAGTCATGGGGCCGTTTAGCCACAAGGTAAGTACTCCGAAAAGAAAGACACAGTTTGTCATCCTGATTTCTCACTTCGATCAGGGAACAGGCTATACCGGCATCGGGGCGGCTATCTGAGGGGCGTTTGTCCACGCATTCGGCTGTGACTGAAATCAGATCGCCGGGATAAACAGGATACGGAAAACGCACCTCGTCCCACCCGAAACCTGCCAGAGCAACTACCACCTCATCACCTTCCATTGCCAGCCGATTGACGATCCCGATGGTATAGATGGCAGGAGCTATAATGCCCCCGGCGATATGCGATTTTGCCGCTTCCTCATCGACGTGGAATGGCTGAGGGTCCCATTTTCGGGCAAATTCGATTACCTCATTTTTGTCGACGAGATAGGTGCCCAGCATTCAGCATCGCCATCAACTACAGCGAATTGGCAACCATTTACCCTGAGACCGGCGGGGCGATGACCTATGTTCGCGAAGCCTGGGGGAAAGGTTTATTAACTTTTCTTATCGGTTCAATGGACAGTATTTCCAGCACCTTCTACACTGCCTTATCCGCGGTTGGTTTTGCTTATTCTTTAAGCGTTTTCTTCCCTTCAATTCCCATCATCCCTACCGCGATCGCTGTGATTATCATCTTTGTGATCCTGAACATTCTTGGGGTTTCCAAAGTAGGTAATGTCCAGATGGTGATGGGTGCGGCATTGCTGTTTGCATTTGCAGTCTACATCATTGCCGGATTTGTTTCCCCCAACGGCTTTCACCCCGCGACGCTTTTTCCAAACGGCAAGCTTTTCCCCACAGACGACTTTACCAAAAACATGGGGGGGTTGATGAAAACCATTGCCCTCATCTATGCAGCCTATGTGGGATTCGAGGTCATCGCTGATGATGCTGAAGAAATAAAGAATCCCAGTAAGAATATCCCCATTGCTATTCTGGTTAGCCTAGGGCTGATTACCATCGTGTATTCCCTGACGGTTGTCGTGACTCTTGGCACTGTTCCCTGGCAATCCGTTGCTGGGTCTGAAACCGCGCTATCTGATGCAATCAAGGTATTTATGCCCGGCCTGGGCGTAACGATCATTGCCATGGCAGGCATGGTGGGAGCGCTGACCTCAATCAATTCCTCCATGCTCAGTGCTACGCGTGAAACCTTCACGCTCGGCCGCGATGGCGCCTGGCCCTCCGTTCTATCTCGCTTGAACCGGGTACGTATGCCGTTTATGGCGATTCTGATGATCGGAGTGGTATCCATCATGATCACGATCATCGGGGTTGTTGATTTTCTCAGTTACATTACCTCGGCGGGGTATTTGTTCGTCCTCTTCTTCTCCAATCTGGCGATGATCAAACTGCATAAAAAATATCCTTCCATCCATCGACCTTTTAAGGCACCCTTTTTTCCACTTACTCCGATTTTGGCTTCACTTACCTGTGTGATCGTCATTTTCTATTCTGACCTGGATGCGATTCTATTCACGGCTCTTGTTATCGGTATTTTTACGGTTTATTATTATTCAAAGACAGGAATTCAATTATGGCAGGAGGTCCACAAACGTGACCTTTCACCCGGCCGCTGGCGCATCATCCTGCCACTTACCCACCATATCGGGATGGACGGCTTGATGAAGATCGGTTCTTTACTGGCAGAGGCAGAAAAAGATTTAAACATGTGTCTGTTAACCGTATTGCCGGGCACGATCAATGTGGACACTGAGGGTTCAGACCAATACCTGGAGAAGATCAGAGCGCAGAGGCATGCGATTCTCGAAAAGTTTATCCATTACGCTGTAGATCGTAATGTGCCGATGTACACAAAAATGATTACAGATGCAACCCTGGTTGATGGGATTATCAACGAGATAAAAAACGATGACAATGTCAAATTGGTGCTGATGAAATGGCCAGGGAAGACACGCGGCGAGGCCACCTACCGAAAAGCTCTCAAACGGTTGGTAGAGGAAGCGAAAGTGAACCTGGCGATGTTGAAGGATCGTGGAATAAAGAATTTCCACAATATCCTGGTCCCTGTAGGCGTTGGATTGAACAGCCATCTGGCCATCCATCTGGCAAATGACATTTCCATGCAGGAAGGGTCGCATGTCAATTACGTTCGCGTAATTCCAGTGGAAACGGATGAGGAGGGCGAGGAGGATATGATTTCCTACCTCCAGGAAATTGTAATGACCCAACTTGGGCAGATCCCGGCAAATTCAACGCTTCAAATACTCCATGCTAAATCCGTTCAAGATGCCGTGATCACGGAATGTGATACGAATGATTATGAACTTATTATCATCGGATCAGCGTACGAAATAACAGATGACACATTGTTTGGCCCAGTGTGCGACACCATTGTCGGAAAGGTGCCTTGCTCTGTAATGGTTGTCCGCCGGCATGAAAGTGCAACAGCAGCCTGGTTGCATCATCAGGCAAAACGACTGTGGAGAGATTGATTTTCGATTTTTTAGGCCAAATATCAGCAGTTCAAGAACGAGCATAAGGGCCAAGCGGCGCAAAGATAGCCAGAAACGTTTTTGAGATTCAACAGGATTATTGAGCACGGATGACATGCTTTGGCGCAAGGCGACATAAAGGTTGAATAAGACGAAGGCCAATGCCCGCAAACTTTCCATCGATAGGAATGCCAGCCATTGTGCGGTAAAATTACCGACAAGTTCATAAGGTTTGTCTTTATGTTGCAGCGTACAAACTCTACCCTGTTAATCGCTTTCGCTGCAGTTTTTTCTATAACGTTACTTTTATTTGCTTGTACTCCGTCTGATGTCGAAATAACGCCAACCGGTGCACTTGTAAATCCCCTTATCAAAAACGCTACGGAAACCAGCCCGGAAAACATTATGCAAAAACCTTTGATAACCCACATCTATACGGCCGACCCGTCCGCTCATGTTTTCGAAAACAAGCTCTACATTTATACATCTCATGATTTAGATCACGACAATCCATTGACTCAAAGCGGGGATCAATACGATATGGAAGATTACCATGTCTTTTCTATGGAGAATATGGCTTCCCTGCCTGTGGATCACGGGGAAATCTTGCACTTGAACGATGTCCCCTGGGCAGGGAAACAAATGTGGGCGCCGGATGCCGCCTTCAAGAACGATATGTACTATTTGTTCTTCCCTGCCAAGGACCGCGATGGCATTTTCCGGATCGGCGTAGCGACCAGCAAATCACCGGCCGGCCCTTTTGTCCCTCAAAAGGAACCGATAGCGGGCAGCTTCAGCATCGATCCCGCTATATTTGTCGACGAGGATGGACAGGCGTATTTGTATTTTGGCGGGCTCTGGGGGGGACAGCTCGAAAAATGGAAAACCGGAACATACGATCCGGATGGGACGGAGCCAGGCGCGGGGGAGCCAGCCTTAGGTCCGAGAGTTGCGAAAATGTCGTCGGACATGTTGAGTTTCGATGGCCCCGTCATGGAAATATCCATCCTCGACGAAAAAGGTCAAGCGCTGTTAGCAACTGACAATTCCCGGCGCTTTTTCGAAGCCGCCTGGATGCACAAGTACAATGGGACTTACTATCTATCCTATTCCACAGGCGATACCCACTTCATCGCGTATGCCACCAGCGAAAAGCCTGTTGGGCCCTTCGTTTTCAGGGGATATATCCTGAATCCGGTCATTGGGTGGACGACACACAGTTCAACTGTCGAGTTTCAAGGAAAATGGTATCTTTTCTATCACGACAGTTCACTGTCACAAGGTGTGAGCAACAAACGTTCTGTGAAGGTTGCCGAGTTGCTCTATAACGGTGATGGCTCGATCCGAACCATAGATCCCTGATTCACTAAATTCTTATAGCGCGAGAAGCTTCAGAACTGCTCTTACCCCAAAGGGTCACACACACCCTGTTGCGTCCGATACGGCTATGCCGGAGCAGGTGGTGTGCTTTTGGGTAATTGGGCCTGTACAAGAGGCGTTAACCAGCGTCGCCGAGCGCCTGAGCAAACCAACGTTGGGCAAAATGATGACGATCTCGGAGCATTAATTAGCGATATACTCGCTAATATCGAATTCTATCTGCGGAGTGCACGCATGAAAAGCCTTCCCCGATTAATCTTCATTGTATTAACTGCAATCGTACTGGCCTCATGTGGCCCATCAGACATGCTCTGGCCGAGTGACAGGATCGGACCGATGCGGGTCAACCGCTATGGGCACTCGAACTCCCAACCGATCTGGGAATACTGTAGCGACAGAATGGCTGACACGCCGGGGGTTCAGACGACGGATTGCACGGTTCCCTGGGTGGATGAATTGTTTATTGGATATGGTATTCGCGGTGATGATAAAACACAACGCGATGCGCTCTGGGCGGCCAGAACCTGGGAACTTTTTATCGATGGCTATGCGGTTGACCTGCCAGACTTCAACATCGCCCTTCATCGTCGGCGGGGCCATGTTCATGGTTCATTTCTTTCTGGCTGTGTTCCATCCCCGGATGTCGGAGGCCATGCGCTCGATGACTACTGGCAAATCATCCGTGCATTATGCCAAGAGCCATCACGGCAAGTGGTACAGCAGAGTCACAGCAGGAAAAGAACAATCATAAAAGCTGAAGGATTTAGAGCAGTGATGGAAGTCAACGACAGGATTCTGGAAAGAATAGAGGAGTGGCGGCAAGAGGATCATTCTCTGCCGGAGATTCTCAAATTCTACAGAGATTTACTTAGCGCTCAAACTGAGTTTAGAACATTCATTCCCTCAAATGAGCCAAAATTAAGCAGATCCGAGGCCGCCGCTCAAATAAGTCAAGGCATTCCTCTGCTAAAATGGGATGCCCTATCCGTGGATTGGCAAAAATTTCAGAACCTCTTCCAGATAGTCATTACTCCTATCAGCAAACGCCTTGACTCTGCTCCCAAAGGATTAAATGAGATTAGTAAAGATATTTCCCTCCTGCAGGAAATGACTAAAGCATGGTATGAAAATTCGTCTCTATTACCCTGGGCCAAATCTCATGGCATCGAAGAAGAACCTCTGTCAGCAGCCATTCATTGCACTATCAAACCCTTTCTGGTCGCTCAGGCCGAAGCCCTTATCGGGCTGGTTCCCCAGGAGCAATGGCGGCTTGGATACTGCCCTGTCTGCGGGGGCAAACCCGATTTCGCCTTCCTAGACAAGGAGAAAGGGGCCAGATGGCTGCTTTGCTCCCGCTGCGATGCAGAATGGCTTTTCCAGCGAATGGAATGTCCATACTGTGGCAACAAGGACCAGGAACAACTGAAATACTTTATCGATGAGGAAGGGTTATACCGCCTTTACATTTGCAATCAATGTAAAACCTACTTAAAAACCATCGATCTGCGCCAGACCGAAGCCGAAATACTGCTGCCCTTTGAGCGCGTGATAACAGCCGATATGGACAGGCAAGGACAAATGGAAGGGTACAGGGCAGGCTAGGCACCACAATACAATATGGCACAAAGTAGCGCTCGCTACCCTTGCGCAAACCAGAACAAGGCATCTCTCGAACCTAAAGTAGCAGAGTTCCCTCAAATGAAGTAAACTCTTTAAAGGTATTCTTTAAGGGTTCGCTGAATAAGTAGTGACTTCTGGGGATTGGTAGTATCGCCCAGCCTCAAAGAATCTCCCAAGATTGGTGAATAGGTGGATTAATCGAGGTTCCCTAGAATCAAAATACCAAGCAGCGAGCAATCAGGGGAAAAGCAGGAATGGAACAAAGAATCAGTAATTCATTGCTAAAGGGCGTTGCACCTGATATAACCTGCAGCCGCTTTTCTTCTGCGAGGTGGACCAGAGAATCAATTCCTGTACCCAGAGAAATGATCCTGACCATCTATGTGGATACCAAGGAAGTGCTAACCCTGCCATGTACCCCTGCCAAGTTGACCGAATTTGTTTTTGTGGTTCTTTTCCTGAGGGGCATAATCACTGATAAAAATGATGTGGCCAGCATAAACATGGATGAAGAGAAATCGGTGGCCGATGTCAGGCTAAACAAATCCGCGGGTATTTATCCGGAGAATCCAACTTTCGCGTTGCGTCGCGCATCCGCAGATAGCTTCACACGGGAGATGCAGAAAATCAACTCAACTCTCACGGTCAGCCCCGCTCAGGTACTTTCCATGATGAAGCAATTGAACGATCAAGCCCAGATATACCGGTTTTGTGGTGGCGTGCATACCTCGGCACTGGGTGACGGCAGGAACTTGATGGTAGTCGCTGAAGACATCAGCAGACACAGCACAGTGGATAAGATAGTCGGCGAGTGCCTGTTGACGGAACTGGCAACAAAAGACAAGATACTAATCACAACCGGACGTATTTCCTCAGAGACTCTACTGAAAGCTGTAAAAATGGAAACACCCATTGTTGTTTCTCGCGGTTCGCCCACTGACTATGCAATTTCGCTTGCTCAAGAAATGGGCATTACACTAATTGGCTATGCGCGTAGCAATCGTCTTTCCGTCTACGCTCATGAGGAGCGCCTAAAAGGTGCGCTTGACCAGAAACACATAAATCAGTGAAAATAAAGGAGGTCACAATGTTTCATACCTTTGGATGGCCGGAGGCCCTGATCATTCTGACGATAGTTATTATCGTCTTCGGGGTTGGGAAACTGCCGCAAGTCGGCGGAGCGCTTGGCAAAGGAATTCGGGAATTCCGCCGGGGGAAAGCCGATCCGAAAGGGGAGCTCGATGAGTGGGATAACGAGGAAGAAGAGATTGAGAAAACAACCCGGCACAAGACAACTAACAAGTTGCCCGAAGGCAAAACAAAGAAAATCTAACATAATCCTCCTCAAGGAATTGTCATTAAGTGGTGACTTCGGTCCGCCGCGGCGGATGGTGGTTTCCCTCCCTCACTCTCAAAATTCCTCCGGGATGAGGGAACAAACGATTGGGTCGATCAGAGGTTTCCTGACAGAGCATAACTATCCAGTAAAAGGAGCCTGTTGGAACCTGCCTCAGTTTCACGATAAGTTTCCGGTAAGGTGAAAAGGAATGGACTTTTTTGGTATAGGGCCATCGGAGATACTTCTTATTCTGATTGTAGGATTGATAGTTCTCGGCCCAAGTAAGCTGCCACATATCGCCAGGAACTTGGGAAAAGGCATAACAGCTTTAAATAAATCCACCATGGACCTGACAACACAGGTATCCGAGGAATTCGAGGAAATGAAAAAGGAAGAGAGCCTGCATTCAAAAAATGATGATGCGGAAACTGACAATATTAATCTGGGAAAAGGCATAACAGCTTTCAAAAAAGCCACCATGGATCTGAAGACGCAGGTAGCCGAAGAATTCAAGGAATTGCAAAAGGAAGATAATCTGCATCCGAAAAAGGATGAAGCAAAAGCTGATAATACTCACAATTCGGCGGGCGGCGAACCTAATGACGGCACAAGATAGGGCATTCAAAAGTGGGCAATAACAAAGAGATAACCTTTACCGGTCATCTCAATGAACTCAGAAGTCGCTTAATAAAGTGCCTCATTGCACTGGCAATAACAACTTCAGCCATATTTATTGAAGAATACAACTACCAATACATCTTCAACTTTCTTAAATCCCCGGCCCCTGATGATATCAGCCTTATCTATACCGAGATGACAGGGATGCTGTCTACCTATATGAAAGTAGCCCTCATGGGGGGACTGATTCTGGCAATGCCAATCATCATTTATCATGTCATCATGTTCGTCGCCCCGGCGCTTACCCGACGCGAAAAGAAATATGTATATATAGCTATACCATGGATAATACTTATGTTCGCGGCAGGTCTGATGTTCGGATATTATATACTCATACCTCCGGCTGTTAAATTCCTGGTAACATTCATGAACGATATTGCCAGCCCGGCAATCAGAATAGATAACTATATTTCTATGGTAACAAGGTTCCTCGTTGCTATTGGCCTTGCCTTCGAGACTCCTGTTGTCATAACCTTCCTTGCGAGGCTTGGAATCGTCAGTCCGGATTCACTTGCACGCAAGCGCAGGTGGGCAATAGTAATAGCTTTTATTGTGGCCGCTATGATAACCCCCACTTTCGACCCTGTCAATCAGAGTCTGGTGGCTCTCCCGCTCGTAGTCCTTTATGAACTGAGCATACTGCTTGCCAGGATAGTTTATCGAAAGAGATCTGAAGGAACAGAGTTGTAGCAGTCTAATCGGTTATGCACAGAAGGTGAAACTCACCTTATTTTACCGGCTTCAGGTGGTTGAAGAGCATTCGGAGCTGCGCTTACGGGCGAAGTATTTCTGGTCAGATTCGAAATGACACTTCTTGTATTTCTTCCCGCTGCCACACCAGCAGGGATCATTTCGTCCCAGATTTATAGCTTCCGGTGGAGGCTGGTTAAGAATCTTTCTCAGCAGGTTCACTGTTTTCTGTTTCCCCGATTAAGCCAAAAACGGCTTGCCAAATTTTCAAGCACTGTTTTCCGACCAACCTGCCCGCGACTTCTGCCATGACCATGTCTGTGCGCGGATCACAATTCCTCAGGGAGGCTGCATACGCCGCAGCAATATCTTCTCTGGTGACCATCCGGTCATAACCGTCCGCTCTTTGACTGCCGGTCAGTACTTCGGCAATCGAGGCATAATCGCTTTCACCTCGAAAGCGGCGGAAGCACAATCCAGGTATATCAAGCCCACTCTCTACATCGAGCCAATCGTCTGCCATGAGTTCAGCTCCAGGGTCAGTTCAGTGTTTGGATAGGAAGATCTCGACAGCCTTGATGAATTCCAACGCCTCCCTCTCGACCTGGTTTGTCAATGCACCTAGATCCCGGAAATCCGGGGCATCCACCAGGATATGCTCGATGATCGAATCGGCGCCCTTCGTAGTGGATACGAGGCGGTATCGATCCCAGCCACTTTCCTTGAACAATTGCCAGTATTCTTGCTGGACCTGTTTGTTATAACCCCCCAACCAGGCTTCGAACCGAAAGGCATCATGGATGAACACGATGGCGATCTTCAGCTTTCGATCGATCAGGGGTTTTGGCGTGAAGGAAAAATACGTCATATCCATGTAGCCATAATAGATGCTGCCGGATACGAAATGATCAGGGTACTTGTTCTTGAGATGCGTCCTCAAGGCCATCACATATTCCATCAATCCTTTATAGGCCTTTTGGATAGCCCCCTTCTCCAGTTGTTTCCTGTATTCATTCATGCTTTCATGAAATGATTCCATAATCAACTCCCTATTTAACTCTTATAAATCTAGCGCAGGCTTCCCCCGTGGAAGACCAGCCGGTAGATCTCTTTACCATCCACAAGGATTTGCTCTGACCCTTCGAACTGGTCCAGGTTACCTTCCCACTGGCAGATGTAATCAAACCGGCCATCCTGGAAGTGGGCGGGGCCTCGATAAGGAGCCTCCACCGGAGCCTTTAGCAGGGCGCTCTTGAGACAATGGCTGAATCCATCCGGGACCTCATCCGCCATCATTTTCCCATAATAATTCATCGCCCAGATGGGCTGTTGCCGGTGCCAGACGGCTTCCTCGCCGATGAAATCCAGGCTGCCCAGGTAGGTATCGAGATACAGATAGTCGCCCTGTTGAAAGGATAGGTCTTTGGAAGCCGGGCGGGAGGGGGCGGATAATTTCCCGTCGCCGGCATACGTGTTCTTCTTGGCATCGAGGAGGAACTGAACGAATTGGGTTTGGTTTTCCATCATTCTAAGGATTCCTTTTTTTGAATTTGACTGGAATGATAAAGGGTGTTTTCTCTTTATATTCGATATATTCACTTCCAAATCTGATTTGCAGCTCTTTCTCCTCGATGATTTTCAAGTAACCGATCAACAGTGCGGCAAAGATTCCCACTGCCAATAGCGCCGTAAACGATCCAACCAGTATCGCGATCCCGCCATAGGCAAGGATCGTCCCCAAAGTCATCGGATTCCGGCAATACTTGAAGGGGCCGACAACCAGGAGTTTTTTGGTCGGCAGCATGGGAAAGGGTGTTCCGGATGCCAACGTGATTTGGATGACGATTGTCCAGATTGCAATGATACCCCCAATGAGGATCGCCAATACGCCAATAATAATATTGCCTGCTCCGTAGAAAAACGAACCGATCCCAAAGGTATTGTCGACACGCGGTAATACGACAACCAGGACAACCGGGATCGTTATTGGAAAGATCAACGCGCCGATCAATAATGCCAGTATTTGGTTCTTGTTCGAATGATCTTGCTTTTGCCACTTCAGGAATTTGTCCATACCGGCCTCCCGGAATTCGGATTAAACATATTCGATGCTCCCATCTTTCTCCAGTTGCAGGAAATCCTTCAAGCGATCGATCGTTCCGTAGGTCATGGAATTGGTGGTCTTCATGTCGATAACATCTACGTTCCTGGATAAAACGTACACGGTTTTCATTCTTCCCACTTTCTCAGGCGATGTTCCCGCCAGGACATCCTGATCGCCTGAAGCGGCCACGATTTCACCCAACACCAGCACGCCGGTGTCATCCGGTCCACGAGGATGGGTTTCCTTGTACCAGCACAACCTGCACTCGAAATGAGCCTTGCATTCTTCTATGCGCGGCGCTTTCACCACGGTGGAGGGAATGGCGGTCAACCCGGAAGCGGCGATCTCATCCACCCCGCGCGGATAATGCTGGACGGTTCTCATGGCCTGGGAAACCTGGCTTTCAGAGGGGACGTTTATGATGAACTCTTTGGTGGTGATCACATTTTGGATCGTGTGATGAGAGGCCCAATCGTAAAAGAGGAAGAACTGGCCGAACTTATCCCCGAAGGGCATTCCCCAGGTGTTCGGCTGGGCATTCGGGATGCCCTGCTCATCGACCGTGGTGATAATGTACAGGGGGGACGGAATGAGGATGTTGCTGTGAAACCAGCCGACAAAATCGGGGAAACCAATTTCTTCGGGGGGAGTGAGAGGGATATCGACTTTCATCAGCAGTAACTCCTATTCTGATGGCGCTATCATGGCAGTGACCATCCGTAATCGTTATTGGAAATACCGATGCGCCGATAACCAATGCCAATATATGGTTCTTGTTCGAATGATCTTGGTTTTGCCACTTCAGGAATTTGTTCATATTGGCCTCCCGAAATTCGGTTGGTAAGCGGCTGCCCAACGGTTTGACTCACCAGCGCGAGCCGCAGGCGAAGCGTTCAGTAGAGTCGATGTTGAATCCTTCAAAAGGAGTTGGAAATTATTCATCAAAGGGTTTCGAGAACCCAACATCATCAAGGTAGTCTGCCATGGTTTCAACTACTTCGTTGGAACAGCGCATATTTATCTGGACCGTTGCTCCTGATAGGGCATGAGTACTAATAACCAGAAAATTTTCACCATCATTTGTATGGTAAACGAGTAGAGAATCCCTTGGTTGCATCATTGGATCACGGTCATCATATCTTATATTTTGCCCACGTAACATCCAAATATCGAGATTGTTGCGAAGAACATTCATGAAGCCAGTAACATTCCAGTTATCACAGGCGCAGACTTCTGAACGTATATTCAAACCAAGATTCAAACTGGTGGTGAGGCATAAAAGCCGAACACGCCGCGAACCAATAACCATCTCTTTGAAATGAATGTCCAAATTGACTGTCGGATGATACTTTTTATCAGACAATCTAATTCCTGGCTGACTTGTTGTTATTTGAAGACCCTGATTTGTTGTCTTGAACGTTGGTATTGTCTGTTCAGAATATTTTAGTATCGGAGTCTGGGGTCCGACCGATAAACCATTGACAACCTGCGTACTCTCGACCCACTCACTTACAGTTTTATAGAGATCCTCCCGATACCGCTTAACTTCAATTCTTGTTAAGCCTTTTGTCTGTCTAGATTTTGCATCATAGTCATCATGATGTGGCTGACAAAGGTAACATAGATTATCGAAGCAGTAATTTGAAGGGTTATGGTATTGATGGGCGATTTGCCCCTTCTTTTCCTTGAAGTCTCTGTTCAATGCATAACAAATGCAGCACCTCCGACGAAATTTCTCAAGCACGTCAGCCTCGGTCGCTGGAGGAGTCTTTTTACGCTTGTTCATTCTTTCTCACTTATTGTAAATAAATCTCTTGAGAAGGTGGCCAATCTATGTTTTTATCAGAACGATTCTGTATACACTCCAAGATGGCAGTATGATATAGAACAGTTCTGCCGAATACCTTATGAACCGATTATACAGCCGCACATACCGAAAAATCAACAAAATGCGCTCGTTCGTGCTGTGCTATAATACGAATGTACTTCCGGGGAAAGTCCCCGTGCTCTTTGGGGATGACAGGCTTCGACGGAGGAGGCTGGTCCCGGAATGCGAGCCGAGAGGCGCCGAACTCGAAAACTCAGCGCAAACAATCAAGTGCCAATCGCACTTCCTATGCCGCTATGCCCCTCGCTGCGTAAGCAGTAGAGAGTTGATCGGCCGGCCTCCATAGATGAGGCCGCGTCCGCCTGCCCCGCTCTCCACCCGGTGGCAGGAATCCTGAACGATGGCGACAAAAGCGGCAAGAGCGGGGACAAACCCTGCACCGGTCCGGCCAATCCCAGTATCGACACCACCAACTGCGATGACAACTGTCCCGATGTCTACAATCCCAAACAACAGGACAGCGAATCACAGGTTACTACCAAGTGCATCGGGCTCAATTGCTACGATATGATTATGTACGATGGCGATGGGATCGGGGATGCCTGCGATAATTGCATCTACGTTAAAAACAAAGATCAAAAAGATTCCGATAGCGACAGCGTCGGAGATGCCTGCGACAACTGCCCTAATACGTACAACCCGGTTTATCAGACAATACCCAAGAAGGACTTAGCTGGCAACACCATCGGCGTGATTCGTCTGCAGAAGGATACCGACGGCGATGGAACAGGAGATGCCTGCGATAACTGCCCGAATATTCCCGGGAAAACGAAGGAAACGGACTACGACAACGATAAGGTAATCTGCAACGATAATTGTCCCAATACTGCCAATACCGACCAGAAAGATACCGACAAGGACGGTGTGGGAGATGCCTGCGACAACTGCTCCAGCGCATCAAACAAAGACCAGAAGGATTCGGATAGCGATAAAACAGGTGATGCCTGCGATTGCTCTGATGGCGTATGGGGTCCTAACGAACAGGGAATTGATTGCGGCGGCCCGTGTACAAAGTGCGGCTACAAAGCCATCAAGGGCAGGCTTCTTTATGAGGATGCCTCGGATACAGGATTAACATCAACCGGTTTTCGGCCAGTTCGGTTTGCTTCTTTCACCATGTTCATCTATACCGGCAACTACACCAAAATCAGTGAACAAAACGGCCTGACTGATAGCAATGGATACTTCAATGTCGTACTTCCTGATACCAGTTTAACAGGCGCAGCCATCGTGCTGGGAAAATCCAATGATGATTACGAGGTCAATTACGCCGTAGAAGTGGTAAAGGACTATGATGGATGCAACGAATACGTGTGGTGGTATAGCTCGATCCGGCAGATGCCTAAAACAGGGGATCTGAACATGGGCGATATGAAGGTCGGCAAGAATAAAGATCTCGATTTCGTCAGCAACTGGCAGGAAACCACGGATGGCTTCTGTTCGTGGGACGGAAAAGAGATGGGGTCGCTTAACGGCGGGGCGGAATACTTCAACATCGCTGACGTAATTCTTACTGCCAGAACATATGCCGATGCCAGAAGAGGCGACAACGATAATATCGGCAGGGCATCCGTTCAATACCCGGATACGGACTGGAGTAATTACGATCCCTACTGGAAGGAGATCACGCTGACCTCGAGCAGCAGTAATGACCATGGCTATAGTGATGGCACCATTTGCCATGAATACGGCCATCATTTGCAGAGAACCATAGGTACCTGCGATTTCTATTACGGTACTGATGGCAGTTCTCATGATTTCTGCACCTATGGCAAAGACGAGGAATTTGCCTGGAGCGAAGGATTTGCCGAATATTTCGGCACCATCGTTCCACATCGTTCCGGGTTATTATCCAATACCAACGTCGATCGCTCCCGGATAGAGGCGCCTTACTCTTCCGTCAGCGGCTATGCCCCCTGTGCAAAGTTTGGAGAAGAAGGTGAAGCAACCATCGCCGGTATCCTGTGGGATCTGGTGGATGCGCCGGGTTCAGCCTTTTCCGCTTCAATCAATGAATCCTTCGATACCATCAGCGGAGAGGAAGACCTGATCTTCAAGATATTCGATAACGAGATGGATAACTGGGGCACATGGGATACCGCGGATGCCCCTGATCTATCTGAATTCGTGAAACAGGGATGGAACTGCCGGAAGAGCGGCACCCAGAAGAGCGCGATATTGCCGTTGCTGAGCCACTCTAACGTCAGTTATGATACGGACTGCGACTAACCCAAATTCGTTAACGGGAATGAACAAATGAAAAAGAAATACTTGATAATTGCGGGACTGGTGGTGGCCATCGCTGCTATTGTAGCCATAGTGATGGTTGTAGTCTCCGGTGACGAGAAGGATGAAAACGAAATTGAGGAACTGGCGGAAATCACAGACACCGGCTTTCTGGAAGAGATGCAACTGGACCCGCCGGGCGATTACATTGAACAACTGAAGGATATCATTGTTAGTGGAACTGATCCGTATATCAGAGAACGCGGTATTTTTACCCTGACGGATATTGCCCTCAGGGAAAACGATACTGACGAGATCGTTGATTTTCTCAAAGATATCGCTGTAAAAGAATCCAATGACAATGTTCGGACGGCAGCATATGCCAACGTTGACCTGATTCGCCAAACACACCCGCTTCCCCGGCAGGGCTCGCTGGAACTGACCATTTCCGGAGAGATAAAAAAGGGGGGCATCATATCCTTGATTGCTAACATCTCATCAAGCATCGAGGTGAGCGATGCGATCATCGGAATACAAAGACTGCACCATGATATCGAGCCAGTATCATCGCCAGCTACCAATGTGCATTTGAACGCCGGTGAAACTCAGAGACTGGAATTCGAGCTTAAGCTGAATGAAACCGGAGAGTATACGATTCCGGTGACGCTGATGCTGAGTTTCGATCAGGTTGACTATGAGGAAATCCATCGTGAGGTTGTTCTCACCGTAAACGAAACCAGCGGGGAATACTATGTGGCCGATGAGGAAGGCGTTTAAAAGGATCTATGAATCGCTTCTGCCACGCTTAATGGGATAGGGGCATAAACAGGTTAAACAGATGCGAAAACAGGCAAGCCAATGAAGTTCACCAATAGCAAATTCCTCCGTTTCTCCGGACTTCCGGGGGTCTGGGGGTATCCCCCCAATACAAACTTCCCCCATGATTGGGGGAATACACGGGGGTTGAAAAAGAGTTTTCGGACAGCCTGTACAGGGATTTGATCAGAGGTTACCTAAGGAACCTCTGAATAAGTGGTGACTTCGGGGGTTTGGGGGTGCCCCCCCAGCTTCCCCCTTTCCCACGGTTTAGGGTGATACAGGGATTTGATCAGAGGTTACCTAAGTCTACACTGCAAAAAGTGAGCTGAAAAACGGAGTGAGATAACATGGCAAAAAAGAATAACCCTTCAAACAATCCATATATCCATCTGGTTAATAAAGGTGAAAATGAGTGGGAATTCGAATACCCTAGATTGACCGAGAAAGAGTACGATCGATTATATGACCTTATAGACCTGTGGAACAGTGGCACCGGGGGGAACATTTCCAAAACCGAGCGTGGGTATCGCCAGCTTATCAAAGAGTATCCCGAATTCATCTATGTCTATCACAATCTTGCCATCTTGCTCGATGAAACGAATCGTGCTGATGAAGCGTTTCAACTATGGGAAAAAGCTGTCAATATAGGAATGGATTGTTTTCCCGCCGGATTTACCGCCGGAAAAGACCTTCTTCCCTGGGGACTCATTTACAACAGGCATTTTCTGAGAGCATACCATGCTTTCGGTTTGATGCTGCTGGAGCGCAGGAAAGTTGAGGAGGCTCTGGGCATTTTTTCCAATATCTTATCGCTCAATCCGGATGATAACCAGGGCGTGCGAGGCCTTGCAGTTGTGTGCAATTTCCTGCTCGAACGGCCCTGGGATGTGCTGGCAGTTGCACAGAAATATGAACACGATATTATGCCGGAGGTAGTTTATGGCCGGGTGCTGGCCCTTCTTCAAATGGGGCTCAGATCAGATGCCGAAGCGGCGCTAAGCGACGCGATACAACACCTGCCACTGATAGCCCAGGAACTGGTCAAGAGACATCATGCGCGACCAAAAGAGATGCTTGAAAATTACATTACGATAGGCGGCCCGGATGAGGCATACAGTTACTGGAAAGAAAACGCGGAATTCTGGAACGAAACCCCGGGCGCTATCGATTTTCTACGTGAGTACCTGGCCAAAAATGAGCCGGGACTGCCGGAAGAATCGGATTTACCTCAATTGGAGAAATCTCCGTTAGCAAAGCCTGATAATGATAAAATGTCAAAACCACAGAATAAATACGCTGTACCCAAAAGCATGCAGCCGATATACGAAATTATTGAACCTCCCTTGACTTGAGCCGCAACTTCCTCCATACTATCATCTGAAAGGTAGCACTAATCTGTGCAAAAGTTGCGCGTCCCTATTATACTAATCCTGATGGTTGCCATCGCAGCCGGCGCAACCGTTTTCATTCTCCGGCAGAACACTTCCGGCAACTCCATAGAAATCCTCCTCCCGCCACCTTCCACCGAGATAGAAATCTACATAAGCGGAGAGGTAAAATACCCCGGCAATTACATTCTCGATGAAGGGGCGCGGGTAGCCGATGCCATTGAAGCTGCCGGCGGGTTCACCGCCGATGCCGATCAATCGGCGATAAATTTGGCTCATACTTTGCGAGACGGGGAGCACATAAATATCTACAAATTCGGAGAGTCATCCCAGCGCATCAACATCAACACCGCCGAAGTCTGGCTTCTCGATGCCCTGCCGGGAATTGGCGAGGCAACAGCGCAGGCAATTATTGAGTATCGCACAGAAAATGGCCGATTCTCCGAAATAGAAGAATTGAAAAATATCAAGGGTATTGGCGATTCTGCCTTCGAAAAATTGCAGGACAAAATCACGGTCTATTAACCAATGAGGCTCATTTACCTTAGCCTGGCATGGGTTCTGGGCATTTACCTAGGCTCAAAATTTGAAATTCACTGGAGCGTTACAGTCACTCTCCTGGGGATTTCAGCTCTCCTCATCATCCCATTTTTCCGTAAAAGAAATTTCATCTGGTACGGATTGTGCCTCGTACTCCTCTTCGGGGGGATTCTTCGCTTCCATTTTGTTTCCGAAGGCGACGAACTGCAAAACTATCAGGGGAAATTTTGCAAAATTCAGGGGATAATAGCCGTTGCCCCCCAGGTTAAAGATCAGACCACGGTCCTGCATATCGAGGCAAAACAGGTCAAAGTTAAAGATGATGGGGAATGGCAGGATGTTTCCGGCGTGGTACAGGTATATGCCCCCAAATTTCCGGGATTTACTGAACGCGATTTCCCGTACTACCACTACGGAGACCTGATTGAATTCGGGGGCGTACCCAGACCACCGGAGTCCCTGCAAAGTGAAACGGATTTTGACTTTGCCGCCTATCTGGCCCGTCAGGGAATTTATTCCGTTGTGTATTCTCCGGCAAATGTCAAACTGATCGAAAGCGGACAAAAAAATGATCAGATGGAATGGATTCACCATCTGCGGCGAAGCATCTCCGCCTCCCTTGAAAAGGCTCTGCCTGAACCTCAGTGCGCGCTGGCTCAGGCAATGCTGCTGGGCGAGAGAAGCTCCATTTCCCCTGAAGTTATGGACGACTTTTCACGATCCGGGACATCGCATCTGCTGGCAATTTCAGGGGTTCACGTAGGAATTGTAGCGGGGATAGCCTTGAGCGCCGGGATCTGGATTTTCGGCAGGAGGCGTCCCACCTATTTTCTGCTTGCACTGGCGGTGATCTGGCTCTACGTCGTTCTCAGCGGAATGAGCCCTTCCGCATGGAGAGCAGCAACGATGGGCAGCCTGTGGCTTTGGGCCGACTGGCTCGGCAGGCAGCGAAGCGCCTTTACCGCCCTTGCCTTTGCCGCTGCTATCATGCTGGCCATTAATCCCCGGATTATGAGCGATGTGGGATTCCAGCTCAGCTTTGCTGCCATGGCCGGACTTGTCTTCCTGACACCCATCATACAGAACTGGGCCAGAAAAGTGTTCGGGAATAAAGAGGGAGAGGTCTCGTCTACACTCAGATTTTTTATCACCAGTTTTGCCGTTACGCTGGGAGCTGTACTGGCCACATTGCCTCTGGTCGCCTATTACTTTGAATACATTTCGCTGATGAGCATGCCCGCTACTCTTTTCACCTTGCCGGCCGTTCCCGGCATCATTGTCACCTCGGCACTGACAGGACTGGCGGGAATCTTCGCCCCCGGCATCGCCGATATTCTGGGCTGGTTACCATGGTTTTTCGTCACTTATGTGATCGAGGTGGTCAGGCTCTCCGCCGCAATTCCGTTCGCCTCTATAGATGTAGAAGCGGGCGCTCCTGCCGTTTATACTTATTACGGTATCCTGATAGCAGCCCTGTGGATTCCCAAAAATTCCAGCCGAATAAAAGGACTCACAGCCATAATGAAAGCCCATTTCCTCAAAGTGCCCGGATTCGTCTCAAGAATACCCACAAAGTGGATCGTCCTGCCGCTTGTGATCGCAACAATTCTGGTCTGGACGGCAGCCATTACCGCTTTGGACAGCCGGCTTCACGTATATGTTCTCGATATCGGGCAGGGGGATGCGATACTTATCCAGAAGGAAAATCAGCAGATTCTCATAGATGGCGGCCCCGGCTCGGAAGAGATAATGGAGGAACTTGGCGACCGTCTGCCTTTCTGGGATCGAACCATCGAACTGGTAGTCCTGACACATCCGGATGCCGACCACATCACCGGGCTGATAGAGGTGCTGCAACGCTATGAAGTGGAAAAAATCCTGACCAGCGGCCAGGAGCACGATTCGAATTTGTACATGGAGTGGGATGACCTTATCGAAGAAAAAGGTATTGAGCAGATAAATGCCAGAGTGGGGCAACAAGTAATTATGGCAGACAGGATATTTCTAGATGTACTTCATCCCAGTGAAACCCCGATTGAAGGAACCACTTCTGATCTGAATACCAATTCGGTTGTCATGCGGCTTAAATATGAAAACTTCAGCATGCTGCTGACAGGCGATATCGAGATCGAGGCCGAGGCGCTGTTACTCAAACATGACTGCAGGCTGAAAAGCACGATCCTGAAGGTAGCTCATCACGGTTCCAGTTCATCAACATCTCCCGGATTCCTGGCCGAGGTCGCACCCCTGATTGCCGTCATTTCCGCAGGCGAGGATAACAAGTTTGGTCACCCAACGGAAGAAGTTTTAGAAAAACTGGAAAAGGCGGTTGGCAGGGAAAGCATTTATCTCACTGCTGAAGATGGCACCATCGAGTTCATTTCCGATGGGGAAAAACTGTGGGCAGGAACGGAAAACTGAATATTACAACTTGACTTGAACTGCGCCTTATTCCATACTATCATTCGAAGGGAAAAGGAACGGGAAGGTTGATCAGGCGGTCCGAAAAGAGGCGCAGGATTCTTCCTGCCGGGGGTTTGGGGGTGTCCCCCAATATAAATTTCCCCCATGATTGGGGGATACAGGGGGTTGACCAGATGTCCCCTGGTAAAACATGAAGTCGAATTCATCAAATGAGAAATATATGCAGGCGATAGAAGAACTCAAAAGATGCGGGCAAACCCTGATCGAGCAGGGGCTAACATGGGGACATAGCGGCAACATCAGCGCCAGAATCGAACCCGACGTCTTTATCATCTCCGCCGGAGGCACCAATCTGGGCAATCTACAAAATGAGGAAGTTATCCGATGCCAGATTGGAAAAGAGGCGTGTGAAGGCACCGTAAGGCCTTCCATGGAAACAGGCCTGCACCGGGGCATCTACCGAAATTGCAGGGAAGCAAAAGCCATAATTCACTCCCAGCCTTTCTATTCCACCGTATTAGCCTGTTCAGGCATGCCCATCCGCACTGACTTTCTACCCGAGACAATGGCCTATCTGGAAAAGATAGAAAGGGTTCCATATCACCATGCCGGGAGCAGGGAACTGGCCGAGGCAACAGCCGGGCTGGCCAGAAACTCCCGGGTGATCCTGCTGAACAATCACGGGGTGGTATGCTGGGGAAATTCTCTGGATGAAGCCCTGCTTCTTACCCAGACACTGGAATTCTGCTGCCGCCTGCTGGTTGTCTCAAAAAGCAGCGGGCTGGATTTCAATTATCTTGGGGAAGAAACAATAAAAGACTTCCGCAGCCACCTGAGAAACATTGGAAGATAAATCCGCAGGGATTTAAAATTTTGAACCCCTGTTTCCCTTGGGAGCAACTATGAAGAAATTTGTCTTTTTGCTGCTGGTGCTTATTCTCACATTGAGCGGGGCCTGCATCTCGAAGCCTGAGGAACTGCAAAAACCCGAACCCCCTCGCGTTCCTGAGATTGCGCATTTGAGCGGCTTTTATGAAGATAATCGTATTGGACGACCCAAGTTCGGTTCACAAATTTTGATACAGGAGGTCATCCAATGCACTTCACCGAAAATGTGCTCTACCGTTCTCGTTATGAGGATTCGTTCACTTTTGGACCCGCGGAACAGATGCGTTTCGCTGGCATGATTAACCATTTGAGCCACCATCTATCTGAAGACATTTGCCGACTTTTGTAAAAATAAGGAGCATTCGTGGATTTCACACAGTTCAAACTCGACGCGCGCCTGATGGCAGGAATCAGCCGCGCCGGCTATACAATACCAACACCGATTCAGGCAGCAGCCATTCGTCCGGCACTGGCCGGATACGACCTGATCGGCACAGCCCAAACCGGCACCGGCAAAACGGCTGCGTTCGTTTTACCTATCCTGCAAAAACTGCTCACCGGATCTGGCAGACATACTCGAGCACTCATAGTCACGCCCACGCGTGAACTGGCAGAGCAGATCCATCAGACAATTCAATCGCTGGGAGCCGGGACGGGAATCCGCAGCGCCACTATCTACGGCGGCGTGAGCGCTGCACCGCAGATCAGAGCCTTGCGCGAAGGGGTGCAAATTCTCGTGGCCTGCCCGGGGCGGCTGCTGGATCACATCGATCATCATCACGCTCAACTCAATGGAGTGGAAATACTGGTACTGGATGAGGCCGACCGCATGTTCGATATGGGATTCCTGCCCGATGTGAGACGCATCGTCAGTCACATTCCAGCGCAACGGCAGACGATGTTGTTTTCCGCGACATTCCCCCCGGAGATCGAGAAGCTGGCGGCGCAGACGCTTAGTCATCCGCAGCGAATAGCGGTCGGGATCGACCGCCCGGCACAGACAGTTACGCACGCCCTCTTTCCAGTTATGCAACATTTGAAAACGCGGCTACTGCTGGAGCTATTGAACCAGACCAGCACCGACTCGGTTTTGATATTCGCCCGTACCAAGCACCGTGCCAAGCGACTGACGGAGCAGATAGAACGAGCCGGCTACGCAGTAACCAGCCTGCATGGCAATCGCTCGCAGGGTCAGCGCCAGTCCGCTCTAAGCGGCTTCAAGGGCGGCACGTACCGGATCATGGTTGCCACTGATATCGCCTCCCGAGGTCTGGACGTAGAGAGTATCTCGCATGTTATCAACTACGATATGCCCGGCACTGCCAATGCTTACATCCACCGCATTGGGCGCACCGGTCGTGCCGAGCGAACCGGCGATGCTTTCACACTCGTCACTTCCGAGGACAACGCTATGATAAAAACGCTGGAAAATATCCTGGGGCAATCTCTGCCCCGGCAGACGCTGGCGGGATTCAATTACACACTGCCAGAACCTCCCCCTGATAAACAGATACCAACTAACGGGAAGGCACACCGCACCCCGGCAGTACGCGGGATTCAATTCAGGAACAGTCTGCCGTTTCATAAAACAAAAGGGGAACCGCGCCGAAAATCAGGGAGCGGCGCAGCATACAGGTAAAACAGTAACCACCATTTAAACCAACGCAATCTGAACCTTAAAGCAAAGGTCGCTTCGCAATATTCCCAAGGTCGAGGGCTGCAAAAGCCAATCTTAAGAATAGAGGAGCAAAAATGAGGCACTATACCAAATTTGAAGTCGGTCAACAGCACGAGAACAGAAAGGGAACCTACAAAGTCCTTGCCATAAGAGGAGAAACCATGCGTATTCGCTGGGAAACTGGCGAAGAGATCGAGACTACCACAAGCCTGCAGGATCGCATACTTAATCATATGCAGAAGTGGACCGAGCAATTAACCTTATTAACCGTCAACCCTACACCCAGGAAAAACAAAAAAGTGCACGTCTAGTGCCCCGTGCGGCCAATTAGTAGACTATCGCTTTTTGCAAAAAAGGGTGAGGATACTTCCTGTGATAATGATATCCTTAGCTCGCTGCGGCGAACTCAGGATGACACACGAAAAAAGAGGGAACAGGATTGAAGCACACCCCTAAGATTCATTTTGATATTTGCATTTTGCATCCGGCAATCAGCCTCTACCACCTCCTGATTACTGAATATCGGCTCCTATAATAGTTGACACGGCAACTAATTCAGGTTATAATGGTTGCCAAGGAAACTAATCATGGCATCCAACACCGAAAACGCTCCTGCAATAGTCAAGGACCTGCTCCAGTTGGGGAGCGCTCTGCACCGGAACGGTGATCGGATAACCGCAGGATACGGGCTTAATCAGCAGCAATTCGTAGTGCTCAGTGAGATTGTAGAGCGAGGGCCAATCAATCAAACACAACTGGTGGGCGGATTGCTGATTGAGAAATCAAACCTTTCAAAAATCGTCAAAAAACTTAAAAGTCTGGGGCTGATCAAAATCTCATCTTCCCCGGAAGACGGAAGGGCCACTCTTCTGAGTGTGACCAGTAAAGGCAGGAAAATCTGGGAAGAGTGCATGGGCCAGTTCAACGAATGGCAATCAAACTGGGCAAATCCTCTCACCAAAGTTGAGATAGATCAGACAATCAAAGTACTGGAAAGGCTAAAGGGCCTGCCTCTATAGGCAACCCATTTTCAAAAATCAAAATCAGGGAGGAAAAAATGACAGAGAAATACGATCTGGTAGTTATCGGATCAGGGATGGGCGGGCTGAGTTCCGCAGCGCTGGCGGTAAAGAATGGCTACAAGACACTGGTTCTGGAAATTCTGGGACAGGTCGGCGGTCGCTATTCCACTTTTGAGGTTGAAGGGTGCAAGTGCCTGACCGGCGCCTGCGTGATCCACTACTCCGGCTGGGTTCCCAAGGTCTTCAAGGAAGTCGGTCTGAAAATGGAACTCCGCGATGCACAGGAAGTTTTCTACAACGTCCAGGGAGAAGAGTTCCCCGTACCGATGGAAAACCGGGTGACGGCCCTGTTCGATATCTGCAATCGAGTTGGGGGAGCCTCCGGAAAAGCAAAGAATATCGGGGCCGGGCTGGTCAAGGAGGTAGGAGCCAAAAAGCTTTCCGGCATGTTCGGGAAAGCGGTTATGGACCCTAAAGGGATCGGCGGCCTTACCATTAAAGAATGGCTGATGCAATATACGGATGACCCGGTAGCCCACGGTCTTTTCGATTCACTGGCTGTCGGATGGGTAGTGGCCCATTCCTATGAAATCCCGGCCTCCGAATACTTCCAGTTCATGGCTACCATGAAAGGTATGAATGATATTGGCCTTTCTCCAAAAGGTAACAGATACAACATGGAAATGCTGGCCGGATATGTGAAAAACGGGAAGAGCGATATCTGGCTGGGCAGTCCGGTTACCAAAATCAACATCAAAAATAAACAGGCAACCAGCGTAGTCTGCAAAAAAGAGGGGGGCGGGGAAGTTGAAATCGAGTGCAATGCAGTTATCAGTAACTGCGGCCCAACCCTTACCGCCAAACTGGCCGATCAGGTAGATTACACTGAAGACTACCTCAGAGACATGCGCGTCAAACTTCGTCCCATTCCCACAGTCATGATGCACGTAGCCAGTAATGAAAAACTGGCCATGTCCGGCGGCGAGCATGGCATGGAACTGGTTTCCGGCATGCGCCGAATTATGTGCGCCGTACCGCTGACCAACACCTGCCCGGAACTGGCGCCAAAAGATACTTTCCTCTATCACTTCGTGGGAATGCCCAAGTCCACCCTGATACCCATGGATCCTGAAGAAGAGATCCGGCAATGTATGATTGACCTGCACGATCTCTATCCACGATTCGATAATGTGGCCAAGGTGATCAGCATCGAGGCACGCAACTGTGATGACAATCTCAACTATGGCCGAAGCTGGCAGGCTGCGCCTTACCAGATGCCGCATGAAACGCCCATCAAGAACCTCTGGTGTGTGGGTGATGGCAATCAGTCCCGAGGATACGTGGGAACCTCCGGCTGCGCCGAAGGAGCCTTCAAGACTATCGATGCTTTGAAAAAGACGGTGAAACCGGGTTAGAGATAATACGTTTCGTACTTGATGCGGAATCTTCTAAATCCCCCGAAAGCACAAATTCCAGCTTTCGGGGGATGAGGCTAAAATTGAGGCTCCCCGCAGATATAAGCGGGGAGCCTTTCTATTAGTTCTTCTGCCTGCGTTGCCCAATTAAAATTGAAGTTGGTCAGGAAAGTCTGATCCCACTCAAATTGCTCAGGGTGCGCTTTGGCGTACTCCTCGGCTGCCGCATATAGCAGATTGCTGTAACCATCATTCCAGGCAGCTGCCCCGAACCGGGCAGGCCTGTCGGTGGGAAAATCCTCGTCGTTTTCGGCCAGCCACTTGAGGAGTGTATAGGCTTCCTGCCTGGGGGTGATCCCCAAACTGAAAATGTAGCCTCCATTCAGCTCACTTTCTGCCATGTTGGCAGTAGCCGTGAAAATAACGAATTTATCTTTGTCGGCATAAGGTTTGAGCACCGGAACGGCCTGCGGAACTGGTGTCCAGATTAAATCAGCGCCTTCCTGCCTTAGTTTAAGGTAACCCGGAATATCCTTGGAGGCATCGTACTGTTCGTCATAATTGATTACTTCTAACTTTACGCCCGGGATGAGGTCGTGCTGGTTGTAATAGTCCACGACATCATTGAGAGCAAGCCCAATGTAATACATCGCTTCTGCCGCTACCCCTGTCTGGTCAGTAAGGTTGCCAATAGTGATGGTAACATCTTCGACTTGTTCTTCAATTTGTTCTTCGATTTCTTCTCCGGTTTGTTCTTCAGTCTCTTCGCCTCCAGAAGTGCCGCATCCAATCACCACCCCTAATATCAGAAATATGATACTAAATATAATCCCCGCAATTTTTGTTTGCTGTCTCATATCAGCCCCTCCCCATAAATAAATTGATAGAAAATCACTCGTAAATATTAAGGCCTGCCGCTTAAGCTTTCCTTCGCAAAATCACAAAAATAAGGTACAAATATATGGCTTCTAATTTTACGTAATCTTAACACTCGGATAAATTCTTGTCAAATACTAGAGCAAGGCACATTTACTATTACCCAGCAGAAATAGCAATCAAGCGAACTGCTCTATGGTTATCATTCTCCCTCTTTGAATATGCTTAATGGACTTGAAGAAATAAGTAATAACTTCGGGGGTCAGTGAGTGTTTATCCGACCCAAAAATTGGGGTGGCAAGGAAGCTAATCAGAGGTGCTTAAGTCATTTTTGTAATTTCCAGGATGAGAGATATGAAAAAGACTCCTTTATGTTCAGGAGTCTTTTTGTTCCTCGGCAACGCCATACTTTCCCACACCGTTGCCAGCGTAGTATCGTCTGCGCAGAGGCGTTTCACTTCCGTGTTCGGGATGAGAACGGGTGGTTCCACCTCGCTATAGTCACCTTGAAACATGGCCATTATATCATCTGGTTTCACATATTTCAACAGGTAATTGCAGGGATTATTTTGCCAGCTATATTGACGATTCATTATCACTGGTGTAGTATAGGAAACAATCCTGACTTAATAAATTCATGAGGACAGGTTTCTACATAAAAGAAGGAAATTATGACTGAAACTATGTGGATGGTACGTGCCGGGCCAGCCGGGCACCTTTTTGATGAATTTGTTCGTGGATTCATAGGCATTGGATGGGGGGAAGTCGACGATTTGGCTGTTGCTCCCTATACCGAAGACGAAATCAAGGAGTTGTATTCCGTAAAATATCCGGAGGAGAGGGGGGAAAAAGCCGCCCATAACGCATCCATAATCCATCAGTTCCGCTCCGTTCAAAAGATCGGCGATAAGGTTATCACGTACAACCCTGTTACACGTGAATACCTCATAGGCACCATAGAAAGCGGTTATATTTTCAGGCCAGGGGAAATCACTGATCATCCTCATATAAGAGAGGTCAAATGGGAAGGTACCATTAACCGCAATGCGCTTTCTGCTGCCTCACGGGAGGCGCTTCGGAGTGTTTCGATCCTTTTTCGAGTTGATGAGGAGATTTCTAAAGAACTGCTGGCACTGCTGTCAGGTGAGCCAATCCTCACCCCCGTGGAAATCGCCCAGAGGCAGATGGCTGAAAAAGAGATCCAGCACAGGAGAATATCTCAGGGCTGGATGGCCATTGGATTCGGCATTTTTGTATTGGCGTTAGGGGTAGTTTTATATGTAGAGATGTCCGGGCAGATACAAGGTCTGGAAGAACTTAAGGAAAACGAGGAACTCGGGTCAATTACAGTCTTTTTCTGGCTGGGGAAAGAGATAAGTAAAAATTCTCCGGAATACAACGACACAATAGATATGCTAACCTGGCTCAAAGCGGTTGGGATTGGCACTGCAATTGTCGGGACAATAATGATAATTTTGGGGGCAATACGAATTGCTTTTCCCAAAGCCAAGAAAATCAGAAAGTTCATTTAACAGTTTGAAAGCGGTTTTGGCGGGGGGTAGAGTTCAGAGCCCATCGGCTTGGATTTTCCCTTGACACTGAATTGGGCCGGTGCTAAAGTAAGCTCAAAATCAGGGCTATTTGATGGGCGAGATTCAAGCAGGGCTGGTACAGGTTTTTACCGGCAATGGAAGAGGTAAAACCACCGCTGCACTGGGTACGGTTCTCAGGGCTGTGGGGCAGGGGCTCAGAGTTCACATCATCCATTTCATGAAAGGAACCTATCCCTATGGTGAACAGAAAGCATTAACTTATCTACCGAATGTCACTGTCTCCAGATTCGGCAAGCTCGACTTCGTTGACCCCAACAATGTGAAGGAAGATGAAAGGGAAGAAGCACGGAAAGCACTGGAGGCAGGGCGGGAAGCACTGCATAGTGGAAACTATGATATAGTGGTATTGGATGAAGTAAACATCGCTTCC
Source organism: Dehalococcoidia bacterium (assembly GCA_041300025.1). Lineage (GTDB taxonomy): Bacteria > Chloroflexota > Dehalococcoidia > SZUA-161 > SpSt-899 > JBGLNL01. The sequence continues at coordinate 1,398,628 of JBGLNL010000001.1, read as the reverse complement.
GGGTGGGGGCTGATACCGGTTGAGAAAGTTCTCGAGTTGATCAAAGAAAAGCCGAATAATGTTGAGTTGATTCTCACCGGACGTTATGCCGATCAGCGGATCATAGAAGCCGCCGATCTGGTCACCGAGATGGTTGAGAGAAAACACCCGTATCAGAAGGGTACTAAAGCCCGAAAGGGTTTCGAATACTAGAATTAAAGGGGGAAGTAATGAAGATTACTCTAAGCGCTATCAAAGCAGATATCGGGGGATACCCCGGCCATTCCTCAATGCATCCTGAGTTGATAGCCCATGCGGAGCAACAGATTGGCAAAGCGAAGGTAAAGGGGCTACTTGCAGATTTCTGTATTACCAAGTGTGGGGATGACCTCCAGCTTATCATGAGCCACGAGCAGGGAGTGGGAAATGCTAAAATTCATAAACTGGCATGGGATACATTTCTTGGTTGCACCGATATTGCAAAGAAGCTGAAACTGCACGGTGCCGGACAGGATATCCTTAGCGACGCCTTCTCCGGAAATGTCAAAGGCATGGGGCCAGGTTCGGCGGAGATGGAATTTGAGGAACGCGGCTCCGAACCGATTCTGATATTTATGGCCGATAAAACCTCTTCCGGTGCCTGGAACTTGCCACTCTATAAAATGTTTGCCGACCCGTTTAACACCATCGGGCTGGTCATTGCCGAAAATATGCATGAAGGGTTTTCCTATGAGGTTCATGATGTGAAGGAACATCGCAAAGTGGTTTTCAACGCTCCTGAAGAAATATATGATATGCTGGTGCTTATCGGAGCGCCTTCACGATATGCGGTGAAATCGGTGCGCCACCGGCCCTCGGGCGAAATTGCGGCCGTTTCCTCCACGGATAAACTCTACGAAATGGCCGGGAAATATGTTGGCAAGGATGATCCGGTGCTGATAGTTCGTTCTCAGGGGTCTTTCCCCGCCGTAGGTGAAGTGCTGGAACCTTTTGCATTTCCATTCTCAGTGGAGGGCTGGATGAGAGGATCGCACTTCGGGCCGCTTATGCCCTGTTCCATCCCGCAGGCAAATCCTTCGCGATTCGATGGCCCGCCACGGGTGGTGTGTGCCGGATTCCAGCTTGCCAACGGCAAGCTGGTGGGGCCGAGGGACATGTTCGATGACCCCAGTTTCGATGAAGCCCGACATCAGGCCAACCTGGCCGCGGATTACCTGCGCCGACACGGACCATTCGAACCTCACCGTTTGCCACTGGAAGAGATGGAATATACCACCATGCCACAGGTGATGAAGAATCTGGAAGGGCGATTCTCTCCCATCGACTAAGCAATTATACGAAGTGTGATTTCAAAGCAGGGGCAGGTTTGAAACCTGCCCCTGCTTTGTATTTATTCAACTTACCATAAATATATCATGCCGGAACTTCCGCGTACACCTTGGTTCCGCGCCCGGGATGAGCTTCGATCTTCAGATATCCATCTATAAGTTCGGCTCGTTCCTTCATGCCCAGCAGGCCAAGCCCCCGCCCTGTTTCAGATGACCCCGTAACCTCCTCAACGCTAAAACCATGACCGTCATCTTCGATGTGAACCGCGGCGGAGTGATCGCGAAACTCCACTGCGATGCTGACGCTCTCCGCCCCGGCGTGTCTGACTATATTGGTAATCGCCTCCTGGGTAATTCGGAACAGGGTGATCTCCGCCTCCGCAGACAGCGGCCGTTCCGTACCGACCGTCTCGAAAAGAACTTTGATTCCCGCATCTTCGAGGTAATGATCCGCCAGCCATTGCACTGCGGCGACCAGTCCCAGATCATCAAGCAGGCTGGGGCGAAGCTGGTAAACGACTCGATGAATCTCATCCAGAGTCCGGATAGCAATATCTCTTATCTCCTTGAGATTTTCCTTGAACGCTTCTGCTCCCGCTGGCAACCGGCTCAAAACGGCCTCCGCATTGAAAGCCAGCCCGGTCAATGACTGACTGACTTCATCGTGAAGTTCGCGAGCTATTCGTTCCCGTTCCTCTTCCTGCACCGACATGATTTTCCGGAGCAATTCTCCCCGGGCATGTTCCTTCCGTTGTAACGCTTCGTAAAGCTGGGCGTTTTCCACCGCCACCGCGATCTGGTCGCTGACACTGGTCGCCAGTGAAATCGCCTCGGGGGAAAATCCCTTTCCCTTTCTGGTGGCCACGTTGAGAACCCCCAGAAGTCTGTCCCTCGCAATCAGGGGGATACTCAGGAAGGCCCCAAACTCTTGAAGCTCGGGCAAAGGACGTTTTATACGCGGATCATTGGCGATATCAGGAGAATAGATGGTCTCTCGGCGCTCTGCCGCCATTCCCGGAATGCCCTGTCCCAGTTTGAGTTTGCCAATCCATCGGACGAACTTTTCTGACATACCACGATGGGTTCGATGGTAAAGGGTCTGGGTACGTTCGTGGTAAAGAAGGATGCCGCCGACCTCTGCCTGAACGAGAGCCATTACTTTATCCAGCGCCGTGTTCAATGTCAAGTCGAGATCAAGGGATCGGCTGACGGTGCCGGCAACGTCGCTCAGGGCAGCCAGCCGCTGTGCGACTTCCGGGGCTTGCTTCTCGGTGATATCGGGAGCTGGCTTTTTTGTTCGTTTCGGCATGATTTCTCTGCTGATATTAACAACTTTATTGTATCAGCGATACCCCGGAAGGGCAAAAAAGGTAGTTATCCCGTTTTCAGGAGCTGTAAACGGTTTATTAGCGTCTGTCTCCCTTGTTAATATCAGTTCCAGTATGATATCTGAATAAGTGGTGACTTCGGTGGTCTGGGGGTGTCCCCCCAGCTTCGATCTTCCCCCATGATTGGGGGATACAGGGGGCTGATCAGAGGTTCCCTAAGTCTTATGTCCCCATATCCCGGGGCGACGAAGAGTATAAAAGTGAGCAGTTTGCCTGCAGGAGGAAGCTTTACACATTTGATTTATGAATAATATCCGGTTTGACGCTAGAGGACACCGGATGTTCGGGGAATTGCGAATTTTTTAGTAGTGGAGTAGAATAGCGTTCAGTCATATTTGGGTTCGGAACTTAGTATGATGAAAATTGTTTTAGTTTTAACCCTTTGTGTATTGACTACGATATTTATACTAACCGGCTGTAATAAGCAGCCTTCTGAGACATCTGCGCCCGGTATTACCCCTGAACCAAGCCAATCACCCACACCGGTGCCTTCCTCATCGGTAGTACCTGATAAAGGTTTCCCATCACTTTCAATAAGTTTTTTTGATGCCACAGAAGTACATCCCGATGCAAGAGGATTCCAGCTTGCAGATTTCGAATCAAAACAAAAGCGAGTGTTTTTCTACCCTTGGGGTGGTGCTAAAACAGATCCGCTGGGTGTATTTCTAGCGTATCATACAGACAAAGATTTTTTGTCTTCAACAAGTTATCAGGCTGTGGACCTGACAAAGCTGGTAGACCCTGCCGCAGAGGGATTTGCGGGGGGTTGTATCGATAGCTCGAGTGACTGGATTTATTTCTCTCCGTTAAGAAAAAACACCGACGGAAAAATAGAAAATAACAGTCTGGCACTAAGGTTTAATACAAGCAAGGATATTGTGGACGCAACGGCTTATGAGAAATTCGATCTTAAAAATATAAATGTGTCGAGAATCGGATGGCTTACCTGTGCCTGTCTTGATGGTTATGTCTATTATGTCCCCGGCATTGAGGCAGATGCGCAACGTGAACATGGAGTTTTTCTGCGATATAACACGGACAAAGCATTCAACGACCCTTCAGCATGGGAATACTACGGTTTAATACTGAACGTTCACCAGCAGGCACATGGATTTCAATCCAATGCGGTAAAATATCCGTATATATATCTTATACCGTTCGGCGTAGGAAATAGTGTAATAGTAAGGTACAACGTGCTGCAGCCTTTTAATGATTCTGCTTCATACGAAGCATTTGACCTTGCAACCATGCATCCGGATGCAAAGGGATTCACGGGGGGAATAGTCACCGGTAATACTCTAGTCATCGTGCCCTGGCGTGACATATCAAGGCCATCGGGTGTGGAGCAGATAATGAGCGTGGCTGCTGCCTTCGATACGACAAAATCACTGAACGATACTACTGCATGGACATTCTTCGATATTACGGAAGTAAGCCCTGACGCAAAAGGATACCAGTTTGGGTGGGCTGATAGAAATGGATACGTTTACTTTGTCCCGCAGCAGAGGGGCTTCGGGAAAGTACCGCCTTTCATTGTCTGGGATAGCAGCAAGCCTTTCGATGATGTCGGCTCCTGGAAAACATATGACAGCACGGGAGTGACTCCTTCAACAGGAGCGGCTTACGATCCCACCACAAATACGGCATGGCTGGCGCCTTATGGCTCTGATGGAGACAGCGGAAAGATAACCCGTATTCTGATAAAATAAAATGTTCCAGATGCAAATTGATACATACCCGCGTCGGGGAAGTCCGATGGAAAAGGCTCTGTTCTGGGCAGGTTCAGCTTTTTATCACCTGTTGCATAGGGGTACTCCGTTTGGTAGAAAAATTTGTCAATTGATCGAAATGTTGCTACATTGCCGAATCTTCCGGTTGACTTCTTGAACTTCGTCACGACGGGTGACGATCTTTTCTTTTGGTGCATAAGAAAAAGGGGCACGATTTGTGCCCCTTTTTCATTTAATTTTGCCAATTCTTCACACTTTAGAGCTATTAACTGGTCAAATAGCACATGAGAACATCGATTACTTGTGAGTAGCTGATAGTACCGGTCAAATAATCCATCAGGGCATTAACCATCTCACCGTATTCGATTTTGTCGTTCTGCGGGTTTGTATCATAGACCGTGGGTGTCCACTCCTCATTCACTACAATGTAATCCACCTTGGTTTCCGTATCCTGATTGAGCATGCCATCTGTAACCGTGAGGGATACCGTATATGTGCCTGATGCAGCAGGTGTCCACGAAGGGTTCTGCTGAGTGCTATCCACCGTGGTATCATTATCGAAATCCCATTCATAGGTATATGGAAGCAACCCGCCACTGCTCAGGTCGGTGAAATTGACTCCCTTACCCAGAAACACCGTAGTCTTGTTTGCTGTGAACTCCGCGTCAATCCCCAGATTCCGTCCGCCGGGTGTGGGATAATCAACGTCTACGCCACCGGTATTCTCCCAGTCATCGCCGAAATTAGAATCGAGGCTATTCATATCCCTTCCCAGTGACTGTCCGGACACCGGCGATTCAGGATTATCCCCGTTCCAGGAAGTGCCCCCCGGTGGCAGGTCGGCACAATCTCCGTAGTTCAGGAAATCCCTGCCGTCCGCGCCATTGTCCAGGAGAGCCACACTATCTCCGTTGTTATCAAACACAGGGCCACCGAGTTCGGCATAGAGGTCTTCACCATCTGTATCCAGCGCACCGCCAATATGAATTACCATGTAGGCGCCCTCTTCAAGAACACCATCCCAGTCGGGACCGGCGGCGGGTATGGCATAGTCCAGTTCCCCATCCCCATCGAATGTGACTACGCAAGGTTCGCTTTCCCAGATCACCATTACCGTACATCCCGGGCAATACTATCCGGGCACCGAAGGGGATACAGTTAAGCGTTGGTATGGAATTACGGCTACGGGCAACGGTACGTGTGATCTGACTTTAGCCTATCTGGACGGTGAGCTCGGTTCGGAAACAGAGGGGAGCCTGGTACTATGGCGCAAGCCTGCAGGTGACTGGGAATATTTGGGAGGAACGGTCAATGCCGGTGAAAATACTGTGGTGATCTCAGGCGTAACCAGTTTCAGTGACTGGGTGATCTCTGATAACCCTTCCGGCAATCCACCGGTTCCGGAGGTTCTTATCATTGTGCTGTTGAGTATCGGATTGATGGGGATAGGCGGGCTGATCTGGTACCGGTATCGCACAGGAAAACAGACACGGACCATCAACCCGGCCTGATATCCAACATGGTTAGCGATGAATATGTAGCAAGCCGGGGCAGGATTACTGGAACCGAACCAACCCTTCCGCAACGGTAGCGCAATACGGCGCCATGGTCTATTCGCTATCAGCCCATTATCACTTTTCGCCCGGATGACCATTTAAGTTTTACCAGTGTTCGCCCTGTAAGCTGCATTTTGAGCTGTAAGCATACGGCTTAAAAAACTCGAACCGAGAGGATCGGGCGGGATGTGGAGCAAGCTGGCGGATTAACCAGCCAACATGCATCAATGCCAGCAACGGCGTACACAACCCATCTCCGGCAAATGAAAGGCCAGGGAGAGATGAATTGAGTGAAGGTTCAAAAACGGTCATCCTGATCGGCATTATGTTTCTGGCTATCGTAATTGTATTTCTTTTTTCCGGGCCCCATTATTTCTCTTCCAATGTGAGTTTCCTCGACACCGAACTTTCAGAGTCTTCAGACAAAGGGAAATCTGTCCGGGTGAAGATGGATTTGAGCCACCAGGAGGAACTTGAGGATTTTCCCTATCGGATTGGAGAATGGAGGGGCATTGATGAAGATATCGAAGGACTGAAAGAGCAACTGGGTGCAGAGACGCTTATCAAAAGGTCCTATAGTTTGGACAATCCTTTCAATCCGGTCTTCCTGTTGTTAATGCAAAGCGCGAGCCGGGCCAGTTTTCATCCCCCTACAGTCTGCTTTCCCGCGCTTGGTTATGATATCGAAGAGGAAACTAAGGACACTATTCATGTAACGGATATATCATGGATCAGCAAAATGTTTGATCTTGATTTGGAGGACATGCCTGAATGGATTCAGCAGGATTTGGAGGCTTCCCCGGAATACGGCGAGATATCGGTTAAGAAACTCGTAGTCAACCACAAAAACCGGGCGGACAGGAGGGTGGTATTTTATGTTTATATCAAAGATAGAAAGATCACCAGCAATGAGGTCAGTATGCTTCAGGTTTCGATAGGGGTACCGCTCTCGGGCTCATGTGAGGCGGAAAGTGAGAAGGCCCGCACATTTATGGGCGAAGTGATACCACTCTTGTTCGAGCCAAAAGAAGAGGAAGAGAAGATGTTTCTAACGTATATTCTGGATATGGGAATTGGAGGTTATTTCATTGTTGTCTTAATTTTTTCCATACCAATCGTACTGATGCTGGCTCCAATCGTATTAGCCAGGAAGAAGGAAAAATGCAGGAACATTTGATTTCCCTCCAGCACAAGCACGTGAAACAAATGAATTCCATCAGAGATCTGCAAGAGATTGTGGAGAAATGATACGAGTCACACAAGGCTGATGGTTGCAAGAAGGTTGCAAAATCTGGTGAGCCGGGAGGGATTTGAACCCTCGACTCCCGGATTAAAAGTCCGGTGCTCTACCCCTGAGCTACCGGCCCACTCCAAGAACTATAGCGCAACCGCGGGCCCTCGTCAAACCTGACTCTCTCCCAATGGGAAATGAGCCTTAAGGAGAACCAGGTTTCCAGTGACGGATGAGGTGAGAACACCTTATAAGAAGCTGAAATCACTGCCTGCTCTGCTATCCTTCCCGTCGATCCGGGATAGAAAATGGCCAAACACAAGAAGAAGGCGGGCAAAAGCCCGCCTTCTTGACAAATATTTCGTAATTTACCCCGTTAGTATGAGTTTTTCTTACGCCAGAAAACCAGCCCCAGAATTGTGGCTATACTCAATCCTATGATCGTTCCCAGAGACTTAAGATTAACTTTGATCCTTTTTTTCTGCTTTTTCTCTTCCATAACAACATGTTCCCCCCGTTGTTAATGACAAACAACCAGAGATCAAGCAATTCGTTTATTTGTATCGAACAACGCCGCAATGGCGGGGGATTATTAACCGTTTATGCGCTTCTTTTGCCAGATCAGGAAGCTTGTGCTTCCAAACAGGATAACCAGAGCGCCGACTGATATCTCCACAAGGAGCAGCCACGATGGAGTTGTAGAGCGGGGTGTGGGGGAAGACACCCCGCTCTCTCCATATGGGTCCTCTGTTTCAGTGACAACCTGTACAGATATCCCTATATCAGAATCTGAATTCAAATCAGGAGGCAAAGCTTCAGGTATGCCATCGCCTTCAATGGATGGCTGTTCAGTTGCTGGTGTGCCTGATGGCGCTGGGGTAACTGCTATTGTTCCCACCATTTCTTTTTCACTTGGTGAGTCCTGTTCTGAAATAACCCCGGAGAAATCAAGCGATATCAGAAGGGCAAACAAGATAATAGCTGCCGCTGCTGCCGCTCGCATTGAGTTCTCAAGGGATATGGAAGGCATCTCAAAGGAGAACCAGGATCGGCGTGCATGGGCTTCTGCCAGTGTGAATGATCGCGGCACAGGCGCCACAGGCATGCGGTGCAATAGCTCCCGCATTATTTTCAGGGATTCCACCTCATACTGACATTCCTTGCATCTTTCAGTATGATATCTCACCTCATCCCGCTCGATTGGCTCCAGACGGCTATCCAGATAGGGTGAGAATTTCTCCCGTATCCTTTCACACTCGTTATTATCCCTGTTCCAAAACATACGATTTCCTCTTTCGTCTTGCACTTTTAAGGACGAAATTCGAGGGGTAAAAGTTCCTGATACTTCAGTAACAGATCTCTGAGATTTGCTCTGCCTCTATTCAATCTTGATTTGACAGTTCCGAGTGAGGTATTGGTTATTTCTGCAATTTCCTCGTAGCTCAATTCCTGAAGATCGGCGAGAGTAACTACAAGACGTTGCTCTTCGGAAAGATAGAGCAGTTGTCGAGCAATCAGAAGGGACACCTCTTCTTTCAGCGTATGCTCTTCCGGGGATTCTGTTGAGCTTGGAAGCGGATTGTACTCAGGAAAGATGGCATCTAAAGAATCGGTCTTTCTGGATCGTTTGCTCCTCAGGAAATCCTTACATGCGTTGGAAGCAATCCGGAATAACCATGCCCTGAAATTCTTTCCCCGGAAACTGCCCAGGGCTTTCCATGCCTGGACGAATATTTCCTGCGTTACGTCTTCCGCATCTTGAGGACTTCCCAGCATTCGAAGGGCAATATTGTAAACCTGCTGCTGGTAAAATTCAACTAGCTGGTTATAAGCATCAAGATTGCCTTCTTTGCTGCAGAGAATCAACTCATCTTCGTGTGTTGTCATTCTTTTATCAGCATGCTCCCAGAAGATGAATCCCAAATGAACATGTTCCCCTGAAACAATATTATTTGACTGGATATTTTCCCTTACTCTATGCTAGAATTTGCTTTTAAGTTAGCTTTTATTCTAACATATTTTGCAAGCTGGCAGGAGGCTTCTTTGCAGTTTGGAAAGATGAAAAATTTAATCAGAGAGGTCGTAATCACGATTCTTTTGGCGCTGGTCATTTTTATGGCAATTCGCACTGTGGCGTACAATTTTGAAGTCAGCGGCCAGAGCATGGAACCTAATTTGCATCACGGGCAGTTTGTGATGATCAGCAAGATAGCCTATTGGTTCGATGATCCGCAGCGGGGGGATATCGTGGTTTATTATTCGGATAGGGTTAATCATCATGTGATTCACCGGATAGTCGGTTTGCCCGGTGAAAGTGTGGCAATTAAAAGTGGAGATTTATATATCAATGGGACTAAGCTGGAGGAACCTTACATTTATGATGAATCAAGGATGATCCCTGCTCAGATAGTCCCCTTGAGCTTGATTGCGATGACTACAATTGCGACAGAAGCGAACAGTAACAATTCGAGAATGCGGTTAGGCACCTGATTCCAGAACATACTTCTGGCCCAGTGTTTCCACCTTGAAGCTGATGCTCTATCAAACTCTTTTTGCCAATGTTCAGAGGATACTGATGCTCGTATCTGCTTGACTCCGGTGATGTATTCGTTCATCAGCACGTTTTCATCTTCAATACCCCGGCGCATCCCTCTGCCAGCCACATATGCTATTCTTTTGCTCAAATACTGGGTAAAGTAATAGTATCCGGCTCCAGCAATTATTACAGCGATGGTAGACTTCCAGGAAATTGAAATCAGTAAGAACAATACGAACACAGACAGGAGTATTTCCACTAAGGATATTGATAGCGCATTTACCGTGTTGCCTATAAATTGAGAAGCCTGTGATCCTTTATAAATCAAATCGCCCTGCTTCATATCTGCAAAAAAACGATAATCAGATTCTGCATACTTCCGGAATACCTTTTGTTCATGCTCCCTGACTATCTTGGCACCGACTCTTGGGGAAAGATTCATGTAAAGGAGTCTGCACGCGCTATAGACTACTGTGAGTATCGCAAAAAGAATGCAGTTTGAGATCAGCACATCATCAACCGGAAGAATTTCTGCGACCTCGTTCAGTACCTCTAAGAAAGGATTATCGCTCAATCCTATACCCCTTTCCAGACTCGCATTCAAAATGGGGTAGAGAAGAGCCATATGCAGTGTTTCCAGTAATCCATTTACCAAACATAACCCAAGCAGGACAGCAACGTAAAGCTTGTATGGCTTGAGAAAAAACCAAATCGTTTTCAATCCGCTTCCATGCCCTCTCGAAATATTATTCACATGTTTATTTGAATTCAGAAAATATTGCTGATCAATATGCCGCCATCAGGTTTGGGTACAGTATAATACATGTCGCCATATATGGGAATATGCGTTCTCAATATAGTGGCAGGCGCTAAACCAATTTAACCGGGTATCCGTTTTTATTGGACCGCATCAGTATTCAAGATCTCACTATCCCGTTCGGGAGCGACAGGTAGAGTGAAGAAAAATGTGCTCCCCTTGCCCGGTTCACTTTTCACCCATATTTTACCACCGTAATATTCAACTATTTTCTGGCAGATCGCCAGTCCCAATCCGGTTCCCGGGGGCTTATCTCTCAGCCCGTCTCCCACCTGAGTGAATTTATGGAATATGCGTTCCTGCTCTTCAATGGGAATACCTATCCCGGTATCAGTTATGCTTACCTTAACCATGGTAGCTGAATCATCGTTAATGCCTGCCCTAATAAAAATGTTTCCGCCTCCAGGAGTGAATTTGATGGCATTGCTGATCAGGTTGGTCACCACCTGAATGCATCTGTCTTTATCACTCCAGACAGGGGGTAAATCCGGTTTAAATTCGGTATTCAGTGTCAGATTAGTGTTGGCAGCCAGAGCCTCGGTAGCCGTAATCGCTGCTTCAATAGCCTCTCGCATTTGCACAGGTGCAGTTTTCCATTGAATCCGTCCCGCCTCTATTTTGGAGAGATCCAAAAAGTCATTAATCAATCTGGTTAACCGGTCGGTTTCATTATTGATAGTGCCCAGGAATTCTCTCTGGATCTCCTCTTCGTTATCATAGGTAAGGAGGTTATCCACATAGGCTTTTATTGAAGCCAGCGGGGTTCTGAATTCGTGGGATACTGTGGAAAGAAAAGTATCCTTGATTTTATCGATTTCCTTCAACTGCTTGTTGGCAGAGTTAAGTTCCTCTACTTTTTTCTCCAGTTCTGTCTCGATTATCCTGCGGCGTTTTATCTCCGAATTCAACTCCATTATGCGCTGTGAAATGAACCAGAACATGACAAGCACCATCACCAGCAGGGCAATGGAAATCTGGTCCATTTTCAGATGTTCATGTTCCAGGCTCCCCAGAGCGTAAGAAGCGATAGGGATCAGAATAGCCAGAATAATTTCCGGCTTGACCCTGGCGCGCATGATACCTGAGATTTTATTTGCCCAGCTCTCTTTTTTGCTGGTTCCGCCAATCTGAGTCATGGCAATGTCCTGCCGGGTGTCAATATGTTACCGCAGACATATCAGAGAATCAAGTTATCTAGCCAACTGTATATGTTCCGGTGCCTACAGCTACGAGCTGGTTATCATCGTTGTGAAGTTCAGTCCGGATAACAGCTATCTTGTTGCCAGTCCGTAATGTAGTGCCGGTTGCTTTAAAATTATTGCCGGAACCCGGCCGAACATAATCAATACGCAGGTCAATGGACCCGATTCTGCTTACCCTTTTGACCTGCTTTTCCAGTGGCTCACCTCTAACCTGCTTAAAAACCTGTAAAAAAACGGCATGTCCCCCAAGAGCATCGAGAATGGAAGCAATAATCCCACCGTGCAAAGTACGGAAGACAAGATTCCCCACCAGTTCATCACGCATCTTGAAACTGATTATGGGATGATCGAAATCGGGAGATTCTATGGTGAAATCCAGAAAGCTGGTGAAGGAAGGCCGTTCATCATCTATTTTATGAAAGTAAGCTACCAGATCGGAAAACTCTTTATCGTCAAACACACTGGGCATCGAAAACCTCCTTGAAGCCCCGTTCACAATTCATTGTTCCCATTATATCACTTGTGGAAGATGAATTTCCTGATTTGGGGAATACAATTAGGACACTTGAAGAATAATTGGTAACTTCGGTCCGCCCAGGTCTATAGATGCGCCGTGGCGTGCGGATGGTGGTATCCCCCCGGCTTCGATCTTCCCCAAAGATTGGGGGATACAGGGGGGGTATCATAAGATTTCTTAAATTGGTCAGCCCGCCTGCACGAAATTGCTGGCGAAGCTAAGGGGCCATAACCACTTTGATGGCACCGGCTTTCCGGTCACGCGCTGTTGCAAAGGCTTTCTCCGCTTCCGACAATGGGAAACGATGCGTAATCAGTGAACCGGCTATTTCCGGTTTTCTTGAAAGAAGGGACGCAGCAATATCGAAATCACGTAAACCGTCGCTCTCGGCATACATATAGGAGTTGATGATGCTGACCTCTTTCAGCATAGCTGAAAGCTGGGGAAAGGTGAGCCCTCCCCAGTAGGTACCAAGTACGAGTATTCTACCACCGGGCCGGCATAAATCCAAAGCCCGCTTCATGGCCTGATCCGTTCCCGCACACTCTACTACCAGATCGTACTGTCCCTCGGTTTTACCGGCCCCGAATCGCTGTCCGATAGCCATCTGATGTTCGTATCGTGCTGCCAGACCCACCTCGGCATGATTGGCCCTGGCCACCGCCACAGCGCAAAGGCCGATAGTGCCTCCCCCAATTACAGCCACGCGACGGCCTGCATCCAGTCCGGCTTTGCGAATCCCATGCACAGCGACGGCCAGAGGTTCGATGAGGCAGGCACCTTTGACGTCAACATTGGATGGTAGATACACGAGGCACCTTCGGGGAACACTTACTTCATCCGCCATGCCACCGTTTCGGGCAATACCGAGAACCATCGCATTTGGACACAAGTTATAGCTTCCAGTTTTGCAGTATTCACATTCTCCGCAAGGGACTATCGGTTCGATTGCGACCGGCGTTCCGTCATCCAGCACGCCGGCAATCTCATGTCCGGCCACGAAAGACCCGGGGAATTTCAGCTCAAGCATATGCAAATCCGAGCCGCAGATGCCAATAGAGCGAACATGCACCTTTACCCCTTCGTCGGCAGGTGCTTCGATTTCCCGCAGGGTTGCTTTACCATCATCAAAATATACTGCGCGCATTTTGTTTCTCCTTCCGAAGATTCTTTCAGGCTGTCTGAAAACTCTTTTTCAACCCCCTCGGTCCCCCAATCTTGGGGGAGGTTTAAGCTGGGGGACACCCCCAGACCCCCGGCAGGAAACTTCCTGCACCTCTTCTCGGACAGCCTGGTAAAGGGAGATTTTAGAGAACCGCCGAACGGTCAAACACTCCCTGTCATCTCCTGCAATCCGAAGTTCTCCACAATACTTTTCAATTTCTGCATCTCGGTTTGAGATGGCGGCTCCAATCCGTCCAGCGGGTAGGCCATACCATATTGGGCATACTTCGAGGTGCCCATTCTGTGATACGGGATCACCACCATCGAGCGACCCGCCAGATAGTCGGGGAATCTGAATCTAGATCTCACATCTCGGCCAAGGTATGAATCGAGTTCGCTTGCGTCATTGACAAGCTTTATCATATGATTGGGGATGATGTGTTTTACTTTATCGAACCAGAAGGCGGAAAGCTGGCAGAGCACTTTACCTTTATCCGGAACCCCGTTCGGCATCACCACATCGAAAGCGGAAACCCGGTCGGTGGCAATAAACAGCAGTTCCTTCGGGGTCAGCCCGTAAGTATCCCTGACTTTCCCTTTGTACAACAATTCGATTTCAAGCAATTCGGGAAGATTTGTTTCAAGCAGCGGTTTCATAGTTATTTCTCCACATTCGAATTACCTTCATTGCATTTGCGATTGAATTAAGGAACCTCTGATCAACCCCCTGTATCCCCCAATCATGGGGAAGATCGAAGCTGGGGGACACCCCCAGACCCCCGAAGTCACCACTTATTCAGAGGTTCCTTAAATTATCAATGTCTGAAATGTCTGACCCCGGTGAACAGCATTGCCAGATTGAGCTTGTCTGCAGCTTCGATCACCAGATCGTCGCGAACCGAGCCTCCGGGCTGGACAACTGCGGTGACGCCGCCAGCGGCGGCGTCTTCAATTCCATCCGGGAAGGGAAACATGGCATCGGAAGCAAGTACACTGCCGGGGGCTTCTTCGCCGGCTTTTTTGAGAGCGATCTGGACGCTGTCCACCCGGCTGGGCTGCCCGGCGCCCATTCCCAGTAATGTAGTGCCACGGGCCAGCACGATGGCGTTGGACTTCACATGCCGGGCCGCTTTCCAGGCAAAGATCAGGCCGTTCATCTCCTCGGGGGTTGGGGATCGTTTAGTTACCACCCGCCATGTTTTGGGATCGTCTTCCATTATATCGCTCATCTGGACCAGCACCCCCCCGCCGACGCGGCGGTAATCGAACTGCATGGTGGGAGCTTCTTTTCCGGGCAGTCCCATATCAAGTATGCGCAGGTCCTTTTTGGTCTTGAGGATTTTAAGCGCACCCGGCTCGTATTGTGGAGCGATGACGATTTCGTAGAAAGTTTTGACGATTTCTTCAGCCGTGGCAGAATTCACCGGCCTGTTAATGGCTACAATCCCCCCAAAAGCGGAAACCGGATCACCGGAACGCGCTCGCCGATAGGCCTCGGCCTGATCGCCGTGCGAAGCCAGTCCGCAGGGATTGGTGTGCTTGACAATAGCCACGGTCTGTTCTTCAAATTCAGTGGCCGCATTCCAGGCGGCGTCGGCATCCAGAATGTTGTTGAAGGAAAGTTCCTTGCCCCAGAGTTTCCTCGCTTCGGCAACGGTGTTTTTCCTGCTGACGTCCCCGACTCTTTCTTCCTTATAGAAGGCCGCTGCCTGATGCGGGTTCTCGCCATATCTCATATCGGAAATCTTTTTAAGGGCGATAGTCATGTTTTCCGGCAGGGCAAAGCCATTTTCCTTTTCGAGCAGATACTGCGAGATGGCTGTATCGTACATCGCCACGTGCTGGAAAGCCTTCTGGGCCAGTTTCTGACGTTCCCCAATGCTGACTTCCCCGGCGCTCAGCATTTTAGCCACTTTCGAGTAATCTTCAGGATCGACAACCACCAGTACGTGCGGAAAGTTCTTGGCCGAAGCCCGAATCATGGTGGGCCCGCCGATATCGATGTTCTCCAGCGCTTCCTGAAGTTCAACGCCGGGTTTGGAAACTGTCCGGACGAAGGGATAAAGATTGACTACCACCATATCGATGGTGCCCATATTGTGTTTGGCCATTTCTTCCATGTGGGCAGGTATATCACGTCGGCAGAGGATTCCGCCATGGACTGCGGGATGGAGCGTTTTCACCCGGCCATCCAGTATTTCCGGGAATCCTGTCAGATCGCTGATACTTTTTACTGGGATTTTTTCTGCTGCCAGGGACTTCTTGGTGCCGCCGGTGCTGAAGATTTCCACATTCAGCTTTACCAGTTTCCTCGCGAAATCAACCAGCCCGGTCTTATCGGAAACGCTAAGGATAGCTCTCATCGTGCCTCCCGTTTTTAGTGATGTCCGTCAGAACCGCATCGATTATATCAGAAGTAAAATGGTCAGGCCATTTCTCGGTGATACTCCTCGCAACAGGCTGCGGTTTATTCCCAGAGGTTCTTTATAAAAATGTGTCAGGGAATCAGAATGGCATATTGGTTGCTTCCATGCCGCCATCGATTTCAAGCACTTTGCCGGTCACCCAGCTTGATGCAGGTGATGCCAGAAATAAAGCGGCGAGAGCGATATCCTCCGCGTCTCCCAGTCGCTTCATCGGGGTAAGATCGCACATTTTTTGCAGCATGGCCTCATCGAGAAACATCCGCAGCGCATCCGTCATAATTCCGCCCGGCGCAATGGCATTAATCCTCACGTCCGGTGCCAAGTCCTGGGCCATCATTTTGGTCATGTAGCTTAAGCCGGCCTTCACTGTTCCGTAAACGCTGAAATTTTTCTGAATGACCCTTCCGGCCGCCGAACTGATATTGACTACACATCCCCTTGATTTGCGCAGATGAGGCAGGCATATTCGGGTAAAACTGAAGGCTGAAGATACGTTGAAATCGAACGCTTCATTCAACTGATTCCGGGTGGTATTTTCGATCTGGTTGGGCAACGCTCCGCCAGCCACGTTGACGACAATATCGATCCCGCCCAAAGCAGCCACGGTTTTTTCTGCCAGCTCCTGCAATTGTGCCTCATCCATCACATCGCAGGGAATGGCGAGCGCCTTCACGCCGAATTTGTTTGCCTCTTTGGCATTTTTTTGAATATCGCTTTCCGATCTTGCCGAGAAAACAACATTTGCCCCTGCCCTGGCGAAGGTCAACCCGATCGCCCGCCCGATTCCCTTCCCTGAGCCCGTCACGACGGCCACTTTGCTATCCAGCCTGAATTTGTCTTCGTTCATATTTTCATCCCCCTTTATTTATATTAAGGAATGTATGGGCAGTTCATGAACTGTCCCTACATATAGGAAAATCTCATTTTGTGAATGATATTTTCCCTATGTTCAGTTGCCGGATCAATAACGTTTCCTCATTTTTTCGGGCCGTTTTTTAACAATTGCAAAAGCGGATAAGTCAGTTTTTCTGAGGTCAATGATCTGGTCTCTCAGGAGGGCTGCCCTCTCGAATTCAAGGTTCGCGGCTGCCGATTTCATCTGGGATTCCAGGTCTTTCACCAGCCGGATGATTTCCTCGGCGGAAATTCCTTCTTCCAGTTTTAAAGCAGGTTTCTTTTCTTTGGTCACCGATCGCAGTTGATCGGTGATATCCTTGATCGATTTCTTGATTCCCTCCGGGGTAATGTCATGTTCGATGTTGTAAGCCTGCTGGATCTTCCGGCGGCGATTGGTTTCGTCGATAGCCCGCTGCATCGATTGGGTGATGGTATCTGCATACATGATAATGTGCCCCTCGATATGGCGGGCCGCTCTGCCCATCGTCTGGATAAGCGCTGTTTCGGAACGCAGGTAGCCCTCTTTATCGGCATCGAGAATGGCGACAAGGCTCACTTCGGGCAGGTCCAATCCTTCTCGCAGGAGATTGATCCCCACCACTACATCGTATACCCCGAGGCGCAAATCCCGCAAGATTTCCACCCGGTCCAGCGTATTTACTTCCGAGTGCAAATAGTGAACCTTGATGTTCATCTCGCGCAGGTAGTCGGCAAGCTCCTCTGCCATTCGTTTGGTGAGCGTGGTAACCAGTATGCGCTCATGGCGCTCGACCCGTATTTTGATTTGATCGATCAGGTCATCGATTTGTCCGGTAGTGGGCTTTATTTCTATTGTCGGATCGAGCAAGCCGGTTGGCCGGATTACCTGTTCGACCACCTGCCGGCTTTTTTCTTTTTCATACGGGCCGGGGGTAGCGGAGGTGAAGATTACCTGCCCGATTCGGCCCTCAAATTCTTCGAAGGTCAAGGGACGGTTATCGATGGCCGAAGGCAGCCGGAATCCGTAATCTACCAGCACATCCTTTCGCGCCCGGTCGCCTCGATACATCCCTCGAACCTGCGGAATGCTCATGTGCGATTCGTCGATGATGAGCAGAAAATCATCGGGAAAATAATCGATCAGCGTCCACGGGGGCCATCCAAGGAACCTGAAGAATAAGTGATGCCTTCGGGGGCTTGGGGATGCTCCCTAAGTTCAATCCCCCTTAAGGCTGTCCGAAAAGAGGTGCAGGATTCTTCCTGCCGGGGGTTTTGGGGGTGTCCCCCAATACAAACTCAGGCTATCCGAAAATTTAGAAAAAGTGTCATTCTGAGGAATCTATGACGAAGAATCTCCGAGGCTCAGTTTTATAACGAGATTCTTCACTGTGTTCAGAATGACATACCTGGGGGTTTTCAGACAACCTGATTCAAGGGGGTTGCAAAAGAGTTTTCAAACAGCCGAATCAGAGGTTCCCTAAGGAACCTGAAGAATAAGTGGTGACTTCGGGGGTCTGGGGGTGTCCCCCAATACAAACTTCCCCCAAGTTTGGGGGATTGAGAGGGTTGATCAGAGGTTCCCCAATATGGATATGCGATTCAATTTGGGTTATGATATTAGGGTAATCATTTTCGAGAGTTGCTATGGCACACATACATAAAAACCCTATTTCTCAACGTGTTCGGGCAATTCCGACTTCGGGTATCAGGAAGTATTTCGATCTGGTAACTTCGATGGAGGGGGTTATTTCCCTCGGTGTCGGTGAGCCCGATTTTGTCACGCCGTGGCATATCTCCGAGGCCGGGATATATGCGGTTGAAAAGGGATATACCATGTATACCTCGAATTACGGCATAATCGAGTTGCGCGAGGCGATTGCCCGGCATCTGCGCGATCGATATGGACTGGCTTACAATCCCAATACCGAGATTCTGGTTACCTCCGGTTCCAGCGAAGCGCTTGATCTCGCCATGCGGGCAATCCTCGATCCGGGGCAGGAAGTAATCATACCCGATCCCAGTTATGTTGCCTACATGCCCTATACGGTTCTGGCGGGCGGAAAGGTCGTGCCGGTTCCGACCTTTGTTGAAAGCGATTTCAAGGTCAGGGCGACGGATATTGAAAAGAAGATCACTGAAAGGACCAAGGTCTTGTTATTGGGCTATCCCAACAATCCGACCGGCGCGGTGCTGGATCGTGCTGATCTGGAGGGAATTGCCGAACTGGTGAAACGTGATGATCTTATTGTAATATCGGACGATATTTATGACCGGCTGGTTTATGATGGCGCTCATACGTGCCTGGCGGCTTTGCCGGGAATGCGGGAACATACCATACTGGTCAATGGTTTTTCCAAAGCTTATGCCATGACGGGCTGGCGGATCGGTTATGCAGCGGCGCCAGCGAATATAATCGAAGCGATGATGAAGGTCCACCAGTATGTAATGATGTGTGCTCCTATAATGGGACAGATGGCTGCCGTTGAAGCCCTCAGAAACGGTGAGCCTGCTGTGCAGAAGATGGTGGCGGAATACGATCGTCGCCGCAAGGTTATCGTTGAAGGGCTGAACAATCTTGGCTTGGATTGCTTTGAGCCGAAAGGCGCATTTTATGCCTTCCCTTCGATCAAATCGACGGGACTCTCTTCGGCGGAATTTGTGGAGAAGCTGCTTACCGAGGAAAAGGTGGCGGTGATTCCGGGATCAGTTTTCGGAGAGTGCGGTGAGGGTTATGTGCGTTGCTGCTATGCGGTGGCGTTGCCCGATATAGAAGAAGCCCTCGAACGGATTAAGAGGTTTGTAGCGAAATATCGGGTGTGATTTCAATAAGGAGATCACTGATTCAACCTTTAGAGGGAATAAGGGTTTTGGAATGGGGTGCCTATCATGCCGGGCCGGGAGGGGCAGCCATCCTTGGCGATCTCGGCGCCGATGTGATCAAGATCGAACAGCCCGGTCGCGGTGATCCCTCCCGGGGCGCGTTTCTGGTAAATCGCAGTTCATTTCGCCTGCCCAACGGGGAAAGCCTGTGGAACGAGTGCGCCAACCGAAGCAAGAGAAGTATCACCATAGATTTAGCAAGGGAAGAAGGAAGAGAGATAGCTTACAGGCTGGCCTCAAAATCGGATGTTTTTCTGACCAATTTCCGAAGGCAGATGGTGGAGGAACTGAAGATGGGCTATGAGGCTCTCTCCAAGGTAAATCCGCAGATCATTTATGCATGGGTTTCGGCTTATGGGCCGGAGGGGCCGGATAAAGATTTGGGCGGATTCGATTATCAGGGGCAGGGGAGATCGGGATTGATGTGGACGGTGGGAGAAGAAGACATGCCTCCGCTCGTTTCACAGTTTGGAATTCTCGATCAGGCCACGGCGATCATGGCGAGCCATGAGATTCTGACCGCTCTGCTCATGCGCGAACGTCAGGGGATCGGGCAGGAAGTCCATGTTTCCATGCTGAGTACCGGCATTTTCCTTCACTATGTTAATGTTTTTACCGCGCTGGTGGGCGATTTTCAGGTACCGCGTCATGTTCGAACCAAAGAACACCCCACCCGGAATTACTATCGGTGCGGCGATGATCGCTGGCTGATAATGACAGTTCCGGCACATAAGCGTCAGCAGCAGTGGCCCCTTTTCTGCCGTGTGCTTGGTCATCCTGAACTGATCGATGATCCCCGTTTCAATTCCGATGAAAACAGGCTCAAAAACGCCCCTATTCTTGTCCCTTTGCTTGATGGAATTTTTGCCACCCGATCGCGGGATGAATGGCTTAAAGATCTAAAGGCAAATGATTTTGTTTGCTGTGAGATCAACCGTCCAACCGAACTCAAAGACGACCCGCAGGTTTTGGCAAACAGGTATATCACGGAGTTCGAGCATCCCTATCGAGGGAAGACGATGATTCCCGGTTATCCGGTACATTTTTCCAAATGCCGGGCGGGCACAAAAAATGCCGCTCCCCGCTTGGGGGCGAATACCGAAGAGATACTTGCCGAGGTTGGCGGATATAGCGGTGAGGAGATAGCCCGGTTAAAAGATAGTAGGGTTGTCTGAAGCGGGGGTGAAATTTGGATGACGAAAAAACCCGTCAGGAGCGTCGGGAGGAGCGGCAGCTTAAGAAGCGTCAGAAGATGCGCCAGCATGGCAAAGGGCTGGCCCGTATTTACCGGGATGCAGTCATGAAACGGCTTCGCCGTAAACATCCACATCAGGGAGGTTCCGATGAAAAAGCACGTTGAAGGATCGGCGGGATTCAATCATCACTATCCCAAACTGGCGGTTATAGTGACCTGCCATGCTCAGGATCGGGATAACGCTATGGCTGTGGCGTGGTTCAGTTCCATCTCCCAGAAGCCCCCGCTCATCGGAGTTTCAATTTCCCCAAGGCGGTATACCTGTGAGCTGATTCTGGAAGCGAAGGAATTCGGCATAAACTTCATTTCGCTCGAGAAAGCTGATCTCATAGCCGGGGTTGGCGGCTCTCCGGGGAAGGATGTTGATAAGTTCAAGCGGTTTAGATTGGAAAAGGAGCCATCGCTTAAAACGAGTGCCCCTGTTCTGAAGGATGCCTATGCCGCTTACGAGTGTGTGCTGCACTCCAGTTACACTATTGGCGATCATGAGTGGTTTGTTGGTGAGGTTGTGGCCACTCACTATGATGAAGGGGTGGTAACCAGTGCGGGCCATATTGATCTGGCAGCGGTTAACCCGGCGCTCTATATGGGAGCCGAACTCTACTGCACTACTGATGCAAAGAGCGTGCGTCATCTGGAGCGTTCAGTGTATGGCAAGGGGCCGGATATCAGTTCAGCAGATACAATTTGATAAAAATTCGGTAGTGGGCTTGACTGTTCGTGCGAAAGCTTGTTACAATTCGAAGTGTCCTCAAATGGCCCCGTAGTGTAGCGGTTTAACACGCCAGCCTGTCACGCTGGAGATCAGGGGTTCAAATCCCCTCGGGGTCGCCACTGCAATACACCATGTGACACCCCTTCATATTGCAGGTCGAAGAAGGGCTTGAAATCCTCTTGAGGTGTTACAGCTACAACTTTCTTATCTTTAATCCAGATTACCTCAAAAAGCGAACTTGCCAATCGGTTTCTTTGCTCAGATTTGGCCCTTGACCAAGCAACAGTGATATCACTAAGAAAGCCAGCGAGTTCAGAAAGCCTGTTAGGGTCTGGCGTACTAGACGCAAGCTGATGCAGTTCCCGTTCGATATCAGAATATTCAGCTATGTACTCCTCTTTCTTTTTATGGCCCCATGAGTAAAGTTCCGTGAGGCGATGTTTCCAAAGCCCTTCCGGAGATAAGCGGCGAGCGCACCGAGGGTGTTGCCCAGTAACCAGCCGACAATGATGGCTGGAAATTGCAGGGCAATCGTCCACACGATCGATGATCGGATGACGTCCGCCACCGTTCGCGGATACTCACTGATCGAGTAACCGAAATCGCCACGAATCACATTCTGAACGTAGATGACGGGCGAGGCTGAAGCCCTGCGCTACTCAAATCCCTCTGGGTCTTCCTTTTTTAAAGGGGAAAAATGACCTCCGGCGGACACTGGTATTCACTTGTTCTCATTCAAGAACCTTCACCATCCGGTAGAGTCCGAAATCCCCCATTTTTGTTTTCAGCACAGGCAGGGTCTCCTCGATTTCATAGCCGCGCCGTTTGTAGAATTGAAGGGTGCGTTCCTTAGTAATTTCCGCATCCAGAACCACCCTTTTGCAACCGGCTTCAGCGGCCATCTTTTCCACCGAATCCATGATTACGGTTCCATATCCCTGCCCCCGATACTGGGGATAGACCGCCAGATTGCTCAGGTAATAATCACCTTCTTTAGTTCTGGCCATGATATCTCCGGACTGGCGGAGTTCTGCCCGCTGTTGCAGGAATGCCCATTTCAGGCACCTGAGTATGATCAGAAAAGTCCTGAACTTTTCCTTTTTACGGGTACCATAATCATAACCGACCGCAATACCTGCCAGTTTCCCATCAACCTCCAGAAACCACGAATGCTCGTAGCTGAAGCCACATCGGCGATGCCTGAACGCACATTCCCAGAAGCGTTCGGCCCCCGATCCGAAAAGCGCCGGGATCAATTCCTCACCGGCCAGCAGAGCGAGTTCAGCACCTTCACGGGCCTGCTCTGGTGTGGCAAGGGTTAACACATTTTCCTTCATAGTATCACCTGTCCTTCTGATCAGCGTAAACGTGTTAAGAAATACGATATGTCATTTCGGCCTCCGAGCCGGAATCCAATCCCTTCTTGAGAGGGGACTAAGGGGTGTGTCTCCCTTCCACCCATCTGGATTCCCATATGCCACTGCCCGTTATTGACCTGCTCGGGAATGGCAGGATTGAGAGAAACCACAAATGCGAGATGATCCAGGTTACCTGATACGCACCCCCAACGTAGACCAGAATCTCAGCAGCCATTTGTGCCTCCTCATTTTTCCCGACACGTGCGAAGCCGGATTTGCCCACAGGTTACGCCTTTAGGCCTGAGAATACAATGGTGTTAGCCTGAGTCTCAAGGATTATCCTGCGAACTGTTGAGTTGTGGGAATGCGATTAACACAAAATCAGGTGCGAAATATCTCTCGGAGGATTTCCCTGGCCTGCAGATATTGACCATCACTCAGGGTAAGCGAGCTATCGGATTTAATATGAGGAGGTTGATCTATGACATAGATTCTCTCTTTCGTATGAGCTTGCGCAGAGATTCTCGATGGTGTGGGAGGCAGAATTCCGATAGCCTGTTTCACATCGTCCGGGAACTTGCCGGGGTCGGCGGTTTCGTAAATAACAGCCAGACAATTGTGATTCCCGCCGAGATAGGTATCGAGCGAGCGCCAGCCTACCGAACCGTGGGGTTCAAGGATCACGCCAAAGCGATCATAGACCTCTTTTATGGCAGCGTAGTGAGCCTCGTTGCTTACGCTGACCGAGTAGAAATCCCGTCGCATGGCTTCGATATCCGGCGCGATATCCATCACCCCTTCGCGGATGACCTTTCCGTTCTCATCGCGTTCATCGTAAACGTGTCCGCCGTAGAGATCGACCAGCCGGGCGAAGTTGCTGGGATTGGAGACGATCATCGCCGAGGAAGGCGACTTTATCGATGGTTTCACCAAGTACTTTTCCGATCTCAGAAATTCGGGGAATTCCTTGTTTTCGTTGACTCCGCAGATGATAACCGGGATGTTCAGGCCCATTTCCCGCGCCATGACCGTTCCCATCATGTCCCCGAAATTGCCCGAAGGGACGCTGGCTATCATCGTTTCGCCCCCCTCGGCGATTCGGGAATAAGCGAAGAAGGGATAAACGGTCTGCGGCAGCAGCCTGCCCAGACTGATCGAGTTGGCGGACGTGAAGCGATCGCGATCACCAAACAACTCGGAGGCGAAGTTCTTATCGCCCAGCAATCGTTTGGCCAGCACCTGGCAGGTATCGAAATCGCCGTTTACCTCGAAAGCATGGACATTATCCTGTAGGGTGGTCATCTGCCTGCGCTGTCTTTCGGTGATGGAGCCTCTGGGATAGAAGACTACATTATCCACATGGTTTAAGTTGTGCAGGGCGTCGGCCACGGCCCCGCCGGTATCGCCGCTGGTAGCCACGGCCACCACCCGTCTCAGCCCGGATTTTTTGAGGAAGTGTTCGAGCATTTTGGCGAAAAAGCGTGCGGCGTAATCTTTAAATGAATACGTGGGCCCGCCGCTCAGCCACATGATGTGCGTTTTGCCGGTGAGGTGCTGGACAATGGTGGGAATTATCCGTTCATCGTAGGTGGCGTTGAGGATGGACTGGAACTCTCCGGCGGCGATTTCCTCTTTCAAAAAAGGATAGAGAACTTCAAAAGCGATCCCGGCATAACTCATCCCCTTCATGTCCACTATCGTTTCAGGATTCACTCGGGGGATGTCTTCTCGGGCGATCATGTACAGGCCGTAATTTGATGCCAGCCCGTTCATCAGGGCGGTTTCGAAATTGACACGCTCGGATTTGTTGTTCGTGCTGTAGTATCTGATGGCGCCCATTTGACTATAGTCTACCGCATCCGGCATCTTGTGAAAAGGTTCAGTGGTTCTTTAGCGCTATTGACAAAACACAGTTGCTGATAGATGATTAGCCACAAATGGGGGAAAACCGATGGATAAACGTAAGCAGTTAATCAATTTGTTCGAATCTCAGAAACTGGCAGTGCTTGCCACCCAGAGCGAAGGGCAACCTCATAACTGTCTGGTGGCCTTCGCCTATACAAACGATCTGCATTATTTGCTATTTGCCACCAGACGAGATACCCGGAAATTTCATGATATCACCGTAAACCCGCCCGTGGCGATGCTGATCGATAACCGATCCAATGGGGAAGCTGACTTTCAAAAAGCCGTGGCCGTAACGGCCAAAGGACCTGCAATTGAACTGGGAGGTCGGGAACGAGATTCATCAGCGAGTCTATACTTGAAGAGACACCCGTACCTCAGCAATTTTATTGAAGATAAGAACGTGGCATTACTGAAGATCGAAGTTGAAGAGTACCTGATGGCGCGGTTCGATTCGACTGAGGTAATCACACCGAACTGACTTTCAGATATGAAGATCGGATATCCCTGCATCAACCGCACGATTGGCTGCCAGTCCGCCCGGGCGTTTCGGCTTAAATCCTACTCGGAAACCCGGTTGATTGAAACGATTCAGAATAATCTCGATTGTCTGCTGAAAATCCTCAAGTTTAATATCGATCACAACATTCTGTTTTTTCGTATAACCTCCGACCTCATTCCGTTTGCTTCCCATCCGATTAATACGTTTAACTGGATTGAATTATTTGATAGCAGGTTCAGGGAAGTCGGGAACTTCATTCGAGAACATAACGTCAGAATTTCGATGCACCCGGATCAGTTCAATATCGTCAATGCCAGGGATATCGAGGTTTTCCGGCGGACCGTTGCCGAACTTGAATATCATGCTTTGGTGCTGGATGCCATGCAGCTCGATCGAACAGCTAAAATGCAGATTCATGTCGGTGGCGTTTACGGGAACAAATCTGAAAGCATGAACCGTTTCGTCGAGCGCTACGCCCGGTTGCCGGGAACGGTACGTGATCGACTGGTCATCGAAAACGACGACCACCTTTATTCGCTTGCAGACTGTTTGAATATCAGCAGGCAAACCGGCATACCGGTGTTGCTGGATACATTTCACCATCAGTTGAACTGCTCGGGGGAAAGCGTGGGGGAGGCAATTCAGGGAGTTTCATCAACCTGGACTGTTGCTGACGGGTTGCCGATGGTCGATTACAGTTCACAGGGGGCAGGCGATCGTAAAGGAAATCATGCCGAATCAATCGATTTGGAGGATTTCACTCAATTCCTTAGCCGGACCAAACCTTATGACTGGAAGAGTTTATGCCACGCGTTTTGAAAGGAGAACATCCTGGTTTGGTTTTTAATCTTTCTTATGGGATTCAGGGGCAGGCGCGTTACGCCCATGTTCCGAGTATTTTGGAGATGGTCGGCATTCCGTATGTCGGTTCAGGTCCCCTGGCGCACGGATTGGCTTTGGACAAAGTAGTGGCGAAGATGATTTTTCGTCAACACGGTTTGCCTACGCCGGATTTTGCCGTGGTGGATTCGTGGGGGGATTCACTTCCTGATCTTAAATATCCGCTGGTTGTAAAACCCAAGCATGAAGCAGTTTCATTCGGTTTGAGGGTGGTATATGATGTAAACGAACTGAGAGATGGAGTTCGGTATATTTCTGAAAATTTCGGACAGCCTTCGCTGGTGGAACAGTTTATCGAGGGGCGAGAGATTAATGTGGGACTGCTGGGCAATAACCCACCCGAGACATTCGCACCAGTAGAATTGAAGTTCGGTTCGATCGGGCCGCCGGTCTATACGTACGAGGACAAAAGAGGCGTGTCCGGGCGAAAAATTGATTTTCAGTGTCCGGCTTTACTTGCCGAAGAACAAATCACCCATGCGCAAGATTTGGCCAGACGTGCTTTTGAGGTACTGGGCTGCTATGATTGTGGCCGGGTGGATATGCGTCTCGATAAAAATGGGAATCTCTATCTGCTCGAAGTGAATAGTTTGCCCAGCCTGGGTGAACATGGCTCATACCTTATCGGCGCGGTACAGGCGGGCCTTGACTTTACCGCACTAATCAACCGACTGGTAGAAGTGGCCAGTGCCCGGTACTTCGGGACGCCCAAGCCACAGGAACTAAATAAAAAAGACATGGATTCTGGTTCGTTGATGCTTTCCTTTCTCACAGAACGGCGAGACCAGATTGAGCGTCAAATCGAAAGCTGGACAAATCTCAACAGTCGCACATCTGATCCTATTGGAATCCAGGGTTCAATGAAAAGACTGAATGAGAGCTTAACAGAGATAGGTCTCAAGAAAGTAAAGGAATTCACAGATGACCCATTTGTAAGAACATGGGAGACGCGCGCCGGTTTTGCCGGCGGGACACTGCTGGTCGGGCATCTGGATGTTCCACTGGGTCGTGAAATTCCCACACAAGCTTTTCGCCTGGATCCTGAGTGGTTATATGGAGAGGGGATAGGTCTCTCTCGTGCTCCGCTGGTAATGTTGAAATTTGTCCTGATGGGATTAAAACACATTCGCTCTCTTCAGCATTTGCCTATCGGTGTTCTTTACTATACCGATGAGGGGCGTGATTGCGGCTATAGCACCGAGATCATTCGTCAAGCCGCCGCCAAAGCAAAACAGGTCCTGGTTTTGCGACCTGGGAATCTGGGCAATAAAGTAATTACCCAACGAAGGGGCCAACGGAAATATTTATTGCGAGTGGAGGCTGCTCCACGGCGTTTGGGAAAGGTCGGCAAAAATCCGGACGCTTTGCAGTGGATAAGTACGAAAATAGATCAGCTTGCAAAACTGTCTTCTCGAAAGGATCAAGTAGCAGTAGCGGCATCTGATGTAAAAACAACCACCTTCCCAATGCTTCTGCCGCATCGGGTTGTAGTAACTCTACTGGTGAGCTATGGTGAACAGAAAGTTGCCGATACGGCAGAAAAACATATCCGGGAAATTCTGGGGAAAGGGGTGGTTAAATGGGAGCTGGAAATGATTTCTGACCGTCCCCCGATGAAACTCCGCAGAGGCAACAGGCAGCTTGCCAAAGCCCTGGGGGGAATTGCCAAGCAATGGGAAATACCATTCGCCCAGGAATCATCCTTATGGCCGACGATTGCCGGTCTTGTCCCTGCTTCCACCAAGGTTGTTTGCGGCCTTGGCCCGATAGCAAAAGATTTATATACGCCTCAAGAGGCTGTTCAACGCATAAGCGTTCTTCAGCGAACACTTTTGCTGGCTGAATTCCTGGTTCAGGAACTTGAAGTTGGAAAAAGCAGTCAATAGTAAAATTTTCGGCTATAAGAGACTGGGAGTGGATGACACAAAAAAAATGGAACAGGATATTTTAATGTTACAAAAGAATTTGAAAGGAAGAAACAAATGGTCAAAAGGCGAATAGTTTTAATCTTGTTGCTCGGCTTACTGGTGTCGGCGGGCTGTGACAATAACGCAAAAGAAAGAAACAAAACTATTGCTGAAGTAGAAGAAGTCAAAGCTGTATTATCAGAGGCCGAGGCTGAATTGGCGGATGTTAAAGCTGAATTATCAAGGGTCAAGGCTACCTTAGATGGGTTTCGGGATGAAATGAGCGAACTAAAAGAAAAACTGGCTGCTGTTTGTGAAACCCAGGGGAAAACCGACTCGGAATTAACCGCCGTTAAGCAGGCATATAATGATTTAGGGAAACAGGTCAATGGGCCAAGCAGTGAACAGGACACGGCAGTTGCCAGTGGGGAAAAAGGTGAACTTCGAAATGAAATGAATGAACTAAAAAAAGCACTGGCCGCTATTTCTGCAACCCAGGGGAAAGCCGACTCGGAATTAACTGTTTTTAGACAGGCATATAATGATTTACTAAAGCGGGTTAATGTGCTAAGCGATGAGCGGGACCTGGAAATTGCACGTGGGGAAAAAATCAGGGAAGATATAGAAAGACTTGCGGAGTAGTTAAGAGGGCAAGCGAATGAAGTCACTGGATATGGAGGGGTGGCCGGAGAATTACAGGCAGGTAGCGAAGATTTCAATGAGGGGGAGCTGGACGTCATATTTGTGCCTACGCCACAAGACGTGGTGAACAAGATGCTGGAGTTGGCAAATGTTCAAAAGGATGATTTGGTTTACGACCTGGGATGTGGGGATGGGCGGATAGTAGTGACAGCGGCAAAGAAGTACGGATGCAGTGCGATGGGTTACGACATAAACCCACGGCGTGTGAAAGAATCTCTCGAAAATATCGAAAAAAACAATGTTAAACACCTGGTTCGCATTGAGCGCAAGGACATTTTCACTCTTGATCTCAGTAAGGCAAATGTAATTAGTCTCTATTTGCTTCCAGAACTGAATGTGCGACTGATACCACAGTTGGAAAAGCTAAAGGACGGCTCTCGGATTGTCTCTCATGACTTCGATATGGTAGGTGTCAAGCCGGACAAGGTCGTTACGCTTGTTTCTGAAGAGGATAACTATGAACACAATATCTATCTGTGGACGACACCTCTCAATAAGGAAGATGGGCAAGTGGATGTCGAATGACTAACAAGGAACGTAGACACCAATTAAGGGAAAAATAATGAAAACATTTGTGTTAATATCGATGCTGATTTTTATCTGCTCTTTCGACTGGGTATCAGCTAAGGATATAAATAGCGGCAATCTGATCACAGAAAAAGAATTTAATCCTTCGACAATATTATGGTACGATACCGCAGCTTCGAAGTGGGAAGAGGCTTTACCTGTTGGTAACGGCAGACTGGGGGCAATGGTGTTCGGGGGATCGGGTGAGGAACGGATTCAACTGAATGAAGAGACCTATTGGTCGGGTGGCCCTTATTCGACAGTTGTAAAAGGAGGTTACAAGTATTTGCCTGAGATTCAAAGACTCATATTCGATGGAGAACCGATAAAAGCACATAAATTATTCGGTCGGTATATTATGGGATACCCGGTCGAACAGCAGAAATATCAGTCCATTGCCAACCTGCATTTGTTTTTTGAAAACGAAGACGAGGTGAAAAATTACAAAAGATGGCTCGATCTTGAAACAGGTATTAGTTATGTGGAATATACCGCTAATAATGTGACCTATAAGAGAGAAGTCCTCTCGTCGGCTGCGGATCAGGCTATACTGGTAAGGTTGACAGCCGATAAGCCGGGCAGCATTTCTTTTCGGGCGCAACTGAGAGGCTGTCGAAATCAGACGCATTCGAATTATGCTACGGACTATTTCAGGATGGATGGTAAAGGTAAGGATGGCCTTGTGGTTACCGGAAAGTCGGCTGATTATATGGGTGTGGAAGGGAAAATTCGATACCGTGCACAATTAAAAGCAATCCCTGAGGGTGGAACGATCGATGTGGATGATATCGATCTTATTATAAAAAATGCTGATGCGGTTACACTTTGTTTCGTGGCGGCGACCAATTTTGTTAATTATAAAGACGTAAGCGGTGATCAGGACGGCATTCCGGATCGGGAGTTTCCAGATTGATGGTGGGATGTATAATTCCCTCGTTGATAGTTTTCACACAGACGACAGCTTCGACTCCTCCGGTGCCTCCAAGCAGATGGACGGTCATGGATTTGGTAGAGCTGATCGGCACTTTGTAAGCATAATCCCCGAAGACCCTTTTGATAGCTGCGGTTTCAGCGGCGTCATTCAGCGGAGTTGAGGTTCCGTGGGCGTTGATGTAATCGATGTCGTGCGGAGTAAGTCCGGCATCGCTGATGGCCCAGCGCATGGCACGGGCAGCGCCATCAATATCTATTGCCACCGGATGATAGGCATCTGAGGATACCCCGAATCCGACTATCTCAGCTAAAATTCGTGCGCCTCGCCTGAGGGCATGTTCCATGCTTTCCAGAATCAGCATCCCTGAACCTTCTGAGGGAACGAATCCATCCCGATTGGCGTCGAACGGGCGGCTGGCTTTGGTCGGTTCTTCATTATGACTTGACAGAGCTTTCATCACGGCAAATCCGGCAATTCCGATGGGTGTTATCCCTGCCTCGGTGCCGCCGGCAACCATTACGTCCATAGAACCCCGCCTGATTACCTCGGCAGCTTCACCGGTTGCTTGAGTGCTGGCAGCACAGGCGGTTGAAACGGTTGAAGTATATCCCTTGAGTCCAAGAGCAATGCTTACCTGGCCGGCAGCCAGATTGGGCAGGATTTTGGGCATGAAGAATGGATTGAGCCGCATTCCGCCTTTGCTGGCTAATATCCCGCAGCCTTCTTCTGTATCGGGCAATCCCCCGATGCCATTGCCCAGATAGATTCCCATCCGCTCATGGTTCTCTTTGGCAGCGTCAATTCCGGAATCTGCCATTGCCATTTTAGAGGCGGCGATGGCTAACTGTGCGAAGCGAGCCATATGACGAGCCTCTTTCTTTTCCACATAATTGAGCGGATCGAACCCCTTGACCTCGCCGGATACCCGGCAGGAGAGATCGGAAACATCACAGCAACTTGTCAGGCCAATTCCCGATTTGCCGTTGATCAATCCCTGCCAGAATTCATCTACATTGTTACCCACCGGATTAATAGTTCCTATTCCGGTAACGACTACGCGGTTTCTGCCCTTTGCATCTTTCATCAATATCCCCTTTCGAGTAAGTATTCAGTCCTTTTTAATGTTATTCCCAATTGCGATCAGAAATCCTCCCCAATCCAACACGAAATGCCATTTTGCAATTCAAACTTTACCTTTTGCATGATCAGCCCTATCGATTACCCCTGTCCTGATTTCTGATCCGGATAGCGTTCGCCGGGTATGCCTTTGAAATGTTCGATCACCTCGGCAACCAGAAAAAGAGACCCGGTGGCGCAAATGATGTCTCTTTTTCCTGCCTGAGCCAGCGCTTTGGAGATCGCCTCAGTCACGTTTTTTGTTACCTGAGTCCTTACACCGTACCGGGTAAATTCAACAGCCAAAGCTTCCGGGTCCGTGGCGCGGGGATGCTCGGAAGCCGTCGTGATGACAAAATTAAAGAACGGAGCAAACTCTGCCGCCATCGCCGAGGAATTTTTATCTGCTGAAGTCCCAGTGATAAGGATCGCCCGATCAAACTTGAAGTACTGCTTTAAAGCTTTTACCAGCCTTCGGGCGGAGTCACCGTTGTGGGCGCCATCGGCAATCAGCAGAGGTTCCTTGTGCAAAATTTCCAGTCGCCCTTCCCATTTGGTATTGGCCAGACCGGAGATGATATGTTTCTCACTCACGCCGGCAACTTCCAGTGCGGCAACTGCCGTGGCCGCATTTTCAAGCTGATGTTCGCCGAGCAGTGGAATGCTCAATTCGTATTTTCCTTTCAGCCCTTCTATTTTGAGCGATTGCGCACTTAAATCTGATCCTGTGCCTGTCCAGGTGACGTCCTTCCCCACCACGAAGAGTCTGGCGTTTTTTTTGGCACAAACTTCCCTGATTACTTCCTCTGCCTGGGGCACCTGAGGCGAGCTGATTACCGTAACGCCTGATTTGATGATTCCCGCTTTTTCGCCGGCTATCTGGGCAACGGTATCGCCGAGAACGGCAGTATGGTCCAGACTTATGGAAGTAATAACGCAGACTTCGGGGATAGTCACGTTGGTGGCATCGAGACGTCCCCCCAGTCCTGTTTCCAGCACCTGAAAATCCGCCCCGCAGTTTTTAAAATAGCAGAAGGCCATGGCTGTCAGAATTTCGAAGGTACTGAGTTCGCCGTATTCTCCACGGTTTGTTGCTTCGATATGGGGCTTTAATTCCAGAACGGTATCGGCGAATTCCGGCTCGGTGATGATTTTCCCGTCAATCTTTATTCGCTCACGCATGGTATGCAGATGGGGAGAGGTATAGAGTCCGGTTCGATAGCCTGCGGCGCTGAGTGCTGAGGCAATCATAGCTGATGTGCTGCCCTTGCCTTTAGACCCGGCAATGTGGATGGTCTTCTGTTTGAGATGAGGTGAACCCAGTGACTTGAGCAATTCCTCCATTCTCCGCAAATCCCAGCGTTCGGCGTATCCTGCGCCGGGCCAGCGCTCAAAATCGGCGAAGCTTAGAACGTAATCGAGGGCTTTTCGATAGTCCATATGGCGAACTTGAGTTATTATAGCACAACGCTTGCATGATACCTATAAAGGCTACTTGCAGTGAAGTGCCGGATTAGCTTATACTAGATTCACCATGAAAAGCAAGGATTTTATTTCAGTTGCCGATTTAAGCCGGAAGGATTTCCAGCACATTCTTGATAAATCTATTGAGATGAAGAGGGACGGGTCTGGCCCTGTATTGCAGGGGAAGACTTTGGGCATGATATTCGAGAAACCGTCATTGCGCACCCGGGTAAGCTTTGAAGTGGGCATGTACCAGCTTGGCGGAAATGCTATTTACATCTCCAAGGATGAAATTGGTCTGGGGGAGAGAGAACCCATATCAGATGTGGCACAGGTGCTGAGCCGCTATGTTGATTTAATCATGGCGCGCGTTTTCAGCCATGCAACGGTAAAGGAATTAGCAGAGTATGCTACAGTACCGGTTATCAACGGCCTTTCCGATCTGGAGCATCCCTGTCAGGCGGTTGCCGACATCCTTACTGTTTATGAAAAGAAGGGAAAACTGGAGAATGTGACCGTTGCCTATGTCGGCGATGGGAATAACGTAGCCTCCAGTCTGTTTTTGGTCTGTGCCCTCTGTGGCGCCAATTTCCGATTCGCATCGCCAGAGGGGTATGAGATGCGCGAAAGCATTTTGCAAAACGGAAACAGGCTCGGCGCAAAATTTATGACCGCCAAAACTGCCGAAGAAGTTGTTGATGGTGCTGATGTGGTTTACACGGATGTCTGGACAAGTATGGGGCAGGAAGACGAAATCGAGCAGCGTCGTAAGGATTTCGTCCACTTTCAGATAACGCCGAAGCTGCTTGCCAGAGCCAAAAATGATGCTATTCTCATGCACCCCATGCCAGTGCATTATGGTGAGGAGTTTTCCGAAGAACTCACTGATTGTCCGCAATCCGTGCTTATAGATCAGGCAGAGAATCGGCTTCATGTCCAGAAAGCGATCATTGCCGAACTGGCGGGAGAAACCGGCTGGTAGTATTTAACCCAACAAAATAGTATTTTTTCTCCCTCGATGGAGAGGATCAAGGTAAGGGTGAAATCCCCCTTTTCCTCTTTGTTAAAGGGGGAGGTTTGATAAGGGTATCCTGTTTCAAATGAGTGTTTCAACTATTGAGGTCAAAGTCCGCGGATACCACGTCGATCTCTACGGCCACGTCAACAACACCCGATATCTGGAGTTCCTCGAGGAAGCCCGATGGCAGTTCGCCGAAGGCCATCTTGATCTCGCTGCCTGGCAGAAGAAAGGGATCGGTTTCTCTATCGTAAATATCAACATCAATTATCGCCGACCGGCCTTCCTTGGCGATGTGCTGGAAATCCGGACCGGGCTTTCCAAACTCGGAAAGAGCAGCGGTACCATTCATCATGAGATTGTGCATAAGGGAACTGAAAATCTGGTGACGGATGCTGATATCACCTTCGTCATGGTGGATGCCGAGAAGAACAAACCGGTCCCGATCAAAGGGGAGCTACGGGAAATGTTTGAGAACCTGCCGCGGCTGGATTCGGCCAGCTAGTGTCGTGTCAACCGCAAACTGACGCAATGTCATTCTGAGGGAATCCGCCCGGATGACCGAAGAATCTCCCTGTTTGGAGAAGAGATTCTTCGCTCCCTCTTCCCTCACGGGCTTCACCCGCAGAGCATGAGAGTCGGCCTCCGTGAATCTCAAATTGGAGCTGCTGCGCCGCCATGACAGTGAATCCTCAGCGCCTTGCCGCTGGCTACATTTTCGGCCCTTCGGACGGATTGAACGCCCTACTACGGCCTCGGCTGACTTCTGCCGTTCCCTCTGCAACCCTCACGGGTTCCATAGTCCTTCACGGACAGTCCGGCAGACCTCCCCGGGTAAGTGTAGCTGCCTCCGCTCCATCTCCGCCGCATTTACTCCGGCACCGCTTGATGGCTATGGGCTTTGCTTTGTCACGTAAGCTCACCCCGGTACCGCAGGTTCTTATGCGGTTCGTATTCCTCGGCTCGGAGCTTTGCCTTGGGCTTCCTTCAGACCCCACCTCGCGGTGGACGCCCTTGCCGTCGGCTAACAGTTACCACCATCAGGTCCTGTAGGGGACTTTAACCCCCAAGCCGCTACACATGCCGGGCACACATAAACTACCCCGCCGCAAGCAGCGGGGTATTAGAATAAAAGCAACTGCCGGTCTTCATGCAGCTTATGGTACTTGTTTCCCTGTTTCTTAACGTATTCGCTAATCGTGTTCTCATTGCCATGTTTGCCGACCGTGGTTGCAAAGTAACCGTCGGACCAAAACTCGCCGCCCCAAAGGCTCTTCTTAACGACTGGGCAACGCTTGAATACTTCTCGGGCGGTTAGACTCTTCAGCATGGTCACAATTTTAGTGACACTATACGTCGGAACTGACTGGACCAGAAAATGGACATGATTCTTATCCGTCCCTATCTCCATAAATTTCAGCTGGTAACGCTTCTCGATGTCCAGACAAACGTCCTTGATCACGCCATCGACTGCCTCGTCAAACACCGCTAGCCTGTACTTGGCAGGCAAAACCAGATAATAGATCAGTACCGTAACATTATGGCTCCCCAACTTTACGCCGCAAGCGGCGGGGAATTCAACCCGGAGAGATTAAAAAACTCTTTTAGATGAAACATCTTCAATGAGGCAAGACTTGAAAATGCCAAATCGTAAACAGTTGATCCAATTCTATTTTGGAATTTTTGCAATCACATTTCTAATTTCGTGCACTCAAAAGCATTCCCAAATATTAACAGGCAAATGGCAAGAGATCGGCAAAAAGGCAACTATAGAATTTTATGACGCTCACACCTTTCAAGCGATAGATGACATGGGCATGGCTGTAAACGGGACATATGCCATAGATGATAACGGAAATGTGCGTTTTGAGATCAAGCACGATGATAGTGAGATCGAAATAATTGACGCTAAAGTGGTGTTTGAAAAAGATGATTTGATATTTAATTTCGGTGATACCGGTGGGGTTGAAAAATATCGAAGATTTATACCTTAATTCGGAAAACCATTAGGAACCGGATGCATGAAAATCAAGTTGTTCACCGTATTGTTTTTCGGAACGCTTGGGCTCATTATTGTTTCGGCAATTATAGGGAATATTCTCGAAGCCAAAGGCATCCTTACAAAAGAAATGCTTGGTTCTAAGGGTGTAACAGCCGTTCTTGCATTTTATTTCATCTTATTTTGCATTTTGGCTTTTTCACTGGCCCCACTGGCGCTGAGGTTTTTTCTCAACATGCAGGTTAAAATAGGTAATGCTGAGCTGGTTATAATTAGATGGCTTCAAGCGCATGAACAATCCGTAGTCTATGGTTTTTGGGGAATGATTGCTATCGGATTGATCATAATATTCGCAATAGTTAAACCAGCCGACCTGTTCAAATAAATGACTCAAGCGGATAGGGCATGATGAGATGGAATGCGTCAAATGTAAAAAAACATTTATGCAGGATGACTGTATTGCTTCAATTTCAGGCAGCATCATGGGGGATGAGCACACAGACACGTTTTATTATTGCCCGGTTTGTCAGTTGTATACAATTAAAAGCTATCGGGATAACTTTACCGGCGGAGAAGAAACCGTCAGTGTAGAAGGCCCATTAGGCAAGGTCGAAGGTGACGAACGAGTGGAACTGATAAGAAGGTGTGAATGGCCTTGGGATAAAAAATGCCGCTGTGACGCTCATCGAGAATATTTCAACAATACCCTGGACTGAGCCGTTCGGCGTGTTATTGAGATATATTTGAGAAATCCGGAGGATGGGATTACGTTTGTGTGGTGATGCTAAGCTGTCAATATCCGGTATCTTGGGAATCGAGTTCCCTGTGATATTTCCGAGATCAATAATGAGATTAACGGGCGTGCTTACCTGCTGGTGAGTGGCAGGAGAGTAGGACAATTCAGAGTAAAGCACGAGTTTAAACATCCTGGGATTTGTTTTTAGGTCATTTTTGACTCCACTACACCTTCACTGTTTCAACCTACCGTCGACGAAAAACATCCTTTGACTATGATAAATCGATAAGCGAATCTTTATGGTACCATCCTCACGCAAGGTAAACTTGAAATGGCTGCCGTGGGGGCTCGTTGCATTGAGTTCCCCTTTTTCGATTTTCGCCGATTCGATTGTCCACGTTTCTTTTTTTGCGTCCTTCCAGCGCCCTTTCAGCTCCCCAAAAGTCGCCGTAATCTTTCCCGGCTCAGGATGCACGGTCAGCGACATGTCCTGACCTCCGTACTCATCGTAGATTTCCCCGGTCCAAGTCCCTACGAAACTGTCCCAACCGGTATCTGCCACTCCGTTTTGCGCAAACAGAAGCACCATCCCCATAAGGATTATCAATGAATTTTTCATAGTTTCCCCATCTGTTAAAGATGATAGCTACTTGGAATCAGCCGCGTTTCATTTTTTCTTTAAATCCCCTGTAATAGTGCCCCACTCGCCACCTCGGCCTGTAGCTGATTTGATGGTACCAGTCCCATTTCTATTAAATTTCAAATATTGTTCATTTCCGCTCGTAGCGCTCTTATACTCGATTACGGGTTCCGGGCCTGGTTTGAATAGAGCATTATTAACCTCATAGCTGCCAGCCGGAATTCGGCCCCTCGACGAATTATTTTCCGGCCACTTTACAAAAACTACTGCCTTATTATCAATTGCAAGAATTTCTTTTATAGTAATTTCCGATGTGAATGACCCACTTTTGGATTCCCAAACACCAAGTACATAGGAATAGTCTTCTTGGCTCTTGATCGTTTGAACCGCAAAGGAAAAAAGGCTAATCAAAAAGACTATCAAACAAGTGGCCATCTTCTTAAGCATAACAACCTCCTGTGTTCTAAGTTCGACCCTATCTTCTGATATTGAAATTGAATAAAAAGGTCGTTGATTCAGATCAGCGTGGCACCACATTGAGCGTAGAAGGTTTGTGGCATTTCGTTTCCAACTCTTTTCATGAGTTTAGCTTTGGGATGAGGTAATTTGATTTAGGGAGCCTCCCTTCGGGTTTAGACCCTTGGAAGGCAGGAGGCAGGGACTTTGAGGAGTTCCCTGTTCATTGAGAACCTCAAATACCAATCAAATAATTGAACGTTAAAGCGCGTATTGGGGAACCGATCAGGAGAGGTGATATCCGAACCGCTTAACGAAACCAGCGTCCGCTTCATGTCCAGTGGAATAGGAGAGATGCTACGATTTGGCTGAATAATACCTTTGTTCGAGATGAAAAGTCAAATGAATTCGCACAGGGATAAGGTCTATATCACAAGGGGCAACCACCTTGTGATTTGTCGGATGATCTCTCCGGTATCCAACAATCCAAATTTATTACAGATTAGATCAGCATAACAAACTGACTCAAAAAAAGCCAGTTCATGTCAAAACCAGACTGAACCTGGCAACTCTCTCTTGTCTGGGGTAGATGCCGTCTAATTCACGTTTTCAGAAAAATGATATGGTGAGGGTCGCTGTCAGTAACACTTGGATGGTGGTAAACAATTTTCGTTGGATATACCCCAGAGGCACAACCTATCCATGTTTATCCCAGCCAATATCATATCCACACTTTTCTGAAGTACGCATTGGTTGGGATTACCTGACCAACACCATCAAAATCCCAAAAAATTGCGAAGATTGGTTTAATCGCCGATATACGTAACATGACCAAGTTGAGATTAAGCAGTATCGTGGCTTTTTTCGAGCTCGGATTTATGGTGATATTTTCAACGGTGGCATCGAGAGCGACGAGTGACAGCGCGCTCGCTCTCCGATGAAAAGAAGTGGAAAATGTGCTCCTTACCATGAAGAGAGAGCTTATATACTTTGACTGTGCCTTCGATGATTAGGTAGGACCCATTCCAGATCAAGCTCGGACTTCGGCTTGTTTTCGTCATATCCGTGATCCAGCCGAACATAGTCGGTATCGCTGCCGCAAGCAGGCATATCATCATCCCACCCGGGAATACTGGCCCAGTCATCTTTGGACTTGAAGAAGGCGGTGATTCTGGCCTCAAAATTATTGTGGATCCAGTGCAAGGTGCCGTCTTTGCCTTTGAGCATGGGGGCCATCACAAATTTTTTGACCAGCGATTTCGGAATGAGCGGGCCTACTCCTCGCAAGGCTGCCAGCTTAACATACCAGGGGGAATGTTCCATCACCTGCTGAAAATGATCCTGAAGGGTATCTTTCCGGAAATGAAGGTAATCATCAAGAATTTGAGAATCCTCAAACCATTGACAGTGAAAGTTCCTCAACGCAAACCAGTGACGCTCCATAATCTGACATGTACTACCCAGTCCGAGGCGGCTGAACATTTGATCCATATACTCAAAGAAAACCACCCGGCATGCAGGCCCGCCTCCGATATTGTAAATCCGGCGCCAGAACTCTTCAGGCACATCGTCCTCACAGGCATTGGCCAGCAGCCGTCCTGCATCGTAGGGGGTTACAAATTCAATGTGAGTATTGAGAGGCTGATGAAACATGATAGGATCCATTAATGACATCGTATCCGGAATGGCGATATATGTCTGGCGGCAGGAAACCCAGTATTTCAACCCCGATTCAATAACGGCCTTTTCCGCGGCGATTTTTGATGTTGCGTAGGCATCGTACACGCTTGGTTTAAGCGGATCGCCAACCCGGCCCACATGAATGGGCGGCAAGCGATCGCCGGTCATCGCCACGGAACCAATATTTACCAGCTTGATGCTATCGGGATTGGGCTGGGCCTTTATAGCCTTTACGATGTTCTCAGCAGACCCTACATTGATCTTCCAGGCGGTATCAGGGTCATGATCGGCAGCCGGAGCAATGAACGCCGCCGGATGCAATACGTAATCTGCGCCGGTGACACACTGCAACACATCGTCATAACTGGTCAGGTCGCCCCAGACGATCTTGACGCCGGGCTCGTTCAAGTATGGTGCCATCATTTTTTTGTTTTTCTGTGATGGCCGGGCCAGAGTCACGATATCGAACCTGTCCCTTCTTTTCAGTAATTCCTGAAATCCGGCATGGCCCATAGAACCGGTTGTTCCGGTAATAAATATGATTTTCTTTGACATTTAACTATGTCTCCTGATGGGAATATGCATTAATTTAGTATACATGTATGCAGGGAATGCTTCAACGCAAGCCTATTGACATATAAGCCGAAAAAACGTTATATGTCAATGGACTAAGGAATCTTGTGAATAAGTGGTGACACATTATGTCAATAACAACAAGGCTATTTATCACAGTCGCTTTGATTTTAATCCCGACATTTCTCTTATTTTGTTTTGGCTGCACTACCCAAAATGGACATGAAGAAGTACATGAGAAATATAATCAGGCAGTATCTGAATGGGAACAGGTTAAAAGCGCAGTAGAGGCCATGTGTGCTGAAGCAGATCCTCCTGTTACTGATCTTAAGAATGATAGCCGGATCGACTGGCAAAACTCAGCCACCCGGCCCGAGGATATGACTCTCAATATGACTGGCGGCTACACATCTGATGGGGAACGGGCCTTGATCGCTATTATCAGCGCTGAGAATGAAATCCTGCCGATAAGCTACTATCTGGGCAGGGACCAAACAGAATGGAAGTACTGGATCGACAGCAGAGGACTTGTACATTTGGCTGAGTGAGGGGCTTCCTCAAACCAGCTTCAGATTCGCATCAACATCCAGATCCCAGCCAGCAGTTTCCCCGGCCATAAACCGAAAATACCCGCAGGCGGCGATCATGGCCCCATTATCAGTGCACAGAATCGGGCTGG
Source organism: Dehalococcoidia bacterium (assembly GCA_041300025.1). Classification (GTDB taxonomy): domain Bacteria; phylum Chloroflexota; class Dehalococcoidia; order SZUA-161; family SpSt-899; genus JBGLNL01. The sequence continues at coordinate 1,357,892 of JBGLNL010000001.1, read as the reverse complement.
GAATATGAACGGGCACCGGCGCACGCTGTCTCATCAGTTCACGAAGCGCTCCATTGGCGGCCACTCCCCCGGCCAGCAGAATCTGTTTCACGCCGTGCTTTCTGGCTGATTGGCATGTTTTGGTAACCAGCACATCCACCACCGATTCCTGAAATCCGGCGGCCACCTCGGCAGCCAGCTGGCTGGTTTCAGATGACGGCTCCTCCTCCACAATTCCCAGATCACGCGCCATGTGCAGCGACGCTGTCTTCAACCCGCTGAAACTGAAATCGTCGGTGTCTTTGAGCCAAGCGCGAGGCAGCTTGCGAGGGTTCACTACGTCTCTAGCCACCTTTTCAATTATCGGACCGCCGGGATAGCCCAGTCCCAGCAATCTGGCTACCTTATCAAAAGCCTCACCGGCAGCATCATCACGGGTTCTGCCCAGTTGCTCATACCGGCCATGATCGGTCATCAAAACCAGGTCAGTATGGCCTCCGGATACTATCAGGCACAGCAGCGGAAATTCCGGCAAATCTTCCCCAAGCCAATTGGCATAAATATGTCCCTCAAGGTGATTTACGGGAACAAGCGGCAGATTGCAGGCCAGAGCCAGCGACTTGGCGAGGTTAACTCCCACCACCAGCGAACCGGCGAGCCCGGGCCCGCTGGTAACGGCAATAGCATCCACATCTCGAAGAGTCACCTTCGCTTCCTCCAGCGCCTTGTCCAGTGTCGGGTTCATTGCCAGCAGATGCTGCCTCGAAGCAACTTCAGGAACTATGCCCCCATAACGAGAGTGGATTTCCACCTGTGAAGCAATCACATTGGAGAGAATTCTGGTGCCATCCTCGACCACCGCTACCGCAGTCTCATCGCAGGAGGTCTCGATTCCAAGGATTTTCATATGAAGGTGACAATCTCCTCCAGAGGTTTGCGCTTCACATTAGATGATGGTTTGGCCGGAACACCTATTGAAAGCAGGGCCACCGCAAACCAGGGCTTCTTCACCCCCAGCATGGCCTCAATCTCCATCCGTCCCAGCTCCAAAGGCAGCACCACCCAGCATCCCCCATATCCCAGCGCCGCAGCCGCCAGATGAAGGTTTTCTATTGCGGCAGAAACACCCTGCAATCCCTGATTAAATACCGGCTGATTTTCAGGATCGCGATTGGGATAAGGTCTGCTCAGCGCCACGATGACTACGGGAGCATCAAACACATTCACGGCCCCGAAACGCCTGTTTTTAAGCACTTTTTTTCGGGCTTTATCCTCAGCCGCCTGAATCTGCGCATCGAGCAAAGCATTGACCATATCCCGGAGATTATCGATCGTCTGCCTTTCGCGGATAACGAGGAAATGCCAGGGCTGTTCGTTTTCGGGACTCGGCGCCCACCTCGCCGCTTCGAGCATGGCCCTCAGGTCATCATCTTTCACCGGATCATTGGTGAAGTGGCGGACACTGTTCCTTTTTCTGATAACTTCAAAAAAATCCATGAGCGATCACATTATAGCATCTTTGCTTCGAACTGATATAATCAGGGAAAATCCCTGACAAATCCACATTTTTCAAAAGGAGGCAATATGATTACCACTGAGAGAATCCAAATTCAGACCCGGGGCAACTGCGATATCATCGATATCACAAAGCAAGTATCCGAAACAGTGCGAAAGAGCGGCATCAAAGACGGAACAGTAACTGTATTTGTGGCTCACTCCACCTGTGGGATCAGCACAGTGGAATACGAACCGGGGCTGATCTCCGATCTTCAGGAACTGTTTGAGAGAATAGCGCCTCAGGGAATACCTTACAGCCACGATAAGCGATGGGGTGACGGAAACGGCCATGCCCATGTGAGGTCTACTCTGCTGGGAGCTTCTCTGGTTGTCCCGTTTGCTGATGGGCAGCCCATCCTCGGCACCTGGCAGCAGGTAATCCTGATTGACTTTGATAACCGCGCCCGGACCCGTGAAGTCATTTTACAAATCATGGGAGAACAGGTATTGACGTAAGCCTATACCATAATCTATACTATGCCGTGGATGCTACTGCTACTCTGCCCCAAAATCAATCGATATCAGGAGACTAACTATGATCTGTAGAATAGCACGGATGCTCACGGTGATAATCAGTGCGGGAATAATTCTGGGCTCACTGGGGCCACTGGCCTTTGCTGAAGCGGCTGACCATGTAGTGTTTGGTGAAATCTATATTAATGAAAAAAATAATGGAAGTGAATGGATCGAACTGTATAATCCCGGAACTTCAGCCATCAACATAGGAAACTGGGTAATCGACACCAAATCCGATACTGAGGCAGACATAACCCTCCCGGCAGGGGCAGATATCTCACCCCATGGATTTTACTTCATCGGCGATGAATACAATAACAATTGGAACCCATTTAGCTAATTATTTTAATAAATTATAGCTAAATTTGGGAGCATAAGCAATAAGCGTTATTAGTATTAGAAATTCACATGGTGATTCACGCTGCAGATGGTTAGTGTTGCTCTGCTCAGAAACTTATCAAGCGGCTGAAAATTCAACCAATCCGCCCCATATAGACACATTTAGTTAATCATCGAGGGAGCCAGTCAGCCTGCAAAGGTTCGGAAACCTTTGCCGTGGGTCAACTCGCCCCGGTTCTGACATCCAAGTCAAACCTGGAATCTTTCCAGGCCAACCGATAAGTTGCCCTTTTGGCAAGTTATCACTCATTATTGAAGTGGCTGGTATTGTCAACCATTAAAACAAGCCCAATTTCCCTTAATTTTGTGCTATTATACGTTCCACAAGACAATGTGGCTGCAAAAAGAGGAATCTTTTTGGCGTTAAACGCGGAAAAAGAGGTCCAACCAAAACCTTTTTAAATGGGGCACAAGGATGCCGCATAATGTTGGGTCTTCTCTCTAAGCTGTCCGTACAATTTATGAAAGAAAAGAAATTATACCTGGTTGAAATAATTGGTAAAACATCGTTTGTAGTATCGAGACAATTCAACTCGGGGATAAGATTCGAATTCGCTACCCAGAAGAAACCGCCACAAATAAATACGATGCTTGCTCGATTAGGTGGTTTTCTGATTCATTCAGCATATTGAATCGGCCACGAAACTTTTCTGGGATCTTCATAGACGTCCAATTTTCTATAACCTTTTCCAGGGCACCGTTGCCTTATGACAAGCATAATTTGAAGAGGTAAGAGAAGCAGCCCGGCCGCTGAAGATTGGCCCGCCAGCAGGAACTCATAAGGAGCCGCACGCTTCCAATTGCTTGGGAGCCGGCGAATCATGCAGGGAGTCATAATGTGGCGTGAGATTCCTATGACAAACCGTCCAGCTTTTGCATTTCTTTTATTAATTTGTGCGTTGCATTTAGGGATTCGACTGTACCTGATAAACCAACAAGGTTTCATTTACGAAGAATCGACCACCTGGAGTTTCTCCCAGTCACTCGAATCCCTTATCCTGGCGATGGTAACTGATGTCCACCCACCGCTGTACTTCTCGATGACGAGTGTGTGGACCAAGCTATTTGGAACCAGCGAGATTGCCTTCCGATTACCCTCCGTGCTGGGGTCTTTTCTTGCCTTGATTGTCCTGATGGTTTTCGCACGCGAGCTGGACCAGAGGCGGAATCTTATTCTGCCAATCCTTGTAGGTGCCCTTTACGTATGCCTTCCTTATGACATCCACCTGTCGAAGACCGCGAGAAGCTGGACACTAGCGGTGTTCTTGTGTGGCTTGTTCAGCTACCTTTATGTGTGGGTTACGCTTCGAGACAAAAAGAACTGGTTTGCGGGGAGCCTGATAGTCGCGATCTGCGCGGTTTTTACTCATTATATTACGCTCCTATCCGTGGCAGCCACGGTGATATCCGCAACTCTGATTCAACCGACGAAAGCAAACTTGCGTTATGCGGGAAAGACGCTGGGGATTATTCTTATTTTTCTGCTTCCGTGGCTCTTATTGGTGTTTCCTCTCCAACTCATAGCCAAGGCCAACATTCAATCCCATTTTTCCTTTTTCTGGCAGCAAGCTGTGCTGCCAAATCTTCTGGCACCGATTAATCCTGGCACGTGGAACCCATTCTCCCCGATTGAGGAGTCGGCTAGTGTTTTTCACGGAATAGGGCTTTTTCTTGCGCTGGTCGGGGTTGCAATAGTGCTTTTTCGAGCCGGGGTCTGCTGGGCGAATCGGCTCTTTCGTTTCCTGATGCTTCAAGTGGGCATCATGATCATCTTTCTGCTCTTGAGTCCTACGCCGCTCTGCAACCAGAGAACGATGTGCATTTTTTTGCCGCCGTTCTTGCTCCTGATAGCGTTTGCCTTGGCAGACTTGTTCACGTCGAAGCGATTGCCAGCTGTTCTGGTTTCAGGTGCATTCATAATATGTTTTATGGCCATGTCTCTTGCGGGTTTTCCCTATCCCTCGGAAGGGGTGAGCCTGCGAGAAATTTCCAACTATCTTCGACCCAATTGGGACAACGCCCGGTATCCTGCGGCACTCTTGTCTCCAGCAACCCATCTACTGACCTTGCAGTATATGCAGAGTCGAGGGTCAGCCGTATTTACCAGGGTCTTTTTCGCTCCATATCCTGCTGTTCTCCTTGATTCTCCATGGTACGAGCCTTTACATCCGGAGATGATGGAATTGCCCCCCAAACAAGTGGACCGATGGAAACGCGGGCCACAATATGAAGTCGGTTTTGTCTGGACGATGAACCGATTGTTTGCGATGAACCGAGACGTCACTGATGTATTTTATATCCGTTACGGGTCAGGCGATCTTTTCGAATGCACTAAGCAGGGACGTGTCAAACTGGGCCAATTAGAGGATGAAGCACAATTCGCGATGACAAGGATAAAGCGGTTTGGTATATGGACGGTATATCATTTGCAGTCACGATGCGGCCCGCCGGTCAGCGGTGCTCCACATAACGAGGCTCAGGCCAGCTCTTGCCGGGTCGATGATGAACAGACTGGGGGACCGGCCGTGGGGATGCAATGAAAAAGTTGGTCGGAGCGATTCGACGAATGTCGCCGGTTGGCATGCTGGTGATTGTTCTCGGGTGCGGAGCTTTGAACTCCTGGGGGCTGGTGACCAGGGGACTGCCGCCGCTGGCGACCCCTGTGGGCCAATTCGCAGCGATGTATGACAGTGTATTACCCGAGATCACCTTCCGAGACGGCAAACCGTCCATAAAAGAGAAGCAGCCTTATTTCGTGGATGCATTTGGCTTAAAAAATTTGGCCCTGGTCATTGATACCCGTGAAATAAGCCTCGCATCTCTTTTGAACGACCTCAGTAAGGTCAAAAATGGGGTTGTGCTGGCCAGGGAGACGGTTGTTGTCAAGGTCGGCACGCAAATACGGATTCTTCCCTTGCCCCAGATTCCCGATATGGTCCTGAATTCGAGCACCATTACACAGTTCCTGCAAAAGCGGTCTTCTCAGGTGACAAAATCCCTCGCGGTCCTGATTATTATATACGGCCTGGCAGCAATACTTCTGCAAATCCTGATTCTCGGCCTTGTTTTCTACTATGCAAGTCGTCTAAGTTCGGCCTCATTGACCTACGGGGAGTCCTTCAGGGTTGCCTCCGTCACAATGATTCTCTTCATGCTTTCGAATTTCTTCATAAATGTCATATTAAATGGATTCATATGAGTGAAGCGGAAAAATAAAATCAGAATGGTCATGCAATCTTTGATCAAATGAGAACCTTAATATCGCCTTCCGTTAATCGGTACCATAAAAACTGCCAATTGCAAAGGCTTGCATTATGGTTGAAAGATGTTAAACCAAGTTAAATTATATTTACAATTAGCGCGCCCACATCAGTATATCAAGAACGGGTTTATCTGGCTGCCTTTATTCTTCAGCCATAAACTTTTTGATGTACAAGCCTTCCAACAGACCGGCATGGCTTTTCTTGTATTTTGTTTCGCGACATCCAGTGTTTATGTCTTTAACGACCTCTGTGACGCCAAAGAAGACCGTCAACACCCGTTAAAGCGGCATCGGCCTCTTGCCAGTGGCAAGCTAAGTACCAGTCAAGCTTTAGGTTTTCTTGTCGTTTTGATAGCCCTGGCCGGAGGTCTGGCCGTCACATTCCTGCAGACCTTGTTCCTGGCAATCTTGGGGGGCTACTGGGCCCTCAACCTGACCTACTCGCTCTTCTTAAAACACCTGGCCATCCTGGATGTTGTGTGCATCGCCCTGGGCTTCGTCCTCAGGGTCTACGCCGGGGGTGTGGCCGCGGAGGTACCTATTAGCCAATGGCTCGTGATAATGACCTTTCTTCTGGCCCTTTTCCTGGCGTTGGGGAAAAGGCGTGATGACCTGATCCTGGAAGCCGCCGGCCATAGCACCCGAAAGAGTTTGGACGGCTACAACCAGGATTTCGTGGGGGTTGCCATGGGGGTCATGGCCGCAGTGATCATTGTGGCCTATCTGCTCTATACGCTGTCCCCCGAGACCATACAAAAGCATGGCACTGACAAGCTCTATCTAACCACCTTCTGGGTAATTTTGGGCTTGTTGCGGTTCTTTCAAATCACCCTGGTGGAAGAGCGCTCAGGCTCCCCTACCAGGATCTTTATACGGGACGTCTTCCTTCAGATCACCATAGTGCTGTGGCTCCTTTCTTTTTTTCTTCTGTTACATTATTTTTTGGGGGTTGCTGGATGGGGTCCTTGAGGGTATGAAGCCCCAAAGGATACAGCCCTCAGGTCTGGCAGAAGATGGCGGAACTGGGGTGGATGGGCCTGCTGATTCCGGAACAGTACGGGGGCATCGAGGGGAACTTTATGCAACTGACCATCCTTTTCGAAGAAATGGGGCGAGCCTGCATGGACGGACCTTTCTTTAATACTACCATCTGTACTACGGCGATCCTTGATGCAGGCAATGAAGAGCAGAAGAATCGGTTTCTTGCCAAGATCGCTGATAATCTCGCTGGCTCTGACGGAACCGGTCCCCCGTTTCGATGCCGAAGGGATTACCACCAAAGCTGAATCTGACGGTGACGAATTTATCATCAACGGCACCAAGTTGTTCGTGCAAGACGCCCAGGTCGCCGACTATCTGCTTTGCGTTACCACCACTGATCCCTCCGCCGAATCGGGAAAAGGAATCACTCTCTTCCTGGTTGATGCTAAAAGTTCCGGCATTCAAATAACACCTCTTCACACTATGTCGCATGAACATCAAAACGAAGTCGTTCTGGAAAATGTGCGGGTTCCAGGGGCAAATATGCTGGGCAAAATAAATCAGGGCTGGCCGATCATGGAAAAATTGCTTCAGAAAGCGGTGGTCGCCAAGTGTGCCCAAATGAATGGCGGAGCAGACTGGGTGGTAGCTGATAGCGTGGCCTATTCCAAAGAAAGGGTTCAATACGGTAAGCCCATCGGGGCATACCAGATAATCCAGCACTATCTGGCGGATATGTGGACCGATGCCGGAATCAGCAAGCGAATGACATATTATGCTGCCTGGAAAATAGACAGGGAATTGCCCTGCAAGATGGAAGCATCGATTCTGAAGACTTTTGTCAGTGAAACCTATAACCATAGCTCGCGGATGGGAATCCAGATTCACGGGGCTCTGGGCACAGCGCGGGATCATGATATGGGACTTTATTATCAGCGGGCCCGGCAGGCATGGCCGCTTTTCGGCGATCCGGATTTCCATAGGGAAAAAGTTGCCCGGCTGATGGGGATTTGATCCCTGCAATTTTGCAATGGGCTCAAGTGAGAAAAATTTGACTGATCATCTATCCATTGTTTTCGCTTTAAGCGTTGACAATCCTTCTCCCGTTGGTTTATCCTTAAGCGTAGCATTTTTACCGGGCCGGATTGCCCGATTCTAATAATTATTATAAAAGGAGAGCATAATGGAAAGAACCAGGTACTATCTCGATGAAAAGGATATGCCCACGCAATGGTATAACATCCTGCCCGATCTACCCGTGCCGTTGCCGGACGTTCTGCATCCGGGCACAGGCAAGCCGGTAACCCCTGATGATCTGGCCCCGCTTTTCCCGATGGCACTGATCATGCAGGAATTCAGCCCGGAGCGCTATATCGATATTCCGGAAGAGGTGCAGGCTATCTATAAAACATGGCGGCCTACGATGCTGCACCGGGCATATCGTCTGGAAAAAGCGCTGGATACGCCAGCCAAGATTTTCTATAACTATGAAGGAACCAGTCAGGCGGGAAGCCACAAACCGAACACTGCTATCGCTCAGGCATATTACAACAAGAAAGAAGGAATAAAACGAATTGCCACCGAGACAGGCGCCGGGCAGTGGGGAAGCTCGCTGGCTCTGGCAGGTGCTTTCTTTGATATTGAAATAAAAGTGTATATGGTGGGAGTAAGCTTTTATCAGAAACCTTACCGCCGCATCATGATGGAGACCTGGGGAGCTACATGTGTGCCCAGTCCCAGCAAAGATACCAACACGGGACGCGCAATGCTGGCCAAGGATCCTAATTGCCCCGGCAGTCTTGGCCTGGCAATCAGCGAAGCGGTTGAGGATGCCGTATCCAGAGATGATACCCACTATGCGCTGGGCAGCGTACTGAATCATGTTCTGCTGCACCAGACCATCATCGGGCAGGAAGTCCAGAAGCAAATGGAGATGGCTGAAGCCTATCCTGATATGATTATCGGTTGCGTTGGCGGAGGATCCAATTTCGCCGGACTTTACCTTCCCTTCGTAAAGGATAAGATTGAAGGCAGAAAACCCAAACTGCGCATCATCAATGTGGAACCGGCCAGTTGCCCGACCCTGACCAAGGGCCTGTATGCCTATGATTTTGGCGACGTTGCCGGATTGACACCACTCCTGAAAATGTATACTCTGGGCCATGATTTTATACCGCCTCCAGTTCATGCCGGAGGACTGCGCTATCATGGCATGGCACCAATCATTTGCCACCTTCATAAACTCGGGTTTGTTGAAGCTCGGGCCGTGAATCAACTGGAAACCTTTGCTGCCGGAGTTCAGTTTGCCCGCACAGAGGGCATCATCAGCGCGCCGGAGGCAAACCATGCTATCAGGGTAACCATTGATGAAGCGCTCAAATGCAAGGAAACCGGGGAGGCCAAGACCATCCTGCTGGCTCACAGCGGACACGGACATGTTGATATGGCTGCTTACGAGGCCTATCTCTCAGGCAAGTTGCAGAATTATGAGTATCCGGAGGAGATGGTCAAAAAAGCACTAAAAAATCTCCCCAAAGTGCCGCAATAAAGCACGTTTATATTTATCTGTAAATGATGGGGTGGGGCAAAGCTCCACCCCATTCTATTTCCGGCAGAGAAAAGAAATGATCACTGTAACCAGAAACGAAATCCCGGTTGAAAAAACCATTAATTCACTGCGCAGCCCGGAATGCGGGGCGATCGTGTCCTATCTGGGCATTGTACGCAACTATCTGGATGATAAGCAAAGCAAGGGCCTTTCGTTTGAAATCGAGGATGCCGTAATGCGAGAGAGTCTTCAAAAAGTGGAAGCGGAAACCCTGCGTAAGTTCGATGTGAGCCGGGTCGCCATCGTGCATCGCACAGGCTCTTTTGATATCAGCGATAACATACTGCTTGTTGCCATTAGCGCCGGACATCGCGGGCCGGCGTTTGATGCCTGCCGGTACATAATTGATCACATTAAGGAACTCCATGAGGTGTGGAAGCGGGAAGAAGTGGCTGGTTAATCAAGCACAGCTTATTGCTTCATACAAGCCCATCAGGATATAATACTCATCGTCGGGGAGTAGCGCAGCCTGGTTTAGCGCGCCGCGTTCGGGACGCGGAGGTCGGAGGTTCGAATCCTCTCTCCCCGACCAATGCCAGTAAAGGCAAACCATTGATTCAGGTAGTGGTTTGCCTTTCACTTTCTTAAGTTATTAAACCGGCAATTAAAAGAGGACACAATGACCATTCATGTACAGGCTATCCGGAAACAGGTGCAAGATGTTTCCTGCCGGGGTCTGGGAAGTGTCCCCCAGCTTCAATCCCCTTATTTCACTATTTGCAAAAGGGGATGATCAGAGGTTCCCTGAATATAAATTGATTATTATGAATTTGACAACCATACTTGGATTAGTAGCAGCAACCTGTACAACCATCTCATTTTTACCACAGTTGATAAAAATAATAAAAACTAAACACGCAAAAGATTTATCTATAGGAATGTATTTAGTATTAACAACTGGAGTGTTTTTATGGTTTGCATATGGAATTCTTGTTAATGATCTTCCAATCATTCTCGCAAATGCAATAACCCTAATATTCATCGCTACAATCCTGTTTCATATAATTAAATATAAGTAAACAGCTGGAAAATCTTAAAAGGTTCAGTATTTATCCGCCCACCGCTATCCACCTGCTTATCCGCAAAATTGGTTTTCTGTTTCGATTCAAGGTTGCCCGAATAGACCAAGTGGTTTAACATTTATTTTGAACCACCGGATATGGAACCTTTTGATTAGTGATTCCGTCTGAGATGGTGGAACCGAAGAAAAGGACGGGGTATACTTGTATCGAAGGTATTGACACTCTTATTTGAACATGATACAAAGGTTATGACCGAATGATTAAGAGCAGATATTTGCCCAACACAGCGAGTTTTGTTTGCATCTTTGCCACCTCAACTGGAAACAGCGGGGCGGCCTTTTCCGTTGAATCCTCAATTTCCTCTTACCCCCCACCGGTGAAACAGTTACCCCTCAGCAGGGAGCTGAAGTTGGGTGGTATTGCGGCCAGCATTTCAGGTTGCAATTTAGATTCGAAATAAATCATTAGGAGGTGCGATCTAGAGAAAAAAGGAAAATATTTAAAGAAACAGGAAAAACAAAATCCCGTAAAGGGCCCTGGAAAACTATTCCGGGGAGAAATTGTAAATCAATGAAAGGAGAAAAATAGATGAAGTACAGGATATTTAGCGTACTGATGATTTTGGCTATGGTAGCTTCCTTGTGCGTGGTGGCAGCTGCACCAGTAAGCGCGCAAGGTGACGTAACTACCGTCAATGCCACGCTTGGCGAAGACAAAGCAGGCAAGAACACTAGCTGTACAATAGTGTTGACAGGAACCTGGGGAGTTGGTGATCCAATTACCATTGAATTCCCCACTGCGTTCGATCTTTCTGATCTTGACATGGCAGTAGATGATAATGACGACTATAAGAACTTTAAATGGAACGGAGCTAAAATAGACTCGGATGCTCTTCTGGTAAGTGGAAAAAAGATCACAATCTATGCGCCTATCCCGTGCCCACGCGCAGAGCTGCTTCACACGCCAGATATGCCGCCCCGATGTAATTGCTCGATCCGGCTACCACCATTAGCCTGCCAAATGTTCCTTTGTTGGCATCCAGCGGGCGGGCGGGTAGCAAAGACCGAACCAGTTCACCAGTAATCAGTTCGGTGTTGATGTGATCGGAGAGGTGCTCCGGCAGTTTTATATCTGCTATCTGAAGTTGTCCCAGACGGGCTGCCCCCGGGAATTGGAAAAGCCCGATTTTAGGACAGGCGAAGGTGAGGGTCAAATCTGGGATTAGGGCGGCGGGATCGATTGCTCCGCTATCGGCATCCAACCCTGAGGGAATATCTACAGACAGAATTTTCATTGCAGGACGTTTGGATTTCTCTTCTGTTACCGATTCAAGCATTTCTTTGAGAATACCCTCGAAGGGGCGGACCTTTCCGGTGCCAAAAAGGGAATCGATGAACAGGTTAGCCGAGGAAAGGGCTTTGCTGAAGGTTGCCCGATTCTCCGGTTTGAGGGCATCCGTCCACGGAATGTTCCGTTCCATATCCAAAGCGAAGTTCTTATCGCTCTCGGTTTGGCGTTTTACCAGAAACAGGTGAACTCTGGCGCCCCAGTCGTGCAGATGGCGAGCGGCTACCAGCCCGTCCCCGCCGTTATTCCCCGGCCCGATCAAAATCAGAACAGATTTTTTTTCAACATTTCCAAGGAGGAGGTCGCGAGCGCAGTTTGCCGCTGCCAGCCCGGCGTTTTCCATGAGGAAATCCGGGGGGGTTCCAGCTTCGGCGCCGTGCCGTTCCATATCGACCATCTGTTCTACGGTGACTATCTTCATGATCTGTCTCCTAAAACTGAAGCAATGGCATAATCGCGCGAGTGTGAAAGGGTGATGGTGAGGTCCCTCAGCCCGATTTCTCTGGCTTTAATTTGAGCGTTACTGCTCAGTTGGACAAAGGGGGCCCCTGATTCATCCGGCATTATTTCAATATCCTGCGGGGAAATCCCGATATGGCCGGTACCAAGAGCTTTCATCACTGCCTCTTTGCCGGCAAATCTGGCCGCCAGCTCCGGCGCTCGCCCTTTGCAGTATTCGATTTCACGGTGAGTGTAGATTCGTTTGAGGAAGCGCTCTCCCCATAAATCCACTGCTTTCGAGATGCGGGAGATTTCAATGATATCTATACCATGTGCGTGGCCGGTCATTTTTCTATCAGGGTCCTTAACCTGCGTTATATTTAGTCATAGCTGAGGCAATTCCCTCGGTCAGGATGTATCCTATAGCTTCGGCAACGCGAGGGCATACCTCTTCAACAATCCGCTTTTCGTCCGGTGTGAATTTTCCCAGCACGAAATCCGGGTTTCGATTTGAAACATTTTCATCTTGCGCTGGAGGACTGATTCCAATTCGAATCCGAGGGAAATTCTGGCTGCCGGTATTTTGAATGATTGACTTCATCCCGTTATGCCCTGCCGCTCCCCCTTTTTCCCTGATGCGAATTGTGCCAAGCGGAAGGTCCACATCATCATAGATAACCAGCAAATCGGAAAGGTCAATCTGATAATAGCGGACCAGCGGGCCAACAGATTCCCCGCTGAGATTCATATATGTCTGAGGTTTGGCCAGAATTATCTTGTGACCGGCCATCTCGCCGAGTCCAATACGTGATTTTGAACGCTGCTTGCTGAATTCAATACCAAGCTCTCTGGCAAATAGATTGATACATCGAAATCCAAAATTATGGCGTGAATCGGAATAAACACGACCGGGGTTTCCCAACCCCACAATCAGTTTCAACTTTTCCTTCCCTCCCAGAAATTCAGACTCTGTTCTTGTAGATTTCAATAAACCGGCGAATCGAACGATCATAAGTTTTTTTCCACATCGTCAGGGAACAGGCATGCCGGAAGCTCTTTCATCTTCCAGTGATAGGCGATACATTCGCAACACTTTCCTTTGCGGCTGCATGGTTCATAAGTGCAATTGCACCGCTCTAAGTTGGCTTCGATATTGCATTCCATGATTTCGCCACATTCTAGATTCTACAAGAAAACCACCCCGAATGGTAGGGGATTTAGTTTCGGGGAACTCCTGATAAGCTGCGTCACTGCCATACCCAAACCGAGGTTGGTGCGCTATACTGGATAAAAAGATTATAGACTGGTCAAGATTGATAAATGCAAGAAGCAAATGCGCCTGATTTGAGAAAGGCAGTCCGTTTATTGCTGATATTTCTTGTTGTGGCAGCGTCCGGCGCAATCGGATGCGAAGTGAAGGACACCGGGCAAACTGCAAATCCGGCTGTTCCCGATGAGGTTTTCATATCAGATGACGTGGCTCGGGTGGTTATCTATATGAAGCCAACGCTGTGGGATAATCTGCTTTCCCGGGCTAAGGATGAGGAATACAAGCGGGCCGATTTCTGGTTTGATGGTAAACTCGTTTCCGGTGTGGCGGTCAGGGCTAAAGGCAGTTCTACCCTCACCTATGTCGTGGATGATGGAAGCGACCGGCTTAGCCTGAAAGTCGATTTCGATATGCTCTATAATCCCCTTAATTTTCACGGTCTGAAAAAGCTCAATTTTCATAACAACTATCGCGACCCGGCACTCATGCGGGAAAGGCTGGCCTATGAATTGTTTGCTCAGATGGGGGTTCCTGCTCCTAGGGCGACTCATGTGGATTTGTGGGTTAACGATACTCACATGGGACTCTATACTCAGGTGGAGCATATCGATGAGATTTTTCTGGCCCGGAATTTTGAGGACTGTTACGGTGATCTCTATAAGCCCAACCTCTCCAGTTCTTACCTCAACTGGTCGGGAAGACAATTGGAACATATCAATGAGATGGAGGTGAAAACCAATGAGCGGCTCACGGATCATGCTGCCCTGCTCCGGTTTCTGGATGTGCTCAACAACGAGCCGGATGAAACTTTCCCTCAGGAAATAGAGAAGGTGCTGGATGTTGACGAGGCATTGCGGTTTTTGGCGGTGGAGACGATGCTGGTGTGTCTCGATAGCTATCAGGGAAGGGGAGTGAATTACTATCTCTATGAGAACGATGGCAGGTTTGTCATAATTCCCTGGGACCTGAATGAATCGTTTGGCACCTATAAGTGCGGGCTTGATAAGGATGATATCATAAACTTCTACATCGATGAGCCAACCTGCGGCCCGATAGCGGAGCGGCCGCTGGTAGATCGATTGCTCTCCTGCAAGCCGTATCTTGAAATCTATCACGGGTATTTGCAGGAACTGCTCGATGGGCCGTTTTCTGTTGATTCGATGGATAAGCGCATCGATGAGCTTGCCGATATGATTCGCCCATACGTCGAGAATGATGAGATGAAATTTCATTCGACTGCGGAGTTCGAACAGAACCTTACCGATGATGTGGGCCGGTACTTCGGGCTGAAGTCATTTGTAGCCGAGCGTGGCGAATCGGTGAGATTGCAGCTCGCCGGGGAACTTCCGCGCACAGGTGATGGAGCGGGTAATAGCAGTGACCCTGACAAAGCATAAAGACAGGCGCTAAGGAACCTTGTGAATATGTGGTGACTTCGGGGGTCTGGGGGTGTCCCCCAATACAAACTTCCCCCATGATTTGGGGATAAAGGGGGTTGATCAGAGGTTCCCTAAGTATCCTTCCAACGAGGAAATGAGTTATTATCGGGATGAATGGAAATGCAGGCATCACAAGCAGCTACCGAACAACCGGTTGAGGGCCAGTTCCGGCAGAGAATTGAGCGGAAGTTCTTCATCAAACCTGGTGAAATCGGTTTTGCCGGCGCTCTCCTGAGGCAGGTCTGCAGGCAGGACCGCCAGTATCCGAAGGGACAGGTTAACAGCCTCTATTTTGATACCCCCGATCTTGAACAGCACGAGCGGTCTGCTTCAGGCGAGTTCCGCAAAGATAAAGTTCGTATTCGCTGGTATGGGGAAAGCGGGGATCTGCCGGAGAGCGTGCCCATATTTGTGGAACTCAAATCAAGGCGGGGGTTCTTGAGCACCAAAAGGCGTGAACAGTTTCAGGTTGACAGGGAAAGGCTTTTGCCGGAAAACTTGAATGCCGGGATTATTGATCGTAAAAAGCTGATGGATGCGATAGCGGGATTCGGGCATTTCCCTTCGCAACCGCTTCGGCCCGTCATTCTAATCTCATATTGGCGTTATCGCTTTACTGATATGCTGGGTGATTTTCGCGTAGCTCTGGATTGCAATATCCGTTCCACTCTTGTGGCAAGGGAGTTCGGTTATGGGGAGAAGGATTTGCCGTTGAGAGGCGGGGTGGTTGAAGTCAAGGGCCCGAGCATGGAATTGCCGTGGACTTTGGATACCAAGGACTCCATCAGCAAGTTCTCCTTCAAAGATGCCGTTGCCTATGGCCACCTGATGAGACAATGGAAAAAGATCGTTGCCGAAATCCTGGGTCCGGCCACTTATCTGCCCCCCATGCTGCCAATTGAGATCACCATGGCCATGCAGAAAACACCGGTAGGCCAGCACATGCTGGAACTGGCGGAAGAGAGCGCTCTCGATATCATCAACAGTAATTTCGAAAACGACAGACTACGGGCAACGATGTTATACAACTGCTGCATCTGGGGTCTCGACCCGAGAGAAACAGGGGTAGGCATGTTTGTCGCCCTGTACAGCGATCGAATGATCAACAAATGTTACTGCCAGGGAGGCTCCCACAAGCTGGCCGGCGCACTATCCCGCGAAATACTCAGTAACGGGGGGATCATCATCGATGCCTGTGAAGCAACCAAGATAATAATGGAAGGCGGCAAGGTCGCCGGCATCGAAACCAGAGAAGGACGAGTGCTGAAGAGCAAAGTGATAATGTCCACGCTGGACCCCCATACCACTTTCCTCGATCTTATAGGAGAAAAAAATATGCCCGCCGATCTGGCGGAATCCATTAAGGGCTGGAAATACGATAAGTGGAGCTACTTCACCGTACATGTAGCTACCAAAGAGCCACCGCGGTATAAATGCGATGACCCCTGGGCTAACGAGTCATTCATGAACCTGATCGGGGTCGAAGGCGAAGATCAATTGCTGGCTCACTGGGACAATGTTGTCAGCGGAAAAATCGATCTGAACAACATCGCCGGACATGCCACCTGCGAGAGCCAGCTGGATCCCCACCTCGTTCACTCGCCATATGGCGGACATGTCTCCTTCTTCCAGATGCATGCTCCTTACAACATCGAAGGCGGATGGGATAAGATGGGCCCGAAATTACTGGAAGCGGTACTGGCAAAATGGCAGAAAGCCGCTCCCAATATGACCAAAGACAATATCATGAAGGTAATTTACGAAACTCCTGTAGGTATCGAACTTCGTTTCCCCAATATGCGCAAAGGGGCTATCAAGCACGGCGACTACAAACCAATCCAGCTCGGCTGCTTCCGGCCCAATCAGGAATGTTCAAGTTCGGCAACCCCTATACCGGGACTTTATACCTGCGGGGCTTCCAACTATCCCGGAGGCGCGGTGCTCGGCGGACCGGGCTACATCGGGGCCAACAAGGTGGCTGATGACCTGGGAGTTACCAAGTGGTGGAAACCAACTCGCCAGATGGAAAGATACAAGCAAGTATATCTCGAATCACCGATTGGTGGTATTAGATAAAAATTCTAAAAAAGGAGGCTCAAGCAGACAAAAGCTGGTTGTTAAAAAGCTAACATCCAGAAATATTTCGGTGTGGACAAATATTCGGTTGACGCGTATAATAGCAGAGAGGAATCAAAAGCTGGCTTCTGTAAAAATCATGCAATCGGAGGGATGTGTATATGCCTATAAACAAAATTGTAGACAGTTTTGATGAAGCTGTGGCCGATGTCTTTGATGGAGCCACCATCATGGTCGGTGGTTTTGGCACAGTGGTCAGCATACCAAGTTGCCTGCTGGAAGCCATCGACCGCAAGGGTGTCAAGAACCTCACTACGGTATCCAATGCCAGTGGGTTCGGGGCAGACATCTGGAAATTACAGGGCGCGCCGTTCCCGGAAGATATGGATATACTGATCCGCAATAACAAAGTTAAAAAGGCAATTGTCTCCGCTCCAATAAGCGCTTTATACGTAAACAACTTTGAGAAACTATGGAGAGACGGCAAAATAGAGCGAGAGATGGTACCGCAGGGAACACTGGCAGAGCGCATTCGCGCCGCCAAGGCAGGCATTGGAGGTTTTTACGTTCGTACAGGTGTTGGCACGGTAGTTGAAGAAGGGAAAGAGAAGAAAATTATTGATGGTAAGGAATATATACTGGAACTGCCCATCAAAGCCGATTTCGCCATAATCCACGCCCACAAGGGCGACCGTTTCGGCAACCTTGTTTATCGGGGAACCTCCCGCACCTTCAATCCGGTGATGGCCGGAGCGGCCAAAGTTACCATCGCCGAAGTCGATGAAATCGTTGAAGCCAGCGAACTTGACCCGGAGACCATCGTAACTCCGGGGGTTTATGTCCAGCGCGTGGTGCAGCGCCCCAGGCCCGCTTCAGACAAGGGAGAAATAAAAGATTCGCAGGCAAAGGAATCTCTCGCCAAATTTGGGGAAGATATCAAACGGGCTACCGATAAACAAAGGAGGGCATGATGAGAGAAGAGTTAATAAAAAAAGAGAAACTCGATCGGCAGGTAATGGCCCTCCGGGTAGCCAGGGAATTCCAGGATGGCGAAATGGTGAACCTCGGGCAGGGCATTCCCACACTTTGCTCCAATTTCGTTCCGTCGGGAAGGGAAGTCATCTTCCAGAGCGAAAATGGCGTAATGGGTTATGGAGAGATTACTCTTCCCGGTGAAGGCGACCTTGATCTCGTCAACGCCAGCGGACAAACGGTACACCCCGCACCCGGCATGTGCCTCTTCGATAACTGCGAATCGTTCGTGATGATCCGCGGCGGCCACCTCGATATCACCGTCATGGGCGCTTATCAGGTTTCCGAAAAAGGCGACCTGTGCAACTATATGGTGCCGGCCCGTCAGGTCGGAACTATCGGCGGGGCTATGGACCTTGCTTTCGGAGCCAAGAAGGTAATCATCGTGATGAACCACATTACGAAAGAGGGCGACTACCGTATTAAAAAGAAACCTGAATACGAAATAACGGCTCCCCATTGTGTAAGCCTGCTGGTAACCGATATCGCGGTAATAGAGGTCACTGATAAAGGCATGGTTCTCAAGGAATACGCTCCCGGATGGACACCTGCGGAAGTACAGGAACTAACCGAGCCGACTCTCATTATCGCTCCCGATTGTTGCGAAATGACGCTGGCTTAATTTCATATAAGAGTCCACACCTAAAAAAGATGCTGCTTGGAATTTTGGAGATGGCTGATTTAACTTTTGATGCCGTCATTTGTGGCGGAGGTAATAAAGCGCTGATGCTCGCTATGTATCTGACACGATACGCGGGAATGAGCGTGGGTATATTCGAAAGAAGGCACGAGATCGGTGGAGGGCTGGCTACCGAAGAAATGTCGGCACCGGGCTTCCGCGGCAACACCCATGCCAATATCATGCTGCCCTGGTACTTTGCTCCCCTGTGGCGCGATTTCCCGGAATTCTGGGACTACGGAGGACAGTACGATCAATATCTGGTCAGCGACGGCGGAGCCTTCATGAATAACGAAACCTGCCTCGCCATTTACAGTTCAAAGCACGATCCCACACAGGCAAAAACAGTCAGGGAAATCGCCCGTTTTTCCGAAAGGGATGCCGAACTTTGGGGCAGGGCAACAGAAATCGTTAACACTGATGACTACCTCTCGGTGACGATCGATAGTCTCCTCAATCCCCATGAATGGCAGGCAAGACCGGAATTTCTGGAAAGACAGGTAAATTTCTTCATGAAATACCTGCAGGGCACTCCACTTGAACCAACACCCGAAGTCCTCGCAGGAGCGCCTATCGACGCCGTCAAATACTTCTTCGAGAGCAAAGAGGTACAATATTGTATCCTTCGATTCATCATATCTGCGGCGAGAAATGTTCTCGACCCGAACCAGGGTGCTGAGGTGCTGGGAATGCTGGGAACGCTTCCTACTATCGGTTTTGCCAGGGGAGGTACCCACCAGATTGCCCATGCCTGCCATCAGATACTGGTGCAGAGTGGTTGCAAGTTCTTTACTCATGCCGAAGTGGAAAAGATTCTCCTCGAAAACGGCAAAGCCACCGGCATTCGGCTGGCCGATGGTTCGGAGATTGCAGCCAGAAAGGTTGTCATCAGTGCCGGTTTAAGCACCTGGCAACTGGCTGATATTGTAGGAGATGATATATTCGGCAAAGAACACGCCAATCGCATGAGAAACCTTTCCACAAATAATATAGGGAACCTGATGTGGTACAGCTTCGCACTGAATGAAGCTCCCAAATACAAGGCCGAGGCTTTCAATCCCGATATCCATGAGTGCATGTGGCTGGGACTTTCCACAACTTCCAGTCCGGAACATATGGCCAATGAGTGCAGATATTCCAATAAGGGCAAGTTACCCCCGATTGAGGATTTCAGCCCGGTCGTGGGTTGCCACAGCCTGGTAGACCCTTCATTCGCTCCCCCGGGCAAACATGTAGCCCAGAACGAGATGCAGGGCCCGCGGGCCAGCGATCTCCCGGAGAAAGAGTGGCTGAAACTCAAGAAGAAGTACACCGAAGATATGTTTTATGCCCGTAACGGAGCTCATCGGCCGGGCCAATCTCATCACAAAGCAATCTTGAAACCGAAATCATACAGCATCACTTCCATGTCCGCTATCATGAGTCTGATACGCCGTAACAAGCGCCAGCAAAACCTCGTCAGTGAGCTGTGTTACCAGCGGTATAGCTTCGGCGGCGCGCTCGTTGAGAGCTTTGCGCTTTTTCATGAGATCGGTAGCGGCAGCAACCAGAGGAGCCCGGTGCAACATAAAAGCTTCCATGGCATCGGTAAGAGGAAGTCCTATTGAAACCAGATACTCGCCAAATTCCCTGCCCGCTTCTCTGGCAAGTCCCAGAGTTTCCCCGCGTCTGGATGGTTTGGATATATAAGCGATAACAAGGCTATATATCTTTTTGCCCAAATCCCGCAGCCGTGATAGCGAATCCGGGTCGAGTTCGTTGTACCATAGCATCGAATGGAATTGGGTTTTAGCAATTTCATGTTCCTGTTCCGGTGCAAGCTCCATCCGGGCAACCAGATCCTTAATCCCATGCACACGGTTTCCGGAGCCCATGAAACGGCGAATCTCAGTTTCGGAATAGCGCCGATGGCCGCCGGGAGTGACAAACGCTTCGATTCGACCTTCGTCCGTCCACTGGCGCAAAGTCACTTCGCTGACGCCAAGAATCCGGCTGGCCTGACCGATAGTTAAAAGCGTTGATTGACTGCCTGTCATAATCTCATGAAAACCGCAAAAATCTATAAGAATCTATAACAACTTTACCAGAATATCATACCGGCGAAATGAAGGCAAGAGGAATTTCATACTTCTTTTTAGCTTTGCATTATGATATTCTAAACTGCGCAAATTCAGGGAGTTCATCGAGAGATTATGGAAGATTTCTTTGTCATAGCCGTGGATATCGGGGGAACTAATTACCGCGTTGCTCTGGCCAACAAACAGGGGAAAATAGTCAACCGGAGAGCAGAATTAACCCGTTCATGGGAAAGCTCTGAAATAGGCATGGGGCGCATTAAAGAAACGATTAAAAAGATCACCGCCGCCATCAATTTTGACAAGGTAAAGGCAATCGCCGTCAGCGCCGGAGGCCCTCTCAATCCGCAGACTGGCGTGCTTCTCACTCCACCCAGTATCCCTGCATGGAGGAATGTCCCTGTCAAAGCAAGCCTCGAGGAAACGTTTCAAATACCAGTATGGGTGGAAAATGACGCCGATCTGGCCGCTCTGGGAGAGCAGCGTTTTGGGGCTGGACGCGGGTACAATCGGGTTATCTATATCACCGTCAGCACCGGCATTGGAGGAGGAGTAATCTTTGATGGAAATTTGCTTTCCGGTTATGACCTTTCGGTCAGTGAGATCGGACATATGGTTGTCACCCGGGATGGCCCGCAGTGCAATTGCGGTGGGAAAGGACATCTTGAACCTTTGGCATCAGGAACCGCTATCGCCCGGATTGCTGTAGAGCGCATTTCCGCAGGCCGGGCCAGCAACCTTTCCAAAATGTGCGGTGACGATCTTTCAAAGATCACCGGCGCAATGGTAGTGGCCGCGGCAAGAGATGGGGATTCGATGGCCGACGAAATAGTCGCGGAAGCTGGAATGTATCTGGGTATGGCTGTTACCTCACTTATTAACCTCTTCGATCCGGAAGTAGTGATAATTGGCGGGGGCGTATCGAATGCGGGCGAATTAATATTGGGACCCATTCGCAAAGAGGTCACCGAACGCGTCATGCCGGATTTCAGAGGCCGCGCCCGAGTGGTTCAGTCTGAACTTGGTGATGATTCAGGCATCATGGGGGCAATAGCCCTGAGTTTGGATAATCTGGGCAAATTACCCGATATCGGTCAGCCTGCCCGCTAGGGAATTTCAATCCGTGGCAGCCACCGCCACGGCAGGACAGAAAATTGAAGGGGTTTTCATCGAGCCGCCCAGCCATCTCGAATCACTGCCAATAGTAATCCCTTCCTTCAGTAAATCATAAACATTGCCCGATACCATGGTGTTCTTCACTCTCCCCACAATCCGGCCATTTTTAACCATGTAGCCCAGCAATACATTACCGCTGAAATCACCGCCAAGGATATTACCCTGCGTGGCTCCCATCAGTTGTTCCACTATCAGGCCCTCTTTAATATCGGCCACCAGATCGGCAAAGCTCGTATCGCCTTCCTCAATAACAAGCGCATTCATGGAGGGCCCGGGCAAGCTGGCAAGGGAACGGCTGGCATTCCCGGTACTCTGTGTCCCCGCCTCTCCGGCTGTTTGCAGATCGTAGATAAAATTCTCTACAACCCCGTTACAAATCAGGGAAGTTCGCCGGGCGGGAATACCTTCATCGTCACAAATTGAACTGGCAGGGCAGAAATCGATGGTTGAATCGTCGTGCAGTGAAAACCGGGATGAGAAAACCTGTTCCCCCTGCCTTTGCCCCAGAGGGGAGGCGCCACGCAAAACGATCTTTCCATTAAAGGCCGTCGCCAATGGGGAGATTAAAGCGCTGGCTACCCCATTTGGGGTGAAAATGACCGGCAGCATACCGGAAGGCGAAGGCGCAGTTACTCTGGCACGTTCCAGTTGCTCCAGAGTGTATTGCGCTACCTTATCAGAGGTAGTGATCGGATGGCAGGAAGATTCAAAATCGCCCACGAAGAGCATATCGGTGCCCCGCACCAGTACACCCTCGATCATGATGCTGAAAACACTTTTCTGATAGTCGGCTTTCCCACCCCGGGAATTGATTATCTCGATGCGGGTGACGCTTCGGCTTACCGAGCCCTCGCAGACAATCTCCGGCTCGGCGTTTTTTAATTTATCGATTAGCGATTGGCCCA
The DNA here is from genome assembly GCA_041300025.1 of Dehalococcoidia bacterium. Classification (GTDB taxonomy): domain Bacteria; phylum Chloroflexota; class Dehalococcoidia; order SZUA-161; family SpSt-899; genus JBGLNL01. The sequence continues at coordinate 1,335,128 of JBGLNL010000001.1, read as the reverse complement.
GTTCAGCCATAGCTTCTTCGGAAACACCTTCGACATCTCGATCAAACACCTGCACTGAAGGATAGGTTTGAACTCCGGGAAACTCAAATTTAGCTTCAGCGCCAAAAGGAGCCATCTCCAGCGCCATGTCGAGGAGCTCTCCTTTGCCATCTGATCTGGTGGTGGCCGCAAATCCAATCCGGCCTTCTTTGATCAGACGAAGTGCACTGCCCTTAGATTCTCTGGTTTGCACCTGCTTGAGCCGGTTGGTTTCGAAAAGGGCATCAGTTTTGCGGCTCGAGACTGAGAAAACCTCGGCTTCCTGAGTGACTTTTTTTGCTTGATTCAACAGTTTTTCCAAAGTTCAACCTCCCCGATTTAAGCAAATTAAATTGTACTCCAGAGTGATAGCCTTCCACAAGGATACTGGCATTCCGGAGCGCTAGCGATTATACTATAGGGAAAGTTCCTCAAGGAGGCCTGCCATGATATGGTGCAGACGGATACTGGCAATCATGCTGGCAATCCTGTTAATTATTCTGCTTCCTCTCTTAATGTTCGCATCGCAGGTGAATAGTACCATAGGCAATCCGGATTTTTACAACAGCCAGATGGAAAAGGCTGATATTTACAATTTCGCATATGATGAAGCCCTGCCCGCCGCACTGGAGGAACCGGAATCAGAGGACGCCTCGGACAATCCCATAGATTACAACGATATTGAAAAAGAGATTGTGGCCACCGCCCGCAGGCTGGCCCCCCCGGAATGGCTTCAAAGCAACTTCGAGCAAGCCACAAAAGTGATCGTCCCTTATCTGCGGGGAAGCACCGATGAATTCAGCTATACCATTGAGTTCAAGGAAAAAGTCAAGGCAAGTCCGGAAATAATAAAGGAAGAAATCATCGAGGGGGAAGCATTCGAGAGCATTTACGACGACCTGATTTCCTATGCGGCCCAAAAAACAGTTGAAAATCTGGATAAGGTTCCCTATCAATTGACACTTTCGGAAGATGAAATAGCGGTTGCCCTGCGCCAGGTGATCGATAAAGAATGGCTGGCCGAAAGAATAGAAGAAGCCATGAACTCCACGATCCCATACCTGATTCTGGACTCGGACCATTTCACCATTACCATACCTCTCAAGGATCGTGTTGATGCCATCGCTGAAGCTACGCTGGACCTCCTCAGCCGGCAGGAAACCTACGATTACCTAGTTGAGGAAATAATTACTCCCATCGTAACTGAGGAGTTTGCCCCGCAGGTCAGGCTGCCATTTTCTGTTACCCTCAGTCGTAATGAGATTATCGAGGGGATTGAAGATTCCCTTGCGCCTTCGTGGTTCGAAGCAGAACTGGAAGAAGTCATAAATTCGATTACCAGTTATGTAAAGGGTGAATCAGGCAGCACCGACATCATTGTTGACCTGACCGAGCAGAAACCGGTAATTCTGGAAACCCTGATCGAAATCGGCGATGGGAAACTGGAAAACATATTCAGGGAATTGCCGGTATGCAGCATGGCCGAGTTCGAAATTGCCAAAGACAATACGCCTCCAAATGCCAAAGGAATGTCAAAGCTCAAAATCGATGCCTACCTCAAACCATTTTGGTTCGTGGCCTGCGACAAGGCAGACAAAGTATTTTTCACATTTGACCTTTAAGTTTGATTTGAAATAGAAGATTGCTTTGAGGTTTCCTAAGATGATGAGAGGATAACATGGGGAAAGGCTAGGGTCAAGAGCCCCGCGGAACGTGTTTTCGGGCGAGAATTTTATGGCAAAGTTATTATGTTAAAGGGGGGAGTAACGGAAGGATGAACACGTTTTTCTTTAATTAGCTCCGGTTGTATTGGTGTCGTCTTGTTGCTACAATCGAACTACATGAATCTGTTCATTTGGGGGGTGAATTTAAAATGATTGTTGAGATGAAAAAAGGAGCTCCGCAGGAGCAGGTGGATCAGGTTGTGGAACGAGCCCGTTCTTTCGGGTTTGATGTACAGTTGAATCAGGGGACTGACAAGGTGGTTGTAGCGGTACTTGGTAGCGATACGGGCAAGACATCCACGGATGCGTTTGCAGTTTTAAACGGCGTAGAGAGCGTCACCCGGGTGATGAAACCCTATAAGCTGGCTTCCCGGGAATTCAATCCGAGAGCCACCAAATTCAAGGTGGGAGGGGCTGAGATCGGGGGCAACAAAATAGTAGTCATGGCGGGCCCCTGTGCCGTGGAAAGTGAAAAGCAGTTAATGGATACTGCCAGATCGGTTAAGAAGCTCGGCGCAAGCGTTCTTCGGGGTGGGGCTTTCAAGCCCAGGACCTCGCCTTTCAGTTTTCAGGGGATGGAAGAGGAAGGGGTCAGGCTCCTGGAGAAGGTCAAGCGGGAATATGATATACCTGTTATCTCGGAAGTTATGGATGTCCAGCACATAGAGCTCCTGGCCAAACATGTTGATATCCTTCAGGTCGGGGCTCGCAACATGCAGAATTTCTCATTATTGAAAGAACTTGCCAAGGTAAAGCTGCCAGTGCTGTTAAAACGGGGGTTTTCCGCAACTGTTACGGAGTGGCTTACGGCAGCAGACTACCTTCTGGCGGAAGGCAATAAAAAGGTTATGCTCTGCGAGCGCGGCATCCGGACTTTTGAAGACAGTACCCGGTTTGCAATGGATATCAGCTCAATATCGGTTATCAAGCGGTTCAGCCATCTTCCGGTAATCGTTGATCCCAGCCATGCTGCCGGATATTTCGAATATGTGCCGAGTCTGGCTAAGGCTGCCGTTGCCGCCGGGGCCGATGGGTTGTTGATTGAAGTCCACCCTAAACCTGAAGAGGCCTTGGTAGACGGGCCGCAGTCATTGACTTTCAAGAATTTCGAGAAATTGATGGTTGAACTCAGGGCCGTTGCTGAGGCTGTGGGCAGGTCTATTTAGAATTGACATAAAACCATATCTCCCCAGGGATTTTGTTTGGAATGTCCGTTACCCCGAATGGGCGTCGCGGCTCAATTTTACGTAACATGTCCGATTCAGATCGACTCAATGATATCTACCGGCGCCTTTTCAATCGCTACGGTCCGCAGCACTGGTGGCCCGCCGATGAACCTTTTGAAGTGATCGTCGGGGCCATTTTGACCCAGTCGACTGCCTGGACCAATGTGGAAAAGGCCATTATGAACCTGAAAGGGGCAGGGTTATTATCTCCCGCCTCCCTGCGGAAGATTCCGGTTGAAGAACTGGCCGGACTCATTCGCCCCTCCGGCTACTATAATGTGAAGGCCCGTAAACTCAGGGCTTTTGTTGATCGTTTGGGCGATTATGGTGATTCTCTTGCCAAAATGTTTGTTCCCGGCATTCCTCAACTTCGTGCCGAACTCCTTTCAATTTACGGGATCGGTCAGGAAACAGCCGATTCGATCATCCTCTATGCTGCCGGCAAGCCGATATTTGTCATCGATGCCTATACGCATCGCATCATGGATCGTCTGGGATTGAATTCGGACTACGGCAATTATGCCGCCCTGCAGGCCTTTTTCATGAATAATCTCCCTCATAATGAACAGCTTTTCAACGAATACCACGCTCTGCTTGTCCGGCACGGGAAAGAAGTTTGCCGGAAATCATCCCCGCTTTGCTCCGGTTGCTGCTTGAGCGATATATGTCGTTGAAGTTGAGTCTGCCATATAGCTGATGCACACCGGTAATCGATTATGCTATAATAATTTTTTGGGATGTTCCAAAAAACATTCTTCCACTTAATGCATGAGTGAAGGAGGACTAGGTTATGTCAAAACCCAAGAGGGTAGCGATTGTTGCAACAGGTGTCAATAAATGGGGCATGAGGCCCAACGCGACTTTCCGTGATATGATAGCCGAGGCAGGCAAGGCCTGTTTCGACAGCAATCCGAGAGTAAGCAATAAGGATATCGAAGGCCTGGTGACCTCAGGTGTTTATCCCCAGCGTTCAGGCCCGCAGTGCCATCCTTCGCCGGTGGCCTGCGAGGTTTTGGGAGTCACGCCCAGGTTGTTCCAGAATACCGATTGCCAGTGCCAGAGCGGGGCGGTGAATATGAGGATTCTCTGGTCGGCGATCATGGCAGGGCTGATCGATGTTGGCATGGCGGTCGGCTGGGAGAGGATTCTAATTCCAAACCATGGCGAGCGTTACATCAATGCAGCGCTGGCCTGTGACCATGACTGGGAGCAGGGATTTGGAATGACGCCGCCGGCGCTCTTTGCGCTTCCTGCCCTTTCTCATATGGAGAAATACGGAACTACCAAAGAACAGTATGCCAAGATTGCGGTCAAGAATCATACCAATTCGGCGAGGAACCCCAACGCCCATTTCCAGACCGGGCTTACCCTTGAGAAGGCGCTCAGTGCCAGAATAGTTGCTACGCCTCTGGGGCTCTATGATTGCTGCGTTAATACCGATGGTGCCGCGTGTGCCATATTGTGTTCGGAAGAGAAGGCCTATGAGTATACCGACAAACCAATGTGGATTCTGGGGTTGGGTCAGGGATACACGAACTGGACGATTGGCAATAATCCCAAGGACCTGACCGATTGGCAGGGAGTCAGGATATCGGGTGAACTGGCTTACAAGATGGCCGGTATTACGCCTAAAGACGTGGATATCGCCGAACTTCATGATTGCTTCACCAGTTCTGAGTTGATCGAGTATGAAGAACTTGGTTTCTGTCCCAAGGGTGAGGGCGGACGCTGGGTAGATGATGGCGGCAATGACTATGGCGGTGATGTGGTTACCCAGCCGCGAGGCGGACTTATCGGTTGCGGACACCCGTTCGGTGGTACCAGCATAGGTCAGACCGACGAGATTTATCGTCAGTTTAAGGGGGAGGCCGGCGCAAGACAGGTTTCCCCAACTCCAAAGATTGGTCTGGCACAAACGATGAGTGGCGTAGGTACGCAGAGCATGGTGACGATCTATGGTAGCGATGATACCATTCACTAGTTCCATAAGAATTACGGAGGGAAGTCGATAATGGCAGAACAAAAAATGGAATACTATACCGCGATGGATTTGGTCGCGCAGCAATATGAAGATACCACCCAGCTTTATTATTTCTATACGGCGCTGAGGGAAGAGAACAAGCTGGTGACTACCAAATGCAAGGCTTGTGGCCATATCCCCTGGCCTCCGCGGACGCTTTGTCCGGAGTGCCTTTCCACCGATTACGAATGGGTGGACATGCCCAAGACCGGGAAGATAGCTTCATGGACGGCAGCTTATGCCGGTATGCCCCCGGAGCTGGCGGCGCGTGCCCCAATGGTTTATGCTTTAGTTGATTTTGATAACGGGCTGCGGATGCCCACTGCCATTCTGGAGTGTGCGCCGAACGAGGCGAAGACCGGGATGGAAGTGGAACTGGTTGTCTATGATGTGCAACCGGATTTGAAAGGCCGCAGACGCGTTGCCCCGTATTTCAAACCGGTAGGCCGGTAGCGATTGCGGAAATTCGGTGATATAATTATGGGTTAGTTCCCTGTATAACGGGAGCTAACCCATGTCGTTTCCCTCGTGCGGGAGTAGCTCAGTGGTAGAGTTCCTGCCTTCCAAGCAGGGTGTCGAGGGTTCGAATCCCTTCTCCCGCTCCAGCATAAAGCCTTTCTTCCTGATGATTTTTCATTTTTCCTCTCCAATATCCCCAGACTTAAGGAACCTCTGAAAAAGTCCTCTTTTTATGATATAATATGGTTAAGGAATGATAACATAGGAAGGGACGTAATGGAGAAAATGATATCTTTTAGCAGCCTGGTATATGAGAATAAGAAAAGGAAAACCCGCCGGGAGAAGTTTCTGGAGGAGATGGACCAGGTGGTTCCATGGGAAGAACTTTTAAAGATAACCCGGAAGCGTTATCCAAAGAAAGGCAACGGTCGTCAGCCGATGCCTCTGGAACAGATGTTGGCTGACTGGAAAGCAGCGGTGAAAGCAGAGGAGACGGTGATATGCAGGATATCCTGACCGGGATTATGGAATTTGCGATAGTATTGCAGAAACTGGCCCGGTGTTATCGCCGCGGCATGGAAATTATCCGGGTCCTTCTCTATCAGCTCGTAGGCTTCGGCATTGCTGATGGTATCCCCGTCAGCGTAGGTTTTGTCTCCCGCTACAATGTTGCCGCCGGGAACTATGGCAATCCGGTGCTGCCGGGCTAATTCGGGAGGGATAGAAGATATTGTATCGGTGATGACAAGTACATTCGCGATGGCAATTTCTCCTTACCTGTTTTAAGCCCATGTTCGCATAGCCTCAGGCTATTGTCAATACAAGCTGAATTGCTGTGGTTATGCTGCAAGGTTGTTTTACGAAAATGCCAGTCACAGCTATAATTGAAAAGAGCGGAAAATGAAAGACAGGAAAATTATAGTCATCGGGGGTGGAGCCAGCGGAATGATAGCTGCAGGCCGGGCGGCCGAACTGGGCGCTAACGTGATTCTGCTCGAAAAAATGGAGCGCCCCGGCAAGAAAATCCTCATTAGCGGCCAGACCCGCTGCAACTTGACTAACAGTCGCGATCTTGATGAATTTATCGGCATGTATGGCCCCAACGGGCGCTTTCTCTATAGCGCCTTTCATCGTTTCTTTCGTGATGATCTGCTCGAGTTTTTTGCCCGATATGGCGTTGAAACCAAAACAGAACGGGGAGGCCGCATATTTCCTGTCTCCGATAATGCCGCTGACGTGGTCAGAGCCCTTGAGCGTTACATGGCGGATCACAAAGTAGAGGTAATTCGAAACCGGGCAACCGGAGCGCAGATTAACGATGGGAAAATAGAGAAGGTATATACCGAAAAGGGGCCATTCCCTGCAACAGCAGTAATCATGGCTGCCGGAGGAGCTTCGTTTCCTGCTACCGGCTCCACTGGCGATGGATATCTGATTGCCGGGGACCTTGGGCATACGATTGTTCCGCTGCGGCCGGCGCTGGTGCCTCTGGTTGTGCGGGAAATTGAACTGGCCCGGAGCATGCAGGGAGTAAGCCTGCGCAATGTGCGCCTGACCGCTTATCAGGGCCGGGCTGAACGGATTGATTCCATGCCGGTAGCCCAAACTGATTGCGGACGCGGCACCGCCCATGAGCGAGCACGAAAGCCAATCATCGAAAGCCGAATGGGTGAAATGATGATGACGCACTTCGGCATCGGCGGGCCTGTTACGTTGCAAATGAGTCTGGCGGTTGTCGATGCCCTGAAAAATGGCCCGGTGAGCGTCTCCATTGATCTCAAGCCTGCTCTCACCGGGGAGCAACTCGAACTGCGTCTACAGCGCGATTTTGACCTTTATGGCAAGCGGAGTTATCGACGATTGCTGACAGGGCTGCTGCCACAAAAAATGGTTGAGCCTTTTGTTGTGATGAGCCAAATTCCGGCGGAGAAGTGCGGTAGTCAGATAGATGCCGGGGAAAGGAACCGTCTGGCAAGAACTTTGAAGTCGTTGAGGTTTAATATCGAAAAACCGTTGCCTTTAAGTTCGGCGATGGTCACTGCCGGGGGTGTTTCCCTCAAAGAAATCGACCCGCGCACAATGGCATCACGCCTGATAGAAGGGCTTTTTTTCTGCGGGGAAGTGATGGATATAGATGCCGATACCGGGGGATACAATCTGCAGGCTGCCTTTTCCACCGGATACGTTGCCGGGGAGGAAGCGGCTAATTACTGCCTGTAATCCAGAACCACTGTCTGCATATCAATCGGCATAGTGGATTTGGTGATGTTCAGCTTGGGCACCGGGATAACTTCCTTAATCCCCATTTCCTTTAAGAACTGATCCGGCAAATCCAGATTTTTGGTTGATACATCCGTTTTGTAGTGCATGGGAATCACGATTCTGGGGGTCACGATATTGACCAATTCTATGGCAATGGCGGCATTGATGGTGGAATTGCCGCCAATCGGGATGAGCAAAACATCGATATCACTTATATCGTCGAGTTGGGCGGCGGTAGGGATATGCCCCAAGTCTCCAAGATGGCATATCTTGATGTCATCAATTTCTATAAGATAGGTTGTGTTCTTGCCTCTTTCCTCGCCTTTTTTGTTATCGTGAAAGGTACTGACCCCATAGATGAAAATCCCGCCAATTTCGTACTCGCCGGGCCCGGTGATCAATTTGGGTTCGCCTTCGATACAGCTGGTAAAATTGTGCCCCGGGTGATTGTGACTTACGGTAACGATGTTGGCAGACAACTTTCCCCTTTGATAACCGATACTATCGTCAAATGGATCGGTAATGACTGTGCCGTTCTTGGATTTCAGTTTAAAACAGGAATGCCCCAGCCACGTGATTTCCATCTTATCTCTTGACTCCTCTCGTTAGCCAGCTTACACCAAATAACAGTATAACACAAATGCCGAGCCCCAGCAGTTCCAGATTTTCAACTTCCGCCAGCTTTATTCCCAGCGCCACACCTCCTCCCCCGATGATAGCTGCGAGCGCCCCGGCTGAATTCACTTTCAGTTTGTCTTTGTAAAATCCTGCTATTACCGGGACGACGATGCCGCTGGTAAAAATCGTATACGAGTAAAAAAGCGAGTTAATGATACCTTTGAGATGCATGGCCACGAGCAAGGCAAGCCCCCCGATAACAACTACCCCAATCCTTGAAACCAGGAGATTTCGACGTTCGTCAGAGTGAGGGAAAAACTTTCCGTGGATATCAACGCCCAGTATGGTGCTGGTGGTGAGCAAAATAGTATCCGCGGAGGACATTATGGCAGCAAGCAGGGCGGCAATTACCAGTCCGCTTACCCCGATCGGCAGGACTTCCCGGATTATAGTGGGGAACGCCTCTTCCGGTGAGATATCCGGAAACATCACTTTGGCTCCCATTCCAATAAGGACGATAACGAAAGCTATGGGAATCGCCAAAAGCGCAGCCGCCAATGCTGACGATCTGGCCACTTTTTCATCGCGGGCGCAAAAGAGTCTTGAATACATATCAGGGCCAACTACATAAGTGGCACCGGTCAGGATCAGAAACAAAACCCAGTCATACCATCCGAAACTCGCATTGACCGGGAAGGAAAAGTAATCCGAAGGAAGGGAATCTTTAAGGCCGCTGATTCCACCGGCGTCATTTAAGACAAATCCCAGGCTTACCACTATCCCAACGGTCAGTATGCCGAATTGCAAGAGATCGGTTCGAATAACAGAATACTGGCCCCCCAGAACGGTATAGAGAATAAACACGGCAGTTGAGATACCCATCAGCAGCTCAAGGTCCCAGGATGGAATAAGAACGTTGAGAATCTTGCCTGCCGCAATTATTTGTGCCGCACATATGGCAATCCATGCGACCACGATCACCAGCGAAGCTGCCAGCCCCGCTTCTCTGTTATATTGTTTTTCAACCAGTTCCGGCAAAGTATAAAGCCCGAACCTCCTCACTTTCCGGGCCAGAAACAGGCCAAGAATGGCCAGCCCGACGGCCCCCACCAGAAGCCACCAGGCACCGGGGAGTCCCATCCGATACCCATTACCTGCCATTCCCAACACAACCGAAGACCCTATGAAAGTGGCACAAAGAGAGCCGACTATCAACAGAGTGCTACCTTTGCGCGATGCTACAAAGAAACCTTCACTGTTTGCGGCTCGCCCTCGCCTGAACGCATATAATCCGACGCCTATCATGACCAGAAAGTAAAGGGCAATTATGATTTTATCCAGCATTTTATAATCCTATATTTTTCTTAGTCGAACGTCCCCGGCGATGATCCTTTCCTTGGTCCCATCTTCTTTTTGCACGATGAGCGCTCCATCCGAATCTATATCTATAGCCCGGCCAACTAACTGCTCTGTGGAGGAACTAATATTCACCTCTGCTCCGATGGTATTGCTGAGAGCTTTCCATTGCTCCCGGAGAAGCTCAAATCCGGATTTGCTGAAATCATCGTAAAGTGCTTCGAGTTCGGCGAGAATATACTGAAGAAGTTTCACACGCGGGACGTGTTTCCCTCCTGCCTCCATCAGGGAGACGGCAGTCCCTTTAACTTCTGAGGGAAATGATTCTTGCGGTGTATTTACGTTCAGGCCGATCCCGATGATGACCCATTCGAGACGATCTACTTCGGCGCTCATCTCGGTGAGGATTCCCCCCGTTTTGAGGTCGTTGACAATGATGTCGTTGGGCCATTTCAATTTTGGCTTGAGCCCGGTCAGTTTATCGATGGCTCGGGCCACAGCTATGCCGGCAATCAGGGGGAACTGAAGAGCTTCGGCAGGTTTGATATCAGGCCGCAAAATGATGGAAAAGTAAATTCCCCCGACTGGCAGATTAACAGATGCACCTATTATGCTATCTTTGATTCTGCAGGTCAATGTATAGCTGATATTAAGGAATCCCTGAAACGTCGGCAAATGTAATGGCATCATATTGGTATAGAAGCGCTGTCACCGAAGGAATTTCTTCAGGAGATTGGAGAATTATCATAAGTACGATAAATTTGAGATTGCCGGATTCACTTCATGAAATGCTACGCACCCTTGCCAGGCGAGAAAACGTTTCGATTAATCAACTCGCCACATTGGCCCTGGCTGAAAAGGTATCCGCACTTGCCACAAAAGATTATCTTGAGGAAAGGGCAAGCCGTGGAGATCGTGCGAAATTTGAGATGGCTATGGCCAAAGTTGCCAATACTCAGGAAGACGAGCAAGACCTCTAATCAGGATGAGACACCCGTGAGGGCTCTCTTTGGCAAGGGCCAAACTGCAGAAAGCAGCCTCGCTCGGTTTTTATTCGTACCTGAGGGCATCGATGGGATTTAACCGGGCCGCCCGCATGGCCGGGTAAACACCGGCCACAATTCCAATCCCCAGCGCCACGAAGAACGCCAGAATAATGGTATCCGGCGTGATTACCGTCTCAATGGCCGATCTGTTAAGCGTGATCGTACCGGAGAGAATCTTCGAAGCCCCGATGCCGGCACCGATGCCGATCAATCCGCCAATAATGCTGATGGAGGAAGCCTCCAGCAGGAACTGGATCAGGATATGCCGGCGTTTGGCTCCCACCGATTTGCGGATACCGATCTCCCGGGTCCGCTCGGTGACGGAAACCAGCATGATGTTCATGATCCCCAGCCCTGCCACCAGAAGCGCAATCGCGGCAGTAACCGAGAGCAGAACAGTTAGTGTATCGCTGGTCTCGGTGAGAGTTTCTTCTATCTCCTGCTGGCTGGTTATGGTAAAATCGTCGTCCTCGCCGAATCCAATATCGTGTTCCGCCTGCAATACTGCGGTAACCTGTTCGATGGCAAGGTCATTCTTCTTGGTGCTCACCGCCTGTAGATAGATATTACTAATAACGTGCCCCCCATCATTGGTCCGTTGCGGATTGAGACGGTACATGACCGTGGTGATGGGAGCATACACCGAATTATCGGAGCCCATCATGCCGCCTTCGCTTTCCAGAACACCCACCACCGTGAACAGGCGCGAGGAAAGCTTTACAGTCTGCCCAACCGGATTTGTATTCGGGAAAAGTGTCTCGGCGATACTGCTGCCCAGCACACAGACGGATGCTTTGCTATCCAAGTTCGCCTGCGTAATAAACTGCCCGGAGGCAACTGTTTTGCTGCGCACCTCTTCATATTCGGGGGTAACGCCGTAAATTCTGCCGTAAGCATTTTCACCGCTGGCCACGATCTGCCCCGAAGCCGAAGCCTCCGGAGCTATAACTTTAACGGCGGTAACGTTCGGGGAACTGGCAATCGCCTCAGCGTCCTCATAAGTCAAAGTGGTGGCGCTCCCCATAGCCATTCTGACGAATCCGGAAGAAGAAGCCCCGGGCGATATGGTAAGCAGATTTGAGCCCATCGAACCGATCTGATTCAGCACCATCTGCCTCGATCCTTCGCCCACCGATGTCAGGGCAATCACCGAGGCAATACCAATAATAACGCCCAGAACGGTTAGAATGGAACGCAGCTTATTGGCGAAAATACCCCGAAGCGCCACGGCCAGCGTCGAAAGATGGGCTATCATCGCAGCACCTCTATCTCTCCCACGATCCCATCGCGTATATGGATGATGCGATTGGAGTATTCGCCGATCTCCCGCTCGTGGGTCACCATGACAATGGTAATGCCGTCCCTTTTATTCAACTCCTCAAAGAGTCCCATGATCTCATGCCCTGTTCGGGTATCGAGATTACCGGTCGGCTCATCAGCGAGGATAATGGCCGGATTGGCAATGAGTGCGCGGGCGATGGATACCCGCTGCTGCTGTCCGCCGGAAAGTTCGTTCGGTTTGTGTTTCACCCGATCGCTAAGCCCCACACGCTCCAGCGCCGCCAGAGCACGCTTCCGACGGTCGTTCGCCCCACTATAAATCAGCGGCAGTTCAACATTGGCCAGCGCGGAGGTCCGGGCCAGTAAATTATACGTTTGAAATACAAATCCGATCTTCCTGTTTCGGATTTCTGCAAGTTTGTTATCGTTAAGCTTGCCCACGTTTACATCATCCAACTCATAAATGCCTTCAGTCTGCTGGTCAAGGCACCCGATAATGTTCATCAGAGTGGATTTCCCCGATCCCGATGGCCCCATGATGGCAACCATCTCCCCCCGCTCGATTTCAAAACTCACCCCTCTCAGGGCATTGACTTCAACGTGATGGCCCAGTTTGTAGGTTTTGGTGATATTTTCCATTTTGATCATTTCTTATCTCCTACATGGGCGGCGGCATCATGCCACCACCCCCACCATCCCTGAAGAAGCGCTCACCACCCCCGCCCATTCCCGGAAAGAACTGCTCAGTGGTTGTAGTTGTGCTGCTTGATACTGTAACCTTAATCTGCTCGCCTTCAGCGAGGCCACTGGTGATCTCGGTCATGGTCCCGTTCGTTTCTCCGGTCTGAACTGCGCGCTCTTCAGTTTCGCCGGTATCTGCGACTACCTGAACAACCTGATTCATCCCGCTCCGGCTAATGGCCTGTGAAGGCACCAGCAGAACATTTTCAGCCTGCATCGATATAATTTCGATGGTTGCCGACATCCCTTCTTTGAGTCCGACCCCTTCCGCCTTCATGACTTCGATGACCACACCATACGTGACTACGCCCGATTGGGAAGAAGCCAAAGTTGCCACTGAGGTAACCTGCCCTCTCAGCATGGCATTGGGCAGGGCATCAACCGTAATCATCGCCGTCAAGCCCTGTTCAACCTGAGCCACATCGATCTCGTCCACCGAGGCATCCACTTCCACTACATTCGGATTCACCAGATGGATTATGTCTTCATTGGCAGTTACGTCATCACCGAGATCAACGTTGACCGCGCTGACTATTCCATCAAAAGGCGCCACCATATTAACGGCTTCCAGTTTTTCCTGCGCATCCTGCAATGCATCCTGCGCACCAATCACCCCCAACTCTCGCAGGCGAACTTCATCAGGATCAGGGATCATCTCCGCCAGAGTTTCCTCGGCATCAGCCAGGTTAGCCTGAGCAACTATCAGATATTTCTCCTTTTTCTCCACTTCCAGAGGGTCTGCACCGGCTGTCATCTCCGCCAGAAGCTCTTGCGCATCAGCAAGACTGGCTTCTGCTGCACTCACCGTTTCCTCTATGCTCGTTATCGCAGCATCGTGAGTTAGTTGCGCCTGCTCCCATTCCTCCATTAATTCGTAATACAGTTCACTCTCATACATAACATTTATGATCCTCATAAAATTTGACCGGGCCTCTGTAAATACCTCTTCCGCATCGTCAATATCGTCAGAAGCCTGCTGCTGGGTTTCAAAAAGCGCTAACCGAAGTTCAGCCACAGCCGCTTCCGCCTCCGCTATCCGGGCCTCGGTATAAGGATTTCGCACATCCTCCAAATCCTCAATAGCAGCTTCAAGGGCAATTCCGGCAGATGCAACATCTGCTTCAGCCTGAGCGATATCAGCTTCACTATAAGGATTTTGGGCATCCTCCAGAGCTTCCCGGGCATCCCCAAGATCGATCTTAGCCTGAATAACGGCTTTTTCGAGTGAAGCTAAAGAGGCACTATCGAGTTTGGCCAATGATTGTCCTTTTGCTACAGTATCACCTTCCTTAACCATTAGCTCTATTACAGTGCCGGCGCTACCGAATGTCAATTCGGCCTGATCGGGTAATGAGATAGTCCCCAGCGAACTGATAGTAGTCGTCAGGTTGCCCCGGGTCACCTTCACAATCTGGCTCTCGACGGTATCGGAGTTGTCCGAATCACTGCCACAGCCATAGAAGCTGGAACTCGCGGCCATCAACGCCATGATGACCAGACTGATGATCATTTTCTTTCCTTGTATTTTTATCACTTATCGCCTCCGGTACGAATTCACCTGTTTCATTAAAACACGATAACATGAACCCAGCATGAAACCGGTCTGAAGGTAAGGAACCTTGTGAATAAGTGGGGGACTTCGGGGGTCCGGAGGTGTCACTCAGCTTCGATCTCAGGCTGTCCGAAAAGAGATGCAGGATTCTTCCTGCCGGGGGTTTTGGGGGTGTCCCCCAATATAAACTTCCCCCATGATTGGGGGAATAAAAGGGGGTTGAAAAAGAGTTCTCTGGCAGCCTGTACAAGGGGGCTGATCAGAGGTTCCTTAATTGACACCAAACAAAGCGGGCTCACGCAACTTATGCGTGAGAACAGAGGATTTGGTATTGCCCTTAAACAATCAGTCTCGTTACTGGCAAGGAGCAATTTTAAAGTGATCGGTGCGGGGGCATTCATAGGGGAACATTCTTTATCGTCGCAATTCCCCATAGCTTTAGGCCGCCCCGATGAACATGATATATCATTGGCAGCAAAGTTCGGCGAGCAAATCTATGAGGCCCGCGATAATCTAAAGGAAATAAGTGCGGAGGATGTCCCCGGTAAGCGGGATATGCTTTTGCGGATGACGCCTGAAATGCCGCCAAAACCGACCATTGATTTAGCTAAGTGCAACGATTGCGGAATTTGTGTCCAATCTTGTCCGATGGGTATAATAGATTCGGAAACAAAACTGTATAAGAGCAAAGCTGACGAAAAGCTTTGTTTAGGTTGCATGAGTTGTGTCAAGGGATGCCCTCAAGGCGCAAAGTCGGTAGATTTTTCGCCACTCCTCAAATATCTGACGGGCAAGCTGTTTCTCAATGTAGCTATTCACGGTAGAAAAGAACCATTCACGATGCTGAAATAACCGGGAGATTAGAGTTTGGCAGAGCTTTCAATTACGGTGGTGTTCGATAATAAAACGTTGAGGCTTGATCTGGTTCCGGATTGGGGATTTGCCAGCGTAATAAGGTTTGGGGGAAGGACCATTCTGTTCGATACCGGGGCCAATGGAGCCATTTTGCTGGATAACATGAAAAAGCTGAACATCAATCCCGGCCGGATCGAGATAGTTGCCCTTTCCCATGCTCACTGGGATCATGCCAATGGGTTGGGGTCGTTTCTGGAGTTGAACAGCAATGTCACGGTTTATTTGCCGCAGTCTTTTCCGAAAGAGTTCAAGTCAGAGGTGAAAAGCTTTGGAGCTAGAGTTGAGGAAATAGGACAGGGAGGGGAACTCTTTGAAGGGGTTTTCACCACCGGTGAAATGAAGACTGGCGTAATTGAGGAGCAGGCATTGGCATTGAAGACTTCCAGCGGAGTTGTGGTTATAACCGGATGTGCTCATCCCGGGATAGTGAACATCGTTCGTCTTGCAAAGGAGATAACCGGCGATAGCATTTATCTGGTGCTGGGCGGATTTCACTTTCCCAGGCCATCGGTGGTGGATAGTTTCAGGGAACTGGGAGTGCAGAAAGCTGCTCCCTGCCATTGCTCCGGCGACGACGCCCTTGCTTTTTTCAGTAAAGCTTATGGGGATGATTACATTGATGTTGGAGTCGGCAGGGAAATTGTGATTGAATAGAGGCGAATTATGTTCAAGGTGCGAGATGATCTTTGCATTGCCTGTGGACGCTGTTCTATGGCTTGTCCCAGAGGAGCTATTTCGTTACCATCGGGATATGCCCAGATCGATCAATTGAAATGCAACCAGTGCGGCATGTGTGTGGATGCCTGTTCTCAGGGCGCTATCGTAGAATATGTCCCGGTATCAAAGGAAGAACTCAGCGAGACTGTTTCGGATTTGAAATCGCGTACCGAGCAACTTCTACTGAAAATTGCGGCGATGAAAGGGTAATTAAAGGCGGGTATATGGAACTGTCCGAAGCGATCAGGTCGAGAAGAAGCATTCGGGGATTCAAACCCGATCCGGTTCCTTTGGATTTAATTCAGGGGATACTCGATCTGGCACATCTGGCACCCTCTGCTACTAATTGCCAGCCTTGGGAGTTCATAGTTCTTGCTGGTGAACCGCTTGAGACGGCAAAGCGGGTGAACTCAGAGCAATCGGAAATGGGCGCTCCCATAAAACCTGATTTTAAGGCGCTTCCTCCCAATATGCTGCCGGAATCATATGGCAGGAGGCAGGAAACTTTGGCGAAGGGTTTGTTCAGCGTTCTGGGGATCGAGCGGGATGACAAATCGGAAAGAAAAAAATGGCAACTGAAGGGGAAGCGTTTTTTCGAGGCCCCGGCAGCCATCTGGGTTTGCGTTGATGAGGCGGTATTTAATGAACACCATCATATTTCGCTTGTTGACCTTGGTATTGTTACTCAGACGATTGCCTTGGCAGCGCTCGAATTCGGATTGGGAACCTGCATTCAGCAGGACACGATCTTCTATCCGGATGCTCTCCGGGCGTCTCTCGATATTCCGGCTTCCAAGCGTCTCATTGTTTCCATCGCGATAGGCTACCCGGACTGGAAATCACCGGCCAACTCTTTTCGGAGTCAGCGCGAACCTGTGGAATCACTGATAACATGGAGAACATGACAAATTCAATCAGAAAGGGATTCGGCGCAAGGTCAATCATGAGGGGGAATAATGCCCGAAGAATGTAATTTAATGCCGATTGCGTGTGGATATTGCGATCGAGCACCGGAAGCCCCGCCGATCGATGATGAAACTGCGCGGATAATTGCCAGGCATCCCTGTTTCAACGAGCCGGCTTCTCATTTGTTCGGGCGCATTCATCTGGCTGTAGCGCCCGAATGTAATGTTCAGTGTAATTTTTGTCTGAGGAATTTCGATTGCGTTAATGAGAGCCGGCCGGGGGTTACCAGCCGGGTGTTGACTCCTGCTGAGGCTCTGGAACGGGTCGAGCAGGTGATGGCCACTTTTGACCACATCCATACGGTGGGCATTGCCGGTCCCGGGGAACCGCTCTATAACGAGGAAACTTTTGAAACGTTCCGATTGGTGCGTGATGAGTTCCCCGAACTCCACTTCTGCCTCAGTTCCAACGGTTTGTTGTTGCCTGATAAAGTTGAAATTTTGCATGATCTTGGCGTCCAGACCGTTACGGTCACCGTTAGCGCCGTAGACCCGGAGATTGGCAGACAGATATATGGCTGGATTAACTATGGTGGTGTTTACTATCGAGATATAGAAGGAGCCGAATTAATGCTTTCCAAACAATTGGAAGGCATTAGAATGGCAGTCAAGCTGGGTATGCTGGTCAAGGTAAATTCCGTGATGATCCCCGGTGTCAATGATTATCATATGGTTAAAATAGCCCGGAAGGCGGCGGAACTGGGAGCCTTCATGCAAAATATTATGCCGCTCATTCCGCAGTACAAGTTTGCTCACTTGAAGCCGCCTACGGAGCGGGAACGTAAACTGGTTCAGGATAAGTGCAGTAAGATTATAAGACAGATGCGCCATTGCCGCCAGTGCCGTTCCGATGCAATCGGGTTGATTGATGACGAGATCAGCCAGAACATGTTCGATCCCCATAAGCTCGAAGGTATTGAGGTTGATGCACCCTTCAAGGTGGCGGTTACCAGTTCCGCTAAAGACGGTATGATCGATCTTCATTTTGGTAATACCCCTCGTTTCCTTATTTACGAAGTTAAAGGTGATATATTTAAACTGATTGCGGCTCGCAAGGTTGAGCTGGTGAATGATATGCTAGATATTTCGAAAGCGGTTGAATTACTTTCCGATTGTAATTATGTCATTACCCGGAAGGCTGGCCCGCATGCTGTCCACAAGTTGCAGGAAGCAGGTATTGAGCTGGTTGAGGACTATGACACTATCGATGCAGCCATAAGGAGGCTGGTTGAGCGATTGGCAAATGGAGTCGGGGTATGAGAACGTATCTTGATTGTCTGCCGTGTTTTTTCCGGCAGGCGCTGGGTGCGGCACGGGCGGCAACTGATGATGAGGTTATCCAGCGAAAGGTGATGGATACGGTCGCTGAAATGATCCCCGGATTTCCACTTCATATCACTCCTCCGGAAATTGCCCAGCATGTTTATCGGGCGGTTTATCGAATTACAGAGAACAACGATCCCTATCGCGAAACGAAAAGGAAGTCCAACGAAAGGGCTCTCTCACTTTATTCCGGAATGAAGAAGATCGTGGAAAGCTCTGATGACCCTTTACTGACTGCCTGCAAACTGGCGATTGCCGGTAATTCTATCGATCTTGGCCCGCGAGTGGAGCAGGGTGATCTGGAGTCAATTATTGAATCCACACTGAGTTCACCACTGGCTTACGATAACTATCAGCAATTCTGCTGCAATATTGATGATGCTTCAAGTATTTTGTATTTGGCTGATAATGCCGGTGAGATAGTTTTCGATAAACTGCTTATCGAAGAAATTCGCCGGGGGCGTGAACTCAAAATAACGGTTGCCGTCCGCGATAAACCCATCATCAACGATGTCACGATGGAAGATGCCCGGGCAGTTGGGCTGGATCAGGTGGCAACTGTTATCTCGAACGGATCGGATGCGCCTGCCACCATACTTTCTCAGTGTTCTGCGGAAGTTCAGGCCCTTTTCGATTCCGCTGATCTTATTATTGCCAAAGGACAGGGGAATTACGAATCTCTGAGCGACGAAGAGTTCAACATTTTCTTTCTCCTGATGGCTAAATGTCCGGTAGTGGCCGGGCCGTTGAACGTGCAGGTTAGCGATGCTATCCTGAAAGGGGGGAATCATGGCGGTTGTTGAAGTAGAAACGAGGTCAGCCTATGGTGATGTTGCGTTTCAAAGATGGCTTAAGCCGTTATACATGGGCACTATGGATAATCCCGACGGATATGGGCGCGTCAAAGGGACATGCGGTGATACCATGCAGATTTTTATGAAATTTGAAGATGATAAAGTAAAAAAAATATCGTTTCATACCGATGGGTGCGGATCAAGCGCAATCTGCGGATCGTTTGCAGCGGAAATGGCTCTCGGAAAAACAACTGACGAGATAGTAGAAATCACGGGTGAGAAAATTCTCGAGGTACTGGGCGGTTTCCCGAAAGAGGATCAGCACTGCGCCTTTCTTGCCGCAGAAACTCTTCAAGAAGCCCTGAATGACTATATGATCAGACGGATCAATAAAGGAGGAGATGTCCAGGGGCTACTCAATAAAATCTCATGCAGCAAAAGTGAAACCGATTTGAAGACAAGACTTAACAGCCCTGTATCTATACGATAAACAAGGAGTAAATGATGATTATCAGCATAGCAAGCGGAAAAGGAGGCACAGGAAAGACGACTGTCGCCACCAACATGGCCATATCTCTTAAAGGTGATGTTCAACTCCTGGACTGCGATGTTGAAGAACCCAACGCCCACCTCTTCATACACCCGATAATTAACGAGGTTAAGACCATCACCACCCCTGTTCCCGAGGTGGATATGGAGAAATGTAATCTATGCGGAAAATGCGGGGAAATATGCCAGTTCAAGGCTATTGTGGTAATTGGTAAAACAGTGCTGCCCTTCCCTGAAATGTGCCACAGCTGTGGAGGATGTATGGAGGTTTGCCCCGAAAAGGCTATTACCGAGACGGGTCGTGAACTTGGTGTAATTGAACGCGGCAACAGGAACGGATTGGAATTTGTTTATGGGAAATTAAGGGTCGGGGAGGCCATGTCACCGCCTCTGATCAGAAAAGTTCGGGAATACGCACGGCCTGATGCGTTGACCATTATTGATGCTCCGCCAGGAACATCGTGTCCGGTCATCGCTTCCATGAAGGGGGCGGATTTCGTCCTTTTAGTGACCGAGCCAACTCCTTTTGGTCTGAATGATCTTAAGCTTGCTGTTGGGGCCGTGAAAATTCTTGATATTCCATGCGGTTTGGTTATCAACCGTTCGGACATGGGAGATGATAAGGTTAAGATCTATGCGGAAAAGGAAAATCTGCCCATTTTGATGGAGATCCCCTTTGACAGGAAAATAGCAGAGGCTTACTCCCGCGGAGATATGATTGTGGAAGTAATGCCCGAGTGGAAGGATAAATTCCTGAAATTATACCATCAGATTGAAGAAATGAGTCAACAAAAAAATCATGGAAATTAGCGGTTATTTCTTAACGGCTCCTGAGGTAAGAAGAACCTTGTAGAAAAGGGAAGGAAAAGTCTCATGAAAGAATTGGTCGTTATAAGCGGAAAGGGCGGAACAGGTAAAACGAGCCTGCTTGCAGCTTTCGCTTCTCTGTCAAATAAGAAGGTACTCTGTGACGCGGATGTGGATGCAGCAGACCTTCATCTCATTATGGATCCCCGGATTGAAGAGCGCTATGATTTCGAGTCGGGTCATGAAGCTGTAATTAACCGGGATATGTGCACACAATGTGGCCTGTGCCGGGAATTGTGCAAGTGGAATGCAATCAGCGAAGATTTTGTCGTGGATACGATTGGATGTGAGGGATGTGGGGTCTGCTATTACTTTTGCCCTGAAAAGGCAATCAATTTTCCCCTGAAAACCTGTGGAGAGTGGTATCTTTCTGAGACCCGTTTCGGCCCTATGGCCCATGCCCGGCTTGGCATTGCCGAGGAAAATTCGGGTAAGCTGGTAAGCCTGATCCGGAAGGAAGGCAAAAAACTCGCCGAAAAGAAAAACCTGGATCTGCTTTTAACGGACGGTCCTCCGGGGATCGGTTGCCCTGTGATAGCTTCACTTGGCGGAGCCACGGCAGCACTCATAGTGTCTGAACCCACGGTTTCGGGGAAGCACGACATGGAGCGGGTGGCCGAACTGGCCGCCTTCTTCAAGGTGCCTGCCATGGTCTGTGTCAATAAGTTTGACCTTAACCCTGTTATGGGACAGGCCATTGAGGTTTTTGCAAGAGAAAAAAATGTCTCCATAATGGGTCGTATACCTTTTGATCCCGTCTTCACGAAGGCCATGGTTCAGGGTAAGACGATTATTGAATTTGATGATCGCTCTGAGGGATCCAAGGCGGTTAAAGTTATATGGGAAAATCTGGTAAAAGGTCTTGAGATATGAAACAATTAAAGTTTTACCGGGTAAATCGCGACTAAAAGAAAACAGGCGATGCTGAAATGAAAGGCAAAAAACAAATGGCAAAAGGCAGTGGATCGATTTCTGACGGCTGCATAGGCAGATGCGGCCACAGCCGGCAAAATCAATTGAAATACGGCGGAAGCCGCAGCGGAAGGATGACAATTAAAAGAATCATTCCTCAATTATTATCCCGGCAACCGGAGCTGCCTGCTGCGGCATCGCATACGAAAAACGGGGTTAGCCGCGTACAAGAGATTCAGGATCTAAAGGAACAAGCCAGGGCCATTGAAACCAAGCTTCGTTCTTTGGGAAAACGGATCAGTGATATCGGGCATGGCCCCACACCCTCAACCTTCAAAGCCTCTGTGGATTCAGAAAGGTGTGTCGGCTGCGGGATCTGCCAAGATGTTTGCCATGCTGACGCCATCTCTGTTGAGGAAATTGCTATGGTCGATTTGAAACGCTGTATCGGTTGTGGTAGTTGTGTAGAGCAATGTCCAAGGGGCGCTCTTTCTCTATATCCTCTAAAATCAGGCTATAAGGAACAGTTTCGTGTTGCCCTGTGAGTTCATTCCATTGGTTAAGAAGACTTATTATGCAATGTGAAAAATGTATGGCCATCATTGCCGAAGGGGAAGAGAGACGACTCCACGGACAGGTCATTTGCGAAGATTGCTGCATGGATCTTCTTTCGCCGGCAAAGGCGTGCGATCCATGGGCAGTGTATAGCGCAAAGATGTCTATCAAAAAACAGGGCAATGAGCCTCAGTTCAACCTTGTTCAGCAAGAGATTCTTGCAGTGCTGCGTGAGGAGGGGCCCACGGAACCCGGGAAGCTTGCTGGTCAACTTCAAATAAGGGAGACGGATCTGGAGCGGGAGCTCGCCGCCCTGCGGCATATGGAGAAACTGCGGGGCGAGCTTAAGGATGGAAAACGGCTGATTCGGATCTGGGGTCAGTGATTTTTACACGAAGCCGTCGTTCAACAATAACTGTAACATTGTAATATCGTAACTGGCATAAGGAGCCGTAACAAAATGGTCAGAAATGTAATGGTTCTTTTGTAACAGCTCCTAACGAAATGGTTAGAAATGTAATGGTTATTTCGTAACGGCCCCCAAGAGGCGCTGTAAATGGCGAAAATGGAATCTTTGAAAAAACCATTAAGGAGATAATTACATGGCATATAACCCTGAAGTGAACGCTGAAAAATGTGTCGGTTGCGGTGAATGTGTGGACATTTGTCCTGTGGAAGTCTATGAACTTCAGGATGAAAAATCAGTGCCGGTCAAAGCGGAGGAATGTGTTGGCTGCGAAAGTTGTATTGAGGCCTGTGAACATGGGGCGATCACTGTGACGGAAACTTGAAGGATTCAGACACGAATTGGGGATAAGGAGGAAGACATGGAAAGGATGTTTAAAGGAATTACCCTGGGCGGCGTGGAACTTTCGAACCGGTTTATCTTCCCACCGATCAAGCTTGCCTATGGCAGCCCGGACGGCACGGTTACAGACCGTCAATTGACATTTTATGGACAGATTGCGCAAAATGGTCCGGGCCTTCTGATCCTGGAGCCTGTTTCGGTAACACAGGAGGGGAAAGAACACCCGAAGCAGCTCTGCGTACATCTGCCGGAATCCGGGAGAGAGCTGAAGAAGATTGTAGATGTGATTCACAGTCAGGATCGTCTTGCCTGTCTCCATCTGAACCACGCCGGCGCGGCAGCCAATCCCATGGCTACCAAAAGCAAACCGATGGCGCCCTCAGCCATGACGTGTCCCTCCCACGGACAGGAGTCTGAACAGCTCGATGAAGAAAAAATTATGACAATAATTGCAGGCTACCGATCGGCGGCCCAAAAGGCCGCGGAATCGGGATTCGACTTCATCGAAGTCCAGGCGGGTCACGGATATCTGGTATCTCAGTTTCTGAATAAAAAAATCAACAAAAGGAATGATCCATACGGCCGGAACCGGTTGCTTTTTGCTCAAGAAGTCTTTTCAGCAGTCAGGGACGGCGCAAAGGGCATCCCTTTTATGGTTCGCATTTCGGGTAATGAAATGTCGCCCGAGTTCGGTATAGGTAATGAAGACCTGCTGCCCTTTCTGAAATTGGCAGAGGAGGCCGGGGCATGTGTTTTCCAGACCGGCTCATTGGGTTCCGGCTGTGGGTGGTTCTGCGGCGAGGGACCAGGGCCGAGCATGAAAGGGGTTGCCAGGGGGTTCCTGGGCGCCAAAGGTTCGATGGGTGTATTTACCAAATGCGCTATAAAATTATTCGCCTGGCCCGGGCCGCAGACGTTGCCTGTGGAAGGCATCATCCCTGCCTACAAGGCAGTCCTCCCCGACAATTTCAAGGCCTATACCGCGGCATTCCCATCCTGGAAAGCCTGGGCTGACGCAGCTTACATGATCTGGGATACCGGCATTGGCTACCTTGCTCACCGTCAGTTCAATATGTTTGGCCGTGATCTCAAATTCGCCATGGTGAAAATACTTGCCGATCCCACCAGGACTCTGGGAGACCTGGAAGAATTTCTAGAAGACCCGGAAGTGCAAGAGGTGACCGAAAAATCAAAACGCGATTTCCAGATCGTACTGGTCGGCATGACTCCCCGAGATATGGCCTGGCAGGAGAAAGCCTTCGATGAGATCCTGGCCCGTACCGGTGGCTGGAAAGTGGAGGCCATGAACGCGCCTGAAATTCACGATTGGGCTTTGCTTTACCTGATTCGGTTAGGGCACAAAAACCTCAACCTGGTTTTTGGCGGTTCCTATGACGGTTGCTTCGGCCTGGTCGGCGCGGCGGATTTTGGGGCATCCCACGCCGAAGAAGCGGGCCAGTTCAAAAAGGAATGGGAACAACGCGGGGCTATTGTGGATGCCGGTGGTGACTGTATGATGGGACCAATCGGAGGCCAGGGAGGAGGCGGCACCGGTTTATGGGAAAACTTCACTTGTTTTGATCCCCATGACAGGTTCTCGACCGAGGGAACCCTGGAATTTTTCGATGCAGCAACCGAGTATGGTATTAAACGAGGCTGGGGTGTCGGTATGGAGAAATGGAACTCCGTTGCCCGCGGTCCTGATGGCAAGACAACCCCCAAAGAGGAGCGAGATAAGATGCACCTGGCTGCCCCGCAGCCCAACGTTTTCCGTTACCAGCATAGGATCAGAGAGGCTTTGAATCCAAACAATTTGGGAGATGCGTACTTCGAGACGCTGGAGGATTGATCGTAGGAGTTCTTAATCTTAATGTAGAATATTAATGTCCCAAGTAAAGGTAAATGTTTCGGTCATAATCTGACGGAACAAAAATAATTTTCAAGAAAGGAGAAGTGGAACATGTCTGAAGAACTGATAAAAGCCATCACTGAGATGCGCGAAGAAGATGCTCTGAAAATCACTCAGGAAATGCTTGATGCGGGAACTTCACCGCTCGACGTCCTCGATGCCTGCCGTAAGGGCCTGGATGCGGTAGGGAAATGCTTTGAGGAGGGCGATTACTTTTTGCCTGAACTGATGCTGGCTGGCGAGATGATGAACCAGATTACGGAGATCATCAAGCCCAAGCTGGCCGATATGCCGGATAGAGAGCGTCACGGCAAAGTGCTCATCGGTACTGTCGAGGGAGACATCCACGATATCGGCAAGAATATCGTGAGCTTCATGCTGGATGTCAACGGCTTTGAAGTCCTCGACCTGGGCGTGGATGTTCCCCCGAAAAAGTTTGTGGACGCTATTCAAGATTTCCAACCGCAAGTTGTCGCCCTCAGCGGATTCCTTACCCTGTCCTTCGATGCTATGAAAAACACAGTGGCGGCCATCGAATCCGCCGGCCTGCGGGAAAAGGTCAAGATCATGATCGGTGGTGGTCAGATCAACGAGGAGGTCAAAGAATATGCTGATGCTGATGGCTATGGTAGAGACGCCATGGCCGGAATATCCTTCGCCAAAAAATGGGTTGGCGTCAAGTGATAACCCTCAGCAGAGAAATCGGAGGTGAAAAATGACAGCACAATTGACAAAAGAAGAAAAGTTTGAGGCGATATGGCAAGGGAAGCTCTCGCCAAAGGGTCCTGATGGGAACCCTCTTCCGTTCCAGTCCCCTGAAGCGGAAAAAGCATACAAGGACCGAATACTCAGGTTCAAAGATGCAATCGAAATGAAAAAGCTGCCGGACAGAGTTCCGGTTACGGTCTTTCCCAGCATGTTCCCCTGGAAAAACGCCGGGATGACCGTTGAAGAGGCCATGTACGATTATGGCAAATGTGCCGAAGCCTTTCAGAATTTCGTGCTCGAGTTGGAACCGGATGTGCATTGGGGTGCATACGCACCCGGTTCAGGGAAGATGTATGAAATCCTGGACTATAAGCTCTATGCCTGGCCAGGCCATGGGGTTGCGCCGGAACACTCCTATCAAGCCAACGAAGGCGAATACATGCTGGCGAATGAATATGACGCCTTGATTCAGGACCCATCGGGTTACTTCACCCATGTATACCTGCCACGCGTGTTCGGAGCATTAGGTGGATTTCCGATGCTGCCGTTTCTCCCCGGCATCCTCGAAATTTACGGACTTCCCCTCTCCTTCATCCCCTTTGGGTTGCCCCCAGTACAGGCAACCTATAAGGCCCTTTTTGAGGCCGGTGCTGAGGCGCTGCAATGGATAGGAGCCATAGGTGGTGCTGACGGTGCATTAGCCACGTTCGGGTTCCCGAACATATTGGGTGGATTCACCAAGGCGCCGTTCGACGTCATCGGCGATACATTGCGTGGTACCAAGGGGATCATGCTGGATATCCACCGGCGACCCGATAAGCTCCTCGAGGCCATGGAAGCTCTGGTGCCGCTCATGATCGGTATGGGTGTTGCCAGTGCACAACAAACCGGCAATCCCTTAATATTCATCCCTCTACATAAAGGCGCAGATAGCTTCATATCCGATGAGCAGTTCAAGAAATTTTTCTGGCCGACTCTAAGAGAAGTCATGTTGGGCTTGATAGAAGAAGGGATTGTACCACTTCCTGCGCTCGAGGGATACTGGAATACACGGCTGGAAGTTATTCAAGACATCCCCAAAGGCAAGACCGTATGGATGGTCGACCAATCAGATATGGTTGAGGTCAAGAAAACCTTGGGGAAGAATGCCTGCCTGCTTGGCAACGTGCCCTCCTCCATGTTGAATTTGGGTACCCCCCAGGATGTGAAAACCTATGTCAAGAATCTCATCGACACTGCCGGCAAAGATGGTGGCCTCATTATCTGCAATGGGGCTTTCTTTGACGAAGCCAAGCTGGAAAATGTCAAGGCGATAGTTGATGCTACCAAGGAGTACGGCGCATACAAATAATATGTTTTTCAGGGGAACCGGCCTGATAGGCTTTGCAAAGCACCGCTATTGAAACCAAGCCTATCAAGCCGGGGGATTAATGTCAATGTTTGTTTTCGGGAGGAAAAAATGGAAGTAAAAGCGGCGGTTGTTTTCGAGCGGGCGGGAGAATTCAAAATTGAAAACCTGGAACTCAGCGAACCAAGGGATGATGAGGTAGTGGTTCGAGTAGTCGCTACCGGTATCTGTCACACTGACCTGGCGGCGCGGGCTGGGCATTTGCCGATCCCGGCTCCACCGAGTGTTTTCGGACACGAAGGAGCTGGTGTTGTGGAAAAAGTGGGGGCGCGTGTGACCAAAGTGAAACCGGGTGATCATGTTATTCTTGCCTGGGATTACTGCGGAGCATGTTCATCATGTAAGCAAGGCAAGGAACTCTATTGTCTGAATTTCTTCCTGCATAATTTTCACGGCGCCCGCCCGGATGGAACTACAACCTTGCGAAAAGGTGATCAGGAAATCCATGGTTCATTCTTCTGCCAGTCATCCTTTGCCGATTACGCCTTGGCCAACGAGCGCAATGTTGTCAAAGTACGGGAGGATATTCCCCTCGAAATCCTTGGTCCCATGGGATGTGGGGTAATGACAGGCGCCGGTGCAGTAATGAATTCACTTCAAGCCAAACCAGGGTCATCCATTGCCGTATTTGGCGTTGGCCCGGTGGGGATGAGCGCGATCCTCGCTGCTGGGGTGTGTGGTTGTACAACTATCATCGCTGTTGATATCAAGCCAGAGCGACTTAAAGCAGCCGAAGAGCTGGGCGCAACCCATACCATCAATGCCAATGAGGTTGACCCGGTTAAGGCCATTCTCGATATCACCAATGGAGGTCCGGAATTCAGTCTCGAATGCGTCGGCAATCCTAAGGTATTGCGACAGGCTGTGGATGTGCTTCCCCGCCTTGGGGTCTGTGGTCTGACAGGTGTCGTGCCTCCTGGTACGGAAGTCAGCCTGGATATGGACCTGATTATGAATGGTCGAACGGTTAGGGGAATCCTTGGAGGCGATGCCATCGCAGATCTATTTATCCCCATACTGGTGGAGCTATATTGCCAGGGACGGTTCCCATTCGACAAGATGAGACAGCACATCCTTGATCGACCACCCGCCAATGACATCCGGTTGTGTCATCTGCTCAAGTGGCAATTAAAAGTGGAGATTTATATATCAATGGGACTAAGCTGGAGGAACCTTACATTTATGATGAATCAAGGATGATCCCTGCTCAGATAGTCCCCGAAGGTGAATATTACATCGTAGGCGATAATCGGGATGCGGCCAGTTGGGAGATGGTATCGGGAAAAAATATCGTGGGCAAGGCGTGGGTTTGTTATTGGCCGATGAGCGAATGGGGTTCCGTTCCGAATTATTCATGGTGACCCCCTGCAACCCGGAAAAGTATAGCTCAAAATTTATTGAACAAGAAATCGCAATGGATTTCTCAATTTAAAGAGCTCGGCTGCTGTTACCGCCAGATCGCACAATACCATTTTCATATCCTCAACTCATAACAATCGTACTAATGCTCTCAGTTTTCGTTCTACAGTCATCCAGTCTAATCGCAGGCCCATAGATGAATGACCTGAACAGCAGGAAATTGACAGTGGATAAAGAGATTTGCTATATTCTAATTTGGTGCCAAATTTCTAAATATTGAGTGGCTTGGCTTATCAAAAGTATAAATATTTGTCTTAAGGAGGAAGAAAAGTGGCAGGAATTACCTCATATGGTGCCTATGTTCCTTACTACCGACTGAGCCGCAAAGAGATTGCCAAAGCTTGGGATGGATATCCGGGCGATGGATATCGCTCAGTCGCGAACTGGGATGAGGACACCATTACGATGGCTGTTGAATCTGTCGTTGACTGTCTGAGAGGCATCAAGCGAAATACGGTTGATGGTTTGCTGTTTGCAACCACTACCCATCCTTTCTGGGAAAAGATGGGAGCGGCAGTTATTGCCAAGGCAACCGATTTGAGAAATGATCTGTTTGCCCAGGATTGTGGAGGCAGCCTTAGAGCCGGCACCGCTGCTATGAAGCTGGCTTTGGATGCGGTTAAGGCAGGATCACAAAAGAACGTCGTAGTTGTTGCTTCCGATTGTCGCCTTGCTCCCCCAAATTCCGGTGCTGAAAGCGATTTTGGTGATGGCTCGGCCGCTTTCATGTTCGGCGACAAGAATGTGATAGCGGAAATAGAAGGCGTCTATTCTTACACAGAGGAATTCACCGACCGATGGAGAAGGGCTGAGGACCAGTTTGTAAAAACATGGGAGGAGCGCTTCGTCAATACTCAGGGTTATAACCGGCTTCTTACTACAACGGTGGACAATGCCCTGAAAGCGTTCAAATTGAAAGCCAAAGATGTCAGCAATCTCATTTTCCCGGCTCATGCCAAAACTTCTCACAGCCGCTGTCAGATGATTAAAAGTTGCGGGTTCACCAATGCTCAGGTGCAGGATCCTCTTTTTGATGTGATGGGCAATACGGGATGTGTTTTCCCGCTTCATATGCTGGTTTCAGCACTTGAAGGAGCAAAACCCGGGGACAGGATCCTTATGGTCAGTTATGCTGACGGAGGCGATGTTTTCGATATCCGCGTGACCGAGGAAATTGCCAGCATCCAGGGCAAGAGACGTGGTATGAAGGATCATCTGGCTACCACCAGGGAATTGACCAATTATGGTCGATACCTCCTCTTCCGTGGCCTGGTTTCCAAGGAATATGAATCGCCAGCCCCGGTTCCGTATGCTTCGTTGCCACGTGAATGGCGTGAGCGCAACAGTATAATGTCGCTGCATGGCAGCAAATGCAAAAAGTGCGGAGCAGTCCAGTTCCCGGTCGAGAGAGTTTGCCCCAAGTGCCTCTCAAAGGACGAATTTGAAGAGGTAAATCTGGCTCAATTGCCGGCAGTGATTGGAACGTATAATCTGGATTATGCTACCCCGACTTCCGATCCGCCGAACAGCATGTGCCAAGTAGACTTCAAGGGTGGAGGTCGAATCCAGTGCATCATGGCTGATAGAGACCCCAATGAGCTGGAAGTTGGTATGCCTGTTGAGATGACCTTCCGCAGGTTCCACGAAGAAAAAGACATTGTTCACTATTATTGGAAAGCTCGGCCCCCCAGGATGCCAAAGAAGAAATAAGGGCTAAGGGGAATTAAAGAGGAGGTAAAGAGAACAGATGGCAGAAGGAACCATTAAGGATAAAGTGGCCATAGTTGGCATGGGTTTGACCCGTTTTGGAGAATTGTGGACCAAGAGCGATGCCGATGTTATTATCGACGCTGCATGGGAAGCTTATGAGGATGCGGGCATCGGGCCCAATGAAGTTGATGCGGCTTTTGTAGGCACTATTTTTACCGGCGTCACCGCGGCTTGTCTGGCCGAGCCGCTAAAGATGGATATGAAGCCAGTTACCAGAGTGGAGAATAACTGCGGCTCAGGTTCAGAGGCACTCAGAATGGCCGCTCTTTCCATCGCTGCCGGGATGTATGATGTCGTCCTTGCTTTAGGCTTTGAAAAATGCAAGGACTGCGGTTTCAACGTGCTTCCAACCACACAACCCGATAGCCTGCACCCGGTATACAATACCAGATTGACTGGTCCCGGAGCTTATGCCATGGCCGCCATAAAGTACTGGCATAAATATGGGATAGACCCACTCGAAGGCAAGCGCACCCTCGCCAAGATTGCGGTAAAAAATCACCATAACGGCTCTATGCATCCCAAAGCACACCTGCAGCGCGAAGTGAGCATGGAAGCAGTTATGATGTCCCCTCCCATAGTTTATCCGCTGGGGCTGTTCGATTGCTGCCCCACCACAGATGGCGCAGCGGCGGCGATTCTTACCCGGGCTGATCTGGCCAAAAAGTTCCGCGAGGATTATGTGCTAATCAAGGGAATGGGCGTAGCGGTTTCCTACATTAATCCCTGGAACGGGAAATGCAAATCAGATGTGGACCTCACTTTCTGGACCGAGACCGATGTGGCCTGTCAGCAGGTCAAAAAACAAACAGGCGTCAAGGACTTTTCGAAAGAAGTCCAGATGGTTGAGTTGCACGATTGCTTCACTATCACCGAACTCATTGCTTACGAATCCCTCGGCATCTGCAAAAAGGGAGAAGGCACTGAAGCGGTAGATGACGGAAGATACCTCCTTGATGGGGAACTCCCAGTCAATCCTGATGGCGGGCTGAAATCCTTCGGTCACCCCATTGG
This sequence comes from Dehalococcoidia bacterium, assembly GCA_041300025.1. Classification (GTDB taxonomy): domain Bacteria; phylum Chloroflexota; class Dehalococcoidia; order SZUA-161; family SpSt-899; genus JBGLNL01. The sequence goes on along the minus strand of JBGLNL010000001.1, from coordinate 1,304,192 downwards.
AGCCAGCGGAATTCGCATGGTCTACGAGGGTTACAAGCAGATTCAGGGCAAAGCCGAAAAACCTGCACGCCAGTTGAAGAATGTCGATATGGCTCTTATACAATGCCAGGGAGGCGTGCCCGGTACTTTCCAGGCTAACGTGCAATTGCTTGGCGCAGCAGATACCAAGTCGAAGAAAAAGTAATAGAAGCTTTTGGGAATTTAAAGAAAAGGCCCTTGCGTTTGCAAGGGCCTTTTTAGTTCTGTATGTCCCCAGTTACCTTAGAAAACAATCGCCGGCATGCCAAGGTCCCCGAGTTCACGTATTCTCTTGCCAATTTCCGGGACTTCCCACCTCTTGCCAATATCAATTGACTTGGCAAGCTGCCATGACTGGAAGAGTTCCATTCTCCCGCCCCTTATGGAGAAAACATGACCGGTTATATCCTGCGCTATGTCGCTGGCCAGATAGACAACGAGAGGAGAAACGTTTTCAGGGGCCATCTCATCGAATTTACCTGCTTCCACCTCGGCAAACATGCCGCTTACGGCGTCGGTGGCGGTTGTCATCCGGGTCCGGGCCATAGGACAAATAGCATTGGAAGTCATACCGTATTTTTCCATCTCGCGGGCCCATGTAATAGTCAGACAGGCGATACCAGCTTTGGCCGCCGAATAATTTGGCTGCCCTGGGCTTCCGATAATCCCCGCATGTGAAACGGTATTTATTATGCGCCCGTTAATTTTTTTACCGTCCTTGACTTGATCCCTGATATAGGCCGTGAACCATCGGGCAGTGTTAAAGGTTCCCTTTAAGTGAACCTCTATAACAGGGTCCCATTCTTCCTCCGTCATTTTGAAGGTCATTCGATCCCGCAGGAAACCAGCATTGTTTACCAGAATATCAAGTTTGCCAAAAGTGTTAATTGCTTTATCAATTATTTTTTTGGCACCCTGGAAAGAAGCTACACTATCATAGGAGGCCACCGCATCACTACCCAGAGCCTTGATATCCTTTACCGTTTCCGCGGCCGGGCCAGTGGCCTGTCCGGTGCCATCCCACTCAACGCCGACATCGTTGACTACGATTTTGGCGCCCTCTCTGGCCATCGCCAGGGCATGGCTCCTTCCCAAGCCTCTCCCTGAACCGGTTATTACTGCTACCTTACCATCCAGAATTCCCATCGCTTGATACCTCCTGATTTTTTATTTATTGATTCTAATCTGAGTAAAAATGATGGTTTCTAGAGAACAAATCGTCAAGAAAACAGGCGAGTTTGCTGCCTATTTTGTCACTAATCTTGCTATTTACCCTGCAAACCGCTAAAAATTGTACACCAAGTTTGAACCGAATGTCAATAATTAATGGGCCATATTTGACGTGAAAATTGTACCGGTTCCTTGCCTGAGATTCGCCGGCAAATGCCGCCATCAGGTGTTTTTCTGTTTTGCTTCCCTTTAGTTCCATCTCTTCCCCCTTAAAAATTTTATTTACTTAAGGAAACTCTGATCAACCCCCTGTATCCCCCAATCTTGGGGAAAGATCGAAGCTGGGGGGACACCCCCAGACCCCCGAAGTCACCACTTATTCAGATGTTCCCTTTATTTGACCAGTTTGTTCATAGCAACATCGATGGAGCTGTAATCTTCGATAAGTTCAATCCCCGCTTTTTTCAGTTCCTGAACCGCGTGAGGCCCGGCCCGGCGGGTGATGACGTATTTGCAATCGGATATCAAATCGATAGCCTTAGCCAGATCCGACTTCCCGTCCTTGAGTTCCACATCCCTTGTTTCCACCAACTGGAATACGTTGCCCTTGACCTCATAAATCAGAAAACGGGGGGCGTTGCCGAAGTGCAGGTCCACCAATCCATCGCGGGTAGAACTGGTAACCGCCACCCTGAAAGTTTCCTTTTCAGGCAAAGTTTTTTCGATCTTCTTCGGCTCAAAAAGCGCAGTTGGAAGATCCTGTCCCAGAAGACCGATGGCATCGGCCCGGCACTGGCGGCAGTGACGCATCTGGCGGACGTACTGAGCCGAAGCATCCTGTACCTTCTTGCGCTGCTCGGCCGTTGGCGGCTTAAGGTGAGCAAACTTGTACTGGGGAATCAACGGCATGATGTTTTGCATAAAGGCCCCCAGTTCCTGTGCCTTTCTGGCGATCTCGGTCATGTGCCGATCATTGACGGTAGGAATCATAACTGAGTTGACCTTGACCAGCATATCCCTTTCTACCGCCATCTTTATCCCTTTGATCTGCTGGGAAAGTATCAATTCAGCTCCCTCCAGATCGCGATAGTACCGGCCCTCATAGTAAACCCAGGAATATATCTGGGCCCCGATCCTTGGGTCCACAGCACTCATGGTTACCGTAACCGTATCCACACCAAGTTCATGCAGGATTTCCACCTTCTCCGGCATGAGCAAACCGTTGGAGCTAACGCAGAGATGGAGATCAGAGAAAGCATCCCTGACCAGCCTAAATGTCTCGAATGTTTCGTTATTATATAACGGTTCTCCCGGCCCGGCAACCGCAATGGTTCTGATGTTATCAAATTTAGCCACAACCTGCTTCACCCGATCCAGCGCTTCAACAGGGGTGAGCACCTGGCTGGTAACACCGGGACGGCTCTCGTTGACACAATCGAATTCCCGCAGGCAGAAGTTGCACTGCACATTACATTCAGGAGCCACCGCCAGATGAATGCGCCCGAACAGGTGCGAAGCTTCCTTGTTGAAACAGGGATGCTGGGCAATCTTGCGCATGGTTTCAGGGTCAATGCCCTCTTCGGTGATATCCACCCCACACCCCCCACCGCATCCATTAACTTCCAGTTCTTCCGTCATTAATCTCTCCTTGATCACCGCCACAATAAAGGTTGGACAAAATTAATTCTACTATATCATTAGTAATAATTTGCTGTATTTATCGTGAAATACCGTTTCTCCACAGGCACTCCTTCTACTTGAACTTTGGCTCCTGCTGTTTTCGAACCACATCCGCCACCTGCGGATTGATGTTCGCTTCACCCCCGCATTCCGGGATGTAACACGTAACATCCACAAAAGCACAGTTCCTGTCACAACTGGGGCAATGTGCCGGCGGTGACGGGGCATCCATCTGATAACCACATTCCGAGCATATCCACTTTGTCATTTCCTGCCTCCTGATTTCAATTACAAGCTAAATCACAGCCGGACGGAATTTCCTGAGCCGTAATGAATTGGATACAACCGATACAGAACTCAGCGCCATGGCAGCCGCGGCGTACATTGGATTCAAAAGAACTCCCCACAACGGATAGAGTATTCCGGCTGCAATTGGAATGCCGAGTGAATTGTAGAAAAACGCCCAGAAAAGATTCTGCTTAATGGTCCGCATGGTCTGTTTACTCATCTGCATGGCAGCAACCACGCCGTGAAGATCATCCCGAATCAGGGTAATGTCCGATGTCTCCATGGCAACGTCAGTGCCCGTACCGATGGCAATACCGATGTCGGCTTGCGCCAGAGCCGGCGCATCATTAATCCCATCTCCTACCATCGCGACCACTCTTCCCCCCGCCTGCAATCGGCTGATCTCGTCAGCCTTCTCATCCGGCAATACCTGGGCGATCACTCGCTCGATGCCCGCCATAGCGGCAACCGCTTCAGCCGCTCTTCGGTTATCACCACTTAGCATAATCACGTCAAACCCCATCGCCTGCATCTGCCGGACCGCGTCGGCCGAGGTATCCTTCAGAACATCAGTAACGGCTACCACACCGGCTGCTTTCCCATCGACGGCCAGCACCATCGCCGTCTTTCCCTGCCCCGAAAACCTTTCCAACTCCGATTCCACTGCGTTTAAGGAAATGCCGGTTTCGTTCATCAATTGAACATTTCCGAGAAGAACCAGCCGGTTATCCACTACGGACTGAATCCCCTTCCCGGGCAACGCTTCAAATCCGCGTATTTCCTGCAGCATCAATCCCTTCTCTGTTGCACGGTTCATGATGGCTTCGCCCAGAGGATGCTCCGAATGATTCTCGATGGAAGCGGCCAATCCAAGGATAGAATCCTCACTCATCCCGTTAACAGAGAACACATCCGTCACAACCGGTTTACCCTGCGTCAGAGTGCCTGTCTTATCAAGAACGATGGTATCGACCTTGCGCAAAGTTTCCAGGCTTTTACCGTCTTTGACCAGCACACCCATCTCCGCCGCCCGGCCCGTACCAACCATGATCGCTGTTGGCGTCGCCAAGCCGAGTGCGCATGGGCAGGCGATAATCAGAACCGCAACGGATATCAACAATGAGAAAGCAAATCCCTCACTGGTCACCAGAAACCATACTGCCAATGCAGTTGCGGCGACAATCAGTACAGCCGGGACAAAGATGCCCGCTACCTTGTCGGCCAGCCGTTGAATAGGAGCCTTTGACCCCTGTGCCTCCCGGACTATCCGGATGATTTGAGACAGCACTGTTTCTTTGCCAACCTTCGTCGCCTGAAAGCGAAAGCTTCCCGTTTTGTTGATAGTGGCCCCGATTACCTCGTCACCGGCCTGTTTCTCTACAGGGATACCTTCACCGCTGATCATCGATTCATCCACTGCTGAGTAACCCTCCTGAACAACACCATCCACCGGGATTCTCTCTCCCGGGCGAACGATCAAAATGTCCCCGGTCTGAACTTGCTCAACAGGCACATCTGTTTCGATTCCGTCCCGAACGATGCGCGCGGTAGCAGGTCGAAGTCCCATGAGTTTACGAATCGAATCCGATGCCCGCCCCTTCGCCCTGGCTTCCAGCAACCTTCCGAACAGAATCAGGGTGATAATCATCGCAGTGGTATCGTAATAGACATGTTGGGATTCTTCCGGCTTACCGAGCAAGCCGGGGAAGAAAGTGACCACCACGCTGTAGCCAAAGGCCGCCGTCGTGCCTACTGAGATGAGTGTATTCATATCGGCGGTTCTGCGCTTTAGCGACGCTATGAATCCCTGATGGAACTGAAACCCTGCCCCGAAATAGACAGGAATCGCTAATCCAAACAGGGCATAGAACATACTGTCGTCGGATACCTCCCGCAATAACGGAATCTTCTCGTGCATGCTGCCGATCATAATAAGAGCCGCCAGAATCGCACTGAAGATGACCCTTCGTTTCAGCCGGGAATATTCAGTATCCCGCGCCTCCTTCTCGATATCCGCCTCATCACCTGCGTCCGATATATCCATCGGAACATATCCGGCATTTTCAATCGCAAGTTTGATCGCTGCCAAATCGACTTTACCGGGCAAATACTCCACGGTCGCCCGTTCAGTGGCGAAATTGACATTAGCAGATAATACACCTTCAACTTTCTGAAGTGCCTTTTCAACATTGCGCACACAAGCCGCGCAATGCATCCCACTGATAGGAATATCGACTTTTTTCATGGTTGATGCCCGTTCATTTTGCACAAGATACGCTCTCTTTAAGGAAGAAACAGGATACACCCTGTACCTGCCTTTCTACTGGATATCTCAGCTGCCCTACTCTTTAATCAGCTTCATATTCTGTCCGCAGCAGACCAGCGTTCCACCACCGGCCCTGGTCACTTCCACTTCATTCCCGCAGATCAGGCACTTGTACTTCTCGCCTTTTTTCTTTACTGCCATTTCGCATATCCTTTCATTTATTATTTCAATACTTGGGACCGGCCGCCTGGAATTTCACCCTTAGAGATCCGCTTTTATTCCACGCACTAATCTTCAACAAGTCTTTTGCCGGCTTCAAATGCATCCTGCAGGGCTGTAGCATGATGCCTGATCGCCCCTTTTTCATCAACCTTTGAATAATGCAATTCGTCAACCAGTCCTCAGAAGCAATGCGTACTTTCTCAAAGAATTCCGGCGTGCCGACGGTGCGGATATTGGGGTTATTTTCGATTTCTTCAGGAGTCAGGCCAAGTAAAAACGGTTGTATTTCGACTCCCCCGAATCCGGATTCTTTAAGAAGCTCCAGATCTGATTTTAATTGTTCTTCCTGCACATCCCCACCGGGCCACCACCAGCGAACGTAAGGGCGGTTATCCATCGGCGGATGATTCCAGAGGGTTTCGTTAAAAACTTCTTCTGGCGCAGTAACAACTGTGGGAATTGGCGTTGCAGTTTCTTTGTCGCTGCAACCTGAGATAGCAACTGATATCATGCATAAAATGATTAAAACGAGATACAGTACGAAAATCCTGTTACGCATCTGGTTCACTTTCATTACACCTCTCTGTTATGGCTTGCATAACCCGCCGCGAAAGGGCAAGATTTTGTTCGCTTTATACAGCGCATTTGAAATCAATCCAGATTGACTGTCACTGCCGTAAAAGAAAGCGATGGAAGTTTACAGATCATCTGCCCATTCGTGATACTCATGTCATCAAATGACTGCGAGATAATGACGTTTGGATTCTCAAATGAATTGGCAGCCTTCGGATCAGACCCGGAAAGTAATTCAGCGCTCTCAATAGAGGTAATGACCGCGTCGGCTACTTTCACACGGATTTCGGCATCTTCGCTTTCACTCCGATTTGTGGCGAAGAAATGGAGTGTCCCGTCATCGAGAATTGCACTGGCATCAATGTAGGTAGCGTAGCCGTTTAGTGGACTCTCATATCCGGGACCATCAACAACTGGACGCAAAGAAACGCCATCGCGTCTCTTCGAAAACATTTCGAATGGGTAGTAAATCGACTGAATCAGCATGTCATACCTTCGAGTTCCGGCATCCACTTCAGCGGGAATGTGATTGCCAACCAGGGCGGTATTGTGCTTGACCTGAGTGGCATGAAAAAGATTATTGTACGGCGATGAACTCTTGAATCGTCTTTCCCTCTCTAAATGAACTAAAACGGAAGAGAACCTTAAGATATCAGCCTCGATGCTGAAACACGAATTCGGCACCTCGCTCGAAGTGCTCTCTCAGCGTGGCATAAAGTGGTTTGTATAAATCGTAGAGATCGCGGTAAATTTCCCTAACAACCGGGTTGGGCATTTTTGAATCGATGGTGAAAACGAGTTTGCCGCAGGCCTCCTCGACGGAACTGTAGATGCCGGCCCCCACAGCGGCCAAGATCGCTGCGCCATAGGCGGGCCCTTCTTCGCTACCTGTACGAATCAGTTCGAGCCCGAAAACATCGGCTATCATCTGGCTCCACATATCGCTGCGCGCACCGCCGCCGGAAAGATTTATCCTTTGTGGCTCAAGACCGATTCCCTCTCCCAGTTCGAGGCAGTCTCTCAGGCTCATGGCGATCCCTTCCAGGACCGCCCTGGCCATGTGGGCCCTGGTATGCCTTAACGACAGTCCCACAAATGCCCCGCGAGCTTTGGCATTAGCATGGGGTGTCCTTTCCCCGGACAGATAGGGTAAGAAAAGGAGCCCTTCCGATCCTGGAACAATACCGGCAGCTTTGTTGATGACAGCCGCGTAGACATCGATTCCCTGCTGCCCGGCCTCTTTGATCTCCTGCTGGCACAGCGTATCCCGGAACCAGCGCAGGGACCCTCCTGCCGAAAGGGTAACACCCATCAGATGCCATTTGCCCGGCACGGCATGGCAGAAGGAGTGAAGACGCCCCTCAGGATCGTAAACATGCTCATCGGAATGCCAGAAAACGACACCGCTGGTGCCCAGCACGCAGGAAGCCAGCCCTCCATGGACAATCCCGTTACCGACCGCGCCTGCAGCCTGGTCGCCGCCCCCGCCGACTACGGGTATGCCTCCCGTCAGGCCCAGGATCGAAGCGGCTTCTTCACTCAAGTATCCGGTGATATCGGTCGATTCGTAACAATCCGGGAGCCACTCCCGGGGTATCCGAAGTGCCAGCAACATCTCTTGAGACCACTTTCGATTGGCCACATCGAAGAGCAATGTCCCGGAGGCATCCGAAACCTCAGTTGCAAATCCGCCTGTTAACTTATAGCGAATATAATCCTTGGCAAGCAGCACTTTGTGGACCCGCTCATAAACCTGCGGCTCGTTTTCACGCAGCCAGAGTATTTTGGGTGCGGTAAAACCGGCAAGTGCCCTGTTTGATGTATAGGAGATCAACTGGTCAAATCCAACGGTATCAACGATTTGACCGCATTGGGATTCAGTTCGCTGGTCACACCATAGGATCGCGGGGCGGAGCACCTTTCCATCACTGTCCAGAAACACAGAGCTGTGCATTTGGCCGGTAAGTCCGATAGCCTCAATTTCGATTGAGTCGTTTGATTTGGCATGAGCTTTGTCTAGGCAAGCCTTAGTTGCAGTAACAGTGGCCTGCCACCAGTCATCGGGATGCTGCTCGGCCCAGTTTGGCATGGGTATGGAAATGGGATATTCTGAGCTGTCCGATGAGATTACTTCGCCTGTATCAGCCAGAAGCAATACTCTGGCTCCGGTGGTGCCGATATCGATGCCGAGAATATATCTCATTGTTCAATCCTGCTTACCAACTGGACTTTAACTCTTTGAGTTCCCCTTCATGATTTCAGTGTATGTTACCGCGCTTCCTCTAACAGGTCAACTTCGATTATGGTGCCGTTTTCAATTCCTGCCTTTTATCCGAAACCCCTGAGACTTCGGCGCTCTTCTGTGGCGAGAGAATTTGAAATCGGCCTGTGATTTTGTCAAATCGATCCGTGGTCATGCCCCACGGGTCGGGGGTATCATGCATTAACAGAGCTTGGAAAGCGCCGGTGCGAACGATCTCCCGGCCGTCGACCCGGAAATGTCCGATGAGCCCGGTTTGAGTATCAATAGCCCAATCGATTTTCTCTCCACAAATGCGAATAAACCCTTCCTCCTCCTTTTTTTCGATTTGCGGCCGAGTCGGCAGGCGGGTCAATCTGACATCGAATCGGTTCATGCCCGGTTCTAGCTTTGCATGAAAGGCAACCCTTTTGCGCCAGTCCATGGTGATGTTGCTGTAGGGTCGCTCGGCTTGGATCGGGATTTGCTTTCCCTTGTGAGTCAGATCATTCTCCAGTGCCCGGTATCCCTGTTTGACCCGAATCATCGAGGTGTAACACCCCACCATCTCCGGATTCAAATCCTTTTCCCAGCGCACCAGCCCCTTTTTGTGTTGCTTGATATCCTTAAAATGTGCCTCCGGCGTGGAGTGCAGAATTTGCCAGCCCTTCTCTTTTTCGGCTATCCGATTTATATCTCGGATGTCCTTTCGGCTGGGCCCGAACTTCTCTTGAAAATACTGCCTGCCGGTCAGAATCTGGCGAACGAGGCCCTCGCCGGATGTCATGTTGCAGTCCGGCTGCAGGTACCAGCCGCCCATGACGTGCCACTTTCCGGCTGCTGCTAACTGCTGTATACGTTTAAACAGATTGGGGTCGTATTCCTCGATCCACTTATAGAGAACGACTTCATTATGATTAAAGATAAATCCTTCGAATTCCTCACACAAATCGGCTGCGGTGCGGAAGGTGGAAAGCGCCTCAGCCGCCCCTTCTTCCCATTCCCACAACCAGACCGGATCCATGTGGGCGTTACAGACCAGATGGATTATGGTTTTTTTCATTTAATTCAAATCCCTCTTTATCTCCCTTTACGAAAGAGAGAAACTTGCTCTCCCCCTTTGGGAAAAGGGGACTGAGGGGGATTATATAACACAACTCAACAAAACGGATTCTCCCCAACATAATTATATCTATCATTCAGACTATAGACCTGTTTGATCCCGAGTAGTTTCATCGCATCAAAGAGGATATCCCCGCAGTGGCTGAAGGCAACAGCTGCATGATGGTGAAATCGGCCCAACAGGACATGCCGATAAAACCTTCTGAATCCCGGAATGTATGCCGTCCCGGTGCTCCCGAAAGTTTTAGGGTCCACATCCAGGAACTCTCCCTGGGCGATATATGCATGAACATCATTGCCGGCTCCCTGAATCTGCAACATCGTCATCGGCGAGGCGGCAATCTGGCCTTCAATCGTGCCGCGGGTTATATCTGGCGGGGTATCCGGTTCCATCAGCCTTTTCATAATTACCTGATGCTTCATCTCGGGATTGACCAGCCGCTTTGGGTCTGTATTGCCGCAATGAAACAGCCCCACCAAATCCTCGAGGGGGTAGTCCTCCATCGATTCGTGCAAGTCCCGTGGAATACTGTGGTTGATATCCAGAATGGTCACGCTCTGGTCGGATGCGTACTGGCCCATTAATTCGGCCACGAGCGAATGGGCATCATTTTCACAGGCGACGGGAAAGCCGGCAGCAGCGAGGCGCGCATTGATGAAACAGGGGACATGCTTTAATACTTCTTCCTGGTCTGACCAGCAGAAATGCCAGCCCCACGCTGCGGCCATAATTCTTTAGAGCCTGTATATGGCTTTCGTGAGCTTCGCTCAGGATAGCGCCTGATTCGGCAGCCATGGCAAAGAGGGCGGCGGTTTTGCCGTCGATTCGCCGGAAATAATCCTTGCGGTTCTGATGCCAATCAAAAAGGGAGAGTGTTTCCTCGAGTTCCCCTTTGGCCAGCGCCATGAGGGTTCGGGCGAAGAGGCGCACCACTCGCAAATTACCGGGCATGGCTGCCAGTTCAGCCGATTTGGCGAAAAGGTAATCCCCTGCCATGATGGCGGCGTTATCACCGAGTGTGCTGTACAGAGTCGGCATACCGCGGCGCAAAGGGGATTTATCGATGGTATCATCATGAACAAGGCTGGCCGTGTGCAACAGTTCCACCGCCGAGGCCATGGGAATCAGGTATTCCAGGGTAAAGTTATTGAATTTGCCGGCAAGCAAAGTGAGAGCCGGGCGCACCCCTTTCCCTCCACCGCCGACCGCTTGCTTTATCACTTGAGCAAACTGGGGTAAATCAGATTCGGTAACCTTCTCCAGATTGGAGGCCACCAGAGGTAAATCATTTTCTACAGGCGAGAGAATTGCTTCCAGTTTCAAATCTTATACCCTTGAATATTGATTTTCACGAATTATGAGGGCAATCACAGGGGATTGCCCCTATTACGTACCTAATCTGGCCGTTTCCTGCTCGACAATAACTTCATCCAGCTTGGTAAACAGAGGTTCCGGCTTGGCCAGAATCTGGCCTGTCAACGGGAACTTGAAATCCCAGCCATTATCCTTGATGTTACCTTCACATCCCAGAAGATAATGGACCTTTTCGGAACTAAAGGGAAGATAAGGATAGAGCGCTGTCTTGAGGCAGGAGATAATTTCAATCGCCACCCCGAGCGTTTTTGCCGTCTCTTTCCTGTCCTCTTTGATAGTTTTCCACGGAGCTTTCGTATCGATGTATTTGTTGGCTTCCTGAGCCAGCGCAAATGCAGACTTTATGCCTTCCCTGAAGCGGCAGTTTTCGATGGAATTTCCCACATTTGCCAGCGTCGTCCTTGCTGAATTGAGCAGTTCATTATCGGCAGCATCGAGTTCCCCGATTTCGGGAACATGCCCGTCAAAGTTCTTATAGGCCATATTGATTACTCTATTGACCAGATTGCCGTAAGTAGCCACCAGTTCGCCATTGTTGCGCCGGATAAATTCCCGCCATGAAAAATCGGTATCGCCGGTTTCCGGCATGTTGACCGAAAGGATATAGCGCAACGGATCGGGATCGTAGCGTTCCAGATAGTCCGGGAGCCAGACCGCCCAGTTGCGGCTGGTGGAGTATTTCCGTCCCTCGAGCGTCAGATATTCGTTGGCGGGCACGCCGTAGGGCAGGTTGAGACCACCGTAACCCAGCAGTATCCCCGGCCAGATCAGCGTATGGAACGGGATATTATCCTTACCGATGAAATAATATGAGCGGGAGTCGCCCTCCCAGAACTGCCGCCAGGCCTGAGCATCGCCGCGGTTTCCGGCCCATTCCATGCTGGCTGAAAGGTAACCGATTACAGCTTCGAACCAGACATAGATGCGCTTGTTTTCGAATCCATCAACCGGGACGGGAATACCCCATTCGAGGTCGCGGGTGATTGCCCGATCCTGCAGGCCTTCCTTGATATATCGCATGGTAAAGTTGGCAACGCTTGGTTTCCATTGCGTTTGCTTCCTGACCCATTCCGTAAGCTGATCGCTGAAAGCCGAAAGCTTCAGGAAGAAATGCTCCGATTCCCTGATCTGGGGGGTATTACCACAGATGGCGCAATTCATATGCAGCAACTCGTCGGGATTGAGCGTTTTGCCGCATTCATCGCACTGGTCTCCGCGTGCTTGTGTGAAATGGCAATAAGGGCATTCTCCGACTATGTATCGATCGGGAAGCGCCCGCTTGCAATTCGGGCAATAGGCCGAAGGCGTGGTGTTTTTATAGAGGTAACCTTTCTCCAGCAGAGTGAGAAATATATCGTGAACCACTTTGGTGTGATTATCGGTATGGGTGGAAGTGAAGAGATCGAACGAAATTCCCATTTTCTGCCACGCATCAAGGAATCCGTTATGATTGCGAGTGGCAACTTCCTCCGGAGTGATTCCCTGTTTTTCGGCGCTGATGGTGATGGGCGTGCCGTGCATATCGCTGCCGGAGACCATCAATACATTGTTTCCTTTGAGGCGATGGTAGCGGGCGAAGATATCAGCCGGAAGGTAAGCTCCGGCAATGTGCCCCAAGTGCAGCGGCCCATTGGCATAGGGCCAGGCAGCGCCAACGAGGATATTTTCAGGCATAACGAAAGTATTCTATCACAAATCAATGGCAGGAGAGAACGGCTCTTGTATTAAGGAACCTTGTGATCAACCCCCTGTATCCCCCAATCATGGGAAGAATTTGAAGCTGGGGGACACCCCCAGACCCCCGAAGTCACCACTTAATCAGGGATTCCTTAAGGAACCTTGTGATCAACCCCCTGTTTTTTCGAACCCCCTTTTCGTCAGGAGGTCCGAAGATTTAGAAAAAGTGTCATTCTGAGGAATTTATGACGAAGAATCTCCGAGGCTCAGTTTTATAAAGAGATTCTTCATCCGCACGAGGCGGATTCATAAATGACATACCCGGGAGTTTTCAGACAACCTGAGTTTGAAGCTGGGGGGCCAGACCCCCGAAGCCACCACTTATTCTTCAGGTTCCTTGGATGTAACTTCTCCGGCAGAAATCATACTTCAGGCTGTTGTTGCACGGCTTCAGGGAGTTGCCTGATCCGGAGTGGAAGAGAGGCCTCCTGTCTTCCATTTATGGCCAGATCCACCGCATGGTTGCCGTATTTCTCAAGCTTCAGACCATTTATATTCATGATGAGATTGGTAGCAACCGTGCTCTCGGAGTTTTCCTTGAAGATCAGGTTGGCACTGGCGTTCAGCGGGGGCGCAATCGATTTTCCATCCTGGTCGATTATATTTATCCTGACCTTGTGCTCTCCTTCTTCAATTCTGGAAAACCTCAACCTGAGGGCAACGGCACAATGCGGATGGGATACAGGAATCTGCTTGACCCAGATAGTATCAAAAGTGCCCAGTATGTTCAGCCTTCCCTGATAATTTGTTGCCGCGTCACAAAGTACGAAAACCTCGATATCCATATTTGCTGCCTCCAATACTATTCAAATTAATATGGTGATTATTCCCTTTCATGCTCCTGAGTAACCTTTGGCTAGCACCCTTTGACCGGGCGGCACTTCAAATGGTCCCTGCTTTCCTCAAAAATGGTCCAGTATCCGGAATCAAGTATCTTTTGCATGGTGACATCGCGGGGCTGATGACCATCATCGATCACCAGTATCCCGTCGGGCCTGCTGATCCTGTTCAGTTCTCCCAGAAATTCAGCGGGTTTTTTGATTATGAAGAACATGTCGATGGCACATACTAAGTCTACTGAATTATCAGGGATTTTACTCTCGTAACCTTTGGCAAGTATCGGCTCGACATTCTTTAAACCCTGTTTTTTGATCCTCCTGCTGACGGCTTCAATTGCCAGTTCGTGGATATCCACGGCGTAGACTTTCCCTCTTTTCCCCACTATGGCGGCGAACTTGACCGTGTATCTGCCGGGCCCGCATCCGTAATCCACTACCGTCATGCCTTCTTTGATACCGAACCTGCTGATGCGCTTTCCGACGTACGGGTAGAAGAAATCGATCATACTTAAGCCCCAGTCCATAAGTCTGAACTCCAGCGACGGCATCCTTTCCGTACTTCTTCTCTCTACGCTTTTTCTTATCAACCCCATAAATCTTTCCGTGCTATCATTACTACTCCTTCGGGATCGAACCGAGTTCCGGGAACTGGCCATAGTGCCATGCAGATTCCTCTATGCGCTCGGCGATTCTCCACCCTTCAGGAGTGCGGATGAGCTTATCATTGTAATAGCCCCCGACGAAGAACGTCTGCGGCTTCCCGGCAGAAAATCCCATGACCATCGGATTGTAGAACGCACATCGAGAGGTGGCTTTATCTCCCCGAATGTGAATATTGAAGTTGGCCACTATATGCTGGGTCACCGGGAAAAGGGCAAGCGCTTTCTCCAGCCATGCTTTAACTTCCGGGAAAATCCCTTTGACTCCCCCGGCTGAGGTGTAATCGATAGTAGCATCCGGGGCAAAGACGGAATCGAGCCCGTCGTATTGTTTGGAATCCAGTGAAGTGCAATAGAGAGTAAGGATGTTCTGGATTTCAAGCTGGTCGGAGATTTGCTGAATTCGGTTGGAGTCGATCATTTTTCCTCTTCCTTGTGTTATTTGGTGTTTCGTAGTCGCCGCAGCAAAGCTTCCGTGAATGGTTCCGTGCGTATGTTGTCTCGGTGAAGGTTTCCATCTGCCACTGCACGGACATACGTTTCGGCATCCGCGAAGTGCGCTCTTGAGACATCGTCATCCCATATTCAACATGAATATGGCAAGGAAACCCGCAAAAATAACCTTACTACCCATAATTGGCATCACACTGGACGCATCACCACTGGACAAAGCTGTATAAAGAAACAAGAATGCGATAACACCGGTTAAGCCGGCTAATAGCAATGGTGTCCAGCCTGATATAGGTGGAACAGCCGGTTTAACAAAGAGCCAGAGTATTGGAGTTGTAACAGCTTGAAGAACACTGATATACAGAAAGAAAAGAAATGGTTCTCCAATTCGATGATTGAGAAGCGACTTTGAAATAGCAGAATAAAGGCTGTGTGAAAGTCCTGAGGAGACCCCAACTACAAGAAGTAGAATATTCATTAATTTCTCAAAACCCCTCTCTCGTTTTCGAAAGAGGGGTATATTGGTTGCTGGATACTATCCATAATCAGGAGGATGTAGTCTCCTTTGCACCCTTTGAAGCCAGAAAGGCTTCGTATTCGCTTTCTTCCATATAAACAATCGCTTCAGAAGGGCAATTTCGTTCACAGGTGCCACATTCAACACAAATTTTGACATCGATGTGGGCCTGGGTCTCGCCTTCGGTGATGGCATCACTTTCACAGCCAGCAACACAAGCTCCACACAGGATACACGCATCAGTAACTACGTATGGCATAGTTCTACTCCTATACTTATAAATCCACTGGAACTAACTTCCAGCATACGCCTTTTCAGGGTCGATCTCTTCACGGATCAGTCGGACTTCTTCCGCTGTTGGGGGAACGGTAACAGGCACATCGTCCGGAATGATCGGTTGGAAACTCATATTGGACAGGACATCTTCAAGAGTTGTATTCGGATGAATTGATTCCAACCGCATCTTTTTGCTTTGTGGATCAAAGCCAAATATTGCCTTATCCGTAATGACCCGGCTTGGACCGCCCCTCAGTCCCAGTTTTTCACGCTCATCGCCACCACGCAAATAACCAGGGCTGGTAATGAAGGTCACGGCCTCATTAAGCTTTCGGGCCTCATGCCGAATGGTAATGACTGTTCGGCGAGCGTTGGAAGCAAGATCATTACCGCCTCCACTCCCCGTAAAGCGTCGAAATTTGCCTTTCGGATCGCCAAGTAGGGTGGTGTTCAAATTACCATACATATCAACTTCCAAGGCTCCTAAAAAGCCCACATCGATCAAGCCCTTATGTAACACGGAACCCAGCATATCGGCAAAGCTGGAGTGGATTTTGGCCCGATACCATAGTCTTGGATCCGATAGGCCATGAACGGCAACCGTAAGAGGCTCTGGATCAACCACGCCTAGCTCAAAAAGAATCGTTAAATTAGGAGCATGTGTTCGCTTAGCAAGGAACGATGCAACCACTGGAAGACCAAGCCCAACACCAACAATTTCGCCGTCTTTCAGTTCTCGTGCCCCTGCGACAGCCATCAATTCGAAAGAGGTATATTCAAGGTCTGTTGCCATTTATGCTCTCCTTACCTTTCAATACCCCAGGATGGGATCTGCGCGCAGTTCATCGAGATATTTCATGCCACCTATTTGTTCCAGATATTCCCAATGGTCTTTCACACCATAGACGTACTTATCCAGGTATTCCTGAAGTCCTTGTGGCGTTTTGGAAGCCTGCGCATATATTTTGATATGTTCCTTGTCAAAATCATAAACGCCATATACGGAACTGGGATGTGCCGAGAAAGGCAAATGAACCACATGCGAGACCCTGAACCCGTGGATCAGTGTCCGTTCGGGGTAGCGACGGATCGTTTCCGTGGAAACAAGCTGTTCGGTAATGACGATCGTTCGTTTGCTCGCTTTGGACTGCTCCTCGTTATCCCAGCGTGGTCCCAAAATCCAGGCATTCCCTTCTTCATCCGCAACTTGAATCTGCACAACTGACACATCCGGAACAAGCGGCTTGAGCACCAGCCAGTCTTCACCGGTAAACGGATCCTGCAATCTGCCGACCAGGGGTGAAGTTTTCTCCTCCAACCGCTTGAGGATATCCGAACCGTTCAGGGATCGAATCGGTATAAAGGGTAACCCGAGAGAACCGGCCAGATATCGAAAGGTCATTGAAAGGCTGCTGAACTCTTCCGTTATCAGGTCTCCCTGTTCAATCGCCCGGTTCAAACAAAAATGCTGACCTGAACGACCCCGCGAACCACCCCCATAAACAATGCGTTCTACGGCTCCCGCACCGACCAATATATCTGCATCCATGGCTCCCACGCATTGTGAAACCGTCAGTTTCGTTATTCCTTGACGAATCACCTCATGAGCGAACGCCATCGCGCATCGCGCTGTTGCAAAACCAGAAAGGGCTACGTGTGCCCCAGAGGGAATGGAGGCGACCGCTTCTGCAAGGGTTGATACCTTGGTCATGAAAACCTCCTAATCGAGCACGGGCCGCTTTTCAAACGAGACCAGTAAAAGCTGGCAATTCCCTTCCAACACTTTAATTTCGGCAAGTTCAACCGGGATATCTAATTTTTCTTCAATCGCTAATGCGATCAGGTTGGCTGGTACGCAGGTGAAAGGCTCGATCTCCTTTGCAATCATCCTTTCCTCAACCTGGCGATGAATGCAACCCTCAACCTGGACACGTAACAATCGATCTTCTGAGCTGTAGGATAGCTTGGCAACGATCCCCTTGCTTTTTAGAACATCCCCAATCGTATTTAGGATTTGTTCGATTTCATTGGATTTTAGCAATGGGAGTACCTTATCGTTGAAGTATTGCTGACCTATGGTCGTCATACGGAAACGCGCGCCCTTACCCCGTTCATCCCAAAAGGCTTTTTCCAACTCGTACATCAAATCATTCACATAATCCAGAGGGATAGTTTTGTTGCTCATGCTTGCTCCTTGTAGTAAGCATCTCCCCATTTCTCCGTAAACACCAACTCGTTGATCGGCAAGCGAGGCCGGGGTCGGTGAGATCTGGTAGGATGACCAACTGAAAGAATGCTGACTGCCTTATACCCTTCTGGGATATCCAGGAGAGCCTTAATTCTCTCTTCATCTCGGATATCGATACAGGGTGCTATCACCCAGCAGGCGCCCAAACCGAGTGCCGTGACCATCAGCAAGATATTCTCAATGGCAGCCGAGGTGTCATAGGGCATATCCCAAACATCTTTTTTGCCGCATACAACTATATTGATGGGGGCGTCTGCCATAAAAGCCGATACTTGCCCTGACGTCAATTTCTGGAATGCAGCCTGTTTTTTTGCTTCATCTTGCAAGTTGGCAAAGCGTTCCTGCATTTTCTTGGTGACAAATTCAGCTGTGAAACGACGTCCGCTGCCCCCACCGGCAATAGCCCCCATTTTCTTGCGCATCGCTTCATCCTTGACGATGATGAAACGCCACGGCTGAGCATTTTCTCCTGAAGGTGCCTGCCTCGCAGCTTCCAGGATCATATCAAGATCTTGGTCTGATACCGGCTCGTCGGTAAAATCCCGAATACTGCGACGGTCCTGGATGACCTTCATGGTTGCGTCAATCAAGCTATATGTTTCCGACATCCTTCCTCCTCATGATTAGAAAAAGGCTTGTTTTGTATCGTACAGTGAAACATTGTTTTATTTTATGATACAATGTAAGTATGACATAATCCAGGTCAAATGTCAATAAGTAAACTAACAAACGTAGTTGGATTAGGATTTTTGTTACATTAAGATATGAAAAATATCCTCCCTGCCAACAAGCCCGAAGTGCATATCCGTATAGCAGAGATATCTGATCTGCCTAAAATTGTGGCGATTTACAACCAGGCTGTTCCCACTCGCCATTCAACTGCCAACACAATCCCATGGACCTTCGAAAGCCGCAAAACATGGTTTGTAGAACACGAGCCAGGCAATCACCCGATTTTTGTTGCAGAGGCAGATAGTCAGGTAGTGGGTTGGTGTAGTCTGAGTGTTTATCGCCCCGGAAGGTTAGCATTACGCTTCACAGCAGAGATAAGTTATTACATAGATAATACCTATCAGCGTCAGGGACTTGGCAGTGCATTGATTAATCATGCTATTGCTGGTTGTCCATCGCTTGGCATCAAAAATGTTATCGCCGTCATAATAGATCGAAATGATGCCAGCCGAAAATTGTTGGAGAAGCTCGGTTTTCAACAATGGGGATATCTACCACGCGTGTTAGATTTTGATGGCCAGGAATGTGGCGAGTTTTATTACGGTAAGCGAGTGGCAGATTAATTTAACCTGAATTCGGGATAAGGGAATTCAGTACACGGACAACACGGATTCTTACGGATTCTTTCCGTGATAAACGGAAAAAGTTCCGTTTCTTTCCGTGGAATCCGTGTACAAAAAGGGAATCGCGGTTATCCCGAACTGACGTTAATTTACTTATGATAAACGATTCTTTAAGCAGGAATCTTTTTTGCATTCCGGCATCTAGCGTAACGATTGTGCAATCACGAGCGAGATCGTGAAAAGCACTAAAAAATTGAACATTACCAACTGAATAAGGATGACGTACTCTTGAGCCATTTCAGACCGGGGGATGGCCAGCGGTAAGACTATCGAGGAGCTTGAAGGACTTGAAATGGAGTACATCTTAGGGAACCTCTGATTAAGGCTCCTGAAATTCCATTTCCTGACTTCCAACAAAACCCCCGGATTCTATCGTTTCGCAGCTACGGGAGAGGCGAAAACCCCAAAGTAGTGCCTAGTTACAATTTGGATATTGCTTTTTGTTGCCGGGTGTGCTAATCTTCAATTGTCATGTTTGTCAGAGTCAAGCAAACCCCCAACAGCCCTCGCAAATCGGTCCAGATTGTTCAGTCCGTGAGAAAGGGAAACTCGGTTTCCCAGAAGATAGTGCGTCACGTCGGGATCGCCTGCGATGACGATGAACTGGAGAAGCTCCAGTTGCTGGCCGAGTCCATCAAGCTCAAACTTGAAGCCCGGCAGCAGATGTTCCTGATTTCCCCTGAAGAAATGGCCCGGAAGAGTCTGGATGCCAGGGCGGAACTCAGGAAGGTAACCGAAGAAGACTATCTCCTTGACATCAGGAATCTCGATGAGGAGCAACGGGTCATAAGCGGCATCCACGATGTTTACGGGAAGCTGTTTAAGGATTTGGGATATGACCGGGCTATCGGGAACCCCTCAAGAAACAAGGCCAGTGTGCGGATGTTCGAGAACATCGTTCTGGCCCGGATAGCCAATCCGGCAAGCAAAAGGACAAGTGTGCGGATGCTAGAGGAAGACTTCGGGGTCAGCCTGAATCTGGAGAACGTCTATCGCATGATGGACAAACTGGATGATAAGGCGATAGAAAGATTGAAGAAGATAAGCTATATGAATACGAAAAGGTTGTATGGCGAGAAGATAGATGTGGTGTTCTATGACTGTACAACGCTGTATTTTGAAGCATTTGAGGAAGACGAACTGAGGGGGAAAGGGTTCAGCAAAGACAGGAAATTCAATGAAGTTCAGGTCTTGCTCGCCCTGATGGTCACCAAAGAAGGGTTGCCCATAGGGTACAACCTCTATGAAGGGGGGATGTACGAGGGGCATACCTTGATACCGGCGCTGAAGGAACTGAAAGGGAAATACAAGATAGACAAAGTGGTATTTGTGGCAGATGCGGGAATGTTCAGCAAAGAGAACCTGGGGAAGATGGAAGGTGAAAAGCTGGAGTACATCGTTGGAGCGCGGTTGAGGAACCTTCCCGTTAAGCTGCAACAGCAGGTACTGAATGAAGACAATTATGTAGCAACCGGGGATGGGTACAAGGTGGCCCGATTTGATTATGGGGGGCGAAAGCTGATTGTGAGCTACAGTGCCATAAGAGCCAGGAAGGATGCCAGAGACAGAGAGAAGGCCTTGGATAAGCTTCAGAAGAAGCTGGCCGGGAAGAAAAACGTCAAGGAATACCTGAACAATAGCGGGTACAGGAAATACCTGGAAATCGAAGGGGATGCGGGGATAGGGATAAACCAGAGCAAGGTGGATGCTGATAGTAAATGGGATGGCCTGCACGGTATGATAACCAATGCTGACGAGTTAAGTGATGAGGAAGCCATCAGTCAGTATGGCAACCTCTGGCAGGTTGAAGAGGCATTCCGGGTAACCAAACATGACCTGAAGGTGAGGCCGGTGTTTCACTGGAAACCGAGGCGGGTGAAGGCACATATTGCCATTGCTTTTACCGCATACTCTCTGGTAAGGCATCTGGAATACCTGGTGAAACTCCAGTACATCAAGCTCAGTCCGGAGGAGATCAGGAGGAACCTGATCGCGGTTCAAACGAGCGTTCTCTATGACAAGACAAGGAAGATTCGTTATGGGCTTCCTTCAAGGATGTCCAGACACACGAGGAAGATCTACGACATAGTAGAAGTCAAGCGACAGTGCACTCCGTACATAATCGAGAAGATGTAGTGCCCTGTTTTTGGATTTTCGAAGCTAATTTCCCCCAAAATGCATGAAGTCGGGAAGATCGGCTTGCCCTGCTCAACAATACCTCTGATGCCTGGTCATATAATGGCAATAGTGTTTATCCTGATGGGGGAGCGGGACGCATATTACACCAAATTGTGTGACTTAGTACTAGAGACTATTCGACTTTATCATGGGGTGAGTGAAGGGACTCGAACCCTCGGCCTTCAGGGCCACAACCTGACGCTCTAACCAATTGAGCTACACCCACCATACAATAAAAAGTAACCTCAAGTGAATTCTAACCACCAAATTGCCAACCGTCAAGCCGGTTAATAGCCTGCCGCTTTTCACTGCTTTCAATTCTCGATCTCACCACCGCCTTCCGCAAAAGATCGATGCTCTGATCGTATGTTCGCCGATCAACGGGATACGGGATGCCATCCTTGCCACCATGGGCAAAACTGAACCGGGCCGGATCAGAGAAACTGGGAGCAGTATCATAGATCAACTCCGCAATCAGGGAGAGCGCCCGAATCGTTTTGGGACCAACACCGGGGAGCGAAAGCAACTCCTCAAAATTACCCGGGCTACGATCATAAGTTGAAACAAATATCTTGCTCAATCTGTCGGGGTTAATATCACGGGTCACGATTTCATGACGACGCGGCAGTTCCAGGGTCTTAATCCTTTTCAGATCATCAATAGTCTTTTCCGGTTTCTGTTCGGCTGAGATTTCAGTAATCACGTTTCGTGCTGACTCGCTTTCAGAAGCTACCAAATTTAAAGCCTCTCCATGCTGCTCGGAGCAAATCGCAGCATGCGGCTCGCACACGAAATTCCTCACAGTTTCACCCAGCCAGTGATACCGGCGTGCATAACATGTTTTCTCATTCATCCCCTGTTGCACCACTGCCCACGAGCCATTTGAAGTAAAGAGAAAAACATGATGATAAAGCTGGTAACCATCCTGAAGAGCGGAACTATCCACTTTGGCTACCATCCTGCTGGCGTAAACCAGCTTGGCCGGATCAATGGAAAGCAGATCGCCACGATCTTCGATTTGTTTGGGAGTCTGCCGGGAAGTGCCGCCTTTGCCTCCGGCAACAAAGAAACCAAGTTCCCTCTCGATGCCCCGGATGCCCTCTTTGAGCGCTCCGCAAGCAGTTGTCGTAAGCCCACTCGAATGCCAGTCAAAACCCAGCACACAACCAAAAGCCTGGAACCAGTACGGATCGGATATTTTGCGAAGCATCTCATCAGGGCCAAAATCTTCCACAACCACCACGCATATTTCGCGGGCAAGCTTGGTCATGCGGTCGAAAAGCCACTTGGGAGCTTTGCCTCCATGAAGGGGAAGATTGGCAACTCCTGTTCTAAAAGCGGGCATTGAGATGCTCTGTGTACCCCCGGAAATTCCGGAGTGTTTCTTCGATGTGGTCACCACCGAATTTTTCCAAAAATGCTTCTGCTAACACCATAGCCAGCATTGCTTCAGCGATTACACCGGCGGCCGGAACCACACAGACATCCGCCCGCTCCACATGAGCCTTCGCCGGTTTGCCGGTTTTAAGATCAATTGAAGAAAGAGCACCGGGAATGGTGGCAATAGGTTTAATAGCGGCCTGCACCACGATGGGCTGACCGTTGGTCATGCCGCCTTCAATCCCGCCGGCCCAGTTAGTGGGACGATTGAACCCCGGCTCTATTTCATCATGGGCCAGCGAACCTCTGAGATCGGCAACGGCGAATCCAGCTCCGATTTCAACTCCCTTGACTGCCTGAATGCTCATGATCGCCTGAGCTATCTTACCATCGATCCGGCGATCCCACTGAACATGGCTGCCCAGCCCGATGGGAATGCCGGTGGCGATTACCTCAAACGTGCCACCAACGCTGTCACCGGCTGCTTTAGCCTCATCAATCGCAGCCATCATTTCTTTTTCAGCTTCTACATCAGCGCATCGAACCGGAGAATCTTCCACCTTTCCCCAGTCAATCGAGTCAACCGGACCGGCATAGACCCCACCGATAGCCATAACGTGACTATGGATTTCAATGCCGAACTCCTCCAGAAACCTGCGGCACACCGCTCCGATTGCCACTCTGGCAGCCGTTTCCCGGGCGCTGGCCCGCTCCAGAATGGGACGGATATCATCTAAATTATATTTCACCACACCGGGAAGATCGGCATGACCGGGGCGCAGTTTGGTAACCTTTTCGATCTCCTTTTCAACCGCTGAGATGCTCATCTCTTCCTGCCAGTTTTCCCAGTCCCTGTTTCGGATGAGCAGGGAAATCGGGCTGCCGGTAGTGAATCCGTGCCGGACACCGGAAATGATCTCGGCACGATCCTGCTCGATCTGCATGCGCCCGCCACGCCCATACCCCCCCTGACGGCGCTTCAAGTCAACAGCTATATAATCTTCGCTAAGGGATATCCCGGCTGGGATCATCTCCAGAACGGCCACCAGCCCCTTCCCATGGGACTCTCCCGCTGTCAGAAATCGCAGCATCTTCTTCCTCTTTTTTTATTTGAGTATCGCCCACCACAACCGTTAACTGCTGCCCACCATAACGGGCAGCCAGATCAAGCACCTCTTTTTACAGAGCCCCCTTCCAGTTTATGGTGTATATACCATCGCTGATGCGGTCAATGAGGCCCTTTTGTTACAGAGCGGGGGAACAAAAGACCTTTCAAGTGAAGATGTTACCGATACGCAGATCAAGGAAGTTATCAAGTATATCATGGATATCCCTGCCGCCGAACAGTTTCATGAGAGCCTTTCTGCCGAGCATGAACATAGTGCGGAGAGTGGGTTGTCCTCTCCGGCACTGATCGTCTCTGTACTTTGTCACGATGAAATGGTGTTGAAGGCTTATCTCTCAAAATGCACGACTCTTGAAGATGCCAGCCTTGATGAGAAGATTTATGCGCGAGAGAAATTTGCCCTGGAAGTTCAGGAGATCATGCGAGGTAGTGAAGTCGAAAATCAGACGTGGGGCATTGCCATCGATTTGAATCATGAGATTGAGGATGAGAGCGAAATCGGTGTTGTGATGCTTGTGGCTGCCCTGATACTAATGGCTATTCTTCTCCTTATAATTTTCCGTTCACTGCCGATTATGCTGATTACCATCTTTGGACTTGGCATGCTGATAGTATGGCTTAAAGGTTTTTCTAATTTGATAGGGCTGAAAAGCAGCCTTGTAGTTGACATAATATTACCAGTGGCGATTGTGGTTCTCGGTGTCGATTATGCAATTCAGGCGCTGTTCCGTTATCGAGAGGTGCGTGCTGGTGGACTCGATCCGCGCAACGCGCTGGGAACCTCAACTTATCGTGTCGGGCGGGCTTTGGTGCTGGCCATGCTGACTACTGTGGTGGCTTTCATTTCCAATGCTTCGTCAGGTATCGAATCCGTGTTCGGTTTCGCCGTGGCAGCTTCCATTGCTATTTTTGCCTCCTTCATTCTACTGGGGTTGTTTGTTCCGGCAGTTAACATGCGATGGTGTTTGTGGAGATCGAAAGGGCGGCTGGCAGTATTTATTACGGGGAATGAATTTCGTATCAGGTGGTTGGGAAATGCTATTTACGGAACTGCGCATAGATGGAAGATCGTTTTGCCGGTGGCTATCTTAATAACCGGATTTGCGGCGTGGGGATGGACGAATGTGGAAACCAAAATGGATGCGGAGGATGCCCTGAAGCCGGAATCCGATTTTGTGGTGAGCCTTGATAAATGGGATGTTCATGGAGCTGATAAAGGGGGTGAGCCTTCGCTCCTTTATTTTGAAGGCGATCTGGCGGATCACGAGGCACTTGGGGCGATCAAAAATACAATTGCCCAGATGAACAGACCCGATGAAGAATTATATGTGGGCAAAGACCCGATCACCGGCGAACCCAATGTAGATGTGCTGGTGCTTGATTTGCTTGAAGCCCTGATCGACAACGAATATGCGCAGACCGTAATTGAGGAGGCGACCGGCGTTGAAATCACTGATTTGGATGGCGACCTTCTGCCGGATACTGCCGGGCAATTGCAGGCGGTTTATGATTACGTGATTCCCAATGGCCTGCCTCAGGACGAAAATACACTCCGCTACAGGCCGGGCCAGATTGCCGAGGAATTTGTGAAGCTGGATTCCGGCGATTATGCCGCTATGATACTGGTTGGCGTGCCGGGTACGCGAGAGCAATCTGTTGTGCGGTTCTCGGCAGAATTACTCGAAGAAGACCTGTCCCTTGCTGTGGATGGCGTGCAAAGTATCAGGAAATATGGATTGACCGGGTCCGGAAATGTCAGAGTGGCACAGTTCGATGCGGTCAGTGATGCGCTGACCAATTCGCTTATCATCGCAGTTGCGGCGGTTCTGCTGGTACTGCTGGTCATTTTCAGATCCATCCGATATGCCGTGCTGACAATCATCCCGGTGCTTCTGGTGGCAACATGGCTTTATGGATTCATGTATCTGGCTGATTACTCGTTGAACATGCTTACCGCTACGATTGCCGCCATTTCCATCGGCGTGGGCATTGATTTCTCCATTTACTTTACCGAGCGTTTCCGGGCGGAACTGGCTAGCGGACTTGATAAAAGCGCGGCGATACTCAAAACCGCTCAAAACACCGGATTAGCTTTGTTCTGCACGGCATTGACCACTGTACTGGGCTTTGCGGTGATCGCCTTTGCTCCTATGCCGATGTTTTCCACCTTCGGAGTGATAACGGCCATGATGATAGCGCTTTCGCTGTTCATGGCTCTTTTTATTCTGCCCAGTCTGCTTTACGCCTTTGTGCCCGGCCCATCGAAAAAACGATAACTATATTGGATTTCTCTATCCGGATATCAATTCCAGTAAATTTCTATATTTCTCACTGTTCCCATTGGCTCAATTCGCACCGATCCCAGGTCTTCAACCAGTTTATCCAGATTCGCCGACCAGCTATCGAGCCGGTCACTCCATGCCTCCAGTTCTGAATGGGAATATGCATTGCCGCCCTGATTGAATGAGTTTGCCGCTGAGTTGTAATCGGCTACCTCCTCGTTATAGGCAACCGTACTCCGGGTGTAGAATTCGTCACGGCTGGCATAGTTCTCATAGTAATCGTAGGAGAAAAGGTTCCCCGTGTAATGGGAATAGGTGATCGGTTTCCAGAACTGATCGGGGGGCATGCTGCAATCGATGTAAGTTTCCTTCACTCCGTCAAGGGCAATAGTTCCGTAAACCTGCCCGATTTGGATATAGCCGATGGTATCCTGTTCGCTGTTGTCGATATAGATAAGCCCTTCGTCCGTGGTTTGAAAAGCGTTCAATACATGTCCGTTATTTTCTTCGCCCAGCCCGATGGCCACGTAACCGGATCGGAAACCGCGCCGCCAGGCGTGGTCGCGCAGAGTGATGGTAAATCCTTCGCAATCGAATTCGTTGAGGATGTATTCCAGCGTATCGGTTTTATCGGTTTTGACGAATCGCTCAAGTTCTGCCCATGTCGGGTCTCTCAACTGTGACTGGTCGCCATTAAATATATCGTTGAGGTCATCTTCAAGTGCCGCTATCTTCAGGACGGCAGCTTCAAGGTTACTTTTTAAGTAATCGAGTTCTGATTGAAGCGCTGTGTTTTCCTCCTCGATTTCCGCTATCTTCAGGCCGGCAGCTTCCATGTCACTCTTTGCGGTATCGAGTTCTGACCTGAGCGCTGCGTATTCCTCCTCGAGTGCGGCGATCTCAGATTTAAGGTGGCGTGAATCTGAATCTGAATTGTATACGTACAGAATTATCGCTGCCGCAATTGCCGCCACCGCTAATATGATGAGTATTTTTCTCATTGTACTTCCTGCTATTTTTACCTGTAGCTAATCATGAATTCCCGCCTTGCCGAGCAGTTGTCTGAGCACATTGGTAGTTCTTGTGGCATCGATCCGAAAGATGGAATCTCCGTCAGCGAACACATAATCGATATTCAAATAGCCTTTGCCGATTGTTCCCACGAAATCTCTGGCGAACCCCAGCAGCAGGTTCAGGTCGTTATTTCTGAGACTATCGATCCGTTGGACCGATTCGGAGTGAGCGCTGAATTTATCGCGCTCAAGTTTCAGGTTATGCAATGCTCCGGAGAGGTCATTCGACTCCGGCTCATCCGCTTTGGGCAGCCGATCAGCGAATTCCTTGCGCACAAGCTGGTTGATCCAGGGATCGGGTATTCCTTCAAACTCGCTCCTCTCGTGTCCGAATTTGACCAGTCTTTCTATGACGAATTCCTTGTTTTGAATCTGGAGATAGTCCGCATTGCAGCGAAGGTGGTTAATTGCTGACGGGATACTTTTGAGAGGGTATTTATTATCACTTTCAACCTCGAACAACCTGCAGGCAGCAAGAATGGCATATCTTTGCAGAATTGGTTGCAGCCTTCCAAACAGATTCCCGAATCCGGCCTCGTTTATAGCGTTGGCATGAGCGCCTGTTTCCTGCCATAATACTGAGGCCTCTTCAATCTGGCGGATACTCTCGACCAGCCCTCCGCTGATCAGGTCTTTCAAATCTCCCATCGGGTCCATAACGGGGTTTCCTCCTGTGCCGGCATTTAAACGAATCTTGGTGAATTATACCTTCTTTGCGTTGCCGGCTGCAATGAAGATCCGGGATGAGGCGGGTATTTATATCATGAAAAAAGGGGATTTCCCTCGGGAATTTTGCCCGGCTCCTTTTTGGGGGAAGGCAGGCGATTTCAGATTGTATTTGACAAATACGAGGGTGCGCGGATAAAATACTTTGGTTATTGATATTACAAAACAGAGGGGCTGTAGCTCAGCTGGGAGAGCACCTGCTTTGCACGCAGGGGGTCAGGGGTTCGAGTCCCCTCAGCTCCACCAGAGGGTATGGTAGGCAGAACGACTTCTTGAGTTCTTTTTTCTCCAGGTGGTACAGGCAGGTTGTAGTGAATTATAGCCTGCCTTCCTTTTATTTCAATCTCTTTAATGAATGACCGAATAAAAGACTTCCTTCTTGTGACATCGGCTTCTTCAAGCAACGCTTTCAAGTCTTGTACGTATCGCTTGATCGTTGAGACGTCTAACTGCTCTGCGCGTTCAACAGCCATATCAGCCTCTATCTGGATGCGAGCTTTCGACAATTGATCCAGCCTCTCCCTCAACTCTCTGATGCGGATATGATTGTCTGGATATTATTCCGGGGAAGGTAAGGCTATTTCCGCCCGGGCTCAAGGTTCCTCAAATGGGTTGGAATCAAGTCAGGCAGCAGATGCCTCATCCTCTTTTCGATGGTATTGCGGATGATAGCTATTTCTATTTCGTACACAGTTATTACGTTGATCCGGATGATCGCTCCGTCGTTGCCGGACGGACTGACTATGGAATTGAATTTTGCAGTGTGATTATACGAGATAATCTGGTGGCTACCCAGTTTCATCCCGAGAAAAGCGGCCGGATCGGACTTTGTTTACTGGCCAATTTTATGAAGTCTTTTGGGGGAGCGGGGTAAAGCTGCCATGTTGACCAAACGGATTATACCCTGTCTTGATGTCACAGAAGGAAGGGTGGTTAAGGGCGTTAGCTTCGTTCAGTTGCGGGATGCGGGGGATCCCGTCGAACTGGCGGCATTCTATGATGGGGAGGGGGCGGATGAGCTGGTATTTCTTGATATAACTGCATCATCCGATGCGCGGCAAATCATGATCGACCTGGTTGAAAAAGTTTCGGATGAAGTGTTTATCCCGTTAACTGTCGGAGGCGGACTGCGCAGCGTTGAGGATGTGCGGCTGATATTGGAGGCCGGGGCGGATAAGGTTTCGCTGAACACGGCGGCGGTACTTGCCCCGCATATCATTGCCGCGGGAGCGGCTAAATTCGGTAATCAGTGCATAGTGGTGGCTATCGATGCCAGGAGGATTGAATGCAAGGTTGAAATTGATGGCGACGGTCCTCTTGCTTTGAATCGCAATTCCCGATGGGAGGTTTATACGCATGGCGGGCGAAAACCAGCGGGAATAGATGCTGTCGCATGGGCGTGTGAAGCGGTGCGGCTGGGGGCAGGAGAGATACTCCTTACAAGTATGGATTGTGATGGCCATCAGGATGGCTACGATCTGGAATTGACCCGCACAGTTTCTGAGTCTGTGAGCGTGCCGGTGATCGCCAGCGGGGGAGCCGGTGCTTTTAAGCATTTCTCGGATGTTCTTATCGAGGGCAAGGCGGATGCTGTTCTGGCGGCCAGCCTGTTTCACTATAGTACATTTTCCATTCGGCAGGTAAAAAATTATCTGTTCAATCAGGGTATACCTGTAAGGATGGATCGCCCCTGACCGACTCGCTGGTGCCGGCACCGATGCCCTTGTTCCGGCTGCCCAGCCTGAACTTTGTGTCTCATGTACTGCCTTGGATTGGAGGGCTTTCCCATCGAGAGATTGGAAAATGAGGGGGAGGCTGATATAATCGGGGGGTAAGATAACCTTTAAACTAGTCCTGAGAGACCGGTAAGGAGTAATCGTAGATTGGTAATAAGGGCGCTGACAAGTGAGCGAATGATGGATTTCCTCCTGTTTGGAGAAAGCGGGAGGTTTTTTTATGCCTGAGAGCGTCGTTCTCTCGGAAGAAGACATCCGCCGAGTGATTATTCGTCTTGCTCATGAGATAGTGGAGCGAAACGGCGAAGAACACCTGATGGCCATTGGAATTCGCACAAGGGGGATCCCTCTGGCGCAGCGCATTGCTGCTGTTATAGCTGAAATCACAAATAGAGAAATCCCGGTTGGGGCCATCGACTTTACCCTCTACCGCGATGATCTCAAATCACTTCCCGGAAACCTCACCATTGAGCCCAGCGATATACCTCCCCGAATTGCGGATAGCAGAGTGATTCTGGTTGACGATGTGCTCTTTACCGGAAGGAGTGCTCGCGCAGCTATTGATGCCCTCATTGACTGGGGGCGTCCTGCTTCCATTCAACTGGCGGTACTGATCGATCGCGGCCATCGCGAGATGCCCATCAAAGCCGATTTCGTGGGGAAGAATATTCCCTCTTCGTTATATGAACGGGTGCAGGTACGACTTAGCGAAGTTGATGGCAGAGATGAGGTGGTTATAATTCACTGAAAAATTTCTTTTGCAGGAGGTATGGGTAGATGATGCTTACCGGACGACACTTGATTTCGATCAATGATTTCTCCAACGAAGAGATAGCAGCCGTGCTTGATGTGGCTGAAGAGATGGATGCTGATCTTAGAAAGGGGAAGCATTTGACTCTCTGTGAGGGAAAAGAGCTTTATACCCTTTTTTATGAAGCCAGTACCCGTACCCGCAGTTCGTTTGAGACAGCCATGCACAGGCTGGGAGGAAACGTGGTCAGTCATGCCGAGGCGCAGGTAACATCTTCTGTGGCTAAAGGCGAAACGATTGCCGATACAATCAGGGTGCTGGAACGATATGCGGATGTCATTGTGATGCGCCATCCCCTCGATGGTTCTACCCGGCTGGCTGCGGAACATTCCTCAGTGCCCATTATCAGCGGGGGAGATGGGGCCCATGAGCATCCAACTCAAACTCTCCTCGATTTGTATACTATACGCAAGGAAACGGGGGGTATCAAGGGCAAAAATGTGGCCCTGTGCGGGGACTTGCGGCATGGCAGAACGGTGCATTCGCTGGCGGTGGCTCTGGCCAGATTCGGGGCACGGATAACATGTATTGCCCCGGAAGGTTTCGAATTGCCGGATCATGTGAGGGATATGATCGAAAATTACAAAGGAAACCTGACTGAGTACAGGTCACTGGATGATATTGCTGAAGGCGGCTCGCTGGTTATACGCCATCCCCGCGACGGGATGAACCAGCAGGAAGGCTTCATGAATTTTTTGCTGGAGAGCCTGGATGTGCTCTATTTTACCCGACTTCAACGGGAACGGTTTGCTACCCCGGAGAGCAGTGCAGCCGGCGCGGAAAGTTATCGAATTAATAAGCAACTGCTGGAAAAGTCGAGAAGCGACGCTGTTATTATGCATCCGCTACCCAGAGTTGATGAGCTGGCCTATGAAGTTGATCAGGATAAAAGGGCGGCCTATTTCCGGCAGGCGGGGTATGGGGTTCCGGTCAGAATGGCACTGATCGCTTTATTACTGGGGGTAAAAGAACCTAAGTTAGATCAAGTGCCACCAGTGGCGGCTGTCAAGCTGGCAAAGGTTGCCCCTGATATCAGGTGCCTTAATAAAAAATGCGTTACCAACAATGAGAAGTATACTACCCCGAAGTTCTACAAAAGCGGAGGCAGGAAGAAGGTCCTCAAATGTTACTACTGCGACTGGATGGTGCAGGAATAGAGAAGAATATTGTCTGATAAACACGTAATTATGTTTGGTGGCAAGGGTGGTGTGGGAAAGACCACCTGCGCCGGGGCCACTGCCCTGCATTATGCAGTTTCAGGCTTCCAAACTCTCATAATTTCCACAGATCCCACCCCTTCACTCTCCGATATTTTCGAAGTTCACAGCCTGCAAAAACCGGTTAGGGTTATGGATAACCTTTATCTGGCAGAACTCGGCACCCGGGAAGTCAAGGAAATGTGGGATAAAAGATTCGGGCGTGAGGTTTATGAGGTCTTTTCCTCGATGGTATCTATCGAATACGACGAATTTGTTGATTTCATCACTTCGATCCTGCCGGGATTGCAGGAAGAGTTCATGGTCGATTACATTCGTGAACTTGTCAGCAAAGGAACCTATGCCAGAATCGTATGGGACACCGCGCCCCTCGGCCAGACGATCCACCTGCTTAACATGCCGCAGATGCTGCGCGACCATCTGAAAACGGCGCCGAAAATCTATTCGCGGCTCAAACCGGGTAAATTGAGCAAGCGCCCCATTCTGAAAATACTGGAGGAATGGGCAGAGCTTTCGGCAGAAGACATGCGCTTTCTCAAGGAAGAAGTGGATTTCACGCTGGTGACGATCCCCGAAGCGCTGGCGGTCCAGCAACTTGACAGAATTTTCACAGAATTTTCACAGCACGGATTTGAATTCAACCATGTTATCATCAATAATGTTATAAAATCAGCAGACTCCGATTTTCTGCGGACAAAAAGCGGGCAGCAGCAGGGATATATAAAGCAAATCAGGGAAAGATGCAAGCTTATGAAAAACACCGAGTTGCCCCTTTTCCCGTATGAGATAAAAGGCCTCGAAAGGCTGGAAGAGATTGGAAGGGCACTTTTCCTGTAAATGAGATTTGGTAATGGCTGAAGAGCGTAGCGAACGGAAAGGATTTTATGGCTGGCTGGGGAACACCCTTGAAAGGCGTTCAGGCCGGGTTATTCTTATAGTTCTCCTGTTAACCGTTGCCCTGCTTTTCCCCATGATGATGATGGCCCCGGAAGAAACTGCCAGCGACAATCCCACCGGCAATGACGTAGTGAAACTGTCCGATCACATTGAAGACACCTTTACTCAGGAAGTTTTATGGGTTGGCTTTATTATTGAAGCCCGCGATGGGGATATGCTCACCCGCAGGAACCTTGCTGAGCTTTACTCGCAGGAACAGGCACTCAGGCAAAGCGATCTTGCCGATTATCTGATTTTCGGCTATCACGAAGCGGCGGGAGTAGCGGTTCATGGTGTATATACCATCGCTGATGCGGTCAATGAGGCCCTTTTGTTACAGAGCGGGGGAACAAAAGACCTTTCAAGTGAAGAGCTTTGCTGCCGTAATCGCATTTTCCTTAGCTACGCCTTTCGATGGTTCTGTGGCACCTGCCACGGGTGCACTGGCTCCAATTATTAGTACCACAATTATGACAATTAAGGGGATAATTTGCATGGATCTCTTCATAGACAACATATTCCTCCATTTTATTATTCGTGATGTGCCAGATTGGGGTATTGATAAATTAAAAAATCTGTTTGCTTAAATAGTGTCCACCTCCTCCAGATTAATTAGGGAAACTCTGATCAACCCCCTGTACCCCCCAAACCCCGAAGTCACCACTTATTCAGAGGTTCCTTAGCTAGGCTGCGCAGCCTGTCGCTCCCAAATCTCACCTTTTATTTGGCCAAATTATGGCTGTTAAGTTTTTATTTACTATGTATTAACTTAGCTTGGCCTTATGATCCTTGAATACTATAAATAAATAAGTATTGACATTCTACATAGAGTAATTCTACGGTTTAGTATATATCGTATAGAACATAAAAGTCAACCGTAATTTGATCAAATAGGGGAAAAGGCGGATTTTGTGCAGATCACCGCATCTGCCAGCGGCGAGGATTCAGGTTGATTAGCTCGTTATCTGTACACTTCTTATTCAAGACAAACTCGGTACCAAGAGTAATAACCACGGAGCAGTAAAAAACGCCATGCTCGATGCAACGATGAGAGAATGCCTGTGATTGAGTTCGAGAAATCGTGATGCCAAGTAGTAGTTAGATAATCCAAGTAAGATTATTGGTACCAGTATAAGTGCAATTTGAAAGCCCATGTCAACTCTAGCTTCCCACCATGATCCATTTTCTCCCTCACTGAATGGGTTCCAAACCATAAAGAAATACACGGCGTCGATCAATATACCAGCGATAGTAATAATAAAACTATAGAAGATTCTGTCACCTGTAGTTATTTCTGATCGTCGGCGTAAAAACCACAATTGAGAATCTACGCTTGTTTCGATAGGCTCTTCTATCCTGAAGTATTTTTTCAGCGGATGAAGGGTTAAGGTGAGAACAACATAATTCCAGATTCCATCTGCTATAGAACCAGCAACAGGAATTCCAAGTACAAGGGTGACCAGGTATCCACCGCCAGCATCATACAGTTTGATCGAGTTCTTAGGATCTTCGGTTGCTGTATTGGCCATAGGGTTTCATTCAGTTTTTCCAGGACAGATAACACGCCAGAATAAGGGGCAACGGCTTTTTGCCGTCGCCTTAATGCCGTGGTTAGCCCCTTAATACGCGAAAAGCTCTTGTAAACAATTGATAGTCTTAATCTGCGCGCTTTGAGAAATTACACCAAGTTTTTGAATTAACCTGGATTTGTCAACGGTTCTCATTTGGTCAAGCAGGATCAATCCTTTTTTACCCTGAAATGTATATTGAATTCTGGTTGGATAGCTAAATCCTTTGGATGTCATTGGAGCAACAATCGCGGTCTTCAGTGCAGACATTTCATCAGGGGAGATAACAACACAAGGCCTTGTTTTCTTAATTTCAGAACCTTGTGTCGGATCAAGTTGAACCAGCCAAATATCAAATCTATGAACATTTTTTTTTACCATTCCCAGTCCTCTTCATCTACCAATGAGGCGTCCAACCACTCCTGATCTGCTTCGCTTGAATCCTGGGATTTAAGGGCTTTATCAAATTGTTCTTTCCAGCCTTCTCTGGTCTTCTTAACCGGTTGAATTAACAGTCCGTCGTCGATTATTTTAAATTCCAATTGCTTGTCTTCTAATCGTGCTTGCTCGATTATCGCCTTTGGAATACGGACACCCTGCGAATTTCCTATTCTGATTAAAGTCGTCATTTTCGTCTCCAATTGTGGTTCATGTAATTACAATATACCCACAAATGAATCGATTGTCAAATTATATTTATTGTTATTTGGGGGCTAACCATTAGTTAAGGAACCTTTGATCATTTCCCCCTTTGCCAAAGGGGGAAATGAAGTCCTCTCTCCCCTCGGGGGAGAGAGTTAGAGTGAGGGGGAAATGCGAAGCATGGTTGCCAGCATAGTGAATGAGAGCGACCAAATGAGATATTCACCCTCACCTCAATCAGGCTGTCTAAAAACTCTTTTTCAACCCCCTCAATCCCCCAATCATGGGGGAAGGTTATATTGGGGGACACCCCCAAAACCCCCGGCAGGAAGAATCCTGCACCTCTTTTCAGACAGCCTGAAGTATTACTCCCCCATCTTTCGAACGCTGTTGCTGCGGCACTTGGGACATGTCCGCTCCTCAAGCTTGTTTTTCTCCGGCCTGGGGAGGGAATACTCGTACCCGCAGCGAAGACATTTGAAATTATCCTGTTCTGGCATGTTTTCTCCGGGTTGTCAGTTATCAGTGAAATGTCAAGGGTATTCTGACTCCTGACTCTATATTATTACTCCGACAACTCAATATGATATGTCATTCCGGCCTCCGAGCCGGAATCCATCTCCCAAGCTCACCGGACAGTCTGTCCGAAACTCTTTTTCAGCCCTCTTGTCTCAGGTTGTCTGAAAACTCCCGGGTATGTCATTCTGAATCCGCCTCGGGCGGATGAAGAATCTCTTTATAAAACTGAGCCTCGGAGATTCTTCATCATAAATTCCTCAGAATGACACTTTTTCTAAATTTTCGGACAGCCTGAGATCGAAACTGGGGGATACCCCCAGACCCCCGGCAGGATGCTTCCTGCACTACTTAATCAGAGGTTCCCCAGCTACTTTTTCTTTTCCTTTTTAGCCCTCTTCTCCCGATCCTCTTTGAGCACTTTTTTCGTATGTTCAATCTCTTCAGCAGTGACTTTCCGGCGCATGCCTTCGATCTCGCGCATCACACTGGCAAACTTCTGCCCTTCGGCCGCGCTGATCCATTCCAGTTGCAACCGCTCCGGACGTATTCCCAGCTTCTCCATCTTGTTCCATAATTTATCCACCCGGCGCTGGGCCCACCGATTGGCATCGATGTAGTGGCAATCAGAAAAATGGCAGCCGGAAACCAGCACCATCGCTGCTCCCAGTTCGAATGCCCGCAGAATGAACTTCTCATCAACTCGCCCGCTGCACATGGTCCGGATGATGCGGGAATTGGGCGGATATTGCAGGCGTGATGTGCCTGCCCCGTCTCCACCGGCATAGGAACACCAGTTGCAGGCAAAGACAACTATTCTTTCGTCGGCTCTTTCCGCCACCGCGGATTCAGTTTGCGCCATCAGGGCTTCATCACTGAAATGACGGATGCTGATAGCATCGAACTGGCACTCGGCGGCACAGACGCCGCAACCGGCGCACATGGCCTCGATCACTTCCGCCGGGGCTTTTGCTTCCTTATCAAATTTGATGGCTCCGTAAGGGCACACGCGGGCACAGACTCCGCAGGCGGTGCATTTTTCCTTATCGACCACTGCGGTGATGGCTTCTACGGTAAGTTTATCGGAATTGAGAATAACGGAAGCCCGGGAAGCGGCCGCACTGGCCTGAGTAACGCTGTCCTTAACATCCTTGGGCGATTCCACGCACCCGGCGAGAAAAACCCCCGGAGTAGGGGCATCGACAGGCCTTAATTTGGGATGGGCTTCCATCAGGAATCCGTCGCTTGTCTTGGAAAGGTTCAATATCTGGCGAAGATGCTCCCCTTCGGCGCGCGGCACCAGTCCTACAGCGAGAATCAGCAGATCGAGATTATATTGCTCCAGCCTTCCGGCGGTGGTGTTCTCCACATCCACGATCAGGTTGCCGGTTTTTGGGTCTTCCATGACACTGCCGGGCAGGCCGCGGATATAATTCACTCCAACCTCGTGGCTGCGTTTCAGCATAGCTTCGAATCCCTTGCCGAAGGCCCGCATATCTATATAGAACACGAATATTTC
The DNA here is from genome assembly GCA_041300025.1 of Dehalococcoidia bacterium. Taxonomy (GTDB): domain Bacteria; phylum Chloroflexota; class Dehalococcoidia; order SZUA-161; family SpSt-899; genus JBGLNL01. Next base: position 1,267,448 of record JBGLNL010000001.1, on the reverse strand, counting down.
GGTATCGGGATAGTGCTCCTTGAGGAGCAGGCTATCCTTCACTGTATTCATGCAGCAAATATTGGAGCAGTAGGGATTCCCCCGATTCTCCATTCGAGACCCGACACACTGGATAAATCCGATGCGCCGGGGCGTTTTGCGATCGCCGGGCCGCACGAGGTGGCCTTCCGCCGGGCCATCAGCACAGATCAGACGCTCAAATTCCAGGCTGGTGACCACATTATCAAACCGGGTATAACCGTATTCATCCATCTCCGTGGGATCATACACATCCATACCGGTAGCCACGATGATGGTTCCAACATCGAGCTCGATTATCTCATCCTGCATATCGAAATCGATGCATTTTTTCTCGCAGGCTTCGGCACATTTACCGCAGGCAATCGGATTACTTCCCAGACAATTTTCCGGGTTTATCACATAAGCCGATGGCACCGCCTGAGCGAAGGGGATATAAATAGCCTTTCTGGTGCCGAGTCCAGCCTGATATTCATCCGGACAGGTTACCGGGCAAACTTCAGCGCAATCGTTACAGGCAGTGCATTCTTTCTCATTGACGTATCTTGCCTTTTTGCGCACTTTTACTTTGAAGTTGCCAACATAACCGTTGACCTCTTCGACCTCGCTCAAGGTCAGCAGTTTAATCCTGGGATGCCGACCGGCATCCATCATTTTGGGGCCGAGTATTCAGATAGCGCAATCCATCGTGGGGAAGGTCTTATCCAGTTGAGCCATGACCCCACCGATGGAAGGTTCTTTTTCCACTAAATATACCTGATGTTCTAATGGATTCCGAAATAGATGATATGCAGGGCAATATACCTCGCGCGCCGAAAGCCCCCGTGAAGAAGACGAAAGCTGATGACCTCGATGAGATTATAGATTCAGGGAGCAAGAAAAAGGGTAAAAAGAAATAGAGGAATCATCGGAAAGGTGGCTCCAAACGGGTCGATGGGATATCCCCAATAACCTGAAGGATTAAAGATAGAAGGATAGTCGCAATGGCCAAAATTGGTGAAAGAGAACTTGGCAAGCTATTACAGGAAGCTGAGATAGTAACTGCCGAGAAGTATGAGGAACTTCTGTCAAAGCGAGAGGAGAGCCATAAGAATATCGAGCAACTCCTTTCTGAGGAAGGCTTGATAACCGCGGATGAACTGGGGCTCATTACCAGTATGCAGCAGGAGACATCCTTTGTTTCACTGGGCGAATACAAAGTGGAGCAGCGCGCATTGAATCTCATCTCAGCCGAGAAGGCCAGGGAAGCGAATATCATGCCCATAGCGATAGTTAATGATGAACTGGTGCTAGCTATGGCAGACCCGACCGAGGAAGAGTTGCTTGAAGATATCAAAGCTAAGGTGGGAATGCCCATCAATCCGGTGCAGGCCGATCCTGGCGAGATCAAAGCTTATATAAATCTAAACTACAAGACGGGTGAGGGTGCTATAGAGAAGGAAGTTGGACATATCGCCATGGCCCTCGAGGCCGAGGCGAAAAAAATGAAGGTGCAATCAAATCAGGATCTCGCTGCCGATAGTCCCATCGCCCGTACCGTAGACATGCTCGTGGCCCAGGCAGCCAACGACAAGGCATCCGATATACATATTGAACCACAGGAAGATAGATTGCGCATTCGATATCGCATAGACGGCATCCTGCATGATGTGATGTCGCTGCCGCTGGATGTTCACCCGCCTCTGATTTCCAGAATGAAGATCATGGCAGGAATGAATATCGCCGACCGGCGCAGGCCACAGGACGGGCAGTTTTCCGTAAATATCGGGGAGGGCAGAGAGATAGATATCCGCGCCGCCACTACAGATACGGTCCACGGTGAGAAAATGGTGCTGCGGTTGCTGGATAAATCAGTGGCATTGCTGAATCTGACCGAACTCGGATTTATGGCCCATGACCTTGAGAGATTCAATAAGATTATAAATGCTCCGTATGGTATGATACTGCTCTCCGGGCCCACTGGATCCGGTAAAACTACTACTCTGTATTCTGCACTGGGGCAGCTCAACCGGTATGAGCGCAATATCATGACAATTGAGGATCCGGTAGAATATCACTTTAATGATATAAGCCAGATTCAAACTAATAATCAGGCCGGTATGACATTTGCCAGCGGATTGCGGGCACTGATGCGGCTTGACCCGGATGTCATTCTGGTTGGTGAGATACGTGATGGTGAAACCGCCGGAATTGCTATTCAGGCCGCTCTTACCGGGCACCTTGTGCTCTCTTCCATTCACGCAAACGATTCCGTCGGTGTGATATACCGGCTTATGGATCTGGGCGTGGAATCATTCCTCATAGCCTCCTCTCTTTTAGGAGTAGTGGCGCAACGGATGGTAAGGCGAGTCTGTACGCATTGCAAGAAGTCAATGCCTGCCCCGCCGGCAGAACGGCTGATATACGAGCAGGAGATGAAGGAAAAGCGTCAGGAGTTTTTCTACGGCAGAGGATGCAGCATCTGTTCCAACACCGGCTACCGTGGCCGTACCGGCGTGCATGAACTCATGACAGTTACTGAGGATTTGCGACGGCTGATACTCAATAATGCCAATTCGAGTGAAATACGGGCTCAGGCAATAAAGGACGGAATGGTTCCTATGTGGCATAACGCCATGCTGAAAGTAAAGCAGGGCGTTACCACCCCCTACGAGGTGCTGCGCAACGTCGCTTCCATCTCCGATCAGTAGAAAGTAGCCGTTTTTGAAAGCATTGAAACAGGCTGTCCAATAAGTCTTTTTCAACCCCCTTGTATTCCCAAACTCCCTTTTCGTCCCCTTTCACAAAGGGGGAAAGAGAGGGGATTTGAAGCTGGGGGACACAAGGGGGCTGAATAGGTTCCCTATAAATTTACTCAACCACAGGAAAGCGTGGCCAGACACTCAATATGGTGAGTCTGGGGAAAAAGATCAACCGGCAGGATCTCTTCAACGGTGAAAGGCCCCTCGATGAGCATCTTCAGGTCGCGGGCCAGCGCCCGGGGATCGCAGGAAACATAAACAATACGCCTCGGCGGCCGGGCGATAAGTGCTGCAATCGCATCCGGATGGCATCCTGAACGGGACGGATCGAGAATAAGGGCATCGGGCGTCTGCGCAAGTGAACCCAGCACAGCCTCGGTTTTAGCTTCCATCAGTTCCACGTTGGGCAAACCCTGAAGATTGATGCGGGCATCCGCATTTGCAGCCGAAGATTCTTCAATGGCAATAACCTTCCCCGCAAACGGAGCCAGCAAAACCGCAAAGGTCCCCACACCGGCGTAAGCATCCACCAGAAATTCCTCTCCGGTTAAGCTCAGGCGCTCCTGCACCAGTTGGGCCATCTTTTCCGCCTGCCGGGTATTGACCTGAAAAAAAGAGGGGGAAGCCACCCTGAACCGCCGGTCCAGCAGGGCTTCCTCATAATACTTCTGGCCGGACTTGACCGGTATTTCTTCAGACTTCATAGCCGGCTGGATAAGCCATTCGCCGGTATTCACGCCATATCGAACAGAAAGCTGAGTGGTCTCGCCGCAGTGGCCCTGCAATCCGGACAAAATCCGGTTGATGCCGGGGTGCATCAGCAGGCATTCATCGATGCGTAAAAATCGCCGGGTATCCCGATTCACAAATCCAAGCGAGCCATCTCGCCTGGCGGTGAAGCGGGCATGATTGCGGTAGCCAAATTCTTCGGGGGAAGGCACCACGGGTAAAACCGGCGCATCAGGCATATCGCCGATCATTTCCAGCGCCTCGCCAACTATCCCGCGTTTAATCTCAAGCTGATGCTCATAGAGGATATGCTGCCACTGGCATCCGGTGCAGTCCCCGAAATAAGGGCAAACGGGATTCACTCGATAGGGAGAGGGGATTTTGACTTCGACAACGCGTGCGGCAATTCTGCCGCGATCGCGCCGCACGACCTCAACCCGCACCTCTTCGCCGGGGATGCCTCCGGAAACAAAAACCCGCTCACCATCGTGATCGGCGAGGGTGTCACCCAGCCAACCCATCGCATCTAGTTTCAAATCGAGGTATTCCGGGGGGCCGTCGAATTGCTCCTTCAGTTTAGAGCGTCGCTTGCGCATTTACCACATCGAGCAGGTGAGTCCGCCATCGACAATGACCGTCGTCCCCGTGGCATATCCTCCGGCTTCCGAAGCAAGGAAAATCACCGCCCCGGCATATTCTCTGGGAGTTCCGGCCCGCTTGAGGGGGACCCTTTTGAAAATGGCCTTGATCTGAGGCACCATTTCGAGTCCCATCTCGAACTCAGGATTGTCAATGAAACCCGGGGCCACGGCATTCACCCGGATATTATACGGAGCCCACTCAACCGCCAGGCTCATGGTGAGATTGACCACTCCGGCCTTGGCGGCAGCATAGGCAGCATTGCTTACCTGCGCCCGGAACGCCTCTCCGGAAGCAATATTAACGATGGCCCCGCCACCATGATCGATCATGGTCTTTGCCACCGCCTTGGAGCAAAGAAACGTCGATTTCAGATTGGTATTCATCATGGAATCCCAGGCACGCTCACTCATCTCAAGGCTGGCTCTCGGAAAAGAGGCGCCAACCACATTAACCAGGATATCCACCCGCCCGAACTCATCGATCGTACGCTTTACCATAGATTCGATTTGTTCGGTATTCTTGACATCAGTTGGCACGGCGATGGCCTTCCGGCCCAGATCGCGGATTTTCCCGGCATAGGCTTCCACCCCTTCGGCTGTCCGCGCCGCCAGCGCTACATCAGCTCCGGCCCGGGCCATCTCCAGAGCAATTCCGCCGCCGGTAGACCGGCTGGCCCCGGTTACAATGGCTACTTTACCTTCCAGCGAGAATAATGAATCCATTTCATCCCCCTTAAGCCGATTGACATTGAATCATCCGATTCATATAATACATGACAATTGATCTTTTGGGAAAACCACACCCGAAGCATTCTTGAAACGAGGAGACATTTATTATGAACAAACTCGAGGAAATTGAAGCTATCAGACGGCTGAAATACAAATACTTTCGCTGTCTCGATTCCAAAAAATGGGATGAACTTGGGCAATGCTTCGCCGAGGATGCCAGAAGCAGCTTTTCCGGCGGGGCGCACAGTTATAACGGAAGGGATGCCATTATAGAGTTCTTCAAAGAGGGCCTGCCATACACTCGATTGAGCATGCATCAGGGACATCATCCTGAAATTGAAATCACCGGCAACACCACCGCCAAAGGGACATGGGCGCTGGAAGATTACCTGATAGATACGCAAGGGAACTGGTCCATGAGAGGGGCAGCCTTCTATCATGACGAATATGCCAAAATCAATGGTGAGTGGAAGATCAAGTCAACCGGATACGATCGCATATTCGAGGAATTCTGGAGCCGGGCCGACAGCCCCAGCCTGAAGATCACCCAGAATATGTTTGCCTCTTCCTGATTGCCGCCGGGCCTGCATTTGTATCTGATGTAAGCATGTGCCTTTTATCCGGAAGGCACAAACCTCGCAGGAGGTGATGGTACAGGTATGTTAGTGCAGGCCTTCTAGCCTAACCGATGGCCCCCGATAAGACTTGACAAATGCGGGGAGGGGGGGGTACAATACTATTCTTAAAGTGCGCCTAAGTGGTAATGAGTGGTACACTAAAGTGTACCGAGGAGGTGTGTCAACTATGGAAGTCAAAGACCGTAAACCCGATATTCTGGGGGTACTGATGATTGGTTTCAGTCCGGTTGTCCAGGAGGGACTGCGGGCTATCCTGGCTAAAGACGAGAAGATTGAAGTGATTGGAGATGCTCAGGATGGGAATGACGCTCTTCTGCATATTAAACGAGCACATACCCGGGGACGTCCTATCAAAGTAGTGTTGACCGAGACCCGGAACGGCAAAATGGATGGCGTGCAAGCGACGAGGCTTATCAAGGAGGAATTCCCGGGGGTAGCTGTCATGGTCCTGACGGAGAACATCAACGATTCTTATGTCATTGACGCCATACACGCGGGTGCGGGGGGGTACATCTTCCTCAAGGACATGTCACCGGAATCGTTGGTGCAAAGCATCCATCGTGTGGTCGAGGGTGGCACCCAGATGACGACGGCATTGCTGCATACTGCCGTGGAGAATCTGATTCAGAATGGCCGGAAGACGCTTGCCGAGCGCACGGCTGAGGCTGCTCACCTCACCGAGAGGGAAGTCGATGTGCTAAGGCTCATGGGCAATGGGGACTCGAACAAGATAATCGCCGCAAGCCTGGGTATCACCCTGGATACTACCAAGAAGCATGTCCGGAACGTCATTGACAAGATGCAGGCGCGCAGCCGCACCCATGCGTCTATTATCGCGGCCCAGGCAGGTATCGTGGGCAATCCTGTCAACGGTATCACCACTGACCCTGAAGCCCAATCTGAGCTGGCGTTAGTTGCCTGAGGGTCCCAAATACTATCGGTCCTGGTTTGGTCATAGATCATAAGCTGGCCTTCTGCCGTGGCGAACCTATTGCAAAAAAAGAGGCTGCTGTTTTTCATAAGCGACCTCTTTCTGTTTGGTATCAGATAAGCCCCGCGGGGCTCGCTACTTACCCAGGACTTTCTTGACCTGACCGATCTTTCCCTGCACTGTGCCGGTTATCTTTTCATCGGTACCCTCAGCTTCCAACTCAGGATTACCACTGACTTTCCCGGCGGCCTCCTTGACCTTCCCCTTCATTTTGTGAAACTTTCCTTCAGTCTTATCTCTAATGCTCGATTTCATGGTAGCTCTCCTTTAAGAATTTCGATTTTGACTGGGCCGGGTTGTGGAACCTCCAGGGGGGCCGCTGCTTTACTTGCAGGCGCCTTTCTTACCGCCCTTACGCTCACCGACACCCTTGCCCGATGCCTGGCCTTTACCTTTGCCTTGACCATCGCGAGGTCCTTTTGCCCCAGCTGGGGGGCCTTTGCCATCTCCCTTCGGCATTTTAATCACCTCCTTTCTAAAAATCACTCTTCGTTCCCATATTGCATTTGAACGATGCTATTGTTGACTTACTCGCTTTTGAAACGTCGTGATTCACTGCGTAATGACCTTTAACACAAACTCACTCAACTCGTTTGATGCCATGAGATCTCACACAACTCACTTTTGATAAACTGACTTGACCCCAACCTTATTGTTGTTGTCTTTTTCCCCTGCTTCGCAGAAATCGCTCGTATACATCAATCAAATCAAACTCACCCATCCAGAACTTCGCTATCAGCCATCCTGCTACAATAAAAAGAGTCAAGATAAAAGCATCGAGTGCGCCGGCGAGTATCACCACCAGCCCTATAATCAGTCCTATAATAACGCCCAGTAACTTTGGATTTAAAAGTCGATTCCACATATTTCAATCCTTCCCTTAACGCAGAGCCAAGTGTTTGGCCTGCCCTGATTCATATTTACTCTCAACATCGACCTGGCGGACCTTCAGCCCGGTGTGTTCCTCCACCGTATTCTTGATTTTCGACTGGAGTTCGGCCGTTATCTCAGATATGATGCTGCCCAGTGGCAATGATGCATGGCAAGAAATTACCATCAGTTTTTCTCCGTTTTTCACCACTTTGCACGTTGCATCGCGTACATTTCGAAACGAGATGGCCGTATGCTCCGCCAATTCACGGATACTATCCTTTTCAATCACGGCAATACCATTTTCGCTCGAGCTGAGCAAAAATAGAACCGGCCTGCGGAATGGTATCAACTCCAATATGAGTAAGAAGATTATTCCAAATGCAATGAAGATGCTGGCTGCCATGACACCAGCTACCGCGCCACCGCTTAAATCAGCGACATCTTTGAATTGTGATTCGAACCAACCTGAGAAAAGAACGTCAGGATCAGTCACGTTAGCCGCTACGAGTGTTGTTATCACTAATCCGGCCAGTATAACAAGGGCAGCAACCACAATTATTACTCGATTAAAAATATTCATACTTATTTACCACACTTCAGTGCTTATTTTGGGAATCTTGTGATCAACTCCCTGTATCACCCCAAACCTGGGGAAAGGTGGAAGCTGGGGGAACACCCCCAGACCCCCGAAGTCACCACTTATTCACAAGGTTCCTTAGTTATAGAATTTTATCTCCGGGTTATCACCTAAAATCCGTGGAGGGATATTCGAGCAACACTACCGCCTTTAATCGCTCTCGCACATTACTCTTGTCCAGTATTGCCCACCATCAGGGATCAAGCCTGAATGGCTGGCAAGTTGATCCGTCCCCCGCCCTGACTTTGTCTTAAAGTACATATAATCTTCACCTCATGGGTGAGAAGATGCCTTTAAATAGGCTCTCACGCCTTCGAGTGGGGCGCATGCCTCAGAACAACTTGCAAAGAAAGAAGATTAAGAAATAAAATCCCCTCTCTCCTATCCCTTCCACGGATTCAGATTATTAACTATTTCAATGTGTCGGATACTTTCTCCGGGAATTCAATGCCGGCTATAGTTATGTTGACTTCTTTAACAATCAGTCCACATAGATCCAGAAGACGCATAGCGACATTTTTGCGAACCTGAATAATTATCTCGGGAATACTGAATCCGTAATTCACCTTCAGTGTGAGGTCGACGATCGCCTCTTTCTTGCCATGCTCGCCTTCTACACCTCTGGATCGTTTCTCGGATCGGCCGACGACTTCCGAGATAGAACGTTGAATGGAGGCGGTTCCCATGCTGGCAACACCCTCGACTTCCTGTGCCGCCACCCCGGCGATAGCAGCTACAACGTCGTCATCAATGCTGGTTTCACCCTCGACCATAATTTCATCGAGTTTCTCCAGCACTTCCATCTGGTCTCCCATCTCATGCTCATTGATCTCCGTCTCATGCTCATTGGTCTTTACTGTTGTGTTCATTCCTTTTCCTCCTTTTTTTACTAGTTTCTCCTGCGCTTCCAGCTTGTCTTCCGTCTCATGCCCATTGTTCTTTACTGCTGTGTCCATTCCATTCCTCCTTGTTCTTTCGAGTTTCTCTTGCTCTCCAGCATGTCTCCCATCGCATGCTCGTTGATCGTTAATTCGTCAATCTCTTCCCGCTCTTTGTTTTTTAATTCATCCATTCCGTTCCTCCTTTTTTTCGAGTTTTTCCTGCTCTTCCAGCTTGTCTCCTATCTCATGCTCTTCATAATCCGCACTACATAATCTGCCAGCACTCAATATCCACGAGCCGGATAGCGTTCCCCTTTACTAATATAAGCATGCTCCTTTGTATCCCGGTGCCACAAACCTCGCAGGCGGGGATGGGACAGGCATAATAGTGTCGGTCGGCTAATCTAATGGGTGGTAACAAATATGAGTTGACAAGCAGGGATGTGGGGGGTAGAACGGTAGTCAAAAGTCGCACCAAAGTGCCGATTAACGGTATATGGAAATGTATTAAAGGGGGGGGCCAGCGATGGAAGCCAGGCAGCGCGAACCTCAAAATCCGGGAGCCCTGATGACTTGACAAATACTCTTGTTTCATAGTAATATACTCAGCAAAGAGGATGTTTATATACTCACATAAAAATAACAATATAAGTAACATACTTTAATTACCAAATAACAGGGAGAAGAAATGAAACTAAAAAAGACAGCTCAATTATGGATACTCACAACGGTTATTATTGTAGCCATTGTTGCTACCTCCGGTCTGGCTCTGGCGCAAGCCGTGGCACCATCATTGGGAGCGGCCGATGACTTCGCAGTCCTGGGCGCATCGACAGTGACCAATACCGGTCCGACCGTCGTCACCGGGGATTTGGGTCTTTATGCGGGTACTTCAATAACGGGGTTCTTTGGCACGGTGGATAATGAGGGACCGGGAACAGTCATAGGAAATATACACCAGACTGATGCGGTTGCGATGACCGCTCAGGATGATGTGGTCACCGCATATAATGCTCTAGCGATCCAACCGTGCGGTACCAACTTGACCGGTTCGGATTTAGGTGGATTGACACTCACACCGGGCGTCTACTGCTTTTCGACGTCGGCTCAGTTGACGGGGATACTCACTCTCGATATGCAGGGCGACTCCAACTCGGTCTTCGTTTTCAAGATAGGGAGTGCGCTCACGACCGCAAGCAATTCGTCCGTTATGGAAATCAATAGCGGTAGTGATCCAGCCTGTAACGTGTTTTGGCAGGTCGGCACTTCTACGCCTCAGCCGACGTTCCCTGGATGAAGCCTATCGATGCCTATATGATCCAAATCGGGCCCCCGGATGAACATGGATTCTGCAGTTTCGGGGCCTCATGCTGGAACAAGAAAGCCCTTTGTGAAAAAGCCAGAGTTGTACTGGCGGAGATCAATCAAAACGTTATTCGAACATACGGAGAAAACCGAATTCATGTTTCCGATATCGACTATTTTGTCGAACACACGCCTTCAGGAATTACCCCCGGAGGCACCGATCTGCTGGGCCGCAAAACAACCGGCCCCGGCGAACTGGAAAAGACGATTGCCGGATATATCGGCGAACTGGTTAATGATGGGGACTGCCTGGAGATCGGGGTCGGCGGTACCGCGGAATGGGTAGCTAAACTCGGCGTACTCGAGAACAAAGTTGACCTCGGCTGGCACTCTGAAAATACTCCGCGTGGTATTGGCACGCTGGTTATGAACGGCGTCATCAACGGCAAGCGCAAGCAGATAAATATCGGAAAGGCGGTTGCTACGGCTGTTGGCGGAGGCTCAAAGGAAGAGATGGATTTCATCAATGACAACCCCGTATTTGAGGTCCATCCTTCCAGCTATGTTTTGAACCCCAAAATAATTTCAGAAAACGATAATGTGGTAGCCATCAACAGCGCCATCTCGGTCGACCTCACAGGCCAGATTTCCGCTGAATCTATCGGCACCAAAATGATGAGCGGGGCAGGCGGGCAAACCGCCTTCGCCATCGGTGCTTATCTCTCCAATGGCGGACGAGCCATTACAGCCGTTTCTTCCACAGCCAAGGGAGGGCAAACTTCGCGAATTGTGCCGCAACTCATGCCCGGAACTGTGGTGAGTACACCACGAACGCTGTCTGACACTATCGTCACTGAATACGGAATAGCAAAACTAAAAGGGAAAACCCAGCGAGAACGGGCCATGGAACTGATCGGCGTGGCTCACCCGAACTTCCGTGCCGAACTGGAAAAAGAAGCCAAAAAACTTTACTGGCCAGATTAGTGTCAGATCACTTTTGCGCTGAAATCCTATAATCTTGAATCCAGAGATGCAAAAAAGGGGGGCACGGTTTTTCACCGTGCCCCCCTTTTTCCCTTTTTAAGCCATTTGCTGGACTACTTACATAACTAGCCCTGCCAGCCGATAAGGTTCCAGCCTTTAATCAGGTCATACGTATAAGCACCATGTGTCAGGGTGCAATCATCGGTGACTTCCACCCAGTATCCCTGACCAGTCGCAAGGGTATCAAACTGATCAGGAGCGCCTTCTGCTATATCATATACCAGCCACTCTTTGGTCTTTGAATCGAATGTCCATACCTTGGTGAACAGGTACTGGCCGCCTTCGGCGTTCTTGCCGATGGAGGCAAAGCCCTCTTCAACTGAAACATCACCGACACCTCCACTCACCACAGTAAACGGGCAGGTAATCTCAGCGCCTTCATTCTGATTAACTCGGGCATTTATCGCATAACCGCCCGGCATTACGCCAGGAACTGTGCCCGTGATTTCGAACGCGCCCTGTGCATCGGTCAGCTTAAGCTCATATATGGGTACAATAGGAGCATTGGCCAGAGAAATTTCCTGCACCTGTGACTGCGGCAGGAAGCCCTCACCATGCACTGTGATTACCTCTCCACCTGCTGCCGATTCCGGTTTCACACTGATATGGGGACCGGTCACCGTAAAAATACTCTGTAGAGAGTCATTCTCCCCATCAGTGGCGGTGAAAATCAGATTAGCTTCGCCTCCACCCATATCCGCATCATCAAAAGACGGAATACGGAACTGGGCCGCGATATCACCATTTCCATTGGGTTCCACTACTGCCACGGTAGCATCATCGATAGCACCATTACCCCGGTACGCAATAGTGACAAAATTGAGTCCTGATGTCTGCCACCCGGAACCGGAGACCTTCACCAGCGTGCCGCGCGGACCCCGGGTTTTATCAAGCTGCAACGTGGGGCGGGTAACATCAAACGTGCAGGCTGCCGTCAAGTCAATACCGCCACAAGGGGCAATAACTCTGATCATGTTATCATCACCATAGCGGAAGCCCTCATCAGCGTCAACCTCAAAAGTCTCAGGAACCATCTGCCCTGCAGTGCTCAGGGGTTCCAGTGTGGGTAAGCCGGGATCTTCAAAATAATTAACTTCCAGTCTCGGTATGACGCCACCGGCGGCAGAACCGAAATTACCGCCGCTGACGGTGATGGTGGTTCCCAGTGGGCCGCTTGAGGGGATAACCGTGAGTCCCCTGCTTGCCGGTGCAAAAGCGGCTTTGGCGGATACCTCGTCCAGATCTCCCTCACCATCATAGAAGGTATCGGTGGGATCGAAGAAGACAATTACCTCACCATTCCCCTCAGTGGCATCTGCAGGAATTTTGCCTACAGCGGTGAACCCGCCCTGATCATCAACCTCGATATTGGTAGTTATCGTTTCTGTTTTTATGCTGTTACCATATTTGTATACAGCAATACCTCCAAGGTTATGAGCAAAGCCAGCACCGCCATTAAAATTATCAGGTTCGCCAGCTACAAAACCTTCCCCCTTCAAGGTGACTGTGCTACCGGGTGCCGCGTTGGAGGGTTCCACCTTGACAGTTCGTGGAAGTACTGTAAACGTAGCTCTTACCACGGCCGTGCCTCCATCCGCGCAAATACCAAGCGGTGGCAAACCGGCAGCAATTCTATTAATGGAATCATTAAAACAATCGAATGAATTACCACACGCCCATCCATTATTGCCTGCCACCAATGCCGGCAGGCAACGCATGGTATCACCGCCAGTAACTACAATCTCATATTTCCCGCCTTTCAGATTTCTCGGTATTTGAGCCTTCACAGAGAAATCATCCTTCCCAGTGTTTAGCTCAACGCCCTGAAACGCCTGCAGAAAACTGGAATCATGGTCCTTATCCATCATCACAGGAGTTTCCTCAACAGGGAGCGGCATCCCACCGATGGTAATATCCTGCGGATAGACGGCAGTGGGAGTTCCCGTCCAGTTGGTACCTTCAATAATTATCTGAGAGCCCGCCAGACCGGAATTAGCAGAAAGCGAAAGACTGGGCAGCAAATGCCAGACACCCTCAGCAGAATACTTATTCGAATTTTCATCAATTTGATCGGTGTTCAGCGAGTACATGGGCCAGACCCAGTTAGATGCCCTGCCAGATCCATCGGTACCCTCGAGAGGAACAAACGGCGGAGCCCCACTGGCAAATCCATAAATGGCGACCGTGCCATCGCTGCTCACTTTGCCAGAACCCGCCAGCGGACCACCTGAAAGACCATTCAGGGTAACGGTGGCATCGGGCATGAACCCGGCACCATTAACAATAACCATCCCCCCAAACGGAAATTCGATCATCCCCATTTGATTCTTTTCCATCTCCATCCAGTCGAACACCTGAAATTCACGGCTGGCATTTATGGGATCGGAGGTAGTAGCAACCTTGAGTTGATACAACTCATCGGTTGCACGATCAAGATGAAGGTTCATCGCAGGGTCATAAGTAGCCGGATAACCGTTCTGATTCCCCGGAGGTATGAGCTCCTGAGAAAGCTTTGGATTGGCAATGCCGGCGCTTTGCATGATTATCACGGTACAAACCGCTCCATCAGGTATATTTTGAGGAACGACGATTTTCAAGGTCTTATTTGAAATCGCTGCATCTCCATCGAAATTATCATTTCCACAGTTTACACCGTTTACCAATACGTTACTGGGATCAATGCTTGTTGGTAACTGCATTTCATTCGGGAACGTGATATGAATCTCATCGACACCCCCCTCAAGCTCCCCTTCGTTAGTTAAAGTGAAAGTAATTTCATATCTAGATACCTTATTGGCCATGGGCATATTCCACCCCGCCTCTTTCCATTCCTCCAGTGTGGGGGTGACTTTGAAATCATCAATCGTTACCGATCGGCTGCTGATCGTGACAATATCGCCATTCCACACTGCCGGAATCACCGCCCCCATGTTGTTCCAAAGATTGCCATTGGCCGGGTTTATATTAGTATTACCTGAAAGCGCTCCCGGCACACTGAAATGCAGCTCAGCCAGATAGCCGGAGCCAGTTACACCCGGGTTCCCGGGAATATTTTGATCTATCCGGTAAGCGCCGGGGCCTAAGTTCGTATAAGTATCTACAGGAATGCCATTTGCCCCGATCATGCCACCGGTGACATTATTTAGTTGGAGTACTGAACCATCAAAGTTGACATCATAAATACTGGAATCGAAATTGGTAACATTATCTATCCTGACCGTAGCCGTGAAGTCAGTGCCCTGTTCAGCTCCTAATGGGGCATCAATCCAGACAGTCGTTGTCGCCGGGGTGTCAAGAAAACGCTCCAGTCCATAGGCGGCTCCATTGTCCCCGCTGGCTCGGAAATAGTATCTCTGGCCCGGATTCAAACTGGTGATATCCGCATGGAAAGCACCGGGGTTGTTCTAGCGTTATTGGGCGTGACGCCGGTTGCCGGCAGCGTTTCCACCAGTAACCCGCCGGACAGTTCGAAAGCATTGCTCAATCCATCGTCAAAAGCCGTGTTGCCCTCAACATAACAGGCTGGGCAGTTAGCTAGCGAATCGATATCATCAAAGTTATAACCTTCCAATTCGAACGTCTGGTTGTCCAGATGATAAATCCCATCACCTTCATCAAGAATAATATAAAGACCGGGGCCGTTGACAGGTAAATTCTGGGCCGGCCCAAGGTTTACGAAAAATGTCCCCGGCACATTGGCACCCGCTTGCGGCGCCACATTGGCATCCATACCTGTGTCTGTACCCCAATCGGTTCCCAGCACATCACCTTCGCTCGGTGCTCCCTGGCCAATCCAGATATCATACTGATTTGGCGTCCCATCTCCCAGGCTGGGATTAAGGGTAACCCAATGACCAGTTACATATACATTGTCACCGGGCGTAGCGGTCCAATCGGTCTTTGGGGTTCCGGCATTATTGCACATGGTCACCGTCGGTGCTCCCGGCCAGTCGTGGTACCTCAGTGTTAATGTATTGGTCTGATCAAAACTCAATTCATCGATGGTCTTGACCGGGCCGGCCAGCGCTCCATCTACATCCCAGTAATCATAAATGTGCCCGCGCGGACCGAGTTTATCGACTTCATAGCAGGAGAAGGTCATCCCGGCCACAGTTATGTCCTGCGGTGTATTAGATACGCTCACGTTATAGAGCTCATTATTCTGGTTTCCCGCATCCTGCCCAAACCAATCGCTGGTATTCCCCCATCCAGCAGAGGCCGGATCAGTGGTTTCATTATAGTGCCATGTCTCTCCACCGTTCAGGTCCCGATCAGCCGGCACGCCGGCAGCATTAATATTCCAGACCTTGCTCCAGGTTTCCCCCAGTATTGCACCGGATTTCTGCCAGCGTTCGCGAGGTTCCAGAGTCTGCCGATCTAAGTAAATGATCATAGGACTCCAGGTTTCCACGTTGGTGCCATGAGCCGTCCGGTACATCATTTTATCCATTAAGGAGAGCCCGACATACACTGACTGCCCGGTTTCCTCATATGCCGGGCAGCTAAATTCGCCACTAGGTGGACAATAATTTCCGCCCACTGTCTGTTCGCCGGGACCAACCGTTTTATTGGAATCAGTCCCGTTGATCCAATAGGTCCATACTTCGCTCTGGACGTTGCTGCCTACAACGGCACTCCCCTCCATTTGCCATTCGGTACCCACAGCATTCCAGTTGGCTCCCCCCATTGCCGGGGAATCATCTGCCAATGCCAAGGGGACAACCGTCACCAACGCTACCAGCAACAGTACGAGTATTCCCATCCTTAAAAACTTGATCTCTATCATGTAATTCACTCCTCCCTGATTTTCATTAGGAAGAATGGGAAGCATTCGGCAACGCTATTGGCAATCCACTGGATCGAAATGAGGAACCGCTCAAACTGCGCCAGTTAATTGAAGATTGGACAACCCGCCATGAACCTGAAGAAGCGATGGGCATACTTCAAATGGCTGGAATCCGAGCCGGGGCCGTGCTCGATGCAGCGCAAATCAACAGTAACCCTCATTTGATGCAAAGGAGATTCTTTGAGGCAGTTGCCCATCCTGAAGCGGGCACTTACGACCATCCCGGAATGCCTTGGAAACTGAGCCGGACACCGGGGAAAATCCGCACGCCGGCTCCCTGTTTTGCCGAGCATAATGAGTATGTTTTCAAGGAACTGCTGGGCATGTCAAAAGAGGAAATCATTGAACTGGAAGAGGCCGGGATAACTACCAGAATACCGCTCCGCTGAAAATCAGGCCCGGTTGCTAAGCTCCTTCGTAAGTGATACCATTTGTTTAAGCATAAGGAGAGAAAATTATGCGCTGCCGTGGAATTAGAGGAGCAACCACCGTTAGTGAAAATACCAGGGAATCGATCCTTCAAGGCACCAGTGAACTTCTGGATAAAATGATTAAGGCTAATCAGCTTGAGGCGGACGAAGCGGCTTGCGCTTTTTTCACCACTACCGCAGACCTTAATGCCGAATTTCCGGCTCTGGCGGCACGCCAGATGGGGTGGACAAATACAGCGCTTATGTGCGGACATGAAATGAACGTGCCCGGCAGCCTGCAGAAGTGCATCCGGATTTTGATTCTATATAACACCGAGAAATCCGCTGACGAGATCGAGCACATATATATCAGAGGGGCTAAGAATCTAAGGAATTCCGGTCAGTCAAGTTAAGGAATATTGTGAATGAGTGGTGACTTCGGGGGTCTGGGGGGGTGTCCCCCTATCTTCCCCTTCCCCACGGTTTGGAGTGATACAGGAAGTTAATCAGAGGATTCTCAAAGGAGAAGAAAAATGCTCCTGGTTTTAAGCAAAACTGCCAGCAAAGAAGACTTACAGGGGATTTTAGACCATCTTAAGAAAGAGGGCATGGCCGGGCATGTATCGGAAGGTGTGGATAGAACGGTTGTCGGCGTAGTGGGACAAACCTATCCCGAACTCAGGGAGGCGCTGGAAAGGTTTCCCGGAGTCGATGAGGTTATCCCCATAAGTAAACCCTACAAGCTTTCGAGCCGCGAATTCCAGCCTGCCAATACACGGATTACCGTAGGTAATGTAACCATCGGGGGCGATGCTCTGGCTGTAATGGCAGGCCCCTGTGCCATAGAATCAGAAGAACAGCTGATGTCCACCGCCCGATCGGTAAAGGAATCCGGAGCCAATATACTTCGAGGCGGGGCTTTCAAGCCCAGCACTTCGCCATATAGTTTTCGGGGACTGGGAGAGGAAGGGCTCAAGTTACTTGCTCAGGCAGGGAAAGAAACGGGATTGCCTACCATCACCGAAGTAATGAGCCCGAATGACGTTGAGCTGGTAGCCAGATATGCTGATATCCTTCAGGTCGGTACCCGTAACATGCAGAATTTTATGCTCCTCGATGAAGTCGGAAAGATCAGGAAACCCGTGATGCTCAAGCGCGGAATGTCGGCGACAATACAGGAATGGCTTCTCTCGGCAGAATACATCATTTCCCAGGGGAACCGGAACGTGATTCTATGCGAACGCGGTATACGCACGTTCGAAACCTATACCCGCAACACGATGGATGTGAGCGCCATCCCCGTCATCAAGAAACTCAGTCATCTGCCTATCATTGCCGATCCCAGCCACGCCACCGGCAAGTGGTATCTGGTAACTCCTCTTGCCCTGGCTTCGGTGGCTGCCGGAGCGGACGGGATTATTGTGGAAGTACATCCCAATCCCGATAAAGCTCTCAAAGACGGGCCGCAATCGCTCACTTTTGAGCATTTCAGGCAACTCACTGCCCAATTGAGTTTAGTAGCTGCCTCAGTTGGCAGAAAGGTCAGTTAAAGGCTAATGCCCAGAGGACAACAATCGACAACGGGGCCAGCCAAGCTTCTCTTCGGTACTGCGGGAATTCCCCATAGTTCCGCAATAAAGACAACCCAGGGCGGTATCATAAGAATTCACGAACTCAATCTGGGATGCATGGAGGTGGAGTTCGTTCATGGCGTTCGGATGACTCAGCAAAATGCCCTCGACGTGGGGGAAGTTGCCAGAAAACGCAACATCCGTCTTACGGCTCACGGCCCTTATTACATCAACCTGAACTCCAAAGAGGAAGAGAAAATAACCGCCAGCAAGCAGAGAATAATGCAAACCGCCCGGGCGGCTTATGCTTTTGGAGGAGAAAGCATCACTTTTCATGCCGCCTTTTACATGCAAATGCCCCCTGAGCAGGTTTACGATACGGTCAAACGGCACCTTTTGGAAGTAATGGAACAACTGGAAAAGGAAAAGATTGATATCGCCATCAAGCCGGAAGTCATGGGGAAACCGAGCCAGTTCGGAACCCTGAACGAAATCCTCAGGCTCAGTTCTGAAATCGAAGGGGTTGGGCCCTGCATCGATTTTGCTCATCTTCACGCCCGGACAGGCAAATTTAACAGTTATAATGAGTTCTCACAGGTGCTGGATCAGGTGGGAGAAAAGCTGGGAAGGGAGGGGTTGAACAGCCTGCATATCCATGTCTCCGGGATTAATTACGGCGATAAAGGCGAGAAAAACCATCTGAATCTGGAGGATTCCGATTTTCGATATCAGGAATTTCTGCAGGCGCTCAAGGATCATGATGCCAGGGGAATTGTCATTTGTGAAAGCCCCAATCTGGAAGAGGATGCCCTTCTATTGCAGAGGGTTTACGGTACATCAGCATGAAAATTCTGGGAATCGTTGGCAGCCCCCGGAAGAATAGCAATACCGAAATCATAATAAACGAAGCCATGGAAGGGGCAAAGGGGGCCGGGGCGGAAACGGAAATTCTGAATATCGCTGAAATGGATATCAGTCCCTGCCGGGGATGCGCTTTCTGCCTCGAAGGCGGTGAGTGCATCATCAGCGATGATATGCAGTATGTTTACCCCAAATTGATCAGTGCCGACGGCATATTCATCGGAACTCCGGTCTATTTCTGGAATGTGAGCGGGCAGGTAAAGATTTTGATCGATCGAACCTATGCGCTAATGTTGCACCGGAAACTCAGGGGGAAGGTCGGGGGCATCGCAGTGGTGGCTAATCGTGCCGGTTGCGGCAATGCCTACAGTTCTTTGAATGATTATTTTGCCCTGATGAGGATGACGCTCGCCGGAGGGGTCATCGGATATGCCGATGAGCCCGGTGAAATCAGAAATGATATTGAAGCCATGAGTCAGGCCAGAGCTGCCGGCAAAGCGATGGTCGGAGCGATACAAAGATCAAAATCGCAATAGCATGAGGAATTTGAATTTATCAGTCCGGCTCGCGCCGCAGAATAAGCGGGGGCTGTTGTTGCCTAACCCGGTAATAGCTGCCTCCGGTACCTTCGGCTACGGAACCGAGTACGCTGATATCATCGATATTCAGAAGCTGGGCGCCATCGTCTCCAAAGGGGTAACCCTGCGGCCACGGGAAGGGAATTCATCGCCAAGGCTGGCAGAAACGGTTGACGGTCTGCTCAATTCGATTGGACTGGAAAACATCGGGGTCGAAGCTGTAATCAAAGATAAAGCGCCCATGTGGGCAAAATGGGATACTCCCGTAATCGTCAACATTTCAGGCGAGAGTATCGAGGAATATGCGCAAATAGCAGGCAAACTGGATGGGATTGCAGGAATTGCTGGAATTGAAGTTAATGTGAGTTGTCCCAACGTATCAGTTGGCGGGATGGAATTTGGAACCAGTCCCAAAACAGCAGCCGAAGTGACCTCGGCCGTAAAAAAACAGACCTCCATGCCCGTAATAGTCAAGCTCACCCCGAATGTAACGGACATCTCCGCAATCGCCCGGGCTGTAGTTGATGCCGGAGCCGATTGCCTGACAGTTGCCAATACGTTCAAAGGCATGGCCATCGATATTAACAATCGGCGTCCGATGCTGGGCAACACTACCGGAGGACTTTCCGGTCCGGCGATCAAACCGCTCGCTCTTTATCTGGTCTATAAAGTTGCCCAAGTTGTAAAAGTGCCCGTTATCGGATGCGGTGGGATCGCTTCAGCCGGCGACGCTTTTGAGTTTATCATGGCCGGTGCCAGCGCCGTTCAGGTGGGAACAGCTACCTTTGCTGATCCTCAAACCATGCTCAACATCATCACAGGGATTGAGCAGTTCATGGAAAAAGAGGGAATCAATAACCTCACAGAGATCATCGGCGTTGCAAATGCTGGAATTTAAGATGGTCTTGCAAACAAAACTCGCCCGAATCTCGGAAGTATCCCTTGATCTCCTTTTACCCCAAAGATGTATCGGATGCGGGATTGAAGGGGAATTGATCTGTTCTATCTGTGTGGAAGCACTCCCCCGGCTGGAACCGCCTTACTGTGAATCCTGCGGGCTTCCGCTTAAAGAAGGAGCATCCTGCCAAAAATGCAGTATTCATCCTTTGCAAATCAACGGCATCCGCTCACTTTTTCTGCATGAAAAACTGGCACGTGACGCAGCGCACGCTTTGAAGTATAATAACTTGAAGTCGCTGGCCAAACCGCTGGCACAGTTTATGGCAAAATATCTGGAATCCAATCCCCTGCCTGGTGGGCCAGAAGCGGGATGATGGATCGCATTTCAACCGATGCAGATCCCCGTCCGCAGAGAGCAGGTCTGGGAGATAACCAGGTTGCGCCATGCATTGCCGGAGCCATTTCGGCCGCCCTTTACGCTCGAGAGAAAACGGGCATAGGCCAGAAAGTTGAAGTCAACCTCTACCATTTCGCCGTTTTTGGAGCTGCCTTTGATATCGGTGCGGCGCTAAACGTTGGTGTTAACATCCCTAAAACCGATAGAACCAGAGTCACCAACTTCATGTGGAATGTCTATAAAACAAAGGATAAGAAATGGATCATGTTCGTCATGCCCCAGACGGATCTCTTCTGGGATCGCTTCTGCAGGGCTATCGGTAAACCTGAATGGGAGAAAGACGAAAGGTTCAATTCCCATCAGAAACGGATTGCCCAGAACATGTATCTGATCCCGGAAATGGATAAAATAGCGGCAACTAAAACAGCAACCGAATGGGATCAAATCGCCAGGGATTTTGATATTGTGCTGGGATGGGTGCAAACACCGCTGGATGTAGCAAACGATCCGCAGGCATACGAGAACGGCTTCTTCGAGGAAGTAACGGAGCCAGCCAGCAATTACAAGTTCAAGATGATTCACTCGCCGGTCACTTTCAGCGAGACACCGGGAACCATCAGAACGCTGGCCCCGGAACTGGGGCAGGATACGGAAACAGTCCTTATGGATTACGGCTATAGCTGGGACGAGCTTTCCGCCATGAAGGAACAGGGAGTCATTATCTAAAATGGGGACTTCGGGGATATGGGGGGTGGCCCCCCAACTTCGGTGGCAGGCTATCCGAAAAGAGGTGCAGGATTCTTCCTGCCGGGGGTTTTGGGGGTGTCCCCCAATACAAACTTCCCCCAAGATTGGGGGATACAGGGGGTTGATCAGGGATTCCTTAACATGATATTCGTGGATTTCCCATCAGGGCGAGATTAACATGAGCAATATTCACAAAGGAGGCGAAATTTAAATCATGAAAGCCGGATTTATTGGAATGGGAGATATCGGCCTTCCCATGGCCAGGAACGTGGTCAAGAAGGGATTTGAAACATACGTAACCGGGCACGTCCGCAGGGAACCGATCGAAGAAATGGTTGCCCTTGGAGCAATAGAATGTGCTAATCCCAAGGAAGTCGGGCAGAACGCCGATGCCGTGATCATTATGGTCCAGAACGATAACCAGGCAGATAAAGTCATCTTCGGTGAGAACGGTCTCATGGAAGGAATGAAGAACGGCGGCGGTATAATCCTGATGGGAACCTTCGCCCCGCAGTTCTGCCGGAGGGTAGCGGAGGAAGGCTCATCCAAGAAGCTCGATGTACTGGATGCCCCGGTAGTCGGAGCCCGCATGGGGGCTGAGGCCGGAAAGCTTGGTATCAGCGTCGGCGGTGATAAGGCCGTAGTTGAAAAGTACCGCGCCCTGATCGAGACCATGGGCACGATCACTTATTGCGGCTCGCTCGGAATGGGACAGATTGTGAAACTCGCCAACAACATGTGCGCCACCATCAACTCATGGGTACTTGCCGAAGCCATCAACTGGGGGATCGCCAACGGCGCCGAAGAGAAAATGCTGATCGAACACATTAAGATTGGTTCCGGAAACAGTTTCTCCGCCCAGAACTGGCAATGGCTGAAATCCATGTGGACCGATCCGCCGCCACCAACCTATTACGTTGGGGTCAAGGATATGAGCCACGTTCTGGAGATCGGCAAGGAACTCAGGCAGCCCTGTCCCTTCACGGCACTGACCTGTGAAATGCTCAAAGGGCCACCACCCAAACTTGGCGGCAAACCCATGAAACCGGAGTTTTAAACAGCAAACCGGAATATAGAGTAATCACAAATGTACCTAAAACCCCAGCCCGGGACCGGGATACTGGTCGGGCTGGGGTTATTTATGCTAATCTTAAAACAGAATTTTTAAAAGGAGACTGTCAAATCATGAGTTTTGGTTTAACTGAAGAACAGGTAATGCTTCAAAAGAATGTAAGGGCTTTTCTGGATAAGGAGATCGCCCCGCTAGTCGATGAGTATGAGAAAAAATACGCGCCTTATCCCAGAGACATCCTCGTAGACCTGATTAAAAAATTGCTTCCCTGGGATTATTGCCTGGGCATCGTCTCCAAGAAAGATGGCGGCACTGAGATACCCCTGATTTCAAATGGCATTTTGCAGGAAGAGTTGAGCCGGGTATGGCCCAGTCTGGCTGTTTCGCTGGGAGCGGGCGGCGGTTACCTTGTGGGTAAACTGGCCACCAAGGAACAGAAAAAGAAATACCTGCCCTCTCTTCAAAAACTTGACCTGCTGTCAAGTTTCGCCCTCACCGAGCCCAATGTAGGTTCAGACTTGCGGGGAGTGGAAACAACTGCCGTTCTGAAGGGCGATCATTACGTAGTCAATGGCCAGAAAGCATGGGTAACAGGCGGAGACATCGCCGAAATATGTATCCTGTTCGCCTCTGAAGACCGGAGCAGGGGCATTGACGGCCTGGCCATCTTACTGGTTGACAGGCGAGATTCCCCGTTTGAAGCAACCACCATTCCCAAAATCGGGTTGCGCTGCGCTCCTTCGGCTATAATGACTTTCACCGATTGTAAGGTACCAAAAGAAAACCTCGTTGCCGGTGCCGGAACCGGAGCGCTTGGCACCCTCACCGGCGAATTGTCGTTCACCAGAGCCACCGTAGGCACTTTCTCTGTGGGTATTGCTCAGGCTTCAATCGAAGCATCAATTAAATATGCCCGGGAAAGGGTTCAGTTCGGCAAGAAAATTGCCAAGTTCCAGTTGATTCAGGAACTGGTGGCAGAGTCGGTGATCGAGACTGAGGCTGCCAGACTGCTCTGCTACAAAGCCTTTTCGCTCCTGGATGAGGGCAAGGAAGCAACCGTCGAAGCCTGCGGCAGCAAGTATTACGCCAATCAGGTTGGCCTGAAAGCAGCTTCCAATGCCATGGAAATTCACGGTGCATGGGGACTGGCTGAAGAGTTTAAAGTGGAGCGATACTTCAGGGACGCTCGCGCCATGTTCCAGCCGGAAGGTAACCCGGAAATTCAGAAGCTGATGATTGGCGGCCGGACTCTGGGCACAAGCGCGCTGGTCTAACGAAACTGGTTGAAATAGCAGATATAGCCAAAACGGGTGATCCAGCCAGATAGTAGCCGTTAACCGGGGTAAATTAAGGTGCGGATGGGCGAACACCCTAATGGAGTGGTAATCGCCTCCAAGACCCCACCGGTCGCGCTCGGCTCCCTAAAAGGGAACCTTCGCGCTACCCCTCGATTCCGCTTATCTTGTGATCTGTTGGGCATCTTCATTGCATTTAACAATGGCAGCTTTTTACCTCGGGCTGTGCTATAGTATCTACAAACAAAAATGACGATTTGGAAATTCTTAAATGATCGAGACAACTTTAGAAAAATCTCAATCAGCTGAAGTTGGTAATTCATTCCTTGATAATATTAACCATCTCGACCAAGAACTGTCGTATCACTTCCAAGACAAGTTCGTTATTAATGGGGCTCTCACTCGGCAGATGGTCAGTTTTCAGGCCAACAAAACACGCCCGCTGTATCGATGGTACAAATACAAAGAAGCCTTTTCAGCTTCTTTGGTTGAGTACTTCCTCAATACCTATGGAATTGACCATGCAAAACTTCTAGACCCATTTGCAGGGAGTGGTACTGCCATTTTTACAGCTAGTAATTCTGGTTTGGAAGCTGATGGTATAGAGTTGCTCCCGATAGCCCAGGAAATTATTTCAACCCGCCAATGTATCGAGAAAGAACTAAATAAACACGATCAGCAAGTATTGCATAACTGGGCTACGAACCATCCTTGGGAAAATTCGAATATGAGGGAAACTCTCAACACATTGAGAATAACGGAAGGTGCTTATCCTCACGAAACACTGGATGAAATCGAATGTTATCTAGGTGCCTGCAATCAGGAGAATGAAAGAGCAAGAATGGTTTTGCGCTTTGCATTGCTTTGTATATTGGAGTCCATCAGTTATACCCGGAAAGACGGCCAATATCTTCGTTGGGATTATCGTTCCGGTAGAAAGCAGGGAGCGAAACCATTCAACAAGGGAGTAATACAAGGTTTTAAGCAGGCAATTTGCTCCAAAATCAACGAGATATTACTTGATATTAATAACATCGATAATCGCATGGAGTTGTTCCCCCAAAAAGAAACTAAAGGAACCATATGTCTTTACAGAGGTTCCTGTTTAAATCTATTGCCTCGCTTACAAAATTCCGTTTACGATGTTATTTTCACTTCTCCGCCATATTGCAATCGTTATGATTATACCCGGACATATGCTCTGGAATTAGCTTTGCTGGGGCTTGATGAGAAATCGATGGTTGAACTAAGGCAAGAAATGCTCAGCGCAACTGTTGAAAACCGTGAGAAAGATTTATTAGAATTGAATCCCAAGTGGGATGAGGCTCTGAAAATTGCTGATAATCAGCAACTGCTCCAAGCCATTTTGGAACATCTCAATAATCAAAAGAAAATCGGCAAACTGAACAATACCGGTATCCCCCGAATGGTGCGCGGTTATTTCTATGAAATGTCTTGTGTTATTGCAGAGTGTTCCCGCGTCATGAAACAAGGCGGACTTTTGTTCATGGTCAACGATAATGTTCGGTATGCCGGTGCAAGCACCTCGGTGGATATGATACTATCCGGATAAAAATACCTGAACCAATGCTAAAATCATCTACATTAAATTTGCATATCACTTTTTGTTCATCAACGGAAAAGGCGACTAATCCCCGATTTTCATTCGAAGTAACATTTCCTGAATATCCATATAGGACTTCACTTCTTCTTCCATGACTTCAGTGTTCATTCCATTTTCTGCGAAATTTTTCTCAAGGGCCTTGGCAATCTCGGGAATATGTTTGATATTGTCAGACGTAACTTTTAATCGATATGAAGTTGGTTCAACCGGGGCACCCCAGATACCATCCACTGTGGCCTGTGAAGTAGTCACCAATCCTGCATAAGGGCCGGACATGACGTCAATAACACCAATGACCTTAAGCTTCTCCACACGCTTCGTGAAAGGATTCTGCACTTCAACAAAAATATCATCCGGGATAAATTCATCTTCAATAACGAACTCCCCCTCTCCAATCACAAAATCAAACTCGCCGCCACCCATTTGGGTATATTTGGTCGGCACCAGTGAACTGCTGACAACCGCAAGCGACGGGTTTTCCGTTAATGCCTTCCATACATCTTCTTTAGAAGGGTAGGCCGCATTCGTGATTTCAAAACCATATGTCACATTCTCGGTATACTCTTCATTTGTCCCCATTAGAATCAACTCAATCCATCCTTCTTCCGCAACCTCCTCTTGCCCCACCATTTGTTCTTCCGTTGACCCGCTGGCATCACGTACCGTAACCGGAATTATACTGAACGCACCAATGGCATCAAAATCGTCCGCACTCACGCCATCCGCATCACTAAGAGCAGCATTGATATCATCGATCGGATTGTTATAGCTGACATCCGCTCGGATATGAAAGCTGCCAGTAACCCGGTCGGTATCATCCAGTAAACCGCGAATGGAAGCTATCATGGCAGACATGTAAATAAGCGTAAAAATGATCAGGGCAAACATAGCCATAGCCATTCCCGTGCGGAAGCGGCTGGCCATGGGATACGAAACCGCAGTCTTGATCATGGGTGTAAGGGCGCGCAGCCGCCCAAATATATACATGATACATTTCAATAGCAGGTCAGAGTTGTACATGACTATCCACACAGCCGCTGTAACGAGCATCACACCGGTCAGGATGAACATCTCAAACCCTGCTCCCATCTCCTCTCCTCTCGGATGCCACTCGGTCGGCGAAAGCCAGAAAATCAGCAGGCCAACACCAGCCAGGGTAAATGCCGGACGATCAGGCAAGTACATGGGTCGCTTTCGCGCCAGTAACAACAAACCGATGATCAATAACGAGACTCCCAGGGAATAAGGCGCCCAATCGGTTCCCTGAATACCAATGATTGTCATCAGGGATCCGGCAAGTAGAGACAGGATAATCAGAGCAATACCTTTCAAACCACGTTTGCCTTCTTCCTTAGGTTCGGGAATATCTTTTATCGCACAGATAATATTCAGACGGCTTACACGCCATGCAGATATCACCACCACAACAAGTGTGAATATCACCCCTGCCAAATATGATATAACCACCCCGCTCGCTGTATAATCAAATACTATTCTGAATCCCATTTCCTTGAAGGCAGAATCCAGAACTGCCATCCCACCCCAACTGATCACAACCCCAAGCCCGCTCCCTACAGCCGAAGCAATCAACGCATAAAGCACCCCTTCATATGTAAACAAACGGATGATATGCCCCCGCTGGGTTCCTACAGCTCGTGCTATTCCCAGTTCTTGCTTGCGTTCTGCAGCCAGCATTACAAAAATAAGGAAAATCAGTAAGATACCAGCAATCATGGAAAAGCTGCCTAAAACAAGGAAAACCGTAGAGAACATGGCGCCGCCTTCGTCAGCTTCATCCAGTGAATCCTGTTTAATTGCTTCGGCTTTGAGTCCCGTACCCTCCAGAGAAGGTTCTAAAACCGCCATTACAGCATCGGAATGGCTGGCCCCTTCAATCTCACCACCTTGATTGGTGACAAGGATATAGTTAATATCGTCGGAACCACGCAGGGACTGTATATGAGATAACGGCAAGACCGCAGTTGCATCGGAATCAAGCCTGAAAGCTGACGGTCTTCCACCAGTTTCATAAACATCTGCAATTGTAAGGGAAGTCTTTTGTGTACCAAAAAAGATATCGATGACATCATCAACATCAGCCTCCAGCGCTTCTGCTAAATCCGTATTAATATAAACGTAACCTTCGCCAAGCTCCTCCAACGCTTTCAAAGAGAGCTCTGTTCCTTTTTTATCCCTAAGTGGCGCAAAACCGGACATATATCGGCTGTCGAATCCCAAAAGCGTAACCGAAGGCTCATTTAACCCACTTCCGGCAACGGCTGGGACGGTTTCAATGATGACAGGCGCCACACCATCCACAATATTGTTATCCTTCAAGCCAGCAAGAGCTTTATCAACCGTATCAAATGTGGCTTTATCAAAATAACTGGGCCGATCGCTGCTTTCCAGGACATGCCCGGACGCTCCCCCGAACTCAACGCCTTCGCGCATGACTATGATATCGGTTTCACCGAGGTAATCCACTGCCAGTTTCCTGATAGAATGCGTCAGTGTATCTCCGGTGGCAAAAGAGGCGGAGAATATCATGGCAGCAAGCATCAGACCTAAGACCGTAAGAAGGGTATTGGCAGGTCTTCTGGGTACATTACGCGCTGCCATCTTTAAGAGCACCCTGTTGCGAAGAGCGCTTAGAACGAGAATCACTCCACTGATCGCAAAAATAACCATAAATGGGATAAGTAATGTTTTCAGGCTTTCCATTTTATTTCATCTCATAAGCTAATTGATTACTCACTCAACCTTCTATAACCCCATCGCGCATGCGAATAATTCTGTCGGTTACCCTGCCCACCTCATCGGAGTGGGTTACCAGAACAAATGTTTGCCCTTTCTGTTTATTGAGATTACGCAGGACCTCCATGATCTCCATCGAGGTTTCGCTATCGAGGTTGCCGGTGGGTTCATCCCCCCAGACAATCGCCGGGCTGTTCACCAGCGCCCGGGCCACTGCCACGCGCTGCTGCTGGCCGCCGGAAAGCTCCATGGGCTTTTTCGATCTTTGATCCCCAAGATTGACAAGTTCCAGAATATCCTCAGCCTGTTTACGGGCTACGTTCTGCTTAATACCCGATACCAAAAGAGGCAACTCCACATTTTCAACCACACTGAGAACCGGCAAAAGGTTGAAAGCCTGAAAAACAAATCCCATCTCTTCAGCCCGGAATTTGGTCCTCTGCTTATCCGACATCCGGGGAATTCGATTACCTTTGACAACGATCTCGCCTTCATCTATGTTGTCAATCCCCGAAAGACAATTGAGCAGGGTGGTTTTACCGCAGCCGCTGGGCCCCATCACTGCCACCATCTCACCCTTCCCGATGTTAAGGTTCACACCCCGCAGTGCATGAACCTTAACTTTACCAGTATTATAAGTTTTGTGGACTCCCTTGACATTGATGATATCCATACCCGGCTCTCCTTCTATAATCAAAGTGGCATTATGTAAATTATCTCTTTCTGCCATGCCAGACAACACTATACAGTATATCTTAAAATTCCACTATACCTCACTCAGATTAAAGACAGATTAACGAACTCAGATATCCTCTCCAACAAAAATGTAACCTCCTGTCAATTCACTTCATACATCGCTGAAAACCGATTTCTCCTTCAGGATCATTTCCCATTGAAAGGCAGCGGCATTTGACAAATCCATCGGGAATCTGTATATTGACTTCTGCAATTAACAATTGAATAGCGCCAAAAGGCTGTGAACAGGAATAGTACCTCTTGAAGGCGAGTCACAGAGAGCCGGGGAAGGTGAGAGCCCGGTACATACGATTCAGATGGGAATGGACCTGGGAGCCGCAAACCGAAATCAGCTAATGAAAGTAGGCTTTGCCGGAAAGGGCACCGTTATCAGAGCCCGGGGTATCGCCAGCTAAAAGGGCCGTACCTGAAGAAGATAACCGGTACTGTAAGCGTATCCGGTTAAAAAGGGTGGCACCGCGGATAAACCTCCGCCCCTTTGGGACGGGGGTTTTTTATTATCTCTGCGGTGGACTTTGAAGGAGAAAAATGGCAGGTAAATATTTCCCGGATAGAGACTTATTTAAAAGGAAAGCTGAAAAAGGAGTGCTGATCCCGGTCTGCCGGGAACTGGCCGCCGATCTCGATACGCCGGTATCGGTGTTCCTCAAGCTGGGACAGGAAGCGCCGACTTTCCTGCTGGAAAGCGTGGAAAGGGGCGAAAACCTGGGACGCTACACGTTCATGGGACTCGGCCACTCGCAGGTTCTGGAAAGCAAAGGAAAACAGGCCATAATCCACGACGGATCGGAAGAGCACAAAATAACCCTTTCAGATAATGACCCGCTGCATCTGATTCAGGAGATTCTCAGCGCCAGACAAGCCGTTACCCTACCCGGACTTCCACCCTTCTGCGGCGGGGCAGTCGGCTACATGGCATACGATATTGTCAATTTCTTCGAAGAACTGCCTCAACCACAACACGACGAACTCGACCTGCCGGATTGCATTTTTCTCTTCACCGATACCATGCTGGCCTTCGACCACGTCAAGCACAAAATGAATATCATCGCCAACGCCTATGTCGATATGGACGCAGACGCTGCATACGATGATGCCATAACAAAAATAGAGGAGATCACCACCAGCCTCGCCAAACCCCTCCCTGCAGAATCTCAGACATTTATCGCTATGGATTCCGATCCGGAAGGGATATTGGCCTTGTCAAGAGAGCTTTGAGTTTGCAGCCCCGATATCTGCCTTCTTAAAGGCCTTCTCGATCCTCTCTTTATCCTTCTCTATTTCCGCATCAGTGTAATTGAAAAGCTTGAACAGTTCCTTGTAATACATGTTTATCTCCTTAAGTAGGGGCAATTCATGAATTTCCCTTAGGCGGTTGTTATCGAATCGACGAAGGTCTCTAGTTTGGTATTGAACTGTCCTCTTTCGACTGAATCGTAATCCGAGGTCAGTTTGAGCATAGGCACATTTGCCCCTTCTTTAAGCACCTTCGGGAACCAGTAGGATTCGAAATCATCAGTTTCGCGGGCCATCAACTGATACCATACTACTCCATCTACTTTGAAGTCATTTGCCAGCTTAACGGCGAATTCCTTTCGTTCCGTTCCGGGGCGGAACCATGCCGGCGGCACCCGCCGGGTGAAATATCTATCGGCCAGAGCCTTCATCAGGTCATTCTCAGGATTGACCTTTTCCCAGTAATGCCGGATTCCTTCGCCAAATTCCTCGATCACTACATTCCCTCCGGCGGCGTTTATAAAATCGAGAATCCGGTGGTCTCCATATGCCAGGGTGGTTCCCATGAGCATTAGCCGGGGGCCTTTTAGTTCGGGGCCTTCGGTTTCTCTCAGGCTGGTTGCTATCTCTTCCAGTTTGGTTATTAAAAATTTCTTGTCCAGCAGGAGGGAAGCGTGATTGAGCATAACGAAATCTCTGGTGGTGATGGGGGGACGTTTGGACCGGCGCATCAGGCTGATTTCTTTAAGAAGGTCCCGTTCCCTGTTACACAAATCAATTGCTGTCTTTATCTTTTCATCCGTGATTTTGTTCCCGGTCAGTTCCTCCAGCCTGTCCTTGAGCGCATTGAAACCATGGACAACATAATCGGCGGACCATGCATGCTTGGTGTGGGGGATGCCATACCGGAAAGTAGTCATCTCGGTGAAAACGTCCCATGTGTCCGCTACGATCCTCACGTGGTTATCCGTCACCGGTATGACATATTCATCTATGATATTGTAAACCGGCTCGGTTCCGAGAATCCGGTAACCGATATTGGCTCTGGCAAAGGTGTAAATCCATCGACTCATGTAGGCTCCGGCCACCTCTACCGGTTCGTGATCTCCGCCACGGTTAAGCGCTACCGGCACAGCATCGGCTGCAAGGACAAGTTCCTCCGGGAAATAACCTCCCGGGAAATAACCGATTATCTTTTTCCCCTGTTTCTTGAGTTCCTTCAGTCCGGCTCCGCGGTTTTTCATTTCTCTGGTTAGTTCTTTAATGGCTTGCATAGGCTTTCTCCTGTTGTGGTTGATGATGGGCAGTAATTCCTCAACCTTTGCTCTGGCTCTGGAATGAAGAGGTTTATGCCGAATTCATTTTAGGTGAAATCGCCCTTCATTGTCAAAGAAAGTGAATTGGCGCAAAGCTTATTTAACTCGACGGCAGCGTAGCGGTTGATTTATAATGCTTTCGGGTATGAACGAAAAAGAACAGAAGTTGGGCCGGGCTGTATTGGGAGATAAGCCTTGATTTCTATGGGGTGTGATCTTGGAATGGTCTCGGCAAAAGCGGTCATCCTTGATGACGGGGATATTCTGGCTGCTGAAGTGCTGCCCTATCGCAGTAATCCCAAAGAAGCCATGATAGAAGTGATTGACAGGGCCATCGAAAGGGCAGGAATATCCAGTGAACGGATTGATCGCTGTCTGGCTACAGGGTTTGGGGCAAGGGCGGTGCCCGGATCTGCTGGTGATGTTTCCGGGGAAGAATGCCTGATCCGGGCGATAAGATACATAAATCCCGAAGTGAGAACGGTGATCGATGTCGGTTCTCATACCCTGCATGCTTTCACCATGGATTCCAACGGAAAATTGTGGAACTCCGCCATCACCGATGATTGCTCTGCCGGTATGGGAAGATTCATAGAACTTATGTCACGCGCTCTGGAGGTTCCCATCGATGAATTGAACAGGGACTCTCTGATTTCCGCCCGTCCTGTGCCTCTGACCAACCTTTGCGTGGTGCTGGCCGAAAGCGATGTGATATCTCATATCAACGAAGGATACGATAGGATTGATTTGTTTGCCGGTGTTTTGATGGCCGTAGCCAGCCGCATAGCCGGAGTGGCGCGCCGGGCCGGATTGAGCGGCGAAGTGGCGATGGTGGGAGGAGTAGCCAAAAACGCGGTAGTGGTAAGGGAACTGGAGAGGAAACTGGAAATGAAACTTGCCTGGCTTGGGGAAATTGATCCTCAGGTGATCGCGGCCCTTGGTGCTGCTCTTTTGGCAGGGGAAAAGAAAGGATGATCGTTGCCGGTTGCGATGTTGGAGCACTGACCGCCAAGGCAGTGATTATGCGGGATGGGGAAATTCTGCGAGGCGAGATAATCCCGGTAAGGCCCGATGCGGTTCGTTCTGCCACTGAAGTAATGGATCGCCTGCTCACCCTGCTCGGACTTTCCTTTGATGATCTTGCTTATTGTGTAAGCACCGGATACGGGCGGCGCATAATCCCCTTTGCAGATACCAATATTAGCGAAATATCGTGTCATGGGCGGGGTGCCTGGTGGCTCGTTCCTTCCATAAGGACGATTATCGATGCGGGCGGGCAGGATTGTAAAGCTATCAGGGTGGGAGAGAGAGGCGAGTTGAAGGATTTCCGGATGAACATGACGTGTGCTGCCGGGACAGGCAAATCGCTGGAGGTAATGGCAGAAGCACTCGGAGTGGATGTTTCGGAACTCGGCCCGCTTGCGCTTCAGGCCTCAAATCCCGTGCTTTTGAAAAATCAGTGCTGCATCCTGACCGAGATCACGATACGTCGAATGATTCTGGAGGGAAGGAATACAGCGGATATAGCCGCCGGGATTTGCAACCACACGGCGCGTTATATTCTGGCGCTTTTGCAGGATATGGGTGCAAAGAATGATATCGGTTTTACCGGTGGCATTGCCAAAAATTCCGGCGTGACAGGTTCCCTGGAAAATGCCCTCGGAACGAAGCTGGTTGAATTTCCCGTGGACCCTCAACTCATCGGGGCCATCGGAGCGGCGCTTTTTGCCGCGGACATGGGTAAAGCATGAAAACTTCCGATTTCGAGTACTATCTTCCCTCAGAGATGATTGCTCAGACCCCGGTCGAACCGCGGGATTATTCGCGCCTGCTGGTTCTTAATCGGGCGGATGGTTCGATAGAGCATCGCCGTTTCTTTGAGATCATCGATTATCTTAAATCAGGTGATGTGCTGGTGTTAAACGAAAGCCGGGTCATTCCCGCCAGACTGCTGGGACACAAGGCTGGCGGTGGAGCGAGGATAGAATTTCTCCTTTTGAACCGGGTTGGCGATTCAATCTGGGAGTCTCTGGCAAGGCCGGGGAAGCGCGTCAGGCCGGGGACGGTGGTGGAAATTGAATCCGAAGAAAAGCAGAGCAGCATCACGGTTGAGGTACAATCGAAAAATGAAAACGGAACAGTGATGGTACATCTGCATAATGAAGAATTACTGGAGGATCTCGGCGAGGTGCCCCTGCCCCCATATATCCACAAACCGGTTGATGACCCCGAGCGCTATCAAACGGTCTATGCCAGAACCAAAGGCAGCGTGGCGGCTCCAACCGCCGGATTGCATTTTACTCCCGCTTTGCTGGATAGAATTGCTGCGATGGGAATCGAACTGGTTTTTGTGACCCTCCATGTCGGGCTCGGCTCTTTCCGTCCGGTCAAGTCCGAGGACCCCGCAGGACATTCTCTTCACCGTGAATATTTTGAAGTGAGTGCCAGCACAGCTCAGAAATTGAATCAGGCAAAAAAGGAGAAACGGCGCATCGTGGCCGTCGGGACTACGGCGGTGCGGTCGCTGGAGCGGGCAATTCAACCTGATGGGGAAGTGTGTTCGGTAACTGGCTGGAATGATTTGTATATTCTGCCCGGCTACGAGTTCCGCGCTGTGGATACGCTTATTACCAATTTCCATCTCCCGAGGTCGACCCTGCTAATGCTGGTGGCCGCCTTTGCCGGGAGGGAACGGATACTGGCAGCATACGAAGAAGCCATTCGGAATGATTACCGCTTTTACAGTTTTGGGGACGCCATGCTGATAATTTAAGGAACCTTTTGAACAAGTGGTGACTTCGGGGGTCTGGGGGTGTCCCCCAATCTAAACTTCCCCCATGATTAGGGGATCGAGGGGGCTGAAAAAGCGGTAATTGACAACCGGCTTGAGGCTATTTATGATAACAGCGAACCAAAATACCAAAACCCTGGGGAAAGCGGATCAATTTCATAGTTTCACAAACTACCGGACTTCGGTTTTGATGACAGTCGCGGGTTATGAAAATAACCTTTCCCCATGAACAACATAAGGAGGAAACAAATGGGCGAAGAGAAAAAGAACGTTCCCATACCTGCTCAACTCTATGATGCTATTGATCAGAGAGTGAAAGGGACAGAGTTCAAATCGGTGGAAGAGTACGTAACCTTCGTACTCGAAGAGGTTCTCAAGGATGATGATGAGGATGAAGTTGCCTTCAGCCCGGAGGATGAAGAGGAAGTCAAGAAAAGATTACGTGCCTTGGGATATCTCGATTAAATCCGCTCATTGTGGGCAGGGGGAATAATAAATGCTGAACAGTAAAATCAACTATATCGTCTCTGGATTGGAACGCTCTGGCACATCTTTGATGATGCAGATATTAATCAATGGCGGATTGCCGGTTGCCTTCGATGAATCGAGACCCCCGGAAAACCGGATTCCAGAAGTTGATTAAGGAGTTGGAAGAATGGAGCATCTGTGGGCCCCGTGGCGGATCGAGTATATCCTCAGCGAGAAAGACAAAAAGTGCATTTTCTGTGAAAAACCAAACCAGAATAAGGACAGGGAAAATCTGATTCTCTATCGTGCCGTTAAAAACGTGGTGATGATGAATAAGTATCCCTACAATCCCGGTCACCTTATGGTTGCCCCTTATAAGCATGTGGCAAAACTGGATGCGCTCGAAAACGAGGAATTGCTGGAACATATTCAACTGGTAAGCCGTTGCGTGACAATGTTGAAGGAAGTAATGAATCCTGAGGGGTTCAATATCGGGATTAACCTGGGAAAGGTGGCCGGAGCCGGCATTGAGGAGCATATTCACACGCATATTGTGCCCCGATGGAACGGGGATACCAACTTTATGCCGGTCATGTCCAATACCCGGACGATCTCTGAAGCGCTCGATGCCACCTATGACAGGCTGGCGGGTAAACTGGATTGAAGGCAATATAGCGGCTATCAGCCAATTACGTTGGGAGCGATTATAAACAGGGTCACATTTATCATCCCGTGAACTATACTCATTCCCCAGACTGAACCGGTTTTTCTGACTATCAGGGCGAACAGCAGTCCTACTGCTCCTGCCAGCAGTGCATCCCAGAAAACGAGGTTGGTGATGTGCAATATCCCGAATAGGACGGATACAAGCACAATCCCGTGGAATCCGGCAATCCGGTTGGCGTGGTATTGTAATAACCCTCTGAATATGATCTCCTCAAGAAATCCGGTATTGATAATCAATATCAGCGCAGGCGCTGTAGCTTCATGAAAATTGAGGTTGGCAAGTGCGCTGGGCCGCAGCATGTAATACTCCAGGAATCCAATGGGGAAGGCTAGCACAATTACCGCTACTTCAAGCGGGAAATACTTTTTCTTGGGAAGAGAAAGCCCCACTTGTCTGGCTGATAACCCTTGCATACGAGCTATGGTAATCCCCGCTATGAACATGGGCACGCTTACAATGGCAAACCAGGTGATCTGACTGAAATGTACCAGCGGCGTGGAAAGCCCCAGGATTCTGATTAAAGGAGCTATGGCCATGGCGGTCAGCAGGCCTGACACCGGCTTATCTTCAAGCATCACGGAGTGGATCAGCAAAGCTCCCAGTATAAACAGATGGATCAGAACGCCCGCATGAAGAAAATAGCAGGTAACAAACTCGGCAATCATAATCAGAAACACATACATCCACGGATAATAGAGTGGCTTGAAATAGCTGGCAAGATTTGAGGTTTGGAGATTGATACCGGCACGCATTTTAGTGTTCGCTCGGGCTATCACAAAAAAAGACTGATATATCCTTACTTAACCGCTAGAGTATTCTAAACCAGTTGGAGTCCAATGGCAACCTTGTTTTCCTGCAATGCCCCTCAATCTGTTATCCTGCCTGAGCGTTTGGCATAAATGTAAGTATACTGATTTCCAGTATATGTGAATTTACGGGTTTTTGCCTATTGTGCTTCCCCAAAAAACATGATATGATGCACGATGGCTCGAAGCCTCGGAACTTATACAGGAAAATGATATGGTACATAATCGCAGTGATGAAGCTGTAAACCTGGCAGTGCTGGGTCGTTGGGAGGAAGCGGTATTGGTTAATAAGGAAATACTGGAGGTTTCCCCCAATGATATTGATGCTCTCAATCGCCTGGGCAAGGCTCTAAGCGCGATCGGGCGCATCCCGGAATCCCGGCAGACATATAAGCAGGTGCTGAAGATTGATCATCAAAACAGCATTGCGCGCAAGAACCTGGATCGGCTTTCCCACCTCAAAGGTGACAAGCCTGTTCAGAATGAAGTTCGTGGTATCGATTCCCGGTTTTACATTGAGGAGGCAAGCAAAGCCAGAAGGATTAATATGCATAGGCTGGCTTCCAGAGATGTGCTGGGGAAGATGGCGGCCGGAGACCCGGTTTATTTGCGGGTGAATGACGGAAAACTGGAAGTAGTAAATGACTTGGGAGAGTATCTCGGAGAAGTTGATCCTAAAATTGGGATGCGCATCGCCCGATTAATAGAAGGTGGCAATGAGTATAAAGCAGTTATTGTCAACCTGGGGCATGCGGAAGCCAAGGTGATAATCAGGGAAACCTTTCAACATCCCAGCCAGATCGGATATCCCTCTTTCCCGCCCCCAAAGATAGGGGATGAAATAAGGCCATATCTTAAGAATAGTATTGTCAAAAGGGGGATCGAAGAGGAATCATCAGAGGATGGTGATGAAGATGATTGGATTGATACGGATGATTCCATGGATAGTGAGAGTGAATTCCCTCTTGATGATGAGATAGTTGAGCCGGAAAAAGAGGATGCGGAGAGTGTGCTTTAATCGACAGTATTGCGCCAGTCTGTTTCAAGTTGTTTACTATCGAATCCATATACTTCCAGAAGAGCATCATCAAGGCTGGTACCGGCGCTGAAAGCCTGAAGTAGCTGCTGCATTTTAGCACTGCCAAAGTTCTCGATAAGGAATTCCACCAGACTGTAACTCTGGGCATAAGCAAGTTCCGCTTCCTCGGTGGCTGCCGGAAAGTTGCCGCTAATGCTGCGAATAGAGAACAGATTATCTTCGGAGATGGCTTTCTCCAGCCTTTGTTTGAAATTGCCCGTAAGTTCGCCTTCCGAATACATGGCTATGCCTTCATCGAGCCAGGCAGGAACGTCGCTCAGAGGGCTGTAAGTAACCTGATAAATAACCATGTGCGATAGCTCGTGAGTGACTGCCCTTTTGCCCCATTCCAGGTTATATGGCTCTACACCGATAGCAATTATTCCGTATTCGGGGAAAGCCATGCCCCCTGTCCATTCATCGGTGTATAACACGGCATCATGCAAATCCTCAGTGCTGCCATAGATGTAAATCTGGACTTGCTCTTCAAGCTCGGAATCGGTAGTTTCAGCATGCTTTACCAGCGCCTGCTGCGCCGCTTCCATCAATTCCTGCCCGAAGGAATCTTTACCCTCATACCAGAATAGATGAATATCCTCATCCTCCAGTTCCCTCCAGTCATGGCGAATATCATCGAATGTCCGGGAAACCGTTTCGGTCTCAATCCTGCCTTCGGCGCTGTTTTCTATCACCCATTTGTATTCGATCTCTGCTCCCGGCGGGATGCTGGCCTTTCGGGCATCCCATGACCAGTCCGCTTCCACGTAAGTTCCCGGCTCAAAATCGGGATACTGAGTGACGGTCACCGAAGGGCGGAGGATTTTTGGGACAGTATAAATGAATTGAAGCTCTGTTATGAGGTGAGTGCTTTCGGCTTCAATACTGAAGTTGAGTGATTGGGGGAAATCGTTTTCAACTCTGGTGGAAATTATGTTTATGAAACTGGCGGTCCCGGGATCGGCGGTCTGAGCCGGTTTTGGGAGGAGTTGGATACCGGAAAGCGTATCCGACGGGGTACAGGTTGCTTCTTCCTGATCGCATCCCGCAGCGAGGCCTGCCAGAAGCAATCCCAGTAAAAACAGGCAAATAACAAGGTATTTGGACATTGAATCGCCTTTCATGCTTTTTCTACTCATGCGGTTCAAGGGATATGTATTTGAGCCAGGGCATGGTCATTGGCACTCCGACAAAACCTTTCACGTAGGGTTTGACCAGGTTATAGCTCTCGCTGAAATACAACGGCAGGCAAGCAGCGTCTTCGATCAGCATCTGCTCTATTTCCTGATACATTTTCAGACGAGTCTCCGAATCCACTTCCTCACGGGCCGCTTCCAGCCTGGCATCGATCTCCGGGTTGCTGTACCCGCCGATATTGTCTCCGCTTTCGCCGTGGAACAGCAGGTCCAGAAAGTTGTGGGGATCGGGGTAATCGGCCAGCCAGCCTATATCGAACAACTGATCCTTTTCCTGTTTGATGATGTATGGATAGCTCTCAGGATCGATTTGACGTATTGTCACTTCTACTCCCAGATTTTTCCTCCACATGTCAATCAGGGCTTCGGTCAGCACGGAAACATAGCCTCGCCCCGATGTGGTGTAAGTTATCGAGGGAAGGTTATCAATGCTCCCGTAGCTGGATTGACTGATCAGTTCTTTCGCTTTCTCCGGGTCGAAATCCAGCCCTTCGACTTCCTCGTTATAGCCGGGCATTGCTGGCGGCAGTATACCTTTGGCCTGCTGAACCGTATTTTTAAACAGAACCTCGATTATTTTCTTTTTGTCTATGGCGTGGCAGAAGGCCTGACGGATTTTAGGATCATCGAACGGTGGTTCGGAGGAGTTGAATCCGATATAACTCAAACTGAGTTCGGGGGTGATGACCAGTTCATCGTTGA
The DNA here is from genome assembly GCA_041300025.1 of Dehalococcoidia bacterium. GTDB lineage: Bacteria > Chloroflexota > Dehalococcoidia > SZUA-161 > SpSt-899 > JBGLNL01. Next base: position 1,228,093 of record JBGLNL010000001.1, on the reverse strand, counting down.
GCGGATTGGCCGGATCAAGGACCCGCTCTATGTCTGCTCCGGGTACCCATGTAATATCGATTTTTCCCTGTTCGTACATGCTCATTGGCACTCCGCTCCACAGCCGGAAAACGACGCTTTGCACTTTTGGCAATTCCTCACCATAATTTTCGTTTCGCTCCAGAATCAGGAGCTCGTCTTTTTCCCAGGCGTTGATTTTGAATGGGCCGGTGCCGTTGGGATTATGCCACCAGTCCTCGCCGGAAACCACGTTTTCCTCGTCCAGCACGAAGCTTGTGGGATAAAGCAGCTTGGAAAGGAAATGCGCCTTCGGGGCATCGATGGTGATCCGGAGAGTATGGGCATCTACAACTTCTACCCCGCTGATTTCCTCAGTCTTCCCGGCCAGCTTGTCATTTACCCCGACGACGTCATCGAGATAACTGCCCGCCACCTGAGAGCCGGTTTCAGGATCGCAGGCGCGTTCAATGGAGTATTTGAAATCGCCAGCAGTTATCTGGTTTCGGGCCATATCGATATTCTGACTACCAGTTACAATCCATCGGTTCAGGGAAAGGAGTTGCTGCTGGCGATCAAAACGGCTGCCATGAATCTGCAAATCGCTCAGGAAAACGCTGACGCCTCCGTTGATACCGCAGAAATTAACTTGAGCATTGCCAAAAGAACGCTTGAAAGCGCTTCTGCACAAATTCTGCAAAAGGAGGCGGACACGGCCAGTGCCAGAGCAAATCTGGCCCGCGCCAGAGACGAATTGGCTCACGTTCAGGATGGCTTGAATTTGGAGCTGCCGCGGATGGCTTTCGATAAGGCCCGCCTTGCCTTTGAAGAAGCTCAAGATCAACTCGCCGATGCCGCTCTTACAGCTCCCTTCGATGGTATCGTTGCCGCCGTGAACATCGATGCTGGCGATCAAATTATGGCCAGTACGGTTGTCATGCAAATGGTCGATACCGGAAAAGTCGAAATAGCTGCCGCCGTGGATGAGATCGATGTGGCCAAAATGAAGATCGGGCAGCAGGCAGAGATATATGTAGACGCTTTCCGTGATATCGCTTTACCGGGAGAGGTGACTGCAATTTCTCCCATGGGCAGGAACCAGTCCGGACTGATTACCTATGATCTCACAATATCGATTAAGGATTCGAAAGGATACCCTCTGAAAGATTTGATGACTGTCACGGTGGATATCGAAGCGGTACTTGCCAGTGACGTTCTTCTTGTGCCCAATGCCGCCATACACAAAGACCGGGCCACCGGCAGCAAAACGGTTACGGTGCTAGCGGATAGTGGCGAAGAGGAAGTCCGCGTGGTATGGACTGGTGTCAGTGACGGGAAATTAACGGAGATAACATCGGGGCTCAAAGAAGGGGAACGAATTGTTTCCAGTGTGGATATTGAAGTAACTGAGAGTTCTATCGAGGCTCCCGGTGCGGATGTTGATATTATGGAATGCATCACCAATATGCAGGAGCTCATGCCCTGCTTTGAAAAGCTGATGGGGATGGCGGATGAATTGGGGATCGATACGAGCACTTATAGTGGCGGCGAGATTGACTGGGATGAAATTGAGTACTGGGCCAATAACGATACCGGGGAAGTCCCCGATGACGTGCAGGAATGCCTGCAGAAGCTCCTCGAAAACCGGGACTGCCTTGATGCGTTGATCCGGATGGCAGAGGACATGGGAATAGATACCCGTAATTTCAGTCTCGATAACATGGGGGGCATGATGGGCAATTAGAGAGCTAAAAATGATCAAGATGCAGGGTATCACCAAAACCTATAAAATCGGCAAAATCGAAGTGGAAGCTCTTCGCGGAGTGAATATTGAGGTCAAGTCCGGAGAAATGATAGCCATCATGGGGCCTTCCGGTTCGGGAAAATCGACTTTGATGAATATAGTTGGATGCCTGGATCAGCAGTCTTCGGGGACATACGAACTCGATGGGGTCAACATTGGCAAACTGAATGATAATCAGTTGGCTGAGATCAGAAATAGGAAAATCGGATTCGTATTTCAGAATTACAATCTGCTGGCACGTACCACCGCTCTTGCCAACGTGGAATTACCTCTGATCTACAGCGGGTCAAACAATCGAAGGAAGCGCGCTCTTTTAGCGCTGGAACGGGTCGGCCTCTCGGACAGGGCCAGACACAAACCCAACGAGCTTTCCGGCGGTCAGCAGCAGCGGGTATGCATTGCCCGGGCACTGGTAACCAGTCCCGCCATCATTCTGGCCGATGAGCCCACAGGCAATCTGGATACTCGCGCAAGCCATGAAATCATGGCCATATTCACCGAACTTAATCGCAATGATGGCATCACGATTGTGATGGTCACGCATGAACGGGAAATCGCCGAATATGCCCGGCGCATCATCAGCCTCCGCGATGGGCTGGTGAGTGATGAAGAGGTGCTGCGTCCATGAAGTATCTGGCGACTTTTGCGGTTGCGCTTCGCGGCATCGCCGCTCATAAGCTGCGCTCTTTTCTGACTATCCTTGGCGTGGCTATCGGGATCGGTTCGATCATTTCCATGATGGCCGTTGGGGAAGGATCGGAAAAATCGGTTACAGCGGATTTCACTAAAATGGGATCCAATCTGCTTTATGTTGTGCCGGGAGCCGGCTATATGGGATTGGTAACCGGGGCTGAGGGAAGCGCCAGAACGCTCACATACAATGACGCTGTAGCTATGGCTGAATCGACCGAACTTGACGCTCTCACATATGTAGTTCCCGACGTCTCTTCCCGCACCCAGTTGATCGCCGCAAATGAGAATACAAACGTACAGGTTCAGGGAACTACCGAAACGTTTCTCGAAGCCCGCCAGAATAAATCGCTGGACAGCGGTGATTTTTTCACTGAATACGATGTTGAGAACAGGAGCATGGTATGCGTGCTGGGCAGCAATATTACTGAAGACCTTTTTGGCAACAGCGACCCCGTAGGTGAAAGTATACGCGCCTGGAATCGATCGTTTACCGTTGTGGGCACGCTCCAGAGCGATGGCGAATCGGTATTTTCGACCTCCGATAATGCTGCATTTATCCCCATCACAACAATGTTTCGGCTCAAACCTGATCGTTCGACCCGTGGCGATTATCTGGTCAGCGGTATCGGCGCTCAGGTTGTGAGCGAAAAGAAAATCGATGTTGCCATTGAGCAGATTACCGCTTTTCTCCGGGAACGCCACGATCTCGGCGAGAGTGAATCAGACGATTTTACCATTTACAATCAGCAGGAACTGATTGACAGCCAGACGAACACCAGTGACACTTTAAAGACCCTGCTGACATATGTTGCCGCCTTTGCGCTGGCTATCGCCGGTATCGGCATCATGAACATCATGCTGGTCTCGGTGACCGAGCGCACCCGTGAGATCGGTATCCGCAAGGCAGTCGGAGCCAAGCGATATCACATTCTGATACAGTTTCTGCTTGAAGCAACTACCATTAGCGTAATCGGCGGGATCATTGGAGTCGGGGTTGGTTTCCTGCTTTCCGAATTTGTCTTCACGGGATTTGAAGTGACCCAGATAACTATGATGTCGCAATCGACGATCGATCCGATCATTCAGGCCGAATACATTTTTCTTTCCTTTGGCGTGGCGGTAGGTATTGGAATCGTGGCCGGAACCTATCCGGCCATAAGAGCTTCCCGTCTTAATCCGATCGATGCCCTGCGCTATGAATAGCCATAAGGGGGACTGGAAACAATAAAATTTTGCGGCGTATCCTGCGGTCTGGTATAATTCGAGCCGAAGCGAGTCGATGGCAAGGGAATAGCCCGCATCCATGTGTTAGCATTTAAACAGGGTATCTTATCCAAAAGGTGTCAGATTTGACCGAAGATGCAAGCAAGCTTGATTCAATAGCCATCAGCGAAGTGCAACTTATTTTAGCCGAAAAACGCACATCATTAGCTGTGATGCGGACAGGTATCGCTGTTTTAGCTTTGCCCCTTTCGGTTATGAGTGTGCTGATAGCCACTTCAGAATACTATGATGTCCTCGACGTTTTACCTTTTCTCGTTCCGCTGGGGATAATTAGCCTTGCCTTAATCCTTTTTAGCGCTTACCTGATTATCCGCGCAATAACTCGAATGCGCCGTTATGACCGCCTTATTCTTGAACTCAAGCTAAAGTATAGTGCCATTGCGGAATTTATTGAGTGAATTTATGAAAATATCCTGCCCCCCATATTAGGACTCCCTTCGTTATTTGAAGCTGCAAAAAAGAGTCCCGAAAGATGCTATGAACCTTTCCCGATGAGAGGATATATGTAGAAAGAACGAGGTACGAGATGGTTCGTTCCAATACCCCTGTCAGTCACTTCCACTCAAAACGCTACTCGTATCTTAATTCCCGAAGGCTGGAGCACCTTGCGAGCCTGAGAATATCGGTAGCAGGAATGTCGGTTCTGGAGGTCGGTGCAGGTATCGGGGATCATTCCCGTTACTACATAGAGAGGGGATGCAAAATAACCATCACTGAAGCAAGGTCAGAGAATCTCCAATACTTAAGAAATCGTTATCCCGATTGCAATGTTCAGTTTCTGGATTTGGAACATCCGTCCCCCATCGATGATTCTCCCTTTGATGTAGTTCACTGTTACGGAACCCTGCATCATCTGGGTAATCCCGAAAAGGCTCTGAAATTTATAAGTCAGAACACGGCAGGGATTCTGTTCCTCGAAACACAAGTTTCCTTTGGGGAAAGCGAAGAGAAAAATATCGTCAGTGAGCCAAAAAGCGATCCCACTCAAGCGTACTCCGGGCTTGGATGCAGGCCAACAAGGCCTTGGGTATTCAATAAGCTAAAGGAGCTTTTTGAATATGTCTATCTTCCCAGGACCCAGCCAAACCACGAGGATTTCCCCACGGACTGGAGCGCCCCCGATAAACATCAATCCGAGTCAAAGAACGCTGTTTTTATAGCCTCCCGTAATATGATAGAAAACGGGTTGCTAACGCAATCTCTGATCAAAAAACAAACACGACATGAATAGACGCCAATCCCAACCCCGGTAACTCCGTATTCGAATTGCACTCAAGACGAACTGCCTACCCTGAGCACCACTGGAAGAGGGATGCCTTGCCCAGTCGGTTAGCTCTATGGTACAATCAATTAGTTTTGCGTGGTTATGAGCAAAATCATTAGTCAGGTGAAAGCATTTAATAAGATGGGGAGCTACTATCTTCAAATAGCTCCCCTTTTTATCGTCTTGAAGCAATCCAGACTTAATGGAGGAAGTTATGGAAACCTCGCTTAAGGAAATACTTTCCCATTATAAGGGGAAAATAGGTGTTACCATCCGAGTTCTGCAGGAAGTACAGGGAAAACTGGGATATCTGCCCCGTGAGGCTATCAATGAGATAAGCAGAACGCTCAATATATCTCCATCGGAAATTTACGGGCGTCACGATTATTTTTTCGACGCGGGTTCCCATCTTGATTTCCCCTCCATTGGCCTCTATGGCTTTAGCCAGACCGCCCAACACCCTTCCGAATCCACCGACATAGTATCCGCCGCCGCCGCCGATGGCAATCTGCTGCAGGATGGTCGCCTGCTCATAGGCAGAAACCAGATCAATGGGCTCCGCCAGCGAGGCATTGGCGTGCATGGCCAGATACCAGTAGAGGCTGGAAGGAACATTTCCCTGCTTATTGAGGTATTCATCGAAGGTTAAGTCGGAGAGTTCCAGCAGCTTATCTGGAGGCATCAGGGCCACATCTGTCAGGATGGCCAGGGTGCGTTCCCGCTCCTTTTCATCCAGTCCCCAGAGATCGAAGAAGACAGAAGGGTCCTGATCACCGGAAGAGCCTGCAACTGTGGTGGTGGTTTTCTTGTAATAATTCCAGGATGCTTTTCGGTAAGCGCAATCCGCCCCGATGCTAGCATCGAGGTAGATCGGCTTCAATTCGGGCCTGATCCCCAGTAGATCGTATGCCTGCTCGAATCCGGGGCCTCTCATGGGACACTGGAGCTTGGGCCCGAGTTCATATTTGAATCCATCCCGTTCGGCTGTTATCGCCTTGCCGCCGGGAATAGTGTTCTTATCCAGAAGTAAAACCTTTACGCCCCATTTAGCCAGCAGCGCTGCCGCTGTCAGCCCGCCCGGGCCTCCCCCCACTACGATCACATCATATTTGTTTGCCATCTTTGCCCCCTTATTTTTAAACGATAAGTAGATAATAACAAAAAACCCCCCTCAAATCACCCTTTGTGAAGGGAGACGAGGGGAGTCTCTTGTATCAGCGTGAAAGTTTTTACCCTCCGAGGTAAGTCTTAATACACCGCTCCATTTCTCTGGTTGGTTTCCACCACTTTTTACCGCCAAGGTCTTCAATTACCTTGTTTGCTACCTGATAGCCGCCGCCGCCGAGCACACAGCCACCGGGATAAACGGATGCGCCGCCGACGTACAGTCCTTCAACAGGGGTTTTGGTGCTCGAGCAATCCTGATTCGGCCGGAAGCAACCGAGCTGGACCGGTCGGTAATCGCCGTGTTTAATCGAGCCGTAGCGCATGTTGGGGAAGCGGATCTCGATATCCTTTGGCGTCTCCTGGTTAGTCTGGACGATATTCTCCTTTTTCATGTTAGGAGCATATTTGGCCCATTTTTTCAGGATCATATTCTCGATCTCCGGTCCCCTTTTATCCCAGCCGCCTTTTTCGAGGTTGTACGGGGCATGATGCTGGAAGAAGGACACCTGCCGGTGTGCTTTCTCAGGGGGAACCCGAACGAGATGGGTATCCCAGAAGCTCTCGCAGGTGGCGTGACCGCCCAGGCATTTTTGATCGAGTTTGCCGGCTACCACGTTATCCCAATGCTCCAGCATGGCATCCATGCCTTCAAATCCGAATATGGTCATGAAGCTCTCGCTGGCCCACGGGTCTTTGGGCAGATATCGCGGCATTTCCTCGGAGACGGTATGCAGGGTGTTGAAGCTCCACTTGTCATAATGCCAGCCCTCGATGGAGTCTTTCAGATCACTCGGCAGGTTCTCGGCACCCACGAGGTCGAGGAAAGTAGTCCTTGGATCCAGTGTTGAAATAACACATTTGGTATGAAGGGTACGGCCCTCCCACAATTCGACACCGGCGACCTTGCCGCCCTTCATGTGAATATCGATAACATCGGATGAATCGAGGATGACGCCGCCGGCGCGGACGATCTCGCGTCCCAGTGAATTGGCCATCTTGTGCGAGCCGCCCTGGCAGTAGGACTTGTTCATCATTCGGTCAAGATAGAGTGCCACGAACAAGCCCACACCGGTTTCACGGGGGTCCAGTCCCCACGTACAAATGTTATACAGCAAAAGCGAGCGCACGCGGTCGTTCTCGAACAGGTTGGTCACCACGTCCAGCGGACTCTGCTCCACGAGTTCCAGCAATTCCCGTCCGGTTTCTTCTTTTTGAAGGGCCATAGTGATTTCAATTGGCAGCATGGGCGGGATATAGGTCATGGGAGCGATAATATCATTAACGATCTTCCGCCATCTTCCCATTGTTTTGCTGAAGGTCTGGGCATCTTTGAAAGAGTACTTGGATATTGAATCGGTGGTATCCTCGATCATTCGGGTCAGGAGGATCGAATCGCCATTCTCGAAAACCATCGAGCATTGCAGATTCGGCTTGATCCAGACGAGGCCATGTTTTCCCAAATCGAAGTCCCGAAGCACCGGCATGTAATCCACCATCATGTGGTAGATGGCGTGCATGCTGGAATAGTAGCCGGGATAGAGGATTTCCTCGGTAGCCAATCCCCCACCGATCTCATAGCGGCGTTCCACCAGGGCGACTTTCAGGCCGGCTTTGGCCAGATAAGCGGCTGCGATCAGACCGTTTGGGCCAGCCCCGATAATGACGACATCCCATTCGCTGTCCGCAGGGAATTCTTCAAAGAAGCTTTGTGGATGTTTTTGTCCTTTAAATTCCATCATTTTTTCATACCTCCTTTTAGACTCTCCCCTGACCGGGCACGGCGGAAATTTTTCCTTCTTCAGGGACGTACCATGGTGATGCGTACCACCAGGGGCCGGGCTCGACAACGCCATCCTCTATGAGAATGTGCATCAGGTTGTAGGCGACTGCCATCAGGCACAGGCCGCCGGGGTGGGCTGCTGACTGGTGTGCCAGGTAAAGGCCGTCGATATCCGGTACGCGGTAACGTGCCATCTCCGGCAAAGGCCTCTGATTCCACCATTCGTCGCGGTCGCATCGGGTGCCATACCAGGAACCACCCAGCATGCCCGTGTTACGGAATTCCTGCTCGCGGGGGGTGTCGCTCCAGATTTGAATAAGGTTATCGTCATCCAGGTTCTCCACAATGCAGGAGAGCGTGGCGCGGGCGTATTCTTCCCATTTTTTCTTATCGGCCGCAGTCTTGTCCATGGCATCAAGACCATCGACGTTGTATTCCGGTGTAGGTACCATGATCCACAGCGGACCGTTGACATAAGCGCCGGGGCGTGTGGACTGGGGTTGAGTGGGGGCGTAATTCGTATGGGCCACCATACCCCACATGCATTCTTCCGGAGGAATATCCAGATTTTCCTGTCTGCCCAGTACGCATTCCAGGTTCTTCCAGTATATCTCCTTGTTCTCCATGCAGTAGAACGCGCCGGTGAATTCGTGGGGCTCCTCTTTCCGCCACTTGAACTGGGGCTTGTAACGAAGGTCCTCTTTAGTGAGGAAATGTGTCATGTGAAGGCTGCCGCCCTTCAGGCTGAGGTCATTGATTTTCTGCATCAGGCCGGAATCGATGTTCTTGGGCCCGATCAGCTTCTGGAATGTCGGTTTGATATGACAGGCGCTGATCACTGCCTTGCGAGCATTGACGCGTTTTGGTCCCCAGGTGGCATCATCTCTGAGGCGAACGCCAACCGCCCGCCCGTGTTCAATAATGATCTCTTCAACGGGGCAACAGGTTTTAATAATCGCGCCATTGCCAACGGCACAGCGGAATATTGCGTGATAGTAACCATGCATGTTACCACGTGCCGCAACCGGGTCTGCCACAGCCGGCGGCATAACGGTGGCCACACATTCTATGGCCGGGACACCGACGCCGGGGAAGTGGGCAAACGCACCGGAAACGTTGGCAATATAGGCCTGGTGGATCATGAAGGGCTCACTCTTGATATACTGCTCCATGATATCGAACATGGTCCATTCCAGCATCTCTTTGGTCCAGAGTTCCGGCAGGTGATCCCGATATACCTGCATGTATGGAATGGTGTTTTCGTCCAGTTCGACGTAACTTGGATGCGGCGGGGTCCAGAAGGTCGCCCTCAGTAAGTCCCGATAGAATGGCGGATCGGTGGTAAGGCCGACGATCTTGGCCCATCCCATCATATCCTCTTGAGAGACCTTGACGATTCCATGACGGGCCATCGGTCCGCGTTCTATATCGAACTGCACCGGCTCGCGAGGATTATAGTCCATGCGGAATCCATATCGCCACAACTGCAGCTGTTCCCATCCCGGCGCAGAACCGCCATAATTCCCGATGGCATGTGGCTGGATGCGAACTCCGGCGATGGGTTCACAGGTTTCCTGTGCCCCGCCTCCTTCCGGCCGCTCTTCCAGCACCAGGACACTCAGCCCGCTTTTGGCCAGATAAGCTGCTGTGGTGGTTCCATTATGGCCCGCGCCAATTATCACTACATCAAATGTTTCTTCCTTGGCCATAAATGCCTCCTTTCGCTCAAATTCATCCTCGTAATCCTGCTACGTATGGTCGGGGGCAACAGGAATTTATTTCGAGAATGCGAAGTAATTCTAGCATGAAAATAGAGATGGTGCAATACTGGATTGATTGCTAGTTATTACTTAGGCGTTCTAAGTATCACTCTATGGAGGAAAGGTAAGTCCGCAGATTGACGCTTCGATCCTTCAAGCCGAGTTTGTTGCGGATGTTATATCGATGAGTTTCAACCGTGCGAATGGACATGTTCATCAATCCGGAGATTTCCTTGGTGGTTTTGCCTTCCTTTATAATGTCCATTACCATTACCTCGGTGGGAGTAAGGGTAAGAAACTGGGTGGATACCCCGTGCAGGAAAGGCTCGGTCACCTTATCCAGACTCTGCTGAAGCAGATCAAGGTACGATCTCTGCCTGCTGTTCAGTTCACTTTTTCTCAGTTCCTCCAGATAGGGAAGGGCGAATCTTTTCACATTGAACAATACATTTTTTTCAACTTCATTCTTGACCTGATCCCCTGTTTTCAGCATGACCCGCAGGGCGGTGTTCGCTTCCTCAAGGCTGGAAGTGCGCTCTTTTATCACATTTTCCAGCCTTTCCCGATGCCTCTGCAGCAATTCCTCTGCCCTCTTGCGGTCCTTGGGGGAAAGGAAAGATGAATTCATTGCAGATAGCCCTTTGAGTAATATTATCGATAACTGGAGGGAATTTCTAAAGGAAGATCCCGTGGAGGGCGAAATCTTTCAAAAACATGAACATACCGGTCGACCGCTGGGAACAAGGGAATTCATCGAAAGTTGTGGTACCCTACTCAATCGGGATTTGACAAAGCAAAAGACTGGTCCCAAAGGCCCAAGGAAGAAACGAAGAAACAAACGTAAAATTAAGTAGGGTGTCCCCTTAATTCAGATACTTTTTTAGGAATGTACTGGGATTTACTATTGATATATTCTCATAGGTACCCACAGTCAATAAATGCTTGTCCCCACTGACAATGCATTGTGCATTACCAGAAACTGCACATGCAATAAATTTATCATCGTCTGGGTCTTCACAAACAGGAAAGGGAAGAGATGTATTCTCAATCATTTCACAGTTGCTGGCTATTAAAGTAAGCAATGGTTCAGCATCAATCTCAGGAAACCTTTCCTGGAGTTCATCGGATACCCGGTAATATTCATCGAGTATATCTGGTGACATTACTATCTTTACTTTGCCTTGTTGCCATGCACTTAATATTTCAAAGGGCGGTCCAGTAAAGAATATCCCTGAAATAACAACATTGGTATCAAGTATGATTTTCACTTGCGTTTCCGAACGTCGGTTATGGCGTTCTGAATATCAGATGGCTTTATTCCAGCACTCCTGGATTGTTTACGTGCTTGTTTAATCAGGCTAGTAAACTGATCCATGGACGGAGAAGATATCGTTTTGAGAACAACGACATCATTTTCACCCATTACATAAAACTTGTCACCTGTTTTCAGTCCGAGTTTCTTTCGTACTTCTTCAGGGATAACGATCTGACCTTTAGAAGACATTTTTGTTGTTGCAGTGCTAGTAGCCATATTAATCTCCTGAGATTATATCTTACTGGTAAGATCATACATCATTTCAGGAACAAATTCAAGGGGAAGCAAGAATATTCACAAAGTGAAGCTAACGCTCGGGGTAATGGGCTTGAGAACCTCTAATTTAGACTGGTACTAAAAGGGGAGGTTTACACGTGCTCTCAATTCAACATTCGATAAAGGTATTACACCTTAAGACAGATATTTCTCCCAAACATGGTTCTATCCCCCTTGACAAAATAGTTTGGTTACCTTATCATTTTCACCATCATGTTTGGTCAATCGCCTGAAGAAAATGAGGTCGTGCGGTTCCACACCGCAGCGCGCTTCCAGCGGCTTATTAATAAGATTGCCCGAATGAGCCAAACTCCGAGCGAATTCGGCACCGGAGAACGCCTGCCACTGGCGGATATCCAGATCATCCATACGGTAGGCAATTATCCGGGTACCACTGTAACAGAGCTTTCTCAGCAACTGGGGCTCACTAAAGGGACTATCTCTCCGGTGGTCAATCGTCTGGTGGAAAGAAGCTATCTCACAAAGACAAAGTCAAATCAGGATGGAAGAAAGGCAAAGCTCAACCTCACTGATAAAGGGGAAAAAGCCGCCAGCGGTTACGAGAACTATGCCAGAGAATATGTCTCGCATTACGCTCGGGAGATCAGCTTTGGTGAATGGGTTATAGTGAACGAAATACTGGCCAAACTGGAAGCTTTTGTTGATACAAAAATGAAAGAGGACAAGTAGTTCAAATATAGTTTTAATACCAAACTATTTTTCCGGCTCAACAGGGGTAACTCGAAACAAGAGAGCCCCATTGAAATAAAATTTCCAAAGGAGCGATCATGAAAACAAGCAAAGAGGAGCTGAAGGAAATCATTATCCAGTTTATGAAGAAGCACTACGGCGGCACCCTGGCTACTGTGCGCGCAGACGGCACACCACAAGCCAGCGGCATCAGCTATGTCAATGACGGTTTGACTATCTATTTTGCCATGGATCCTCAGAGCCAGAAGAAGATCAACGTGGATAAGAACCCCAATGTAAGCCTGGCTTCATTCAAGGATTACTACCGCTTCAACAACACCAAGGCCGTTCAACTGTCCGGGAAGGCAGAGATTGTAACTGACGAGGCTGAAATTGCCAGGGCAGGCCAGCTTTTTCTGGAGAAATTCCCCTGGATGTTGGAATACACCGATATGCTGGAATGGGCTCAAAGGGTGGGCCCGGTACCTTTTTACAAGATAACGCCCAAAATCATCTCTTATCTCGATTACAAGGCATACGGTTTCAATCAGTACGAAACCATTGAGATTTAATAGAAACAATTCCTCAGAATAAGGGGGCTTCCATGCCTGACGAAACATTTGATGCAGTAATTATTGGGGGCGGGAACAAGGCCCTGTTTCTGGCCATGTATTTAATCAAATACGGCGGCATGAGCGTGGGCCTATTTGAAAGGCGGCACGAGATCGGCGGGTGCCTGTCCACTGAGGAAACTTCGGCTCCCGGCTTCCGGGGGAACACCCATGCCAATATCATAATGCCATTGTTCTATGCCCCCATCTATCGAGACTTCCCTGAATTCTGGGATTATGGCGCGCAATGGGATCAGTACCTCTGTTCCGACGGCGCCTGCTTTGCCAACAACGATACGTGCCTTGCCATCTACAGCGCCAAGTATGACCCAACCCAGGAACGCACCGCCAGAGAGATCGCCCGATACTCAGGAAAGGACGCTGAAAAGTGGATCAGGTTCTATAACGCATTCCATAGTGATGAATTCTATCGAGTCATGATCGATCAGTTTTACCATCCGCCCGAACGGTTCCTCGACCCCGGTATCATTGAACGGCAGATGAGCGTCTTCGGAAAACTGGTGGAGGCAGACGTTGTCCCCGATTCGCTCACACTGAAGTCATCGCCGCTCCGCCAAATTCGCGAGATGTGGGACAGCCGGGAATTACAGTACTGCCACGCCCGGTTCGTGGTCACATCAGCCACAGATGTAAATGACCCGGGAATGGGCATGGAGGCGGTTGCCATCGGGTCCCAGCTTCCTGTGCTGGGTTTCAACAAAGGCGGGACCCATCAGGTCGCCCATGCGGCGCATCAAATTCTGGTCCGGTTGGGATGCAGTTTCTTCACTCATGCGGAAGTTGAAAAAGTCATCATCGAAAACGGAACGGCCGCCGGCATTCGCCTCACCGATGGTTCCCAGATTGGTGCGCGGAAACTGGTGGTATCTGCCGGGCTTAGCCCGCAGCAGATTGTCTTCGACATGATCGGTCGGGAGCACTTCACCGGAAAAGTCGTGCGCCGTATCGAGCTTCTTTCCGCCCGGCACATTTCGTGTCTGATGTGGTGCAGTTTTGCTCTCCATGAAGCGCCAAAGTACAAGGCAGAGGCCTTTAATCCTGATATCCACGAGACGTTCTGGCTGGGACTGGGCGCGGATGCCGGGCCAGAGCATATCGCCAACGAGTGCCGATGGATGAATCTGGGCAGGTTCCCGCCGTTAGAAGATTTCAGCCCTGTGGTATGTTGTAACAGCCTCGCTGACCCGGCCTTTGCGCCACCCGGTATGCATGTGGCCCAGAATGAGATGCAGGCACCGCCCGCCAGCGCGCACACTGAAGCGGAGTGGCTGGAAATTAAAAAACGATATATCGAAGACATGATGACGGTGTGGCAACAGTATGCTCCTAACATGACCCCGGACAACCTGATAGGTGTTGACAGCAACAGCCCGTACGACAATCTGCGCATGAAGAATCTCGCGCCTCACGGGAACACCGGAACGCTCGACCGTTCTGTTTTTCAGCTTGCGGAGAACCGGCCCATTCCCGAACTAGCCAATTACCGCACTCCAGTGAAAAAATTCTATGCCACCGGCTCCGCCTGGCCTCCGGGTGGAAATGCCGGATCTGCGGAGGCGTACAACTGCTACAAAGTGATTGCCGCGGATATGGGGTTGGAAGGTCCCTGGCAAAAATTGGGCAATGATGAAACAGAATCTCTGGTCGCTGAAGTCAGGAAGGTTATCAAAAGAACTCAAGATTCGCTAAAGGTAACCGTCGAATAAAACTTTTCTCTCACGGAAATGAGGATTAAATATGCCTGACAAAACCTTTGATGCGGTAATTATCGGCGGAGGAACCAAAGCCCTGTTTCTTGCCATGCATTTAATCAAATACGGCGGCATGAGCGTGGGTATATTTGAGAGGCGGCACGAGATCGGCGGATGCCTGGCTACCGAGGAAATTTCGGCTCCCGGCTTCCGGGGAAATACCCATGCCAATATCATTATGCCATTGTACTATGCTCCCATCTATCGAGACTTTCCCGAATTCCGGGATTACGGCGCCCAGTGGGAACAATATCTGTGCTCCGATGGGGCTGCCTTTGCCGATAACGATACCTGCCTTGCCATTTACAGCATCAAGCATGATCCAACCCAGGAACGCACCGCCAAAGAGATCGCTCGTTTTTCGCAAAGAGACGCCGAACACTGGCTCAAGCTGTACAACACATTTCACAGTGACGAAGTGTATCGAGTAATGGTCGATCAATTCTTCTATCCTCCGGAGCATTTCCTCGACCCGGCAATTATAGAGCGGCAAATGGGCGTTTTCAACAAGCTTCTCGAAGCGGACATGGTTCCCGATTCGCTGACGCTTAAATCCTCTCCGCTGCGTCAGATACGCGAGATGTGGGAAAGTGAAGAGTTGCAATATTGCCATGCGCGGTTCGTCGTCTCGGCAGCGACCGATGTTAATGATCCCGGAATGGGGATGGAGACCGTAGCTCTGGGAGCACAGCTTCCGGTGCTGGGATTCAACAAGGGCGGCACTCATCAGATAGCCCACGCCGCCCATCAGATACTGGTACAGATGGGATGCAAAATCTTCACACATGCCGAAGTCGAAAAGGTCATCATCGAGAATGGTTCCGCCACCGGTATCCGGCTTGCAGATGGCTCCGAGATCGGAGCCAGAAAACTGGTATTTGCAGCTACTGCAAGCTCATCATCCGCAAAGCCGATTATCTGGCCTTCGATTACCTGCAGATCGTTGTATCGCATGGAGCGAACGGCGGTGGCAATACGCCCGGTGCGAACGTTCGCCATATCATGGGTCATTGTTTTTAAATTAGCTTCAAAACTATCTTCAAAATTGAAAGCCACCAAAGCAGTGATTCCCTGCATTATGGTCCTGCTTGGCACGACAGCCACTTTCTTTTCCGATATTTCGCATACTTTTTGAGCAGAAGGCATAATATTGGGATCGTTGGGCAGGATGATCACTTCATCAGCGGGAACCTTTTCCACCGCTTTAAGCAGTTCCTCAATACTGGGATTCATGGTCTCGCCGCCGGGAACCACGTATGTTGCCCCGAGGCTTTTGAACACTTCGATCAGGCCATCCCCGGAAGCAACCGTGACCGTGGAGATATTCCCCTCAGGTTGCGGTAGTTCTTCAGAATGACTGACGATAAATTCTCGATGTTGTTCTTCCATGTTATCGATCTTGATCTTATGCAGAGTGCCCAGGGCAGCCCCGTAAGACAGAACCGCCCCCGGATCGAATGTGTGCACATGTACTCTCGCAGTTCGCTCGTCGCCAACCACCAGCACATGTTCTCCCAGCTCACTGATTCTGGCTCTCATCGCTTCCAGATCGAGCGCAGTTCCCTGAAGGAGAAATTCGGTGCAATATCCATACCGCATATGCTCTTTTCCCGCTTCGGGAATGGCGGTACTTACCTCGAACTCGGCAGATGGGGTACCTGCCTCTGCTATTTCTTTACCCTGCAGGTAAGCCAGTAAACCTTCCAGAATTATGTAAAGCCCCTGCCCACCTGCATCCACCACCCCCGATTCTCGCAGCACGGGCAGCAAATCCGGCGTTCTCTCTACAGACGCCCGGGCTTCGCTGACCACCGCTTCGATTATTCTCTCGAGGTTATCACTCTCAGTAGAAGATGCTTCTTTTGCCGCTAAAGCTGCCTCGCGCATGACGGTGAGGATGGTTCCTTCGGTTGGCTGGCTGACCGCCTTATCGGCCATGATCGATGCCTGAAGAAGGGCATCGGCTATATCCAGCGAGGAAAACGATTTCTTTCCTTCCAGTCCCTGAGCCAGCCCCCGGAGTATCTGGGAAAGGATCACCCCACTATTACCACGGGCACCCATGAGGGCTCCCCTGGCCATTGCCTTTGCCACCCCTGAGGCATCATTATCGGGGCAGAGGTTAGCTTCTACCATAGCTGATTGCATGGTCAGAAACATATTGGTGCCGGTATCGCCATCGGGAACAGGGAAAACATTGAGGGCATTTATCATCGAGGAATTGGCGCTGAGAAGACGGGTACTGGCCCGAAACATCTCCCGGAGGTTTTTACCGTTCCAACTATCATGCTGCATAATTATTGCCACATCGGTTGTTTGCCAGACTGGCGTAATTGTGATATTCTGTTAGGGTCGCACTGAAAAAGGCCTTCGGGCATTTCTCAGAAGATTGCTTAAATGCATTTTACAGTAAAGCAATTCCATAAGTCAAAGGAATCAAATCATGAAATGTGATATTTGCGGGAAAAGCAGGCAGTTCGGGAACAACATAAGTCATTCCATGCGTCACACCAAGAGGCAGTGGCATCCAAACATACAAAAAGCCACTATAATAGTTGACGCCAGGAAAAAGCGAATTAACATTTGCACCCGGTGCCTGCGCACCCGGATGAAAGCCACCGCCTAGCTGGCAGCGGCAATGCTGTTACGAATCCGTTCCATCGCCTGAGGGACGGATTCTTTATTGGTGAATACCCCGGATCCGGATACCAGCACCCGAGCTCCCGCCTGCACAACCTCACGAGCATTCCCGGCCTTGATACCCCCATCAACCTCCAGTTCGGTTTTGAGATTTCGGTCGTCAAGTAACCTGCGTAAACGGGCAATCTTGCCCAGCCCTTCGGGGATAAATTTCTGACCCCCATAGCCCGGATTGACTGTCATAATCACCACAATATCTACAAAAGGCAGAATTTCTTCGATGGCCTCGATCGGTGTTGAAGGGTTAAGGGCCACGCCGGCTTTAGCACCCAGTTCCCTTATCTGCGTTACCACTCGATGCAGATGGTTACAGACTTCCACATGGACCGTGATAAAATCAGCCCCGGCCCGGGCAAAGCTTTCGATCTGCCTTTCGGGGGTGTTTACCATGAGGTGTACATCGAGAGGTATGCTGGTATAAGGACGGATCGCCCTGACCAGTTCATCTCCGAAGGTTATGGGAGGCACGAACTGCCCATCCATCACATCGACGTGAATGTAATCGGCCCCGGCTTCAGTTACTTCCCTGACCTGTTCGCCGAAACGGGCGAAATCGGCTGAGAGTATGGAAGGGGCGATTTTGATTTTCTCATTCATTTATGGAGTTCCTCGCCTTTTTTAATGCCTTGTTCACCTGTCTGGAGGCAGTGCCTCCGTAAATGTTGCGGGCGGCAATAGCGGACTCCACCGTAATAGAATACACATCCTCTTCAAACAAAGGTGACAGTTTCTGGTAATCGGAAAGCGGAAGCTCCTGCAGGTTTTTTCCCTTGCCGATGGCAGCCAGAACCAGTTTGCCCACAATTCCATGTGCTTCCCGGAAAGGCATCCCTTTCTTTGCCAGGTAATCAGCCAGTTCGGTGGCCAGAGTGTAATTTTCTCCCGCTGCCTGCCCCATGCGTTCCGAATTGAACTTCAGTGTTTTTACCATTCCGGCGAAAACGCCCAGAGTTGATTTCAGGGTATCCGCCGTATCAAAAAAAGTCTCCTTGTCTTCCTGCATATCCCGATTGTAGGCCAGTGGCAGCCCTTTCATCGTGGTCAGCATGGCCATCAGATTCCCGTAGACCCGGCCGGTTTTACCCCGGGCCAGTTCGGCAACATCGGGATTCTTCTTCTGGGGCATGATGCTGGAACTGGTAGCGCAGGCATCGTCAATTTCCACGAATCCAAATTCGGCGGATGACCAGAGTATCAGTTCTTCCGCCATTCGGGAGAGGTGCATCATGGCAATGGCGGCTGCCGCCTGATATTCAATAATAAAATCGCGATCCGAGACGGCATCGATGCTGTTCTGGCTTATCTTTTCAAACCCCAGTTCGCGGGCCACCGCTTCCCGGTCCACATCGTACGGAATCCCTGCCAGAGCGCCGCTGCCGAGCGGCGAGATATCGGTGCGTCCATAGCAATCGCTGAACCTTTCCGCATCCCGCTGGAACATCTCGAAGTAAGCCAGCAGATGGTGCGCCAGCAGGATCGGCTGGGCTCGCTGCAAATGGGTATAACCGGGCATTATCACCTTTCTGTTTGCCGCGGCCAGATCCACGATGGCTCCCTGCAGATCCTTCAACAGGATCATGGTACTGGTAATTGTTTCTCTGGCAAAGAGACGCATATCGGTGGCGATCTGATCGTTTCGCGAACGCGCGGTATGCAGCTTGCCTGCCACGTCGCCGATCTTTTCAAACAGGCGGGTCTCGATATTCATGTGGATATCTTCAAGGCTGGTATCAAATTCGAATGTGCCTTTTTCGATTTCCTTAAGAATCGATTCAAGCCCGGTGACGATCTTTTTCAGTTCTCCGGATGAAATGATGCCGGCCCCTGCCAGTCCGCGGGCATGAGCAATGGAAGCTGTTATATCCTGCCGGTAAAGCCGCTGGTCGAAGGAGATAGATTCAGTGTAATCCTGAACTCTTTTATCGGTATCTTTTTCGAATCGTGAGCGGAGCGGTTTCATGATCTTTGGTGGTATTATGCACCAATGCACCGTTCAGGTCAAGATAATAAAGGCAAAAAGCCTGCTATTCCAAAGGAGTTAACGGAATTTCGCTTGACTTAAACCATGCCAAAGTTATACTCTTTGATAAAGATCAATGGAAGAAGAAATTACTCAGCCGCTTGAGAACGATCCTCTTCAGGCCGGAATGTCTGGAGGTCGGCTCGGTCCCTTTAAAAAGTTCTTAATCCGACACCAGAAAGCATTATATATCGGGCTCCTGATAATTGCTGTCGGCGTTATAGTTTCCATTACCTTCGTTATCGACAGGCCCGATAATTTTGAGGACTATATCAGAAAATCCGGTTATGCTGGTGTTTTTCTCATGGCAGTGATCGGCAGCTCTTCCCCCGTCTGGCCTTTACCCGGTTCATGGGCGGTTTTTATCGGTGCCGGACTTGGCTTGAACCCCATAATTCTGACCCTGCTGGCCGGTATCGGGGAACCGATCGGGGAATCAACCGCTTACGGGGCAGGATATGGAGGGCAAGTAGTAATCGCCAACATCAAGGGTTACACCAGGGTTGAACGCTGGATGAAACGCCGGGGGGGTATAATCCTGTTTCTGGTATCGGCAATCCCGAATGTGCTTATCAAGGCTGCGGTAATATGCGCCGGGGCGCTGCGCTATCCTTTCTGGAAATTCTTTCTCTACGTTCTGGGAGGGAAGCTAATCAAATCCGCATTTTTTGCAGTTACGGGATACTACTTCTTCGATGCTCTTTTTGAACTTTTCGACCGGTTTTTTGGAGGATAGATTTATGGAATTACTGACTATCGTTTTGATCGGCATTGTAGCCTTTTTGGTAGTGATCGTTATTGGATTGCTCCTGCAACCCAGAAAATTTGAGGCTCCAGAAATAACGGAACTGGAGGAGAAACTCCGTTTTGGTTTAGCTTCCGAGACCTCAATGAGAGAAGTTCAAAACGACCTTAAAAACCTGCCCAATCAACTCTTACTCTCCATCACTCGCAGTCTGGGCAAACGCACCGGGAAATTGAACGAACTCATGGCTACATTCGAGTTGACTCAGTATGACCGGCTTTTCTACCTTGGCGACCCCATCGATTTTATAGGAATCAAGTATGGCGAGGGCATAGATTTCATTGAGGTCGGCAGCCCTGATGCAGCGCTGGCAATTGATTCGCTGTAGAGATAGGGGATCAGCTGATAACGCACGTTCAGGTATTCCCTCATGATGTCCTGGACTTCGCTGGAAAAAACCCAAGGCTCCCGGAACGGGTAGCAGCCGTGATAGCGCATATGGGACTGGAAGATGGAAAGCTGCGTCCATCGAATTTCCACCTCATCCGTAGGTTCCCCGGTAAAGCCACCCGTATCCTGGCTCCAGTAGGTAAATCCGCTCAGACCGTAACACAATCCGCCTCGTAATGAAGCCTGCATGGAACCGAAAGTGGCCGCGTTATCCCCACTCCACTGAACCGGGTAGCGCTGGGAACCGGCATAGGCGCTCCGGCCCCAGACCATGGCATTTTCCTCACCATGTACGTCTGCCGTTATCTCGTAAGCGGCCCGCTGATAGAGCAGCGGATAAACATTGTGTAATGCGTGCCCGTTGCCGCCTTCAAACTGCATATCCGGGTGAAGACCTTCCCCGAAATCGGTTTTGATCACATCCACTCCCATCTCCAGCAACGGCTTAATAAGCTGCTGCTGGTACCACCGTGCAGCTTCGGGTTTGGTGAAATCGATAGGCGCCGCCTCAAACTGCCCGACGAAAACGAACGGAGATTTGATCTTGGCAAGGTAATCCTTCTGATGGGCTTCTTTCCAGGGGATTGTTCCCTTCAATACATAAGGTTCCTGCCAGATGGACACACGAAATCCCTGCTCATGCAGTTGCCGGCACATTTCTTCAGGGTATGGGAAAGTAGCCGAATCAAACTGCCAGTCACATCTCCAGCCTTCAGTAAACCATTGAACGTCGATGTGAATAACATCCGAGGGAAACCTGTTCTCCCTGAGTGTTTTGGCTACTTCGAGAACTTCCTCCTGGGTTTGGTAGGACATCCGGGAAACCCAGGTCCCAAAGGAGAATTTCGGTAATGCGGGGGCTTTACCGGTCAGGTCGGTATAACTGTTCAGGATTTCCCTGATGTTGCCGGTAAAAAAGTAATAATCCAGCCGCTTCTCTTCGACTGCCACCTGAACCTTCGATTTTTCCTTAGTTCCTATCCAGAAGGTCATCGGGTGGGTCTGGTTGAAAAACACTCCATATCCCCGAGTGCTGAGGAAGAAGGGTACGGATTTATAAATGCGCCCGGAGGTGTTTCCGGTTCCCTCGTGAATCCAGAGTCGCAAAGTTTCACCGACCTTGTTGATACGGCCGAAATGCTCCCCCAGCCCATAGATCGATTCGTCATGGGAGAGTTCGAAGGATTCCACCGCGTACCAGTGTTTGTGCCGTTTATCCCGGATGAACCCCAATGGATAGGCATCAAAAGCGATGCCGAAACCGTTATCGGTCCTGCCGCCGCTGCGGGTGATGCGTTTTCCGTTGGTATCGTATACCTCGATCCGGAAATCTTCTTTAAAGATATGCAAATCCAGCTTTTTTGTTTTCAGTCGATAGCAGCGTTCATCTTCTTCCAGATTCACCTGGCAGTTCGTATCTCCAATGTCACCTACCACCATCGGAGTGAAAGTATCATCTAACTCAGACATTGACTGAAGCCGAACACGATAGACATCATCTCGAACAACATCGATGCAAAGATACCGGATTTTGAAAGGCGTGTTTTCATCATACTCGTAGACATGCTTGTAGAAATTTTGGGGTTTCATCAGCTTGAAGATATTGAGTGTTTTTGCTTCGAAGACAAATCGGTTTCCCTGTCGCTCTTTAAGTTGAACGCTCAGGACGGATTCGGATTTGCGAAAGAGCAATTTGGGGATGACGGTAAACGCACCTTCCATGGGGCCGATGTCATCCAGCGGATGATCGCTGCGCCCGAACGAAACGCGCGGGGCATATTCATCGAAATGATCCTCCAGGTTATCGTGTTTTCGAAGCGTCCGCGAAAAAAGAATTGGATGCAGGAAGATGTTTTTCAGCATCAACCGAACAGACCGTCTGGTATCCGGTGTAAATTCCTTTTGATAGGCTTTTTCGCTGCTTTCAGGATCAGTCGATAGCATTGTAGATTTCCATACTCAGGCTATGGTTCAGTCAGAATGGGATAATAGACAGAATCATTTCGGACCAGCGTTTGCTGTGTCCCACTCGCTTCAAGAACGCAGAGGTCATTGAAAATGTAACGTTTTTCGGGTCCATAGGTATAATCTGCGCGGTCCTCCATCGGATAGCTCCATGTCTGTGCAGTCTGGTAAAGGGTTTCCGAATTGAAACCTTCGGGGCCGGTCTTCTCTACCGTTTTTGCTATGATATCGCACAGCATCAAATAGGTGCCGACCCCACCATAACTGGAACCTTTAGCAATGATTTTTTCTTTGTCATTCTGATGATACATATCCAGCATCTGTTCCTGAACAATTATCAACTTAACTTCTTCATGCCACCACCCACCTGTATAAACGAACAGCATACCATCGATTGCCTGCCAGGCGTTTGCCGCACTTAACAGGTCAAAGAAGGCCGTATGCGGGGCTCCGCCGATAAAACGTGCCTCGCTCCCGGTATTACGAATTCCTTTAGCAAACTCATGCATGATGATCGGAGGAAAGATGTAGTCGCAATCCTTCAACGCTTCGATTTCGGTAGACCAGTTGAATTTGAAATCAGACAGGAATCCGTCCACGAACTCAAACTGATCCGGATGAACCTTCGCGTATTTTTTCATTGCTTGAACGAAACCAGTTGCATATGGTTCCGCCCAGGCTGCTGCACCGATTCTCGCCGGACCGTTCTTTTCATAATCCCAATCGTTCTTAGAAATCCAGTTGAGAAATGTGTATGCATCATGTTCAGGGACAGTACCGAGGCAAAACACATGGCCGGGTGGTTCAAGCGCCTCCATTTCTCCCACTTGAGAAAATAGGACGTTTTCCTCGGCTGCTAACCGGGGTTTAAGGGTTACAGCCACACCGGGTGCACAAGTGGTAAATACATCCGCCCCACTGTGCTTTAGCCACTCATATCCGGGAATGATCCTGGCCGGATCTGTTTGGCCATCCCAGTGGATCACTTCTAGTTTCACTCCGGGAATCAGATTATTCTCATTGTAATATCTGGCCGTATCCTCCAGGGCCGTGTTGACCATCTCCATGCCGCTGGCACCCGGTCCGGTTAAATCGGTCAAATTGCCGATTTTTATGATTAAGTCATTCGGTGGAGTATCTGTTTTCGTAGATGAGTTCACGCCGTTTGTCACCGCATCCTCTTCCCCACATCCAAACAGTATCGACGTTATCAATATCATCAATATAATAGGTAACTTCATCGTTTTCATGAAATCTCTCCTGGCCATCAAGTTCCTTGGTATTGCCTGAAATCATACTTTATTGCGTCGTATTTGTCAACATTTACAACTTTGTATTTTACTATTGACCTAAAAATATGATATAATGTGGCTTTAATGCCGAATTGGCATTGATTCATTTACAGATACGAGCGCGCTATGACTCATGTTTCTAAAGAGCGGATAGATTCAATTGATCTGGAAATCATAAAGGAACTATCCTACGATGCCAGACAAACCGCGGACATGCTTTCCAGAAAAATCGGGAAAAGTCGATCAACCACACAAGGCCGGCTCCAGAGACTTTTGAAGCATAACATTATCAAAATCGTACCAATAGTCGACCCAACTGCTGTTGGATATGAAATCGCATCATTGTTTGGGATAAACACTTTGCCCGACCAGGTGGATATCGTTGCAGACAGACTCGCATCCGAAGATCATATATATCATGTTCTTGTTTGTGCTGGGCGCTATAACATCATGATTACTGCCATATTCGAAGATTATGAGAAGCTTTCAGACTATATTCGTACGGATTTAAATCAAATACCGGGTATCAAATCAATAGATACAATAATGATCCATAAAATGTTAAAACCCTCGATATTTGCATCAACTGATAACCATTATCGACTGCTTCACAAAACCGAGAGTTTTCGTCTTGACGAGCTTGACTTGAATATTGTAAACGAATTGCGTCATGATGCGCGACAAAGTCAGGTCGAACTGGGGGCAAAACTGGGTACCAGCCCTACCACTATACGCCGACGAATGCGTCGTTTGCTGGATAATAACGTGTTAAAAATGATGGCTGTTACCAATCCGGGTATTTCCACTTATGCCCTCAGAGTTGCAATCGGAATACGAACTCACCACGGAACATCACACAAAGTTGAAAATGAGCTTGTTTCACAGACCAGTATAACGCATGCAGTCTCATGTAGTGGCCGGTACAATATTATCGTTTGGGCGCATTTCAATACATATCATGATTTCTCATATTTCATGATGGAGTATTTCGAACATATTCCAGAGATTGACATGCACGAAACGCTAATGATTCTCAGGCCCGTAAAAGAAGTGTTCTTCACTCATGAGTAAAGATGACTGGGGAAACATGTAAAGCAAGAAATGTGACCTGCATGACTCAACTTCTTTTGACCAGTCAAATTTGAAATCGGGCAGAAATCTTTTTACATATTCAAACTGATCCGGATGAACCTCGGCATAATCCTCTACCGCTTCTGAAAGCGGAATTCGCGGACGCTATTATGATGTAGTACATCAGCAGTTTCGTTACCGAGTTCGTGGTAGTTTAAGATTGCATCTGCGCCAAGTTCGCGAGCTATATTCAGCCGTGTGTCTCTGCCTCCGACAAGCACTATATGATTCACTTTATTATGACGAAGAAGCCAAAGCATAAGCAGTCCGATAGGGCCATCACCTCAGATTACCGGCTGCGCTTTCACCGATAATTCTGCCGAATACGGTTCCGGAGGCGGGATTTACAACTCCGGCGGTATGCCGGCGGTGACCAACTGCATTCTCTGGGGGAATACTGGCGGCGAAATCTATAACATCAGTTCTTCACCGGTTGTCACCTACTGCGATAGGTGGGAGCTTCCAGATGGGAGATCTCTCCGGTGACGGGTATATTGATGAACTTCCTGTCCACACTGTAACCATCTCCCCATTCTCTATGGCTAAGTATGAGGTAAGCTATGCTGAGTGGGTATTAGTGAGGGACTGGGCAGAGGCTCACGGCTATGATTTTGATAATGAGGGCAATGCAGGCAACAAGGGCCTTGGAGATGAAAATCATCCTGTAACGGCTGTTAACTGGTATGATGCTGTCAAATGGTGTAATGCCTTGAGCGAAATGGAAGGGCGCACTCCCTGTTATTACACTTCAGCGGCCCAGTCTATGGTTTATCGCTTCGGCGGGATAAACATTGAAAGCGACTGGGTGAAGGGGGAAGTGGATGGTTACCGCCTGCCAACTGAGGCGGAATGGGAGTATGCCTGCCGGGCTGGGCATTCCACCAAATATGCCTTTGGCGATAGCATCGATGGCGGGGATGCCAATTTCTGGAATAGCGGCGATCGTTACGATAATGGCACGACGCCGGTTGGTTATTGCCATGCCAATGATTATGGACTTTACGATATGCATGGAAATGTTTGGGAATGGTGTTTTGACTGGTATGGCGGGGAATACTACAAGGAGAGCCCATCCAATGACCCGGAAGGTCCTTCAGTGGGTTTGCACCGCGTCTCTCGTGGTGGTGCCTGGACATGGGAAACGGATAACTTGAGAGCAACCATTCGCCGCATGCTCCCGCCTGATGGTGGGGGGGACTACGACCTTGGTTTCCGTCTTGTTCGCTCCAGTTAATCGGTAAGAGCTTCGCTTGAAAAGCCGAAGTCTGAAGCGTCTTGTGTTCCCGAACTCCCTTTTCGTCCCCCTTTCGCAAAGGGGGAAAGAGGTGGATTTGAAGCTGGGGGACACTCCCAAAACCCCCGGCAGGATAACACACCCCTTAATCCCCTCTCAAGAGGGGAAAATCCTGCATCTATTTTTCAATCCCCTTCCCTCCCTAGATGGGAGGGATAAGAGGGAGGGTGAAATGCAGGCCCGGCTGATTCTATTGTGATCTCATAATTGCAGATCAGGGGATTTCACCCTTACCCGGCAGGAAACGTCCTGCACCTCTTTTCGGATAGTCTGATTGGGGAATTCATCTTATCATGTTATTCCGGGCCACGGGAGGCGTCCCTCAAAGGCAACGTCTGCCCGGTTCCGATGGCGCCGAAACCGTATTTGGCGCGAATTTGATCGATGGCCCGATCAAGATAAACCATCCGCTCAGCCGATTTATCCAGCATATCGAGTTGCCTTTCGGTTCCTGCCATATTGGAAACCCCGATGCCGAGCAATCTGACCGGGTGCGTTCGACGGGAAAGCAGGTTCTCCATCATCTCTGCCCCCACATTGAATATCACCTGATCGATATCCGTGGGCATTTTCTGAGTTTGGCTGCGGGTGATGGTTTCGAAATCGCTGTACCGTAGTTTCAGGGTGATGCATCGGGCCTGCTTCCCCTGACGGCGCAGGTCGGCCCCGACTTTTTCCGTAAGATACCGTAACGTGGCTTTGAGCAGTTTTTCATCCAGAGTATCCTCTTTAAGGGTCATCTCCCGGCTGATCGATTTGGGCGGGCCGGGGGGATTTATGGGCCGTTCATCGATCCCGCTGGCATGCTTGTGGATCATTTCACCGTAGCTGCCGAAATTTGTTTTCATAAATGATGCCGGAAGCCCGGCCAGTTGCCCGATGGTGGTTATGCCGAATCCCTTGAGTTTTTGCTGCATCTTTATGCCGATTCCGGGCAAATCCTTTATCGGTAATGGCGCCAGAAATGATTTTTCCTCTCCGGGCAGTACCTCCACCAGTCCATCGGGTTTGCGCAAGTCCGAGGCTACTTTGGCCACCACTTTGCAGGTAGCAATTCCGGCTGATGCCGTGATTCCCAGTTCATTTTTGATTCTGTTTTTGATCCTCATCGCAGTCTCCCGGACGGGCCCGTAAAGCGGTTCGAATCCACTCAGGTCGAGGAACGCCTCATCCAGTCCGCCGGGTTCGAGGTCGGGACTGAAATCGGCGAGGATTTTCATGAATCGTGCGGAATACTCCCGGTAGGCGCTAAAATTGCCGGGCAGGAAAACAGCCTGCGGGCACAGCCTGCGAGCGGTGGCAATCGGCATGCCGGCATGAAGTCCGAACTTGCGGGCTTCATACGAAGCGCATGAGACGACTCCCCGGCTTTCGGTATGCCCGCCGACGGCAGCGGGTTTCCCTTCCAGTTGGGGATTCAACACCTTTTCAACAGAAATGAAGAAGGCATCGAGGTCGATGTGCATTATCTGGCGTGCCATATTCTCTTATGTCAGGGAACCTTGTGATTAATCCCCTGTACGGGCTGTCTGAAAACTATTTTTCAGCCCCCTCAATCCCCCAATCATGGGGGAAGTTTGTATTGGGGGACACCCCCAAAACCCCCGGCAGGAAGAATCCTGCACCTCTTTTTCATAAGGTTCCCTGATCAAGAACCGGGATCGTAGGGGCACATCACGATGTGCCCGATGCGGGCGCAAAGGGGGACACCCCCCAGACCCCAGAAGTCTCCACTTATTCACAAGGTTCCTTAGGATTGAATACTGTTAATTGTGGGGGAAGATAGCCCCGTTTTTCACTTCGAATTCATGTACTCGGTTTAGGAAATCGGCCGGGAAACGATCGAGATCTGTAGCGGTGATGAGTACCTGCTGATATGCGCAGACCGCTTCCAGCAAATGTTCCCGCCTTTGTTTATCCAGTTCGGAGAGGACGTCATCGAGGAGCAGTACCGGCGTTTCTCCGGTTCGCATCAGCATGAATTCCGCCTCCGCCAGTTTCAGGGAAAGGGCCACGGTGCGCTGCTGCCCCCGCGATCCGTAATGGCCGATATTGATATCGTTGACGAAAAATTGAAGGTTATCCCGGTGCGGGCCGACTAACGATTGTCCCCGTGCCAGTTCTTTTTTGCGGATCGCCCGGAGTGCCGTGGCAAAACTGTTTTCAGTATCGGTATCCTGCGCTGCGGGGTTGACTTTATCAATGCTGCTGATATATTTGATGGCCAGATTCTCCTCTCCCCCGCTAAGCTGCCGGTGAATCGGTTCGGCAAGCTCGCTTATTCCGGCAATGGTTTTCTGACGCTCGGAGACGATGCAGGCTCCCGACTTGACCAGTTCTCCATCCCAGAAGTCCAGTTCATCCGGACGGCTTTTACCGGCGGCGATCTGGCGCAGAAGATGGTTTCTCTGGGAAAGAATTCTGGTGTAGCGCTGGAGAGATCTGAGGTATTGCGAATTTATCTGGGAGTTGGTGATATCCATGTATCGTCTGCGCAGGGAAGGCTCCTCGCCGATGAGATCGATATCCCTCGGGCTGAACATGACTGTGTTCAATTCCCCCATGAGATTGAAGGCTCTTCTGGCTATTCCGTTAACCTTGATGTGTTTGTGGATATTGGCACCTTCAGCCGCTTCGCTTTCGGCCAGTGACCGGGGCCGCAGGATGATTTCCAGTTCGGTATCGCGATTTCCCTTTCTAATCTGTGCCCGGATGCTTCCAAACGGTATTTTTTCTTTGAGTGCGTTCCAGTTAATTATTTCTCGATCCGGGACGCTTCTGGAGAACCGGGTGGTGGCCAGAAAGCAGATCGATTCCAGCAGGTTGGTTTTACCCTGAGAGTTGGTTCCCCAGAATACGCAGATGCTATCCGGGAGATCGATTTCCAGATTGAGATAGTTGCGAAAGCTGATCAGGCTGAGATGGGTGATGTGCAAGCGATATCCTCCGAAACTACTGCTAGGATACTGTAATTTGGGCCAGCTTTGCAAGGCAGGGGAAGTGCGGGAGAGCGGGTATGGCTGTAATATCGCAAAACCCCACATTCGGGTTGAATATTTGCTTGAGTAAGTTTATAATGTTACGTAAATTGCTGCAAAACATTGATGAAGGTGGATCGGGAATGACAGAGATATCACCATTGTGGGTATCATCCGTATGGCTTTTGGCAGGAGTTGTCATTGTTATACTTAATGCCATTTTTCATTTGGCAAGTCAACCTTTGCCAAACTGGATATGGTTTTTAGCCGGGGCGCTTCTTATTGCAGTTGGTTTAATAAGTTTGTTTTCGAGCTCTCGTAATCAGGCAGAAAAATAAATTTTACTATACATAATATAGTTCCAGTCCGTTGTAAAAGGGGTGCCATTTTAGCATCCCTTTTTTGTTTTCAGTGGCGGTTGGAGTGAAAGATTAAACAGGCTGCCTGTTCGCATTGGGAAATTTTAAGCTATTTTCCCCGGTGGAAGAGGGCAAAGAAACGATCCTGGTACCGTTCAAACAGGCCGTAGCTTCGCAGTTTGGAACCGAGTTCATTTACACCAATCTGCCCCTGCTCAGCGCTGCGGAATAGATCATCGATTTCTTCCCTGACGAACTTGGGGATTCCATGCACTCTTTGAAAGAGTCCTCTGCTGCTCAATTCGGAGACATTTTTTTGCAGGGATGAGCGGGTCATATCCATAATGAACTTCATCAGGGATATCTGCCAGGCGTCGTCAGGGGCTTTGAGAATTGCTGCCATGGAATCGTTTTCATCATCTATTTTGGAGGCAATTTTGAGAATGACTTCCCTGATGTTTTCGGAGAGAATCCAGCTGTTGCCGACGTCGTTGCGGTACTTGTATTCCATGATATCGGGATCAAAATCAAATAGGGAGAGCATTGTCCGTGCCTTGGCGGCAGCATCATCACCGAATCCCTCGAAAGCGTTCATGAAATAATCCGATGTTATGATCCTGGGCCGTTCGGCGGTAACCTTGCCCTCACGAATTCTGGTTTCGCCCACGCTGTCCATTGGTTCGGTGAGAATGTAATAGTGCACATTGGTGGTGCCAAAGGTGTTCAGCCTTTGTGTCGGGGGACGCACCAGCTCGGTGTGACTCAGGGCATATTCAATATTGGCGTCGTATTCTGGATCCATGTTCGAAGGAAGATGATGAGAGTGGAAAGTATGATACTCCCGAACCGCTGCCGGAATAATGCGATTTACATGGAACCCTGTTTGAGGATTGCCAGCATGGCAGCCACATCCGATTCCATTTCCGGGGACCGGTTTTCGATTGCATCAAAGGCATGTTGAACCAATTGTTCCAGTTCTTCTTCGATCCCGCCATGAACCGCTATGTGGGAACGCAGCCGTCTTTTCAGTTGCAAATCGAGCCTTTGTTCCAGTGGCATTGACTGGTATTCATTAATAATCCCAAGCAGAGAACTCTTTTCTTCCGGCATATGGCCTTCCAGTTCCTGCAGCAGATTGGCCATGTGGTCGCTGACCAGATAAGAACGGCATTCCAGTTTTTCGATGAAAAGCCTCAGTTCTTCAACTATCTCATCTTCCGAGGGAGGATCAAATTCGCCTGATTCATACATCCGGTGCAAATCGGTTCCCTCCCGGACAATCAGGCTGCGCAGACGGATGAAATCCGCATTTATCTGGTTGAGCACATGGGCGGTATCAATCGCATGCTTTTCCGATAACCTGCGTCCCCCGAGTCCCGGTATCACATATTCAGAGAGCTCAATGCCTGATTCCACTATCTTCTGTCCGGCGGCAATGTGATCAGCGCCCGTTACCCCCTTTTTGATAAATGTAAGCACTTCATCGCACCCAGATTCCAGTCCAATATGCAATCGGGAAAGCCCGGCCTGATGCAATTCTTTCAATTCTTCAAGCGACTTGCGGGCAGCGGTATGAGAACGTGCATAGGAGGTTATCCTTTCTATCGAAGGGAGTGTTTCTTTCAGATGCCGGAGCACTTCAAGCAGGTCCGGGGTCCGCATTATCAGAGTATCGGCATCTTGGAGAAATACAGTCCGAGCTCCGGAGGCAATCCAGTTAGCCACATTCACCATACTTTGTACCCGGTCATTGACCGCTTCCTGGCCTGCCACTTCATGGTTGTAGAGTTCCGGGGCATGCTGCATTATGTCCCGGATTAACGCGCCGCTCATCCGGCCACCCAATCCCATCTTCCATGAAGTTGTTTTCAGTTCGTCACTGATAGCTTTGGCCGCATCAATATCCCGGTTTACCTCTTCGGCGGAACGGTATCCGAACTTCTTGCCTCGATAGGTATGGCAAAAGGCACATTTGTTCCAGGGACAATTGCGGGTTGCTCGTATCAGCAGCGAATGGTCACTGCCTTCACTCGGGGGCCTGATCGGCCCCATTTCGAAGCAGGAGAGTTCTCTGGCAATCATTTCAAACTACGAGAAATTGATTTGGGATAGCGAATATCGGGGCTTGAGGATTTTGACTATCTCTTTCTGCTCGGTTTTATCCCGGATGGGCTCGATCTCAGAAACGGGGCGACCTTCTTCATTTTGCCGGTATTTCCATTTCAAGACGTAGCCCTCGACATTTGCGCCCGTGAGATTGTGGGCGTAGCTACCATCGCAAAAACTGCATCCGCCGGCCTCCACTTCTACAAGCAGAACCTCCCTGCCCTTGTATTCAAGGGTGCTTTCCGAGGCATTGTAGAACCTGATTTCCCAGCCGATTTCCTCTCCCTGCCGGGCCAGATGAACATAATCGTGTGCCATATCTTAAATCAAGATTCCAGATTGTTCAGACGCTCTTCGATTTGAGATTGCGTTATTCTCTCGAGCAGTATCGTCTTTTTTCTGCCCGTTTCGCCCTTTTCGATGGTGATATCACTTTTGCGAATACCCAAAATCTTGCTCAAAAAATCGATGAGTTCCTTGTTCGCTTTTCCTTTAACGGGCTGTGCGCAGACTTTAACTTTCAGAATGCCATCCTCGAATCCCAGAATTTCATTTCGTTTGGCATTGGGCTGAACCTGCGCTTTCAGTTTAATCTGATCTTCCGACATCCATTGGCTCAATTAAGACGAAATCACGAAAATAGAATAGCACACCGGTTGAGGGTTGACCATGAACTTTCCGGCTGTGATTTATTGAAGGATTTTTGATTGCTCCCCCGATTTACACTCTTTAAAAGGGTCTGATATAATTGAATTTGCCATAATGTAGCGATATTGTAGATGAACAATGGCAGATGAAAAATCGGGTAGTGACTCTATCAATCAGAATTTATCAGAAGTTTCTCAGGAATTGAAGGCATGGATATTCGATATCCAGCGCTATTCCATAAACGACGGGCCGGGTATTCGAACCACCGTTTTCTTTAAAGGCTGTCCGTTAAGATGCCTCTGGTGTGATAATCCTGAATCGCAATCCCGCCTGCCCCAGCTTTTCTATTTCGAATCTTCGTGTGCCCGGTGCCAGCGGTGCATATCGGTTTGTCCTAACGAAGCTATCTCGGCAGGCCCGGACGATTCGATAATTACCGACCGCTCAAAATGCAAAGCCTGCGGAGCTTGTACGGTGGTTTGCCCCAAAGATGCCAGAGTGATAACCGGCAAATTAATGACTGTAAATGCAGTGCTTGACATTATCAGGCAGGATACGCCTTTTTATCGCAATTCCGGCGGAGGTATGACCGCTTCCGGTGGCGAAGCTGCTGCCCAACCCGATTTCCGTATCGAACTATTCAAAAAATGCCGGGAAAACGGAATCCATACCACGCTGGATACCACCGGATATGTAAAGCGGGAGACAATGCAACAGATACTGGAATACACTGATCTCGTAATGCTGGATATCAAGCACATTGATCCGGCGAAGCATAAGGAAATGACCGGGGTGAGTAATGAGCTTATTCTGGAGAATGCCCGCCAGATTGCTGAAACTGGCAAACCGATGTGGATCAGGTTCCCGCTGATCCCGGGCTGCACCGACAGCAACGGGAATATCGATGCAACAGCGGATTTTACACTCAGTCTAGGCCTGAAACGAATAGATATCCTTCCGTATCACAGAATGGGAGTGGGGAAGTATGAAAGGCTGGGCATGGAATACTTGCTGTCTGAAATAAAGCCATATTCTGAAGAACAATTGGCTAAGATGAGATCCAGATTGGAAAACAAGGGGCTTGAGGTTCGGCTGGCCTGAGTTATTGGCTTTGCGGATGATTGACACGAGGTAGCTTGAACAAATATAATAATTACTTGGCGTGGGTTTTACCCCATATCATAAAATATCATTAGAGGAGGCTAAAACGAATGGGAGTTAATCTGGGATTATCAGGAAAGACAGTCATCGTAACGGGCGGAGGCTCGAATATCGGGCGGGCAATATCGCTTACTTTTGCCGGTGAAGGGTGCAATGTAGTCATTGCCGATATCGTGGAAGCGGCCGCTCAGAAGGTGGCCGATATAGCCAACGGGAAAAAAGCCGGCGGTAAGACCATCGTGGTCAAAACCGATGTGACGAATTTCGATTCGGTGCAGGCAATGGTAAAGAAGGCCATCAGTGAGTTTGGACGAGTTCATGTTCTTTGCAACAATGTGGGATGGACCTTTGACCGGTTCTTCCTGGAGAAGCCGCTGGAAGAGTACGAGAAGGAATGGCAGTTGAACCTGCGCAGTAACATCTTTTGTACCCGGGCAATTCTTCCGCATTTTGTGGAAAATGGTGGTGGTAAGATTGTAAGCACTACCTCCGATGCCGGACGTATAGGTGAATTCCGTGAGGCAGTTTACAGCGCTTGCAAAGCAGGGGTTATTGCTCTTTCCAAGGCCCTTACTCGTGAGTACAGCAAGAACAATATAAATTTCAATTGTGTGGCTCCCGGGGCGACTATCCCCGGCAGTGCGGATGAGGTCAGCGAGATTAGCATTTTCTCCAAACAGGGATTTGGTGCCGGTATCACTCAGGAAAAGATTCCTGAGGAGCAGAAGAAGAAAATGGAGAAGGCCTATCCTATTGGTCGGCTGGGAACCAATACCGATATTGCCAATGCGGTTTTGTTCTTTGCCTCCAGCCTTTCCGATTATATTACCGGTCAGACCCTGAGTGTCAGCGGTGGCTACAGCATGGTTGACTAAAAGAATTTACATAATACAAAAACGAAAAGGCAGGAACTGGGAAGTTCCTGCCTTTTTTTCAGTTTGGTGTGCCCGCTGTGCTATCCTTCGTGTCAATCCAGGAAGGGCTAAAAACTATACAGGGGCAGATTTTAAACCTGCCCCTATATAACTTCCAGCATCCTGTCCACAGCCCGTTTTGCCTTTACCCTGATTTCCTCGGACACTTTCACTTCCGGGGATAAATTCTCGAGTGATCGAAGCACTTTTCCCAGTGTAATGCGCTTCATATCAGGACAAATAGCCTGCTCCGAGATAGGGATGATTTTCTTGCCCGGGTTTTCCTTTCGCAATCGATGTATTATGCCGATCTCGGTGCCCACGATCAATTCCTGAACATCTCGACGCGCAGCATAGCGAAGTATGCCGCTTGTGCTACTGACCTCATCAGCCAGCGCGATAACCTGCGCAGCGCATTCGGGATGAACAACCACCTTAGCTTTGGGGTTTTCCTTTCGCAGACGTGCTATATCTTCCGGTAATATTCGGACATGAGTTGGGCAGTACCCTTGCCACGTAATAATACTTCGATTTGCTCTGCTGGCCGAATAGTGGCCAAGGTGCTGATCCGGCACAAAAATGATTTCCTGTTCGGCTGGAATCCGGGCCACGATTGCGGGGCCGTTGGCTGACGTGCAGCATATATCGCTTTCGGCTTTAACTTCGGCTGTGGAGTTGACATAACATATCACTATGGCATTGGGATGTTCCGACTTCATTTGCCTCAATTGTTCAGCGGTGATCATATCGGCCATCAAACAGCCGGAATTAAGATCCGGCAAAATAACCTTTTTATCAGGGCAAATGATGGAAGCGGTTTCCGCCATAAAATGAACACCGCAGAAGATGATCACATCGGCATCTGTCTGGTTTGCCTTCTGGCTTAATTCCAGCGAGTCACCGGTAAAATCAGCGATATCCTGAATTTCACCAAGCTGGTAGTTATGAGCTAAAATAACGGCGTTTCGTTCTCTTTTCAGCCTTTTTATTTTCTCGGATTATCTCAAGTTGTGGCTTATAGATATATAGTGAGAGCTATTAGGAAGTTGAGCAAAAAACAGTGGGCCTGGCTGGTTT
Organism: Dehalococcoidia bacterium; assembly: GCA_041300025.1. GTDB lineage: Bacteria > Chloroflexota > Dehalococcoidia > SZUA-161 > SpSt-899 > JBGLNL01. The sequence continues at coordinate 1,192,840 of JBGLNL010000001.1, read as the reverse complement.
CGAACCAACGACCAATCGGTTATGAGCCGACCGCTCTACCACTGAGCTACAGGCCCGTGAGATATGAATGGAAATCAACCTGCATTCAGAACAAAAAAAGTATAGTTCAATCACCATTTTAAGTCAATCCTTCCAATATGATGGCTTCCCCCTGTCCCATTCCCACCCCTACCGTTGCCATGCCATACCGGGAACCCCTGCGCTCCATTTCATGAACCAGCGTGGTTACCAGCTTGGCTCCGGTAGCCCCCATGGGATGCCCCAGTGCAACCGCTCCACCGTTTGGATTGACCTTCTCTCCGGGCAAGCCCAGTTCTCTCATGCAGACCATTGCCACTACCGAAAAGGCTTCATTTATCTCGACCAGATCAAGATCATCAACGCTTAAAGCAGCCCGCTCCAGCGCTTTCCTCGCTGCGGCGACTGTTCCATATCCGGTTATTTTCGGATCAACCCCCGCCGCAGCCATGGCAACTACCTTTGCTTTTGGTTTTAAACCCAGAGTATCTGCCTTTTGCTCAGAAGCCAACAACACTGCAGCCGCTCCATCACTGGCGAAGGAGACGGTGGCCGAGGTGATTGTGCCATCCGGCTTGACAATGGGATCCAATCCAGCCATGATTTCCAAACTGGTGTAAGGCCGGGGATTCTGATCCCTTGTAATGAGGCTTTCCGAATTACCATCAGCCGGAACTTTCACCGGTACTATTTCCTTATCGAATTTGCCCTCTGCCTGTGCAGCTACTGCCTTTTGATGGCTCCAGAGTGCAAACTCCTCCTGTTCCCGCCGGGAAATGCCGAACATCTCGGCGAGATTTTCTGCTGCCAGCCCCATGGAAACAGAAGTCGGGTCAACGAAGTCAAGACGCCTCGGGTTGAGGTCGGAACCAAAACCCTCCGGCAGATGCGTCATGCTTTCAATCCCACCGGCAATAAAAACCTCGCCACATTCACTTATAATTGACTGGGCTGCGATGTTAATGGCTGTCAATCCCGAAGCGCATTGTCGATTGACCGTCTGGGCCGCAACTTGATACGGGAATCCGGCCATCAGCATAATATAACGCGCCACATTCATGGCCTGTTCACCGGTCTGGGTGGCACATCCCAGAATAACATCTTCGATCTGGGAGGGGGCAATTCCCGTCCGGCGGACCAGTTCCTTGAGCACAATTACCCCAAGCTCATCGGAACGAATATTACGAAACCAGCCCTTCTCCGGGTGTGCCCGGCAAACCGGAGTGCGTACCGCGTCAATAATAACTGCGTTTCCCATCTCAGGCCGTTAGCTTTGCCAGAATCTCGGCTTCCCGAGTTCTCATCATTTGCTCTTCCTTGTCGTTTTCGTGATTATATCCCAGCAGGTGAAGTACACCGTGGATTGTCAGCACCGCCATCTCGAAATTCAAGGAATGCCCATGATCCTCAGATTGCCGTGAGGCCTGGGGAAAGGAAATAATCACCTCTCCCAGTTGAACGGCCCCTCCGGGAAGCGCTGGAAAATCAGACTCCTCCTGAAAAGCGAATGACAGCACGTCGGTGGTCCGATCGATTCCCCGATATTTACGGTTGAGTTTTCTCATGGTATCGTCGCCAGTGATAAGCAAACTCAATTCAGCAGGGTAATCGACTTTTTCAGCAGTCATCACTCGCCCCACGACTCTTCGCAGCCATTCTTCCGATACCCGATCTTCAAAAAGTTCATCGATGGTGATATCCAGATTCCAGTTCAAAGCCTTCCCTCCGACAAAGCCATCATAACAGCAGGCAAATAGAGGGTCAAGAAATAGAAAAGATGGATTGATCGGCTAATATGGCGGGGTCCAATTTGCCGGGTAATGAACTATACGGGTGCGTGGCTGAATCACGTCGGAGAAGAGACGATTATGAAGCTTGCGATAGGAACCGATCAGGAAGCCGCCCGCAGCCACGGTCTTCTCGAAGATGGTCAACTTACCGACCATCATCTCCATGTCTTTTCGCAGGTCACTGATAACCTCTTTAACTTTGGGATCACGAGCCAGCAATTCCATATCATACATCACAGCTTTATAAAACCATAGCTGTTTTTCGATTTCCCGAGCTCTGGCTAAAAGGGGTGGTGAATCCGTTTGCCTAAAGTTCAGATATCCTCGAACAATAGTGTGCAGCATCCGAGCAATGCCGGGCCCAAGGGTGATAAAATCCTTTTCGTATGCCTGGCGCTGTATGTGCTCTGCCTCCACGAGCGAGAAATTGGGATGAACTAACCAGGGCTGTCGAAAGCCATGCCAGTCCTCAATAGGAATAAATTTCAATATACGCCCTTCCTTTTCCATCCTGTCCCACAGAGGCGTAACAGGAGCAGGCCCCAGAGGAGCAAACTGGCTGAAAGCGGGTCGGCAATCAATGTGGTCTTCGATATCCTCCCAGATGTTATCCTTTGTATGGCAATCCAGCAGGAGTATCGATGAAAGGATTACCCAGATGCCCCAATCAGCGAGTTCATCGATCAGCTCTTTGATGTTAATCCCTTCGGTCTTTGCATATGAGGTAAACTTGCTCTCGCGCCCGATCCAGATCGAACTGACCCCCATCTCGGCCAGTTTCCTCGGGCCAAAGGAGGCACACAAGTCGGCCGATGCGAAAATACCATATGAATATGGTTTGCCCGATTCGATCATGCATACGTGCAGCTCCCGGGCCCGCTTGGAATTTAACAAAAAATTGTCATCGCCAGCTATATTGAAAACTTTCGATTTGAATCTGCGTTCCAACCGCTCCATCTCATTGAATATTTCCTTGCCGGTGTGCATTAGCGTAATGTGCTTTTTCCCGAAGAAGTGGGTGGTGGAACAAAAGTCACAGCCGCGATTACAACCCAGAGAGGGTACAATCGCTGGCACGGAGCTGCGGATCGGTACGCCCAACACCTGAACCAGAGTCGGGGATATATCCGGATGTACGAAATCGAACTCAGGCGAATACCCCAACAATTCACGAACGAAACTGATCCCCTCCCCAACACATATGTAATCCACGTCAAGCATTTTATCCAGATCCGGGATCATGGCACAGAACCCACCGACCATGATCTTTGTCCGGGGTGAAAGCACCCTGATGGTCTCGGTCATTTTCTTCACTTTTTGCAAATTTGGAGCTATAGAGCCAATACCCACATAGTCATAGCCCTTCTTTACCTCTTTTTCAAAACGCTCGAAGCTGGGCCATTCGAGCACTGTCACATCTTCCGGCACGTTGGCGCCAATCAGGTGCAAACCATATGTTGGGAAGTCCATCCGCGGTGAATAAATTCCCTGAAAGTGTGTCAGCTGGTTGTGGAAAAGTTCGGGGATAGATTCCTTACGACTATAGATATTGTCCACAGCAAAGGGCTTGAACGGACCAGTCAGCAGTATTCTTGTCATCTCAGGGTGCTTACCTTACACAGCAGCTAAATTGCGGGAATCTCTAATAATAAATACTATCACAACCGCCGTCAGAGAGTAAATGGAAAACTACATTGAGTATTCATCGCATAACGCCGATATACGGATCGGTTCTCCTTCTCCCCACCCACACTCCTCAACCCGGGATGCTATAAGATCGATCAGGGCCGCCCATGTCGCAGACTCAAGTTGAGTATCTCAACTGCAAGTTCGAGGTTGTTTTCCGGTCTCAGGGTGGGGCCAAGCAATCGGACAAGTCCAGCCCGGTTATTCAAGCGATCATCATATATAGCCTCGGGGCTGCGCTGGCGCAGTTCGCTTATCAAATAGGCAAAGTTCTGCTCTCTTGACGGCTGCACGGCATGCCCAAGTCCATCATAGTTCAGGATATTCTGTATGAAGACAACTAGTTGCTGGTTGCAGGTATAAAGATACAGTCCTTTGCTGCGCTCTTCGTTTGTCACTTCCTCCTGGTGCTTCACTTTCCTGGACATCGGTATCCCTCCAGTCATAATGGTCTTGCCGATGCTCAGCTTACGCTCTGTAACCGTTTCAATCTCAGAATGCATGACAATACTCGTGACTGGCAGGAACATATCAATATCTCCGTAGGATATCTCTACATGTTGTTGGGAGCCCGTTTCAATGTGCAATGAAGATTCGTTAAGCTCAAAACGGCGGACGAACAAATGATCAGCTCTGGCGTATACTTCCGCAGCATCGACGACCAGCGTTGAGATTCCGTTCAGATTCAATCGCTGCGCCAGCACCTGGGCCTGCTGTGGGTTAGCGAAATTAGCTACCACGGTCGGCCCGCCACCGATCATTAGCTGCCGCCCTTCGAAGGGCATGATTCCGAGAGCGCTTGAAATCGCTTGAATTAAATCCGGCGTTTCCTTCTTCCAACCATATACAACAACAACATGCATAGAAACTTACCTCAAACAATGCCTTTATAAAGGGGAAAGATGAAATCAATATCATACGCCCGTGGTGTACCCTCTCTACCACCGGCGCATTCTTTCGGATCAATAATTAAGGAACCTCTGATCAATCCCCCGTACAGGCTGTCTGGAAACTCTTTTTAAAATCACTCGGTCCCCCAATCCTCCAAAGGCGGATTATTCTATCTTTGGGGAAGATCGAAGCTGAGGGCCACCCCCATCCGCCTATGCGGACCGAAATCGCCACTTATTCAGAAGTTCCTTAAGTGAAATGCTACATTAATACAGCAAACGAATAAAAGAGACCGCCGAAGCGGTCTCTGCTGGTCATTTTGAAAATTGGCTCCCCGAGTAGGATTCGAACCTACGACCTAGCGGTTAACAGCCGCCCGCTCTACCGCTGAGCTATCAGGGAGCGATGCCAAACCGGGCACCGGTGACAATTATCCTTAATCCGATATGCAAAGTCAAGAAGTACTACTAGCTTGCAGCTTTTGCTTTCAGCCTTGCATAATCCTCAGTGACCCTTGCCTGAATCTTTTCAATCTCCTCATCGGAAAGGTGGCGGAACCGCCCCTATCACCAGCATCTTTATTAACAACGCTGTTTACGGGATGACCGGAGGTCAGATGGCCCCGACAACGCTGCTTAACATGATCACCACTACCACTCCTTATGGAAGAAACCTGAAACTCGAAGGTTATCCGGTCAAATTAAGCGAAATGCTGGCACTTGTCAAAGGAGCGGCATACATCGAGCGAGTGGCCGTAAATTCACCAGCCAATATCAGGAAGACAAAAAAGGCCATTAAGAAAGCCTTCCAGACCCAGATAGACAATCTCGGTTACTCGCTGGTAGAGATACTTTCTCCATGTCCTACCAACTGGAAAATGACTCCGGTTGAGGCCTGGAAATGGATCGATGAGGTAATGGCAAAGGAATTCCCGCTGGGAGTAATCAAGGACATAACTGGAGAAAAGGATGCTGATTAAAACCATCTTTGCCGGGTTTGGAGGTCAGGGAGTTCTCTCGATGGGCCTCAATCTGGCTCAGGCAGCCATGATGGAGGGAAAGGAAGTGACCTATCTTCCTTCGTATGGCGCCGAAGTCAGAGGCGGCACCGCCAACTGCACCGTAGCCATATCCGACGAGGAAATCGCTTCGCCGGTAGCCTCTTCCCCACAGTTTATCGTGGCCTTGAATCAGCCTTCTCTGGTCAGATTCCAGAACCTGATAAAATCAGGGGGAATGTTCTTTATTAATTCATCAATTACGAAAGCCAGACCCATTCGGGAAGACATCGAAATCATTGAAGTCCCGGCGAGCGAGGTGGCAGAAGAGATGAAAAACCCCAAGGGAGTCAACACGGTAATGCTGGGAGCATTCATCAAAAAGAGCAACCTGGTTTCACTTGATAGTTTAATTAAGGGTCTGGAAGACAGTTTCAAAAAGAAACCGGATCTGATAAATATCAACAAAAAAGCCCTGCAGGCAGGATTCGACCTGTTTTGATCGATTTATCAATTTGCAAATTACTGAGAGTTTGTCACTGAATAGTGTTTGGCCGGAGGATAGATTATGAGCGTTAAGCAGATCTCCATTACGCTGGATAACACGCCGGGGCAGTTCGTAAAAGTAAGCGAGTTTCTGGGAAATGAAGGGATAAACATCCGGGCAATCTCAGTAGCCGATACCTCCGATGTGAGCACTGTTCGATTTGTAACTGATAATCCGCAAAAAACAATCAATGTGCTGCAAAGCCACGGCTACACTGTCAGAGAAAAGGAAGTGCTGGCAGTAGAAATCCCCGACCATCCCGGCGCTTTACAGGCCATACTTAAACCGTTGAGAGAAGCCGCAATCAACGTTCTGTACCTTTACACTTTCCTTGGACGGGGAGCAAACGGACAACCGATAGTCATCATGGGTGTTGACAGAACTGAGGATGCGGTGGAAGTTCTTACCAAAAACTGGGTTACCACCTTTGGAAAAGAGATTTATTCCCTTTAACCACTTAACTCCCCCGAAGATTCACCCGGCAACTCTACCCCAGAACATCGAACAGGTAAAGAAGGCGAAATAGTCCTTATAATTCAGAATAAAATCCGGTGATTCCGGATTGCAGATACGCTGATATTCCGCCCAATCATCGCCTGACAACTCCGGTTGCACATCCATCCAGCGCATATCAATAAGGGAAACCAGAGCTTCGCGAATGCTATCATCAAGTGGCGCCTGAACGCTGCTCACAAAGGTTTGAGAGGCTGATTCTTCCAGACCTGCCTCGCGTAACCAGCCCAGCGCACACATGAAATGCGATTCCGGGCTTTCTCCTTTGATGAAAGGGGCAATTCCCGAAGAAGTTGCATTCAACCGGGCTTCCAGCACAGGATATCCCGGAAGGAGCTGTTGCGAAGACCAGACAAGTATGGCAACTATACCACCGGGCTTTACCACCCGGGCAAGTTCCTTAAACAGAGACACGGGCTTTCCGGGGGCATATCCCGCACAATCGGCACTCCACACCCAATCGAAGCTATCATCATCAAATGGCAACTCGTTCATATCACCTTGCTGAAAGGAAATCTGCCCGGCTCTGCCGGAATCCCTTACGATTTCCTCGGCCCGGGCGAGAAAATCGGGGGATGAATCGAGACCGGTGATATGACCGCCGAAGCCTATCTCCTGAGCCAGTAACAATGTTTGAAGTCCGATCCCGCAACCGACGTCCAGTCCACGACTGCCTGCGGGAAGCTTCAACGTACGGATCGCCTCACGAAGCATTTCCTCTCGCAGGGGATCAGAAACCAGCAGATTATGTATGTAAGAATTGGTATCCACGGCTACTCAACTTTTCGGCGCTTCAAAAATATGATAATCAGGACAAACAGTACCAGCACCGCCCCTATAGCGATCAAAGCGCCGGGCAGACCTGTTTCCCAGAACTCAATACGATCTTTAAGGTCATTGGCATCATCGATCGCTTCGTCAATACTCGTATCGGTCATTTCATACTCTACATCAAACACCGATATAAGCGGTATCAACTGTCCCTGAAAATCGAGAGCGGCTTTTCGTCTCTCAGATTTCTCTACATCTATGTTTATGCCGGTTCTCTGTTCGATCCAATAGGTTGCTCGATATTCAAAAGTATATTTAAGCGGCACCGGGTCAGGAAGGGAAGGCATGATGGTTTCCAGCGCCTCCCGCTGCTCTTCGGGCAAATCGATTGCCTGAGCCAGCAAAGTTAAAACCCCTTTGGGAATAGCAGCAGGAAGTTCCTCCAGCAAGTCCGGGTCTACAATTTCTCCCACTGGTATAACGGACTTAAAAACACAGGCATCGATTCCCTCATGTTTTTCTTCGCCCACATAGGTAACCACGACCGTTTTCTGGAAGTCGCTAACCCAGCGCAGGCGATCCTTTTTTTCACCATCAACAGGGAAAGCAAAAACCATGCCGGAGCAATTGGTGATCTCATAGTTGCCAAAAAAATCTTCCGGTATGGATTTTTGGGGAAGACATTCCAGCGTCTTGCGATCAACGGCATACCAGTTATCGGTTGATTGTATTAACTCACCTGTCTCTGAACTGGTCATATGGATGGTTTCCCGAACAAGGGCTTTGCCTCCATCCGTTTTTTCAACTGTATAATGCCGGTAGATATCAACATCCACATTTTTCAAAAAGAGATTGGCTAAATCCATAGTCTGCAACGCTTCGGGGTTCAACATCGAATTCAAAGTACCCTCGTAATACCTCGCTGTATCAACATCATCCGGTAATTGCTTCATACCAGGGACAATGGAGAACCTGAGCACCAGCGCAACTATAATGAGCACTATGGCCGTTGCCAGCAACGGGATAGTGATCTTAAGCGGTCTGAATATTTGTGACTTTAAAATAGTTAAATCTCCTCTTCCCGATATTTATTATTAAGTAAGAATACTCGAATTTTGTGCAACCTTCAAGCGTTGCCTAAACTCAATTTCCCATAAATTGATGACGAAATCAACTAAAGAGATAAGTGGTAGCAGATTGCATTCTGCCTCAAAAGTATATAATATAGTGCCAAAGTAAAGCGGGAAATATAGGAAAAGGAGAACGATATGCCAGCAAAAATCTGTCCGTTTATGAGTAGTTACCAGGGGAACAGCCTGCAAAAAGTCGAATGTATTGGGACTGAATGTCAATTCTTTTATGAGGAATCTGAACAGTGCGGCTTAAATGAGATTATTGAATATCTGGATATGATGAATACCTCTCTTATGATGAAATAAACAAAATATCGGTGAAAGAAAGACCTGAGAGTGGGAAGCGATATTTACCCATACCATTCCAATTGCCCCAAACATTATGTAAAGTGCGGGGTAGGAATTTTGTCTATTTTCAACATGGTGGGCGATAGAGGACTCGAACCTCTGACCCCTTGCGTGTAAAGCAAGTGCTCTACCAGCTGAGCTAATCGCCCTCATGGTGCGCCTGGCGGGATTCGAACCCACGACCTCAGCCTCCGCAGGGCTGCGCTCTATCCAGCTGAGCTACAGGCGCTTAGTGATCAGGAAATCACCTTTTACACAAAACTGGTGCCGAAGGTGGGAGTTGAACCCACACGTCCTTAAGAACACTGCGCCCTGAACGCAGCGCGTCTGCCATTCCGCCACTTCGGCACGATCAAACAAAAACCTAACTTCTTATTGACCTGTATTGCGATCAAATGGTGGGCGATACTGGACTCGAACCAGTGACCTCTTGCATGTCAAGCAAGCACTCTAACCAGCTGAGCTAATCGCCCAAATCAGCTTCATTTTAGCCCCCAAACGTAAACTTGTAAAGAGGGGCACGATCAAATAAGACATTTACCAATGATACACTACCAGTAACAGAAGGTGTTAAAAGCACCTCTCTTCCCCCTTTCTTATTCCTCCTCCAACCAGAGCTTAAAAATCCGCCCATCTAAAGGAGGGGCTTTAGTTACCCCTGTTGACTAAACCCGCTTCAAAGAGAAATACAACTCATATTGGATCATTGAATGCCATAAACATAGAACTACATCTTAAGGATCAACTTTCATTGAAGCCAGTACCGTTTTTAAAATGCGTACTGGTTGTCCGATAACTATTGAAGCTAAAATCATGGTACCCCTGGGGTGACTCGAACACCCGACACACGGTTTAGGAAACCGCTGCTCTATCCTCTGAGCTACAGGGGCTCCAGCTTCAAGATTATACCGTTTCGGGGTCTTAAAAACAATTATCGTGTACTCACCCCGAAGCTGTCATTCGGTCATTCTGCGGCTATCGAATTCAGTGTTTTCCTTATCCGGGGAAACACTCTAAGAGAATGATATACCAACCATACCCACTGACAAAACAATTGCCCCAAAGAGACACCACAGACTTGCAAACCTGCCCAAAAAAGCATCCATTATATCCATATCTGCTCCAACTGGACTTTATGTTGGCTTTTGTTGTACAATTTGTATTCGGGAGGGGTCGCATAGCGGTTTAGTGCGGCGGTCTTGAAAACCGCTTTACCCTCTGGGTAACGTGGGTTCGAATCCCACCCCCTCCGCTGAATTGAAAGGAGGTCATAAGTGAAAATTCACGAGTATCAGGTTCGTTTTCCCGGCGCTTCAGGCCAACGCACTTTACGAAGGGGAGTATCCTCTTGCAACCGCTCTGGCTCGTCCCCTGATTGCCAAACTTCTGGTAGATACTGCCCACGAGAAAGGAGCCACAGCCGTTGCCCACGGTTGCACCGGTAAGGGTAATGATCAGGTTCGTTTTGACGTAAGCATCAACGCTCTCGATCCCAAACTGAAAATAATCGCGCCGGCCCGTGAGTGGGGAATGACCCGGGAAGAAGAGATCGCCTATGCCAAAAAACACCATATCCCCATCCCGGTTACCTCGAAGAGCCCTTATTCAACTGACGAGAATCTGTACGGGCGGAGCATCGAATGCGGTGTTCTGGAAAACCCCTGGACTGAGCCTCCGGAAGATATTTATGCTTATACAAAATCAATCAAAGATGCGCCGGAAGAGCCGTCCTATGTGGAAATCGGGTTTGAAAAGGGCATCCCTGTTAGTATTGATGGAAAAACTATGGACGGTGTTACCCTGATTGACCGGCTGGCTGAAGTTGCCGGTGAACACGGAGTGGGCCGAATCGATAATCTGGAGAATCGGCTGGTTGGGATCAAGTCTAGAGAAATATACGAAGCGCCGGCAGCTACGGTGTTACTCAAGGCCCATCGTGCGCTGGAAGCATTGACCCTTTCACGTGATCAGCAGCGTTTCAAGGAGCTTGTCACTCAAGCATATTCCAACCTTACCTATGATGGACTCTGGTTCAGTTCCCTGAAATATGATCTCGATGCATATATTAAAAGTTCACAGCAGTTCGTGACCGGGACAGTAAGGGTAAGGCTGCACAAGGGTAGCGCGGTAGTCGTGGGCCGAAATTCGGATTATTCGCTCTACGAGTTGAGCCTTGCCACCTACGATAAAGGAGATGTGTTTAACCAGAGCGCTTCAGTGGGATTCATTCACATCTGGGGACTGCCGGTCAGGACTCAGGCAAGGATACAATCCCGGGGAAACCCGGATTAATTCGGAGGAATTGCCCTTGGAATATAGTTACACTGTATTTGATACCCAGCTTGGCTGGATGGCTATCGTGGCCTCCGAACATGGCTTGTGTAAACTTACCCTTCCCCAGCCTGCTCCGGATAAGGCGATGACTCTTATTGCTGATTTACTGCCCAAAGCTACAGCCAGCACATCTTCTTTCAGGGATTTGATTTCCCGTATAGAACACTATTTTGCAGGCGACGAAGTCAGCTTCCCCGATGAGCTGGATTTGCGAACCAGTACCAGATTCCAGGAGGCGGTATGGGAAGCAACCCGCTCCATTCCCTACGGCGAAACCCGTTCATATGGCTGGGTAGCCGAGCAACTGGGAAGGCCCCGGAGCGGACAGGCTGTAGGAAAGGCCCTTTCCTGCAATCCGTTGCCAATAATAATTCCCTGCCATCGGGTAATAGGAAGCGCCCGTGGGGCACTGGGAGGATTCAGCGGGGGACTGGAATTAAAAAGAAGGCTTCTCCAACTGGAGATATCTACCAATGGAAGAAACCCTCAACAAGGGATAGTTCCCGTTTGATTTCTTCAAGCTGAATTCAGTTCGCTGCTTTCCTCAAAGCCTGATCCCCTTCTTTCTCTTCAAATATATAATTATGACAATTCGAGTATCAAAAAAAATCGCCGGTTTGCTGTTTGTGATCTGCCTCATGCTGATGCTCATCAGTATGAACGTTGGTTTTATGGTGAATTCCCGGAATCTCTATGAATATGGATTTGAGAAGTACGATGTGGAGGAAGCGACCGGTATCGATGGCGAGGAACTCAAAAAAGCCGCCGGTGAATTGATAGATTACTTCAACGGGACAAAGGAATCCCCTCAGATTCAGGTTACAAAAGATGGTGAACAAATTGATCTGTTCACCCCGCGCGAAATTACCCACCTCAGGGACGTAAAGGGAATTTTCCAGTTTTTCTACCTTGTACTGTGGATTACGCTGGCTTATGTGGTAATTTATCTCATCACTGGATTCATCCTCAGGAAACGGGCTTTTCTGCGGCCGATGATGAAGGGATTGTTGTGTGGCGGAGCACTTACTCTGGCGCTGGTTGCTTTTGTGGGAATCTGGGCTCTGATCGATTTTGATAGCTTATTCCTCAGGTTCCATTTGAGCAGTTTCTCCAATGATTTCTGGCAGCTTCCTTCTTCCAGCTATCTGCTGAAGATGTTCCCGGAGGGATTCTTCTCAGACGTCGCCCTGCTTCTCGTTGCTGATACGGTGGTGGAATGCCTGATACTGATCGTGCCAGCATGGTTCTATCTGCGTAAAAATCCTTCCCCTGGATTGCCCGAGACATAACAAATGGCAGAAAAGCCGGGATGCAGTGGTAGAGAATCTGCCTCAATCGTGTTACACTTTGGGATGTGAAGGAGTTTTAAGCATATGCATGTATCCAAACTTTTTGGAAAAACCCTGCGTGAACTTCCGGCAGAAGCCGACACCGCGAGTCACCGGCTTTTGCTTAAAGCGGGAATGATTCATCAGGTGGCAGCAGGGGTTTATGCCTATTTGCCGCTGGGATGGCGGACGCTCAGGAAGATCGAACAGATTGTCAGGGAGGAGATGGACGCTGTCGGCGGACAGGAAATACTGATGCCCGCCCTTCAACCGTTTGAAATATGGGAGGAAACCGGCCGGGATATCGCGTTCGGTGAATCGCTCTTCACCTTGAAGGATCGCCGTGATCGCAAACTCTGCCTGGGCCCGACTCACGAGGAAATTGTTACTCATCTTGCCCGATTTAACATTCGAAGCTATCGAGACCTTCCGGCGATACCGTATCAGATACAGACCAAGTTCCGCGATGAGCCGCGTTCACGGGGCGGGTTACTGCGCGTCCGTGAATTTATCATGAAAGATATGTACAGCATGGATACTGATGCTGGAGCGCTGGATCGTACTTATGAAAGAATGGTACAGGCTTATAACCGGGTTTTTGAACGTTGCGGATTGTCCACGGTTATGGTCGAAGCCGATAGCGGCGCAATCGGGGGTAAGGATTCCCATGAATTCATGCTGGTTACCGAAACGGGGGAGGATGAGATAATCCTCTGCTCGAAATGTAATTATGCTGCCAATGCAGAACGCGCCGTTTTCGCCAGGCCGGAACCGGAAAAAGTTGAGGAACTTTTGCCCCTTGAAGAAGTGGCTACTCCGGGCGCAAAGAGCATTGAGGCAGTAGCTGATTTCATTGGCGTACCCAAGAGCCAGACACTCAAGGTTGTGTTCTATGCTGCTGATGGAGAGGTCGTGTTTGCCCTTATCCGTGGTGACCTGGAAGTCAACGAGGTCAAGATGAAAAATACGCTGAAATGTGCTGAGCTTCGCCTAGCTACCGAAGAGGAACTGGAAATCAGGGGTCTTGTGGCTGGCTATGCTTCACCGGTGGGCGTCTCAGGGGTGAAAGTTGTGGCCGATGACTCGATAACACTGGGAGCCAATTTTGTGGTCGGAGCGAACAAGCCGGATGCCCATTTCAAGAATGCCAATTATCCCCGTGATTTTAAAGTGGATATTCTAACTGATATCGCTCTTGCCGGCGCAGGTTACAAATGCCCCAAGTGCGGCGGTGAACTTATCACCAGGCGTGGTATCGAGGTGGGACATGCGTTCAAGCTGGGCACCGTGTTCAGCGATAAGCTGGGAGCCGTTTATCTTGATCGCGATGGGACGCAGAACCCGATAATAATTGGATGTTATGGAAAGGGGCGGGGGAGGCTTCTGGCTGCGACTATAGAGCAAAATCACGATGAAAAAGGGATAATCTGGCCTCTTTCGATTGCCCCATATCAGGTATATATCTGTGTTTTAAACGCTGATAAACCAGATGTCCTGACATCAGCCGAGAAGCTTCTCGGGGAACTTGAAAATGCCGGATTTGAAGTATTATTTGATGATCGGGATGAATCGGCGGGCGTTAAGTTCAATGATGCTGATCTCATGGGGATACCTGCCAGGGTAGTGATAAGCCCCCGGAACTTGAAGCAGGAAGTTGCGGAAGTTAAGATGCGGGATCAGCAGGAAGCGGAAATGGTGGCTCTTAAGAGTGTGGTGGAAAAACTGAAAGGGCTTCTTTCAAGATAAATAGCAAATTTATCAACCAAACAATATGGATTATTCGGATATAATCAATATCAATTATCTCTTCAAGCTGCCGGACGGTAATGAGGAGATATTTGAAATAAATCTCGATTCACAGACGCTGTTATTACTGAATCCGATTCCTGAATCCGCTCCTCGATGGTTAAACCTCGATTTCCACCAGTGTCCCAATTGCACGCTTGATCCGAAGGACCACAAATGCTGTCCGCTAATCGGCAGCCTGTACGATATAGTGGCTCGATTTGAGAAGGTAATATCTTACGAAGAACTGGATGTTGAAGCAGTCACAGAGGAACGGCGTGTCTGCAAACACACCTCAGCTCAAAGAGGTATCAGTTCTTTGATGGGGTTGATAATCGGCACCTGCGGATGCCCGCATACAGCTTTTTTCAGGGCTATGGCAAGGTTCCACCTGCCGTTTGCCAGTGACACTGAGACAGTATACCGCGCTTCTTCTACGTATCTGTTGATGCAGTATTTTCGAATGAAGAAAGGTGAGCGTTTCGATGAAAATCTTGACGGATTGAATCGGATTTATGAAAACATTCACATAGTGAATTCGGCGATCGCAGAGAGGTTAAGAGCCGCCACGGAGACAGATTCATCGGTAAATGCACTTGTAATTCTCGATACCTATACTATCTTTGTTCCTTTGGGCATTGAAACATCGCTCGAGGAAATTCGCCATCTTTTTGATCCATACTTGACAACAGCTGGTGATTAAACCCCTTTCAATATATAATTGCAGTCCTGAGGCGAGTTTGTAGAGACTTGTGCCTGACATATCCAAACTGTAAACCTCCCTCCCTTGAGGGGAGGGATTAGAGGGAGGGTGAAATGCCTGGCAGTTCTCAGTTATCCCCTTCCCCGCTCTCCCGATCCCTGACCAAAATTAAGTAGGGTGTCCCCGGAATTATGCTTTTTCCGCCCTTTTTCCCTTTTTTCATAATTATCCCCCCTTTTGCACCATGATGTTATGCTGCTTCAAATAAGCGAATAATCAATCTGATCGAACCGGACAGAAACTCTCTATACGCCATCGTCAATTTAAACGCCTTCTTCGTTTTTGAAATATTGATAAACAGCCGCTGACCCCCGGTCGGTGCGACATAGGCCCAGCGTTGTTTTCATACTTAATTGAATTCACCTTCAATCAGAGAACTGCGCCCTGATTTGCTTTGTTCCCTGTGATTTTGGTATAATGCGCTCAATGAACGACCGTTTATTCTGTTCCAAATTTACCCTTGAGTGAATTATAAACAAAAGTAATAACAAAAAGCACTGTAAATTTTCTGGCAAATTTCTGAAAGATTTCTGAATTATTAATGTGGCAATTAAACATGAGATAAATTTACTTAATGATGTCATTCCCGCGAAACTTGTCCTCGACCTAATTGGGGAGCGGGAATCCAGATGGGCGGGAGGGAAATGGATTCCGGCTCGGTGGCCGGAATGACATAACATATTTAGATAATTTTTAAGAAAAAAAGAGAAGCATATACTATGGTGACAGATGATGCCAGACCTGCTGTAAAAGTGCTTTGGCCTGATCAGGGGAAATGTAAGCCCCAACCAATATTCGATTCCCTCAAGATCGGGAGAAAACCCAAGCCGGGAAGCAGAAGCAAGGCGGACCTGATAATAGATGACCCGGACCCGGATGGAATTTCCCTTTTACATCTGGAGATCATCTGCCGTGGCGATGCCTGCAGCTTGAATACCCTCAATGAACACAATATAACGGAAATTGTCAATTGCAAGCGAAATCCCGATAAGTACCGGCTGCTAAAATGCCCCAGCAAGGGAACAACTCTCGAACACGGTGACCTGATTTATCTGGCTCGGGGCAGAGCAGTGATCGAATATACCACCCCTTCGGAAAACGGTTCGGTGAAATTTGAAAGCTTCCTCAATGAACATCACGTTGAAAAATGCAATGAAATATGGCTCAGTAATCAGCCCTCACCCCCCGGCTTTCAGGCACTCTCCATAAAATCAGCCCCGATCGCTGAGGACGATAATATGTGTTTCAAGATCAAGGGTAAAGTGCTGCGGCTGCGTGATGATGAAGCAAGGCTGCTCTCTTTGCTTATCCAGCGCTTTGGGTCAGCGACGGTGACATATGCCGAAATCATCAAACATGTGTGGGGCGATAGAGACGGAGCCTCAGCGGGAAGAGGGACGGCAGACATTCACACCCTCGTTAAAGCCTTAAGAAATACGATGAAGAACCAGCTGGGGCAGGAGGCTAAACAACTTATCGGCACGCATAACGGTGTGGGTTACTATCTGGAGGATATTTAGGGTTAGTTGGATGGTCTGTTTGTTTGTTGGTTCATAGTTTTGATTCTCGTTCCCACGGTCCTGCGTGGGAATTCTTGCCGGAGAGGTTCCGCCCCATTCATCCCCTCTGGATACCGGATCAAGTCCGGTATGACATAGTGTGGATTGGATGCCGGATCGAGGCCGGTATGACACCCTTTCTTGTCATTCTGAACTCGATTCAGAATCCACTTCACTGCCCGATCCCCTTGATTCCAGCTCGGAGGCCGGAATAACATTCAATAAAGCAGCATTAATATCATGAACCGTTGACGTTAATCCTCTGTTGTGGTATGTTAGTAGTATGAAAGTCAAGACATCTATCACATTATCCGAAGATTTGTTGAAGGCAATCGATCAGCGAATCGGCGAGCGGAAGAATCGATCAGGTTTTATTGAAACTGCGGTCCGGACGTATATTGATCAGACTACCCGAAACGAACAAAACAAAAGAGACCTCCAGACAATTAATCGTCACGCGGAGCGTTTGAATCAAGAAGCAGAAGATGCGCTTGCCTATCAAGTGTCATTATGAAACGAGGCGAGCTTTATCGAGTTTCCCACCCGACTGCAAAAGATCCAAAGAAATTCAGGATATTTGTCATTGTCAGCAGGCAAATTCTCATTGATTCCCGGTTTTCCACCGTCATATGCGCCCCGATCTATTCGGTCCATGATGGCCTGTCAACTCAGGTTTCTGTGGGTATCAGTGAGGGCTTGAAACACGAAAGCAGCATTCACTGTGATGAATTGGTGAGTCTCCCGAAATCCATGTTGACGAATTATATTGGTACACTTTCAGATGAGAAGCTATCGGAACTCGACCAGTCCATCTGCATTGCGCTGGATATTCCGGTCGTTTTCGGAAAACCTGGTGACACTATTTGAGGAATTCACCCTCATCCGTTCGGCTTCGCCCAGGGCAGGCTCTAAATCCTCTCCCCTAAAGGGAGAAGAGGTTAAGATTGCTTTCATTCGCGAAAGGGAGATAAACACACCTCAGGCACCTTTAGTAAATACAGGCATCCAGTATCGCTAAGACCTCATCAAGCAAAGCATCTGAAGCTTGTCCGATGTTCCTTACCTTACGCGCCCGGTAATCGACGGACTTGACCTGTTCTACCATGACAAATCCTTTTACCCGGGGATTATCGATAACCGGCACGTGAAAAGGGTACCCTCGGTCGGTAGTGGTCAGAGGACAGACAATAACAAGCCCGGTTCGCTCATTGAACAACGTATTACTTACAACCAGCGCAGGCCTTCGCCCTTTTTGTTCGTGACCGGATTGAGGATCAAGGTTAACGGCAATGAAGTCGCCTTTTTGAGGGATACGCGGCTGCACTTACCAGACCTCTTGTCCGACCGGTTCACCCCAATCGAGTTCTTCGGCTGTGTAGTCTTTGGGGATTCGCGACACCAGTTCTTCGAGGCTTTGTTTGCCGCGAATGCTTCGTGCCGGGGCTATCACGATCAAACCATCCTTGGTGGTCACCTCGACGTCATCTCCCACACAAATACGCGCATCTTCAAGCACCTGCTTGCTGATACGCAATCCCTGGCTGTTCCCCCATTTCTGTATCCTAGTCACCATATCCATACCCTTTGAGGATAGCCGAAGTATATCCGATAAGATTTTCCATGTCAAGTTTCCTCTTCCCTCGGAGGACAGGGGGAGCCGGGGATGATGAAGATAAGAGTCGTCAACAATCCGTTCCATGAGTCTATCGGTTGAAGGGGATTTAAGCACTCTTTCAGTGTAGCCTCATTGCGCAGGGACAGCCGGATAGAGCGCTTTTCTCAGCTCATCCAGGAATTCCCCAAGCGCAGGCCTCTTCATGGGATCGTGGGCAAGGCAGCGGAGGATCATGGAATCAATTTGCTTGACGAATTCAAGGTCTTCCCTGTTTAGTGTCAGACACAGCTCATTTATCAGAAGGTGGCTCAAAGGTGTACACTGGTAATCAGCTTTCCTGACATTTTCATTCATGCTTCCCCCGGCTGATATCAACGGATGAACTCCCGCGATCGATTCATAAAGGATTTGAACCAGCATGGTCAAGTCCTTCGCCATCAAACGATTGGCCAGTTCCTGTTTTTCCTCAAGTGAATTATCAAGTTTTCTTTCAGCCAGATATCTTAACCGGCGGCCCGGCTCGGTATCGGATGTCATTTCCGGTACCAGATTGTCGGCAGGGCCATGCGAAATATCGATTGAAGGGTTTGTGCTGATAACCACAAATCCGAAATCCGCCAGAAAAGGTTTCTCAAGTTCACCCTTCCATTGATGCGCTACCATCAGGTTTCTTAGTGACAAATCTCCATAGGTCAGTCCACTCTTATGTAAATTATGAAGTGTCATCCCGGACCGCAGGATCAGTTCCCCCATCTTTCGCGCTTCCAGACCGCCGCGCCGATCGTTGCCATCCATCATCTCCCTAAGCGTCTTTCCCTCTATGCGTGCCATCAGCAGGTTAGGGACAGGTTCATAAGCAAAGTTGTAACAGGGAACAATGCCGTCGATGCCTTTCTTACAGGCTTCGCTCAGGCGATGTGCCTCCGATTCAAACCTTTTTCTTTCATACCCGGTCGGGAACACTTTGACGGCAATCTTTTCCGGTTCGCCGGTATGCGGATTCGACCATGTGCCGTATAGTACAAATCGTCCGGCAGAGCCTCCTTTAAAGTTTTTGGGATCGTGGTCCAGTTCCATTTCAATTGTTTTATCCTCATTATCCTGATAAAACCGGTTCCAGTAGCTCTGGATGGCTTGAACGGATTCACGCTGAATAACGGGAGGTCTTTTGAGTTTATTGATTCCTTCCAGCAGGCTCCACATGAATTTTGAAGCCGGGCTGTAAAAAATTGTGTGACCATCGGGGAAAAACTGCTCCAGACCTTTACCGTTGGCTACTTTGGCATTTTTAAGGAATTGGGCTTCATCTCTCAGCCACGGACTGTTCTGCAGGTTGGAGATATCGGAGCAGGCAGTATAATGCTTGTAAGCGCGATCGATGTAATAGTCGATTTCTTCGGGGGCACTGCTACGCTTCTTGAGCTTTTTCGAAGCTGATTTCAAATATTTTATGCCTTCCATGATCGAACGTCTGAAGGCTTCTTTATCCTTTTGCCACTGGGCAAGCTTTTCTTCGCAATATCGCAGTTCTTCTTCGATGGTCCAGGCGATATCCAGATCAAGGGGGTTTTCCTGACGGCGTTCAAAGAGAACTTTTATCCCATCATAACGTTCTTTGAGATACTGGATATCCGGATTATCTCCCAGCGCCCGATACCTTTTCCGGGCATCTTCCGTATTTTGAACCGAGGCCAGTTTCACGATCACATCCAGACGGTGATCGAGATTTTCAATCTTCTTCCGTAATTCCCTTTTAGTGGATACGCTATCTGATTTCATGGTGGCTGGCCTCAAAACTATGTCTGTATAATGTCATTCTGAACTCGATTCAGAATACACTCCCCCTTTGCGCCTCTTGATGTCGGAATCCATATTCCCTGTTTCACCTTCCTGTTCCTATTCTTACCGTAATTACATAAATCGCATACTGCATTCATTAGACCCATTTGTCATTCCGGGCTCGACCCGGAATCAATGCTTTGCACAATTTGAGGAAACATATCCTGCCACGGCGGTGGCATGGTGGGATGCGAAACCGCCGATTTCCTGGCTACCAGAGGTGATAATCCCATCGTGGGCCGGGTTTCCGTCACCATCGTAACCAGCAAAAAAGAGGTTGGACTGGATATGGTGCCGGAGATCAGGACCCTTTTAATGCAAAGACTATGGGAAAAGGGGGTCACTATCTCGAACTCATCCGTCATCAAAGAAATCCTCGATGATGGAGTTCTCATTGAAAAGGATGGAAAGGAAGAAACCATCCGCGGTGCGGATATGATCATCCTGGCCCGCGGGGTAAAATCGGTTGACAAAATCAGCCAGAAGATTAAAGATATTGTTACCGAAGTTCATGTAATCGGTGATGCCAGAGAGCCACGGGAAGCGCTGGAAGCTATTGCCGAAGGAAGCAAGATTGGAAGGGAGGTTTAATTGATACCAATTATTGAGTTCCAAAACCGTTCATTGACCGGCCCGGTGATGAAGGCCGACGAATTTGATCTGGGATTCTCCAAAAGACTCCGCGAGCTCGTTGCCGCATATGAAATCAAATATAATCCTGAAATGCTCATAGTCGATGACAAAACGGCTGATGCGGTTTTTCATGCCGCAGTAGAGTTGCTGGCAGATATCGGTTTGTATCATATGGATACGGAACGAGTCATCAAGTACACCAGAGAAGAAGTTGAGGGAATTGCCCGGGAATACAGAAATAATCCCTCCAAACACACTTTCGGTAAAGGAAAAGATGAATGCACGGTCAGTTACCGCACAAGTACCGATTCAAAGCCTCCGACGCTTTATGCAGGAGCCGCCTCGGTTGCTGAGGAAGAATGGTTTGCCCCATTCATTCAATCATTTGCCCGGGAAGAAACGATAGAAGCAATGGGCATAGCCCCCGGGCTGGCCCGACTCGGTAATATTGAACCCAAAGCTGGAACCTTAAGTGAAATCTACGTTGCGCAATGGGAGCAAAAACAGATCAAAGAAGTCCTCAACCGTGTGGGCAGGCCGGGCATGCATTGCGGCTTGCTCGCTACTGTCAGCACGATTGGCGGAACCATGGCAATGATCGGGCCGGGCCTGAGGGAAGCGCACAACACCCAGATCGGGGTACACATAATACCGGAACAGAAAGTTGACTGGACAAGATTTATATTGTCGCAATTCTGCCAGGATCGTGGCATTCAGCCCTGGCAAAGTTCGATGTCGATGATCGGGGGCTTGTGCCGCGATGCCGCCGATACTGCGGTAGGGCTGGTTGCCAATATGCTGGGGCAGCTTTCATATGCTCATGGAAGCCTGTGCAGCTTCTTCACCAATCACATGGACGGCACATGGGGCACCCGGCCATGCCAGTGGGCTTACAGCGCCGCCGCTCGCGCTTCCGAAAGGAACATCAAGGTATGTATCGGCGGTATTGCCGCGCCTAATATGAACATATGGCTGATGGAAGAGCAACTCGTTCATGCAACAGCCACCGCTCTCTTGAACACGGCAAGCGGCATGTCATATCTCTGGGTGGCAGGCCCATCCGGACTGGATGCCCGCTTGATCGGCGAAGCAATGACAGCCACCGCCGGCATGGAACGGGAAAAGGCAAACGACCTCGTCCAGAAAATGTTAACTATAATGGATGAGACTCAACCCAAGGAAATGAATTTCCAGATACCATTCCGGGAAATGTATGATCTACAGACAGTCAAACCTAAACCCAATTATGAATCGATGCTGATGAGAGCAAAAGACCGCTTAGCCAGATTAGGCGTCCCCTACAAATAAGGGTTCCAGCCAATATTTATTAAGGAACGAGAACTATCTGAGAGGTAAGCTATGATTCCTATCATCGAATTCCAAAACCGGGCTCTGAGCGGGCCGGTGATGAAAGCCGACGAGTTTGACATGGAGTTTTCCAAAAAACTTCGCGAGATCGTTGCCAAATATGAAATCAAATATGACCCTGAAATGCTCATAGTCGATGACAAAACGGCTGACGCTGTTTTCCATGCTGCAGTAGAGTTGCTTGTAGATGTCGGATTGTATCACATGGATACGGAACGGGTTATCAAGCTTACCAGGGAAGAAGTAGAGCAAATTGCTCAAGAATATCGTAAAAAGCCGAGCCGCCAGACTTTCGGGCGCAGGAAGGACAAGGTCACTGTAAAATATCGGACAGGAGCAGATACCCAGCCACCCATTATGTACGCAGGTTCGGCCGGGGTTGCCGAGGAGGACTGGTTCATTCCCATGATCCTGACATATGCCCAGGAGGAGTCAGTTAAAGCGATGGGTATAACGCCAGGGCTGGCCAGGCTCGGCAATATCGAGCCAAAGGCAGGAACTCTAAGTGAAATATACGTTGCCCGGTGGGAACAGGCAAAAATCAAGGAAGCCCTTAAACGCGCAGGCAGGCCGGATATGCATTGCGGCCTTCTGGCCACTGTGAGCACAGTAGGCGGAATAATGGCCATGATCGGGCCGGGACTCCGAGAGCCTTATAACAC
This sequence comes from Dehalococcoidia bacterium, assembly GCA_041300025.1. Taxonomy (GTDB): domain Bacteria; phylum Chloroflexota; class Dehalococcoidia; order SZUA-161; family SpSt-899; genus JBGLNL01. Next base: position 1,170,260 of record JBGLNL010000001.1, on the reverse strand, counting down.
TCAAATCGGGGTACATATCATACCGGAGCAGAAGGTTGACTGGGCCCGGCTGGTACTTTCCCAGTTCTGTCAGGACAGGGGCATCCAGCCCTGGCAAAGTTCCATGTCGATGATCGGTGGACTGTGCCGGGATGCGGCGGATACAGCGGTCGGGCTTTTGGCCAATCTTCTGGGGCAGCTTGCTTATGCGCATGGAAAACTGTGCAGTCTTTTTACAAATCACATGGATGGCAGATGGGCCACGCGTCCTGCTCTCTGGGCATACAGCGCTGCTGCACGTGCTTCTGAGCGTAATATCAAGGTCTGCATCGGAGGAGTGGCAATCAGCGCCGTTGAGGCCTGGAAAACGGAAAATCAGATTATGCATGCAACGGCTAATGCAATTTTGAGCAGCGCCAGCGGCATGGCCTATTGCTGGCTTGCAGGCATGACCGGTTTAGAGGCCCGCCTGATTGCTGAGGCAATGGAAGTTACTGCCGGCATGCCCCGGGAAAAAATCAATGAACTCGTAAAGGCGATCCTCACCAGAGTCTATACAACGATGGGAACAGAATTCCCCGCCGGGACACCATTCCCGGAAGCATGTGACCTGAAAACCGCCCAACCATTGCCGGAATATGAAGCAATTATGTTACGTGGCAAAGATGAACTGGCACGCCTGGGAGTGCCTTACAAATGAACCCGGGTTAAAAGGAGGTAATTGATGACTCAATCTATTGCGGAATTGTTTGACCTGAGAGGGAAAGGCGCTATTGTAACCGGTGGGGCTATGGGCATCGGGCAGGCTATTTGCTATCGGCTTTCAGAAGCCGGCGCCAGCGTGATGATCGCTGATCTGGATCTGGATACGGCTAATAAGACAGTTGAAGAAATCAAATCGCGTGGCGGGAAAGCTCAGGCCATTAAAGCTGATGCCAGCAGTTCCGCCGACGCAAAGAAGGTAATTAAGGCAACAGTAGAGAGCTTCGGCAGCGTTGACATCATGGTCAATAATGCAGGTATTTATCCCCTTCTTCCCGTCATGCGAGTTGAAGAAGCTCTCTTCGATAAGGTATTAAGCGTCAATTTAAAGGGAGCCTTCATATACGCTCAGACAGCCGCAGCTCAAATGATCAAAGCTGGGAACGGAGGGAAAATAATCAACCTCGCTTCGGTAGATGGATTCCATCCCAACGGCAACGCCACACCTTATAATGCCTCAAAAGGCGGAGTGGTCATGCTGACCAAAGCATTAGCCCTTGAACTTGCTCCGCATAAGATACTGGTCAACGCCGTGGCCCCGGGCAATATAAGAACCCCCGGCACAAAAGCCACCGCCGAGGAAGCTATCGCCAAAGGGGTCAGCCTTGAAGCGCTGGGCAAGAGTTTTATGGGCAGGATTCCACTGGAACGTTCCGGGCAACCCGATGACATTGCCAAAGCAGTCCTGTTCTTAGCCAGCAAGGCTGCCGACTATATAACCGGAGATATCCTTCTTGTAGATGGAGGATATCTGCTTTCCTGAAAAAATGTAAGGAGCCCAAATAAAGCAAATGCCAACAATAAGCGAACTATTTGACCTGACCGGCAAAGCCGCCCTTGTAACCGGCGGAGCCAGTGGTATCGGGCAGGCCATATCAAAGCGGCTCGCCGAAGCGGGCGCCAGCGTGATGATCGCCGATATCAATACCGAAGCAGCTAACCAAGCCGCCAAGGAGATTAACGATAACGAATGCAGCGCCCAATCCTGTCACGCCGATGCCTCACAGGCTGCCCATGCCATACAGGCCGTGCAGGACACCGTAAAAGCGTTCGGCCACATCGATATCCTGGTAAACAACGCCGGCATATATCCGGCTTCGCCATTTATGGAAACGGCAAAGGCCCTCTGGGATAAGGTACTTAACCTCAATCTGGGCGGCCCTTTTCTGTTCTCTCAGGCAGCAGCTCAGGCCATGATAGAGGCCGGCAACGGGGGCAGGATTATTAACATGGCCTCCGTCGACGGAATCAGACCGAGCGGATATATGTCTCCTTATAATTCTTCCAAAGGCGGATTGATAATGTTAACCAAAGCAATGGCTTTGGAGCTGGCACCTCACAACATTCTGGTCAACGCCATAGCCCCGGGAGGGATTGTCACTCTCGGCACCGTCCAGACCGGAGTGGAAATGACCCAGATTACCGGTAAATCTCTTGAGGAATTCGCTGCACAAATGGGAAAGCGCATGCCCCTTGGACGCATGGGCGACCCGGATGAGGTAGCCAGAGTGGCACTCTTCCTGGCCAGCAAAGCCGCTGACTATATCACCGGCGATACCATTGTGGTCGACGGCGGATATCTTTTGTGCTAATTTTATGTAAAATTATTTACGCACAGGTTTCGGTACTTCTGCATATTGAACACTGGAGAAAACCTTGACAGACTTTTTCGGCTGGTGATAGAATCCCGCAGAAGAAAACCCGATTTCAAAAATACAAGGAGGTTGAACTATGACACAGGGAGCACTCGAAGGTGTAAAAATAATAGAGTTCGGGCATTTTCTGCTGGTGCCCACCGCCACTGCCATGCTCGCCGACTGGGGAGCCGAGGTAATCGAAAGCCTGAAAGAGAAAGCCAGACTGGAAGCCGACGAAATGACCGAAAGCGCCCTGCGCGAAGCCGAGAGCAAGGCTCAGCAGGAAGCTGAACAAATTACCGATGCCGCCCGCCAGGAAGCGTATCGGTTAACCGGCGAGGCTCAATCCGAAGCGGAAAGTTTGAAAGAGCAAACCAACCAGCAGGCTCAAGAAATAAAACAAAAAGCCCAGCGCGATGCTGAGAGTAGGATACGAGGAGCTAAAAAAGAAGCTGCCAGAATCAGAAAAGAAGCACAACTGGAGATTTCCGCCTTGATAAGTGGGCTCAACGAGGAAACCGGTTCAATGGTTAACAGCGCATCGCTGGAAGCCGAATCGGAAATTGGCGAGAATTATTCCGCGATACTGGAGCAGGCAAGACAAAAAGCGCTGGATATACAAACAGAAGCAATTAATGACATCGTTCGTGCAAAAGCAGATGCCATCGAAAGAAACATGAGCCAGGCTGTCGAGAGATTCCAGCTTGAACTGACTAAATTATCAACAAATAAGTCCCAAGACGAATCCGAAGATGAAACAGCAGAAGAGACTGTCTCAATAGCCAGCGATGGAATGGAAGAGGAAACCGGGGAAATCAAGGAAGTCGAATCTGAGATGGAAGATTTGACGGAAGATGAGGAAAGCGAGCAGCAGGATTCCGTGGAAGGTAGCAAAGAAAACGAAACAGCGGAAACTGAAGCTGAGGTGAAAAACCAGGATCAGGAGCAGCGAACGGGCAGTGACTTGCAAGCGCGACTCCAGGCGTTGAGAGATAGAGCCAACAAAGCGAAGGCAAGCCTCTATCAGGGAACGGGAGACCGGTCATAGGATTAGCCAAAAGTTAGTGGTTCTGAGTACAATGTAGAATAAGAAATAGTTTAATTTCCTATCTCTCAATTGATATATTTGGAACCTCTGATCAAACCACTGTGCCCACAACCTCGGGGGATTTTTAAAGCCGGGGGGGCACCCCCCCCAGACCCCAGAAGCCACCACTTACTCGGAAGGTTAATAAATAGATTCAGGTGTTGTATTCTAGGGGCATTTTCTTGTATACTACTTCCACCAACTTCGGAGGGTAAGAGATGCGAATATCCTGTCTGCAGGAAAATCTAAGTAAAGGATTAAGGGTAGTCGGTCGAGCAGTAGCCACAAGAACGACATTGCCCATTACAAGCCATGTGCTAATCAGCACAGAGGGATCACGCCTCAAACTTTCGGCTACCAATCTCGAAGTTGCCATCAGTTGCTGGATCGGGGCTCAGATCGAAGAGGAAGGGGCTATTGCTATCCCGGCCAATATATTGACAGATTTCGTAGTTTCTCTGCCCAGTAATACTATCAATATGAATGTTGCACCCGATACACAGTTGATGGAAATTAAATGTGCCGAATCCGAGGCTCATATCAGCGGGCAGAAAGCTGATGAGTTCCCTCCAATTCCTCAAATTGGTAAGGGGATAACGACCAAAATTGATGCCAATGATTTGCGCACAGCCATAAATCAGGTGGTTTTCGCTGCGGCCATTGATGATTCAAGGCCCGTTCTCACCGGTATCTATGCACATTTCTCCGGTAAAAAACTGACTCTGGTTGCTGCTGACGGGTTCAGGCTGGCAGTATATGAACTGGCGCTTTCATCATCGCTGAAGGAAGAGGTCGGCATCATAATCCCGGCGCGTTCTTTGAGGGAGCTTGACCAGCTTATCAGGGATCAGGAAGATCCGGTAGAATTGACTATTAATACGCAGAAGAGTCAAATACTGTTTCATCTTAAGGATAAGGAACCCAAAAGGGAAATTGAAATAGTATCCCAGCTGATTCAAGGCACTTTCCCGGATTATAATCAACTCGTTCCAAAGAGCCATAATACCAGGGCAAGGATTAATGTTCCCGATTTCCTCCGGGTCATCAGGAGTGCCTCGGTGTTTGCCCGTGATGGAAGTGGTATCGTGCGTCTGGTTATGACACCGGGAAGCAAATCTTCATCCGGGAAAATTGGGGTCTCTGCCAGAGCTGAGGAAATTGGCGATAATGAGGGCAGTGTTGAGGCTGTAATAGAGGGGGAAGTAGCCAAGATTGCCTTCAACAGTAAATACCTGATGGATGTGTTCGGAGCCCTTCAGGATGAGCAGGTGTTACTGGATGTTGATACACCCTCCAGTCCGGGGGTTTTTCGGCCTGTTGAGGAAGGAAACTGGACACAGGTGGTCATGCCAATGTTTGTTCAGTGGTAAGAGAGATACCATGGGAAGAAGAGAGGAGATCATCGGGGCAGCCAGAAAAGATTCCCGAACAATATTGACAGAGGTAGAGTCTAAACAGATAATAAGTGAAGAAGGCATAGAGGTTGTCGAGACCCAGCTGGCCACGACCAGAAATGAAGCCATAGCGATAGCCAGAAAAATAGGTTTCCCTGTGGCTTTAAAAACGGCTTCCCCTCAAATTGTTCACAAGAGTGATAACGGTGGAGTAAAATTGCACCTGAGGAGCGGAGCGGCTGTAGCAAGAGTATATGGCGAAGTAGCAAGCTTGGGCAGGCAAAATGGCACCCGGAAAAGGAAGAGCAGGGTGTCGGTGCAAAAAATGGCCCCGGAAGGGATCGAGGTAATAATGGGGATGTCGAAGGATCCCCAGTTTGGGCCAGTGCTGATGTTCGGATTGGGGGGGATTTTTGTTGAAACACTGGGAGATATCTCTTTGCGAATAGTTCCTTTAACTCGAAGGGATGCAAGGGAGATGATTGAGGAAATAAAGGGATATCCAATTTTGCAGGGGCATCGAGGAAAAGACCCAGTTGATATTTCTGCCTTGGAAGATATATTGCTCAAGCTTTCAGACCTGGCTCAGAAAGCACCGGAGATCAGGGAACTTGACCTTAACCCCGTGTTTGCGTACACTAAAGGAGCAATAGTTGCAGATGCCAGAATAATTCTGGAGCATCCCTGACTGATAATTAGAGAAAGGATATTTAAAAAGATGGTTAGACTGAGATTACAAAGAACAGGTAGAAGAAAAAAACCAAGCTACCGAATAGTGGCAGCGGATTCGCATGCACCACGCGACGGGTCATTCATTGAGATTATAGGCCATTACGACTCACTGGCTGATCCGGAAGTGTTGGTTATAAATGAAGAGAAAGCCATAAAATGGCTCAAGCAGGGGGCCAAATCATCAGCAACGGTCACAAGCCTTCTGAAAAAGCAGGGAATCCTGGATAAATTCGAGTCGGGGAATAACTGATGAAAGAACTCGTCGAGTACATTGCCAAGGCTATTGTGGACAATCCTGATCAGGTAAAAGTCACCGAAGAACCCGGCGATGATGACAGGGTCATACTCAAGCTCGAGGTAGCCCAGGAAGATAAGGGAAAGGTAATAGGCAAGCAGGGACAAACCGCCAAAGCAATTCGAACCCTGCTTAGAATTGCGGCAGTACAGCGGAATGTAAGAGCTTCACTGGAAATCGTTTGAAGAAAAGTCAATTACCCCTCTGATTCGGTAATGCCTTGAACCTCAAAAGAGGTATTGGTCTGTGTGCCCTTTTTACAGGGCAACGCCCCAAATTCTACTTTTTCCCCGGATAGTTTTTCTCAAATTCCAAACCATGCTTGACAAACCAAATGCAGTGTGTTAAAACGATAATTAGCACTCTCATCGGGGGAGTGCTAATTAATGAAGAGAGCCAAATTTTAAATAGGGAGGTTTGTTTATGGCACTAAAGGTAACACCATTGGCCGATCGGGTTGTAGTACAACCGATAAAACAAGAGGAAGTAACCAAGGGAGGCATCTTGCTCCCGGATACGGCAAAAGAGAAGCCGCAGGAAGGTAAGGTAGTAGCTATTGGAGCAGGCAGGATAGGAGAAGACGGGAAACGGATTCCGATGGAAGTCAGCGTTGGCGATACGGTAATATACGCCAAATACGCTGGAACTGAGTGGAAATACGACAATGAGGAATATCTAATCCTGCGCGAAAGCGATATTCAAGCCAAGAGGAGTAAATAGGATGGCAAAACAAATAATTTACGGTGAAAATGCAAGGCACGCCCTGATCAAAGGGGTTGATAGCATGGTGAATGCCATGAAGGTCACGCTGGGTCCGAAAGGTCGCCCGGTAGCTCTGGATAAGAGCTTCGGGCCTCCCGCGGTGGTTGATGATGGCGTAAGCATTGCCAAGGAAATACAGCTCGAGGATCCTTTTGAGAACATGGGAGCTCAACTGGTAAAAGAGGCCGCCACCAAAACAAATGACGCCTGTGGTGATGGCACAACCAGTTCCAGCGTTCTGGCTCAGGCCATAATACATGGCGGAATGAAGAATATCACTGCTGGAACAAATCCAATGGCACTTAAGCGGGGTATACTGAAAGCTACCGAAACAATTGTGGCAGAGTTAAAAAAGCTTTCCACTGAAGTAAAGGGCAAAGAGCAGGTTTCTCAGGTTGCCACCGTATCTTCCCGGGATGAAGAAATAGGTAATCTCATTGCTGATGTAATGGAAAAAGTGGGTAAGGATGGTGTGATCACCGTAGAAGAAGGCAAGGGACTGAGGTTTGAGACCGAATTTGTGGAAGGCATGAAATTCGACCGCGGCTATATCAGCCCTTACTTCATCACCATCACTGAGCGTATGGAAAGCGTGATAGAGGACCCGTATATCCTTATTACCGATAAGAAAATCTCCGCTATCAGTGACCTGCTTCCAGCCTTGGAAAAAATCCTTCAGGTAGGCAAAAATGTGGTAATTCTGGCCGAAGATGTTGAAGGCGAACCGCTGGCCACCCTCGTAGTGAATAAGCTTCGTGGTACTATCAACTGTCTGGCCGTAAAGGCTCCTGGTTTTGGCGATCGCCGCAAAGCCATGCTTGAGGATATTGCCATCCTGACTGGCGGCACTGTAATAAGTGAAGAGGTTGGCCGCAAGCTGGATTCAGTCTCCGTTAGCGACCTCGGTCGAGCCCGAAGAGTAGTTGCCGATAAGGACAATTGCACCATTGTTGAGGGCAAAGGATCAGATGATAATATCACTGCCCGCATCAAACAGATCAGGACTCAGATAGATGACACTACCTCCGAGCAGGGCCTTCCGGGAAAGTTTTATTTTTCCCTGAGGATCGATACCGATCACCATGACTGTGATTTCATCGCCAACGGAAACCACGTCTTCAACTGAGGCAACCCGATAATTTTCCAGTTCACTGATGTGGACCATCCCGTCCCTGCCGGGCAAAATTTCCACAAAAGCGCCGAATCCGGTGGTTGAGGTTACCTTGCCTGTGTAAATATCTCCAACTACGGCGTCTTTGGTCAGGCCTTCTATGATGTTGATGGCTTTTTGTGCCGATTCCTCATCGGGTGCGGCGATGGTAATTGTGCCGTCGTTTTCTATGTTGATGGTTGTGCCGGTTTCTTCCGTTATGGACCTTATCATTCGTCCCCCGGGCCCGATGACATCGCGAACCTTATCGGGATCAACGTTTATTCTGGTCATCTTGGGAGCGTATTTGCTTAATTCCGTGCGACTGGTGCTGATGGTTTCTTTCATCCGATCGAGAATAAAAAGCCGTCCTTTCAGAGCCTGTCTCAAGCCGTTTTCGATTATTTCGTAGCTGATACCTTTGAGCTTAAGGTCCATTTGCAAAGCGGTAATTCCCTCGGCGGTTCCGGCGACTTTGAAATCCATATCGCCAAAGAAGTCTTCGAGCCCTTCGATATCAGTGAGAACCGCTATTTTGCCGTCTTCCCTCGTGATAAGGCCCATGGCTACTCCGGCCACCGGCGCTTTGATAGGAACACCGGCATCCATAAGCGAAAGGGAACTGCCGCAAACGCTGGCCATGGAGGTGCTTCCATTGGAACTCATCACCTCGGAAACCAGCCGAATGGTGTAAGGGAATGCTTCTGCATTGGGGATGACCGGCATAAGAGCCCTTTCTGCCAGAGCCCCGTGCCCGATCTCTCTGCGGCCAGTCCCGAGACGTTTCACTTCCCCCGTGCTGTATGGAGGGAAGTTGTAATGATGCATGTAGCGTTTGCTTTCCTCCGGGCCTATGCTGTCGATGGTTTGTTCCTCTTTCAGCGAGCCAAGGGTGGCGATGGTGAGAACCTGCGTTTCGCCTCGGGTAAATAACCCTGATCCGTGCGTGCGCGGCAGGATTCCTACATCACAGGTGATCGGACGGATCTCGTCCAGTGCTCGCCCGCTGATGCGGATTCCTTTTTCCAGAACCATCGCCCGGACCTCTTTTTTCAACCAGTTGTCTACGGCGGAATCAATTTTCTCAGATGAATTTGTATCTTTGAGTTGTGCGGCTAGTTTTTCCTTTATTTCGGCCAGCCGCTTTTGGCGTTCGGCCCGCGCCACACCTGAAGGCCCCTGTGGGAAAACCTTACTTGCCGCTGCAGCTACTTCCTGTATTAACTTTTCATCCGGCACCGGCACTTCAAATTTGATCTTGGGTTTGGCGAGCGCTTTGATGAGTTCGTCCTGAGATTCGATAATTTTGACATTTATTTCCTGCCCGATCCTGATGGCTTCGAGGATGGTGGCTTCCGATACCTCGCTTGCTCCTGCTTCCACCATTCCCACCGCATCTCTGGTCCCGGATACCACCAGATCAAGCTGGCTTTCGGCGAGCTGTTTGAAGGTAGGATTGACTACGTATTCTCCGTTGATGTAACCGATTCGGACGGCGCTAACGGGCCCTTCAAAGGGGATGCTGGATATTCCCAGAGCAGCCGAAGCCCCTGTTATGAGAAGAAGATCAGGATCGTTTTCCTGATCTGCTGAAAGCACGGTGGCCACAATTTGGACTTCCCGGTGGAAACCTTTGGGAAACAATGGCCGGATGGAGCGGTCGGTAAGCCGCATTGCCAGTGTGGCCTCTTGCCCCGGCCTTCCTTCTCTACGGAAAAAGCTGCCCGGTATTTTGCCGGCTGCATAGAGCCTTTCTTCAAAATCGACGGTCAGGGGTAGAAAATCACGTTCTTCCTGACGTTCCTCGCCGACGCAGGCGGTAACCAGCACTACGGTATCACCATAATGGATGGTAACTGCCCCGTCTGCCTGCCCGGCAAGTTTACCTGTTTCGATTGTGAGCACACGCCCACCTATTTCTATGTTGGATATGTGTGACATTTAATAACCTTTCACTGTTAATACGAGAGATGATTCAACTGCTAGTTGAGTTCTCGTATATTGAGTTTTTTTACGAGAGAATTGTAGCTTGCATGATTGTTGTCACGCAGGTATCGCATGAGCCTCCTGCGCTTTCCTACCAGCATGAGCAATCCGCGCTGAGTAGCATAATCATGCTTGTTGGTTCTCAGGTGATCGGTCAGATCATTGACCCTTTCGGTGATGATGGCGATTTGCACTTCTGTGGAGCCTGTATCGCCTTCGTGGGCCTGGTATTTCTGTACTATTTCCTGTTTCTTTTCCTTTTGCAATGTCTTTTACCTCTTTATTTTTTAGACTTCTCTTACAACGCCTAATTCTAACACAGCTTTCCTCTTTGTGTAAATTACCCAGTTTAATTCCAGTCTGGCTGAAGTCTCTGTTAGCTTTCATCCCCCCTTATGGCTCCCGGACTTCCAGACTGGCCACCACATTTGCATCCTTCAACCGGAAAGGGCTATAATTCGAACCAAAGCGGTTTGACGCTGGAGGAGATCGCCATTGTGGAGGGGAATTCCTAATCCCCTTTTCAAAGGGGGAGAGTGGAGGAAACTCCCCCAGTCAGGCTGTCCGAAAAGAGGTGCAGGATTCTTACTGCCGGGGGTTTTGGGGGTGTCCCCCAATACAAACTTCCCCCATGATTGGGGGATTAAGGGGGTTGAAAAATAGTTTTCAGACAGCCTGTGGTGCGTAGCACCGGGGGCGTTCGGCAGGAGAAGCAGCCCGGGCTGCAGGGGTATAGACAAAGGGATAATTCCGAAGAGGTAAAATAAGTTGGCGAAGATAGTACTGGACCTGCACGAGATTTATAATAAGGGCTTTGCCATTGAGTCAGAACTCAACCGGGCAATATCAGAAGCCGTTGAGAAGAAAATTACACTCGTAGAGATCATCCCCGGTAAGGGGTCCGGTCAGTTGAAAAAAAAGGTTTTACGATTTCTGGCAAGGCCGGAAATCAAAAGCCAGTATCACCGGCTGGAGAAAGACGATAAGAATTTCGGAAGGATTTTTGTGCATTTCAGATACTAAGGAACCTTGTGAATAAGTGGTGACTTCGGGGGTTTTGGGGGTGTCCCCCAATACAAACTTTCCCCCATGATTGGGGGATACAGGGGGTTGATCAGAGGTTCCCTAAGTCACAAGCGACTTAGCCTGTATTGACCTTCCATCCGGAAATCTATACCGCGCCTTGATACGTAAGCCTCAGGATCATCTTTTCAAAGATGCCTTCGAAAACACCGGGCGATAGTGCCGCGTTGGCTCATGTTCGTCGATTCCTATGCCGAAGGAGTGGGTGACTCCGTAGCGTGACTGAGCGCTCTCGATAATTTCTCGCAAAAGGTCGGGATAACTGAGTCCGGCCATCCCTGCCATGATATTGAGCTTGCCATCCCAGCACCAGCCCGGATTCGGATTGACTTCGAGCAACTTAATGCGGCCTTCTGCGTCGGTGCGGAAATCGAACCGGGCATAGTCGCGGCATCCGAGCCTTTCAAATAGCAGAAAGGCGGCGTCAACTAATGCGCGCTGATCACTTTCATTAAGCTTGGCTTCCATGTAGGAAATGTCGTTCCAGTAGGGCGAATCGGGTATCCATTTGGATTCGTATCCGAGAATTCTGGGAAGGCTCTCATCCAGTTTGGAGTAATCCACTTCGAGCACTGGAAGTACGCGATATCCCATACCGGCGTTGCCGATAATTCCGACGCTATACTCGCGGCCGTTCAAGAATTCCTGTACGATCAGCGGACGATCGGGGAACTGACTTCTCAATTTTCCCCAGTACAACATGAATTCTTCTTTGTCGTGAACGACGGCATCTTTGGTAATGCCTTCGCTGCTGTCGCCGAAGTTCGGCTTTACCAGCGCCGGGAATATGGATGGCAATGTTGCCATCTGATCGTCAGGAGAAAAATAGGACTCGAGCGGCACCGCGATATCCATAGATTCCGCGACCGCCCGCACCAGCGCTTTGTCATAGCACAATCCCAGACACTGAGGGCCCGCGCCGGAGTAAGGAATCCCATATAGTTCAAGAAGGGCTGGGATGTGGAGTTCCTTGAAAGGGTCGTTTCGAAATCCCTCGTCACAGAGATTTAATACGAAGTCGGGAGGCGTCGTGGCGAGCAGGTTATGCAGGTTTTTGTGGTTATCCCAGAATGTAAATTCGAAGTCCGAAAGTTCTGTGAGTGCATCGCGCATTTTGCCGATCGTTCTGAGGTCTTCCTGAGAGAATACCCCTTTGAGTTTGACGGCATCAGGCAGGGACGGGTCCCCCAATATCACAGTGACTTTGGGGTACAAGATGGCCTTTCGTGGCCGTTTCCCCCCCTTGACAGGCTTGCAGGCCACAATGAAAATTCGCTTGGAGAGCATTCCTAAATCCTGCTGGCGGCTTGAAAGTGTTGTGGGAGATTCGCATTCAGTTACCTCTGAGAAGCCCAATTCTTCCAAGGCATTTTTTATTCCGTCCAGAGAATAAAGGCGTTCGGCATAGAACTGGTCGACGATGATTCCACGCTCGGCGTGCGTTACAACTTCCCGGGAGATGAGGCGCTCGCCTCCATTCGCAAGCGACCGCTCGCGGCAGACGAATTGGTTCTGATCGATCCATTCCCAGGAGCGCGGTTCGAAGTGTTCGCGCATCCAGTCGCCGTCAACGATATCCAGCACAATTCGTCCGCCGGGTTTCAGAATTCGCCAGATGGATGAAAGAACTTTGCGGTCGTCCTCGTTGTGCTCAAAATAGCCGAAAGAATTACCCATGATCGCCACGCAATCAAAGAACCCTTCCGGAAACCGGAGTTTTCGCGCGTCGCCTTCACGAAACGTTATCGGCAAGTTTGCCTGCTTGGCGCGGCGTTTGGCAAGTCGCACAAGATAGCGCGAGCGGTCCAGACCGACTACATTCTTAAATCCTCGGGATGCCAGTTCCAGTGCGTGGCGGCCTTGACCGCAGCACAGGTCCAGAATGACGTGCTCAGGCTTGAGATCCGCGTGGAGAATCAGACAGAAAACAGAGGGAAACGGAATTCACGCAGTGCCGGGTATCCTTATCGGTAAAACCTTCTCCGTAAAACACGTGGCCCAGATGCGCCCCGCACTCAGCGCAGACTATTTCCATCCGTCTGCCATCAGGATCCGGAACTTCATTCACTGCGCCGGGGATAGCCTCATCAAAACTGGGCCAGCCGGTGCCGGAATCAAATTTGGCCTCGGAAGTGAAAAGCGGAGCGCCGCACTGCTTACAGGTATATGTCCCGTCCTCATGATGATCCCAGTATTTACCTGAAAAGGGCGGCTCGGTGCCTTTATCAATGATGATACTTTTCTCATAATCAGAAAGCTCGTTATATTTCATTTCATCCTCCGATGATCCCGGCCCACAGATCTGTTCAGTCTGTTCCGGCGAGTTAGTTCCCAAATATACACATACCACAGCAATGACAAGTATGATAGCGAGGGATGCGGGAATCCGGTTCATAACATGCTCCCACCGATTAGCCTGCTTCTCTACGAAAGCGATTTTATATCAGATTGCTCTGCGGTAATGTGATTTGGATCACATTCAGAAAGAATCGAAAAGCCCCGGCAAATCGAGCAAAATAAGGCGGATTTTATCACTGCGGGATATCCATCATATATCCAACCTTGGGAATAGTGGATATAATCTTAGGGGCATCGGGATTCTTTTCTATCTTTCCCCGCAGACGGCTGATCCAAGTTCTGAGGATTTGAACATCGTTGAGATACTCCGGCCCCCAGATATTTGTGAGCAGTTCTTCATAGGTCATCAACCGCCCGGCATTCTGGGCCAGCTTGCTCAGCAGCAGCCATTCTATCCGGGTGAGGCTGGTTTCCTCGCCATCAACCGATACCCTGTGTTTCGCGAGATCAATGGTGATATTACCTATAGCAATCTGTTCCGGTGAGGCGACTTTTCTCTCCCCGATGGCGCGCCGCCGGATCGCTTCAATTCTGGCCACCAGTTCATCCGGGTTGAATGGTTTGGCTAAATAATCGTCAGCGCCCAGGCTCAAACCCCTGATTTTATCGGTATCAGCCCCTTTGGCGCTGAGCATGATAACCGGCACCGGGGAAAAGCTGCGCAGTTCTTTGAGCATTTCGATACCATCCATTTTGGGCATGACAATATCGAGCACAATGAGATCAGGCTGCTGAGCGTGGACCAGTTCCAGAGCTTCCTTCCCGTTACCGGCAGTGAAGACTTCATACCCGGAAGCCTTCAGCTTGGTTTTAAGAAAGGTTAGAATCCTTTTCTCGTCATCGACTGCTAATATTCGGAACTGTTTGGACAAAAGATATCTCCGTAAGAACGGGCCTTTCTCATAATAATAGTCGTCCAGATATCGAATGTAAAGCCTTTCTTGACCGCGCAAATTTAACCAAATATAATCGACAGCAGTGAGAAACATGATGACTTTCGGATCAGATAACGAATCGATCCTGATGACGGTCTTTGAGAACACGCCTGTAGCCATGATTCTGGTTGATAGAAACCGGCGAGTGCGCATGGCTAACCGGGCAATTGCTGATAACATCGAGTGCCTGCACGATGAACTTATTGGATTTGGCAGCGGCGAAGTCTTGAAATGCATTTACGCTGATGATGTAGCGAAAGGCAGTTCCTTCGAAACCGGTTGCGAAGGTTGCATCGTGCGCAATACCATTCTGGACACTTTTCAGACGGATAGAAAACATCACCGGGTGCTGGCGCCCATCAGGGTCAACGGAGATAAAGGGGTTAAAGTTCTGCATGTGCTCATTTCAACAATCCCGATAGAGACGGCCGAAGAGAAGCTGGTGCTGGTTTGCATGGAGGATGTCACTGAATTGAATCTGGTTGAAGAGGAACTGCGCCGCAGCGAGGAAATCTACGCTCTGGCCCAGAGAGCAGCCAACATCGGCAGCTGGAATTGGGATATCATCACCGGAAACCTTCGCTGGTCAGCCCTGATTGAGCGCATGTTCGGTTTTGCCCCCGGAAAATTCGGCGCTACCTACGAAGCGTTCCTGGAATGCGTCCATCCTGATGATCGAAAATACGTTGAAGATTCGGTCAATGCCGCAGTGAAAGATAATGAAGATTATAATATCGAGCATCGGATTATCTGGCCGGATGGAACTGTGCGGTGGGTATCGGAAACAGGCGATGTCTTCAGGGATGAGAACGGAGAGCCTCTCCGTATGATCGGTATCGTCCAGGATATTACCGAACGGAAAAAGGTTGACCAAATCAAGGACGAATTCATCGGGATGGTTTCCCACGAGCTACGCAGCCCGCTAACCGTGATTATCGGCGCAGTCAATACGGTCCTGAGTGAATGGGATCAGCTTTCACCGGACGAAATGAAGGGCCTTATCCGGGACGCATCTCTGGAATCAGAAGTCCTTTCCCATCTCATCGGGAACCTTGTGGAACTTTCCCGCTCACGGGCCGACCGATTGATCATCTACCCCGAACCTGCGGATATCCTGAACATCGTTGAAACGGTAGTTGATTCAATAAAAAGACAATACCCATCGCATCAGTTCGTGCTGGACATCGCTGCGGATATTCCACCAGTCATCGCTGACCAGTTGCGGATTGAACGGATTTTTTACAACCTGCTGGAGAATGCCGCCAAGTACTCGCCCGAAAACAGTGAAATAAAAGTGACAGCAAGTCTGGATGGCGATTATGTGGTCATCGGGGTATCAGATCAGGGTGACGGAATATCTCCGGATGAGCAGAAAGTACTTTTTGATCCGTTCCAACGGCTACAGAAGCATGAATCATCCGGCATCACGGGGTCAGGATTGGGGCTTTCGGTCTGCCGGGTGCTGGTAGAAGCCCACGGCGGCAGCATCTGGATAGAATCGGAACCCGGATGCGGTTCCACCTTCCATTTCACTTTACCCTGGCAATAACCGTTATCCGGCATTCACATTTATGGTATCTGACTGGCCGGCCTCGCAGGATTACGCAAATATAAATTGCCGTTTCCCTAAACCTGAGCTGTCAATAAAGGCCGTCTCTTTACCAGAGTAGTTGTTTCGAAGGTGCTGACCGGAACCCCTTCCTGATTGCGGATCACCACAGAATGGCGCAGAATGCCGCGGCCGGGATTGCTTTTCGATTCCCGTTTTTCAATGCATTCCATAGCCAGCGAAAGCCGGTCGCCCGGACGAACCGGATTAGGCAGGCGCATTTTATCCCACCCCAATCCGCTGATAACAGCCAGCCCTTTCCCCGCCCGGTTGAGCAGCCAGAAACTGATGGCGGTGGTATGAGAAGCGGAGGCAATCAGACCCCCAAACGGTGTTAATCTGGCTTTCTCCTCATCTATATGAAACGGCTGGGGGTCCCATTTGCGGGCAAACTCGATAATCTCGTCTCTGGTGACCGGGTATTCTCCTGCCGTGTCCTTCTGGCCAACCTCAATATCTTCAAAATATTTCAATATCACGCTGATTGTTTCCTGATAACATTTACCTTCAAATACTTATCACAAAATCCGTAATCGATCCGGTATTTTATTTAGAGTCTCTTATGTTTTTTCTTAAAGCTCTAAAGAGAGCCTCCTCTTTTGAAGCGTGTTCTTCAATAATCTGGCGCGTCTTGTTCATATAGGCGAGCAGGTCGTTTGCAGACGCGTTCCACAGACCTATGGCTATTTCGCCGCTTGCCAGCTTATCCGCCCGGCTTTTTGCCTGGGTAAATCGATCCTTGATTTCCTGATGCTGCTTCAGCAGATCGTAGAACTGCACCATCATCTCTTCAGTACCATATTTTTTGAAAAGTTCCAGAAGAGCCGTTTCCTCCCGGGAAAAATGCACCGCTAATCCTGCTTCACATTTGGTTACAGTATCCCTCAATTTCCCGAGACTCTCGGTCCTGTCCAGCCTGCCCGGTGAAAAATCTTTATCAGCCTGTGCCAGATGGGTAAGAACCGTGGCATCATTGCATGCCCGCTCCAGTCCTCCCACATCCCTTATTATATTGACATGCTCTCCTATGATTCCTTCGATCAATCTGGTTTCATCATCCATTTCATGCCTCCTTGCCCCCGTGATTATGCCTCCGGGCTGGCTGCTGCCATTAAATCCACCTGCTCGATGGTATTTTAATCAGTACCGGCCTCTATTACAAGGCTTTGCCTCAATTTGCGAGTTATAAATCCATGGCGAGGCTTGATGCTTCTCTTCACCCATGATAAAATATCTAACTTTGAAGAACCGGGGGAACACAAGGGAATTGATGAAACAGCTCAAAGGATTACATTTCAGAAAAAATATTGTAAAATTGATTTAACTCACAAATAAAAAGGAGGACCTGACGTGTCAAAAGAAATAAATGGAAAGACCTATTACCTGACTGCCGAGGCATGCGAAATGGCCAACATATCGAGGGGAACACTTTTCCGCTGGATCAGGGTGGGGGTAATTGACGATGTGGGGCTCAAAGACAGAAATGGCTGGAGGCTGTTCACCGAGGCAGAAGTCAAGAAGCTGAAAAACGAAGCGCAGAAGACCCGGAAAGCGAAGTAGGCTTACTCCCCCATCTTCTACCACTATCATAGAAACCGGCTCTAACCCGGGGTTTAACATTGTGACCGGAAACAATCCGCTTCCAGCGGATGTTTCCGGCATTAGTTATTCCTTGGCTAATGTTATGTCGAGCAGTATTATATGGCTAAGGAACCTTGTGAATAAGGGGTGACTTCGGGGGTCTGGGGGTATTCCCCCAGCTTCGATCTTCCCCCAAGATTGGGGGACACAGGGGATTGACCAGAGGTTCCCTAAATATGCTCGACTGCTTAGCTCAATAATTCATAGTGAGCTAATACGAATTGCACAATGGGATAATCCCAGTAATCTTGACCAATCGATTGCTCATCCACCGAGAAACAAGATTATGAACAGATTCCATTCTGAATATATGGCATTGGTAGCACAAGATGTCGAGAATTGGAAGCCAGACTTGGTAATATTTTTCACTGGCCCAAAATATGAAGGTGAACTTATGCAACAGTTGTCCCCGTTACATCCGAACAAAATACAAATTTCAAAAGAAGTAGATAGTGAATTCATCGCTAAGATTGACTGTGCATACAAAAATGGTTTAGTTATTCGATGTCCTCATCCTGATCCCAGGATCTTAAGGTAAAACTTAACAATCAAAACAGTCATATTGCAGGGCATTTAACAAACGAGTGAAATGGATTTCAATGGGCGCTGCCCTTGCAGCCCATTGCGCCCGAGCGTTATGCAGTAACCTATTTGTAAAGGCCCGTGAGCAGTTCTGGCGGTTTTAACGTCTATATATTGAATGGCAATCAAAAAATGAAAAGGCGGTTGATGTATGAAAACGAAGAATTGCTTTATTTTATCTATTTTGATGATGGCTTGCTGGATGATTGTTTCCTGCGGCAGTGAAAATACGAGTGAACCTACCGCTTTGACTCCAATTAATGAAACGCCATCACCTACACCATCTCAACCACCAGTGTCAGAAGAACCGATGCCAACTGAAACGCCTGTAGATGATCCGACGCTCAGCCCTTCTCCCAGTCCAAAGTCTAGCATAATCCCTGAATCAACTCCCGTTGCTACCATCACACCAAAACCTTCCCCTACTACAAGTCCAACTCCTACATCAGAGCCATCTACAAGCCAATCCTCGATAGTTGGGACTAGTTGGACATATGAAGTACATTATGAACTTGATGAAATGAATGCACAAGGACATCGATTATCTTTGTCCAACGACACATCATGGACTGTTACTGTAACGGGAACCGAGATTGTTAATGGGGTATTATGCTATGCGACCGAATCAACCGTAGTTGGTGATGCTAAGCGTCGTTACAAATTTACCGGCGATACGGGTTTTCAGCCTATTGAATTCATGGTAATACTCGCTAAAACAGGCGCTGGACCGATAGTTCATCGAAGCATGGACCATGGTTGTATTGTAAGAGAGACATTTCCACTGGAATTAGCGGATGTAATGTGTTGTGTAAGGCTTGATATTACCAGGAATAATTTCTACCATGATTATCCCTCTGAACTTAATGTGGGTAGTTCCTATTCATTTGACAGTGTCCTTCATCTTGAGCATTACATTAATGATAAGATACCGTCTAACATTGAGCCCTCTTTCAATTATGATGATGAGATGACGTGGATTGCTCAAGTGAGTTCAATTGAAGAGATCACTGTTCAAATGGGAACTTATCAGTGTTACAGGATAGAAGTAATGGGAACAGGTGGGAAAAATCCGGATTGTACCAACTACTACTGGTGGGCAGTAGATGAGGATTTTCTCTGCCCAATAAAATACCAGTATAATTACCCGTACATGGGTTCGGAAACCTACGAATTGAGTTCCTATACACCTGCATAACGAATATCAATTTGCATATAACAAACAAGTCAACCGGACAACAATGGGCGCCGCCCTTGTTGCCCGTTACTCGTAGCGTTAAATACACCGAAATTATGTTCCACTTGACTTACAAGGTGGTATGACATATAGTAATACCTGAGGTGGAAAATGGATACTTCAAAAGTGGCAATCAGCATGAACAAAGAAATTCTAGAGAAGCTGGATAGCCTTGTAAAAGATCATGTTTTCCCTAATCGAAGCCGAGCCATTCAGGAAGCAGTTGAAGAAAAACTTAGCAGGATGCAACGCACACGTCTTGCTGAACAATGTGCAAGATTGGACCCTATTCAGGAACGACAATTAGCCGAAGAAGGTTTGTCAGCGGAGTTGGACAAATGGCCCGCATATTAAGAGGTGAAATTCGCTGGGCTGACCTCAATCCTGTTCGAGGGCATGAACAAGGTGGGACACGACCGGTAGTAATCATAAGCCAAGATATCTTCAATGAGCGTTCCGGCACTGTAATCGCAATGGCTTTGACGAGCCAAGCACAAAAAGCGGGCTTTCCGCTGACTTATGACTTGGAATCCACAAACCTCCCGAAACGATCATGGGTAAAAATCAGTCAAGTTCGTACTCTATCGGTTGAGCGAATAGGGGACGTCATTGAAAAACTGCCTCCTGAAATAATGAACCAATTGATTGAAGGGTTGAATGAGATTGTGGGTAGCTAACGAGACTGTTGAATAACCGGATTGGTGAGGGAGGGATGTAAGGGGAATGGCCGGTTTTTTCAACCGGCCGGGGGATTAGAGGAAGTAGAGGCTCGGCCCACCGCCAGCAAAGCTGCCCATATTGACTATATCCACTTCAATCCGGTTAAACATGGCCTGGTGGAGAGTAGGAATAATGAAATGGTTGGCTGAGCCCACCCTGCTACTCTTCAATAATGCACCCCCGTAACTGTTTAGCTGTAATCTGTTTTCAAAATTAATTCCTCAGATTTCTAAAGAAAGCGTGTGATATGGATCACTCCCGTTAGCCGAAAAAGATGTAATGGGTTTGTAACATTTCCCGCCCCGTTTTTATGACTAATCTATATCCCTTCAGTTATTCTCTTTACTTGAAGGAACCTGAAGAATAACCGGTGACTTCCGGGGCCGGGGGGGCCGGACTCAAAATGCCATGTGATTTGGGTATACACGGGAGGTTGATCGCAAAGTTCCATCACCTATATACTTGACAAAGCAATTGTCATGTTTTATAGTATTCATTAGTCATGTATATGTAGATATTGCTTGTCAATTTTGCGACCTAAGTCACATACAGACGGGCTCACCTCAAATAGAATTAATCAGAATCCAAAGGGTGAGGTGGCAAAATGGCAAGCGGATCATTGGCCGAATCGGCTCTGGACTTGGGCCAGAGTGAAATCAGGAAAACGTGTGTTCATCACTGGGTAATCGAACCGCCAAAAGGGCCGGTGAGCAGAGGTGTTTGCAAAAAATGTGGTGCTGAACAGGAATTCCCAAACTACTTCCCTTATTCAAAATGGGAAGGCGAAAAAAGCGATAGTGAAATAGTCAGTTCGCTACTGGAGGAATGGAATAGAGGTGCCTGATTACATAAGCTGCACGATAAATTGTTCTGGTCGGCTCAGGTTTCAGGGATCAAGGGCATAAGTCATGAACCTGAGTTGGTCAAGTTTGGGAATATCAATTCAAGGAAAGGAGGTGATACTCGATGAGCAAGGTCAGGGTTTGTCCCAGATGTGAGGGTAATATATTTCTCGATTGGGAGATGGAAGACGGGGCATGGTATGAGTATTGCCTTCAATGCGCTTATCGTCACTATATCACGCCCCCCGTGAAAGAAAAATCAGAAGTGGCCGCAACCAGAGCAGGGAAAAGAGACGAAAAAGGAGGTAAAAATGACAAGAGCAGCAAGTGAATTTGGTATCAATCGGGACTCCCGATATGAAAATTTTGTCAGAACGATGCAAAGGGACGGAATTCCGATGGGACGGTATCAGGAGGAAAGCTGGAAAAGATGGATTCAAAATCAATGGGAACGAGTGATTAATCTGAGGAAAGACTAAATGAGGTTTTTTAAATGGCAAAGATTTTAGGAATTGATCCGGGAACAACTAATTCCTGTATGATGGTGATGGAATCGGGCGATGCGTGAATCGCACCTGCTCCCAGAAGAAGGGGGTGATTAAGGATGGAATACAAAGATTATTACAAAATACTGGATGTGGATAAAACGGCTTCCGAAAAGGATATCAAAAAATCGTACCGCAAGCTGGCACGCCAGTACCATCCTGATGTCAATCCCGGCAAACCTGAGGCTGAGGCTAAGTTCAAAGAGATAAATGAAGCGTATGAGGTTCTCAGCAATAAAGAGAAACGCCAGAAATATGATGAGCTCGGGGCTAACTGGAAGCAGTATGAGCAGTGGCAGAAGGCCGGCGGTGAAGCGTATGGGCAGCCATTCGGAGGGGCTCAATATGGCTATGGAACCGGCGGGCCGGATCAAGCGGGATATCAGTATCGAACCGTTTCCGCCGAGGAACTCAATGACCTTTTTGGCGGGAATGAGGGATATTCCGAATTTTTTACCCAGTTCTTTGGCGGAACGGCTGGTGGGGAATCGCGTCGACGTTACCAGCCGCGACCTCGAAGGGGGCAGGATTTTGAACAGGTAATTGAGATCACGCTGGAGGAAGCTTACAATGGTACTGCACGCCTGATGCAAATGGGAGCCAACGGCACTTCGCGGAACATCGAGGCGAAGATACCGGCGGGGGTCGCCGACGGTTCCAGAATCAGGCTGGCCGGGCAGGGGGGACCGGGTGTGGCCGGTGGCCCTGCGGGAGATTTGTATCTGGTTACGCAGGTTAAACCTGATAGCAGATTCGAGCGAAACGGTGATGATCTGAAAACCACAATTTCCGTGCCGCTTACCACGGCGATTCTGGGGGGAGAAGTAGATGTCCCTGCCATTGATGGTAAGAAAGTGAAACTCAAAATTCCGCCCGAAACGCAGAACGGGAAGAAGATCAAGCTTAAAGGCAAGGGAATGCCCGGGTTGGCGAAAAGGTGTGAAAAAGGCGATCTTTATGCTGAAGTCAAAGTGAAGCTGCCGGAGAAGCTTTCCGATAGGGAACGGAAGGTGTTTGAAGAACTGGCGGCGTTGAGAAGAAACTAGAGAGCCTTAGGAGGTGATCTTATGGATATGAACAAATTTACGGAAAAAACGCAGCAGGCAATAGCCGAAGCGCAAAAACTGGCGCAGGAATATAACCATAGCCAGATTGAAGTCGAGCACCTTCTTTCTGCCCTGATCGATCAGAGCGACGGCGTGGTGCCGCAAATATTGAACAAGCTGGGAATTAATGTCAGCCAGATCAGAGTACAGCTTGAATCGGAATTGGAAAGGCAGCCCAAAGCTTATGGGACTACCCAGTTGTATCTGTCCCAGAGGCTGAACCAGGTATTGCAGAATGCTGAAAAAGAGGCTGCACAGCTCAAGGACGAATACGTCAGCACCGAGCACCTCCTGCTCGCTATTGCCGATGAAACGAAAGGGAAATCAAGCCAGATACTTAAAGATAACGGTGTTAACCGGGATGGCATCTTCCGGGTCCTTACCACTATTCGGGGGACTCAGCGGGTAACCGATCCCAATCCGGAAGGCAAATATCAGGCGCTGGAAAAGTATGGCCGTGACCTTACTGAGATGGCCCGCCGTGGGAAACTTGACCCGGTGATCGGGCGGGATGACGAAATACGCCGGGTGATCCAGGTGCTTTCACGCCGTACCAAAAACAACCCGGTGCTGATCGGAGAGCCGGGCGTGGGCAAGACGGCTATAGTTGAAGGTTTGGCCGGACGAATAGTTAGCAAAGATGTTCCGGAAAGTTTGAAAAGTAAGAAGAAAGCATAATAAGACGACTTATAAAAGGTCAAGAATTATCTCTTGATCAAGTTATCTCAACCAGCGGCTGGATACGGGGATCAGGAACGTTTATAATTGCCCGATTCATCTCCGCCCCATCGAAGCTTCCCGCTCCGGCGGCAGTGATGGCATTGTAGATGGTGGTCTTCCCGCAACCGGGGAGTCCGACAAGGCCGCAATTTAATGACATGAATTTCCCCTAACGAGTTACGAGATTATTGTAGACTATTCTCCTGCTGAGTTTCAATGAAAAACCAGCAGGCCCAATCAGAAACTATATTATTCAACATGTACATTTCTCTTCACATTCAGCAGTGTAGTGGGGCCATCGGCTGTTATATCGTAAGTGCCGGGGTTTACCGGGCCAACTTTAACCATTATTCTAGTGCCGCTTTCTGTAATCACACAACTTGCAGTGCCGCTGAAGTAAAATATGGCTGATTTCGGCTGGGCAAGAGTAATAAAGTCACTATCCGGAGGGTAGAAGCCAATATTGACAGGGAATTCACACCTCTGCGCCTGCGTGCCTGATTTCTGGGGCTCGATATAGATGCTTACCATAACGCTTCCCGGCATTAATTGCGGAGTCGGGATAATAACAGGTGTCATTGCAGGGGACGGTTCCACTTTTGGTGTGGGTGAAACGGATGGTATGATTGCTGGTGACGCCGCAGGTTTTGGTTGAAAAACCAGATAGCTGGGAACTGTCAATCCATACCCTATTATGAGTGAATCCCCGTCTTCGCTGATATCGAGGCTGTGGGCAGTTCCAAGAGCTGATAAATATTTCCCCTCCTGTAACATTGCATCCTCTGCCAGACATGCTCTTTCAGTGTAAGTAAGATCATCGATAAAAAGAGCATTCTCATCAATTCCAAAAACGCCCGTGTAAGTATTGCAGCCCGAATAACCACTGATAACTTGTTGATCGTCATCAATTGAAAACTCAAGCTCTATCCTGATATCCTTGCTTAATTTCCATTCATCACTGCTGTCCTGTACTTCCGTCAGCAACCATGTTTTGTTTATCAGGTCATCAACTTGAGGCATATCAGGCAAGGGAGTAACAGATTTATCGGGGGGCACTGTAGTCAGGGCTGGTTCCGTTGCCGTGTTATCATCACCATTACATCCTGCAAACAGGAGGGCAAATATGGTTATCAGCAATATAAGAAATCTCACTGTTCACCTCGCATTTGATTACATTACATGATTTAGGAAACATCTGATTAACTCCCTGTATCACCCTAAACCGTGGGAAAGGGGGAAGCTGGGGGGGGCACCCCCAAACCCCCGAAGTCACCACTTATTCAGAGGTTCCTTAGATATTGGCTGAAAGTAACACGGTTTGGATTATAAAAAGGGCAAACCACCCCTCTCAGGCAGTTTGCCCTCGTCAATTTTCTACTGATGGATGAATCTTAGTTTGCCCTTAACCGATCCTAAAGACCGTGGTGCCGCATTTTGGGCATACGCCTTTGGTTGCTGGCCTCTTGTTTTTCATGGTCACTTTCTTCGGATCTTTTATCTCCACTTTTTTTCGGCACTTTACGCAATATGCTGTCATGACTGCACCTCCTTTTGACACGAAGGATACACGATAAGAACCGGAATGTCAATAGCTAAAACATAATTGGTTGTTAACATTCGGGATTTATGGCAGCTAAACCCTCCCGATATATTTCTAAAAAGTCAGGAATCTGGTATATTTATCTCAATATCAATTCGTAATTAAGAAGGAGGATTTCAAATGAGCAAAATCCCCGCCTTTTTCATTTTATTGTGTTTGATGGTTTTGTCTGCGTCTGGTTGTGGTGGCACCGATTCAAAAAGCACAGAACCCGTTTCTACGGACGAACCTCAAGCTCAATCCATTACAACTGATGGAATCTGGATCAAGGACAGCCTGGGCCGTGTGCTAATCCTGCGGGGGGTAAATGTGGATGGGCTTTGCAAGGTGCCGGCCAAACCTGATGGCGCAACACATCTTAAAGAAGGGTTTTTTGACTGGGAAGACGTTTCGTTTGTAGGAAGGCCATTCCCTCTCGAAGAGGCTGATGAGCACTTTTCCCGCCTGGCCGAATGGGGCCAGACTTTCGTAAGGTTCCTTATCACATGGGAAGCGATCGAGCATGCAGGGCCGGGGCAGTACGATGAAGAGTATCTGGACTACGTGCGCGCTATAGTACAGAAAGCCGGTGAACACGGCCTCAGCGTTTACATTGATCCTCATCAGGACGTCTGGAGTCGATGGACCGGTGGCGACGGGGCCCCTGCCTGGACACTGGAAAAGGTCGGTTTCGATATCACTAAGCTGGATACAGCGGGGGCAGCCGTAACGCACCAGATTCACGGCGACCCCTGGCCGGATATGCTGTGGCCCACCAATCATACCAAGCTCGGAGCGGCTACCATGTTCACCCTGTTCTTTGCTGGCGATGAGTTTGCTCCTAACACGAAAATCGATGGGGTGCCGGTTCAGGAATACCTGCAAAGTCATTACATTAACGCCGTGAAAGAAGTCGCAGAGCATGTAGCGGACTTGCCCAATGTAGTCGGTTACGACTCAATGAACGAGCCGGGAAGCGGATTCGTGGGAATCCCCGATATGGATGACTGGGGATCGATGCTCTATAACGGACTCATGCCCACACCCGCTCAGGCCATCATGGGCAGTTCCTATCCACAGGAAGTAGCAGTATTCCCCATTCCTCCACAGATCGGACAAATAGGAACTGCGGTTATGAATCCTGAAGGAATATCCGTATGGAAGGAAGGTTATGAGGATATCTGGAAAGCCAATGGGGTATGGACGGATGAAGGCGGTGAACCACGCATACTGCGTCCTGATCATTTTGCTTTCACTGGTGATCAGGCAACTGATTTTGAAAGAGATTTCATAAAACCTTTCCTGCTGCGTTACATCGAAGAAATCAGAAGCGTCGATCCTGATGCCATCATATTCGTCGAGACCCGCAACGAACTCAACCTGAGTTTGCCTGAAGGAACTCAATGCATCATCCCCTGGGGCCCGGATGACCCGGATAATATAGTCTACACGCCACACTGGTATGACAGCCTTACCTATGTGAACAAAACGTACAATCCGGAAATAACCATGAGGATTCACCCCACAATTCAGGCAATTCAGGGACGTGAGAATGTGCAGGCTTTCATTGAAGAACAGCTCGGGGAGATTAAGGACCGAGCCACAATGATGGGGGGGATTCCGACACTGATTGGTGAGTATGGTGTTCCCATGGACTTGAACGATGGGGAGTCCTTCGTTACGGGTGATTTTGAACTGCAGACACTGGCAATGGATAGTTACCTTGATGGTATGGATGCCCACCTGCTCAATTGCACCCAGTGGGTCTATTCTTCAGCCAGCACAAACGAACGAGGCACCCAGTGGAACGGCGAAGACTTTTCTATTTTTTGCCGGGATCAGCAGACCAATCCACTGGATATGAATTCGGGGGGAAGAACGCTTGAGGCAATTGTCCGCCCATATGCCCGTGCCACCGCGGGGGAACCGCTCGAAATGAGCTTCGATATGGAAACAGGAATCTTTGATTTCGAATTCCTTTCCGATCCGGCAATAGATGCCCCAACCGAGATATTCGTTCCGGGGTATCAATATCCATCAGGGTATACAGTGGAACTTTCTGCCGGGAATTTTGAGAAGGATGAGGAATCGCAGTTGCTGCGAGTTTCCCATCCTGAAGGAGAGAGCTTAAATATCACTCTGCGGCTGGCCCCGGCGGATTGAAAAGGTAGATTCCGGGCTTATCCGCATAATACGCAGCGCAGCCGAGAGCTTTGATAGCTATATTCAGATCAAAGTAAGCGGGCATTCCACGGAGGAGAAACTGGCGCGCCAAATTCTCCATCGCGGCGAATCCCCTCTCCCTGTTTTTAAAAACCATCAAGGCAAAATTGACATGCCCATAGTCTTAGAGTAGGATTGTAACATCATATGGCTTTCTTCAAACAATACTATTGGATTCTGGGATTTCTTGTGCTTGCCGCTGTTATTACAGTGATGCTTGGCACGCCCACGACTTTTCTCGGCAAACAAACCTCTTTCATTTACTCTAATCTCTCCAATCCCAGTAGCAGCCAGACATACGTGCGAACAAACGTGGACTTCGGAGATGAAGAACGCCTGCGCCAGTTCCCTCATGAAATCGGGGACTGGACTGAAAAAGAAGATTACGATGTGTATCCCTGGAAAGAACAATTGGGGGCCGACGTGGCCATAATGCGGGGTTACACGAAGCCGGGGACACGGGAAATCTGGTTCCTGGCCATGCAGAGTAAAAGCCGCTCCAGTTTCCACCCCCCTGAGGTCTGCTATCCGGCTCTGGGATGGGAAATAGTGGAGGAAGGATTTGTGAGCATACCCGGAGAGGATGCCGACTGGATTGAAAAGCCTCTATATCCCAGATTCAGCAAGAACGAAACTACTGTAGTGCTCAAAAAATTACTGGTTGCCAAAGATAACGAGCGCCGACTGGTCCTTTATTTCTATGTAAAACACGGCACGGTCGGCGCTGATTCAGATGTGGTCACCATGGTGCGCATCTCGGCTATTACAACCCCTCAAGGTTCATACGAAAGTACTCTCAAGGCTGAAGAGGACCTCCTGCTTGCATTCATCCCATACATGTTCGACCCGGGAACAAAAGAGGACCTGATCATCACCAAACTGGTCAAAATGGGAGCCGGAGGAATACTGCTAATCATCATTTCCTTCGCTGTGCCGATTATAATGATCACCTATCCGCAAATAGGGAAACTGCGCCACTTCCGAATAAGACACTCACAAAAACAGTGAACCAAAAAATCAGGGAATCAGCACCGCTTCATCGGTAAGATAAATCCAGTACCCCTTGCCCAGTTCTACCGCCGGCAGATTATCTTCATCTTCGGAATAAGGCTCTCCGGTGATCGTGGGGAACAAATCGGTGGCCCACACGTAAGGGGAAGTGGATTTTGACCTCGCCTGAGCTCCATCCTCTGTATATACGATCATCCACTTATCTTTCAAATCCGCTCCTAAATAAAAAGCAAGAGGCATCATCGGTTCCAGGCTCCGGGAAGCGTACCCGATCAGGTTCCATCCAGGTTTCAAATCAAGCATTAGTGGAATTGCCGATGCATCATGGTCGGCAAAGTCGACCTCAATAGTTTTCGCTTCCAGTGATTTCACCAGATATCCTCGTCCCGGCTCGATTTCAGCCGGTTCCAATCGCTGGCTTTCAATCACAGTTTGCACACTTACCACCGGCGTCTAGTAATTGCG
Organism: Dehalococcoidia bacterium; assembly: GCA_041300025.1. Classification (GTDB taxonomy): domain Bacteria; phylum Chloroflexota; class Dehalococcoidia; order SZUA-161; family SpSt-899; genus JBGLNL01. Next base: position 1,141,823 of record JBGLNL010000001.1, on the reverse strand, counting down.
ATATTCACTTATGAAGGTATCGAGTTGCCGAACAAGCCCCTTTTCTTCCTGACCGTAAGTGGCCTGTCTGAAGGCCTCCATAAATTCGCTCTGCGCCGCCCGATCCACGCAGCGGTTGTTGAATATCCTGCTCAGCACATCCTGACGGGCGGTTATAGCAAGGGCCCCATCGCTTTCCATTACCTGAAAACCTGATGGAATTCCCAGTTCCATGGGAAAGGCCCGGATGATGCCGATGGTGAAACTATCCAGCGTGCTGATGTGCAGGCGGTGCAGGCTATCCATCACGCCTCGAAGCAGAGCCAGAAAATCTGCTTGACATAATATATGATTGCCGATTCTTTCAGCGGTGTCCCCTGCTTCTTTTTCTGAAGAAGCTGCCAGACAAAGGTATTTGATAATGGAGTCGAATATTTCTCCGGCTGCCTTTCGGGAGAAGGTCAGCGCGATGATCCGATCCGGTTTCACCCCGTATGCCAGCAGCCGGATGTAGCGGTGGGCAAGCTGAAAAGTCTTCCCCGAACCGGCCGAGGCCATTATTGCTTCGTGCCTGATTTGGTTTGTCATTATGTTTGATTGGCAGGGGTTTTAAATTTTAAACCCTTACACATTTTGATTCATAAATTCCGCAAATGATTTGGTATCGATGCAGTCGGCAATTTCCGCCGGGAACAGATGCTCAAAGTCATCGTAGCTGACTTTCGAGGTCGGCGGCCAGAACTTTCGATGCTGAATCGATTCGATAATGCCTTCGGCACACTCCCGAGCGCGAGCAAGGAGTTCTTCGCTGAATTCTTCCCATAGGCTTACCCCTGTTTCCCCGATGGCCTTGGGCAGGTTGAAATAGCCGATTTGCACCGGTCCGTCTGATAGCATTTCATCAGGAAGCAGTATCCGGTAAAGCGGTAATTGAAGGTCCGCCCAGCACCTTTCCTTTTTGCCGAGGGGGATTCTGGCAAAATCGGGAGTATCCTGAGATGGGGATTTTAAATGTATGACCTCTGGCGGGTCTGCCCGGTCGGAGGTTTTGTAGTCGAGAATCCTGATTTGCCCGGTTTGCCGGTTCCGGTCGATCCGGTCAATCCTGCCGCTCACCGTCATGCCGTTCAGTTGAGCTTTGATCTGCATTTCCGCCCGGATAATCTGCCAGCCTTCGCCTGTTAAACGTGATTGTACTTTGGCTGCTGCGGCGAGGCGCTGTCTGGCTGCTTCGAGCTGGGTTTTCACCTGAAGCGGGGGCAATTGCCCGAAGCGCTGAATTACCCATTCTTCTGCCCGGGATTGCAGGAACCGAGTCAGTTCCTTTTCGTTCTCGCACCGGTTCATTTGCTGATTTTGGGCCATTTCGTTCAGGGTCTCATGCACGAGCGAACCGAAGTCCATCGCATCCAGTTCCGTTTTCTGATCGTCCAGTTCTTCCATGCCGAGGATATGCTTCAAGTAGAAGCGGAACGGGCAGGCGAGGTAATCCTTGAATGCTGTTACAGAAAGCTTTTTCAGGGTCACCTTATCAGCAGGAAAATCGGCTGGTGGTGTGGGGTTAAGCAGAAAGCTGATTGTTGCCGGATGGTTATCGCGCTCCTCCTCAGCATCGCCAAACAGTTGAGCTGCCCTTTGCGGAAGTTCAGTATCTTCGCATCGGAACAGCAATCGCGAGGGTTTCAGGTGGTCTCCTGCGGAACTGGCCTTGCCGGCAATGAAACACACCCGGCCGTTCTGTCTGCGGGATTCGATTAGCCCTGTCATCAGGAATGTGTCGATTGCCAGATGATCCTCATCATGATTGAGGTTCAGGTGTTTGCGCAGTGAATCGGGCAGGAAAAGATCGCTCATCCGGGTGTTTGGCACGAACCCTTCATTCATGCCGGTGACGATCAGCATCGGGGCATCTTCCCAGGGAAGTTCCAGCCATCCCTCAAGATCGATTACCGTGTCTTCCCGTTCCGGGTAATATTTTTGCCCTGACAGCCGCTGCAGGAGCAAATCCGGCAGGTTTCTTTTTTCGATCCCGAGTGCGTTGATGCAGTCACTTTCCAGCTCCCGCAGAGCGGCATCGATGGATTTGGCTACGGCTGAGAATTCCCTGTCCTCGGGATAGTTCTGGTTGAGGGTTCGGGATTCGTATACGGTTTGCAGAAAGTGTCTTAGCGCTGTGTTGAATTCGTTATCCCGGAAATATTCCAGTTGTTCATCAAGAAAAGATACTGCTATGTTCAGGCTGGGAAAATCTTTTTCCGCCGGTTCCGATCTGAGCTGGCTCGACACATTTTCGAATGACACAGGAAGGTAATAGTTCTGGAATCTATCCGTTTCTGCCAGAATGTCGAGGGTTGAGAGATCGCATTTTTTTTGCAGGAATTCGAGGATATCGGCATGTCTCAGCAGAGCGCTTAAGGCTCCGTAGCTTTCCTCACCGATCAGGGCATGGTATGAATCCAGCAATTGAAACAGGGGATGTTCTTTGATGGCTTTTCCGGCCGGGTTGAATGTAGGCAAACCTTTTTCAGCCAGTTTTGCTGCCATAGAAGGAATTACCTCACTATCAGGAACCCCGATGGCGATATCACCGGGCCCGAATCGTGCCTGCTCCGAAGCTATCAAGTTGAGCGTTTTGTGAGTTTGCGAGGCTGGGGAGCCAGCCAGAAGGAGATTTGTTTCGGGGTCAGGGATATCTATTTGGGCTTTTTGCCATTCAGTGGCAATCGGGCGTCCCCATTCGTCGAACTGGCCTGCCTTTGACTGCGGGGCGTGTATCAGGATGTCGATGGGTATTTGTGTGACGAGGTTTCCCAGTGCCCGGATCATGAGAGGGGTTGGATCGGCAACTCCTGCTATGACAATTCGTTCGATTGAGTTTGGGAGGTTAGGGTTCTCGGAACGTTCGATCATGAGTTCGATGGGGTCCCGGCGTTCCAGTTCGGTGAGACGTTTCAGGTAGGCTGTTTCCAGCCGTGAAAGGTCACCCCAGCGTTCCGGCTCCTCGAGAATTTCACCGTATTGCTCAACAACATTTGCTATTTGATAACCGCCGTCTGCCAGCTCGTCACGCAGGTTTTGCAATGTCTGGGCCATATGCATTGCCCAGGAGAAATCCTGCTCTGGTTTGCGGGCGGGGAATAATCCGGGGTATTGATTGAGATCGGAGCGCATCAATATCTCATCCCAGATGGCGGTGACCTCTGTGGGGTTGGCAATGTTCGTTTTTTCATCCTCTGGATAGAGGAAGTAAGCCGGTGTCACTATCCGGGGTGGGAGGAGCGCCGTTTTGATTTTGTCGCAATGGAGCGCAAGCGCTTCTCCCAGAAGCCGTCCCGCCTGGCGGGTTGGCACGACGATCAGGTCTTTGGTCAGGTCAGGCAGGGGGATGTTATGCAGGTTTCCTTCAGGCAGAAGGAAATCGCGTACCCTGGCGGTTATGGGTTCATTCCATCCGAGGAAATGGCGTTCTATTGGCATGATTTATGTCTGGGGGTGGGTTTTAAACCTGCCCTTTTGGGTTTGTATGCCTTTTTATTTAGGGCGGGTTTTAAACCCGCCACTACGAGATTGATTGGGTTTTCTTCGTCATCTGCCCAGCACATCGGGTTACCGCTGATATACTGGCGGATGTCATCTAATGATTGCTCATCTCGAATGATGTGTTCGTAGTAATTGCGTTGCCAGAACGGTGTTCCGATTGTGCCGCGAATTTGGTTTATTTTACGGGAAGAAAACGTCTTGAATGCGCGTATTATTTCAGGGATTCCGTGTTTTGTAGGGGCAGGTTTAAAACCTGCCCTTTTGGGTTTGTATGCCTTTTTGTTTAGGGCGGGTTTTAAACACGCCCCTACATCTGGTGAATCGCCCAACATGATGATCCCATGCACATGGTTGGGCATAATCACAAATGTGTCCAATTCGACGTTATCATAATGATTCGGCAATTCTTCCCAAACAGATTTCACGATTTGTCCCGCATCGTACAAACTCATTTTCCCATCATTGATTTTCCCCAATATGCTTTCATGATGTCTGATGCAGATAGTGACAAAATACGCACCCGATTGCGAATAATTGTAATCCTTCAGCCGAATGGAATGCCTGTGGTGTTTATCCAGATTAAAACCCATCTTATTTTTGTAGAGGCAGGTTTCGAACCTGCCTTCGAAGTAGTGGCAATTTATGAATGCCCCCGTCACCTGCGGCGATGCCGATCATTGAACCTGTGAATTCGAAGGGCATGATATGGCAGTTCGCATATCCGGTAGCCAATTCACAGTATAGCAAGACTTTTTTCTATTTCTTTCTGCCAGTTTTCCATCCGTTGAGAGAATGCTCTTACCAGCCCGAAACAGCCGGTGAGCATCATATCGCCATAGGGGGCGGCGAAATACGGGTTAAGCCGCGAATCCTTCATCAAATGCCTTTGTGGTCCGGTGACGGTAACGAATGGAATTTCTTTGCTGCTTTCGATTATCAGGCAGCCATGACCGGCATCGTTATAAACCTCTTGATTGGTGAGGTCTCCTCTGACCAGTCTGGTAACCAGATCATCGATTTTGGGGGTGGTGAGCAGCCGGGTGTGGTGCTCAAAGAATCCCATAATGGTGTCCCCGTTCAGGTGAAAAGCCAGTGTGTGGAAATTCCCCGCGTTGACGATTACCCGGTGCTTATTTTGGGCAACCTCGGCATCTTCAGTAGCTCCGATGGCGGCAGCTACCGGGGTATCCATTATCAGTAGTGGTAGATCGCTGTTCACGCTGCCTGCTACCGCTCTCATTCTGGTGAGTTGAGGCGGGATTTCGTTCTTCAAATAGGCGAAGTCGATTAATCTTCTGCCTCTCTGGATTGTTTTTTCCAGAAGCTGGAAACGGAAAACGCGGTCGCTCACGCCGGGCGGCGCTGCGCCGTGATCGAGGACGGCGATCGCTATGGCATCTAAATGAGAATCGACTTCGAAGGCAGCCAGTGCGTTTTCAATTGCGATGAGATTAAGGTCTCTGGTTTCGATTTTTTGAGCATCCGGGGGAGCTTTTTTCTCATTGATAAGAGTCACCCCCATTTTAGCTACCTGATCCAGATCATCGTCGAAGGTGGCCGCCGCTTCGGGTGTGGCATAAGCCTTAAGGCCGGCTTTCAAATGAGATTCGAGCGCTTTTTTGGAGGGGCCTCCCCCCATATTTACCCCGGTGAAAAAGATTGGTTTCTGTGCTGTGGTGGCTTTCCTGATCTTTCTGGCCAGATTGAAGGTTGGCGAAGGCATGATCATCTTCACGCAGTTTTCGATGATGGCAGTAGAACTCTTCGATGAGATGGCTTGATAAGGGGTTTCAAGCGCAACATAAAGGGGGAATATATTTATGATCGTCGCAGGTTGTGATATAGGTTCCACAACGGGAAAGGCCGTCATCATGAAAGACGGCAAGATCGTTGGCACGGCACTAATGAATGCCACCATCCAGCCAGAAAAAACTTCCCGGATAGCCACGGAGGAGGCCTTAAAACAGGCTGGCCTCTCCTCAATAGATCAGCTTGATTATATAGTGGGCACGGGTTACGGTAGAAGAAAGGTCCCATTTGCCAATGAGAATATATCGGAGATAACCTGTCACGGGCGGGGTGCCTTGTGGATGAACCCGGCAGTGAGAACTGTAGTGGACATTGGCGGGCAGGATTGTAAAGTCATGTCATTAAATGATAAAGGTAAAGTTATAGAATTCGTTATGAATGATCGTTGTGCTGCCGGCACAGGCCGATTCTTTGAGGGCATTTCACGGGCGCTCGAAATGGATATTGAAGGCATTTCTGCGCTTGAGAACCAGGGCGATAACCCTTCCACTATAACCAGCCAGTGCAGCGTATTCGCCGAATCTGAAGTGGTTACGTTGATTAATGAAGGCCATGATATCAAAAATATAATAGCAGGTATCAATATCTCCATAGCGGGCAGGCTGAACTCAATGGTAAGAAAGGTCGGGCTCGTTCCGGAGATTGCCTTAACGGGAGGCTGTGCCAAAAACGCCGGCCTGGCCAGAGCAATGGAGAAACAACTGGGAGTTAGCATTGTCAAGCTTCCTCAGGATCCGCAGCTTAACGGAGCAATCGGGGCAGCGCTCATTGCTATGGATAAAGTTTTGGCTAAATCATAGATTTCATGAAAGGGGGACTGCCAATTGGAAACTAATCTCAAATCAAAAGTAATGGACGAATTTCAGGAAATTACCTCCACTCTTATCAACCCCTATTTAAAGGAGTGGAAAGATAACGGCGGCAAAATCATCGGGTATTTCTGTACCCACGTGCCGGATGAACTTATAACTGCAGCGGGAATGTTGCCATTCAGGATGAGGGCAACTGGCAGTACGGGGACCGAGCTTTCGGATGCTTATTTCATCACTATTAACTGCTCGTTCCCCCGGCACCTGTTCAATCTGGCAATGCATGGGGAATTCAAGATTCTTGACGGGCTTATTGTTCCCAACAGTTGCGATCACGTCCGCCGAATCTATGATAACTGGATTCGTCAGGTGGATAGTCCCGCATTCGTTCGCATGTGGAACCTGACCAAGCAGACCACAGAGCATGCGGTGGAGTGGTACCGGGATGAAATCCTTCTAAAAAAAAGTGATTTAGAAGAAAATTTCGGTGTGAAGATAACGCTTGATGATCTGAGAAACGCCATTAAAATCCACAATGAAACACGTCGCCTCCTGCGCCAGTTGTACGATTTGCGCAAAGCGGATAATCCCCCGATTACCGGTGAGCAGGCACTGGCGGCGGTGGTAGCCAGCACTGCCATACCTCGAGAACGATACAACAAGATGCTCCGGGAGTTGCTGGAAGAATTGAAAAGCGCCGAAGGCATCAAAGATTACAAATTTCGGTTAATGATCGCTGGCGGTATTCTGGATGATCCGGAATACATGAATATAATTGAGGATCATGGCGGACTGGTGGTAACGGATTATTTGTGCTTCGGGACAAGGCTCTTTCTGGTCGATATAGATGAGGAAGGCGATCCCATTGAAGCAATAGCCCGGTATCAGGTACAGCAGCGGCCAACCTGTCCGCGCACTTATGGAGACCAGCCGAGGCGTGCTCAGTTTATGCGGGACCTGATACGGGACTTCCGGGTGGACGGAGTCATTGGCGAACGGCTGCTGTTCTGCGACTCGTGGTTGATGGAACACTATATGGCTAAACAGGATTTGAAAGAGCTCGGGGTTCCTTTCATACAACTTGACCGGGAATATGTCCTTGGGGGTAAGGGACAACTCCGAACCCGAATTCAGGCCTTCCTGGAAATGATTGGAGGATAGAGACTATGTCAGCTAAAAGTGATGACGCAAAATTTGAACTAACACTCAAAAGGTATAAACAGGAACGAGACTGGTTTAAGATGCTTCTGGATACAGTCGAGCTTTTGCCGGGGGAGGAGAACCGGCTACAGGAGAAGCTGCTCCACATTCTGCTTGCCTCGAAAGAGTCGGTCCTTGATTGTGCTGAACACGGCAAACCGTTTGTCGCCGGATACTTCTGTAACGCTCCGCAGATTTTTCACGCTATGGACCTGACATGGTACATGCTGATGGAGACACCATTTCTGGCCGCATCAGCGCCTTTCCTTCTTGAAGATCTCGAAGGAGCGGAAGCCATTGGGCTGGGAACTGATACCTGCACAGCGATCCGGCTGCCAATCTATTACATCGAGACTGGCCAAATGCCGATACCGACAGCATGCATAGGCTTAATTTACCCTTGCGATGGCGCTCCGATGCTGCACCAGGTAATGATGCATAATAAAGGGTGGAAGGATGTGCCTGTCTATGCGGCTGATCCACCCTATACTACGGATGACCGGGCGCTGGACTATTTTGCCGATGAACTCAAGCGCATGGTGGAGTTCCTGGAAAAGCACACCAAGCAGACTATTGACATGAAAAAGCTCAAAGAGGTATGTGAAGAAGATAACAAGGTCTTCGGCCTGTGGCAGGAATACAACGAACTCCGACGGGCAAAGCCATGTCCGCACGGCTGGGGTATCGGCGGAGCACAGGCCTTCGCTATCAGCCAGTGTTTTGTTTCTGGAGACAAAAAGTGCACTGAGTGGTTCCAGCAACTGGTTAAGTGCGCCGAGGAAAATGTAAAAGCAGGCAAGGGGCCTGAAGGAATAAAGGAAAAAATACGTTATTTATGGTTTGATATCCTGCCATACGGATGGGTTTTTGAGGTCATGCCCTGGATGGAAGAGGAATGGGGAGCAGTGCTGACCATGGATATGTTCGGCAATTACCCGTATACTCTCATCGATACCTCAACAGAAGATACGATCTTCAGATCCCTGGCCAAGCGGAATCTTATTGACGCCCCGATGATACGCCAGGCCCGTGGTACCGATGAGAACTTCGCTACCGATATCCGCCGGATAGTCAAGGACTACGATATCGATGTTGTCATCTGGCCCGGCCATATGGGCCATAAAGATGGCGCCGCCTCAATAGGAATAATGCGGGAAACGTGCCGGGAACTTAATGTCCCATTTCTGCATATAGGTCTCGACCTGTTTGACCGGCGATATACCACTCCGGAACAGGTTAAGGATAGAATATCTACTTTTTTCAGTTCGATGGGACTCGGCTAAACAGGCAATGGCTAACCGGATAGCAAATAACAGCGCTCACAGTAGAGCCCGTTATCAGTCAAGCTGTGGGCGCGTTGTCTTTAACCGGGTACCCGCCAAGGCGGAAACCGGAGCAGATTCATGTCGGGTTACGATCAGTATATCAATCAAGTGAAAGATTACATTGCGTCCCTGAAGCAACAGGGGCGCGAAGTGAGAGAATTTGATTGTTCGGGCTCAATCGAACAGATAAAAAGCAACCTGCCAGTTAAGTTCGGGGCAGGTGCTAATCCGGGCATCATCCTCAAATCAAAGACATTCGCCGAACTCGGAAATCCTCAAGCTGGATCCAGCGCATTTATCCTGTGGACAGAGAACCCCTCTCTTGTTCAGGATGGAAAGATAACCGCAATCGGCCCTGATATACCGGAGTCATTTGGGGCCAGCCTCAGTTTTGGCCAGGTGCTTATGGTGGGGGGGCAGGAGCTCTACCCGGAATTACAGGAAAAAATGGAAGACTGTCAGCATCTGGGCGACCAGCTTGAAGGATATATGGAAAGAACCACCACCGATAGTATATGGGGACGAGTTAGTATTGATGCAGCCGCAAAGGGTTTTTCCATGGAGACGCTTGGCAAAGCACTAATGTTAACCATGAAATCAGGCATCCCCGAGATCGAGTCGATGGAAGTTCTTTTTGTAACCTCCGGCCTGGATGATCTTGCACCATTGAAGAAGGCCGCAAAAGAGGTTACAGGCATTCGTGATGACATCATCAAAGAATTCTGGAAAAGCAGGGGTTATGATCTTACCTGCAATCTTGACTGCAGTGTCTGTGATTTCAGGGATGGTTGCAACGGTGTCAAGCAAATGCTGCTGGAAAGATGGAAGATGGAGCAAAGATAAGGCCCGGGTGCTTTTGCCCTGCCAGGCACTTTTTTTCCACCAACATATTCAGAAAGCCTGGAAGGAAGGACAGCAATGAACGATGCATCAATAGAAGGCAAGAGTTTGATCGCAGTATGCGGCAAGGGAGGAGTCGGTAAAACTGCCCTCACTGCCATGATGAGCCGGATTTTTGTTGAGAGCGGAAAGGCTGGCAACCTCCTGTTGATAGATGCTGATCCGGCGATGGGCCTCCTCACGGCGCTGGGAACAAGCGTCAAACGTACCATGGGTCAGGTGAGAGAAGATATTATCAGAGCTGCTCAGAGAGGTAACAAGGCTGAAAAAACCAGAGTGGTAATGACACTCGATTATATGGCAATGGAAGCGCTTCAGGAATTGGATAACTACAGCATACTGGCAATGGGCCGAACCGAGACACTCGGCTGTTATTGTCCGGTCAACGATCTTCTCCGGGGAACTATCGAGACGCTCTCCAAAAGTTTCGATACCATCCTTATCGACGGAGAAGCTGGCCTCGAGCAAATTAACCGACAGGTAATGCGACATATCAGCACACTGGTAATTGTCAGCGATGCCACTGTGCGGGGAATAGAGACAGCAGAGATGATCAGGAGTATGGTTAAGGATGATAAAATAGTAGAGTGTAAGAAAATCGGTATCATATTTAACAGAGTGTCAGGAAATGAAAATATATTGATAGATGCTGCCGAAAGAATAGGAATTGAGTTATTTGGGATAATCCCGCAGGATGAGCAAATTGCCTATTACGATCTCATAGCCAAGCCAATAATTGAGCTTCCTGCCGATTCCCCGGGATTTTCGGCCCTTCGCAATATTGTGCTGAATAAAATTAATATAGGAGCCAGCAACCCAACATGAGAATAGCCCTTATTGCCCCACCTTATCCACTATCCGAGGCTCCTTCCCCTCCGCTTGGTATTTCGTACGTCGCCGCTACCTGCATCGAGACAGGGGCTGAGGTCGCTGTATTCGATTACATCGTCAGCCGATACACCCCCGAAAAACTACATCGGGATATTGATTCCTTCCAACCGGAAGTGGTTCCACCCGGTTACCCGCCCATATTTGAAATGCTCCCCGATCTGGATAGCTTCTACCGGGAATGGCTGGGCCAGCCCCTGCCGGATGAGAGCCCGGACTGGTTTGCGGATAAGACTCTGGAAAAACCTGCCGAGTGGGCTAGGGAGGGATAAAAAATGGCTGATAAAAAATATTTGATTGCACTGGACGCCGGCGGAACCATGACCGATACCTTCGCTGTGGATAAAGACGGCAATTTCGTCCTGGGAAAATCCCTTACCAACCATGAGGATGAATCCAAAAGCTATCTTGAATCCGTTGCAGATGCCAGCAGATGCTGGGAAATGGCCTCCCGAGACCTCCATGAGCAGGCTATATCAGCCACCTATACCGGCACCACCATGCTTAATGCCCTGCTCACCCGGAAAGGAAGCAACTCAGGGCTTCTGATCACAAGGGGATTCGGGCACATGCCCATTGTAGAGCGGGCGCTCACCTGGATCGGGCAAACCTATGAAGACCAGTTACACCAGCAGCTACACGAACACGTCCCCTGGCTGGTACAACCGAAGAATATCAAGGAAATACAGGAACGAATAGGGGTAGGCAGTTACTATATGCAACATCACACTTACCCCGGAACCGTTTTCATCCCGCTCAACGAAGAGGATGTCAAAGAAGGAGTTAATGAACTGCTCGATAATGGCGTTGAAGTCATTGGCATCCTCACTTTAGGTTCCTATGTCAATCCACAACATGAGATACGGGCAGCGATGATTGCCCGGGAAATCGTAGCCAGCCGCGGACTGGAGATTCCGGTAATCGCTTCCCATGAGATATGCCCCGTACCCAGTGAAAATGAGAGGCTGAAAACGCTGCTCCTTCAATGTTATATCTCAGAAACGGGGCGCCGGCAGTTGCTCAAGGTGGAAGATGCGGCCAGAAAGGATGGCTATGCCTACGACCTGCTCACCCTGCTTTCATACGGCGCAGCCGTCACCGTCCGATATCCCAAGCTCTGCGAGGCCATCATATCAGGCCCGGTGGGAGGCTTGCTGGGAGGCAAGTTCATCTCAGACTTGCTAGGATCACCCGGCATAGTTTGTGCAGACCTCGGGGGAACCACTTTCGACGCGGGATTGATCGCCGGGGGGCTTCTTCCGGTCAATAAATCCCCCGATTTCGCCGGGCACCGGCTAAGGTTGCCAATGGTTAATATCGATTCCATCGGTGCCGGGACCGGCACGGTAATACACGTCGATAAATCAACCAAGCGAATCGTTCTGGGCCCGGAAAGCGCCGGAAGCGCCGTCGGCACCTGCTACAAGTACCCTGATATCACCGTGGGAGATATCGATCTCATTCTGGGATATCTGAACGAGAATTACTTCCTCGGAGGCAAGATCAAACTCAGCAAGGTCAAGGCAATTGAACAGCTTACCGAGCAGCTCGCCAAACCGCTGGAGCAGGATGTATACGAGGTCTCCAGCAAGGTTCTGGATCTGCTGCACTCCCGGATGAATGACCACATCAACCGACTGCTGCTTTCGAGGGGGCTTAACCCGGCTGAATTTACTTTGCTGGTTTACGGCGGCAGCGGCCCCCTGCATGCATGGGGACTGGAGCGAGGCATCCCGATAGGCCAGATGATTATGCTCCCCTGGGCTGCAGCTTTCTCCGCTTTCGGCGTGGCTTCGGCTGAATACTTCCACCGCTACGATAAGGCAGTGACTTTCTTCCTTACTCCGGATATGAACGACGATATCAAGATCATGCAGGGCACGGGCTTAAGCATGACATGGCAGGGACTGGAAGAAAAAGGTTATACAGAACTGGAAGCCGAGGGTATCGCCCGCGATTCAGTCACCTTCAGGCACGGCATATCATGCCGCTACATCGGACAGATGTCTGAGTGGGAAGTTCCGGTAGAGGTCGGGCGGGTAAACACTATTGAGGACCTGAACAAGGTCATCGGCGCTTTTGAGAAGCACTATACCAGCATCTACCCCTCCGGGGCCAGATATCCCGAAGCCGGATACCAGATCACCGAAATCTACGTTGAGGCAGTAGCTAAAAAGCAGAAACCGGTCATACCCTCATATCCACTCGCTGGCGAAAAGCCGCCGGTCAAGGCATCCAAAGGCCAGCGGCAAGCTTACATGGATGGAAAATGGCAAGCTTTCGACATATGGGAAATGGATTTACTGAAGGCGGGCAACCGGGTCAACGGGCCAGCAATCATCGAGCATCCCATGACCACGCTGGTGATCCCGCCGCAAAACTATGTGGAATTCGATGAGCATTTGTTCATAAGATATAAGAGAAAATAAGCAAGCGTGAAGAATAAGCAGTGACCATTGGAGTCCGGGGTTGCCACCCGCAATCCGGCAACCTGATTCCCAAACAGGGATGGTTTGCAAACCGTCCCTGTTTCTTTATATACTGAATGCGGGGTTTGAGCAGTTTGGAAAAGGTGTTGCTGGCTACCAACAATCAGGGAAAAGCCCGTGAACTGAGCTCGCTTATACGTGGTGAAACATGGGAATTTACAACTCCTGCACGGGAAGGAATAAATTTGGAAGTGGAAGAGACGGGCAAAACCTTCGAACAGAATGCCATTCTCAAGGCTAAAGCTTTTGCCCATTCTTCGAACTTCATAACGCTTGCCGATGATTCGGGATTAGAGGTCGATGCGCTTGATGGCGCTCCCGGAATATTCTCCGCTCGCTACGCCGGTCGGGAAGCTTCGGATAAAGAAAGGATCGATTATCTTCTCTCGAAACTAGTCGGCATTCCCTGGGAAAAAAGACAGGCCCGGTTCCGATGCGTGATAGCCATTGTTTCCAACGACGACGAACCGGTGTTGTGTAATGGGGAATGCCCGGGAATAATCGCCTTTGAACCAAGGGGAAAGAATGGCTTCGGGTATGATCCCGTTTTCTGGTTGCCTGAACTCGGCAAAACTATGGCTGAGCTTCCCCCGGAAAAAAAGAACGAAATAAGTCATCGCGGGAAAGCGGCTCGCCAGGCACAATTGCATCTGGCTGCCCTCCTGAGAAGTGAATAAATGACTCCCATCTCCGATCGATTTGGCCGTCCCATCAATTACCTGCGCATCTCAATAACTGATCGCTGCAACCTGCGCTGTATCTACTGTATGCCGCTGGAGGGCATCGAAACACTCCCTCATGACGATATCCTGCGTTATGAAGAAATCCTTAAAGTGGCCGGAGCGGCTGCCGAAATGGGAATCAATAAGGTGCGTCTCACTGGCGGGGAACCACTGGTTCGCGAGGGCATTTGCAATCTGGTCAAAATGCTGGCGGATGTGCCGGGTCTGGACGATATTTCCATGACTACTAACGGCATGCTCCTGAACCGATATGCCGGAGAACTCAAAAAATCCGGCCTCAAGCGGGTAAATGTGAGCCTTGATTCCCTTGATCCTGAGATATTCAAACAGATAACCCGTCTCGGCTCGCTTACCAATGTACTGGAGGGCATCGAAGAGGCTCAGCGGGCGGGGCTCAATCCGGTCAAGATCAATGTGGTGGTCATGCGCGGCATAAACGATAATGAGATACTCGATTTCGCCCGCAAGACCGTTGAGGAAGGATGGCATGTTCGATTTATTGAGTTCATGCCTGTGGGGGAAAATCCGGATGAGGGGAATAACCGATTCATCTCGATCCCTGAAATCAGGGAGAAAATTGAAACCCTTGGCGTGCTGGAACCAGGCAAGCTGGATGGGAACGGCCCGGCCAGATACTATCGTTTGCCCGGCGCTAAAGGCACTATTGGATTCATCAGCCCGGTGAGCGAGCATTTCTGTTTCCAGTGCAATCGAATAAGGCTCACGGCGGATGGAAAACTTCGTCCCTGCCTGCTCTCGGATGACGAGATCGATCTGCGCACTCCTTTGCGTCAGGGAGCTTCGATTGACAATCTCAAAGCGCTGCTGCGGCTGGCAATTAATTCCAAGCCTGAATGCCACCATCTGAAAGCAGGCATTACCGCAAAGAGCAGAAGAATGTGCCAGATCGGAGGCTAGATTTATGATCGATATTTATACTGACGGCGCCTGTTCCGGCAATCCCGGCCCCGGAGGCTGGGCAACAGTAATTATCCGGGATGGTAAGCGGCTGGAACTGATGGGGGGCGAAGATAACACCACCAACAATCGAATGGAAATCATGGCCGCCATCGAAGGACTCGATAAAACTGCCTCCGGTTCCGCAGTCACCATCCACAGCGACAGCCAGTATTTAGTTAATACCATGACCAGAAACTGGAAACGCAATACCAATCATGATTTGTGGGAAAAACTGGATGGGCTGGTAGCTGATCGTAACGTGAAGTGGATCTGGGTGAAGGGGCACGCCGGCCACCCTGAAAACGAACGGGCCGATCAACTGGCCGTTAAGATGATAAGCCTGAATAACAGCGCCCCGACCCACTTCGATTCCTCCGGACAGGTTCACATGGTGGATGTTTCAGACAAGGCCGTCACCGAACGAACGGCTATTGCCAGAGGCACAGTCAAAATGGAGCCTGCCACCCTTGAGCTGATCGAAAAAGGCGAAGCTGCCAAAGGCGATGTGCTGGCCCTTGCCCAAACGGCGGGAATCATGGCCGCCAAAAAGACGCCGGAGCTTATTCCGCTCTGCCATCCCCTTCGGATCACTAATATCACAGTTGAATTCAAAACGAATAAAAAAACAAGCTCTATAGATATTACGGCCACAGTCAAAGCTTCTGAAAAAACAGGCGTGGAGATGGAAGCCCTGACGGCGGTCGCGGTGAGCGCCCTGACAATTTATGATATGTGCAAGGCAGTGGACAGGGGAATGAAAATTGAGAATATCCGGCTGGTGAAAAAGGCCGGGGGCAAGAGCGGTACGATCACGCTTGAATGAGGGCACTGATTACTGGAGCAAATATGAAAATCGCCACGACAATCGCAGAGATGAAGGCAATTCGCCGCCAGATGGCGGAACCGGTCGGGTTTGTGCCCACAATGGGATATCTCCATGAAGGGCACATTTCGCTGGTGCGCCAGGCCCGCTCCGAATGCAAAAGTGTAATTGCCAGCATTTTCGTCAATCCCACCCAGTTCGGACCCGGCGAGGACTTTGCTTCTTACCCCCGCGATACCGAGCGCGATCTGGCCTTGCTGGAAAAAGGAAAAACCGATGCCGTCTTCATGCCTCAGCCTGAGGAAATGTATCCGCAGGGCGCCAGTTCATGGGTTGATGTGGAAGGTATCACCAGCCGTCTGGAAGGCGCTTCCCGTCCGGGCCATTTCCGGGGGGTAACCACGGTGGTGGCCAAACTCTTTAGAATAAAACTGAACTCCCCGAAATTGAAAAGCCCCGTGCCCACAAACAGAGTTGTCTTAGTGCCATAGCCGAAAAATCTGGTTATAACGGCTGTCAGGATGGTTTTACCTGCCACAATCGCCACAATGACAATGACCATTAACCCCGGATTCTCCGCAACAAAGCTGGGGTCAGCAAGCATTCCCAGAGAGACAAAGAAAAGTACTGCAAATATATCACGCAAGGGCATGGTATCGGCCATAGCCTGATGCGCATAATCGGATTCACTAACCATCAAACCGGCCAGAAAGGCTCCGAGGGCAATTGAAAGTCCAAAATATTCGGCCAGAAATCCAGCCAGCAGGCAAATACTCACAATCGAAATCAGGAAAAGCTCTCTTGACCGCTCTCCAGCGATTATTTTCATGAATCGGGGAAACCCCCATAATCCAAGTAATATCGTCCCGCCCAGAAACAGGGTAGCCTTGAGGAGCGCCCATCCTATATCTATGGCCAGATCGCTGCCAGAACCTCCGAAAGCAGGGATGATCGCCATCATGGGCACCACGCTGATATCCTGAATAAGCAGGATGCCTGTCATAATTCGCCCATGACAGGTGCCCAACTCGCCGCGATCCCGCAATAACTTCAATACGATGGTAGTGCTACTAGCAGAAATAAAAAACCCGAAGAGTAAAGACTCCTGATTCGAATAGCCGACTATCCTTGCTATGGCAAAGCCTAAAACAATGGTAATAACCACCTGCAAAACACCGCCGATTATGGCAATCCTGCCCACATTCCGCAGTGTTTTTAAGGAAAACTCTACCCCCAGAGTAAACATGAGGAGCACAACGCCAATGGTAGCAACGGTCTCAACATCTTTCGCATCCTCGACAAACCCTAAAACATTGGGACCGATAACCACACCAATCACCAGATACCCGATAATCACCGGAAGTTTCAGGTAACTTGCCACTAAACCAGCCAGAAGGGCAATCCCCAGCACTAGGGCCATGTTGGCCAGAAGACTCAGGCCTTCCATTGTTTACTTTCCAGTCCCTTTAAGCGTATTATATTCACATCTTAATAATATTTACAATGCATGTACAAATCAGGTGATCAATATCTTCAAACACAGTTAAAAAACATCTTTGACAATCGGGCTGTCAAGCACTTATAATTTACAACATAATGTTCAACGGGATAATCTGGAGACTCCAAATGAAATCTAAATGGCTTGTCATCATTGCGTTGCTGGTCATTTCAACAGGAAGCCTTATTAGTTGCAATGCTGATAAGGAACCGGCAGGAAATGGCCAGATTGATGATACATCAGCCAATTCCACTCAGGAATCGAACGGCACTGACAGCAAACAGCCTTCTAACGGTTCAGATTCATGCAAAGAGATAGTATGGATAAGCGACTGGAACAAAGCAATAAGCACAGCTCAGAATGAAAACAAACCAATTTTGATAAACTTCTACACGGATGTATGCCCGGCCTGCCGGGCGCTGGAAAAGAACACCTTCTCCGATGAAGAAGTTATCTCCTCCCTGTGCAAGAATTTTGTGACCGTTAAAAGCAATGCGGGCAAAAGCGGACTGCATGCGAACTATGGAATATCCGGCGTTCCGACCACTATTTTTGCCTGGTCTGATGGTGAAGAAATGGGCCGGATTATCGGGGCCTATCCGCCGGAATCATTCCTCGATGGAATTTCACAAGCACTGGAGTACTGGAACCAGCATAAAGGATAAGGCAATTACACCAAACAATGATAACCAGAAAGTATCACCTCCCGTTTCTTAGATTGACCATCCTTATTCTCTCCCTTGTTTTCGTGGCGCTCACAGCCGGAGAACAATATGAAATGGTTCGCACCATGGTCAGATTCATTTGTACCAGTTGCATGGGATTGGATACTTGAAAAAGATCGGGAATCTGCGCTTAATCACCCAAATACTTTCGCTGGTTCTGGTTAACCTCGGTTTCATCTCCGCTCTGGAAACCGGCGTCGTGGCGCCAGTCTTTTACTGCCACGGTTGTCCGGCAGCCTCATTCGGGTGTCCCATCGGGGTGCTGCAGAATTTCGCCGCAGAAAGGACATTCCCTTATTATGCGCTTGGATCGCTGGGGCTATTCGGGCTGGCGCTGGGCCGGTTATGGTGTGGATGGGCATGCCCTTTTGGAGCCTTACAGGACCTGATCATGCGGCTTCGAAGGCGCAAAGATGTGATAAAATTACCACCTTTCCCCTGGTTAAAATACCTTTCCCTAGTTGGAATCATGATAGCAGCCGGAATCATTGCTGAAACGGCATTCTGTAAAGTTTGCCCTTCCGGCAGCCTGTTCGCAGCCATCCCCCATGAACTACTTCCCTCGGAATCCACTCCCGCTGATGTGATTCTCTTTCAGCCATCACAAGAGCCCCAAATAGGAACCTTCTTTTATGTTCATCTGGCCACACTGGCATTATCACTGGTTCTTTTCGTCATAATCGGACGATTCTGGTGCCGTTACCTGTGTCCGCTCGGAGCTATTTTCGGTGTTTTCAACAGGATAAGTATCCTTAAAATAAGGCTGGATGAATCCAGATGCACCGGCTGCAAAAAATGCCTGAGCAATTGTCCGGCCAGTTTCAAAGAGGTAGAATCCATCGGGGTTTCCAGCGACTGCATCCAGTGCGGCAAATGCATCGAATCCTGCCCCACAAAGGCATTATCCATTTCAGCTTCTCTGCGCAATTAAGAAAACCCTGAACAAGTTCAAATCAACCCCCTTAATCCCCCACTCATGGGGGAAATTTGTATTGGGGGACACCCCCAAAACCCCCGGCAGGAAGAATCCTGCATCTCTTTTTCGGACAGCCTGATGTTGAATCTGGGAGACAACCCCAGACCCCCGGTTTGCAGGTTCACCCACTTTCATATTATGACAGTTCACTGGTATAATATGAGTTACCGCTCAGGAGGCAAGACTTGAAAGCATCATCGGAAAGACTTGAAAGTTGTCAGGTTGCACTTACGATAGAGGTGGAACCGGAAGAGATGGAAAAGGCTCTGGATGAAGCCTATCACCGTCTGGTAAAACAGTTGAACATTCCGGGATTTAGAAAGGGCAAAGCGCCCCGGGTGCTATTCGAACGCCATGTAGGAAAGGATCATCTGGAATCGGAAGCGCTGGATAAACTCATCCCGCAACTGTATCAGGAGGCTTTGGAGAAAGAAGAGATTGCCGGTATCGGACAACCCGATATGGAGATAGTACAAAAGGATCCTCCCATATTCAAGGCCACCATCCCCATGCCGCCGCTGGTAGAACTGGGGGATTATCATTCCATCCGGATTACCCCTGCAACTATTAAGATAACAGATGAGAATATCGATGCGGGAATAGAAAACCTGCGGAAGGCATATGCCACGCTGGAACCTGTTGAACGGGAAGTCGAATTTGAAGATGTGGTAACTGTAAGCGTCAAGGCCACAGTGGAAAATGAAACCGTCCTCGATAGAGAAGGCGAGTCGTTCAAGGTCTCCCGCGAATCGGAGCCTGCACCGGGATTCGCCGAGCAACTGGCAGGCATGAATTCAGGTGATGAGAAGGAATTCACCCTTTCATTTCCGGATGACCACCCCAACGAGAAACTGGCAGGGAAAGAATGCCACTATAAAGTTTCAATCTCCGCAGTCAAAATTGAAACCCTGCCCAAAATGGATGATGAATTTGCCAAATCTCTTGGCATGGGAGTGGAAACCATAGAACAACTCAGAGAAAAGATGGCAAAGAATATGCAGGCTTCGGCAGATAGAGAGAACCGCAACAAACTGGAATCAGATGTAATTGAAGCCGTAATCAATCAATCAAAAATTGAGTTCCCGCCCCTCTTCACCGATCAGGAGATCGAGCTGCTGGTTAACGAACAGATGATGCGAATGGGGGGAATAAAGCTGGAGGACTTCCTGAAATACCGGGGAATCACCATCGAGGAATTCAATAATGAACTTCGTCCAATAGCGGAAAGACGTGTGCGCGGTTCCCTGGTTCTGGGCAGAGTCAGCACGGCTGAGAATATCAAGGTTACCGATGCTGAAATCGATGCCGAAATAGACCAAAGCATTCGGGATATGGGGGAACAGGGAGAAAAGATACGCGAAGTATTTAACAATCCCCAGGCTCGCGAAACGGTACGGGACCGCCTTTTGACCCGGAATACACTGAATCGACTGATCGAAATAGCCACTTCCGCGGAGGAAGCGCCGTCAGCGGAAACAGCCTCGGAGAAAGAATCCCGCGCGGAAGAGCAGGAACCGCAAACTGATAACGAGGAGGAGTCCAATGATAAGGCCTGAAAATATAATACCGATGGTAGTAGAGAGCGGAAGTAAAGGTGAAAGAGCCTTTGATATATTCTCCCTGCTGCTCAAAGAGAGGATCGTTTTTCTTCAAAGTTCCATTGACGATCAGGTTGCCAACCTTATCGTTGCCCAGCTACTGTATCTTGAACGCGAGGACCCGGACAAAGATATCAGCCTGTATATTCAAAGCCCCGGCGGCATTGTTAATGCGGGGCTGGCCATCTATGATACCATGCAGCTAATCAGGTGCGATGTTTCCACCATTTGTATAGGAATGACGGCCAGCATGGGCACTATACTTCTCACGGCCGGAGCCAAAGGCAAGCGTTATGCCCTGCCCAATTCTACCATCCACATGCACCAGCCACTTGGCGGAACACGGGGACAGGCAACGGATATTGAAATACACGCCAAGGAAATCTTAAGGCTAAGGGAAAAACTCAATGAGATTCTCGCTCATCACACAGGCAAGTCTATAGAAATAATCGCCGCCGACACGGATAGGGATTTCTATCTCAGTGCGGAAAGAGCTGTGGAATACGGCCTCATTGACGAAATTCTCTCGAAGCCAGCAAAATAGCAGGGATTCAAAAAAAGTAAGGGCTCAAAATTTTGAGCCCTTACTTTACAATCAGGTCAATCTCCTGTGAGAGATCATATCCCGCAATCGGATTACCTTTCTCATCGATAATACTTCCGTTTTGAACCTTTATCCTTCCCTTGCTGAAAGCCTTTACGGTGGCCACAATCAGAGGAAATTCGCGCTTGAGTCCGTGCTGGCGGATCAATTTGAACAGGTCTATTTCCTTTCCTTCCCGCTCCTTGATCGCCTCCAGCGACTCCTTTTCCAGCTTCCGCCAGTGAGAATCAAACGGTTCGCCCCGGATGCTGAACCTGCAAAATGTTATGGGTGGCCCTTCATCAAGTTCGGGGGTCACGAGGTGCATCATTACGCCGGTATGATCGGCACGTTTTTCGATCAACTCCCAGATCACCTCCCGCCATGTGCCTGGTACTTTACCGGCAGTTTCAATATGGACTGGTATTAATGTACAATCGGATGATTCTCTACACCATGCTGGTCATGGGCCTTATCGGGGGATGCGGACTGGCAGCAATCAAAAACTTGAAATTGCCGGAAAAATTTGCCTGCAGACCAAAACCAGTTTTTATGGTGCGGAACGTGGGCAATGTGATGTGCCTGGCGGTTATCGCGGTAATCTTCGCTCTGGCCATCCCTGACAGGCAGAATGAGGATTACTATCACAAGATCGATGATGATGACTACGAGGCCTTTGTTTGGATCGAAAAAAATCTGGGTGATCAATACGAAAAGGCCATCCTTGACCATTTCCAGGCAGTGGCACTTGCTGTTATTACCGGTAAAGATGTATACAGCGATATGGGTAGTACAAAAGATTCCCGGGCCAGCCAAACTTACCATTTTTTGAACTCAGGCTGCACCGATACGGAATTTTTGAAGAAAAACGGCATCTCCATAGTCTATACATGGCAGCAGTGCAACAACCCTGACCTTAACGAGGTGCGGGAAAATGTTTACGTTTTAATGGCCAATAATCGAGAGTCAATGCCTCAAGATTAATTTGGATATCAACTAATTCCACTAAATTGCCATTCATTTCGCAGTTATAAACTTGACATAGTCAAATATAAATAGTACAATATTCACTTGTCGTTATAAATTTGTCGTATAAATAGCGGTTGTTTATGGGACAAGAAAGCGACATCAATTACAAGAACATGAAGGGTTCAGGCCGGGTGCCTTTATATTAATAAAGGAAAGTGAGATTTTCGGGCAAGGGATTGATATCCGGCCTTATTATTAACTAAATGCTTTGTTCCCTGTTGACCAGGTTATTTACACGATGGCGTTAAACTAGCGTGAGGGAACGTACAAAAATGATACAGGACCAGAAACACAGCGGCGTTGATCATTCACCTAAGCGAGTTAATGGAAAAACAAACCCTGCTTTGAAAGAAGCCGTTTCAACAATCTTATTGTCCTCTGATAAAGAGTTGAAAAAACAGAAAGTAGCAGCAGTGGTCCCGGCTTACAATGAAGAAAAGCGGATAGGACGTACCATAGAGAAATTACAAAATAGCCCTTATATCAATCATATTATTGTAATAGATGATTGCTCCACAGATAAAACATATGAAATAGCTGCCGGGACAGGGGTTACCCTGATTCATCACGAGAATAACCAAGGCGTTGGGGGAGCAATAAAGACAGGATTCAAGAAAGCTCTGGAGATGGATGTTGATGTGGCGGTCATCATGGCTGGCGATGGTCAGATGCCTACTTTTGAACTCCCCAAATTCCTGAAACAGTGCCAGGAAGGTTACGGATTGGTTATCGGGAATAGATTCGACGGCAGCGACCCCCGTGATTATGGGATGTCACAAGTCAGGTATTATGGGGCCAAAATTCTTTCGTTCATGACTTATATTGCCACCGGACAAAAAGTCCCCGATTCCCAAAATGGCTATACTGCACTCACCAGAGAGACGCTGGAGAAAATCAATATTGACAGCATTGCTAATCGCTGGGGCGTGCATAATGATATCATATCAAGATGCGCGATTGCCGGCATACCGATTATCTCAATACCGCAGGCTACCAAATACTTCGATAGGGACGGCAACAGGATAGGGTCAAAACACTTTATACTTAATATCATATATCCCAATCTTAGGGTATTCTTTAAAGCACTAACCAGAAGGGTACTGAGCCTTTTCGGTATCAAGCTGATTTGAAGAAAAGCAGCATGTCCAGCTTCACTATCGGGAAAAACTGCGTACTGGGAGACGGCGTGGTTCTTGGTCTCAAGTACAAAGATGATTGCGGAATAACCATTATCGGCGATGATGCCATAATTAGAGCGGGAACCATTATTTATGGTGATGTCAAGATAGGTAATGATTTTAAAACGGGCCATTTCGTTCTCATAAGGGAAAAAACTAAAATTGGGCATAACGTGCTGGTAGGAACTAGGACGGTGATAGATGGAAGTTGCACCATTGGAGACAATGTCAGGCTGCAGAGCGGGGTATATCTTTCCACGTTCACCTCAATCGGCAGCAAGGTTTTCATTGGCCCATGTGCGGTGTTGTTGAATGATAAGTACCCGGTGCGAGGAGAATACAAGCCAATGGCACCAGTAGTGGAAGACCACGTTTCTATCGGTGGGAATGCCACCATCCTGCCAAATGTAACCATCGGGAAGGGAGCTTTTGTGGCAGCCGGCGCGGTGGTTACAAGGGATGTTCCCGAAGGGAAGCTGGCTATGGGCAACCCGGCACGAATTTATGATCTTCCTCAGAATCTGCAGGGAGGGAACAGGATATGAGTATCAGGATCGGGGTAGTTGGACTTGGTAAAATCGGCGAGAGGCATCTCAATGCCTATTCCAGCATGAAGGATGTTGAAATCGGCGGTATCTGCGATATGAATCTTGAGCTGCTGAATCGCACAGCCGCCAATCTGAACGTGCAACCATTTGAGAGTTTTGACGCGCTGCTGGAAAGTGACATCAGCGCGGTAGATATATGTACACCCACCGAATACCATCACAACGCTATTATCAAGGCACTGGATAACGGCAAGCATGTTTTTTGCGAAAAGCCTCTGACTTACAGCATGGAATATGCCCAGGCAATCAAGGAAAAATCGGAACAGACCGGCAAGGTAATCATGGTCGGATATCTTTATCGTTTTCATCCTTCTTTTG
The DNA here is from genome assembly GCA_041300025.1 of Dehalococcoidia bacterium. Lineage (GTDB taxonomy): Bacteria > Chloroflexota > Dehalococcoidia > SZUA-161 > SpSt-899 > JBGLNL01. Next base: position 1,117,845 of record JBGLNL010000001.1, on the reverse strand, counting down.
AACTGCTTCGCGACATAATTAAGAAAAATATAATTGGCAAGCCCTATTATGCCAGTTTCAGACTCGGAGGCAGGGGCGGACACCGGGCGTGGAAACACAAGGCCAATACAGCGGGCGGAGCGACATTTGACATGCTAACCCATATGCTGGACCTGGCTTTACTGAATTTCGGTGAACCGACCGAAATAGAACCTTTATACTCCGATATCATTCTGAAAGAACGAATGATCGATGGGGAATTGGTGCAGGTCGATGCTGAGGACTGCACCTTATCTCGATTGCGTACCAACGGAACACAGATTTTCCTTCAATCCGACCTGATCACACCATCATTTATGAATACGGTAGAAGTCCACGGGGATAACGGCTCTTTCTTTGGCAGCATTGTGTCACGCTTTCCCACGACCGTTTATTGTAAGGAGCCAATAGATATTTATGACCGTGGTGAGAATGTGTTCAATTTTGCCCCTATCAATCTGATTGCAAAAGAACTTGGTTATTTTGTTGATTGTATCACGAATGGCTCCGATCCGACTAATTCTGTTTATGAATCGATCAAGATAATCAGGATAACTGAGGAACTGAAAAGAAAAACTCTGTTGAATAATAAGCTCAACAGGATGCTCGAAGGGCAGGAAATAGCAGGGAAATAGCAATTCTTACTGATTATCATCAGAAGGTTTCGCGACCGTGTGTTGCCCCGTTTTCTTATCTGTCTGAGTCCACGGGGGGGCAATTTTTTCAATTTAAGTCCCAGACCCGTTCAACTGGGCCACATCCATCTACACGCTTATGGCATAGTTGCGATCAAAACGTAAACAAAAATATTCCGATCCTTCACATTCCGGGGTAGCCCACTGTCATCCCAAAACCAAATAGTGTAGAATAATAAAATAAACAAACGTCTTTCTGGAGAAACAAATGACTGAACTGGCAATAAACGGCGGCACTCCTGTTTCGCAAAAACAAATACCAATCGCTTCTCCAAGGTTCTCGGAAGAAGAAATCCAGGATGTAGTTAATTTGTTGCATTCTGCCAAGGTTCGGCAAGGGCCAAAAGTAGAGGAGTTCGAGGAAAAGTTTGCTAAAAAGATCGGGAGCAAATATGCGTATGCCGTCAGTTCCGGTACTGCGGCGCTGCATACGTCTTATCTCTCAGTTCTGAATCCCGGTGATGAGGTGATCGTTCCTGCCTTTACCTTCATCGCCACCGCAGCGGCAGCAGTTTTCGCCAACGCTACTCCGGTTTTCGCCGATATCGACCCCCGGACGTTCACCATCGATCCCGAAGATATCCGGCAAAAGCTCACACCGAAGACCAAAGCCATTGCCCCGGTTCACCTGTTTGGCAATGCGGTAGATATGGAAGCAATCCAAAAAATCGCTTCCGCGAACAACCTTTATATCATTTCCGACCTGGCCCAGTCTCACCTGACCAAAATCAACGGGAAAGACGTTGGTTCATTTGACGACCTCAACTGTTACAGCTTTTACCCCACCAAGAACATGACCACCATCGAAGGTGGAATGGTCACCACCAACAATGAAGAACTTTGCGAAAAAGGGAAAATGCTCCGAAGCCACGGCCAGGCGCAGAAATACTATCATACCTCGCTGGGATTGAATTACCGCTTAACTGACTTGGCCGCCGCCATTGGCATCCGGCAACTGGAGAAACTTCCCAAAAACACTCGCAAGCGGCAGGAGAACGCCGCGTTTCTAAGTCGTGAGTTGAAGGTGATAGCAGGAATCAGAACACCTGTAGTAAGAGAGGGGGTAGAACATACCTATCATCAGTATTCCATCCTGCTGGATCAATCAAAATTCAAATGCTCTCGCGATGAGTTCGTGAAAGCCTTAAATGCAGAGAATGTTGGCTGCGCGGTGCATTATCCTATTCCACTTACTAAACAACCAGTATTCAGCCAGACTGCTTCATCGTGTCCGGTCGCTGAAGACACGGCTGAGCGAATCCTGTCTTTGCCGGTTCATCCGTATTTGAGCCAGGAGGAACTGGAACTGGTGGTAGCCGGGTTGAAGAAGGTGGCGGAATATTTTAGTCGGTAGTCTTGAGCCGTATTTTGATGAGCCTGCCTCACCCCAACCCCTCTCCGTCAACCGAGAAGGTTATCAATTCTCCCTCTCTGCCTGCGGCAAGGGAGCCAGAGGGAGAGGTTATAACATCAGCGGAGCATAAATCAGGAGTCTAAAGTCTTGAGTCGTATTTTGATGAGCCTGCCTCACCCCAACCCCTCTCCGTTAACGGAGAAGGGCATCAATTCTCCCTCTCTGCCTGCGGCAAGGGAGCCAGAGGGAGAGGTTTAGGAGTCAGGAGTAAGAATGTCGAATACGGAATTCAGAAGGCATTCCATTAATGTCATCCTCGACGAGCCTGTCCTCGACCTGATCGGGGAATCGGGAATCCAGAAAAAAGGTTGGGTGGACGCAGAACTCGGAATCCGGCACTCCGAAACCGTGAACCGATAACTGAAAGCTAATAATGAGTTTTGATTTCACACTTACAAAATACCGGGAACTCTGCCGGGCGATGAAGACCCGGGAGGTGCTGACGTTTCGGGATTACGTCACCCGGCAGGATTTGCCCGAGAAATACGTTATCTTAAGGCACGATCCCCCCCCCAGACCCCCGAAGTCACCACTTAATCAGAGGTTCCTTAGCAGAAGGGATTTTGCTGCCCGGTTTTTCCAACGTGGCTTGACACCCAAAAACATGGTGCTTATGATGAAACCAAACATTCCCTCCGGATTAAATTTTGACTGAACTTGATTCCCTGCAGCAAATTCTCGGCATTTCGTTTCAGAACGTATCATTCCTGAAACAGGCGCTGATTCATCGTTCTTATCTTAATGAATCTGCGGACCCCAATCAGGAATCGAACGAACGGCTGGAATTTCTGGGCGATGCTCTGTTGGGATTGGCTGTTGCCGATGAACTCTATCAACGCTTCCCGGATTCCCCGGAAGGCGATTTAACCCAATTGCGTTCTGCTTTAATTCAAACGGAAACACTGGCCCGTGTTGCCCGCTCCTTGAACTTGGGCGAATATCTTCTGATGGGCAAAGGAGAGAAGGAAACCGGAGGTAAAGATAAACAGAGGAATCTGGCCTGCACGCTGGAGGCCCTGATCGGCGCTGTTTTTATCGATCAGGGATTCGAGGCAGCCAGAGAGTTCGTCCTGCGAATCCTGAATGACGAATTTGCGATGGGATCCGGAGGAGACCCCCAGCGGGATCCAAAGACAAAGTTGCAGGAAAAAATACAATCGCTTAATCAAATTACTCCAGCATACCGGATAATTGATTCCTCAGGCCCGGATCACGCCAGATTATTTACAGTCGAGGTGCTTGCCGGTAACATCGTGCTGGGAAAAGGCACGGGCACAAGTAAACAGAGAGCGGAACAGGAAGCAGCCGGGGATGCGTTGACAAAACTTGAAGGAGAAAAATTTGTTTAACGTCTTCAAAAAGACAAGGGAAACGCTGGGCCAGACCCGAGAAGCGTGGGCCGGGAAGATAACCGGGATTTTCGACCGGGCGGAATTTGGTGACGATCTCTGGGAAGATCTGGAAGAAGTGTTAATAGCCGCTGATGTGGGGGTTAGCGCTTCACTCAAACTTGTCGAAAGAACGAAAGAAAGAGTTAAGGAAGAAAAAATCAGACGGGCGGCTGAAGCGCAGAGGATTCTGGGGGAAGAAATGGTGGCTGTTCTGAGATCGCCTGCAGAGGGAAAATTCGCTTTCAAATCGGGCCAACCGGCGGTGCTGCTGCTCGTCGGCGTAAACGGCACCGGCAAAACGACCTCGATTGCCAAGCTGGCTTACAATCTGAAAAAGGAAGGCAAACAGGTTATGCTGGCTGCCGGCGATACTTTTCGGGCAGCTGCCATCGATCAGCTCGAATACTGGGGGAACCGGCTGGGAGTTGAGGTGATCTCAAGTCAGCCCGGTGGCGACCCCGGAGCAGTTGCGTTCGACGCCCTCGAAGCAGCCCGAAAACGTAAAGTCGATTATCTCATCATCGATACGGCGGGAAGGATTCAAACCAAATCGAACCTGATGGAGGAACTCAAAAAAGTCAGGCGGGTAATCGAGCGAGCGGAGATCACCCCGCAAGTGCTGCTGGTGCTGGATGCCAACACCGGGCAGAACGGTTTAAGCCAGGCGCGGTATTTCACCGAAGCGGTCAAAGTGGATGCCGTTATTCTGGCCAAGCTCGATAGCACCTCTAAGGGCGGAGTTGTTCTGGGAATCGCCGATGAACTGCAAATCCCGATAGCGTTTTTCGGCACCGGCCAGGAACCGGAAGACCTTTCTGTTTTTAATGCTGAGGATTTTGTAAAGGCGTTGCTTGAATAGTAGAGACAATGTTTACTCACCTTCACGTTCATACCGAATATAGCCTGCTCGATGGCATGTGCCGCATTCCTTATCTCATCGAAAAGGCCAAGAGTATGGGAATGGATAGCCTTGCCATCACTGATCATGGCACTCTCTACGGCATTATTCAGTTTTACAATAAAGCCAGAGAATCAGGCATCAAACCGATACTGGGATGCGAAATCTACGTGGCCCCCGGCGAGCGCACCTCCCGCACTCCCGGCGATAAGAGCCCGTATCACCTTATTTTGCTGGCCAAAAACGAAATCGGCTATCACAACCTTCTAAAGCTAAGCAGCAAGGGATTTCTGGAAGGATTCTATTACAAACCCAGAGTCGATAAGGAGCTGCTGGCCCTGCACCATGAAGGACTCATCGCCCTTTCTGCCTGCCTTCAGGGAGAAGTTCCCAGACTGATCCTGGAACGGCGCCGTAGCGACGCCGAGGCTGCGGCCATGTGGTATAAAGAAACTTTCGGGGATTTTTATCTGGAAATCCAGTCTCATGGCATACCTGAGCAGGAGAAAGTCAACAAAGCCATGATCGAAATGAGCAAAAAACTGGATATTCCCCTGGTGGCAACTAACGATGCCCATTATCTGGAAAAAGAGGATGCGCCCATCCACGATATCCTTCTTTGCGTTCAAACACAGACCACCGTACACGACAAAAAACGGATGAAAATGCCTGATGATTCCTTTTATCTTCGCAGCCCTGAAGAGATGTCTCTGATTTTTGCCGAATGGCCGGAGGCTATCGAGAATACCGGCCGCATTGCTGAAATGTGCGATCTCAATCTGGAGTTCGGGCGGCTTCACCTCCCGGAAATTGAACTGCCAGCCGGTAGAACCCCGGACGAATATCTGGCCGATCTTTGCTGGCAGGGTTTGCCCAAACGGTATCCCGATGCCACCGAAGAAGTTAAGGAACGCCTGATCTACGAACTTAAGGTGATTAACGAAACGGAATTTCCGAATTACTTCCTTGTTGTCTGGGACCTTATCCGTTTTGTAAGAGAGCAGGGAATCCTGTTTGGGGTGCGGGGAAGCGCGGCTGCCAGTCTGGTGCTCTATTGCCTCGGCATCACCGATATCGATCCGCTCAAGCATAAACTGGTTTTCGAGCGCTTTCTCAATGTGGAACGCAAAGAGATGCCCGATATCGACCTCGATTTTCAGGATGATCGCCGTGAAGAGGCTATCCATTACGTTGCCGATAAATACGGTGCTGATCGTGTGGCCCAGATTGTGACCTTCGGTACCATGGGAGCTAAAGGAGTGCTGCGCGATGTGGGTCGCGTTATGGGGATGCCCTATGAGCAGGTTGATGCTGTAGCCAGATTGATTCCTCAAATCGGGGGCGATCTGGCTGATGCCCTTAAGGAGAATGCCGAATTTGGCAGCATGTATCATGGCGATCCTGAAATAAGGAAGCTGGTGGATACGTCTCTCAAACTGGAAGGATTATCCCGCCATGCTTCCACTCATGCCGCCGGGGTGGTCATCTCCAAAGAGCCGCTGATGGATAACATACCCCTGCAGTGGCCCACGGGAAATAATGAGTCCGGGCTTGCCGCCACCCAGTTGCCCATGGAGGAAGTGGGCAAGATTGGTCTGCTCAAGCTGGATTTTCTGGGTCTGGCCAACCTCAGTATTCTGGGGAAAGCCCGTGAGTTTATTGCTCAAAGCTGCGGTATTGAAATCGACCTTCAGAGAATCCCCCTCGATGACCCCCAAACCTATAAGCTCCTGTCCGCCGGGGAAACCGCTGGCGTGTTCCAGCTGGAAGGCGCCGGCATGCGCCGTTATATCAGAGAGTTGAAGCCAACTAATTTCAGCGACATTGCCTCGATGGTAGCCCTCTATCGTCCCGGGCCAAAGGAACATATTCCCATATTTATCGGGGCCAAGCACAAAAAAATTCCTGTCAAATTTCCCCATCCTGCCTTGGAGAAGATTCTCGAGGAAACCTACGGCATAATCGTTTATCAGGATCAGGTTCTGAAGATAGTTCAAGCCTTTGCCGGATACACTCTGGGGGAAGCCGATATCGTGCGTAAGGCAATGGGCAAGAAAAAGGCCGAAATCATGGAAAAGGAACGGGAAGGCTTCATTGCCGGAGCGATGGAGAAAAAGGGGTTTTCCCGAGAGATTGCCGAAGAGGTGTTCAAGCTTATCGAACCCTTTGCCGGATATGCTTTCAATAAGGCTCATGCCACCAGCTACGCCATGATTGCCTATCAGACTGCCTATCTCAAGGCACATTATCCGGCGGAGTTTATGACCGCTTTGCTTGCCACCTATATGGGCAATCAGGAAAAGGTGACCAGTGCCATCGCCGAATGCCGGCGTCTGGGGATACCGGTGCTGACCCCCGATGTAAACCGCAGCAATAAGAGCTTCAGCATCGAAAAAGATGAGAAAGGTAATATGGCGATCCGTTTCGGGCTGGCAGTTATCAAGAACGTCGGGGAAGGTGCGGTTGAACCAATAATTGCGGCGCGGGAAAAAGACGGCCCGTTCAAATCGATCGAAGACCTCTGCCGCCGGGCTGACCTTCGCGGACTTAACAAGCGTGCCCTCGAATGTCTCATAAAAGTGGGAGCATTGGATTCGCTGGGAAGCCGAGGCGCTCTTCTCGGCGGGATCGATCGTATCCTGAAACTATCACAACAGGAACAACAGCTTAAGGAAAGCGGGCAGGTAACCATGTTCGACCTGTGGGGTGAAACCGCCTCAGCTCCTCTGCCGGTTCTTCAACTGAGTGATATTGGAATACCGGAGAGCGAAGCTCTGGGATGGGAAAAGGAACTTCTGGGGGTTTATATTTCTGCCCATCCGCTGGTATCGGCCACGAACGACCTCGCGGATAAAATCACCGCTTTCTGCGGACAGATCAATGATGAAATGGATGGACAGGAAGCCACGGTAGTGGGGACTGTAACTTCCCTGCGCCGGGGAACTACGAAAAAAAACAAACCATTTGTCAGCGCCGTAATTGAAGACCTGAGCGGGGAAATCGAAATTACTGTTTGGGCTGAAGTTCTCGAGAAAACTGAATCGCTGTGGGAAGAAGGGAAGACCATCCTTCTGCTGGGCAAAATTGGTATGCGCGGTAATCGGGTGCAACTGACCTGTAAAAATGCCGTCCGCTACGAAACCGGCATGGATATTCCCTGGCATTCTGCCGAGCCATTGCCGCTGCCCCTTCCCCAAACTCGCCAGATTACTATCAGCATCTCCGAGACCGAAGATAGTCAGGCAGATTCCTCCCGATTGCAGGAGCTATTCGCAATACTGGAGAATTTCCCCGGCAAAGATATGGTGTATCTTCTCATTAAGAATGGGGACGCCACAGTTACCCTGTCTTTGCCCGATCACTCGGTCAGCTACTGCCCCGAGCTGCAGCGGCAACTTGCCGAACTGGTAAGCGAAGATGGGTTGGCGGTTCGATAACATGGGCTTGATAAAGATCATAACGATTATTTAATCGCTCCGGGAATCCAGATGGGTGGGGAGGATGTGGATTCCGGCTCAGACCTTTCAAATCCCTCTTTAGTAAGGCTGTCCGAAAATATCAAAAAGTGTGTCATTCTGAGGAATTTATGACGAAGAATCTCCGAGGATCAGCTTCAAAAAAGATTCTTCACTGTGTTCATAAATGACAATATCCACCAGCCCCACCGTATTTTTTATCCTGGCCGATCTGGATCGACCGGGCAGCTTGAAAACCAATGGCACCCTGACAACAGATCGATAGATGAAATATCCGTGGGTTATTTCTTCATGCTCGCCAAGCATCTCACCGTGATCGGCTGTTACAATGATCAGGGTAGAGTCATAGATTCCCAGTGACTTAAGCTTGTCAATTACCCGGGCGATACAGTGGTCGGCATAGGCAACTTCTCCCAAATACAGGCCAAACTGCTTGATAGCGGAGGGCATTGCCAACGAGGAGCTGGTAAACATCGAATCATAGGGTTCCGGCGGCTCATAGTCCATGTGGGGGTCATAAAAATGCAGGAACAGGAACATATTTTCTTTATAGTGACCATCAATCCAGTCAATGGCCAGCCGACTGGTTTCACCGGCCCTTCGTTCGTTGGCACCAAAAGAAGCTTGTGCATCTTCGAGTTCGTCATTATAATGATCAAATCCCTGGTCCAGCCCAAACTGCGAATCGAGTATGAACGAACTAATAAAAGCACCGGTTGAAAATCCTTTTTTCTTTAGGATCTCTGCTAAAGTCACATGGGACATGTCCAACCGATAGTATATATTGTCATGAATTCCATGATATGGAGGGGTTGTGCCGGTGAGCATAGTACTGTGCGACGGCAGGGTAAGGGGTGTCGGTGCGATTGCATTTTCGAACAGCACCCCTTCGCGGGCCAGTGCATCAATATTGGCAGTGGTCTTGTACCGGTTTCCGTAACAACTAAGGGCGTCGGCCCGGGTGGTATCCATGCTGATAAGAACAATATGTTTGATGCGCCGGGCGTCTGAGTTATTGTATAAATACCACCCCGCAATTGATAAAGCAATAATAAGTATTACTGTGAAAATTTTAATTGAATTAGTAATCTTCATATGTGTTCTCAATCGGATTTTTGCAAAAAAACCTGTTGTCCGGTTAGTTATTCACGCAGGGCTTGTTGGTTTTTATACAATTCCAGGTGTTTTTGGATATCCGCGGCCTGTCCGTCATGTCCGGTTGATTTTGCTATTTGGACCGCCTTGTCGGCGGTTTCTGCGGCTTTATCAAACTGCCCGTTAGCCGCCAGTGCCGCCGCCAGCGTATCGAGCATGCCGGGGTTTTTGTGCTCGGTAAGTTCACATGCCTGCCTGGCAAAGGTAAGAGCTTGGGGGGGATTATAAAAATTCTCGTCTTTACTGGTGGCCTTGATCCAGGCCAGAGAATTGGCTGCATATACCTGGTTAGGGTCCATCTCCAGTGAGTCAGACCACAATGCCACGGCCTCCTGAACTTTGCTTTGATCATAAAGAGCCATGGCCAGTTCGGACATTACCTCTGGCTGCTTTGGTTTTATTTGCAAAGATTTGTTAAAACATTCTATGGCCTTGTCAGGTTTTTTCTGCCTGTTATACAGGGCGGCCAGTTGATTGAGCATAATAGGCTGGTCTGAATTTATGCTTAAAGATTTCTGCACATAAAAGAAAGCTTGCTCAAGGTCATTTTGTTGATAATACACCTGGGCCAGATGTCCATAGGCGCCAAATTGATCAGGTTTAATTTTAATCGATTTATTAAGTTGTGTAATTGCCAGATCGTGATTACCCTGCTTCTGGTAAACAGTTGCAAGGAAATTGTGCACTTTTATATCATTAGGTTCGATCTCGAGCGCTTTGGTTAATTGTTTGATTGATTCCGGGTAATCTTCCAATCTATTGGCAATGGCCGCCAGATGGAAATATGGTTCATGGACATCCGGTTGCATCGAAATCATTTTTTCGCACATCTCCCTGGCCACGTCAAACTCTTCTTTAACCAGCATCTGCCTGATTCTTGTGTTGATTACATGATAATCGATCAAATCTTTTGGGTCTATCTTGCTCGTATCAAATGAGAATTCTTCGCTGACAGTGCCGCCGACATAGCCCAGGGCCTCGAACTGTTTGAGGGTCTCGGCGTCAAGCTCCATTTTACTGTCTTCGCCGCCGGATGGAACTATGTCATCCAGTATCATTTTTAGGCGGCCTTTCAATAGATGAGTGACTTCGGGATATGTTTCCACCAGGTTGACGGATTCGGGGTAATCATTAACCATGTCATACAACTCCGGACGGGTCGTCTGGATATACTTATACTGGTCATTAACTATCCCCAGTAAAGAATTTGCCTTGTATCTTGTTGGAGTCATGCTTTCTAAATAAACATGTCTTTTAAGATCTTTGGGGTTATCCTGAAGTAAATACGGGCTGATATCTGCGCCCTGGAACGTATATGGCCCCTTAATGCCCAGCAGAGAGCACACTGTGGGAACGATATCGGTAAGCCCTACTGTTTTTTCTATCCGTCGCGGTGCCGAGACTCCGGGCACTTTGAACACTAAGGGGATCCTGACATTGCCCTCGTAGATATAATAACCGTGGGTCACCTCTTCGTGTTGGTAAAACATTTCGCCGTGATCGGCGGTTATTATGACCAGGGTAGAGTCATACAATCCAAGTTGTTTCAGCTTATCGATTATCCCCTTGATACAGTTGTCGGTATATGCCACTTCTCCGGCATAGGTGCCCTGCAGATAGTCTATGGAACCCTCTGGCGGGTAGGGTTTCTTCAAAAACATATTTTTATAAGGCTCCGGTGCATCATAAGAACGGTGGGGATCATAAAAATGCAGGAAGAGGAACATGTGTTCTTTTTGGTGTTCATCAAGCCACTGGCGGGCAATGCGTTCCGTCTCTTCGGCCTGTCGCTCAGGAATGAATATGGGAGAACGCTCTTTCTGGAAGTTATCATCATAAGAATCGAATCCCTGGTCCATTCCATACTTTGAATCGAGTATGATTGAGCCGATTATGGCGCTGGTGACAAATCCGTTATCCTTGAGAATCTCGGCCAGGGTCACATTGGAATCGTTTAATTTGTAACCGTTGTTGTCATGAACACGATGATATGGAGGAATGGCGCCCGTCAGCATGGTGCAGTGGGATGGGAGAGTAAGAGACAGCGGTGCATAAGTCCTCTCGAAAAGAATACCCTCTCGCGCCAGTGCATCAATATTGGGGGTTGTGTTGTGTTTGAAACCGTAGCAGCTAAGCACATCCGCCCGGGTGGCATCCATACTAATCAGGAGGACATTGCGTATTTTTTGGGATGGCCCCGCCTCAGGGCCGAAATATAACCATCCGATACATAATAATGCCACTATGATAATGAGTATGGAAATTTTGATTATAACAGAAGATTTCATTTGTAGCGCCTGCCCAATGTGTTGATTAAATATTATCTATACACCACACCACAGTCATATCGACATTTTAGGAGCCTGCTGCATAATGATTTTCGAATCCAACCGCTGGGTTCGACAGCTATGTGAGTGAGACGGCTCGTTTTGCCAATTAGTCGAGCAAAATTACTACTCTTTTGGGATTGGCATCCTCAAGCCGATATCTTCAGGCATTTTTTCAATTTGACCTGTCACCTGTGAAATCTGAGCATTTATGGATCCACCATTATCGATGCCATCGGGACCTGGACTATAAATAATATAAGAGGTTTCACTTTTTTTATAAAGCATCGGGGCGCCCGTGTACGGATCTGTCATAACGAGAGGGTCAATATCTCCGGCAATATCTTCCAAAGAATTTGGAACGTATCCGTTTGAGCGTCTGTAATTTTCAATGTGCAGCACCAAGGAAGTGCTTTTTACGGCAACCGACGTCGCAATAGAAGCTTCCACAAAGCTATGAGTACTTGCAAAATAAGACTGTATTTTTACCGAAATCTTTTTCTTTTGATCCGAAAGGAACTCAAGCAACTCAGAGGGGGATTTCGAGGAGGCCTCGATTAGATTGCCCATTTCATTGAAATACTGCAATACTAATAATCTGAGTCGGATTTTCCGAAGGGATTTTTGGGGTAGTTTTGGCCTTTCAGGTATTTCAGGAATATTTTTTTGAAGCAAGTCCTCAGCAGTTTTTTCTGAGAGCAGATTTCTTGTAGTTTCAATCTGAAAAACCTGTTCAGCGAGCAAAGCACCTTTAATTGTGTTCGACTCAAAAGCTTCTGTCAATGCGTTTCTAAGTTCGCCAATCATGGAATCAGAGGGCTTGCCTTGCAGAATTAAAATTCGGATATCATCACAGGCCAACCGGATAAAATGCTGCTTCATATTGGATATAGTAATTATCGGATAGGTATCAAAAACCCGGGTTGCCTTAAGCATTGTGATAATCGATTCAGCAGAACCGTCATACTCTTTTGATACGATCAGAAACGTTGTTTTCAAAGACAAAACCGTCAAGGCCTTCTGGATTTGGCCCAGCGACTGAATGCAGTTTGGCAAGGAGTATTGCAGGCCGATGTCGTAGTGGGCCATGGGCAATGTTGCGGCATTGTCAAGAGTATCCAGACAAAACTGATGTTGAGCAAGGATAGATGCGATACCTGACTGAAATTCAGGAGGCAGTTTGCCGAGTGCCTCAGCAGCCATCGCGTTTCTGTAGATGGAAAGGATCTTGGCAAGTCCCTCCATGTCCGTGGTTGTCAGGCTGCTTAAAGCCGACGTATAAAGCGCGGCGGCATCGTCTGTCGTTGCAGAATCGGCGCGGGGCGCCAGTTGCTCAAAAGAAACAGGGCAGCCGGCTTTGTGGATCGCAGCGATCTTGCTGTCAAGACGCATTTCAATAAGATAGCCGGCCAGCATCTGGGCGCCTAAGCCGACGATGGCAAGTACTATCAAAACCAGGGCGATCCGGCGCCAATAGGGCAACGGTTGTTTTTTGCCGCGTGTTTCGCCCATTAGATCTCCGATTACCACCAGGGGAATTTTATCCTTGTTTCCCAAAAACTCAAACTGACCGAGAACCTTGCCAAATAAACTTAAATATTTGCACCACAAGGACTTACAGAAACTGAACTAATTAGTGAAGAAATAGTTTCGGCCACAAGGTTGCAAATCCGGCTTTAGACGGGCCGAATTCTTATTCAACATTTTTCATTCTCAAACGGTCAGTTTGATTATGTTAATCGTGTTTTGCCGATTAGTCAAGCAAAATCACACGTCAAATCGCCGAAAACGGCCTTTTTCTCAATTCCAACAGTCCATAGGACTGCCACAGGTATCGCTTTATCAACTGCCGGCAGAATCGCAAACCCATCCCTGCTCGCCGGGACTGTGCCGGACAAGAATTTACTATTGTTTTTGCCCTTGACCACCCGCGGCGCCTTTGTTAAAAGAGAACCTGCCGCAAGTCAAATAGGACTCTAATTCGAAAGGACCAGGATATGGCAAAAACGGAAGAAATCCCCAAAGACGAACCATCCGCCGAAACAACGGAAGAAGAAGTAGGCCGGGATACGACCAGGGGCGCCCGCAAATGGGCGATGTTCTGCCATCTCGCAGGACAATGAAAACGGCAAAAATTTTTCAAAATGGTCGAAGCCAGGCAATTCGACTTCCGAAAGAATACCAGTTTGCCGGAAAAGACGTGTATATTAAAAAATTTAATAACGTGGTGATCCTTTTTTCAAAAACGGACCCCTGGGCGTCACTCGTCAACAGTTTGGAACAATTCTCGGATGATTATATGGATGAGCGAAATCAACCAAGTCCGGAAAAGCGGAATGTTTTGTGATGAAGTACATGCTCGATACAAACATTTGTATTTATATCATTAAAAAGAAACCTGTGAAGGTGTTGACTGCATTGCAAAAAGTTGCCGTTGGGGAGGTTTGTATTTCAGCCATAACGTTAGCAGAGCTTGAATATGGCGTCGCAAAAAGCCAGCATAAGGAGAAAAATCAAATTGCTCTCGCTGAATTTTTAGCACCGATTGAGATTCTTGATTTCAATGATAACGCTGCGCGAATGTTTGGATCAATACGAGCGGATCTTGAAGTGAGAGGAAAGGTGACTGGGCCGTTTGACCTGCAAATAGCAGCGCATGCACTAGCGGAAAACCTCACTCTGATAACAAATAACCAAAAGGAATTTTCGCGCGTTTCAAATCTAAAAATCAAAACTTGGCTATAACACAGACTGACCGAAAACTCTTTTTAAATCCCCTTCATCCCCCAATCTTGGGGGGAAATTTGAAGCTGGGGGAACCACCCCCCAGACCCCCGAAGCCACCACTTATTGAGAGTTTCCCAAACATGCCAGCGGGTTGACCTGAGTGGCTGTATATGTTAGTGTGAGAGCAATTCACATTTGGATTAAATGGCTGGTTTAAGAGAATGATCGAGATGAAGGTTGAGAATATTCTGGCAAATAGCATCAATGATTCTCGTGTGGTATTACTGAAAGAAGAGAACGGGGAGCGGTATCTTCCTCTCTGGGTAGGTACTGCCGAGGCAAATGCCATAGCCATAAAACTGGAGAATGTGGAAGTGCCACGGCCGCTGACCCACGATCTGGTCAAGTCTGTCATCGAAACTCTGGGGGCATCTCTCGAACAGGTTCTCGTGACCGAACTTCGTGAAGATGTATTTTATGGAGTTATGGTTCTCAGCCATTTCGGGCAGGAATTGCGGATTGATTCCCGACCGAGTGACTGCATGGCTATCGCCCTGCGATTCAAAGCACCCATATATGTCGATGAGATGGTACTCGATAAGGCTGCCATGATCCTTGACCCCGAAACGGGGGATTTGCGACCGGCTCGGGATCTTCCCGGTCAACAGCCGACCGGGGGAATTCAGGAGCAACCGCCCGAGGCTTTCCGGGAGGTTCTTGAAGAGGATTTCGGAGGCGATAATCAAAAGTGAAAAATTACTGCCTGCCTGCTACCAGGAGTGACTTATGGCGTCATGCGGGCAGGCCCGATGGCAATCGGTTTCGTTCCGGGAACAGGCGGTAATCCCCGGACACAAATAAGCCAGCTTCTTTCTAACTTCTTCGCGTACCCCTGCTCTGGGACGAACTCCATTTTCTTCGAAGACAGTTAATATGTTCTCCGGGCAGGCAGTTACACACTTTCCGCAACCATCACATCTGGCAGTATCAATGGTGATGAAATAATCACCGGTACCATCGGAGTAGCCATACTGGGTTTTCATCTCTTCAAGCGTCCCGCCATGCAGCCTTTCCGCCGCAAAGAGCGCTGCTCCCAGAGCGCCGACTAACTGGGGATCGTCGCAGAGCAAAGGCTCAATTCCCAGCTTTTCAGTAAACTTAGCTACCAGCCCCTTGTTTTTGGAAATGCCCCCCGTGATGCTGAAATCGGATTTAATGCCAACCCGCTTCAAGAGATTTATACTGCGCTGCGCGATGGCATTGTTGAGTCCGGAAAGAATCTTATCTTTCTCCACTCCCTGCCGGCGGTAGGCAATGGCATCGGATTTGGCAAACACGGCGCATACCGTATTGAAAGGGACGGAGTCTTTTGCCTGCAGTGAAAGCTCCCCGGCTTCTGTAAGGGATAATCCCAGAACCTCGGCAATCATCTCCAGAAAACGCCCCGTCCCACCGGCGCACTTATCGTTCATGACAAAGTTGGTCACCCGTCCTTGCCCATCGCAACTGATAGCTTTGTTATCCTGTCCGCCCATATCAAGGACGGTTCTAACTGAAGGAAAGTACCAGTTGATTCCCCGGGCATGGCAGCTTATCTCGGATATGTTTTCATTGGCGAAGGGAACCAGCACCCGGCCGTAGCCGGTAGCCACGATGTAATCGATACCGCTCCTCGATAGCCCCGTTCCATCCAGTAATTTGGACATGGTGGCTTCGGAGGTGCGCACGCTTTCGGCCAGGGTATCGCCGATGACGGATGAGATAATCTCGTTATCTCTCATCAGCACTCCCTTGGCAGCTCTCGAGCCGATATCAATCCCGGCAACTATCATTTTTCCGTTTTGTCCCTTTCCTCTAACCCTTAATTTATCAGATGTTCCCCTGCTCCGCATTCTCCCGGGCAATGATTGCCGCGCCCAGCGCTGCCACTGTCTGAGGCATCTGCGGAACCAGAATCTCAAATCCCAGCGCTTCTTCGAGCACGCGGACCAATCCCCTGCTCATGGGAACACCGCCGACCGCAGCTACGTCTTTTTCGATCCCAATCCGCTTGCACATTGCCATGATACGTCCCACCATCGAAGCGTAAATGCCGGCAGCGATATCGGGCATGGGCGTCGGCGGCACACGATGCACATGGGAGATCACCTCGGATTCGGCGAAAACCGCGCAGGTATTGGAAATCTCCGCTGGTGATACCGACTTGAAAGAAAGTTCGGACATTTCCTCTAAAGACATGCCCATCAGTTTTGACATTTGCTGCAGAAAAACCCCGCTGCCGGAGGCGCACTTGTCCTGATTTTCCCACGCAAGCAATTTGCCTTTAGGATCGATTTTGAGTACGGCGCTTGTTTCGGCGCCCAGATTTATTACGGTTCGAACCGAAGGAAACAGCCGATGAACGCCCCGTGCCAGGCAGGTATTGATGGCCTGCTGGCCGGTTGCAAAAGTAACGGACTTGCCGCCGGTGCCAGTGGAGATGATCGGCAGTTCCTTATTAAAACTCAGCCCGATACCGCTGAGAGCCTTTTCAAGGGCAGATCTGGCGCTCTCTTCGCTATCGTCACCAGTATTGATGATACTTTGTGCCAGAGTATCATCGTTCCTCATAATCACTGCCTTGGTGGTCAAATTACCAATATCTATACCCGCTGTAATCAGTTCCTTCATGGAACCGCTTTTCGATCCCTTTTCCCCGGAACCCGCCAGAAGTTCAAAGAACTGCTCCATTTTCTCTCTGATCTCCTCTTCCGAGGTGATGGTGGGATCGACTACATCACAATCAAGGGTCATGACCGGCACATCGATCTCGTTCAGCAGGTCCTTGAATATTTTGATGGTGGCACAGGCATGCCGGCAGCCCACATCGGCATAGTAGATGGCCCCATCTATTTGATACTCTTCGGCGCATTTTTTAATACTGTTCAGAGCCCGGTCATCCAGCGGCCCGTACATTCGCATCTCCGGGATCATGTAAGATTTGCGGGCCACACTTTCCAGCGGATTTGCCGGATCGAGTTTTCCTTCGTCCCAGAAAGTAAAGAAAGGTTCGGTGACACTCACTGCCCCGTGTTCCTGAGAAATCTTCTCCAGAAAGCCTGTCAGATACATTGGCGGCAGGAAAAAGCTCATCAGCCGGAAGCGTTCCCGGTGAACTGCTCCCTTCCCCTCTCTGACCATTTCCCCAAGTTCATCCCGCAGAGCTTCGAGGTATTCGATTGCCTCCGGCTGGCCGGGGAAAAGGTAATCGGCAGTCAGCAGTTGCATGAATCCCTGGGGAGAGAACGGGGTGGGAACGGCCTTGCGCAGTTCATTGATCTCCCGGATAAGTTCGATCTGCCGGTCCATCCGGACGATGATTTCGGAGAATCGATTCCAATCCATCTTCCTGCCCGCATGTTCTTCAAGGAAGGTGACCATATCGCCCAGTTCCTCTGTGAGGTACTTCACCTCTTCATCGCTCTGTTTGAAAGGGCGGTCGAGAAAGAATCCGGGCACATCCATCATTTTTACCACCAGTTCCCCGCTCTTGGCAGTATTATCGCAGACCATGTTTGACCAGAGCATCACGTCAGGGCGGGGTATGGTTCCCAGTGCAAAAGCTCCAGCCAGTCCCCGGTGAGGGGTGCATATTTCGGAAGCCAGCCCCAACTGGTTTCCCGCAGTGATAATATTCGAACTTTCGCCGGTGAAGAGCGTGATCATCCAGGTGGTTGCCTCGGTATGCATCGGGACCACATCCATGGCATAGATAACTTCTGCGGGGAAGAACACTGTGTGAGCGGCGATGATCTTGCCTTCGTCGTGCGCATTTATCAGCCGCTCGTAGTACTTATCGAGCATCTGATAGTAGAGGGCATCGCTCTTGCGCTCCGGGAAAGCCTTTTGCGTGAGCCGGGCAATACGCCGCGAACCCCGGATGATCGATTTAAGCTTGTTTCTATCCGAAGGCTCGATTCTCATTTATCTCTGGCCTCCAGCATTTCGAGGAAGGCCTGAACCCTGGTAGCCACCTGACCGGAGCCGGACGAACCGTATTCGACATCCAGAGCCAGCGTCGGTATTCCCTGTTCGTTTAATCTTTCAGTAAGTAGAGGCAAATCATGAGAATAGGGCACGCAAAATCTGACTATCTGGCTGATGACGCCGTCCACCCTGTACTCACGGACAAAATCGATTATGCGGTCGAAACGAACATCGGAAGGATACATTCGGGCGCAAGGAAAGTTGTTCAGGTAACGTCGAGAAATTTCTTCCAGAATCGGTCTCCCGTCATCAAGGATAATCTCATCTCCCCAGTACCGGGTGCTGGTGCACAGTTCATCGGTGACCACCAGCGCTCCCTGCGATTCTATCGATTTGATGAATTGGGGATTGGTGAGCACGCTCCCGTTGATCATCACCCTTGCCCGGCCGCTGAAAGCCCTGCCGGATGCTTCAATCTCATCAAGCAATTCTTCAAGCCATTCGTTGAAAATCTCTTTGGGCATGCGGTAGGCAGCGTTGAGAACTTCCATCACCTCTGCCCCGGTGACAGGCGGTTTATCTCGTTTGCGCAGGTCATAAAGCTGCATCAACAATTGACGCGACCTGTTGTAAAGCAGAGCCGATTCTCTAATTGCCTCGTCGCTGATGGTAAATCCCAGATATTCTTCCAAGTGCTCTTTAAGCTTTATTGTCTCGTGATAGTAAAGCTGGTGGGCCCTTTCGGTATATTTGCGGGGGACGGTCATGACGTGATGGAAGGGTGTTCCGATGTACTGTCTCCAGACATCGAAGAGACGCCTGGCCCCGTCGCAGGTGGAGCCGCCGACTACGCCATCGAGAAAATCGTACTGGCCTTCCAGCCCGAGCTGAATGAGACGTCTAACTGCTCTGCGCGTTCAACAGCCATATCAGCCTCTATCTGGATGCGAGCTTTCGACAATTGATCCAGCCTCTCCCTCAACTCTCTGATCCGAGGGGCGAGGTCATCAAGAGAAAGCTTCCCAGTTTCCAACGCATCGTAAAGCTTCGATAGTCGGGTTCCCGTGTCTCTCAATTCGAAATCGATCGAGGCAAGGCTGTCACTTAGCATTGAGTAGCTGGAATTCAGGGCTTCATTGACCAGTTCAACAAGCTCCTGCAGGCATTCATCGGAGAGAACCTTTTCCTTAACCTGGCCGATAATCAGATCTTCCAGTTTTTCTTTTGGAAGACGTTCAGCATTACAGCTTTCCTTTCCCTGAGTGTATTTGGCGGGACATTCATAGTATAAGTACTGATGGGACTTGGCACTCCGACCTACCATGCTTCGTCCGCAAGAGCAGCGCAGCAGGCCGCTAAGGAGATAAGGACTCGGTATCGTCCGAGGATGGGTGACCCGAGGGCCTCTGGCCATCATCTTTTCCTGCACAGCCCGGAATACGTCCGGAGATATAATCGCCGGCCAGGCATTCTCTACCCGTATCGGCGGCTCTGCCTGACTATGGGAACCGCGCGAATGTTCTTTACCCCAGACCAGCGTGCCACAATAGGCTTCATTGGTGAGCACCTTGTGAAGATAGGTTGTGCTCCACCGATGGCCGGTACTGGTGCGGTAACCCTGGGAATTGAGGTCTTTGGCGATCGCTTTCAGGCCCATATCATTGGAAGACATATCGAATGCGGCCCGAACCACCTTCACGGCAACCGAATCCTCCGATTCCGGTTCCAGCCGGTATCGTGTCTTCCCGCCATCCTTGACAGGGACCTTCCTTAATCCATACGGTGGTCTACTGCCATTGAAGAAACCTCGCGAGGCATTTTCCCGCATGCCTCTGGTTATGTCCTGCCCAAGATTTGCCGAATAGAATTCATCAATGGTTTCGATAACCCCCTCCATCATCTGGCCGGAGGGGCTGTCATCGAAGGGCTCATTGATCGAGATCACCTTGATACCCCGGTCCTTTAACAGTTTCTTGTATGTAATGGAATCAAATCGGTTACGGGAAAAGCGATTGAATTTCCAGACCAGGATTGCCTCGAAGGGAGGGGATTTGGCTCTGGCCAGGGCAATCATCTTTGTGAACTCGGGCCTCGATGAGGTCCTCCCACTCTCGGCCTCGTCGATGAATTCACTTATGATAATATGACCGTTCTTCTGGGCGTATTCTCTTATAGCTTTAACTTGTGCACTGATGGAAAGATCGACATCCTGTCGATCGGAACTGACTCGTGCATATAAAGCGGCTTTCATGCTAATCCTCCTGTGATTTATCGATAATATCCTTATCCCCGTGTGTCTCCCATTTAAATGCGACAACTCGGTAATTTACATGCCCAACCGTTGGCAAATCCGACAACGCCCGGGGACTATACCTATTAGAGCTATTTCCTCTGCAACTCTTCTTAGCTTGGTTGCAGCCTCCATTACTTCATGATAGGTCTTCACAGCCCTTTCCAGCTCTTCTGCCGTTTGAAGTTCTTTGAATGCGGATATGATGCATCCCCTGTATTCTTCTTCTTGACCGGGTGCTTTTACTAAGATCCGATCAGAACCATATTTGACTTCACCGCTTTCGGTATCTACGGTAACATACTCCTCTATTTTGGGGAGCATCGCATCTCCCAAGGCAATATGAAAGGCATGTATACCAATGTCATCAACAGCCGAAGCATAAACGAAAGGTGGTTTCCGGGGCACCTTGGTCAGCTCTAACGAGGTCTTTGACTTGATCACTGCTTCCGCCTTGCGTCTCAAGGCCATTTTCGCAAATACATAAACGACCATCGATTTCTTCCACTGCTCAAGCACACCCCAGAGGCGATCATTCTTACCCAGATGTTCCCGCAGCAGTTCCCATTCCAGCCTGTCCTCAGAGTTTAAAACTACTACTGGCCTTCTTTCCTCATTGTACATGACCTCCGCACCCACTAGTAGTATTGGTAGTCCCGATTCTAAGCCGACGGCAGGCGGATGCGCAGTGTTTATAATACCATTAACCATTTCCAATAGTTGGTCCTGATGCTTCTGGAGAGCACCCTTGATAAGCTCTGAGCGTGCTACTTGCCCATCGCGCTCCCTTTGAGCATCCTCGATCCCCTTCTTTACCGTCTTAATATTCCGTTTTACCTTCCTGGCTATCGACGCTGCTGGAATTCCTTCTTCATATGACCTGAGCCACTCGCGTTTTTCTGTGATTGGTATTTTTACCGGCATTTCCCTTTCACCCCCTTGACAAGCTTTTTATGACATCTACTACTTTGTACTAATATTTTACAGCATCTTTTTTGACTTGTCAACACTTGAATAGGTCATTTTGGTACCATAACGCATTTGGTACAATAGATTACAGTGGATAAAAAAAGCATTTTCAACGACAGCACTGACATGGAAGACTCAGTCCATGAACAGTATTCACATGGCCTGCAATGTCTCGCCAGGATCATTGCCGATCATATTCTCAAAGGTATCCCTCCAGGAAAATCAAATGAAAACCTATCTCGACCAAAACGAAATACTCCTTCTCGAAAAGGCAGCCACTAATCTCCGGGACCGGCTCCTGGTCCGAATGCTTTTCCACCTGGGTTGCCGGGTTTCGGAGGCCCTCGGACTAATTGTTGAAGACATCGATTTCAAGGCTGGCTCTGTCACCATCCAGCACCTGAAATCGAGAATTAAAATCCTCTGTCCCTTTTGTAACGCCCGCCTGGCTAGATCTCATACCTATTGTGCCGCCTGTGGGAAAAAGGTAACAGAGGCAATTACCAAAGCTCAGGGCTGCCGCAAAGTTCGAACTATTCCCTTGGACCCCGAAACCCTGAAGATGCTCAAGGAGTTTATTGATCGCGGTAGTCCAGTTGAAAGAGACGGGAAGCGATATATCTTCGGGATTACCAGAAATACTGCGTGGCGGATTGTGACCGGGCTGGCCAGGAGAGCAGGCCTGCCCAACCTAGTCAATCCCGAAACCGGTCGAGTTCATAACGTCTCCCCGCATCGATTGCGGGATGCCTTCGCGGTTCATGCGGTGAAGCATGATGATTCGGGGGATGGCTTGCGAATGTTGCAGGAGCATCTTGGTCACAGTTCCTTTAATACCACGGCTAGATATCGGAAAGTATCGGGCGAGGAACATCGGTCTTGGTACAACAGACTATGGAACAAAGGAGGAGAGAAATGAGGTTTTCGTTAAGGAAATCGGAGCATATCAAATCACCAGAAGAAGATCAGGTCATAGACTCACCAGAACAGGTTGAGGTGGATGATAGACCTGCCCGGAAACCTCGAAGAAAGCGTACCATGCTCACCATCTCAAAAATCGACGAAGATTTTGTGGCTACTTTAAAGGCCAGAGCAAAGGCGAGAAACATGCCCCTCTATAAATACTGCATCGATTTACTGCGGCTTGGATTGAAAACTGAGGATGTATTTATCAAGAGAAGATGGAAACGCCGATAACCAATTGTGAGGCCCCTCATCATTCTTCTATGGCAAGCAGTAAATGATTAGAATTTCAAATGAATCAACCTGGATATGCTGTGAGAAACCCATTAGGCAATCAATAAACAGACCATTACCTGCTTTAATAACGAAGAGTTCTGATGGTGCGCGGTAGTTGACCAGGTGGTTAACCATTGCTACTATGATAATTTTGCTGCGAGTCTCACGAGTAGAGGGACGTAGAGGTAAACAGGGATTTAGAAAATGAAGGATTTAAAGGACAGCATGACAATTGAAAAAACAGGCCCTCCATCATCGTTGAGGAGTAAGGCATTTCTGTTGTTCGCCATGAATATGCGGCCAACTGAAGTCTCGCAGATTCTCTGTATGAAGAAAAACACTTCTTACCGCTACTTTCAACAATGGAAGCATCGACCTGGAGACTGTGTCTTCAAATACAAAGCGGCCAGAATACTCTGGGCCGGGCTTTCCTGCAAAGAGATTAAGGCGATCGCCAATGTCCTGGCGGATGAACTGTGCACATCGATAGAGGCCGTCTTCGAAAGAATGGAGAAGCCCTGGGCGCTAAAGCAAATGATTAACGGGAAATGGCGAGATTGGGATTTGCCGATACAAGAAAGAAGCCAGCCTTCACGATTATCAAGGTTGACTGAACGCATAACAAGCCGGAAATCAAAGGATGTGGCCCTCCTACTGGATTTAATCTTTTGCCAAGAGAGATTCCTTTATTCGGATGATGAGGATGATGAGGAAGTAGACCTATAAAGGAAAGTAACCTCATCTCACAAACGCTAATGTTAACGACTAATAAAACACTTTTGTCTTTTGGTGCGAAACCACGTCTAGGCGGTTTGTTATGCCGAGTCCGGCTAAGGCAGTTAAGGGCAATACCCCTGTGCCTGGTTCTCAAATAATCAGGATACCCTTTCAACTTTGAGCAAATTCGTCGAGCCCGCTACTCCGATGGGAACACCTCCAGTAATTACAATCAAATCACCTGTCCTGGCCAGTCCCAGTTCCCTGGCAAGCTTTACTCCCGTGGAGAAAAGTTCATCTACTGATGATACTTTCTCTATCATGTAGGGATATACACCCCAGTGTAATAGCAGTCGGCCAGATATGGTATTACTGAGTGTTATTGCGAGAATTGGTACGCGGGGACGGTATTTTGATACTCGTCCCGCCGTTCTGCCCGACTGGGTAAAGGCAACAATCGCTGCTGCCCCCAGTTTCTGTGCTGTATGGCAAGCGCTGAAACTTATCAGCTCATCAGTTTCATTTTCCAGCCACATACCTCTCTGCTCCAGTAACTGTTCGTAGGAGAGTTTCCCTTCGGTTGCCTCAGCGATCTTTGCCATCATTTTCACTGCTTGTACCGGGTACTTCCCAATAGAAGTCTCCGATGAAAGCATAGTGGCATCTGTACCATCGAAGATAGCATTAGCAACATCGGTCACTTCAGCCCGCGTCGGACGGGCAGCATTGACCATCGATTCCAGCATCTGGGTAGCAGTAATCACTGGCTTGCCGACGCGATTACATTTCTCTATGATCTCTTTCTGTATGAGCGGCACCTGTTCCAATGGAACATCGACACCCAGGTCTCCACGCGCCACCATTATGCCGGCGCTGGCCATCAGGATATCGTCAAAGTTTCTCACTGCCTGTACGCGCTCTATTTTAGCAATGAGAGGGATATCCGCGTCTAACTCGCGCAGTATGGCTTTTACGCTGTATATATCCTCAGCACTGCTGACAAATGAGAGAGCAAGGTAATCAGGTTTCTCACGAATAGCAAAGAGAATGTGTTCCCTCAGGGAATCATCGACAAATGGGCCCGACGTACGCATTCCAGGCACAACCAGCCCGCGTTTTTCAGTCAGCACTCCGCCCACCATTACCTTACATTTAACCTCGCTCGAACTTTTACTGAGCACTCTCACCTGCATAGCTTTCGCGGAAAAGGAAGGAACCTTTACCAACACGGAACGGCGAGTGCAGAAAGTACGACAGATTTTCGATCCGCCAGGAATAGCAAAGGCCGATTGGCAAATAATCTGTGAACTGGCCAGGAGAATGGGAGGCAAGGGATTCGATTACGAAAGCGCTGAGGACATCTTCAACGAGATGAGCAGACTGACCCCCTCCTATGGAGGGATCAGTTATAGCCGGCTGGACAGGGAAGGCGGAATTCAGTGGCCATGCCCCACCGATGATCATCCCGGGACTAAATTCCTTCATGGCGATACCTTCACCCGGGGAAAGGGCTGGTTCAGTCCATTGAAATACCGGCCTTCGGCCGAGTTACCAAGTGCCCTGTATCCACTCATACTGACTACAGGCCGCGACCGGTATCACTACCATACCGGAACAATGACTCGCAAGGTGGCCGGACTGAATGTATTGGATCCGGAAGCGCTGCTCTGGCTGAACCCGGCAGATGCTCAATCCTTAGGTATTTCCGATGGAGAACGGGTCGACGTAACCTCTAGACGCGGCAGTATAGAAATTAAAGCCAAAATAACCGATGATACCCTAAAAGGCGTAGCCTTCATGCCCTTCCACTTTGCCGAATCCCCTGCCAACATGCTTACTAACCCGGCTCTTGATCCGGTGTGCAAAACACCTGAATTTAAAGTATGCGCAATTAAAGTAAAGAAAAAGATTATATCCAGAGCTAAACAGGCAGAACCCCCTTCCCAAAAGGATTTATCTGCATAGTGGGCTGATGGGTATCCCCCGGATTTTAAAATCCCTCTTTTCCCCCTTTTGCAAAGGTGGACTAAAGAGGGATTTTCAGGGTATTGATCAGAAGGCACTTAATTTAAGCTCAGAGAGTCGCTTTCAACTTATGCAGCTTCTCCGATGTAACTCGCTCACCGGTTTCATAGTATATCTTTATACTGAGGGCCACATCACGGATTCGGCTTTTAACGAACCTGTTGAGCAGTAACCTGTCAAGCCATCGCCCAACAAAACTCCATCGCATTACATATATCAATCTGGCAGTCAATATTGTATCGGTACCACTATCTTCAATGGCGTAACGAAACCAGGCCTCTTTGAACGGGAAAGGCGGCCCATCATCCCCATAATGAAGCCGAATTAAGAATCCGTAGCCGTCATTCCATTCCTCAACCGTTTCATTCATGAACTTTGTTTTGCTCTGGTAAACTGCCCGGCTGGCCCCAACCCCCATTTTCCGTTCCGTAACAATCCGGGTATCGACTATCCCGGGTACGTAATTATGGGCAAGTGACAGATCGGACAGCAGCTCCCAGGCTCTTTCTCTTTGCACAGCTATAGTTACCCGGAAAGAAACTTCGGTAGCTTGCAGATGAGCAACAGAAAAATCCATTGAGTTCATACTATACCACACCTTACCGGCGGTCAATCTTTTTGATTTCCCCCTGTAATTTGGCTAATTTCTGCAATCAGGAATTGCAAAGTAGCGTAATGGGTTATATAATGCAGATTAAGCTCGATTATAATTCAAATTCGGGGAGGTAACGAAATGAAAAGGTTGCTCGCTATTGTCCTGGTGCTCTCACTTTCAGTAATAGCCTGTTCTTCGGAGAAGGAGTGTACCTGCCCGGACACATCGGAAAGGGAGGCGGAATTAGAGGCAAAAATCGCTGAACTGGAAGGCACAATAGAGGCAGAAAAGCAGGAGTACGAAGCCGAAATAGAGGGCATGGAGAAAACGATTTCCTCGCTGGAATGGAAACTGGAACAGGCAATAAAATCAACTCCCGAACCTGCGGTGAAGCCGTCGCCAACTCCTTCGCCTTCCGTCAAGCCCACTCCCTCCCCCACACTAATTCCAGAAGCTACACTTATACCTTCGTCCACGCCAATACCAACACCGGAACCTACTTCGACCCCTTTAATATCGGGAAGCCCGTTTGCGCGCGTGCTTTCCAGTGCTCTGAGCTACAGGGAAGGTCCGGATACCGAATACGAAACGATCGGGCAGTTCGATTTCCAGGATGATCTGTACCTGATAGGTCAATTCAATAACTGCCGCTGGCTGAAAGTAACCACCGAGGATGAGAAAACTGGCTGGATCCTCAGTGATAATGCATTTCTCCAGGATTTAAAGCCCATTGGCTCATGCGAGGACGTTCCTCCCGGAACCTTCAGCCTGTTCACACAGATCATCGAATCGGATATTCAGGGCGACGGGGACGGTGAATTATCAGTGCACAACAATCTCGAGACAGATGTGCTTATTGTTCTGAAGAACACGGAAAGCAGCGAGCAAATGGCTGCTTATATCAGAAGCGGCGAGTCCATAAACGAAAAAAATATCGATGATGGGGACTACAATTTCTATTTCACCACCGGAATTGAATGGGACGACGAAGCCAAAGCATTCACCCGGCAGGCGGAATACAGACAATTCTGGTATCTTCCCAGTTTTACCACAACTACCAACACTCACACTGAATTGAAAATCACCCTGATCAGCGGGCCTGCCGGAGAGATTCCCGGATCCCAGATGGACCCCGCTCAATTCCCTGATATTGGAGACTGAAATTAAAATCAGAGTAGTTGAATGTTAGAACCAATGAGATTGCGTGGTAAAACAGGCATTATCCTTCTGGCAGGGCTGCTGCTGATATCATCGCTGGCAGTTGGTTGTTCTTCCGATAAAAAAACCCCGGCATTGCCGGAAGCCAGCCCGTCACCTTCAACAACAGCTACGCCGACCCCGCAAGTACCGGCTTGGACAGGGAGTCCCACCGTATACACAAAATACGGGGCCGTAAAAGGATTCGAAGATAAATCCGAAACATGGGTCTGGAAGGCAATTCCCTACGCCAAACCCCCGGTTGATGATCTACGCTGGAAAGCACCTCGCGATCCTGAACCGTGGGAGGATATTCGGGAAAGTAAGGATTTCTGTAACATGTGCATTCAGTATGATGCACTCATGGGGAAAGAGGTATGGGGCACCGAGGACTGCCTTTATCTGAATATATGGCGTCCCCGAACAGAGGAGAAGAACTTGCCGGTGTATGTATGGATACACGGGGGCGGGAATACCATCGGTGCGGCCAATCAGACTCCCACGTATATGGGGTCCACGGTTGCCGGCAAATCCGATATGGTATTCGTTTCCATGAATTACCGGCTTGGGCCATTCGGCTGGTTTACGCATCCGGCACTGCGGACCGGCACTGCACTGGATGATTCCGGCAACTACGGGACACTGGATATTATCAAATCCCTCGAGTGGATACAGCAAAACATTGAGGCATTCGGGGGAGATCCAAACAGGGTCATCGTCAGCGGAGAATCGGCTGGTGCGGTGAATATCTTCTCTCTGCTGATGTCACCGGTAGCTGAAGGCCTCTTTCATAGCGCTTTGATACAGAGCGGGATGCAGGCATCCACAAATATCGAATTTGGTGAGGAAAGTGCCAAAAACGTGCTCATGAAATTGCTGGTAAACGACGGCAAGGTTTCCGATACGAACGAAGCAGAAGCCCGCCTTCAGGCCATGTCAGATGCTGAGGTGCAAACATACTTAAGAGCGAAAACACCCCCTGAGATCATGGAATGTTACGAACAACGCGGATTCGGCATGATCGACGTTCCCTTTATCTTCGCCGATGGCAGCGTCATTGTTGATGAAGGTAGCACATCTTTTACCACCGGCAACTACCCTAACAAAGTACCGATCATAATCGGCAGCAATAAGGAAGAATTAAAGATGTTCCTTTTCATGAACGAGGAACTTGTCCGAAACGAAGTGTTGTATCAAACGGTAACTTCCTACGGGAGCAAATTATGGAAGGTTAATGGCGTTGACGATATCTGCCGGAAAATATCCGCCTTCGCCGATCAGCCGGATATCTACGCCTACCAGTTTAACTGGGGTGCCTACAAGGAAGATGGCAGCAGCCCCATTCCGGCCCCATACGACTTAACTGTCGGTGCCGCTCATTCACTGGATAATCCCTTCTTTCTGGGTAACCCCAGTTTCAACGTTATCATGACCAACTGGGTATTTACCGAGGAGAATCGTCCCGGAAGAGAAGCCCTTACCGATGCCATGATGAAATACGTAGCCCAATTCGCCCGAACCGGGAACCCGAATACAACCGGATCGGAATTTCCTGAATGGCAGCCCTGGGAAAATGGGGAAAACAAACCCAAGTGCATTTTGTTTGATGCCGATATGGACCATGCGATAATCGAGATGTCGAACGAGGAACTTACCGTTGAAAAGGTCATGGAGACCATGAAGGCGGAGGTTCCAGCCCCACTATTCTCACAAGCCATTGATTTCATATCCAATGAGTGGACTGTATCTCATCTGCTGGAAAATGTGGAAATTGATTACACCCCACCAGCAACCCCGGAGCCAACCAAATCGCCGGAATTGACTCCAACACCGGAACCTGCCGAATTGGCAGAAAACGCAACTGCCACCACTACCTACAATGTACGCTATGAAAATGAAGGCACAACCGAGGATACGGTTTGGACCATCACCAGAACCGGCGAAGAAACTATCGAGGGGATAGATTGCTACATTGCTGAAATGGAATTTGACCAAGACCCGGCCCGGTGGCGTTATGTAGAATCATTCAATCAGGATTTCCCGCTCACAATTACCGGCATGACTACCTGGATTGATAAGAACACTTCGCAACCGGTGAAAGCAGATTCAACCGCTTACGCTGTAATCACTGTAACGACCACAACCACTTTCACATATGACACTCCCGGCGGGGTGCCATTCGAAACAGGCAAAAAATGGTCATACACCGAGGAGAGTTCCAGCATGGGAATGGTACTGACCAGCAACTTCACTGTGGAAGTGGTGGGGGAGGAGGAGGTTACCGTTCCGGCCGGAAGTTTCGATTGCTACAAAGTGATCCATTCCAGCGATTCAGGGGATACCATCACCGAATGGTGGACCGAAATCGAAGGCAATCCTGTTGCCGTCAAAATAATCGATGAAGCACACTGGAACGGCGTGGAAACCCGCGAACTGGCCTCGTGTATCAGCGGGGATTAAGATACAAGCATTCGAACTCTAAGTATCGAGCCATACAAAAATGCCTGTCTTCTGATTTGATCTCCTCCCCGGAAATTAATCCAAACGAAAAGTGAGTAATTCTGGCAGAATCTTAAGGAATGAAGGGGGGGTGAAGTTAGGTGAACACCCCAAAACCCCCGGCAGGAGGCATCTCCTGCACCTTTTTGCACCTAAAACCAAAATACAGAATCAAGCGAAGGGGACACAAGAACTAAATCCGTCAGATAAATCAAGGATACCTAAACTATCGCTTTTTAATTACCTGTTTAATATTTAACCGGCTAATGAAAAGTATGTATAAATTATACAGAAATACCAGATTATTTAAAAATAAATCAAATATATTTATTAAATGATTTATACTTTAAAATAACAGATATTGTGGATTTTTAATTTTTTTGCAACATAAGGGATGTTTATGATAGGTGCGATAATAGGCGATATTGCCGGTTCTATATATGCACTGCCGCAGCCATAGAAGCTGAAAATTGCGGTCATCAACGCCATGATGACCAGACTGATGATCATTTTCTTTCTCTGTATTTTTATCACTTATCGCCTCCAGTATTAATTCACCTGCTTCATTGAAACACGATAACATGAACCCAGCATGAAACCGGTCTGAAGTTCAGGAACCTTGTGAATAATCTATCCAAAAAGAGAGGCAGGATTCTTCCTGCCGGGGGTTTTGGGGGTGTCCCCCAATATAAACTTCCCCCATGATTGGGGGAATACAAGGGGGTTGAAAAAGAGTTCTCTGGCAGCCTGACAAGGGGGCTGATCAGAGGTTCCTTAATTGACACCAAACAAAGCGGGCTCACGCAACTTATGCGTGAGCCCGCTTCCAGAACCTGTTCAGATTAAAAATCTAGGCATCAAATCCATTCATTCCCATCTGGCCAAAACCACCGGAGGTTTGTTCGGGAAATCCGTTATTCCCCATGCCCATCTGGCCTTTGCCACCGTTAAAACCATTACCATTTGATCCGGGCAAACCGTTTTCCTGAGCATAGGCTTTGATACTCTCCATCACCTCAGTGATGGTATCGGCCTGCTCCTGAGTAATGATCCCTTCCTCAACAGCCCTATCCAGCCTACCACCGTCACGAGGGCCGATCTCAGGCCGACCGTTCTCTTCGCAGTAAGCCTTAATCTGCTCGTAAATTGCGGCCACTTCATCGGCCTGCTCCTGAGTGATGACACCCTGCTCAACAGCCCGATCCAGAATTCCAGCTCCTAAATGACCAGCGCCACCTATCGGGCCATGACCGCGATGAATCCGATTCTGGAAAATCGGGCAAGCGCCGTTCTCTTCGATTCGCGCCTTGATTTTATCCGCCTGTTCCTGAGTCACTTTGCCATTGGCAACCAGTTCATCAACGGTTTGCAATTTGGCAGCGACCACAGCGGAACTTAAAGTTTCCACATCGGTTCCCATGTTATCGGCCACCTTGCCCAGAAACTCTTCGCAACGGGCGCCTTTCTCCTGCTCTTCCGAATCGCCGTCCTGAGCTAATGCCGGGATAACAGTCAGCCCCACAATTGCCAGAACGCTGATCATCAGTCCACCTATTATTATCCATGTCCTTTTCATTTTTCTACCTCCTTTTTTTCTTTCAAATTTTGATTTATACCCGACTTCTTATTTCTATTTACTTTCACATATTGCCTCCCTATCTTTTATGCATGTTTTTTATGGAGCGCTCCTTTCACAACGCCCTTAGCATATCACCCCAAGATGAATTTACCATGAAACGGAACTGAACCTGCGATAAATTTTACCCATCAAAACTGTTCATCTTCGGTTAATCTTGGTGTAATATAATGGCATTATCCTCAATCAAACGGGGAGTGACTAATATGAGAATTCTGATAGTTGATGACGACAGGCACCTCAACGCAATTGTCAAACGCGGTCTGACCGAAGAGACATACGCTGTAGATACCGCTTTCGATGGAGAAGAAGGGGAATACATGGCATGGGTCAATTCTTACGACCTCATCATTCTGGATATAATGATGCCCAAAAAGGATGGGATCGAAGTTTGCCAGTCCCTGAGGGCAAACAGCGTAAACACCCCGATCCTCATGCTCACCGCCAAAGATGCCGTGGAAGACCGGGTAAAAGGACTCGATGCCGGGGCCGATGATTATCTGGTAAAACCATTTGCGTTCAGCGAACTTTTAGCCAGAATCCGGGCTCTGCTGCGCCGGGAAGGAACTTCCAAAACGCCGGAGCTTAAAGTTGGGGATATCGTTCTGAATACCAGAACACGGGAAGCCCGGCGAGGGAACAGATCGATCGAACTGACCTCCAAGGAATACACCATTCTAGAATATTTCATGCGCCATCCCAATGCGGTCATCACCCGAACGATGCTGGAGGAACACGCCTGGGATTATGACTTTGAGAGCATGTCCAATCTGATCGACGTTTACATCCGTCGATTGAGGTGCAAGATCGATTCGGAGGGAGAGCCCAGCATGATCCAGACGGTCAGAGGGGCCGGATATCGGCTGAAAGTCTTATGAACTTCTTTCATTCCATCAAATTCAGGTTCACTATCTGGTATCTGCTGATACTGGGAATTCTGCTGATCGCCCTGAGTTCCGGCGTTTATCTCTACATGGCCAACACGCTTTATGAGAACCTCGATGATTCCCTGAAATTGCGCGCCACCCAACTGAAGGACATCCGTGGTGTTTTCCTCAGCATGAGTCAGGGGGAATTTCAGGAAGAACTCGGCGAGATTGTCATCGTTTATTTGCAAACCGAAAACAAATTGACCCAGATCTCCGGACGACAGGCCATCAACATTGAAGGCGATACCAATTCAATAGTAAACGAGGCGTTCAACGGCAACAGCGCATTCACCACTGTGGAAACTGATGCGGGTAGAAAACTGCGCCTGCTCGCCGTCCCGCTTTCCCCGGAAGGTCCGGGGTTCTCACATATCCCGGGTATGCAGGCACAGTGGGTGAAATTAGATTCGGCTGTTCTAGTTGTCGGGCGTCCGATGGATGATGTGGTCGATGCATTGCAAAGGCTGCGCCGTATCCTCATGCTGGCTATCCCGCTAACGCTTTTGATCGCCGGGGCAGGCGGGATATTTTTGGCTCGTCGAGCGCTTAAACCGGTGGACCATATCGCTCAAACCGCGCTGGAAATCGAGGAAGGCGATCTCAGCCGCCGCATTCCGGTTCAAACCAAAGACGAACTGGGAAGGCTGGCTGCCACCATAAACCAGATGATCGAGCGGCTGGAGCGGGCCTTCAAGCGCCAGCAGGAATTCACCGGCGACGCCTCCCACGAACTGCGCACGCCGCTTGCGGTGATCGAGGCGGAATCGACTCTGGCTTTGCAGAGGGAAAGGTCAGCCGATGAGTACAAACGATCGCTGGAAACGGTGACTCAAGAGACAAAACACATGTCACACATTATCGATCAACTTATGGTGCTGGCACGTGCCGATGCCGGAACTGATCGTAAATCGTTCACCGAAGTCGATCTCGGCGAACTTGTGAAGGAAATTGCCGGCGATGCCCAAATACTCTGCCGCGAAAAGGGCCTGAAATTCGAATCCGGCCCCATCGAAAACCTGCCCGTAAAAGGAGACATCAATAGCCTGAGAGACCTGTTTCTGAATCTGGTGGATAACGCTGTTCGGTATACACCTGAAGGCGGAACAGTAAAAATTTCACTTGAACAAAAAGGGCAGGAAGCAATAGTCGCTTTTGCGGATACCGGCATCGGAATTCCGCCGGAAGAAATCCCCCATATCTTCGAGCGGTTTTACCGGGTGGATAAAGCACGTTCCCGCGCCGAAGGTGGCAGCGGGCTGGGACTGGCAATTTGCAGGCACATAGCTCAAATGCACGAGGGAACGATAGAAGTTGAAAGCCAGCCAGCACAGGGAAGCATTTTTAAAGTCCGGTTGCCCCTGCATCAAAACTGATTCAGCGGCTTCGTATATCCCCCGTTTCTTTACTCGGCACTATCCTGGATGCGGATCAGCCCGCCAAGGCAGCCAATATAAGCGATCCCCCCATCCGGAGCAAGTGTGATCGGAGCGCCGTAATCGTGATACTGCCCGCCCATTCCGGTCGGAATCCGGTAGACCGTCTGGCCCGATTCGAAATCAACCGCCGTAAGATACCACCCGAAGTTATCCTGCTTAACCGGCTCAAACGGTTCATAGGTATAGAGGTAAAGTAACCCGTTCCCCAATGATAATTTAGGCACCGTGCTGCAGGAATTTTCCGGGCTGGTCCAGACTTCCTCACAGATATATCCACCTTTGCCGTCGGGAATGAGATCGACCCGCGTCACGCCGCCGATACTGGTTTCACAGCAACCCATCGGCGCAAACATGTTCTCCCGGAGAACCCCGTAGTTGTTTTCGACGATGATGGAATATTCTATTCCCGATTCACCCTCTCTCGCCATACCGATGAGAGCATTTTCAGTGGTGCTCAAACCATCTTCAAATACCGGAATCCGGCACACCACCTCTCCATCGGAGCGCTCTAAAAAGAGGATATTCATTCTGGGTTCGGCATTATCGGCAATCACCACCATATCGCCGATAAGCGTGGGGGTAGTTCCGCAACCCTGATTGATGAGGCCCGGCTTGATCTGCGTACCGCGATCGTATTCCGTTCGCCAGTCAGCAACCGGCAGGCCGGAGTCATCCGCATTAAACCGGTACATGGCATGGTCAGTGACGATATATACGCCGTCTTCGCCCACTGTAAAGGAATTCTGCATCTCCTCGCCTTCCAGTTCGATGGTCTTTATCTCACCGGTTTCCTCGTTGATCGTTCCCACTTTCCCATAGCGGGAAGCAAACCAGAGCAATCCATCCCAATCCGGAATAGCCATTTGCAGATGATCCCTTGAAGGTGATATCCTCGGAACCATGTGATCCGCCAGATCATATCGCTCCAGTAATTCAAATTCTCCCTTTTCTTCGCTGTACCTGATAATCTGAAGTGCATTCTCAGAATCCGCCACCAGTGCGCGGTCCCGGCTATCGAGAACGAAGTAAGCCCCGCCGGACGTATCCCGATGAACCGGCAGATCACCTGAATCGCGCCTCGGAAGTTTGTAAGCTGCCATCTCTTCAAGGGTGTCCGGGTCAACAAGCAGAATAAAGAAATCGGTAAAACGGGCGTTGAACAAAACGATCCTGCCCCGGCTATCGAAGGTAAGTGTGACACACATATTGATGCTGTCATTATATTTCTTGAGTAATACATCCGGATCCACCCCCAGCGGGCCGCCAGCCTCATAGGTATCGGTCATATAGGAATCGCAATGCATGTTGCTCTGCCCTTTGGGCCTTAAGAATGGATTCTGGGGAGCCGAGATATGTTCGATCGGGTTTGAGTATCCTGATGGAAAACTGGTATTTCGGTAAAAAGTGAAGGTTCCCGTTTCAACGGGAACTTGCGTTTGCGCTGGCGTAGGAGAAAGGGTTGGTTCGACTGTGGCCGTTTGATCCGGTTTTGGGGTATCGGCAGTTTCACCACCATCGTTCCCGCAGGCTGCCAGCAAAGGCAGAACTATCAGCAGTATCACGAGAAAAACACCCGGCTTTCTCATTCCTCACCTCCAGATTTAACTTTTAAAATAGCCCCGGTCTTACAGGACATCTTCAAAACAACGCTCGTCATAATAGCAGCATTCATCCCTGTCATGATTGGGATACCATACCTGAGCAAAGAAAGGGTTCACCTTGGCTATCTCGTCGTAATTCCACGGAGGCGGCGTGCATTCCGGGCACCAGTGTCCGGCCAGCAGAATCAGAGTAGGGCTTCCTTCGAATTCATGACCGAAGGCGCATCGCCATTTGAGCTTGGTAGTGAGATCACCTTTGACCATACTCCCGGAGAGGCATTCGCCGCCACGGAATCTGGCTGCGCTCTTCATATCTTCCAGATCAAGCTCGGACTTCGGCTTGTTTTCGTCATATCCGTGATCCAGCCGAACATAGTCGGTATCGCTGCCGCAAGCAGGCATATCATCATCCCAGTGCCCGCCCATTTCCGGGCCTGTTGCCTTATAATAATACAGGCATAACAATTTATCAGGGAGCACAAATGACCACTATACTTGATAATGAGGACTTCAAAGCAGTAATAGATTATTTCGGCCCTATATTTGCGGAAAAACCATCGTTTGGAAAATTCCTGCAGCATGCCGTCGAATCCCCCGATTTCGATACACCCATTCTTACTTTCCAGATGAGAGACGATTTTATTGGGAACGTGATTTATCGTACGCTGCATGGCGGGATTATTGCCTCTATGCTGGATGCCGTAGGCGGGCATGCTGTCTGGTTGAAGGCAATCAAACAGTCTAAAAGCGAACCCATGGAAAAACTGGCAAAAAGGGTGGCCCGGATCGGCTCGATTGATATGAGGGTAGACTACCTGCAACCGGGCAGGGGAGATATGTTCAAGGCAACGGCATCAATATTGCGCATGGGAAATAAGGTGGCGGTTACCCGCATGGCCCTGCACAATGAAAAAGATGAACTTATCGCTGTAGCTACCGGCTCATATACCACAGGATGATGAGCTTCAGGCAGTGATCGCGTAACCAGCAGATGTTGTATCTAAGGAACCTTGTGAATAAGTGGTGACTTCGGTCCGCCTAGGCGGATGGGAGTGTCCCCCAATACAAACTCAGGTTGTCCGAAAAGAAGTGCAGGATTCTTCCTGCCGGGGGTTTGGGGGTGTCCCCCAATACAAACTTCCCCCATGATTGGGGGAATACAAGGGGGTTGATCAGAGGTTCCTTAAAATCAGGTTGAAGATAATTCAGGGGGAATCTTATGGGGAAAATGGATGGTAAGGTGGTTCTGGTGACTGGGGCCGGTTCGGGAATCGGGCGAGCCACTGCGCTTCTGTTTGCTGAAGAGGGCGCAAAGGTGGTTATCTATGATATTGTCCCTGATGGTGGAAATGAAACTGTGAATACGATCGAAGGTATGGGTGGCAGGGCGGTGTTTGTTCTTGGGGATGTATCCAAATCCGGGGAAGTCGAAGCTGCCGTAAATAAAGCAGTTGAAGTGTTTGGACGATTGGATCATGCCGTCAATAATGCCGGTATGGAAGCTCACCCGGCACCGACAGCCGATTGCACCGAGGAGGCTTTTGACCGAACCATCGAGGTGAATCTCAAGGGAACATGGCTTTGCATGAAGTACGAAATCCGGCAAATGTTGAAGCAGGGCGGCGGCTCGATTGTCAATGTTTCTTCAGTTGCCGGGTTGGTCGGTGTTAAAGCTATGCCTGCTTACGTGGCCGCCAAGCACGGGATCGTGGGCTTAACCAAAACGGCAGCCCTTGACTATGGAACCTCCGGCATCCGGGTCAATTCCGTATGCCCCAGTGCGGTGCGTACGACCATGCTGGAACAGATCATTGCCGCCATGCCTGAGCTTGGAGCGGATATGGATGCCAATCACCCTCTCGGTAGAATCGGAGATACGAAAGAAATCGCCAGAACTATTTTATGGTTGTGTTCGGATGAGGCTTCCTTTGTTACCGGCCATGCAATGGCTGTTGACGGTGGCTTCCTGGCAAAATAGGATTTAAACTAGTGTGCTTCCCCTGGCGGTCCCGCACATTGATATGTAAAAAACCCCTGATCAACCCAATGTCAGGTTGATTAGCTCGTTATATTCCCCTGGTTTTCAGCTACAAAGACATTGACAATCGGAGACCATTATTGACCATCTCCATTTGATGGGAAGACAGCTTACCGATTTTCTCAGTGAGAAATGCTTTATCTACAGTAATTACCTGAGATACGTTTACCACCGAATCTTTTTGCAAACCGCTTTCTTTAGCCTTAACTAACACGTTGCCAGGAGCTTTGGCTAGATTTAGATTTGAGGTTATTACTGCAGCCATTACGGTATTTACGCGACTGCGATTGAAATCATCGGACTGGATAACCAGCAGTGGTCTACGATAGCCGGGTTCTGAACCACTGGGCTTCCTAAGCGAGGCCCACCAGATTTCGCCTCGCTTGATTACCATTTTTCCTCTGTTATAGACTGAAGCTGTAACTTGAACAAATCGGGATCGATCCGATTTTCATCTTCTACTTCGCTGTAGATCTGGTTCAATGCCTCAGTAACACCCTCATTCTGGTGTTCGTAAACATATGAGGAAATCGCTTCAGTATACAGACTACTCCTCGACTTACCTAGCCTTTTCGCTAGCTGTTCCGCTGCTTTGAATACAGGGTCCGGAATCGATATTGCTGTCTTCATATTTCTAGTATAACCCAAGTTATACCTTTGTCAACCCCCACCATTGAATGTAGTGACTGCATTTGCTGTAAGATTTTCCTGGGGAATGTAACGCTGAAGATCACCAGCATTAATGGTGATATGCCGGATCAAACTTGCCGACACCCCATTAACTGCCCGCATTATAGCACACTCTCCTGAACAGACAAGAACATGTTATTGCCCCCGTGGCGGCAAGCTGAAACAAAATAGACTTTCGGAAGCAGAACCAGGCTCAGGGAAGAGCGCCCCTTGAAGTCGGTGTTGATACGGTTGTTATACAGCCCCCCAATGAAGCTATGTGTCTGCCGCTAGTGATCGTCCCGTTTCGCTGCGGAGACATTGGGCATCCTCGATATAGCGCTCGCCACATCCTTCGGCACCTGTACTCGGGCCGTATACTCTGGCCATATATCGATGGGAGGGTTGGCTATCAGATTGTCGGATAGCTTCACCGTCTTCAAGTCATCGTGAAGGTATTGGCGCTTGCCACAATTGAGTGCATCACAGCGGACGCGCTTACCAAGGGCGCACTCCTTCCAGGGACAAATACGGCCGATGTACTTGCCGTTCGTATCAGAAAGAAACACTTCGCCGCCATGATTCAGGCTCTGTGCACGACCCTGGAGTTTCCTGCCCTCTCTTGCAAGTGGAGCCAGATCAGCATCGTCAGCCACCCACACCAAAACATCGGCATCCTTTGGGTCAGGCTTCTCTGTGGTGAGCGACCCGATCAAGGCAATTCGTTCTACCCCTGGCACACCTATAGCGGCTTCAACAAAGTCTATGACGAAGCCAATCAACTGCTCGCGAATATGAGGATAGTGCCCCCATCGTTGACGCTCATGCTGCATTGCTAAGGACATAACTCCTTCAGAAGATTGGCTGTATAACGCTCGAATTAAGGAGCAGCAAGGGTGCCAGCAAAACTGCCCTTTGCGCCCACAGCATTATTGCCATTGTAGCAAAACACCGTAACTAAAGCCAACCCTTTCTCGGGCGCAAAGTTGAAAAGGAACGAGTTTTGGGAATGAGCCCAGGCTCAAGGGAGAGCGCCCCTGCAAGTCGGCTGGACGCGTTTGTTATGCCTCAACTACAATTAAGATATATCCTTCAAACGACCGCTTACAAACTTGTGCAGTACGCTTGACATTAAAGTTTGATATGGAATGCCTTCTTCAACAGCTCTTTTCTGGATGCTGATCAGATCTTTTTCTGAAATACGGATATTAACACGTTTGTCTTTACGGAAAGTAGCTCGTGCATACACTTGATAACGTTTCACTTCTTTTTCAACATTAGGGACAGTTTCCCACTCTCCCCGTTCAACCGATTCAAGCATGTCTTTTTCTTCTTGTTTAGTTTTCATT
Source organism: Dehalococcoidia bacterium (assembly GCA_041300025.1). Taxonomy (GTDB): domain Bacteria; phylum Chloroflexota; class Dehalococcoidia; order SZUA-161; family SpSt-899; genus JBGLNL01. The sequence goes on along the minus strand of JBGLNL010000001.1, from coordinate 1,078,589 downwards.
TCCCGTACCTCCTAGATATTTCCTGGTCATCTTTCTGCTGGGAATTATTGTTTTCAGAAATACAATTTCATCTGATTCGACAAATGGAACAAGATAAATGTAGTTCTCCATATTGACTATAAATACCTTTTGATTCTCATATTTTTCTTGATTGGGATGCTCAATTATATCAAGCAAACCTTCGCCCATTATATGAAAAACGACTTCTTCAAATGAAATACCTCGATTTAACTTGAGTTCCTCGTTTTTCTCTGTACTCCAATCAAAGTATTTCATAGCACATAATATAGCACTATGTGTGCCTTATGTCAACATTTAGACTGGAATTAATTTTTGAGGCATAACGCTCTGCGTAACAGGCACAAAAGGATGGGCCAGCCAAAGCTGGGCGACACCCCAAACCTTGCACGCATTTTACCACATATTCACGGATAGCGCTCAAACCTGTTATCTCCCCGTGGCGCCCAGTGTTACCCTAGATATTTTTGGAAGCTGAACTAAGCCAAAAAGCAGCCGCCCTTTTATGTCGTAGTTAAGACATTATGCTAAGAAAGTGACGACCTCCTCCCTTATAATCGGAAGTGTAGAACAACCATTAAAAAGAAAGGAGATCACCATGAGTAAAAATAAGGATACATCAATTACCTTTTCAGGTCAACACTTTTATGTCGGGATCGATGTCCATAAAAAGAGATGGTCGGTAACCATCCGGCAAAATGACATGAGATTGAGAAACTATTCCATGGACCCGTCCCCGGACCTCCTGGTTTCTCAACTCATGAATCATTTTCCTGATGGTGTATACCATTTAGTGTATGAGGTAGGTTTCTCCGGATTCTGGATATGTAGAAGGTTCAGGGAACTGGGATTGGATTGTATCGTGGTCAATCCGGCCGATATCCCGACCGCACACAAGGAAAAAGACCGTAAGACAGATCCGTTGGATGCCAACAAGCTGGCGCGGGAGCTGGAGAACGGGAACCTGGTTCCTTTGTATGTCCCTTCAGAATCAGAGCAGAATCTCCGCTCCCTCTGTAGGTTGTACCGAAACGCTGTCCAGAGCAACACTCGGGTGAAAAACCGCATCAAGGCGCACCTGGCCTTTAATGGCGTTCAGATTGATCGGGAGTCATCCTACTGGTCCGGTGATTTCATCGCTTATCTGAGGAATCTTCCCCTGGACGAAGGACCTTCAAAATCCTGTTTGAATATCCTGCTGGATGAGCTGGACCAGCATCGCCAACGGCTGGCCTATGTCCTGAAAGACCTTCGCATATGGATTCGTGAAAGCGAAATCGAGCGGATCGTTGATAATATCAAATCTGTGCCAGGTATCGGGTTCAAGACAGGCATGATACTGTATACCGAGATAATTGATATTCGACGGTTCAAACGGTTAGACCACTTGAAGTCCTATGCCGGCCTGGTCCCTTCTACGCATTCATCCGGGGAAAAAGATGGGACTCGGGGACTAACCAATCGGCGCAACACTCACCTGCGATATGTACTCATCGAAGCGGCCTGGATCGCTATCCGAAAGGACCCGGTGTTGCTTCACACTTACAACGAACTGACCAAAAAGATGCAGAAACAGGAGGCGATAATACGGATAGCCAGTAAACTCTTGAGCCGTATCCGGTATGTCTGGATGAACGATTGCCATTATGTGCCCGGAGTCATCCAATAGAACATTAAGAATCCGGAACCGGGTCGATGATCACCCTTCCTGCGTGGATCGCCTACAACTGCGTGCAACATCCGATGAGGATAGATTGTTTGGTTAAGACTGCGGCCACGCTTTTTCCAGATCATTACAATGTGTTGCAGCTCGCCATAATGAGCGATGTCTGTTCATAACAGTCTGATTTACACTTGCTTCCGGGTCTGAAAATTGAATAGAATTTTCTCGTGTGTTATCGGGAGGTCTTGACTTCTTACATAACACGCGCTTCCAGTGATTTCACCAGATATCCTCGTCCCGGCTCGATTTCAGCCGGTTCCAATCGCTGGCTTTCAATCACAGTTTGCACACTTACCACCGGCGTCCCGCCAAATATATCTTCAACAGCAGGGTTTTTCAGCGATTTCGGCACCGAGATTAAGTTCCACCCCTCGTCAAGTTCAATCTGAAAAGAGGACTTCTCATCGGCCACTTTAATACCCACAGTTGCGAAGGTTTTGTTTCCGGCACGGTCCACAGCTACAATTTGAACGTCGTAAGTGCCGGGGGCAACGCTGGCAGGCACAGTATTCTCCACCGACCAAGTACTGGTATTTTTCTGCCTGACCATCGTCAAGCCGGGATTTTCTCCAAATATCATTCCCAACTCATTTTCAGGCAACCTTACCGCAAATGCCCCGCACAAATCATCATTCACCTTTGCCTCAATGATAATCTTGTCACCAGCATAGGCCGCCTGACCACCGGCAGGATACTTCACCTTCGCCATAACCGATGGCCCCTTCCAATCATAAACAACCCGGAGCGGTATCTTAATAACACTGCCCTGATTGAACTCATTGACAACCGTAATACTCAAATTGTGATCCCCAAATGCATAGCCGGTATTGGGCAATTCCAACTGCCATTTGTTCGTAAGAACAGCATTGCCCTTTATTACTTTATGAGTCACGGCTGTTCTATATTTATAATTCTTGTATTCATCGTCGGTTTCAAAAAGATACGCTTCTTCGCCAGCGATTTCATAGACCCTCCACATGGAAGTATCAATGCCGGCATTCTTCATGCAATCCGAGCCCGGATCATAATACCTGGCACCTGAAAGTTGCCCAAGGTCAATATAAATCCTATCAACGCTTCCGCCCACACCTACCCGCACAGAAAGGATAAGAGGACTGGATTCAGGTTGGACACCAAAGCTGACCGGATTATGGCTGGCCCTGGCATCGTAAAGTTCTGGATGTATATAATTAATCGAAAAGGAGGGAGAGTAAAACCAGAAACTCCCCATCCCAACCATCAGAAGAAAAATCCCGATTACCAGGGTAAGCCGCTTTTTCACGAATTTCCTCCTCTCAAAAAATCCTCATAAGATTATGACACAATTATCAGCATTAGTCATTACCCTGTAAGACATATCAATCAAGGATCAAACAATAGAGCATGTGATTATCCCTAACGATTCTATATATCAAATCCCTTAGTCAGGTAACCATATGATAGCTGAAATAAGCAATATGCCCTGGATTGGCTCAGCGTAAGATATCTTCTCGATTCATGGCTTTCTGGTAGATTTTAAATGATTGGATTCGGTTCGTTTGCAAAAAAGCAGTAATCAGCTATAATGAAATCCAACGTGAGAAGGATAAATCGCTGATGAAAAAGTTATTCCACATATTGTGCCTGTTGCCCTTCGCGCTGGGTATTTTGTCGCTTGTAGCGGGCGCAGTCGCTGATACCGATTCCCCGGAAGTTTACGTACTCCATGTTGATGGAACCATTGTTCCTGTGGTAGCGGATTACATTGATCGGGGAATTTCCAAAGCGGAAGATAAAGGCGCTGCCGTGGTGGTGATCGAACTCAGCACGCCGGGAGGCATGCTCACTACCACTGAGGACATCGTTGACCGAATTCTTGAATCGGAAGTTCCGGTGGTAGTCTACGTTGACAGGTGGGCCGGTTCGGCAGGGACGTTTATCACCATGGCATCCCATGTGGCAGCGATGGCTCCCGCCAGCCGCATCGGGGCCGCCAGTCCGGTATCCGGGAGTGGTGAGGAAATATCCGAAACGCTGGAGAAAAAGCTGCAGGAAGATACTCGAGCCCATATCCGAAGCCTCGCTGATCTGAGGGGACGCAATCAAAAGGCGGCCGAGGCCACGGTGGCCGAAGCGCTTTCCTTCACCGATCAGGAAGCTCTGGGAATCGTTCCTGTTCCCACAAGTCATCAGGAAGTGCTGGAAATGGGAAGCCCTTGCCTTGTTCCACCGCTCGTTGATCTGGGGGCTGAGAATATCGCCGATCTACTCGATAAAATAGATGGCCTGGAAGTTATGCTCGGCAGCGGAACAGTAACTATTCATACCGAAGGATGTACCATTCACAAAACGGGAATGAATTTCGTTGAACGCTTTCTCCATGCTATCAGCGACCCGAACATTGCCTATATTCTGCTGAGCATTGGCTCACTCGGGATTATCCTTGAGCTTTACAGTCCGGGCGTTATCATCCCCGGAGTGACGGGTGCCCTCAGCCTGCTCCTGGCTTTCTATTCACTCTCCGTGCTGGATGCTTACTGGGCAGGGATTTTGCTTATATTGCTCGCCTTTGGTTTGTTCGCCGCCGAATTGTTCACCAGCAGCTTCGGGCTGTTAACCGCAGGTGGTGTGACTTCACTTGTGATCGGCTCTCTTATTCTTTTTTCCGGAGGGACTTCAATGGACGACTTTGGAGTAGAATGGTGGGTCATTGCCGTCGTGGTAATAGTGATTGTGGGTTTTCTCGTCTTCGCCACTTATGCAGTGGTACGTACCCAGCGCAGCAGACAACCGACGGGAGCTCCCGGGTTAATTGGCAAAAAGGCGAAAGTCCGAACTGCGCTTAATCCGAAAGGCACCGTTATGGTTCACGGTGAATTATGGGAAGCTACACTGGATGAAGGACACGCCGAACCAGAAGAGGAGGTGATAATAACGGATGTAGAAGGATTGAAACTACGAGTAACTCGCCAAAAAGAGGAGGTTTCTTAATATGCTGATTACAGCAATAGTAATAATAGTCATAGTTCTACTGGCATTGTTCTCTGCCGCCATCAGGGTAGTGCAACAATACGAATTGGGAGTTATATTTCGGCTGGGAAGGCTGGTGGGAACCAAACAGCCGGGAATCCGGCTCATCATCCCCTTCATAGATCGGATGATGAAAATAGATACGCGAGTTGTGACCATCGATGTCCCAGCTCAGGAGGTAATAACTAAAGATAATGTGACCGCCAGAGTCAACGCCGTGGTATTTATGCGGGTGATGAATGCCGAGAATGCGATAATAGAGGTTTTTGACTACAAACTGGCCACGTACCAGATGGCTCAGACTACCCTGCGCAGCGTGCTGGGACAGCACGATCTTGATGAACTGCTCTCGAAAAGGGATATGTTGAATCAGACGTTGAGGGAGATCATCGATGAATCTACCGATCCGTGGGGTGTCAAGGTAAGTTCAGTGGAAATAAAAGACGTGGAACTTCCCGATGCCATGAAACGATCGATGGCCGCACAAGCTGAGGCGGAGAGGGAGAGACGAGCTAAAATTATCCATGCCGAAGGTGAATTCCAGGCAGCCTCCAAATTGCTCGATGCCAGCAAACTCATCTCTCAGGACCCGTCAGCTCTGCAATTGCGTTATCTCCAGACGCTAACCGAGATATCAGCGGAGAAATCCAGCACTGTCATTTTCCCGATACCAATGGATATGATCCGGGCCTTTACCCCCAGGAAGGAATAGAATATTCACGATTTGCCTTACTGTCATTTGGGGAAGAGCGCAGCGACATGAGAATCTCATAAGTTGCCACGGAGTTTTTCGCTTCACTGACTCTGGCATTTGTCAGGGTGTATTGGCCATTGCGTTTTACCTTCAATAAAGAAAATTAGATTGTATGATAGAGGCGTCCCGCCGGGACGTCTCTGTTCTAAGGAAACGTCTGAAAAAGTGGTGGGGATGGGGGTTTGGGAGTTGTCCCTGCGTATTTAAAATTTCAGGTTGTCCTAAAAGAGGTGCAGGAATTTTCCTGCCGGGGCTTTTGGAGGGCCCCCCCAATAAAACTTCCCAATGATTGGGGGATACAGGGGTTGATCAGAGGTTCCCTGACAGCAATGGATATTTTTATCGACGTAGTGATCATACTGGTCTCCATAGCCATTATTGGATTAGGAGCAGTATGGCTGGTGGATTCAGCGGCCAGGATTGCCCGGCGTCTGGGGGTTTCAGAACTGGTGGTCGGGCTGACAGTAGTGGCATTCGGCACTTCCGCCCCGGAATTTGGCGTTACAATTCTGGCTGCAGTCCGTGGCATGAGCGATGTTTCCGTAGGCAATATCGTCGGTTCGAACATTATCAATATTGGCTTAATTTTAGGCGGTACTGCAATAGTTCGCAGTCTGGGAATAAACAAAACACTTGTTCACCGGGATGGGGTTTTCCTTTTGCTTGGGACAGTTATGTTAATAGTTTTCATGTGGAACCTGTCCCTCAGCCACCTCGAAGGAGCTATTCTATTCACACTACTGATTGGTTACATTGGATACCTTTACTGGAAAAAGGAACCTGTTGAACTGGATGAATCCGTTGATAAATTTCGCCCCAGAGATATCGTTTTGCTTCTGTTAAGTATGGGCATGCTGGCAGGAGGCTCGCATTTCATGGTAGAACGGTCTGTTCACCTGGCCGAGATAATCGGGGTTTCCGAATGGACCATCGGCGCTACAATCATTGCCGCCGGCACTTCAGTTCCCGAATTTGCCGCATCGCTGGTTGCCGCCCTGCGCGGTCGGGCGGGGATATCCGTAGGGAACTTGATTGGCAGCGACATATTTAATATGTTTGGGGTTCTGGGCCTGGCCGCCATTTTGAGAGACCTTACAGTGGATATCGAAGTAAGATCAAATTTGATTCCCCTTGTTGGAATAGTACTGATAGTATTGATTTTCATGCGCACGGGATGGCGGATTACCCGTAAAGAAGGCATTGCGCTGGTCATTATCGGGACTTTCTTATGGATGCTTAGCTTCATCTGATTCTCCATCGCATGATGTATTATTCTTAGCTCTGCTATAATAAAATGTACCATGTATTTTGAGATGATCACATCGGGAGACACAGGGGATTGCTCAGAGATTCATCAGGATTGTTAACAAAATGGCGCGAATAAAACTCGATTTGCCCGATAAATTGCCTTTCTCGATTGAAATCCCTATCAGGATCAGCGATATCAACTACGGGGGACACTTGGGGCATGATGCCATTCTTCCCCTTACCCATGAAGCCCGGATTGGTTTTCTGGCCTCGATGGGCTACAACGAAGGAAATATCGAAGGGCTCACCTATATCATGTCCGATGCTGTAATTGTGTACAAATCCCAGGCCTTCCACGGGCAGACGCTTACCATCGAAGTCGGGGTTGGGGATTTTGGTAGAAAAAGTTGCGATTTCGTTTACCGCATCACGAACAGGGACACAGGTATAGAGGTTGCCCGGGCGAAAACAGGCATGGTGTTCTTCGATTATAAGGAAGGGAAATCGGTTGAAGTGCCGCCGCGGTTTAGAGCAAGATTTTCCGGTTGAGACCGGCCCTAATCTACACTCACCTTGCCGTTTTTTGAAATATCGAAAGCCGGATTGAGCGGGTAGCTGGCCGAAAGGTTATCGCTCAGATCATAAGCTCCGTTTCCGGCTGTTACGTTTTGGACCTCTTCCCTTGTATCAACCTCGTCGTAGGAGCTATCCAGTTCGCTCACCCCGGCTTCCATCATCAATCCGGTTACAGCCATCTGGATCGTATTGATGCTTATCTGCGGAAAATCCTTAAAAGCACAACTACGCTAAACATAATGAGGAGCGAAAAAATGCAAACATTCTTTACTTGTTTGATCATCAGAGTTCCCCCTTTTCTTTCACCAGATTAGCCGATGTCAAATGCGAATTTCATTCTAACAATAATCCACCTGATGCTGAATATACAATTTTCCCATGCTTGAGAATGCTTGGGTATTGTACCAAGTCCTCAAATCCGGGTCAACATACATTTATGAAAGCCAATGTATTGTTCCTGAAACTTCTGTAAACTTGGTTTTCATTTGCAGCAATTCCTGTCTGTTTTAACCTGAGACCGCTCTCGCGTTAGTAATGAAGGTGCGTTTTTTCGAGGGGGGGAAGCGTATAAAACGAGTGGTGAATTATCGAAATCTAATCGGGCAGCCAGCCACGGGAAATAGCTTCCTGTTCCATGAGTTCAAGAGCGGAATAAGGATCGATCTTACCTGCCTCTACTTCATCCCACAGGGCCATTAACCGTTCACTTCCCTTCATCAACCTCGAAAGCCTTTTTCTCAACCGCTGTTCCACGGCACGCAGGAACTCCTCTCTCCTTTGCTCCTGCCTGCGCCGCATGAGCTTCCCGCTTGATTTGAGAAACTCCTGATGCGCAATAATTGCCTGATACAATTCCTCAATTCCCACATCATTGATAGCCTCCACGGCCAGCACGGGCAGGACCCATTCGTCCTGCGAAGGCCCCAGGTGAAGCATTGACTCCAGTTCAACAATCAGCTTATCGGAACCGGGGCGATCAGCTTTATTGACCACAAAGATGTCGGCGATCTCCATAAGTCCGGCCTTCATTGTCTGAACAGTATCACCGGCTTCGGGGACAAGCGTGACTACAGTGGTATCCACCGCCTCCATTATATCCAGTTCGGTTTGCCCGACCCCCACGGTTTCCACCAGAATAATATCCTTGCCAAAGGCATCGAGGAGCTTGATAACGTTCCGGGCGGTGTAGGGCAGTCCTCCCCGGCTTCCCCGGCTGGCCATGCTTCGGATAAATACCTCAGGATCAAGATAATGCTGTTGCATTCGGATGCGGTCACCAAGCACCGCACCACCGGAAAACGGACTGGTCGGGTCAACTGCCACTATCCCCACCGAAAGATTCCTGCGGCGCATTGCCGCTGTCAGCTTATCAGCCAGTGTGCTTTTACCCGCTCCGGGCGGCCCGGTGATCCCTATTGAAAAAGCCCTTCCGATATGGGGGTGAACCGCCTTCATGATCTCGGGGACTTCCGGGGACTCCTCCTCCACCATGCTGATAAGCCGTGAAAGTGGCCTTCGCTCCCCCTTGAGCATTTTTTCTACCAGTTCCATACGGAATTTCCTTTAAGCTGAGCTGACTCTACTGTTCCCCATGTTACCATACTCGCAAAGTCAGCGCAAAATACTAAGGAACCTTGTGAATAAGTGGTGACTTCGGGGGTCTGGGGGTGTCCCCCAGCTTCGATCTTCCCCCATGATTGGGGGATACAGGGGGTTGATCAGAGGTTCCCTAAAACTGGTAACTCTCATTATTGCATTGATGAGTGGCTAAACGGAGCAGGACGTATTAAAAAATGGAACCATATTTATTTCCGGAACGTCTTACAGATTGGGCAGGAACGATGCAGATTCCGATGCATTTTTATGGAATAACAGCAGATTGCTGACCGGGAGGACATAATGACATATGATTGTGAGCAAAATCGGGATGATATGACCCTTACCCGTCAAGGGGTAATGGTGCTTGAAAAAGCTCTGGAACATGCCAGAGGAGAACTGGCAAATGAAGTTGAATGGCTCCGGGGACTTGATCTAATATGGGAGATCGAGAGCATGGAGTTCGAGCAGGAAGCAGGTTTTTACAGCATCAAGGTTATTTGCGCCCCGGTGAACTTCAATGTTAAAGCCAGTGCCAGATGGGACTACCGGATCGATACTGAAGGCCGTCTTTACCCTGATACCCCGGTATGCGAATCCACGGGTGATTGGAGTCCACCGGAAGAACCGGCACGAGATATCCCGAATGCAATCGAGTCTGCATTCTCCGAAGCTGACCTTGGCGGACTTGAGGAAATAAAGGCCCGCGCCATCGGGTATGCCGAGAATAAAGAATATGATATGGCAATTGCCGAATATACCAGAATCATCAATCTGAAACCAGATGATGCCGAAGCATATCAGGAAAGAGGATTGGCCTTCAAGAATATCGGGAAGTACGATCAGGCCATTGCGGATTATTCACAGGCTATCGATCTGGTTCCCGAAAACCCGATAACCCTCAACCGACGCGGAATCGTTTACAGCAATAGCAGGGAATATAATCTGGCCATAGCCGATTTCACCAGAACTATTGAACTGGATCCAGAAGCCACGGTAGCTTATAATAACAGGGCTTTTGCCTATAAAAACAAAGGGGAATATTCCCTGGCGATTGCGGATTTCAGCAGGGTTATCGAAATCCGCCCGGACCTCCCTTCACCATACAATCATCGCGGACTGGCCCATATTGCCCTGAAAGAATATGAACGTGCCATCGAGGATTTCAGCCGGGCTATCACACTGGATGGGGAAGACTACGAAGCCTGCAACAACCGGGGATTGGCTTACGACGCTGTTTGCAAGTATGAACTTGCCATCAACGACTTCACCAGAGCAATTGGTCTGAATCCGAATGACGCCACGGTTTATCTTAATCGCGGGCTCACTCACAAACATAAAGGATCATTTGAAAGTACTGTTGCCGATTACACCACTGCTATCAGGCTGGGAGCACAATCAAACGAAACTTACCGCAAACGTGGAAACATATACGGGATAATCGGTCAATATGAGAATGCCATTGAAGACTATACCAGAGCTATCGAGCTTGATCCGCATGTTTCTAAAACCTATAATCGCAGGGGGCTGGCTCACAGCGCTGTAAGGCAGTATGACATGGCAGTTGCCGATTTCACCTTGGCCATTGAATTGAATCCTGAGGCTGCGGGTGCTTATTGTAACCGTGGGTGGATTTTCTATCTGCAGCGCCATTACCAGCAAGCTGAGGTTGATTTTCAGCAGGTAATTAAGCTCAACCCCAAAAATGAAACAGCGCTAAGCTGGCTTGAGAAACTGCGGAAAACCCAACAGGGTGAAGTTCAAAAAGTGACTATTGGCAGTTTGCTGGGATCCATAAACGGGAGCTTTTTCAGGGCGATATTGCACTTACTGAGATTGGGCAAAAGCAACTAAAAATGGGGCACCCCCCATAGGGAGTTTTACCCCATTCAAATTACTTGACAATTGACCGATGTATAGTCAGGGAACCTTCCGATCAACCTCCTGTGTTTCCAAACCCCCTTTTCGCAGGATGGAGGGACACCCCCCATCCGCACGCCACGGCGCATCTATAGACCTCTGGGCGGACCGAAGTAACCACTTATTCACAAGGTTCCTTAATTTGAAGGCCACAAAACCCATAGATATGCAGCATATCCTAACATCAATAACCCTCCTTCCCATCTCTGAAGCTTTAATTTCGTATATAGTAGCAGCAGCAAGGCAATGGCAAAAGCCACCATAACCCATAAATCTAATGCAGTTATTCCTGGTGCCGATAAAGGCTTTACGATGGACGATATCCCCAGTATGCCAAGGATATTGAAAATGTTCGACCCTACAATATTTCCCACTGCGATATCGGGATGATTTCGTAATGCCGCAACCAGTGAGGTGGCGAGTTCAGGCATACCTGTTCCTGCGGCTATGATAGTAAGACCTATAACCGCTTCGCTTACTCCCAAAGAAAGGGCGATATCTGTGGCTGATACGATTAGAAAGCGAGAACCTATGACAAGAAGCAAAAGCCCCCCGCCGATAAACAACAAATCCAAACACAAAGATTTAGATTGAGTAGAAATCCTTTCTTCAAATTGCTGCTGGATACCATGGGATGCTTCCTTTTTAGACATCCCGATTGTATAGGTCGTGTATGCAATCAGTGCGGTAAAAAGGCCGATGCCGCTAAGTCTCGATAATGAGCCCAAAGTAAGAAGCAATAATAAAATTAGTGACGCGGCAATCATAATCGGTCCATCGTGCTTGACAACTTGCGCATTCACCTTTATCGGGCAAAGCAAAGCAGCAAGCCCGAGAATAATGCCGATATTAAAAATGTTTGACCCCACTACGTTTCCAATGGCAATATCGGCCTGATCATTCAATGAAGCGCTCAAACTCACGACTAGTTCTGGAGTGCTTGTGCCAAGGGCTACAACGGTCAGTCCGACAGTAAGAGGAGTAACCCCGACGCGAATAGCCACGGAAGCGCTTCCCCGGACGAGCCCTTCGGCTCCAAGGGCAAGCAAAACAAACCCCAAAATTATACCGGCTATATCCAGAAACATAGATAGTTTTTATCTGATGCCGAACACGAAGTTGTACCACAGGGATAGTTTTTTGTGGGCCATTCCCTTGTCGGCAACCTGCATTTGCCCGAATTATACCAGACTGATTTCAAATTAGCACTCTACTGTTATCGTCCTCCTGGCAACAATTTAAAACCGAACGTTTTTCGATGTCCACCCGAGCGATCCGTCATCATGTCTGGAGCTTTACCAAACCTTCGCGCTTTGATATGCTCAGAAGCATGTGTTCAGGTATTGTTAAATATGTAAGCCTGATTTTTCGGCTGATGTGGAGTTCCCTGTTCGATGAAGCCTATTTGCGCCGATTTGCCGAATTATATGTAACTACCAGAATCGATAACTGGCTGGAACTGGGCAGGCTCACCCCGGCCGAGGCCGAACAGCTTCGTGAACGATTTCATCTGCCAACCGTAACGGAATACCTCAAAGGGTTTGTGATGCACATTGGCTTTAATATGCTGGAGCTGCCGATTATAAACAACGTAGTTGTTATAGCGCTGTTTTTTGTTTTTAGCGAGCTGATGATATTGCTGTATTATTTTGTGGTGCCGGTGTTGAGGACTGCCTATACTCTCAGCCGCATGTTCAGGAACCGTAACAGCGGAATCTCTTACGGTGCAGCTTTATTTGTAGGCATGATTCCCAAAATAGGGACTCTCGCCTATCCGGTCCAGATGTTCACGGCTTACCCGGCTGTCTCCCATTTCCTGGTACGGTCTCAGGTTTCCAGTTTTGCTTCCAGCATGCCATTGATTGGCGGAGTAGATTCGCGGCTGGATCGCTTCGCCATACGATCGGCTGACTGGTGGCTTTCGGTTCTACACCGGTCCCTGAGCCCGATTGAGAAGCTCAAATCAGCAACATTCGGGCGGCGGAAGAAAGACGATGCGAATTGCTGAAATAGCAAATTGCTCTTTTCCAATTCATCCGAGGTCATTAAGGAACCTCTTGATCAACCCCCTGTATCCCCCAATCTTGGGGGAAGTTTGTATTGGGGGACACCCCCAGACCCCCGGCAGGAAGAATCCTGCATCTCTTTTTCAATCCCCTTCCCTCCCTCGACGGGAGGGATAAGAAGGAGGCTGAAATGCAGTCCCGGCGATTCTATTGTGTTCTAAGGAATTTCTGATCAACCCCCTGTATCCCCCAATCATGGGGGAAGTTTGTATTGGTGGATACCCCCAGACCCCCGGCAGGAAGAATCCTGCATCTCTTTTTCAATCCCCTTCCCTCCCCCCCCCCCCCCCCCCCCCCCCCCCCCCCCCCCCCCCCCCCCCCCCCCCCCCCCCCCCCCCCCCCCCCCCCCCCTGTTTCGGATTGATGCGGCAGGGCAGTCTCATAGCTGAAGGAACTCCGAATGATATCGTTCAATCAACCGGCTGTAAATCGCTGGAAGATGCGTTCCTCGCGCTGGCCCGGAAGGGAGGTGGTGATGCGGATTAGCCGGGCGTTTGCAATCACCAAACGTATTTTTCGGGGGCTGCGACATGACCACCGGACGGTGGCTCTGATCCTCATTGCCCCGGTACTGGCGATGACACTTTTCGGGATCGCCTTCAGCGGCGAGGTAGAGGATGTGGATGTGGCCATAGTGAATCTGGATGAAGGGCCATTGGCGCAGATGATCATCGAAAATCTGGATAGCCGGACTCTCAATGTCAAATTCGTCGAGAGCGAACAGGAAGCGGTCGGGCGGGTTGAGGATGGCAAAGCATGGGCGGCTCTCGTGTTCCCATCGGATTTTTCCCGGAGCATTTTGGAAAGCAAAGCGGTTATTTATTTGAAAGCTGATAAGAGCAATATGAATGTGGCTGCCGCGATCTTGACAGCCCTCAAAGATGCCATGACAAAGGCCATATCAGAGGCGGGTGGGCAGATGCCGGTTACGGTTGACGATTCGCCGGTTTACGGACAAAATGCGGAGTTCATCGATTTCTTCGTCCCGGGTATTATGGCGTTTGCCGTATTCATGCTTACAACGCTATTGACACTGCTGGCGTTTGTCGGTGAAAGAACCAGTGGTACACTTGACAGACTCAAGTCTTCTCCCATGCGCAATGTTGAGATAGTAGTGGGATATGTGATTGCCTTTGGAGTCGTCGGGATGATACAGGCCTCGCTGCTTCTAATTGTTGCCACGGTTGGATTCAAAATCACGATTGTCGGAAATACATTTCTGGCATATCTCATTGTGGCCCTGCTGGCTCTGGTGAGTGTGAGCCTGGGGATACTCCTTTCGGCCGCTGCAAAACGGGAGTCGCAGGCGATCCAGTTCCTGCCGATTATTATTCTGCCGACTTTTCTGCTGGCGGGAATATTCTGGCCGATAGAGGCTATCCCGGGATGGCTCAGGCCAGCTTCATATATAATACCGCCAACTTACGGTGTGGAGGCGATGCGATCGGTGATGGTCCGTGGCTGGGGGCTCGCTGAAATCTGGCCGCAGCTCGTAGCTTTACTGGTGTTTGCGGCAGTGTTCCTGACATTGAGCGTGAAATCGTTGCAGCTGACAAAAGGGTAAAGACAGGTGAAATGATCAAATAATCGAGGAGAAGATCAGAAATTAACTGACAAAAACTCGGCGATATTTTGGGGACATTTGCTCTATCCAATTACCTGCCTGTGCCGATACCCTTCGTGTCGATTTCGGATAGAAATGGCCAGAGATTAGAGGGGAGCGTTTGCAGGACGCCATTTTTGTAATTTACCCTCATATTATCAAATGAATATTTATGAAATTATCATTTTGATCTTAAAATACTCATCAACTAAGATAGAGATGAACCGGAACAAAAATCCTATTGACAGTATGATTCCGACATGCTAAACTATTGAGTCACATAGAAAGCACCTTAACAACTGGATAGTGGAAGGAAGAATTTTAGATGGCGAGCTTGATCCTGGCTCAGGATAAACGCTGGCGGTGTGCTTAATGCATGCAAGTCGAACGGGGAATATTACTTCGGTTTTATTCCTAGTGGCGGACGGGTGCGTAACACGTAAGCAACCTGCCCTCGAGTGGGGGACAACCCGGGGAAACCCGAGCTAATACCGCATAACGTATTGGGGTAAGGCCCAAATACCAAAGCCTTCGGGCGCTTGAGGAGGGGCTTGCGGCCTATCAGGTAGTTGGTGAAGGTAACGGCTCACCAAGCCTTTGACGGGTAGCTGGTCTGAGAGGATGATCAGCCACATTGGGACTGAGACACGGCCCAGACTCCTACGGGAGGCAGCAGCAGGGAATTTTGCGCAATGGGCGAAAGCCTGACGCAGCAACGCCGCGTGGATGATGAAGGCCTTCGGGTCGTAAAATCCTTTTCTTGGGGAAGAAGCTCTGACGGTACCCAAGGAATAAGCCTCGGCTAATCACGTGCCAGCAGCCGCGGTGATACGTGAGAGGCAAGCGTTATCCGGATTTATTGGGCGTAAAGGGCGTGTAGGTGGTTTGGCAAGTCCTTTGTGAAAACTCCTGGCTTAACTGGGAGAGGTCAAAGGAGACTACCGGACTTGAGGGTAGCAGAGGGAGATGGAATTCCCGGTGGAGCGGTGAAATGCTTAGATATCGGGAGGAACACCAGTGGCGAAAGCGATCTCCTGGGCTATTCCTGACGCTGAGGCGCAAAAGCGTGGGGAGCAAACAGGATTAGATACCCTGGTAGTCCACGCCGCAACCGATGGACACTAGGTATGGGGAGTATCGACCCTCTCTGTGCCGTAGCTAACGCGTTAAGTGTCCCGCCTGGGGATTACGGCCGCAAGGTTAAAATTCAAAGGAATTGACGGGGGCCCGCACAAGCAGCGGAGCGTGTGGTTTAATTCGATGATACACGAAGAACCTTACCTGGACTTGACATGTTGGAAGTAGGAACCCGAAAGGGGGACGACCTGTAAAGTCAGGAACCTTCACAGGTGCTGCATGGCTGTCGTCAGCTCGTGTCGTGAGATGTCGGGTTAAGTCCCGTAACGAGCGCAACCCTCGTCCTGTGTTATATTCTCACAGGAGACTGCCTCGCAAAACGGGGAGGAAGGCGGGGATGACGTCAAGTCAGCATGGCTCTTACGTCCAGGGCTACACACACGCCACAATGGGTGGTACAAAGGGAAGCCAAGGAGCGATCCGGAGCTGATCCCACAAAGCCATTCTCAGTTCAGATTGGAGGCTGCAATTCGCCTCCATGAAGTTGGAGTTGCTAGTAACTACAGGTCAGCATACTGTAGTGAATACGTTCTCGGGCCTTGTACACACCGCCCGTCACGCCATGGAAGCTGGCAAAACCTGAAGTCGATGCGCTAACTCTCGTAGAAGTAGTCGCCGAAGGTTGGGCTAGTGACTGGGGCGAAGTCGTAACAAGGTAGCTGTACCGGAAGGTGTGGCTGGATCACCTCCTTTCAAGGGAGTCTGAGAGTGCAAACTCTCGATTTCCAGGTCGGTCAAAGGTCTAAATGACCTTTGCATGTTCAAAAGTTATGTAATCTTCCTTCCACTATTCAGGGGTTAAGGTATCTTTTTGTGTTGAGCTTTGATGAGCCATCTGGGGGCGATTAGCTCAGCTGGTTAGAGCGCAGCCCTGATAAGACTGAGGTCCCTGGTTCGAGCCCAGGATCGCCCACCATAGTTTACATTAGTAAGGGCCATCATTTTCCCCCTGAAATCCCTTGTGGCAAAAGCGGTAACGCGTACTCAATATTGACATTCGTATCTTTGACTCCAATAATCCTCAAAAAGCTTCTAATTAATGATCGCCTCTGGATCAATGGGCTTTTATTGAGAAAATTGCGCGTGTCTCGAACATATTCTGACACCAAATTAATATCAGACAGTTTTATGCTGCGATCGTATTATTGCTGTCATTGCCAGTTTGGAAATGATTATTGATCGTTGAATAACTGTTGCCTGCTAAAGGAGTTTATCCCGGAGATGCTATAATTCAAATTTGGGGCATGTTAAATAATGAGCCGGAAAGCACTTGAGGGAGTAAAAGTTCTGGAGTATGCCCGGTTTGTAGCTGGCCCGTACTGTGGCAAGTTGCTCGCCGATCTGGGCGCCGAGGTGATCAAAATCGAACCGCCGGGCGCGGGTGACGAATCGAGAAAGAACGGACCTTTCCCCGATGATATACCACATCCTGAGAAGAGCGCTCTCTTTTTGTATCTGAACACCAATAAATTTGGCATTACCCTGAACTTGCATTCCACCACCGGCAAAGGGATATTCAAAAGCCTCATTAAGAATGTGGATATCCTCATCGAAGATGAACCTCCCCGGTCAATGAACAAACTTGGTCTTGATTTTGAAATCCTGCTGAAGATTAATCCAAGGATCATAATGACATCGATCACTCCGTTCGGGCAAACGGGCCCGCATTCCGGTTACAAAGCTTATCCACTTAACAGTGTACATGCCGGGATGCTGGGTTATATGACTCCCTGGGTTTCCCGCTGGCAGGATCGGGAGCCGATCCAAACGGGCGGTTATCTGGGGGAATACGGCAGCGGTCTGAGCGCTGCCACTGCCACGCTGGCGGCCCTGTATGTGCAGCGAATTAACGGCAGTGGGCAGCATATTGATGTTTCAAAACAGGAAGCCATTATTGCCCTGAGCCGGGTCAATGCGCCTCAGTTTCCCAACGAAGGGGAAAGCGATACCCGCTTTGTGAACCTTTCCGGCCTGCTCGGCGATATCGTGCCATGCAGGGATGGGTATATTGTTTTTCAAATAAACGAGACGCATCACTGGCAGGGATTTGTGCTGTTACTCGGGAATCCGAGGTGGGCGTGCGATCCCATCTATCTTGACGGAGCGGAGAGAGGGAAACGTTTTGCTACGGAGATCAGACCACGGGTGATTGAATGGGCAAAAGACTATACCAAAGAGGAACTTTATCATAAAGGACAGGCGGCCAATTGCCCCTTTGCCGTGGTCAATTCTCCTGGGGATGTGTTCAACTCGGAGCATATGAAGGCGAGGGGATTTTTTGTTGATGTGGAACACCCGGTGGCCGGAAGAATCAGGCAGGCAGGAGCGCCTTTCATTATGTCGGAGACTCCATGGGCTGTTGGGAGACCTGCCCCTACTCTGGGCCGGCACAACGAAGAAATTCTTTGCGGTCGGTTGGGTTATTCGAAAAAGGATTTGGCGGAACTGAGAAGGGAAGGGGTTATTTGACGATGCGGCCGCTTGAAGGAATCCGGGTAGTTGATTTTGCCTGGGCCTGGGCGGGATCACAGGCAACCAGTATCCTGGCACTGCTGGGGGCCGAGGTCATTAAAATCGAAAGCCGCAAGCGTATCGATCACTCGCGGGTTTTTTCGCTGACTACCGGGCAGTGGTTCGATGAGCCGGATCGTTCCAATATCTTCAACGATATGAACTTGGGCAAGCTCAGCGCCAATATCGATCTCAGCCATCCGGAGGGAATTAAGCTGATTAAGAAACTGGTTGAAATCAGTGATGTGGCGGTTGAGAACATGCGCCCCGGCAAAATAGAAGCTCTCGGCCTTGGCTATGAGGATTTGAGAAAAATCAAGCCTGATATCATTATGCTTTCCTCATCGGCTCGTGGGGCGACTGGCCCGGAACGAGAATATATCGGTTATGCCCCGCTGTTCAGTGCCCTCAGTGGATTTGCATTTATCAGCGGTTACGAAGGTGAGGGGCCTATCCGGCTTTCCGGTGAAATCGATCTTTTAAGCGCCACCAGTTCCGCCTTTGCCGTTCTGGCAGCTATGATTTATCGGCAACGAACCGGCCAGGGACAGTTTATTGATCTTTCCTCCTCCGAAGCTACCAGCGTGTTCATGGGCGAGGTTTTCATGGATTATTCTGCCATGCGGGCAGGTCCGCGGTGAAGCAGTCTCCTCCAATTGGCGCAGGAGTTCCTCCATCTCCCGCCGATCCAGCACCTGCCCTGCCTTGATCGCCCCATGACAGGCCAGTGAGGCAGCAATTCTCTCCTGCCACTCACTCTGCTGTGCTTCCCCGAGGAAATCCAGTATCTCCTGCAGAACAGGGATTATTTTCTCGCGATTAAGAAAAGCCGGAACGGCTCGCAAAAGCCAGGTTCGTTCCCCGAATCTCTCAAGGGTAAACCCGGACTCAGCCAGTATTCCCCCATGCAGATCAACCAGTTCTACCTGATGAGCCGTCAGATCGATACTCATTGGTTCCAATAAGCCCTGAACTTCAACGTGCTTCGTTTCCTGCCCCCGCCTGATCTTTTCAAACCGGATTCTCTCATGTGCAGCATGCTGGTCAATGATGTACATTCCATCCGGCCCCTCTGCTAAAATATACGAATTCTGCAATTGACCAATAACCCTCAGGATTGGCAATCGCGCCGGAGTCTCGGGCTGATGGGATAGCAATGATGTGTGGATATCTGGAGCAGTGGATTTCAGGCCACTTGTAGCGGGAAATGGAATTGGAGTGGGAACTGGGAAATCCGGCAAAGAAGGCACAATCCGCATGCTCGGCACCGGAGAAAAGCCTACCAGAGTCTCTCTCACCGCCCTCTGCACCGCAGTGAAAACCTCGCGCTCATTAAGGAACTTGACCTCCCGCTTGGTGGGATGAACGTTGACGTCGATATCTCCCGGCGGCAGCAAAATGTTGAGAGCTACGATAGGATGCTTGCCTGTCATCAACATATTCTGGTAGGCCTCTTCTACTGCAAAATTGAGCATCCGGCTTTGCACCCAGCGACGGTTGACGAAGAAGCTGAGGTAATCGCGATTGGAACGAGAAACGGAAGAAGGACTGACAAAACCTCTGACAGAGCCGCCACCCCCTGTTATTTCCAGCATCGCTTTTGCCGTTTCAAGTCCATAAACCTCCATCAGAGCATCTCTCAGACTGCCATTGCCGGGGGATCGCAAGCCGGTTCGCCCGTTTATAACCAGTGTAAATTTCACTTCCGGGAATGCCAGGCTGAGCTGGGTCACTATCTGGGATATATGACTGCTTTCGGTAGAAGCTGATTTGAGGAATTTCAGCCGGGCAGGGACATTCCCGAAAAGGTTCCTGACGGTAACAGTGGTCCCCTGCGGACAACCCTGAGCGGTTTTGCCGATTACCTTTCCATTTTCCAGATTAATAGCTGTCCCTGCCATATCGCCACGGTATCTGGTGAGAACAGAGACCTCAGCAACCGAGGCTATGGTTGGCAATGCCTCCCCACGAAATCCCAGGCTGGAAATCGATTCCAAATCAACTTCAGAAGTGATTTTACTGGTGGCATGTCTCTCAAAAGCAAGCTCTATCTCATCCTCAGCAATACCCGACCCGTTATCGCTCACTCGGATAAGTTGTGTCCCGCCACCACTGGCCTCTATCGAGATCTGGGTAGCGCCGGCATCCAGCGAATTCTCGATGAGTTCTTTAACCACTGAAGCAGGCCTTTCTACCACCTCGCCAGCGGCGATCTTGGAAATAACATCGGGAGACAAAATCTGTATTGTCATGACCTTACTGCCTGCTCGCTGGCTTATTTTAACAGAATGACTCTTTTTCATCAAAGCGAAGGAGATTTGGGTAAGGTATAACCACAATTTCATTGCAAAAAGAGCCATAATCTCTTGCCTTTACTCTCAGTTTGCTTTATAATAGACCTTACGGTTGACCAATTTACTCTCGGTGAGGAGGGCCCATTTGAAGAACGTATCAGAGCGACTGCAGGAACTTGCGGAAAGACAACAAAAAGAACTCGCTATGGGCGGGCCTGATCGTGTCCAAAAGCAGCACGAGTCAGGTAAACTGACCGCCCGTGAAAGACTGGATATTCTCTTCGACCCCGGCAGCTTCCATGAAACCGATATGTTCATCCGCCATCGTTGTGACCTGTTCGGGATGGAGAAAACTTTCGTTCCCGGCGAAGGTGTAGTTACCGGTTATGGAACAGTCAACGGTCGCAAAGTATGTGCATTCGCCCAGGATTTCACTTCCACTGGCGGAACACTGGGAGAGATGCATGCCAAGAAGATCACCAAAATAATGGATCTGGCCATGAAAATAGGCTGTCCGGTAATTGGCTTCAATGATTCCGGCGGAGCCCGCATTCAAGAGGGGGTCGATGCCCTTTCTGGCTATGGCGATATCTTCTTTCGCAATTCCATAGCCTCCGGCGTCATTCCGCAAATCTCAGCCATCATGGGCCCCAGTGCAGGTGGGGCCGTCTATTCTCCTGCAATGACCGACTGGATTTTCATGGTCAAGGAAAGCAGCTACATGTTCATAACCGGGCCTGGCGTTATCAAAGAAGTCACAGGCGAAGAGATTACACAGGAAGAGCTCGGCGGAGCAATGACGCATGCCACCAAGAGCGGGGTATGTCATTTCCCCTGTGAAAGCGATCAGGACGCTATCGAACAGATCAAGGAACTGCTCAACTATTTCCCTTCAAATAATATGGAGGATCCCCCGTTTTTAGAAACTGGAGATGATCCCGACCGAACCATACCGGAACTGGATACCATCATCCCTGATAAAGCTCAGCAGGTTTACGACATGCGCAAGGTGATCGAGTCAATCGTGGATAACGGTACCATTCTCGAACCGCACTTCCATTATGCTAAAAACCTGATTATCTGCTTCGCCAGATTCAATGGAAAAGCGGTGGGCATCATTGCCAACCAGCCCATGCAAATGGCCGGTTGCCTGGATGTTAACGCTTCCGACAAGCTGACCAGATTCGTTCGATTCTGCGATGCTTTCAATATTCCCCTGCTTACCATCGCCGATGTCCCCGGTTACCTGCCGGGAACAGATCAGGAATGGTCGGGCATTATCCGGCATGGCGCCAAGATACTCTGGTGTTATTCCGAAGCGACTGTCCCCAAAGTTACACTGATTACCCGCAAGGACTACGGCGGTTCGTATCTGGCGATGTGCGCCAAGTCACTGGGCGCCGATATGACCTTCGCCTGGCCTACCGCGGAAATCGCTGTGATGGGTGCCCAGGGAGCCATCCCTGTTCTTTATGGCAAGGAACTCAAAAAAGCCGAAGACCCCAAGGCAATGAAACAACAGAAACTGGAAGAGTACCAGGAAGCCCTCTACAATCCCTATATCGCCGCTTCAAGAGGTATGGTAGACGAGGTAATCATGCCGCATGACAGTCGCCGCAAGATAATCAATGCCTTTGAAATGCTGGACACCAAGCGGGAAACAAGGCCGCCAAAGAAGCACGGCAACATCCCGGTATAGGAAAGTGCTCCAATGACAGAAAAAAAGAAGATATCTGCCATCATTGCTGCAGTTAATGCTTACATGGAAGAAGAAGCCGGAACCGCAAAAACTTCGCGCATGCCTCCGACACCGGTAATCAGCCTCTGGAGAGCTTCCGGACGGCAGGAGATCATGCAGATGAGAGCTTTGTGGCAAAGGCGTATTGTTCCCACAAGGTAATTTTAGGAAGGAGAATCATGAAAGGAATCGGAGATGGGCCAATACTGGCCAGAGATTTAACAACAGACAAAGTAAAAAAAAGACCAAAAGCACCGAATCCAGTCAAAATATGTGATACCACATTCCGCGATGGTCACCAGTCGCTCCTTGCTACCAGAATGCGTACTGAGGACATGGAATACATGGCCGAGGAAATCGGCAAATGCGGTTTCCATTCGGTTGAAGTATGGGGTGGGGCAACGTTTGACGTGCCCCATCGTTATTTAGGGGAAGACCCATGGGAAAGGCCTCGCATTCTCAAAAAACTCATCCCCAAAACCCCATTCCAGATGCTTCTGCGCGGGCAGAATGTCGTTGCCTACCGTAATTACGCCGACGATGTGGTTGATGCCTTCGTGGAGCAAGCCGCCGAAGTTGGCATCGATATTTTCCGGATATTCGATGCCCTGAACGACGAACGTAACATTGAACGCGCCGGTAAAGCGGTTAAAAAAGCCGGCAAGCATTTCCAGGGAACGGTATGTTACTCCCTCACACAGCCAAGGATGGGAGGCCCGGTTTATAATGTAGAGTATTATGTAAATAAGGCCAAAATCCTGCAGGATATGGGCGCCGATTCAATCTGCATCAAGGATCAGGCCGGACTCATCTCTCCATACGATGCCTATGAGCTGTGCGCAGCGCTCAAAAAGACCCTCAAAGTACCAATAGAGCTTCACACGCACTATACCAGCGGACAGGCTTCCATGTCTTACCTGAAAGCCATCGAGGCAGGGGTTGATATAGTTGACACGGCTATTTCACCTTTTGCATTGCGAACATCGCAGCCCGCCATTGAACCCATAATTGTGGCTCTCTACGGTACGGAAAGGGATACCGGACTGGATATTGAACTGATGCTCAGCATCGCGAGGAAGCTTGAAGAGATCGCCCCCAAATATCGTGATTTCCTCGATACTTCCAAAATGTCGGCGATTGATGCGGGAGTGCTGGTGCACCAGATACCCGGCGGCATGGCCAGTAACCTCGTCTCCCAGCTTAAACAGGCTGATGCTCTGGACAGGCTCTACGAGGTGCAGGCTGAAACGGCCCGGACTCGAGCGGAACTGGGCTATCCGCCACTGGTTACACCCAGCAGCCAGCTTATCGGTGTTCAGGCCGTACAGAATGTCCTTGCCGGACGTTACAAAATGGTTTCCAAAGAAACAAAAGACTATTGCTGGGGACTTTATGGCAAGTCGCCTGCTCCCATCGACAGCAAGTTACAGGCTAAACTGCTGAAAGGTTATGAAAGGGGTGAAAAGCCAATTACAGTTCGAGCGGCTGACATGCTTGAGCCGGAAATGGAAAAGGCCCGGAAGGAATCCAAAAAATTCGCCAAAAACGAACAGGACGTGGTTCTCTATGCATTGTTCCCCACTACAGGAGAACGCTTCCTGAAATACAAATATGGTATTGATAAGACCATCCCATCCGACTGGCAACCGCCATCCGCACCCAAGACTATGGAAGATATCAAGGCCGAGGACAAGCTTATCGCCAAAGCTAAGGCTGGCAAGCTCGTTGAAAAAAAGGAGTCGCCACCCAAGGGGCCTTGCACCAGAACTTTCAATATCTATGTGGATAACGAATACTACCAAGTGGATGTTGAACCAACCGGTGATGCGCCGATAGTATCAGCGCCAGTTTCTGCCGTGCGGCCAGCCTCATCGGCACCTGCCGCCGCAAAGCCAAAACAGGAAGTTGTTCCTGCAGCACCTGCGGTTGGCGGGACCCCGGTAGTGGCTCCCATGCCCGGGATGATCATCGAATACAAGGTCAAGATGGGAGATAAGGTTAAATCCGGCGATGCTATTGTCATTCTGGAAGCAATGAAAATGCAAAATACCATCACAGCCCCGGCCGACGGAAAGATAGTGGCAATTAACGCCGGCCCCGGAGCCAGCGTCGCCAAGAATACCGTTCTGGCAGTAATAGAATCATAAAAATGGAAGTTCGGGAATAATTTTGTGAATCCATCAGTGAAAAATTGATGGAGGATCTTGATCGCATGTTCAGATTCTCAACACCAAAATAAACAGCATCTGCACCATAGAGCAACCATAATATAAAAATCATCAGCATAAAGGCGCCAATGAATCCCAGAACCGGGGCACAAACCACAGCCGCCAGCGTTTTTCCAAATCCTTCCCATCCGATTTTACTTCCGGTGGCAATCCCCGCACCCACGAGTCCGGCTACCAGAGAGTGGCTCACACTTATCGGCAACCCGAGATAGGTAGCAGCAAGTACCCAAATGATGGCTGCAACAATAGCGCCAATAACGATGCTGTATCCGTAATCACCGGTAACCACCTCAGTGGTAAGGATGCCTTTTCCGATTGTTTTGGCGACAGCAGCGCCAACCATTGCGCCATGAATGGCCCCGACAAGGTTAAATGTAGCAGCAATACCGATAGCCATTCGGGGCGGGATTGCCCGGCTTCCGATTGGGGCCGCCACCGTGTTGGCAGCATCATTTAATCCGTTTGAAAATCCGAAAGCTATCGCAATCCCAAAGATTAAAACGAGCAGAGCTTCATCAAGCATACTTAAGCACTATGCCTTCAAGGACATTGGCTACGTCCTCGCCACGGTCGACGGCTCTCTCCAGTTGCTGATATATATCGCGCCACTTTAAGATTTCCCTCACATCAGTTTCCTTATTGAATAAATAACTCAAAGCGGCATTATGCAAGTCATCAGCCTCATTTTCCAGCCGGTGAATCTCTATACAGTGGGGGAGAATTTCCTTGAGGCGACGGTGATTGCGCAGGAGAGGAATAGCCTTATTTAACTCGGCTACAACTTTGTTGATGATGTGGGTTACCGCTATAGCCTGGGGTGCAGGTTTCTGAATGTTGTAAAGTGACAAACGTTTGGTGGCGCCCTCCATAAGATCGAGTACGTCATCAAGCCTCTGGGCCAGGAGCGCAATATCCTCCCGGTCAATTGGGGTCACAAAGCTGAGGTGAAGTGTTTCAATAATTTTGTGGGTTATTTCATCACCGTCACGTTCCAGTTTTTTGATTGCATGGGTCTTCTCCTCACGATTTTCGAAATTATCGAAGAGATCCACCAGCCGGGACGATGCAGCAGAGATATTTTCCACGCTTCTCTCAAAATAATCGTAAAACTTCCCGTTTTTGGGAGCCAGCACGAACCTTGGCATCCGCACCTCCTAAATAGTTATTTGGACTCTTTCGAATTTATGCCGGATAAAGATGACGGAAAAGCTAAGCTCAGGACGGGGAAAACAGAAATAGAAACACCTGTTAAATGAGGAAATCGGTTGCTTTGGGTAAGGTACAGGATCAATTGATGTACTCCCTGGAAGAAAAAACCTGCCTATCCACTTAATCTTACTCATTTTAGGTGGAATTGGAGGGGGTGTCAAGGAAGCTTTAACGGGCTTATTTCCCGATGCAAAACCGGCTGAAAATAGTTTCCAGCAATTCCTCAGTGACCGTCTGGCCGGTGATTTCTCCCAATGCATTCAGAGCCGCCGTTAAATCTATGGTGACAAAATCATCGGGCGTGTTCTTTTCCAGGCTTTCCTGTGCTGCTGCCAGATGATTTTCAGCTCTCTGGAGTGCTTCCTTATGGCGGACATTGGTTACCATAAAGGCGTCAGGAGCAGTAACTTTGCCACCGAGGGCCAGTTTCACCATCATATCCTCCAGATTTCCCAGCCCGTCACCGGTAACGGCGGAGGTGCGCACAATTGGCCAGGACAATTCGGAGAGGTTTGCTGCTGCCGGCAGATCGGATTTATTCGCCGCTGCCACAACGGTCTTCTCCGCGAGGAGGGCAAAGATTCCCTGATCGGCTTCGGTTAGTGGCTCGCTGGCATCAATAACCAGTAAAATGAGTGAGGCCTGTTTGATCGCTTTCCGGCTGCGCTCTATGCCAAGGGATTCCACCATGTCCCTGCTTTCGGTGATTCCAGCGGTATCGATAAGCACGAAGGGCACACCGTTCAGATTCACCACCTCTTCGAGGGTATCCCGTGTAGTGCCGGGCACGGGGGTCACGATGGCGCGGCTTTCTCTTAAGAGTAAATTCAGCAGGCTCGATTTCCCCACATTGGGCTTCCCCACGATGGCGGTGCGAATTCCCTGCCGATATACTATTCCTGCATCGGCTCCGGCGATCAGTTTTTGCAGTTGCTCACGCGCTGATTGAATCGGGCCAAGGGTATCCTGTTCGGGCACTTCGTCATCAGGGAAATCGATCCGGGCGGTGAGATAGGCAAGAACCGAGAGTAATTCATTGCGGATCGCGGAAATCTCGCTGGAAAGCCTTCCGCCCAATCCTTCCACCGCCAAACGAAGACTTGTCCGGGTCTTGGCCTGAACAATATCCAGCACAGATTCTGCTTGAGAAAGGTCTATCCTGCCGTTCAAAAAAGCCCTTAAGGTGAATTCTCCGGGTTCTGCCGAACGGGCACCGTATTTGAGCGCCAGGCCAAGGATGCGTTGCAGGGGGATAATCCCGCCGTGGCAGTTGATCTCAACTATGTCTTCCCGCGTGTATGTTCGAGGGGCGGCCATGTAGGCGACCAGCACTTCATCGACAGTTTCACCGCTTTCCGGATCGGTGATGTGCCCATATACTAATTTGCGATCAGCGAGAGGCTTTTTAAACAGATGCGCTGCAATCGATCGGGCATTATCACCGCTCAGACGGACAATGCCGATTCCTCCCTCGCCAACGGGTGTGGAAATGGCGGCAATGGTATCCTGATACATGGCAAGGTTAAGTATAGTGTTTATCGGGGCAGGCGACAAGAAAGGCGCTTTTAAGCCGGGGAAAGGCAGGCTGATTTGTCATCGGCCGGGTGTTGCGGAACAGCGGGAGCGAGGGGAGTCGAACCACCAAGAGCATCGAAGGATACCCTCCAACGGTTTTGAAGACCGCGAGCACCACCGGGCACCATTCGCTCCCAAGTTCGGATTTTACCCTTTTTGGCCATTGAAGTCCAGAATCTCACCTTTTCCTGAATGGGTCGCTGGAGGTACTTCGCAATCATGCCTGTTCCCACGGCCCTCCGTGGGAATAAGAGGATCTTTGGACCTCACCCCAACCCCTCTCCGTCGACGGAGAGGGGCTTTGGTTTTTTCTCTCTCAGTTCACCCTTGCCGCAAGCGGAGAGGGAGCCAGGGGGTGAGGTTAACACGCCAGAATACAACTCTATTGCCTTACGTACTTCAGATAGCAAAATATATAACATGGGCAATCCTCAATCTCGATGGACGAATCTATTACCAGCTCGATCTCTATTGCGATTGCCTGGTTTTCGTCCACTCCCTCTAGATAGAAGGCATTATAGCTATCTGAAGTATTTGAAGCTTCCCCGATATAGCTTCCAAGCTCATCACCGAAATCTCTACTGTCCGGGGTTGTGCTTCTGAATTGCTTGCAAACTGATTCCGGATTGAAACCATACATTTGGCCCTTAGACTCATACTCAACGATGGTACCTGTAGTTCCCCCCGCCGGCTCCACGTTAGCTTCGATATCTATGTTCCATCTTTTCGGTACCTCCGGCGGATAGGGCCTGCATGCGGGGGGAGTCCTGAAGGTGATTACTTGATCTACTGAATATGCTTTTCCCTTGTACGTCATCTTTTTCATCTGCTCAGGGAAATCTGCAGGTAATTCATAACAGTTGCTGTCATCATTTTGGCATCCTGCGAGAGCCATGGTTGTAGCGATACAACTGAGAATAATGAACAATCCAAGAATAAGCATTGAGGGTCTCATTGTTAACGTCTCCACTATCAAGCATTGGGCCCTGGGCATCTACTCGCCGTGGATTGGGGTTGTTACCTCCTCAATACGCGGCCATTTCTGTGGTTGAACACTGGCACGATAAGCTGGGCCATCCGGCGTTTCAATTACGTCGTCTGCTGATTCAACAACCTCAACCGTAAGGGGAACCCAATCGGTTATTCCAAAACCCTCAACTTCTATCTGGATGCCCAGCTCGTATTCACCAGGTGAGATGCTCGGGGAGGTTCTTAATAGGACAGCACGACTGTAAAACCAGGGATAAGGGCCTTGATACGTATCATCTCTCTCGATATCAAACATCTCAGGAAGCGGTCCGAATTCACCATCGCTCATCACCCCGAAGGTGTAATGGGCCTGAAGCGGATCACATTCTGTTTCATGATCGAAGGCAAGTTTTAATATGTTCCATTTTGCCTCCCCAATTTTCATCTCTATGTGGTCCCTGTAGCAAAACTCGACCTGCCCATCCGACAGGAAGAGTTTTTTTTGCAGAACGGGAGGCCATTCTCCATATTCAGTACTGTGGATATCGGCTAAGTAGCGAAATGAGCCTGGCCCGGGACCTAAATCGTCTGCTGAGGGTTCAAAATTGATTGTAAGCGGGACGTGATCAATTATGCCAACTCCTTCTGCTTCCAGCTGTACCCACAATTTGTGTTCTATCGCATTTATATGGGGAGATGTCCTTATCGTAATCACAGTAATGGGGGACCTTTCATGAGGAGGTTCATCATATGTCCACATGTCCACCACTTCCATCTGTTTCGAAAGACTCTCCAATTGCCCTTCTTCCATAATACCAATGGTATAATTTACCTGCTTGTTCTCCAACTCCGTTCCGGCGGTATCAAGGGTAAATAGCACCGATTTGCATCCCCCAAATGAAATCTCCACATGGTCCCTATATGTGAGTTGAAGAGTTGTACCACCAACATCAATCCCCAAACTTGATGGCCGACTTGATCCTCCATTACAGCCAGATATGAGAATTGATACTACTAACAATAAGGCTGATACCCGCGATACCCCATTTTGCATTTTACGCCCCTCGTGTTTCTTGATTACTAACTTCTCTATCTGGAGCAGACCAGTGGCAAAAATTTTTTGGTAAGTTGTAACCATTATAACTATACGAAATTTTCCTAAAGTCCTTTAATTGTTGTACAGATTTTTGCCTTGCGATTAAACATAATGGACTAAACATTGGTTTGCGAATGTTAAACTAACCCAAATCAGGATCGAGGTTTTTTCCCTCGACCCTGGCATGGAGTTTGTTTTCAAAGTTGATAATGTAAAAAACAATTGTTAGTTTGGGGTCCACAGTTTCACCCAGTTGGAGCCCCAAGTCACTTTTAATCCAGTGAATGTCTGCAATGCACCGGGAGTGGAGCAAGCTTGCCACTGCATCGGGATGGTCGGGCCGTAATAGAAAGTCTCCCTGAAAAGTAAATCCTCGAATCGAGTAGTGCCAGGGAGATCAGAATTCCCATCATCTGCATCACGAACCTCCAACGCGCAGCTGGTCCACACGTTTTCAAAAGGTACCTGGTTTGTGAAGATGTAAGATTGTTCTCCAGTCGAGGAATTGAAAAAGTTTACACACCAGTACGGACCGTACCACCTATAAATCACCCCCACAATTCGATTACCCGTGCTACACTCTACTGTGGGCCCCAAGGCAGTGATTACATCGTTGCGATCGACAGCCATTGCTCTACCTGTCCAGCGATGCGTATAATTGTAGTTTATTTGCTGATTATATTCCAATACAGGCTGTATTATTTCATTATAGGGTGATGCTGATTCCTCCACACTATTGAAAAGGAAGGCCTGTGATTGATTCTGCGGATCCTGGTGATCTGGCGGGGCTGATGGCACATACCAGTAAGCTCGAGCGTATTCCAGTCTGCTGATCTGCCGATCACCAGCCCCCCCCAACCCCCCGAAGTCACCACTTATTCTTCAGGTTCCTTAATAGAAATCCCATGTCATGCTCAGAAGTGTTTAAGGATATCCAGCCCCGCCTCGCGTATCTCCTTTTCCACAAGGTCTTGCAGTTTCTTAAAACATTCATTGGTGCGATCATTGTCCTGCCAGAGCCAGATAACGATATCATCTTCCTGGTATATTACATTGCAGGATTCCTTCGGATGCTCCCGTTTCAGAAGTTTGGCTGCCGAATTGGCTGCGGATTTCGAATTAAACCCGATCCCAAACAATCCAACTCCACCGGATTCGTCCTCTCCCTGATAAACAGAAATCAGGATAGTTCTGGCGGAGGATGCCAATTCTTCGTTGACCCACTGGGAGGTGACATTCTTCACATATTCGTGTTCTGAGGAAAGGACGGGATTCCCCTTCGTTTCGCCCTCCGCCGTGGTTACGGCCAATGAACACTCGTCCCCCAAACTTTTCGCTTCGAAAATGAAATCCGATAGCTTCAGTTCCCTGGTGTGATTTTCTGTCTGGCACGCAGTGAGCAGCATTGATGTTATCAGCACGATGAGAAAAATTCGCATTGCATTGTAACTATGACTGCCAGATGGCTTAATTACAAACATGTTTTTATTGCTGATATTTTACCACAGTATCACCATAATTGAATACGACTACTCTCTTCCAATGGGAATTGAGCCTGATTGATTCAATGTTCAGAGCCGGTTAGTCTGCTGTTGAATTGGTCAATTTTGTTTTCCAGCTCTTTTTGGCTTAGTGAAACGGTCAGGTCGCCCCGGCTTCTTTCCAGAACACCCCGAACCATATCGGTTGTTCGGCGCAATCCCCCGGTCAGCGCATCAGGGTAATCAATGGTCACCAGCATGCTGTAAATATCATCCATCATGCCCAGAATAGCTTCACAACGATTGAGTTCCCCTTTGCGCATCCTGTCGAGCAAATGTCTTCTCAGTTCACCTGCAGCTTCGCCTAGCCCGTTCAAATATGCAGCGTACACTACACCGAGAGAATCCGGGTCCGGGACAGGCTTTCCGGAGATAAGCGCCAGTGTAATGCGGGCTTCAGCATATTCTTTGTGGGAATCAAGAACGAATCCGGTATAGTGCAGATCATCGTGATTGGCGATGGCCTGACTTACTTCATCCAAGATGGATTTGGCTTCATCGGCAAGGGATTTTGCCAATTCGAACTCGCCGCGATGAGCCGCTCTAATGGAGGTGGAACATTTGTAAATTGCTTCCCGTGACGATTTTATAGCCTTGTCTCTTGCCTCATGTTTGGCTGAGAAAGTGGCCCTGATCTTCTCCCCTATCCGATCCAGATCTTCCGATAATTCTGTCAAATATCACCCCTTTCACGAGACTTGCTCTACTAATCGGCTGGTGGCAGTCTCGATATCCTTGCTTTTCAACACAGCGCTGATTACTGCGATGCAGTCAGCTCCTTGTTCAATCACTTTTCTGGCGTTCCCTTCGTTGATTCCTCCGATGGCAACAATCGGCAGTGAAACTACCCTTCGAATTTTGCCCAGTCCCTCTAAACCGATCACCCCGGCATCCGGCCTTGTGGGTGAAGCATAAATCGCGCCCGCCCCTATATAATCGGCACCGTCCGATTGAGCCTGTAAAGCCTGCTCGATGGTGCGCACCGTACATCCGATTATCTTATCCGGGGGTAACATTCCTCGCGCCACAGTAACCGGTAAATCTTTCTGCCCGAGATGCACCCCATCGGCATTGACCGCCAGCGCAATATCAACGTGGTCATTTACGATGAACAGGGCGCTGGCATCAGCACAAATTCGCCCTATCTCGCCGGCCAGTTTCAGCAGGTCCTTTTTAGCTTGTTCCTTACTGCGTAATTGAACGGCCTTAGCGCCACCTGCTATCACCTGACGGACAGCCTCAGTTGCATCGTTCGGTGATAACGCTTCAACGTCAATGATAACATAGACACCGTCGATCTTTTCTATTTTATCCTGACGGGATAGCCTCAGGGTAAGCTCTTTTTCTACCTCGTAAAGGGTGAATCTGGCCTGCTCGAAATTGCGTTCTGCCATCTGGAATGGCGTTTCCGGCAACTTGGCGAATTCTTCTAAAACCCGCAATGCTTCCTGAGATCGTTTGGCATTGGCAGTAACCAGGTCGGCGAGATTCTTTCTCTCAATTCCCTCGACGGGAGAGTTTCTCCCTACATCGATTGCGGAATCCCGCGCTCCCAGCAATTGATTCTTGAATTCAGGATCGGTTGTGGTCAGTTCATGGCGCATTCGTTTGAGAGTTTCGGTGATCCGGGTATCATCCAGAATGAAGCGTGAGACATCTTCCAGGACTCGGAGTCCCTCGCTGAGGCGGTCGAGGTTGGCATCCATAAGGCGCAGCATTCGAAAATAAAGCCTATATTTCATTGATATTAGGCTGCAAATCCTTGACAGCTCCCGGCATCTCACCTTCCCGGGCGCCATCGATCATATCGCGGATTTGAGAGGGCAGCTCCATGCCCATATTTTCGAATTTATCCTCTGTCCATCTGCCGATATTTCTGGGATCGCTATAGTAGTTGGGGTCATGGGGGTTACTGTAAGCTGCGTGGACATCGCTTACTGATTTACTTATGCCGAAGCTAGTGATGAGGCGGGTAAGTTCATGGCTGCCGCAGGCAGGGCAAACAGCGTTCACCGGCGAGGAAACGGCCCTGACGAAGACGCTGGTTTTCTGACGGCATTTCCTGCACTGGAATTCATAGATGGGCATTTCAGTCCCCTTCCCCTCCTGATTCAGATGGTCCGCCGCTGCTATCCTTCAATCCCAGCGATGCCTGTGCGTCTGCGGCCACGCTCTGGTAAGATTCACCGGATTCCAGCCGATCCTGAAATTCCTCGTATTCCGGGGCGACTTCATCGCCGGTGGCACTCATCATTTTGCGGTTCCATTCCGCCAGGGCTCTGGGGTCGTTTGATTCCAGCCCCTTCACAAGCTGATGATCGCCCAGGATGTCTTCGTAAAAATCCTTTCGATAGTAGGTATCCCCCTTGCCAATGCGAAAGCTGGAAAACAACCTGGAAAGATCGGCGCTGCCACAATGAGGGCACTTAGCTAGCGGGTCGGGTTCAAATCCCCGGCTGAAAATGGAGACTTTTCGCTTGCAGTTTGAGCATCGGTATTCGTAAATGGGCATCGTACTTCACCTCGTTCCACCTTTCGATTTTAACAGATAAAGAATACCATAACAAACAAAAGGGAGGCTCAAGGGATCAGGCTCCTGCTGATTATTCCCCCACCGCATTTTTGATAAGTTCAATGCGGGAAACACGGTTTCCTTTTCCAATTTCCACAGCTACCACATCAATTCGCCAGTGATCGGGAATGCCGGCATGTTCCTGCAAATAAGATTGCGCCAATTCTATGAGCTTGGTTTTTTTGGTGGTGGTGATGGATTCTTCGGGGGTTCCGAATTGACTGCTGCGTTTGGTGCGGACTTCCACAAATGCCAGCGAGTCGCTGTCGCGGGCCACGATATCGATCTCTCCGATAGAGCAGCGATAGTTTTGCTCCAGTATCTCATAGCCGTTTTTCAACAGATATTGCCGGGCGAGTTTTTCGCCGAGGTCGCCGGTTCGTTTGCGGTTTTCAGCCATTTTTCTCCATCGCTTTGCGAACCGGAGCGAAACTTATGCGATGGATGGGGCAGCAGCCAATTTCATCCAGCTTATCCATGTGCTCTTTTGTGCCGTATCCCATATTTCGGCCAAAACCATATTCGGGATAGAGAACATCGTAATCTTTCATAAGCGCGTCACGGTGAACTTTGGCCACGATGGAAGCGGCGGCGATGGAACGGGAAATGCAGTCCCCCTTGAACATGCTTTTCTGGTGGATGGGAATTTCCGGCAGTTTGACCGCATCGATGAGGAGCGCATTCGGGGTAATGTTGAGCTGTTCGACTGCTATTCGCATAGCCAGTCTGGTGGCCCCCACGATTCCCAGCGAATCTATCTGCCCATGAGAGATCACGCCGATACCGAACGCAAGTGCTTCCTCCCTGATATGCGATGCCAGAAACTCACGTTTCCCGGCGCTGAGCTTTTTACTATCCTGAACCTGCTCGAGCCAGGGAAAATTACCTTGCGGTGTCAGTATCACTGCGGCGGCTACCACCGGACCGGCCAGGGGACCGCGCCCGACCTCATCAATTCCAGCGATGTATGTAAATCCTTTTTGCCACAGAAGCTCTTCCTCGGCGAATGTGGGCATTTCGGTCATGTGATGATTATACCTTCAAAAGTTACCGGGTTCCAGATAACAATAAGAGGACCTCCGAATAATTGGTGACTTGGAGGAGTTGGGGATACACGGGGTCGATCGGAGGTTTACCTGTTAATTTGTTATCCTGAAAAAAGGAGCCCCCACAGGTGTCGGGCCTCAGAATTATATATTTTTTGCTATGTTTTCTGTCTCCACCGGTAGTAGAGTCTCCTGATTTCCGGGTGGAAGGCAACGATTAGTGGCACGGCAAATATGAGGATCAGCAGGAATATTCCCCCCGGACCCAGTGAGGCAATTTGCGATATAATGATATCTTCCTCCTCACGTGCTTCGAACAGCAGGGGAATGACTTCCGCCATGAATTCTTTTTCCACATTGAGCATATCCTCAGATGAACCGGTAAGTAATGTGGGGCCAGATACTCGCAGCATGGTCACGGTATCCGAGCTTCCCCAGTATGAGCTGTTGCGCACATAGCAATACAGCACAATATGACGGTCCTCTATCTCATCATCACCTGTGGTAATTATTAGCTTGCTCATACAGACCGGGCCCAAATACTCCAATGCCATTTCCAATGGATCCATAGGGCCAATGTCCCCTACTTCTTTCCAGAATGATTCCGGCATCGGAATCACTTCCGTGCCCTCTTCCTGTACTTTCCATCCCTGGGCCGGGTAGCATACTTGTGGCGGATGAAAGCTTGATCGGTCCTCACTTTGCATAATTAGAAAAGTCAATCCCCGCCACAGGCCGGGCTTGTAATAATCTCTCATCATTAAAACGCTGGCGCCGAGTTGCTGGCGCATCTTTTCCGCCTCAGCAGAGTCGTAATTGATGCCAGTCCACTCACCGATTTCCATCGGGAAGGATTCAACATGTTCCTGATCCCCGAAATCCATTTTGGTTTGAACACTCGTCTGGCCGGAACTGGGGTCCGATAAGCTGGGATATATGAAGGAGACATTACGGCTGAAGATGGCTCCCGGCGTAGCTATCAAAATGATAATAACAAGGGCCAGCAGGAGCAACCCGATGAGTCGGCTGATGTAATTGACATTCTTCATGTGATCTCTTTTTTAAGTGCCAGTAAAAAGCTGCGGCATTAAATTTATTTTAACATAACGGGGAACAATGCAGGTTTAATGAGCATTTTCTAATCCCCAAGTGAGCCTGAAGAAGCGGTAATACAGCTTTTTTTGCGCATAAGCCTGCACGATAAAAAGTCTTAATATCAAGGATTGTTAATCTCCCAAAACATAATGTTGACACCAATAATTTCTTGTGATATAAAGAAAATGTTACATTTGGATTAAAGTGTAATAAATAACTTGAAGTCTATATTTGGGAGAAAGGAGCTAGGCAATGAAAAAGGTTATTCTAGCGGTGGTCATGGCGGTAGTTTTGGTGGTGGGAATGGTGGGGACGGCGTTGGCAAATCCAACCGCATGGGATTTTGATGGTGACAGTGCACGGGGCGTAAACGCGTTCGGCAAGGACTCCTGTTTTCCGATTCAGAATATCGTAAAGGATGGCAACGCCCAGATTGGACATGCCGATCTCATAGGCATCAGGGTAGGCGAGGACAAAGCGGGCCTCAACAGAATCCCAATCTTTTTTAATGCTGTTCCATTCACCTCCGGTATAGCGACCCGGGCGGGAAACGCTGCACAAAACACTGTCCGGCAAATTCATTTTTGTTTCCATGACAAACCTGAATATTATAGCTGTGAGTTGTGAGAAGTGCAAATGAAAGATTGGCAGGAGAACTTATCGGAAACATAAGCTGCGGTAAGCCTCACGCTGGAAGCTTATGGGTCATATCATAGGCGGCCAGAGAATTTGACATCGCCAGCCAATTTGCAAGCTAAAGACTTGACATTTTCGTTATGCCCTATAAAATAAATGCTACGCCTTTCTATGGGGGAAAAAGATGGAAGCCAAAAATAAAACAGGCGGAAAATCCCAGAAACAAAACAGGGAAGAAGTCATCGAGGATTGGGCAGATGTCCGGCGATGGATCGATGATTTGCAGCAGGAATGGGTTAAACGCCAGCAAGCATCCGAATCTCAGAAAGAGAGCGGCTCGCGGCGTGCCAAACGGGGAACCTGATACGACGAATAAGCCTGCCAAATCAAAGAAGATACCAAAGGCTGCAATGCCCTGCAGAATCTGGAGATGCCTTTACGTGCCGACACGGGTAATCCCTGTTTTTCGTGTTTAATGGATGCTGATTAACCGGTCAGGGCACGTTATCAATTGAGAGGTAGTAATGGGATTATTTGATAAAAAACCAAATATAGAGAAGCTGGAACAGAAAAAGGACTATGCTACCATAGCCAATGCGCTGCAGCACAGCGACGTGAGTATCCGGACCAGCGCTTCGGAGGCCTTGAAGAATGTGGTAGCCCCTGAGGCTGTCCCAGTTTTGTTGGAGCTATTAAAAAGTAAGGACGGGAATGTGCGCACTCTCGCAGTCGAGGCCATGGGAAGCATTATCAAAACTTCCTGGAAAGAAGGGCGAATAGGGATAATCGATAAAAAGGCTCTCCCTGCTCTCGCTGATGCTTTGGATGATGAGGACAAAAACGTCCGCCAGAATGCTTCTTTATATTTGGGCATGATTGGGGAGCCGGCTGTCCCGGTTCTGGCTGGAAAATTAAAGGCCCCAAATGCGCAGACACGGGAAATTGCAGCCATGTCGCTGCGAAGAATCGGGGCTGGTGCTAAGTTGGCTGTGGCCGATCTCATCGAATCTTTGAAGGATGAGAATAAGAAGGTTCGTGAAGTAGCCGCCGTAACGCTGCGAGAAATTGGCATCAATGCGGTGCCTACACTTACTGAAGCATTAAGGGATGAGAACAGTGATAAAAATGAACTTGCTTTCTGGGCTTTGAGGGAAATAGGGCGAGATGCGAAAGTGGCTATCCCTGCACTTATCCAGACTTTAAAGGATGGCGGGCCCAAAGCCCGTGAGATGGCTGCTAAAGCCCTCCGGGAGATCGGGCCCGATGCCAGAATTGCTGTGCCGGCTCTCATCGAAATGCTTAAAGATAAAGACAATAGCGCACGCGAAATAGCCGCCTGGACACTGGGCGATATTGGCCCTGCCGCCAAGGAAGCTGTGCCCGCCCTCAGCGAAACCGTGAGGGATACGAACAGGGATGTATCTTACTGGGCTGCAATGGCCCTTGCAAAGCTGGCACCTTATTCTCTGGATGCCCTTATAGAGGCCCTGCAAGATAAGAGAAATACCGTACGCGAGATGGCTGCCATGGCGCTCGGGACGATGGGCCCCGGAGCCAAAAGTGCTGTGTCCCAGCTCACGGCCCGGCTGGAAGATGAGGATCAGGCTGTACGTGACGTAGCGGCCATGGCGCTTCAGGAGATCTGGCGCCCCGAAGTCTAGCAGCGCAAACTGGATTCGGGAATCCCCGGCAAATACAGCGAAACGGCCTGAAGATTATTGGAGCCGCCTTCAAGCCGTAAAATGGATCAGCCTGGCAACAAAGCCTTCCTCATTGCCTCAATCGTAGCCTCAATGTCCTCATCTTTATGGGCCAGCGAAACGAAGGCGGCCTCATATTGAGACGGTGGCCAGTAGATACCCTGTTCCAGCAATTTCCCATGGAATTTGGCAAATCGCTCGGTATCGGAGCGGGTGGCGGATTCGTAGTCAGTCACCGGCTCAGATGAAAAGAAAACTGTCATGATCGATCCCACTCGGGAAAGCTGCACCGGGGTATTCGACTTTGAGGCTGCTCTGGTAAAACCATTCTCCAGCAACGATGCCTTTCGCTCCAGTTCCGAATATGTATCGTTCTGGTTCAAGGCCCGAAGCGTCTCGATCCCAGCTATCATCGCCAGCGGATTGCCCGAAAGCGTCCCCGCCTGATAAACCGGCCCGGAGGGAGCCATCATTCCCATGATATCAGCGCGGCCTCCATAAGCCCCCACCGGCAGCCCCCCACCGATGATCTTGCCAAGGCAGGTCAAATCAGGAGTAACTCCATAGAGTCCCTGCGCCCCGCCATAAGCTAAGCGAAATCCGGTGATCACTTCATCAAATATCATGAGCGAGCCTGCTTTGCGGGTAAGATCGCGCAGTCCTTCAAGAAATCCGGGCTGCGGCGGGACCACTCCCATGTTGGCAGCCACCGGCTCAACGATGACTGCGGCGATATCCTCGTGAGCGGCAAATAATCCTTCCACTGAACTCAGGTTATTGTACCGGGCAATCAGGGTATTTTGAGCATATCCCTGCGGAACGCCCGGGCTATCGGGCACGCCGAGCGTGGTAGCGCCGGAGCCGGCTTTAGCCAGCAGCCCATCAGAATGGCCATGATAGCATCCGGCGAACTTCACTATTTTATCTCTGTGCGTATAAGCACGCGCCAGCCTGAGCGCGCTCATGGCAGCTTCCGTGCCGGAACTTACAAACCGAATCATCTGGATCGAAGGGACTGCTTCGCAGACCATCTTCGCCAGCCGGGTCTCAAGCTCAATCGGAGCCCCGAAGCTGGTGCCGGATTCCGCCATTCGCTGCACCGATTTGACAACCTGCAATGGGGCATGCCCCAAAATTAAAGGTCCCCAGGAACAGACGTAATCGATAAATTCGTTTCCGTCTTCGTCGTAGATTTTTGAACCCTTGCCTCTCTTGATGAAAAGGGGATTGCCTCCCACCGACTTGAAGGCACGCACCGGGCTATCCACTCCTCCCGGTAGATATTTCTGGGCTTCGGAGAACAATTCTTCGGAACGGTTTCTATTCATGTTAATATCCTTAAATCAACTCCCTCTACAGGTTGTCCGAAAACTATTTTTCAACCCCCTCAATCCCCCAATCATGGGGGAAATTTGTATTGGGGGACACCCCCAAAACCCCCGGCAGGAAGAATCCTGCACCGCTTAATCAAAGGTTACCTGATTATACGATCCACCGCGCAGCTTCTTTAGCGTGATAGGTAATAATGATATCAGCGCCGGCTCTTTTTATGGAAGTTAGAATCTCCATGACGATGCGCTGTTCGTCAACCCAACCATTCTGGGCAGCAGCCTTAACCATTGCATATTCCCCGCTGACATTGTATGCCGCCAGCGGGCAATTGAACGTATCTCTGGCCCGGCGTATAACATCGAGGTAGGCCAGAGCCGGCTTGACCATCACCATATCAGCGCCTTCTTCAATATCTGCCTCAATTTCCCGCATGGCCTCCCGCACGTTCGGCGGATCCATCTGATAAGAACGCCGGTCACCAAACTGCGGGGCGGATCCGGCGGCATCGCGGAAAGGCCCGTAAAAAGCCGAGGCATACTTGGCCGCATAGGAAAGTATCGGGGTCTGCTCGAACCCGGCCCCGTCCAGCGCCTGCCGAATGGCTTTGACCCGCCCGTCCATCATATCCGAAGGAGCCACAATGTCAGCGCCCGCTTTGGCATGGGAAACTGCCATTCGGGAAAGGAAATCTAGAGTCGCGTCGTTATCGACTTCACCGTCTTTTATCACTCCGCAATGCCCGTGACTGGTATATTCGCACAAACAGACATCGGTGATTACGAGCAGATCAGGAGCCGCTTTTTTAATCGACTTTATAGCCTGCTGGATAACTCCCTCGGGAGCATAGCCGGAAGAACCGGTTTCATCCTTGGTTTCCGGAATACCAAACAAAATAACCGCCGGAATGCCAAGTTGAATAATTTCATTGATTTCCCCAGGCAGCAAATCGACCGAGAATCGGAAGATTCCCGGCATTGAAGGGACTTCATTTCTGATATTCCTGCCATAAGTAATAAAAAGCGGATAGACGAGATCATTTATACCTAGAGTTGTCTCCCGAACGAGTTTTCGCAAGGGTTCAGTGCGGCGCAATCGGCGCAGTCGTTTTTGAGGGAAATTAGCCATAAAACACTCCAATTTTGCATCCCTCGCCCTTGAGGGGAGAGGTCAGGTGAGGGTGAAATCCCACTAGCTTCCTCCCCCGGACGAAGAAGAATGATAATTCTCAATTGCAGCCACCAGACCGGGAATGGTTTGCTCATCAGCCACGATATCCACCTTGAGGCCCGCTTTTTCAGCAGCGGCAGCCGTAACCGGGCCGATGCAGGCAATCATGGCATTTTGCACCGCCTGCCGGTCATCGGCAAGAGCATTAATCAGATTGGTCACCGTGGAAGAACTGGTAAAAGTTATAATATCGATCTCGCCGCCAAGCAGCATTTTCCTCGCTTTTTCGGCGACTTCGGCAGGAGACCTGGTCAGATACGCGGTGACCTCAAAAGGCTCCGCACCCAATCTGGCAAGTCCCGCCACAAGGTCATTGGGGGCTATATCCGCCCGAGGCAGAAGAATGCGGCGTCCCTTAATATCGCGGCCCGAAAGACCTTCTAAAATACCTTCGCTGGTGTACTCTGCCGGCATGAAATCAGGGTAGAGTCCCTTTTCGGCCAGAGCCAGAGCAGTGGCCGGGCCGATGGCGCCAATCCTGACCGATCCGAATTGCCGGGCATCCCTGCCTAAAGCCACCAGTCGGTTCCAGACCGCTTCAACCCCATTAGCGCTGGTGAAAATCACCCAGTCGAATCCGGGGATATCACGAATCGCCTGATCAAGTTGAGTAGTATCGGGCAAATCCTGAATCTCTATGGCCGGCAGTTCGACTGGCTGCGCGCCGCGTTCAGCCAGAAGTTTACTCAAATTACTGGCCTGAGTACGTGCCCGAGTGACCAGCACCCGTTTACCGAAAAGCGGCCGATTCTCAAACCACTTTAGTTTCTCCCGGAGATTAACAACCTCCCCCACTACGATGGCCACCGGCGGCTCGAAACCGGCTTCCTCTGCTTTGCCGGCAACGGTCAAAAGAGTGGCAGTGATAACCTCCTGCTCCAGCGTTGTCCCCCGGCGAATCAGCGCCACCGGTGTATCGGGAGCACGGCCACATTCGATCAGTTTTTGGGAAATCAAAGGGAGATTGCCCATTCCCATCAGGAAAACGAGGGTATCAACACCGGTAGCAAGATTCTGCCAGTTGATGCTGGAAATATCCTTAGTGGGATCCTCATGGCCGGTGATAACGGCAAAAGAAGAGGCCGCCTGCCGATGCGTTACCGGGATACCGGCATAAGCGGGCGAGGCAATGGCCGAAGAAATACCCGGCACCACTTCGTAGGGTATGCCGCTGGCAGCAAGCGCTTCACATTCCTCACCCCCCCTTCCGAGCACAAACGGATCGCCACCTTTGAGGCGGACCACCGTCCTGCCCTCGCCTGCCTTATCGATCAGTATCCGGTTGATCTTCCAGCTTGCCGGCGCCGATTTTTGCTACGTCAAGGATGTCGTTTATCAGTTCAAGCAGGTGACCGCCGCTTTCCTCAATAACCTTCAATGACCTCATCTGTTTTTCGTTAAGGGAACCGTATACTTCCTCCTGCAATGCTTCCGACATACCCATGACAGCATTCAGAGGCGTACGCAGTTCGTGGCTCATATTGGCAAGGAACTCATCTTTCATTCGATCCGCTCTGGCGAACTCGATGT
Source organism: Dehalococcoidia bacterium (assembly GCA_041300025.1). Lineage (GTDB taxonomy): Bacteria > Chloroflexota > Dehalococcoidia > SZUA-161 > SpSt-899 > JBGLNL01. The sequence goes on along the minus strand of JBGLNL010000001.1, from coordinate 1,036,640 downwards.
TCGCTCTTAATAGCTCTTCCTCAGCCTTCTTCCTCTCTTCCAAATTTCGACCGATACCTACCAAATATGTGCCGTCTAGAATATCGACGCGGCTAAATACGATTTCAAAAGGAACTTTACTTCCCTGCTTTCTGTTAAGATTCACTTCCAACTTAAAGGACTTATCTTTTGGCATCGTTTCCCAGAAACACTTCTCTTCTTCTTTTGACTGGAATTCGGGATCGATATCCGCAATAGTCATCGTGAGAAGCTCTTTCCTGGTGTAACCGAGTTCCTGGCAAGCCTTCGGGTTCACATATCTGATACGAGCCTTGGTATCAACAACGTAAATACTATCGGCGGCTTGTTCGTATACCGCTCGCATCCAACTTACGCTCGCTTCAGCCGAATCCTTTGCTTTCCTGAGTTCTTCCTCCATTTGCCTGCGTTCGGAGATATCTACCTTGACTTGTGCAACAAGCCACTCACCATCTTTGTCTTGAAATGGCATTGACTTGATTTGATAGGTAGAGTCACCTTTTAAAGGAAAGCTTTGTTCTGTAACAAAGGCTTCCTTTGTCTGCAGTGCTTGAACAATCCCACAACTCTGGCAAACAGTTGAAGAATTCATGAAATACTCATAGCATCGTTTTCCCTGGGGATTCCCATAGTTCTTTAACGATTCTGGATCAATATAGCGAATACGGAAGTCAGCATCGATGATATCAAGCTCTGTCTTCGTAGTTCCGATGATGAACTCCAGTTGTCGTGTAAGGGCGCTATTTTCTTCTGTTCTTTCCTCAACCATCTCTTCCAAGTGTTGCCGATATTTTTCGAGCTGTTGCTCAGTTTGCTTTCGTTCGGTTACATCCCGGGCTACGGTCAAAACCCTGTCGGTATCATCTTCAATGCTTTGGAATCGGGTGCTGGATGATTCGATATAATGTATATTCCCCTGTTTATCGAAAATCCTGATTTCATTTCTGAAGTCGAGATTCGTTTTTTCTGATATCTCAATGCGGTCAGGCACTTTGGCATTAATAACAAGACGGTCATCGGGATGAATCATAGGAAGTGCCGATTCGCCGATTAGATCATCTGGCTCGTACCCAAGCTTCCAGAACGACGGACTCGCATATTGAATGTTTCCCTCAAGGTCGGTTACAACGATATAATCGGCTGTGTTGTCCGCCAGCAATTTATACTTACGTTCGCTTACTTTCAAAGCTTCGTCTGCAAGCTTTTGCTGTGTTACATCTCGAGAAATATGCAGCACCTGATGATTTTTTCCGGATGGATCGATAATGAGGGTAGTTACAGCTTCAAGATAATGGATGTTCCCCCAGATGTCAGGCGCACGGTAGTGCAATCTCGTTTCAGGAATGATACCATCTGTTGCAATCGTTTTTGTGATCGTTTCAGAATTATAATATTGGGTCAATTCGTTAGCCAGGCGTAAATAGTCTTCCGGATGTACCAGGTCACCCCCGCCTTTTCCCACAATGTCATCCGGTGCGTAACCAAGTTTTCTATGCGATGGACTGGCATACGTGATAACACCCTTTAAGTCTGTCAGGGTGACGAAATCTCCCATATGCTCAGCAAGCAGACGGTACTTCTCTTCGCTTTGCCGTAGTGCTTCCGCCACATGATTGCGCTCGGTTATGTCCCTAGACACAATAACCCAGCCAGTGGCCATCCCCAAGACATCAAGAATCGGCGCACAACTGAACTCACCTTCTATCTCTCTACCATCCACCGTCAAATAACGGCAATCCAATCGCTCAATAGACCTTCCTTCCCGATATGCATGTAATGCTTCATTAACAACTCGTTGCTGGTCAGAAGGAGCAATAAAATGGATAACATCCAATCCGATGATTTCATCTTTCGTTTGATATCCGAGAATCCGGGCAGCGGCATCATTAGCTAGTAACAAATAGCCTTCAAATGAAGTCACGTAGAGGCCATCAATTATCGTATCAATTATTGTTTGCAGCTGCTTCTGTTCTTTCTGTTGAGCTTCTTGTGCCTTCTTCTGCTCCGAGATATCAACCATAATTCCCCGCCAACCCTTCAGACCTTCTTTTCCTACTATGGGATTTAGATGAACCAATGCGGGAAAGGTTGTTCCATCTTTTCTTTTTAAGGTGAATTCGCGGATTTGAGAAGGCTTTCCGTTTCTGATCTCATTCATTCGCTCCAGCGCTATATCATGACTATCAGGCAACAAGATGTTGAGAAAATGAATGCCCTTATTCATATCTCTTTCGGTGTAACCGAACTTTTCGAAGGCGCTACGGCTGGCAAATGTGAAGTTACCATCAAGGTCCAGCTCATAATATGGTTCGGGCATAAGGTCCGCGACATCACGAAACCTCGCTTCACTTTCTCGAAGCTCCTCTTCGAACCTCTTGCGCTCTTTTGTTACATCGCCGCCTTGTGATACTTGGGGTTTGGCATCCACATTGAGAGCATCGCTGGTCCTTTTACTCATGGTATTGGCGGTGCATGTCATTGGAGATTGCTTTCTCTTTTTTACCATGTTCATATGATCCTACTTTAAATTTCCCAATATTTGAGGAGTTAAGGAACCTTGTGAATAAGTGGTGACTTCGGTCCGCCTAGGTCTATAGATGCGCCGTGGCGTGCGGATGGGGGGTGTCCCCCCGGCCTCCGTCACTTATAGATCAAGCAATTTTGTATGCTGAAAATGTTATTCACAAAGTGTCCCTCTGGGGTTTTCTAGAATGCATAACCCATTTTCATTGAATCGGTTTGTGCCCACAGGTCCGTTCTCAAAACGGTAGAGAACTGGTTGGGGAATATTTGTGTAGCGCCACATTTCAGGCAAATTCCTTCGCTTGTGTCTTTTTCCGGGGGTTCGATCTTCCAGTGGTGTATACATTTACTTGTTTGGCTTATCGATTGTGTCTGCATTTTTCCTCCCTATCCATTTACCGAATTTTTTATTTGAATCCTTATCTTTCCGCTGATTAACGGTATTATTATCAGTGAATTGGTAATCTTCCAATACGCGATCGATTTCCTTTAACAGTTCCGGATGTATTTGTATCATCGCTAATCTTCCTTTCCCAAAGCTAGGGTACTGTCCCAAATACTTCTGTGCATTGGCTCAATCTCTTATTGAGAATATTAGCCCGTTTGTGCTGAGCTTGTCGAAGGGGAACGAATCCATGCTTCGACAAGCTCAGCACAAACAAGATATGCCCAATCATTTGCAAGACAACACACTAAAGTAGAATCCATGTCCTTTACTGATGCCCCATTCTTTTCGTAAGAGAAACAAATATTGCAATTTAATCGCGACTCCCTGATAGAGGCATTTCAAAAGAGTTATCCGTCCTACCTCACTTCTTATTAAGACCGCTAGTCACTATAGTTGACTGGGCCATTGCAGAGGATTGTTTAATTCCAAATAGAGGAGGCCCGCTTTGCTTAATTGGTCTGAATCGGATCGATTTATGAATGTTCCATTGAATATTTTTAACCTCTATCAGGGAGCATCTTCAGTGTATGAGAGGGAAGTCTCAACCAAATAACAAAGTGCCTGAACGGTGTTACAAAGGCATAACAGAATTAGCCGGGGGTTTAATTCAATGTTGAAATGAGTCCGTGCCGTCTGAAAACTATTTTTCAACCCACTTGTATTCCCAAACTCCCTTTTTGCAGGCTATCTGAAAATATCAAAAAACGTGTCATTCTGAGGAATTTATGACGAAGAATCTCCGGGGACCAGCTTCAAAAAAGATTCTTCACTGTGTTCAGAATGACATACATGGGAGTTTTCGGACAGCCTGAACACACCCCTTAATCCCCTCTCAAGAGGGGAAAATCCTGCCCTCTTTTCGGACAGCCTGTACAGGGGGTTGATCAGAGGTTCCTTAGGAATACCATTATATAATGGGTTTGATTGCTGCCAAATACCGGATATAAGAAAAGAGCCTCATCTTTTAGTGAGGCTCTTTGGATTTCGTGGACAATTCCTAAGGCTGTCAGTTTGATTCTATTCTTTTTTCCATCATATATCCTATGCCGGTTCTCGTCCGAATATACTGTGAGTGCCTACCATCATCCCCCAATTTGCGTCTCAATCGAGTCATACTTACCCTTAGAATATGGCTTTCACCTATATATTCGTCTCCCCAAACAGATTGGAGTATTTGATCAGGTGTTAGAATCCTGCCGGCATTACGAGCCAGGTATGAAAGGAGTGTGTATTCCACGGCCGTGAGCATGATTTCCTCTTCTCTGATCATCACCCGATGTCTGGCAAAATCTACTACAAGATCTCCTAGCTGGAATATTGGTTCAGGCCTTTCTTCCCATAGCTTTGTACGGCGCAGAACCGACTTTACTCGCGCCGTAAATTCATCTGCGGAAAAAGGCTTGGTAATGTAATCGTCAGCTCCGGCATCCAGAAGCTTGACTTTCGTTTCGTCATTTCCGGTAGCTGTGACAACTATGATTGGCACTTGGGAAAACTCGCGGACACGCTGACACACCGTGTAACCATCCATGCCGGGCATTTTAAGATCCAGTATGATAAGGTCCGGTATTTCCATGCTAATGGATGCCAGTGCTTCATTACCATTCATTTCCATACCCACTCGATAGTTTTGGGTTTCGAGTATCATCTCCATCATGTGCAGCAGACGTGGTTCGTCATCGACTACCATGATATACGCTTCATTTATTGGCATGAACGTATACTCCTCTTTTTCTCAGAGTGAGATATACAGCTTTAGATATTTCGTCTACACCAAGGGGCTTCACCAAGTATTTTACTACACCCAGCTTCATTGCTTCTTCCCTTTTTTGTTCAGTGGCCGTAGCACTTATCACTAACACAGGTATTTGGGCAAGCTCAGGGTCGTTCCTCATCCTCCGAACAACCGTGAGACCATCTATGTTAGGCAACCTGAGATCCATTATAACCAGGTCAACAGCCAGCTTATGCAGCAGATACAACGCTGTTTCACCACTTTCAGCTTTAATCACCTGATATCCTTCCAATTCAAGCATCCATGAAATAAACTGGCGTATTGGAATATCATCCTCCGTTACTAGAATGGTCGCTCTTTTTGCGTTCTCCATTGTCTATCATCCTCCCGAAGTTTCGGCCGGAAGAGTAAAGTAGAAGGTGCTGCCTTTTCCGACTTCACTTTCCACCCATATCTGCCCACCATGAGCTTCTATCAATTTCTTGCATATAGCAAGTCCAAGCCCTACACCCGGTCTTCCCATTTTATCCTGTTTAACTCGGTATAAGCGTTCAAATATTGCTCCGAACTCATATTCAGGGATACCTATACCCGTGTCACTGCAACTTATGGTAATTGCATTACTTGACGCTGTCACCTTTATGGCTATAGCTGTTCCTTTTTCAGAGTACTTAACTGCGTTATCAATCAGGTTGTTGATAACCTGGCGTATTCGCTTGGAATCTACCTCTATTAAGGGAACGGGATTTTCGGCCGTGAAACTGATGGCATGGCCAGGATGAATTAGCCTTGCTTCTGCCACATTCGAGCCAACTAGTGCAAGTATATCAGTGGGGCATTTTTCCAATTTAACAGTTCCCGATTATTCGTCCTTAACGAGTGCGCCGCATTTTGAAAAAGTAGAATTCGACATCGCCAAAGATTTCACTTACCTTGCAAAATTATACGACATCACGGTAATGGTGGGGGTGCCTGCCGATTCACCCTTTAAGACTATCCAGGATCTCCTGACTTACGCAAAAAGCGATCAACGGAAATTGATATTGGCGACCTGGGGTAACTTCTCGGGTGCGCATTTGGCCACAGAGGAGATCATCACTTACACTGGGGCCAAGTGGGAACACGTTCCTTACAAGGGTGAGGCGGCCGTGGTAACAGCACTTTTGGGAAAACACGCTGACTTCGGCTCTCTCACGGAGAATTCACTTCCTCATATAAAAGCAGGGACGCTCAGACCTCTCCTCATCCTTTCACAAAAGCGCTTGGCCGCCCTTCCTGATGTACCCTGCTTGAAGGACATTGGGTTAACCTTTAGTGTGGCAGGCATGACCGAGGCATACGAGGGGATCATGGCACCGAAGGGACTACCCAAGACCGTATATGATAAATTACTTAACGCAATCAAGATCGCATGGGACAGCAAGGAGTTCAAAGAGGCTTGCGAAAAGACCAACTTTCAACGCAGCTTTGTCACTGGAGAGGATTACCGTCAACTAGTCATGGCTGGCAATAAAGCGGTTGGACAAGCGCTTGCAAAGTACAAGAAGTAAAGAAGCGCTCATGGTCGTTAAACATTTTAAGGCATTCGTTATCAGCGGATTCGTCTCAACGAAAGGAGTTGGCTGTTAGGCATGGCCAATTCCTTTCGTTGACGGAGATAGCGGCCACTTTGACTGTGGTTTCCCTCGTGCTTGGGGTTTTAGGAGAGTCAGGAGAATAAGTCTCTTGCTGTCTATGGTTATTATGCGAAGACGCTGATCGTTGACATGCATAAAGAACGGAGGGTTAAGAATTTTATGAATACGAGAACTCGGAGACTGAAATTAAATACATTTGTGCGCAGAATGGTCAGAGAAAACCAGTTGAGCCTTGATGATTTGGTTTACCCGATGTCCGTTGATGCAAATATTGACACCCCCGTTGCTGTCCAGACCATGCCAGGAATAGTCAGATTTCCTATAAAAGCGGCGATTCAAAAGGCAAAGGAACTCATTGATGTAGGCATCCATTCCCTCTACATCATGGGCGTACCCAAAAAGGAAAAAAGGGATGGCAAAGCAAGTGACGCATTTTCTGATGATGGAGTTGTGCCGCGGGTTGTCGAGGGAATCAAAAGTGCCTTAGGCGACAAGATGATTATCATTGGCGATTCCTATCTGGGGTATTTCACGGATCATCAAATTGGCGGGGTATTGGACAAGGATATGAAGATCATGGACGCGCCTACGCTGGAGAGCATTAGGAAAATAGCCGTGAAATGGGCCAAATGCGGTGTAGATATCTTCTGCAATGCAACGATGGTGGACGGCAGGGTGAAAGCCGCACGAGAGGCGCTAGATGCCGCCGGGTATCATGATGCGTTAATCATGAGTTCAATCAAATTCAATTCGGCTTTCTATGCTCCCGGTGCGGGCATTACCCAAACAGGAGGGAGCTATACATACGATAAGCTAGTTTATTATAACGATCCGGCAAATTCCGAAGACCCATTAAGAATGGCAAGGCTTGATGTATCTGAAGGCGCTGATATGATAAACGTCAAGCCAGCCGTTCCCTATCTTGACATGATCTATCGAGTCAAAACCAGTTTTTCTGTCCCCGTTTCAACCTTCAGCATCAGCGGCGATTATGCAATGATAGCCTTTGGGAGTCAGAAGGCCAATTTGAGCGAAAAAGAGTGTGCATTAGAACTTATGACCAGCTTTAAAAGGGCAGGGGCGGACATCATCATATCGTATTGGGCGGATAAAGTTTCTAAGTGGTTGTAAGGCAATGGGGTTATCTATTCACCACTGGTTGAGTGAGCTTCAAAGACAAACAGTATGATTCATGGGGTGGGGGCGGGTGCTCTGTCCGTAAAGATCGACAAACATGGGTGGCTCCGGCAGGTTTTCGTTAGAACCAATTTGGATCACGGTCGGTCGAAGCCCAGATGGACTTGTTTTGCCATTGAAAACAAGCCTGTCGTTTTCGACGAAGAGGTCAGTTGGAAGAAAGCGAGCAAGGCCAGCACCGATAACACCTAGGCATGAAGCAGCAGTAACTTATGGGTGTGTTAAATAGATATCGTTGGAAAACAATGTGAGAAAACATCGGTTGGTTATTGGAGCAATAAATGCGCAACGGCGGAACATTTAAGAGGTTGTTCGAGCCCGGAAACATATCGCAATTAAAGCTCGCAAATCGCATCATTATGCCCGCCATGCTGACCAATTACAGTACTAGTGAGGGCCACGTGAGCGAACGCATGAAAGGGTACTATGAGTCGCGATCAATGGGCGGGACTGGTTTGATCATTGTGGAACCTTCGTTTGTTCATATGAGAGGGCGAATCCGCGAGTGCCAAGTTGGTATTGATAACGACAAATATCTCATGGGCTTGAGTGAGCTTGCCGCCTCTATCCACAAACACGGAGCAAAAGCAGCTATACAATTGAACCACGGGGGTAGAAGATCACCATCGGCAGTATCCGGGTTTCAACCCCTTGGCCCGTCTCCAATTCCTGCTGCAGGAATGGAAATGCCCCAAGAGGCCAAACAAACCGACATAAACGAGGTTGTTGATTCTTTTGTTGTCGCAGCGAAGCGCGCCCGTCAGGCTGGTTTCGATGCCATAGAGATAGGCGCCACTACGGCGGCATTCATTGGTCAGTTCCTGTCTCTTGCTTCAAATGGCCGGCAGGATGAGTACGGGGGCGATTTGAAAAACCGGGCAAGACTGCTCGGGGAAGTCATTGGGGCAGTAAAAAATGGAATGGGTGCCGGCTATCCGGTTTGGTGCCGTATCAATGGCATGGAAGAAGATTCCGTACAGAATGGTCTCACAATCGATGAAGCGAAAAGGATAGCTCTCATAGCGCAGAAGGCCGGGGCTGACGCTATCCACGTTTACGTGGATTATGACGGAGCGCCAACACCGCTTGCCGAAAGGCCCTTGAGGGATGCACGTCTCGTTCATCTGGCAGCAGGTATCAAGAGTATTGTTGACGTGCCGGTGATCACTGTTGGCCGCATCAGTCCGGAAGCGGGAGAAAAAGCACTGAGAGACCATAAAGCGGATTTCATCGCTATCGGGAAGGCACTGATTGCGGATCCTGAGCTTCCCCATAAGGTGCAGCAGGGGAGACTCTCGGACATCAGGCCATGTATCACCTGTCTCGCATGCATTGATACCGTAAGGGCGGGCGGTCCCATGGAATGTTCCGTGAATGCACGCGCGGGCCGCGAGCTAGAGTGGATTGATAAACCTGCTGAAAAAGCGAAGAGAATTTTTGTGGTGGGTGGTGGCCCCGCAGGTATGGAAGCGGCTCGGGTTGCGGCGCTGAGAGGGCATAAGGTCACTTTATATGAAAAGACGGGAAGGCTTGGTGGGGCGTTGGTGCTGGCATCCGTGTTGAATCCCGCGCTGATCGATCTCAGGCAGCATTTGATGCAGGAACTTGAGAAAACAGGGGTAATCCGGAAGATGAAAACGGAGCTGATTTCAGACGCCCTTAAACGAGACAAACCGGATGCCGTTGTGTTTGCTACAGGCGGAAGCCCCGTACCCTTGCATGTGCCCGGTGTAGAAGGGGATAATGTTGTCACTATTAGTGATATCTTCAAAATCCTGGAGGGGCGTGTACCGGACAGAAGCAAAGGCCTCACACGGGCCCTTTGGACCATCGCCTCCTACGTCCTGCAATATGTTTACATCCCACCCGTGATGAAGTGGTTTCTGAGGTTCCCTTTCCCTATCCGCAGGAACGCGGTTCTAATTGGTGGTGGTTTTGCAGGGTGCGAGTTGGGGATCGTCCTGGCAGAATCGGGTAAAAAGGTTACAATCATTGAGAAAAGCGACACCTTGTTATCTGACACCGGATTGACGATAAGAGCGATTTTCCTAGCTCAGATGAAAAAGTACGCTGTACGAGTTGAAACAGCGGACCATGTATTACAAATTGACAACAAGGGGGTTGTCATTGCCGAAGACCATTCGGAAAAGCGAGTTGATGCAGACACTGTGGTATTGACTCTAGGAGTGAAAGCAAACGAACAGTTCGCGAAACAATTCAATCAAGCTGGAGTCGATGCTTATTTCATAGGAGACTGTGCGGAGCCAGGCAGGGTAAGGCAGGCGATTGCCAGTGGGTTTCGGGTTGGCTTAGACCTTTAATTTACAAAAGAAGAAAAGCGGTCTCGACTGACGAAGCTCTGAAAAGAGAGTGGAGGAAACGACATGGGTATGCAGACGTATGACGCAGCCATCGTGGGTGGTGGCATCATGGGAATGTCCACCGCCTATAACTTGTTGCACGGTGACCGTCGTCTCAAGGTTGTTGTGGTTGAAAAAGACCCTACCTACGCGCAGGCATCGACTACCCTCTCCTGGGGCAATGTTCGTATTCATTTCAGCTTGAAAGAGAATGTGCAGATATCCCTGTATGCGATGAACTTCTTGGAAAACTTCGGGAAGCACATGCAAGTGGACGGAGAGGAAACTCCCCTTTCATGGCATCGGGAAGGAAATCTATTTCTCGTGGGTGACAAGGAACTCCCTGTGGCGAGGGAGGCTTTCAAGATGCAGGAAAGCCTTGGTTGCGAAGTGGAATGGCTTTCAGTTGCGGAGATCAAACGGCGTTTCCCTCTCTATGATCTTTCTGGAATCGCGGCTGGGACTTATGGCCGTAATGAGGGGTATTTGGATGGCAATGATTTACTACAGGGTTATCGACGGAAGGCGTCCTCTCTCGGGGCAACCTTCATCAAGGACGAAGTGAACGAGATACTCCGTGGCCCTGGACGCGTTGAAGGGGTAAGGCTAGCATCAGCAGGAGAGCTTAAGGCGGGGGCTGTCGTCAATTGTTCAGGCGCATGGGCTACAAAGCTTCTGCCCATGGTAGGTATAAAACTTCCCATAGAGCCGACCATGCGTCAGGTCTTTGCGGCGGATACCGCGGTGAAACCGGAAAGGCCGTTGCCTCTGACCGTTTTTCCAAACGGATTCTGCTTTCGATCCGAAATCGGCCGCCTGCTTTTTGTAGGGAAGGCGATGCCTACTGATGCTGTGGGGTTCGATTTCGTCTGGGATGATAAAAGGTTCATGGAGGTTCTCTGGCCCGAATTGGCCGAGCGTGTGCCTGCTTTTGATACCCTTAAGTTGGTAAGAGGGTGGGCGGGGCTTTACGACATCAACACCTGGGATGGGAATGCTTTTCTGGGAGAGTGGCCGGAACTGAAGGGACTCTATCTCGCCAATGGCTTTTCCGGGCACGGGCTCCAGCAGGGTCCGGCGGTTGGCCGCTATCTTTCAGAACTAATAAGGGGAATATCTCCAAGTTTGGATCTGTCTATATTCAGTCCGAAGCGATTCCTTGAAGGTAACCCGTTAAGCGAAACGGGGTTAGTTTAGTGTAGCTTCCCTAGCTTAGGGATTGATGAGAATGAAACACACTCCCTTCCCCTAAGGGGAGTTGGGAGCAGCTCAATTAGAGGTACAGAAGGCACCTCATCGCACAACGTAACGGGAGCGATCTATTCGAGATCGATCCTGAGGGCTGGGAACGGCCTATTCATGGTGAAATGGGGAAGATACAATGGTTCCTGCCAAAGTAATTCCCGGGTAAAAAGTCCTGATTGTAGATGACGAGAAAGATATCCTTGAAACACTGACCGATCTTCTTGGAGTGTGCAAGCTGGACAGAGCATCCTCTTTCGAGGAGGCCAAGAATCTAGGCTGATCCATTCCCCGATGCTGAATAGCTATCTTCTTCAGCCAGCCTTCATCGCCAATCCAGTCGGTCAGCACCTGAATCAGAAAGGCGTTCTTCAACCTTCCGTGCGCTATGACGCCCGGCAAACCATCCGCCAGTGCCTTGTCCTTATCATAATGGATGGGATTGAAATCCTCCGAAGCCCCGGCAAACTTTACCAGTTGCATCGTGGTGGGATTCTTTATAATAGTCGGGATTTCAGTTCCCTCTTTAACATCTTCAAAATAGAGTTGCTTGCTCATTGACGATTCCTCCGGTTCAATAAAGGATCGAAGTGGATTTATTCCGGGCCACCAGTTCACCACGCTGATTGGTCCACTCAGTTTGCCGGATAACAAACAGCATATGTCCCAGTTTCCCCTCTTTCTCCTTGTATTCCACGATTTTACGAACACCGGTCAGCGTATCCCCCAGCCGGGCTTCGGCAAAGAATTCCCATTCGCCTCCGCCATCAAGAAGTTTGGGGGGCGTCCTGAAGGGATACTGCACCAGTCCGCCCTCGGCGAAAATGGCAGTGAACATATTTGGAGGCACGACCTTTTTCCATCTCGGATTGGGGTCTTCAATCGCTTCGGTATATCGGCGCAGCAATACCTTTTCCACATCGAATTCGACCCGGTTAAGCTCTTTATTCAGCCAGCCTTTCATCTCTTCCGTCACTACGGATTCTGCCATATTAAATCCTCCAAAAAACAAATCAACTTGCTCAATGCTCCACCTAAACTTACAATTTGAGCCTGCCTTTGTCAAGGACTATGAAAAGCTGCCTCAATAGACTCTCCTTCCCGATAATGCTAGAATAGGGAACGCTATGAAATATGCTGGTTTCTGGACACGATTTACTGCCTGGCTGATCGATGCCCTGATCGTGGCAATTATTCAATCGAGCCTCGCCCCGCTGATCGCCTTCGGCCTGATTCAGCCGTGGTACTGGTGGGTCAATTCCTTTTCCAATGAACCGGATATAGTGGGCCTGTGGTTCGTGGGAACAGGGGGTTTACTCCTGATTCTCATCGCAGGGGCCTACTTCGTCGGATTCTGGGTCTGGAGAGGGCAGACCCCGGGCAATATGGCCATGAGAATCAAAGTGGTTCCGGTAGCAGAATCAGAAATCACCGCCGAAAAAGCCATGCTTCGATACCTTGGCTACATCATTTGCAGCGTTCTCTGCCTGATCCCATTTTTATGGGCAGCAATAGACTCCCACCGGCAGGGAATCCCCGATAAATTCGCCGATACTTATGTGATACAATTACCCCGGTAATTAATCAATGGAGAAACATGACTGAAAAAAAAGTACGGGTGCGTTTTGCGCCCAGCCCGACCGGATACCCTCACATCGGAAATATCAGGACCGCCCTGTTCAACTGGCTTTTTGCCCGCCACAGCGGCGGCTCATTCATTTTGCGCATCGAAGATACCGATCAATCCAGAAAGGTGGAAGGCGCTTTGGAAGCCATCCTTAACAGCCTCAAATGGCTCGGACTGAACTGGGATGAGGGCCCGGAGGTCGGCGGCGATTATGGCCCGTATTTCCAGTCGGAACGTCTCGATTTATATCAGAAATACGCCCGGCAGTTGCTCGAGACCGGGAACGCTTACAAATGCTACTGCTCACCGGAACGGCTCGATCAAATGCGCCGGGAGATGGTCGAACGCAAGGAATCGGGGCGTTCTTACGACCGGCACTGCCGCGATTTGAGCCCGGCCCAACAGGCCGAATACGAATCACAGGGAATCACGCCGGTAATTCGCTTCAAGGTTCCGCTGGAAGGCCAGACAACCTTCCACGATCTGGTCCGCGGAGATATCACTTTCGATCACAGCGAACTCGATGATCTGGTGCTGCTCAAATCGGACGGATACCCGACGTATCATCTGGCCAACATCGTCGATGATCACTTCATGGAAATATCGCACATCATGCGGGCCGATGAGTGGCTTTCCAGCACGCCACGCCACGTCCTGCTCTACCGGGCTATGGGATGGGAACCGCCTCTCTTTGCTCATCTTCCCATGATACTGGGGCCGGATAAATCGAAACTCTCCAAACGCCACGGAGCCACAGCAGTAACCGAATTCCAGAAACAGGGATATCTGCCAAAGGCCATGATGAATTTTATGGCGCTGCTGGGCTGGTCGCTCGATGATAAAACAGAAATCTTCAGCCGGGATGAACTTATCAAATATTTTTCCATCGAACGCATCAGCAGTACCGCCGCTATTTTCAACCACGAAAAGCTTAACTGGATGAACGGATTATACATTCGCGAAATGCCCGCCGAGGAGTTATCTAAACAGATCATGCCGGTGCTGGAAAGCGACTTGCCGGCTTCGGTACCCCGCCCGATTTCAGAGGAATACACCATGCAGGTAATCCCGTTGATTCAGGAACGTATAAATACATTGGGAGAAGCAGCCAGCTATGCCGATTTCTTCTTCCTCGGCGATGAACTCGAATACGATCCGGCGCTTTTAATCGCCAAAAAGACGGATAAAGAATCTACACTCAAAGCGCTAAAAGCCGGATTGGAAAGGCTCCTTTCTATAAATGAATGGAATCACGATTCACTCGAAGGATCGCTGCGCTTGCTGGCTGAAGAACAGGGAACCAAGGCCGGGCAGCTTTTCAGTCCGTTGAGGGTGGCCTGCACCGGCCGCACCGCCTCCCCCGGATTATTTGAGACGATGGCTGTGCTGGGCAGGGAAAAGTGTCTGCGCAGAATCGAGGTGGCAATCAATAAGTTGGCAAATGGTTAACAGTATGTTTTAATTCATTCATATCAAAAAAATGAATTTCACCGAAAAGCTGCTGGCTGCTTCCCGAAAGAACAATTCCCTGCTGTGCATCGGGCTCGATCCCGATCCGGAACTCATGCCCAATGTGGATGTTGTGGAGTGGGGAAAACGGATAATCACCTCAACAAGCGACCTGGTTTGCGCCTACAAACCAAATTTTGCTTTCTATGAAGCGCTTGGAATTGATGGCTTAAGCAAGCTGGAACAGACTTTGCAGCATATCCCGAAAAATATCCCGGTTATCGCCGATGCCAAACGGGGAGACATCGGCAATACGGCTCGCAAATACGCCCATGCCATATTCGATGTTTTTGGTTTCGATGCCGCTACCGTTAATCCCTATCTGGGACTCGATTCCGTTCAGCCGTTTACGGATTACGCGGACAAGGGCGTTTTCATACTTTGCCACACTTCGAATCAAAGCGCCCCCGATTTCCAGAAACTTCTTCTTCAGATGGATCCTGACGGCGAAAAGATTCCCCTTTTCGAGATAGTGGCAATGAAGGCCTCGGATTGGAACATTAACCATAATATAGGGCTGGTCGTAGGAGCTACCCAGCCTGCCCCCCTCAAGCGGGTTCGGGAGTTGTGCCCGGATATGCCGCTGCTGATCCCCGGCATCGGCCCGCAGAAAGGGGAACTGGCTTCTGCGGTACGTTTCGGGGTGGATTCCCATAACGAAAAGGCCATCATCACCAGTTCACGCCAGATAATTTATGCCTCCAGAGGAAATGATTTCCCCACGGCAGCAAGGCTGGAAGCTTCCAAACTGCGCGCGCGGATAAATCAGTACCTCGCTCGGAAATAAGCAAATGGCAGCAAACAAAATACTGGTCGTTGAAGACGAAGCAACCTTAAGGGAGATGCTTCAGTTTAACCTTGAGAAAGAAGGTTATTCCGTAATCACTGCCGGCGATGGCGTCACCGCCCTGAAACTGGCCAGATCCGAGCATCCCGATCTAATCGTTCTGGATATCATGCTCCCTGAACTGGATGGCTTTGAAGTCTGCCGTATTTTGCGCCGGGAAATGACCGTGCCTATCCTGATGCTCACTGCCAAAGAAGACGAAATTGACAGGGTTCTGGGATTGGAACTGGGCGCGGACGATTATATGACTAAGCCCTTCAGCATGCGCGAGCTGAAGGCGCGTGTTAAAGCAATGCTGCGCCGCATGAGCATGCTTCAGCCGCCATCAGAAGCAATAGCTGACATTATCTCCGCGGGGGATTTGACCATTGATCTTAACCGCCATCGTGTCAGTATCAAAGGCGCGGTGGTTGAAATGAAGCCCAGAGAATTCGAGCTGCTCGCCTTTCTGGCTCGGAACAGGGGCCATGTATACTCACGTGATGCTTTACTTGAACATGTGTGGGGTTATGATTATGCCGGGGAGACCCGAACCGTCGATGTCCATATCCGCTGGTTACGAGAGAAAATCGAAACCAACCCTTCACAACCGAGCCGGCTGATAACCGTCCGGGGTATCGGGTACAAATTTGAAGGTTAGCATGCTGCGCAGTATCCAGTGGCGTATAACCGTCTTCTACGTATTGCTCATACTCATCAGTATGGGAGCCCTCGGGTTCTTTCTGGTCACGTTTGTCGAAGATAAACGAATCGATGACCTTCGTTCCCAACTGGAAGGAGAAGCCCTTCTGGTTGGCGAAGCGAGCTTAAGCCTCCTCGCCGATGGTGCCGATCCGCAGGAAATAGACGCGCTGGCCAATACGCTGGGCCGGAAAATCGAAGCCAGAGTAACCATCGTTTCCACCGATGGCACGGTGCTCGGCGATTCCGAAGAAGATCCGGTAGTAATGGAAAATCATTCTGATAGACCGGAGATCGAGGAAGCATTGTCTGGCGGGATCGGTTCCAGCACACGCTACAGCAGCACCGTCCAAGGGAAAATGATGTACGTTGCCGTACCATTTGGCAGCGGTGGCAGCGTTCAGGGAATCGCTCGCGTTTCTTTGCCTGTCGCCGAAGTGGAAGATGCCTCAAATCAGTTGATTAAAACTATCGGGCTGGCGATGGGTATTACCACGATCGTTGCCATTTTAGCGGCGATTTATATCGCCCGGCTGACGGCCAGACCAATTCGATTGGTCACCGAAGCGGCCAAAAGAATTTCCGCCGGGAAGCTCGATCAGCAAATCTATATAGACACCAGGGATGAAACCGCCGAACTTGCGGCCTCTTTCAATGAAATGGCCCGGAACCTGAATGTAAAGATAGGGGATCTATCCACGGAAACCAATAAACTGCTGGCGGTCCTGCACACCATGGATGACGGCGTGGTGATGACTGACGTGGAAGGAACCATCGTCATGGCAAATCCTGCCGCCGGAAAGTTATTCAATTTCTCACCGGAAAAATCGGCGGGGTTTAACCTTACGAAGATCATCCCCGATCATGAGGTAAATAATGCTTTCAGAGATTATTTACGAACCGGCCAGCCACAATCAAGGCAGATCGAACAGGTCCCCAGCGGGAAATTGCTCTGGATGATCATTTCGAAACTATCCTATCACGATGCGGCAGGCGCTTTGTTCATCTTTCAGGACCTTACGGAAATCAGCCGGTTACAGACCACCCGGCAAAAATTCATTGCCAATATATCCCACGAACTGCGCACGCCACTGGCTTCCATTAAAGCGGTTACAGAGACTTTGAATGATGGGCTGGTGAGCGATCCTGAGATGGCAAAAACATTTCTCGATAAAATCGATAACGAAGTAGACCGGATGACCCAAATGGTGAGGGAACTTACCGAACTTTCGCGGATCGAAAGCGGCCAGATGGAACTTCACCCCCTCCCGCTGGATATCAACGCACTGGTTCATGAATGTGTTTCGATGATGGAACAGCAGGCAAATCGAAAACGGATCGAGATAGTTAAATCACTTCAGGATAATCTGCCCCAAGTAAATGTGGAAAGCGATCGCATCCAGCAGGTGCTGGTCAATATTCTCCACAATGCCATAAAGTTCACCCCTGAAGGTGGCCGGATTACGGTTTCGACCATGCAAAAAGATAATATTTTATATTTAAATCAGTATCCTTCAATTTGAGAACATTATAGCGAACTTAGGCCAAGATGACAAATATGTTTATGTGATTATGGTTCATCCGGGCCGGTGGGCAATACTTGCCAGTCCTCCAGCAGTTTCAGGGCCTTTCTGGTATCGCTGGCAACGCGCGCGCTATCGGATTTGTCGAAGCGGTACTTGAAGAGCCAGTAGGTGAACTCATCGAGTTCCCTGAGAGTAATGCTATCGCTTTTGGGGTAGTTTTTTTGCTGCTGAAAGCGGTCGAGCAGTGCTGTTTCAGTTGTGCCGTATATTCGCTGGAATGCCTTATCGCGGGAATCTTGAGGGCGAACCCCCGCATGATTCTCTTTATCTATTTCCATTTCAATAGCAAGTTGAAGGGCCTGTTCAACGGTTATACCGTAAAAATAGTTAAGCAAAGCGCGGTATTTCACATTTCCGATGAGTTCCTTGAATTGTTTTGGTGAAACGTCTATCGGTGGTTTGCCAAATAGCAGGGCGATTCTTTCTTCCTCCGGTATCAGCCCGTCAAGTTCAAGGGACAAACGTTCTGCCAGAAGAAGCCAGTCGAAAGCCTCTCCGGCGATGAGGTACTGATAATGGCGCCCATTGAAATTTTCTTCAGGCACGGTCCAAAGTCCTATCGCTTCGAGCAGGGCTTTATACCAGTGTTTGCCTTCCCTGATCGATTGTTTCATGTGCTGGATTGGCTTGCTCATCGCCAGCCCTTTGTTTTTGAAATAGATGGTATAACCTTCCACGATGCCGGTCATCCATATTTTTACCATATCCTCTCTCCATTCCGGCGGGAATTGAGCAGAGGCATATTCAATAACTTTCCGGCTGATCGCTTGCGGGCTCTCATCTTTCCTGAGGGATTCAAGAATCAGGTTGCCATATAATCGGGTGTTTTCCATAACCTGCGAAATGCGCCTTTCCGGGTCTGATCTCATCCCCCCGTGTGAATAGAAAAGCAGCTTCGGGGCCAGCGCTTTCAGCTTGTACATTGTTTCCAGACAATCTTCCATATCGAAGCTGGGGGCTGCGGCGGCTGGAAGGGGATTAGCGGTATCCATTCCCAGCGCTTCACCACAGAAAAGCCCGCCGGTTTTACCATCGAAAATGGCAATGTGGTATGGGGCATGACCGGGTGCATAGATGATTTGCAGGTCTCTATCCCCTATGGAGATGAATTCCCCGTCAGCGGCTACCTTTACCTGGGATTCAGGGACGGGGATGATCGGCCCATAAATACTTTCAAAGTCTTTGCCATAAGTTACCCGGGTGCTCTGGATCAAGCGAGCCGGATCGATAATGTGGCTGGCGCTCAACGGGTGAGCCAGTACATTTGCATGAGGGAACATCTCAGCCAGCGTGCCTGCTCCTCCTCCGTGATCCATGTGAATGTGGGTAGGGATGATCCATGAAAGCTCTTTCATCCCCAACTGTTCCATTCCTTCCCAAATCAAGGGGGCAGCGCTGGATGGGCCCGGTTCAATAAGGACGCTGCTATCTGTCTTTATGAGATATACCGAGAATATGAGACTTGTTCCGGGAACTTCCGGTTCCAGCCGATAGGTGTTTTGAGCCACTTCTTCGATCTTCATGACAGCTTTCTATTGGAAAACAGAATAGTATTATATTATAACTTTTTGCCGCTACCCGTGTCATGGTCCGCACGAAGTTTCATTGTCGAGAGAGTTGTGATAGCCTTATTATTAGAGGAAAATCCTAAAATGCTGGTGTTGAACGATAGGAATTTTGCATGGCTAAACAAAAGGCTTACGTAAACTATAACAAGTGTGATCCTGAATTATGTCCTGATGGTATTTGCATTGCGGCCAAAGAGTGTGAACTGGGGATACTTCATCAAGATGCACCTCACGAACCACCAGAGACAACGCCTGCCCCGTGTAAGGGTTGCTTCAAGTGTCTGCTTGTCTGCCCGGCCAAAGCCATAGTGAAGATGTAGCTGGGGGGAAATATCGCAGGTTCCTGAATTTATTTCCCTTTAAATTGCGCTTCCCGCTTTTCCATCATGGCGGCGATGGCTTCTTTGGAATCCTCGGATGTAATGCAGATTCCCTGACATTGAGCGGCCAGATCGAGCGCTGCCGAAAAATCGGTTTGCAACCCCCGGCGAAGTTGCAGTTTTGAGAGCCTGATTGCCAGCGGGGGCATCTGGGCGATTTTGGTGGCCAGTTCATTTGTTTCTCTTTCCAGCTCTTGTGATGGCACCACCCGATTGAGAATACCGGCGCTTTCCGCCTCTCTGGCGTGGATCATTTCTGCGGTGAAAATGAGTTCAGCAGCTTTGGGCAGGCCCACCACCCGCGGAAGAAGCCACACTCCGCCCGTGGCCGGGGTAAGCCCCACCTTCGTGAATCCTTCATTGAATCGGGAATTTTCCGTTCCTATCCTCAGATCGCAGGATAGAACAAGGTCGAATCCCCATGAACTGGCTGCGCCCTGCACTGATGCGATGGTGGGGATACTCAATTCATACAGCGGGAGCATTACGTCCCGGTATAACTTGCGCAGCCCTGTGCTGATTTCCTGCGCCGTGGTGCCCATCCGCTCCGGGCCTGTATCGCTAATATCGCCTCCGGCACAGAAAACTTTTTCCCCTGCAGCTTTCAGCACCATCACCCGAATATCGGAGTCCCTCCCTATATCCTCCAGCGCCGCCGCCAGTTCCCGCTCCATTGTGCCGTTGATAGCATTTTTCTTCTCCGGGCGATTCAGTGTAAGGGTGGCGATATGATTATCTTTGGTGAGAATAATAGTTTCGAAATCCATGATGATATCCTCTCTTTAGTTTTTGAATGAATTCCTGCTACCGATGATATAGAGATTAAATCGGGCTGTCAAACTGAACGGAAATCCTGAACCGGTTTGCTTTACAATAAATCCTTCCCATGCTAAAATGCAGTCACCCATTATTTGCCACCTTTTGAAGAAAGGGAATTTCAATACTTTAGGAGCAAATCGATGAAGCAGGCGATTGATACCTTTCTGAATTTCATCTCCGTTGAAAAAGGCTTTTCCCCCAATACCCTGGCGGCTTACAGGAACGACCTTAGTCAGTTCATCATTTTTATCGAAGCGAATTTAAGCAAAAAAGGTCTGCCAGCCAGTTGGTCGTCGGTTGAGCGGGAAATGCTGCTGAATTATTTACTGGAATTGAAAGGACGAAAGTACGCTCCGGCAACCATCGGGCGTAAGACGGCGGCAGTTAAATCTTTCTTTGGTTTTCTGGTGCACGAAAATATTATCAAGGATGACCCTACTGAAAATCTCGCCAGCAACAAAGTCGGGCAGTCCCTGCCCAGGGTGCTTTCCATCGCACAGGTGGAAAAACTTCTCGCTCAACCTGCCGGTCAATCAGCTCCGGAAGCCAAACGGGATAAGGCCATGATGGAGCTTCTTTATGCTACCGGTATGCGTGTAACCGAACTGACATCGCTGAATTTGGGTGATGTAAATCTGGATGATGGTTATGTCCGCTGTTTTGGCAAGGGTTCCAAGGAGCGGATAATTCCTTTCCACGAACAGGCCCTCAAAAGTCTTGTAACGTACATTGAGGAAGCACGTCCCCTGTTCACCAATAAAAATGAAACGGCTCTGTTCGTAAATCGCCGGGGGCAAAGGCTCACCCGCCAGGGTTTCTGGGGTATTCTCAAAGGTTACGCCAAAGCCATCGGGATCGAAAAGGAAATCACCCCTCACACCCTTCGTCACAGCGTGGCTACCCACTTGCTTCAGAGCGGGAAAATGAATTTACGAGAACTCCAGGAATTTCTGGGCCATGCCAACATAGCCACTACCCAGATTTATACCCATCTCACCAGCGAGCACGTCCGCAGGGTTTACGAGAGTTCTCATCCCAGAGCTAAATAGATACTGAGAACCTGGAACAAATGCTATTTGAGAGCAAGTGGATAAAAGTCGGTGATATCAACACACATTATCTGGCGGGCGGCGATGGTCCGCCGCTGGTTCTGGTTCATGGTGCCGGTGCCGTGGCAGGCGATCTCGAGTGGAAAGACAATCTCGAACCGCTGGCTCGAAATCATCGAGTTTATGTGCCGGACCTGGCAGGATATGGCAGAAGCGACAAACCCAGAATAGATTACACCATAAGTTTTTTTAATACTTTCTTTGAGGATTTGCTGGCAAAGCTGGAGCTTGAGCCAGCCAGCTTTATAGGACACTCGCTGGGAGGGGGGATTGCTCTGGATTTTACCCTTAAACACCCTGAGAAAGTAACCAAACTTGTTCTCGTGGATACCGCCGGATTAAGCGCCGAATTCGGATTTCTGGGCAAGTTGCTTTTCCCTGTTTTCACCACTATCGCCCGAATACGGAGGGACCATGTGTTCCTCTCGCTCATGACAGGCGGCAACGGCGGCAAGCCGGTAGAAAACTATATGGACAGACTGCATGAAATTAAAGCCCCAACTCTGATATTATGGGGTGGGTGGGATGGATATATACCGGCCAGTCTGGCCCGTCAGGCTCATGCGAAGATGGAAAATTCCCGGCTTCACATTTTCAGCAGATGCTGGCATGCCCCCCAAAAACAACGGCCTGAGGAGTTCAACCGGCTGGTGACGGATTTTTTAAAGCAATAGGAAACAGCAATGATAATCGCAGTAATTGGTGGCGGAAAGTGTTCAAAGAAAATAGCCAGACTCGCCGAAGAAGTTGGCCGGGAACTGGCAAATCACAACGCCACCCTGATTTGCGGTGGACTCGGCGGGGTGATGGAAGCTGCCTGCAAGGGTGCCCGTGAAGCGGGCGGGCAGGCAATCGGTATCCTGCCGGGAAACAGGGCAGCGGAGGCCAATGAATATGTTGGGATTCCCATCGTTACCGGAATGGGTGAAATGCGCAATGTTATCATCATCAAGTCGGCTCAGGCCGTGATCGCTATCGATGGAGAATTCGGCACCCTTTCCGAGATCGGTCATGCGTTGAAGAATAACATCCCTGTGATCGGATTGCATACATGGGAATTAGCTCAGCAGGGCAAGACGAGAGACGCAATCATCATTGCTGAAAATGCCGGGGACGCTGTTGAAAAGGCAATTGCAGCCGCAATCAAACGATGAAACTGAAGGGAGGCAAAATGAAAATCGAAAGGATCAAAGCGAGAGAAATTCTTGATTCCAGGGGCAATCCGACAGTGGAGGTCGATGTCTTTCTCATCGATGGAACCATGGGAAGAGCGGCTGTCCCCTCCGGGGCCAGCACCGGCAGCCATGAAGCCATCGAACTGCGCGATGGCGATAAAGGACGCTTCGGGGGGAAAGGTGTCCTGAAAGCGGTGGCTAATGTCAATGATAAGATCGCCCCCGTGCTTATCGGTATGGACGCTTCGGAACAGGGCGAAATCGATCGCACCATGCTGGTCATCGATAGTTCCCCCAACAAATCGGTGCTTGGCGCGAATGCCATACTCGGTGTTTCTCTGGCGGTTGCCTACGCATCTGCTGCCTCGTCTGAGCAGCCTTTGTATCGCTATCTTGGCGGAGTGGAGGCCCGGCTTCTGCCCGTGCCAATGATGAACATCCTGAACGGAGGCAAACACGCCGCCGATTCCGTTGACCTGCAGGAATTTATGGTGGTGCCAGCCGGGGCGCCCAGTTTTTCGGCGGCCCTGCGCATGGGGGCGGAAGTTTATCAATCACTCAAAAATTTACTCAAGAGCAAAGGTATGGCAACTTCAGTCGGCGACGAGGGCGGATTTGCCCCATCGTTGCCTGCAAACAGGGAAGCGGTTCAGGTGATCGTGGATTCCATCGAGGCAGCCGGATACAGACCCGGCAAGGATTGTTTTATTGTGCTATTTTCTCGGGAGGCCCAGTTCCATCCAGGCGATCAGGTTCTTCTGTATCTCCGTCGTTCCGCCGGCGATGGTCATTCCGAGGTCGTGCTGGCAGGCATACTCGAATGCGCCGCTCAGCCTTGCCCACTTCGAATCGTTTTTAAGAGGGCCGTACATTCCCAGAACCTCAAGCCCTGTCTGGGAAATCTTCACCATCATTTCCGAGGCGACTCTCTTGACGGCTGAAGCTTCTCCTGTTGCTTTTGCCTTCTTGCTCTGCAGCCAGGCGACGTAGTAAGCCCACTGCCGCCATGTTTCCAATTCTATCTGACATTGAGCCAGCCTGTGCCGAACTGCTGCTATCTCGCCGGGACTCCTGCCATCGAATCCATGTTCTTTGATGAAATCGACCAGTTCGTCGAAATCGCGCCATGTTTCCGCCACAAAAGCCACGCCTGTTCTCTCGAAATCCATTCCGGCCATGAGCACGTACCAGCCCTGATTCTCTTCGCCGATGACGTTTTCCCTGGGAACGCGGAAATTATCGAAAAACACTTCGTTGTAAGAGTGCCCGCCATACATTCGCAATACTGGCCGAATCTCAATACCCGGCCTGCCAATAATGGGGGTCAGGAAATAGGTGATTCCCTTGTGCTTGGGAGCCTCGGGGTCGGTTCGTGCCAGCAGGATCATGTGGCTGCATCGGTGAGCCCCGGTAGTCCAGAGTTTCTGCCCGTTGATGACCCAATCGTTGCCATCGAGCACCCCGGTAGTGGCAGTGATCGAAGCCAAATCGGAGCCGGAATCAGGTTCGCTCCATCCTTCCGTCCAAGTGCTTTCACCGCTGGCGATCTGGGGGAGCCATTTTCTTTTTTGCACCTCGGTGCCACGTTCCAGCACCCCGGCAGCGGCAACCACCGGCCCGGGATCGAATCCGGGGATGCGGTGATATGCCCGAATCTCCTGGAAAATCATTTGTTCGAGCTGGCCAAAACCTTTCCCGCCCAGTTCCTCCGGCCAGGGGAGCGAGAGCCATCCTTTTTTGCCCAGCTCCCTGCCGATTTTTCGGTGAAATTCCCAGGCCTCATCGTGTTCGTAACAGTAATCTATTTTGGCAGTGAACCATCCTTCAGGGGCGTCCTTTTCCTTTCGGGAAAAGTACTCTTCGAATTCCTGCCGGAGAGCTTCCTGTTCGGGCGTGAAGGTGAAATCCATTCTTACCTCTCGTCTTCATCGGAGTCAGTGAGTCGCGGGATGAGAAACAAAATGAGGAAGGCGCATATCCACATCAACCCGGTTAAGAAACTCCCATTCTGAGTTCCGGCAATCAGCATCATAATGATAGCAACAGCAATAATAACTCCCGTTATGGCCATTCTAATCGTCATTTTTCACCTCCCGCTTCCTTACCTCAATCGCAATTCTTTAAAAATAATGATGGGGATAACCGGCATAGCTTTCCTAAGCTAAACCAACTATCCCCGTCATTGCCGATCTTTTGCCCTTCCCCTATTTCTGCCTGAACTTGGAGAAATCGGGCTTTCTCTTTTCAACGAAAGCCATCTGCCCTTCCCGGGCTTCGGGGCTTGCCTGGATGAAACCGGTCAATTGAGCGCCAAAGAGGGCCCTGCCAATATATGGAGCGCTTTCTTCGAGGAAGCTGTTCTTGCAGGCCGTGAGCGCGGATGGAGATAGCGCCAGAATTTCGCCGCACCACTTACCAACTTCCGCATCGAGCTGTTCCGGCGGAACCACCGCATTGATGAGCCCCATTTCCAGAGCTTCCTGCGCCTTGTACTGGCGGCAGAGGAACCACATCTCACGGGCCTTGCGCTCGCCAACCAGTCGAGCCAGATAGCTGGTGCCGAAAGCGGCATTGAAACTGCCCACCCTGGGGCCAGCCTGCCCGAACCGGGCTTTCTCCGAAGCGATAGAAAGGTCGCAGCAAACCTGCATTACATTGCCACCGGCAATGGCAACCCCATTGACCCGGGCAATCGTGGGTTTGGGGCAAGTGGCGATAGCAGTGAAAATATCAACCTTTGGCCCCCATCCGCCGCCGAATCCTCTGGCTTCCCACTCAACATCTCCACCGCTGCAAAATGCCTTCTCCCCTGCACCAGTGAGAACCACTACCCCCACCGTGGGATCGTCACCAGCTTCAACAAATGCCTGAACCAGTTCATAAAGAGTCCAGCGGGTAAAGGCGTTGAATTTATCCGGTCGGTTGATGGTAATCCTGGCTACATGATCTTTCACTTCGTATAGAATATCTTCGTATGCCATTTCACTCCCTTTTCCAAAAATATTAGGGTTTTAGCCCCTCTTTTACCAAGTACTAATCTACCCCAGATTCCTTCGGTGTGTCAAGCGAACGAAGCTGCTTTGTTGAATGTGGAGGTGACAATAGTCTACAATGGTTTGAGGTATGGAAAAAGCATTAGTACTAAAGCTCAGAAACTGGTTTGTCGATTATGTGGCAACATTCAAGAAAGGTGATGAAGAGTTTGACCGGAATATTATCCTGAAGGAAGAGCACACTAAGCGAGTATGCCGGGAGATTCTGTATATCGGGGAAAATCTTGGGATGAGTGAGGATGATCTGCAACTGGCAGAAATTATGGCCCTTTTCCATGATGTTGGCCGCTTTGAACAGTTCGCTCAATATGGCACATTCGTTGATCATATATCCGTCAATCATGCCGAGTTCGGGGTACAAATCCTTCGGGAGAAAAATGTTTTAAGGGACATTGATGAACCGGATCGGGATTTGATCCTCCGGGCGATTTCATATCACAACAGGCGGGATTTGCCGGAAGACGAAACGGAAATCTGCCTGCATTTCAGCAGAATGCTTCGCGATGCCGATAAACTGGATATCTGGAAGGTTTTTGCCGATTATTATCGTCAGGAAGATAAAAAGGAGAACAAAGTCCTACTACAAAATTTTCCCGATACTCCCGGCATTTCTCCCGATATTTACCGTGAACTGATGGCTGGCCGAGTTGCCAATTACCCGGATGTAAAAAACCTGAATGATTTCAAGCTGCTCCAGGTCGGATGGGTATACGATATCAATTTTCCGCCGACTTTCCGTAGAATTCACGAAAGGGGATATCTGGATGCAATTAGAAGGGCGTTGCCACAATCGGGGCAGATTGAGCAGATTTTCTCTGCCGCCCAGGCATATCTGAACGCCCGCATTTAAAACCCCAATATGAATATTAATCCTCTAAAAATAGGTAATCTCACCATCAAGGTTCCCGTTCTGCTGGCGCCGATGGCCGGATATACCACACCGCCGTTTCGTGCCATTTGCCGCAAACTGGGCAGCAGCCTGAACTTCACTGAAATGGTCCCGGTTGAAGGCATCCGCCGCCGCCTGCCTCAAACGATGGTCTATCTTGATTCCATGCCGCATGAGCATCCCATTGGGGCACACATTTATGGCACTAATCCGGATACATTTGCCAGAGCAGCCGAAATAATTGAGGCTTTTGGACGCTTCGATCTGATCGATATTAATTGCGGCTGCCCGGTGCGCAAGATTGCCGGCGGGGGGGCGGGTGTGTCCCTGATGCGTGAGCCAGAGAAAATCAGGGATATCATAAAGGCAATACTGAAAGCTACGTCATTGCCAGTTACAGTCAAAACCAGGATCGGGATTTCTGAAGATGAGTTCAATATTTCTGAGGTGGCTCAGGCCATCGAGGAAGGCGGGGCCAGTGCGATCACCATTCATGCCCGGTTTGCCACTCAAAGACATAGCGGCCCGGTAAACTTTGAAGCGCTCAGGCAGATTAAATCCGAGCGTTCCATTCCTATCATAGGTAACGGAGGAATTAAGAGCGGGCAACAGGCTATTGACATGATCGATCAAACAGGAGTGGACGGAGTGATGATCGGGCAGGGAGCCATTGGAAACCCCTGGATTTTCCGGGAAATCCGCTGTGCCTTTGATAGAATACCATGTGCTCCGCCTTCGGCAGAAGAACGCCTGGAAGTGATTACCGAGCACCTGCGCGGCCTTTACGAACTTATGACGGTAAAGAATCAGTTACGCAAGCACCCTGGCTCACAGATTGAACGTCTGGCTTGTGAGGCTTTCCGGGGTCATATGGGGAAATACTTGCGCGGTATGAAAGGAATAAAAAATTTGCAGGTAAAATTGATGTATATGCAAACTATCGAAGAGGTGGGGGCAGCAGCGGGAGAGATACTGGAGGCCCAAAGATAAATGAAAAGAACCATAATAAAAACCTCCCAAGCTCTTGTCTCACTGGGTAGCCACGCGGCCGAAGCCGGATGCGTTGCTATCGATACCGAATTTGTCTGGGAGCGAACTTACTACCCGACTCTGGGAATAGTTCAGGTTGCCTCATCTAGAGAAGAAGCTTTCATAATTGATATGCTTGCAATTGAGGATTTCACTGCTTTAGGTAACATTTTATCGGACAAAAAAATAGTTAAAATCCTGCACGATGCCCAGCAGGACCTGACCATACTCCATCGAGCTACTGGCGCATATCCCCAGAATATTTTCGATACCCGTTTGGCAGCCGGATTTGCCGGATTGAGTTCCACTGTTTCCCTGAGCGCCTTGCTGAACGAGCTTCTTGGCCTGAAGCTGGCCAAGACCGAAACGCGGAGTGACTGGCTAAAACGTCCTTTGACCAGCAAACAGCTTGATTATGCATTGGATGACGTTCGTTACCTGCCCGCTACCCGTGATGAACTGCTCTCTCGCACGGAGAAACTCGGACACAGTGCTTGGCTTGAGGAAGAACTGGCAAAATACGACAATCCTGCTCTATATGAATGGAATAACCCGAACGAACAATTTTTGCGAGTAAAGGGGGTAAACAGGCTCGCTCCCCGGAATAAATCAGTTTTGCGGGAGTTAGCCTTATGGCGGGAGGAGATGGCGATCAAGAAAAATTGCCCCAGATCATGGGTTATCTCGGACCAGACCCTGATCAATCTTGCAAGGCAAAGGCCTCAAGTAATTCCGGAACTTGAGACAATTGAAGGACTTACGGAAGAGATGATTTACCAGTACGGCCCCAAAATGATGGAGGCAATAATCAAGGGCTGTGACTCTTCAGATAAGGAGAAACCAGAATCAACGGAACCTGCAATAGCGAATAAAGAATATTTCAATGCCCAGGTCGATCTGGTGCTGGCTTATATGAAAGGCAAAAGCATGGCCGAAGGAATCGATCCGGCCCTTGTTGCCACGCGCGCAGAGATCACGTCAATTGTGCAAGAGAATGCGCTTGCCCTGCCTGAAAATCATCGCATTTTGCGTGGCTGGAGACGGGAGTTTCTGGGTGAGGAACTCTTACAACTTGTGGCCGGGAAGTTGGCAGTACGGCTGGATAACGAGACGGGCTTGCCGGTGCGTGATCGGGAAACGAAGTAGAAGGAAAAAGAATTTATGGCTGAAATTCCTGAATACCTGCAAAAAGTTGTGAACGGAGAAATCCCACCCCCTCCCATCGAGCGAACCCTTGGATATTCCCTCACCGAGGTTAGCCGGGGATGGGCGGTGATCGAGATGGATGTTGATGAGCGGCACACCAACCCCTTCGGGCTGGTGCATGGAGGGCTTATTTGTGATCTGGCCGATAGTGCCTGCGGTGCCGCTGCACACAGCACGCTGCAAGGGAATCAGACCTGTACTACCCTGGAGATTAAGGTTAGTTTCCTCAAACCGGCCCCGCTGGGACATCTGCGAGCTGAGGCCAGAGTGATTGGGAATGGGCAAAAGGTGTGTTTTACTGAGTGTAATGTGACTGATGAAAAAGGAAATCTGATTGCCCGTGCTACCAGCACGTTGATGAAGGCGAAGGCCGATCTCAGGGCGGGGATTAGAGAGGATTGACCAACGATAAATATAAGGAAACCTCTGAATGAGTGGTGACAGATACTCATGGCCTTTAATCCTAAAGCTGTAATACCCCTTCGTATGGAAGGCAGAGTGATGTCAGAAAAAATAATATCAGAAGTCGTCGGGTTCACTGTCCTGTATCTGGCATTCCTTTTTACAGGCACACTCATCATGGCAATTCTCGAACAGGATATTACCACGGCAATATCTTCCGTCATAACTACTCTGGGTAACTGTGGCCCCGGTTTGGGATCTGTGGGCCCTGTTGGAAACTTCGCCGGCATTTCGGCTCCCGGCAAGGTTGTCCTCTCGATCTGCATGCTGGCAGGCCGGCTGGAGATTCTGACTGTCCTTGCTATACTGACTCCCGCCTTCTGGCGGTGGAGATAAAAAAAGCAGAGCCGGTCAGCTCTGCTTTTCCCATCGCTTTTACTGCGCTTATTAAGAGCGCCTTCGTGACTTTATCTTCTCGGCCACTTTCAATCGCATCATTGAGCGCCTTAGAGCTGCCTCGGCGCGGGCCGCATCAACACCCGTTGCGGCACGCATTGCGATACTTCCTTCAGCCCGTTTCCTGGCTTCTTCGGCACGGGCAATGTCAATTTCTTCGGCACGTTCGGCGCTATCAGCGAGAATTGTAATCTTATTGTTCATTAACTCAAAAAAGCCACCGCTGACAAATATGGAAGTGTCTTCACCGTCTTTGCGAACTATCAACTCCCCCGGCTTAAGCATCGTCATAATAGGAGCATGGTTGGGAAGAACGGCCATTTCACCATCGATGCCCGGAACCACTACCAGATCCACTTCATCGGAGTGAACCAGCCTTTCCGCAGTAACAATCTCAAAAAGAAGCTTTGCCATTTTACCCTGCTACGCGTTCATTGCCGCGGCGGCCTTAACCACATCATCAATGGTTCCTGCCATGTAGAACGCCTGTTCCGGGAGGTCATCATGTTTTCCCTCTAGTATCTCTTTGAAGCTCCGAATCGTCTCAGCCACGGGGACATATTTACCCGGCCTGCCTGTAAACTGTTCCGCTACGAACATGGGCTGAGAGAGAAACCTCTCGATCTTACGAGCCCGAGAGACCGTTAATCTATCTTCCTCAGAAAGCTCCTCTAAACCGAGAAT
Source organism: Dehalococcoidia bacterium (assembly GCA_041300025.1). Taxonomy (GTDB): domain Bacteria; phylum Chloroflexota; class Dehalococcoidia; order SZUA-161; family SpSt-899; genus JBGLNL01. The sequence continues at coordinate 1,006,460 of JBGLNL010000001.1, read as the reverse complement.
GGCAATGATATCCTGCAATTCCTTATAGCGTTGCAATACCTGCTGTACGCCCCGGGCCGTATCATAGTGTTCCTGCCCGATAATCTGGGGATCAAGGATTCGGGAACTTGAAGTTAGCGGGTCCACTGCGGGATAAATGCCCTTTTCGGAAATAGACCGTTCCAGCGAGATAACGGCATCGAGATGACCGAAGGTGGTTACGATCCCGGGATCGGTATAGTCGTCCGCGGGCACGTAAATAGCCTGGAACGAAGTAATCGAACCTTTCTTCGTTGTAGTGATTCGTTCTTCCAGATCGCCCATCTCGGTGCCCAGCGTAGGCTGATAACCCACAGCCGAAGGCATCCGGCCCAGCAGGGCCGACACTTCCATACCGGCCAGGATGTATCGATAGATGTTATCAATAAAAATCAGCACATCCTGTCCCTCAACATCCCTGAAGTATTCCGCCATTGTCAGTCCGGTAAGCGCAATCCGCAAGCGACATCCGGGAGGTTCGTTCATCTGCCCGAACACCATCATAGTTTTGCTGAGCGTGCCGGATTCCTTCATCTCATTCCAGAGGTCGTTACCTTCACGCGATCGCTCACCCACTCCGGCGAAGACCGAATAACCACCATGCTCGGTGGCGATGTTACGAATAAGTTCCATAATAACAACAGTCTTGCCCACACCCGCCCCGCCATAGGCGCCTATTTTACCGCCCCTTGTAAAGGGTGTGAAAAGATCAAGCACCTTAATTCCTGTTTCCAGTTGTTGCGGGGTTGTTTCCTGCTCCTGAAGAGTTGGAGGGAGACGATGGATAGGCCACCTTTCCTGGGCTTCGACGGGCCCCAGATTATCGAGCGCCTCTCCCTCAACATTGAAAAGCCTGCCGAGAGTAGCCGGCCCTACCGGCACCGAGATAGACCGGCCTGTATCCTCAACCCCCATTCCACGCTGCAACCCATCGGTCGGCCCGAGCGAGAGGCATCGAACCCAGTTATTCCCGACATGCTGCTCGACTTCCAGGGTAAGCTTTTGTCCAGCCATATTTACCGTAAGTGCATTAAACAGCTCAGGCAACGCATTCGAGGGGAATTCACAATCAACCACTGTTCCCAAAACCTGCGTTACAGTTCCTTTAGCCATTATCAGCCTCCTTGGCTCCAACTATCTATTATTTCTGAACCGCTGCCGCACCAGACGTGATATCCAGCAATTCAGTAGTGATCTGCTCCTGACGCACTTTATTGTATTGTAAAGTGAGGTCCTCGACCATCTCGTTAGCGGCATCAGTGGCGTTCCGCATGGCCACCATGCGGGCGGATTGCTCGCTGGCAATAGTCTCCAGTAAAACATGATATATTTTCATCTCGATATATCTGGGCAATAATTGATCCAGCACCGTGGCGGCATCGGGTTCGTAAATATATTCCACGTTACTTCCTGCCGGCAGATCTGAAGGCTGTATCGGCAGCAACTGTTCAAACACGGGTTCCTGAAAAGCTGTTGAGCGGAACTTTGGATATGCAACAAACACCTGATCGATCGTGCCATTACTGTAATCGTCCATTATTAATCTTGCTATAGGTATAATATCATCAAAGGATGGCTTATCACCCATAGCTGTGAATTCGGCCCTGATATCATGACCGACCTGCAGCATGAAATCCATGCCCTTATTCCCTACTGCCACAACGCTAACGGGTATATCCTGCTTTAGAATATAAGTATCGGACAACCTGTTGACGTTGGTATTTAAACCTCCGCACAGGCCTCTATCAGAAGTGAAGTGAACAATGGCAATCTTATTCACCGACCGCTGTTCCAGCAAAGGGCAAACAGAGATTTCATTCACCGACCGTTGTTCCGACATAGTGCAAACAGCACCAGCTCCTCCCGGCTGAGCCGCAAGGTCACCCATCACCTTTAAAAGCTTTTCGGCATAAGGCCTGCCTTGCAATGCTCTCGCCTGAGCGCTCCTCATTTTGGAGGCCGCCACCATTTCCATCGCCTTGGTTATCTTGGCGGTGTTCCGGACGCTTGTTATTCTCTGTTTAATTTCACGAATGTTTGCCATTATCTAAACATCTTCGCAAGATCAGGGAACCTCTGATCAACTCCCTGTATCCCCCAATCTTGGGGGAAGATCGAAACTGGGGAGGGGCACCCCCAGACCCCCGAAGTCACCACTTGTTCACAAGGTTCCTTAGATAGCCATCGTTTTTTTGAACCCTTCAATAGCCTTCCTCAAAGCCTCACGGGTATTATTTGAAAGCGCTTTTTCCGTTGCTATCGTACTGAGTATATCTGCTTTGCTGCTTTCCATGAACTGGATAAATTCCGTCTCGAAAGAACGCACCTTTTCCACGGGAACATCATCCAGATATCCCTCGGTAACCGCAAAGAGAACAGCTACCTGACGAGACATCGGCATCGGCACGTATTGACCTTGCTTAAGAATTTCGACCGTACGCTTCCCTCTCTCCAGCTGATTCCGGGTGGTTTTATCCAGATCACTGGTACCGAACTGAGCGAACGACTGCAACTCGCGATACTGGGCCAGATCAAGGCGCATAGTACCTGCCACCTGCTTTGTTGCCTTGGCCTGAGCATCACCGCCTACGCGTGACACCGACAGTCCCACATTGATTGCCGGCCGCACACCTGCATTGAAAAGGTCTCTTTCCAGATAAATCTGCCCATCGGTTATCGAAATTACATTAGTGGGAATGTAAGCAGAGATATCGCCTGCCTGGGTTTCAATAATGGGGAGCGCAGTTAACGAACCGCCCCCGCTTGCCTGATCATACTTGGCAGCCCTTTCCAGAAGCCGGCTGTGAAGGTAAAAAACGTCGCCCGGATATGCCTCGCGCCCCGGCGGTCGATGCAAAAGCAAAGACATCTGGCGATAGGCCCATGCATGTTTTGTAAGGTCATCATAGATAATCAGGGCATCCTTGCCATTATCCATGAACTCCTCTCCCATAGCACAACCTGAATAAGGAGCAAGATACTGTAACGGGGCCGCTTCCGCAGAGTTGGCCGCTACTACTATGGTATGTTCCATGGCTCCGTATTTTTCCAATATAGCCACCAGTTGGGCCACCCTTGAGGTCTTCTGCCCGATGGCCACATAGATGCAGACAAGGTCCCCGCCTTTCTGGTTTATTATCGTATCGACAGCGATAGCAGTTTTACCGGTAGCCCGGTCTCCGATAATCAACTCACGCTGGCCCCTTCCGATTGGCACCATCCCATCCACAGCCTTGATACCCGTTTGAACAGGGGTATTAACGGATTGGCGATACACCACGTTTGGAGCAACCCTCTCAACAGGACGAGTTTTAGCAGCCTTGATAGGCCCCTTCCCGTCAATTGGCCGCCCCAGCGAATCAACAACCCGGCCAATCAACCCCGTACCTACAGGCACCTCTACAATTCGGTCGGTACAGCGGACCTCATCACCTTCCTTGATCTTCTGGTAATCGCCAAAGATGGCTACACCAACATTGTCCTCTTCGAGGTTAAGGGCCAAGCCAATTACCCCATGGGGAAACTCAAGCAATTCCATGTACTTCGCCCCGGCAAGTCCGTGAATACGGGCAATACCATCACTCACCGAGACCACGGTCCCGACATCCACTGCACTCACTGTTGTGCCGAACTGCTCAATCTGCTGCCTTATTACTGAAGCTATTTCCTGTGCATTCGTTGCCATCGGTCTACCCTCTTCTTTCAAGCAAATCCCACAGAAACTCCGATCTATCTGCTATTTTTCTATGCTGCCTGTTGAACTATATCCTTTTTCAGTTTTTGCAGCCGGTTAAGGAGACTGGCATCGATAACACGATCGCCCACTCTGGCTACAAAACCACCCATAATAACAGGGTCAATTTTCTTACTGATTTCGATCTTACTACCGGTGAGCCTGGCAAGCTGATCTTTGATTTTTAACTCCGTGCTTAAATTCATTTCAACCGCCGTCGTCACTTCGGCATGTTCTATTCCTTTCTGACGATCCATCAACAGATCGTAATACCGGGCTATTTGCGCCAGCATCCCGGGCCGGCGTTTCAGAATCAATAACTTAGCCAGATTCAGCGCCTTCGGGCTCACCCCTCTCAAATTTCTGGCCACAGCCTCGGCTTTGTCTTCGAAACGGATTCCCGGGGATTCAAGAACCATCAATAAATCCTCATCCCTGAAAACCTCTGCCATTAAATTCAGGTCAGCATGCCACTTATCCAGCTTGTTTTCTTCCATGGCAATTCCAAACACTGCCTGGGCATATCTTTTAGCCGCAATTTCTCCAGCCATCGTCGTATCTTATTCTTTCCCCTTGAAAGTATCAGCCTTGAGCACTTCATCAATTATTTTGCGGTGCTTTTCCTTATCCAGCTCCGCATTGATAACCCTGCTGGCAGCAAGGATTGTCAAATCCACAAATTGACTGCGCAATTCCTCGATAGCCTGCTCTTTTTCCAGTTGAATTTCGGAGCGCGCCCGCTCGATCAGGGCATCAGCTTCCCGCTTTGCCTGCAATATATATTCTTCCCTGCGTTGCTCTGCCGTCTCCTTGACCTGAGCTATCAAAGCCTGCCCTTCTTTGCGCGCTTCCGCCAGCGCTTCCCTGGCTTCGGTATCAATAGCAGCAGCACGATGCTCTGCCTCTTCCGATTTTTCAAGTCCCGACTTAATCCGGGCAGAACGCTCATCAAGCATCTTCTGCAAAGGTTTGTAAGCGAATTTGGTCAGGATCAACAGCAAAATCAAAAAGCAAACAAGTTGAGCTACGAAACCCGTCCAGGTAATACCAAGGTCTCCCACGTTGCGGTTAAGGAGTTCCTTGATTTCTGCCGCAGTGACGAAGGGCAGAAAATAGCCGAAGCAGAAGGATACATTCCTTTGGCCAAGTAGTGGCAGGTTTCAAACCTGTCCCGTCAATGATTGCCATAAATTTGCCCCGGGAGGCTGAAAAGGCCTTTCGGGGATCGGCATATATAAGAAAGTGAAAATACCTCGTCTGTTTCTTTCTCAACTGAGACGTTCAAGGTGGCGCTATTTTACGGACCAGTCATGGCGCTGGACTATTTTTCTATGTGGTCTCAGCGGAATTTTCATAGTTGCCCTCATTGTTATCTTCCTGCTCAGAGAGGCGCTGCCAGCCTTTCAGGATATCGGCATCTGGGACATGATTTCAGGGAAAGAATGGCGTCCCGGCCAGGATAAATACGGCATGCTGCCATTCATCGTCGGATCATTCTATTTGACCGCTTTAGCTCTGGTAATGGCCGTTCCCATCGGCATCCTGTGCGCCATATTTCTGGCCGAAGTTGCCCCGCTCAAAATAAGGCAGGTTGTCCGCCCGGCAATCGAACTTCTGGTAGGTATACCCTCGGTTGTCTACGGTCTGGTCGGCATGATATTCCTGGTTCCTCAGATTGCTAAAATCGGTGGCTATGGTGACAGCATTCTGGCAGGCGCCATTGTGGTATCGATCATGGTGTTGCCTACGATTGTCAGCGTCAGCGAGGATAGCCTTCGAGCTGTCCCCCAAGCATACAGGGAAGGAGCTCTGGCCCTTGGCTCAACGAGATGGCAGGCTATATGGCACGCCGTTCTCCCGGCTGCCCGCTCAGGAATCCTGGCGGCCGTTGTTCTGGGCATGGGCAGAGCCATTGGTGAAACGATGGCGGTATACATGGTAATGGGGAATTCACTGCTCATGCCGGAATCACCGCTGGATGCCGGGCGCACCCTGACGACCACCCCGGCCCTTGAGATCAAGTACGCCGCCGGTGTTCACTGGAGCGCTTTGTTCGCTGATGGTATCATCCTGCTGGTCTTCATACTGGCGTTAAACAGCATAGCCTTGATACTGCGCCGGAGGCAATTCAAATGAGGTTATCTCCCAAACTCACTCAAACCCTCGCATTCGGATTGTGCTGGCTCGCCGCCGCGATAGCCATTGCGGCGCTGGTTTTCATTATCGGCTACGTTTTTCTGAAAGGGATAGGGGCCTTTAGCTGGGAGTTCGTCAGCACAGATCGGACCGGTGGCATAACCGGGGATACGGGCGGAATTCGATCCTCCATCATTGGGACAGGCTGGATCGTTGCCCTGACTTTGGGTTTTGCCTGTCCGCTGGGAATCGGGGCGGGAATCTACATGGCGGAATATGCCCGGGACAACTGGCTCACGGCAGCCATCCGATGGGTGATCGAGACACTGGCCGGAATTCCCTCGATACTTTTCGGAATGTTCGGTTTTGCCCTGTTTGTGATGGCGCTCAGCATGGGCTTTTCCATTATTGCGGGTGCGCTGACCCTCGCCTGCCTTGTGTTACCTACTATCATCCGCACCACCGAGGAGGCCGTCAAGGCAGTTCCCCGATCCTACCGGGAAGCAGCCTACTCACTGGGATCAACTAAATGGCAAATGATCAGGCATGTAGTGCTGGCCGGCGCTATGCCCGGGATCGTCACGGCAGTAATTCTGGCGCTTGGCAGAGCGGTCGAGGAGACAGCCTGCCTCTACGTTACCATGGGTGGCAGCGCCATGCATATGCCCGAATCCCCAACGGATCCGGCAGCTACTCTCTCTCTGGATTTGCTGGCCCGGGCAATGGAATTCAACGATATTGAAGCGGCTTTCGGGGCAGGAGTGATGCTGATAATTACCATCATTATCATTAACAGTTCAACGCGCTGGATTTCCAGCCGATGGATGGCCCGAATGCACGGGCTTTAATGGAGGCTCATCATGAACGGAAAAATCATGGCTCAGAACATCAATTTCTATTATGAAGGGGTGCAGGCCCTCAAAGATATCTCACTGAACATCAATCCCAACGAGATTACCGCCTTAATCGGCCCTTCAGGATGCGGTAAATCAACTTTCTTAAGATGCCTCAACCGGATGAATGATACTATCCTGAAAACCCGGCTGGAGGGCAAGGTTTTACTGGATGATGCCGATATCTATGATCCAAAGGTTGATGTTGTGGAACTGCGCAAAAAAGTAGGGATGGTTTTCCAGCAGCCGAACCCTTTCCCGAAATCGATTTTTGAAAATGTGGCTTTCGGGCCCCGCCGACAGGGCATCAACAATCACAGCCAGTTGTGCGAGATCGTCGAAAAAAGCCTGAAAGCCGCCGCCCTCTGGGATGAAGTGAAGGACAATTTAAAAAAATCCGGTTTGTCGATTTCGGGCGGGCAACAGCAGCGGCTCTGCATTGCGCGGGTACTTGCAGTGGAGCCGGAGATTATCCTGATGGACGAACCCTGTTCGGCTCTCGATCCCATCGCGACGCTAAAAATAGAGGAATTAATGCATGATTTGAAAAATCAGTATACAATCGTGATCGTTACCCATAATATGCAACAGGCCGCGCGAGTATCAGATCGAACGGGATTCTTTTTGATGGGCGAACTGGTTGAATTCGGCATAACCGATAGATTGTTTTCCCGTCCCAAAGATAAAAGAACCGAGGATTATGTTACCGGTCGTTTCGGTTAAAAGGAGGCAGGCACATGGTTAGAGAGACTTTTCATCATGAACTGGATAAACTCATAGGTAACGTGCTTATAATGGGCAGTATGGTTGAGAAAGCCATTTCCCATGCGGTGGATTCCTTTGCAAACCTTTCTATGGAAATGGCGAAACAGGTAATTGAAGGCGACGACATGATCGATCAAAAACGATTTGAAATCGAAGAAAGCTGCCTTCGCCTCATCGCCACGCAGCAGCCAATGGCCGGTGACCTCCGTATTATCATCAGCACCACTCATCTGGCCACTAACCTTGAGAGGATGGGCGATTATGCCGCCGGCATAGCAGAGATAAACCTTGCATTGCAAGCCAATTCAAGGTTACAGACACTGGCCGATATCACCCGGATGGCAGATATTGGAATCGATATATTGCATGAAAGCCTGAAAGCATTTGTGGACAGGGATTCAAATAAGGCCAGAGAAATAGCTTTGCGGGATGACGAGGTTGATTCCCTCTACCATAAGGTTCTTTCCAAATGTATTTCAGCTATGGTGGAAGACCCCAGGAATGTTCCCGTTGCAACGAGAATCATCTGGGTGGCCCATAAGCTGGAACGTATCAGCGACCGCGTAACCAATATCTGCGAACAAGTGATCTTTGCCGCGACCGGGGCAATGGAGGAACTCGATTCCGATTGATCCTTACCCCCAAGATTTATTGACATCCCAAATGACTGAAAGGTATAGTATCCTTTGTCATCACTTATATTAAGGAAATCCCATGTCCATGAACGAAATTGATCCCGAAATCGCCTCAATCATCAAGGACGAAGAGAACCGGCAGAGCCACAACATCAATCTCATCGCCTCGGAGAACTATGCCAGCAAAGATGTGCTTGAAGCTCAAGGGTCCGTACTTACCAACAAGTACGCCGAAGGATATCCCGGCAGACGCTATTATGGCGGTTGTGAGCATATCGACCGTGTAGAGGAAATAGCCATCGAGCGGGTTAAGAAACTCTTCGGTGCAGACCATGCCAACGTGCAGGTTGTCAGTGGTTCCACGGCCAATATGGCTGCCTACATGACCCTGCTTGATTACGGCGACTCCTTCATGGGTATGAACTTAGCTCATGGCGGGCACCTTACCCACGGTAGCGCCGTCAGCTTTTCCAGTAAGCTCTACAAGCCTGTTTTCTACGGTGTCAGCCGGGAGACCGGATGGATCGATTATAACGAAGTGGAGAAAATTGCCGTTGAGAACAAACCTAAATTGATTATGGTTGGTTCAAGCTCTTACCCTAGAATCCTGAATTACCAGAAGTTCAGGGAAATCGCCGATAAAGTCGGGGCCAAACTTATTGTCGATATAGCACATGTGGCCGGACTGATCGCCGCAAAGGTATATCCCTCACCTGTGCCGTATGCCGATGTGATTACATCCACCACTCACAAGACCCTGCGCGGGCCTCGTGGGGGACTCATATTATGTAAAGAGAATTATGCCGCCTCAATCGATAAATCAGTTTTCCCCGGTCTTCAAGGCGGTCCGTTAATGCATATCGTCGCTGCCAAAGCAGTAGCTTTCAAGGAGGCGGCACAACCGGATTTCGTGGTTTATCAACGGGCCATCTTAGAGAACGCCAAAGCATTGGCAGAGGAACTCATGGCACAGGGACTGAACGTAATTACCGGGGGCACCGATAAGCACCTTATAATGGTAGACCTTACTTCTACCGGAATAACCGGCAAAGATGCCGAATCAGCACTCAGCCACGTCAGAATTACTGTTAATAAGAACGCCATTCCTTTCGACCCCAAACCAGCCAGTATCACCAGCGGAATCAGGGTGGGAACACCGGCAATCACCACTCGTGGATTCGGAATTAATGAAACCCGTAAAATTGCCCGGATGATCTCCAAAGTGCTCAGCAACATCGGAGATGAAAACATCTATCAGCAAATAAGCGGCGAAGTGGATGAGATGAATCGCCGATTCCCGACTCCGGGCATCACGCCCGATTCGAGACTCAAGCAGGTGATATAAGGATCAATTCCCTTCCAGTTCGAAGGTCCGGTGGAGGGCCTGCACGGCCTGAGGGACTTTCTCCTTATCGATGATACAGGTGATTCGGATCTCTGAAGTCGAGATCAGTTCCACGTTGATATTCTCATCGGCCAGCGCCCTGAACATGCGGGCAGCATATCCAGAACCGCTTTGCATCCCGGCTCCAATAACACTTACCTTACCCAGTGTGGGATCGCTGACACACTTGCTGGCTCCGATCAGGTTAGCTATCGGCTTGATTATTTCCATAGTGGCCTTTTCATCGATGCTGGCCACAGTGAAGGTGAGATCGGTTATCCGTTTGACACTGGCATTCTGCACGATGGTGTCAACGCTGATACCGGCGCTGGCCAGCGGTTCGAAAATGCTGCTGGCAATCCCCGGTTTATCGGGCACGCCGACCACGGTGATTTTGGCTATGTTGGTATCGTGAGCAATACCGCTGACCTTATTTCTAATTTCCACAGAAGCACCTCCATGAATCAGAGTCCCGGGATTCTCATTAAGAGATGATGCTACCAGAATGGGCATATTGTAAACCCATCCCAGCTCAACGGCCCGGGAATGCATCACCTTAGCCCCAACGGATGCCATTTCCAGCATGTCCTCGTAGCCTATCTCGTCAAGCTTGCGTGCTTCAGGCATTATGCGGGGATCAGCAGTATAAACACCGTCGACATCAGTATAGATTTCGCACCTATCAGCGCCAAGAGCTATCGCCAGAGCAACTGCCGTAGTATCGGAGCCACCGCGTCCCAGAGTAGTTACATCCATATCTTCGGTGAGTCCCTGAAATCCGGCCACAATCACGATCCTGTCTTTTTCTAATTCCTTTTGAATGCGCTTTGGCGAGATATCGGTGATTCTGGCTCTGGTGAACATGGAATCGGTGCGAATACCGGCCTGCGCTCCGGTAAGGCTGATTGCCTCGTGACCCATCGTCCGCAGGGCCATAGTCATCAGAGTGGAAGTTACAATTTCGCCGGTCGAAAGCAGTGAATCGAGTTCACGGGTATGGGGATTATCAGAGATCTCATTGGCCATCGCGATGAGATGGTCGGTGGTCTTACCCATCGCCGAAACCACGGTGACCACATTGTTTCCCTTTTCCTTCGCCCGTATTATTCTGCGGGCAACATTGCGGATCTTTTCGGCATCGGCAACCGAACTGCCGCCGTATTTTTGAACTACTATCGCCATTTTCAATTCCTGTATGGGAGCATCCCCAAGCCCCCGAAGGCATCACTTATTCTTCAGGTTCCTTGGATGGCCCGTTCAGGTGCCCACTCTGAACCGGGCAATTGGGATAGCATATTAATCATGGAAAAAACACCGCATAAACCAAGGGGCGCGTCTGCGACGCGCCCCTGCTGATTCCGTATAAATCAAACTCAGTCTATACCCACAATTCCCACAGAGACAACACCTTTTGCCGGTTCGCCGCCAAGATTATGAGTCAATCCCAGCCGGGCATTTTTCACTTTACGTTCCTCTGGCACTCTGCCTAAAAGCTGCTCATATACGGCGTACATCATTCTCAACCCCGAAGCGCCGATAGGATGGCCAAAACACTTCAGCCCGCCATCCACCTGGCAGGGAATCGTTCCATGCAGATCATAAAAGCCGCTCATTATATCATCGTAAGCTCCGCCGGGCGGCGATATCTTGAGGTCCTCCATCAGGATTAACTCCGTAATGGAAAAACAGTCGTGGACTTCCATCAGGTTTATCTCTTTCCTCGGGTCCTTTATCCCTGCTTCCTTATAGGCGTTGGCAGCAGCCGTTTGTGTAGTGAAGAGGCCTGAACCATCCCATGTACTGAAGAGTGTTTCCTCACCGGAGGCCACTGAAATTTGCAGCGCCTTGATTTTCACCAGATCCTGATTGGGCTTCAATTTTCTGGCGATTGCAGGGGTGGTCACTATGGCCGCAGCCGCGCCGTCGCTGACGCCACAGCAATCAAACAAACCCAGCGGATAAGAGATAATCGGCGCATTTTTTACCTGCTCGGCCGTTATGGGGAATCGCAAATGTGCTCTGGGATTCATGACTCCGTTGGCATGGCTTTTTACAGAAATATGGGCCATGGCATCTTTGACCTTATCCATCGGAAGCCCGTATCTCCGGCAGTAAGCAGGAGCCAACTGAGCAAAAGTGGATGGCCCCGATCCGGTGTATCCACCTATAGTTGAATAGGTGCCACCTCCGCCGGTGGGCAATCCGGCAAAACCAGTGTCCTTCAGTTTTTCCACTCCCAGTGCCAGCGCTATATCGCAGGCGCCTGCAGCCACAGCATAACTGGCAAAACGGAGAGCCTCGGTTGCAGTAGCGCAAAAATTCTCCGTCCGGGTAACAGGGATATGCTGAAGCTTTAGAACTTCGGAATGGCCAACGGCAGCTTTCCCGATATTGACCTCGTCATAACAGGTACCCACAAACGCTGCATTTATATCTTTCTTCTCGATGCCGGCATCTTCCAGACACTCTACAAATGCTTCGACCATCAGGTCCTCGGCACCCTTGTCCCAGAGTTCACCGAATCGTGTACACCCCATGCCCAGTATGACAACTTTATCTTTAATTCCGCCAGCCATCTTACTTTACCTCCCATACAGGCGTTGCTTTCCAAAAATAACCGATGATATTTCTTGCCCTGTCATTATATTTTACGCGGAAAGTCATCGTCATGGTCTTCCCTACAGAAAGCTCCTCGAGGGTACAATCCGTGATCTCAAACATGTTCCGGCCACCACCTTCGAACTCGATCCTTCCGGTCAAAGTCGGGGGATTGAGCGCAGCGGTGAGCATATCTCCAGTGAAGCTGATAATATGCCCGGTTTTATCCGCAAAGGGATAAGGTTCCATCTGGTCAACAACGCCGCATTTAGGATTGGCGCAGATTCTCTGAGGCGGCCACTGCGGAGCACCGCAAGCCTTGCACCGCGTGCCCCAGAGGCCAAGGATTTCTTTTCTCCTGCGCCAAAGTGCTGAAAGAGCGGTGTAATCCACTATTTCGTTGCGCAGTCCGACATCCGCCGGTAACAGGTTCCGCCAGACCGCGTACTTGGTGTAATTGCCCAGATCCGCTTTCCTCGCCAGATAACCCGAGATACCCACGCAATCCATTTTCCGTTTGATATTTTCCGTTACTTCAAAATAGAGGGCATCCGAGCCGCTGCCATAACTTACCACCAGAATCTTATCTCCCGGATTAGCGCGTTCAAGCGCCTGAGCCAGCATCACCAGAGGCAACGAAGTTCCCGAATCCCCTATCGCTGTCTGCAGATTGCTTTGCTCAATTTCCGGCTTAATGCCCAGCTTTTTATTGATATCCTTTCTCGCCCCCATGTTGTTGCAGGGATAAATTATTCGGGCGAAATCGGAAATTTTCAACCGGCATTTATTCAGCAAACCGTTAATTGCCTCAGGGATAAACTTGGAATACCCCATATCGCGAATCCATCGCTCTTCCCACTGCCGATCGAGAGTGGCATCGTTAGCCCGCATATGATCGGCAAAGTCATAGGTAACCGAATAAGAATCCTTGAATTCGGCAATGACGTTTTCAGTGCCAACCAAAAAGGCAGCGGCAGCATCACCAAAAATCATTTCCTGGTTGGTGGCCGCCATAGCCAGCCGAGAGTCGGCTGAAGTGACGAGAATATTGTTCACCTTTCCGGAATCAACACTCTCCAAAGCGGAAAGTAAAGCAGTTGTGCCCGCTTTGAGTCCGCCCCCGAAATCTGCGGCTCTCACCTGATCCGGCACATTTAACGCCGGAATAATAATACCCGCATTCAATCTCTCTTTGTAAGGCATGGTGGTTGAGGCGAAATAAACGCCTTGCACCGCTGAACGATCCATCCCTCTCAACGCATCGATTCCGGCCGCAACTCCCATTGTGATGGTATCCTCATCGTAATTGGCTACCGCTTTTTCCCCCTGAGCATGAGCCATGATTGCCAGGTTCATCCATGCCATAGCCTGCACGATCGCGCCTCGATTCAACCGGTATCGCGGAACATATCCGCCATATGAACATATTCCAGCCATAAGTTCCTCCTTACTATATTAGTATTCTGACTGCCTTAATTCATGGAACTGGCTCACGCCGCCGTCCATGATTATATCATAATCATCACCCAATGGACATATGCGCCATAACTGACCGCCTTTCAAGCACAAACGGTTCACTTTTTTGACCTCGATGACTCACTTTTTCACCTTATAAGTATTATTATTGACATTAAGACATCGGCAATGTACAATGGCAAATGTTTATGGCGATTGCAAAGCTCCAGCTACGCATCTCGCTCCCAAATATTCCATATTCTGGCGGGTTTAATCCCATGAACGGAAAGGTGATAAATGCCAGATCTTGCCCCAGTGAGATTTGGATTTATTAAGAAATTGGTTTAGCAGATTATAAATTACCCACGGAGGAAAAAATGGATCTTGATCTAACTGAAGAACAACAGCTTTTGAAGAAATCTGCACGCGATTTCTTTGAAAAGGAACTCCCCCGGGAAAAGGTTAAAGAACTGGAAGCCGACCCGCTCGGTTACAGCCCCGAGCTTTGGAAGAAAATGGCGGATTTGGGATGGTGCGGCCTGATTATCCCGGAGCAATATGGCGGAGCCGAATTCGGTTTACTTGAACTCGTTATGCTCCTCGATGAGATGGGAAGGGCAAGCCTGCCCAGTCCATATTTTTCCACAACTGTTCTTTGCGCTCCGCTCATCATGATGGCCGGCAGCGAAAAACAGAAATCGGAACTGCTGCCCAAAATCGCCACCGGAGAATTGATCTTTGCCCTGGCTTTGACCGAACCCAGCGCTACATTCGAGCCTGACGGGATCGAGACAACAGCCATCGCTGATAATAATTCGTACCTTCTGAACGGCACCAAGCTATTCGTTCAAGATGCCCACTGTGCCGATTACCTCATCTGTGTGGCCAGAACCAGAGTCTGGACCGCGCCGGAAGAAGGAATCAGTATTTTCCTGATCGATCCCAGGAGTCCCGGAATTACTATCACCCCGATCAAAACTATAGCCAACGATCATCAAAACGAGATTGTTTTTGATAATGTTGAGGTGCCAGCAGCTAACCTGATCGGTGAAATCAATCAGGGATGGCCGGTTATCAAGCGAGTTCTGGATCAGGCAATCGTGGCCAAGTGTGCCGAGATGACAGGCGGGTGCGATTGGGCGGTAGATGCATCGGTCCAGTACGCCAAAGAGAGGGTTCAATACGGACACCCCATCGGGGCTTATGGAAGTATTCAGCATTACCTGGCCGATATGTGGATAGAATGCAGCATGGGCCGGAGAATGACATATTATGCAGCATGGGCACTGCAGGAAGGGGAACAGACGGATATGATAATTCCTGCCGTCAAACGATGGGTAAATGAAGCCTACAAACACTGCACCAGAATGGGGGTGCAAATACATGGCGGCATAGCTACAACTATGGATCACGATATGGGGCTTTACTATAGACGAGCCAGGCAGGGCGCCCTGCTTTTCTCAGATACAGAGGAAAGTCTTCAAAAAGTAGCCCGGCAACTGGGGCTTTAATATATTGCCAGCACAGTTAATGGAGGCACAATTATGGATTTCAGACTAACGCCGGAACAGGAAAAACTCAAAGCGGAGTTCGACGCTCATTTCAAGGAAGAAGCAAAGCGGGCTCCCGAGGGATGGTTTGGCGGATTCGAGACCCGTTTTGAAACGGAGGAAAACTGGGCTTATTACCGTTCAGTCATACACAGGGTAGCCGAGAGAGGCTGGCTTTCTTTACCCTGGCCCAAGAAATACGGAGGCAGGGAACTCGGATATCTGGAGCAGGCACTCTTCGCCCAATCGGCAGAATATCACCGGGTTCCGGCGATTGATGTTCACCTCTCCATTGTCTCAGCCGGCATGCTCGAATACGCCAGCGAAGAAATGAAACAGGAATGGCTGCCCCGCATGTCCAGAGGAGAAATAGACTTCGCGCAATGCTGGAGCGAGCCCGATGCCGGTTCCGACCTTGCCTCTTTAACCACACGAGCGGTTGAAGACGGAGACGACTATGTAATCAACGGACAAAAGGTCTGGACCACAGGCGCACACAGAGCAAATCACCTGTTTATACTGGCAAGAACAGATACCAGTGCTAAACCAAACAAAGGGCTCACCTATTTCCTTTCGGAGATAGACAAACCCGGAATCAGCATTCGGCCCGTTTATTACATGAACGGCGGACATGTCTGTAACGAAACTTTCTTCGATGATCTCAGAGTGCCCAAGAAAAACATCGTCGGCAAGGTAAACGAGGGATGGAAAGTCACCATGGCCGGCGCCAATTTCGAGCGATCAGGAGCGGGAGGAGTCGCCGCCATGCAAAGAGACTTGGAAGACCTGGTGGATTACTGCAAACATACCTGCCGCCGAGGTCAGGTGCTGGGCAAAAACCCGATCGTCCAGCGCAAACTGGCTGACTTGGCAGTCAAAATCGAGGCAATGCGTCAGTGGGCCTATTTCTGTGCCTGGCAACAAACCAGAAATCCGATGTCATACATGGAACCATCGGCAAGTAAATACTATATGACCGAACTTATGGTAGAACTGGCAAATACCGGCCTCGAAATTATGGGCCTGTACGGAACGCTAAAGCAGGGTTCCAAGTGGGCTGCCCTCAAGGGCAAATTCGAAGAGCAATCGCAGATCACGCTTGGTTTCACTATCGCCGGCGGAACATCGGAGACACAGAAGAACATCATTGCCTGGTATGGGCTATGGTTGCCCAGAATGAAATAATCGGCAATAACAAAAAACTTGTCTGTCAAATAAAACAAAAGGGGGGACTTATGAAAGCAGCAGTATTATATGAAGCGGGTAAACCACTGGTAATTGAGAACGTAGAACTCGATGATCCAAAGGCAAACGAAATCATGATCAAGCTTGAAGCAGTGGGGGTATGCCACACTGACTTGAGCTTCATGAAAGGCGATATGCCCTGCCCCATGCCAGTTGTAGTGGGACACGAAGGATGCGGCATCGTCGAAAAGGTTGGGCCGGGAGTAACTTCCGTCCAGCCCGGCGATAAGGTAATTACGATGGTGTCATTTTCCTGCGGCAAGTGCAAGTTCTGTGCACAGGGCATGCCCACCCGCTGCGTGGAAAACATCAATATCATGATGACGGCCGAGCTTCCTTTCTTTGCCGGCAGGCGCATTCCGGTGCTGGAAACGAGGACGGGATGCCGGTAACCCTTCAGTTCAAAAAATCCGCCAAAAAAACCAATATCGCTCAAAACCTCGGGGCGAAAAGTAGGGCGAACATAATTCTTGATGAGTTTCTTGGTCTGCTCGGCAGCATCGATACTAACACCGGCTGCCTCATAAGCTTTTTTATTTGATTCAGACATCTTATCCCCTTAAGATTCGATTTCAAGTGGTTTCAAGAGCGAATTTATCCAGTTCTAGCTGGATAGGCACCGGGTATTTCCCGGTGAAGCAGGCCATGCAAAACATCTCCCGAGGTAACCCCACTGATTTGATCAGGCCATCAATGCTAAGGTAACCAAGCGAGTCAGCGCCAATCCATTTGCAAATTTCAGGGATTGATTTCTGAGCTGCAATGAGTTCGCGGCGTGTCGCCATATCTATACCAAAGACGCATGGATATTGTATTGGCGGGGCGCAAATTCGGAAGTGGATTTCTTTGGCGCCCGCCCGGCGCAGTAATTCCACAATTCTGGGGGTAGTAGTGCCTCTCACGATGCTGTCATCAACCACCACCACCCTCTTCCCTTCGAGCGCCTCCGGAAGCGGACTGAACTTCAGCCGAACTCCGACATCTCTCAATCTCTGATCTGGCTGAATGAAAGTGCGCCCGACATATCTGCTTTTAAGCAAACCTTCGCCGAATGGGATGCCGCTTTCCTGCGAATAACCTACGCTGGCAGCAGTGGCAGAATCCGGCACACCTATAACAATATCGGCAGCCACCGGATACTCCCGAGCCAGCGCTGCTCCCATAGCTTGACGGGCCGGATAGAGTCGACGCCCGCTTATAGTGCTGTCAGGGCGGGCAAAGTAAATATATTCAAAGATACAAAGACCGCTTTCTTTCGACCGGTCATTATCGGGGAAACTGTGAAATCCTGATTCATCGATCACCACGATTTCACCGGGCTTGACGGCACGATTATATTCCATGCCCAGCTGGTCAAGAGCACAGCTTTCGGACGATATGGCCCATCCGTTACCATTGATGGTTCCGAGACACAGAGGACGAACTCCCAGTGGATCCCGTACTCCGATGAGCTTGTCCCTGGTCATGATTACAAGGCTGTAAGCGCCCTGAAGCCGGCGCATGGTGTACCTGATCTTTTCGACTATGCTTGAGCCCGGGGCGGAAGATATCATATGTGCAATTACTTCCGAATCTGTTGACGTCTTAAAAATGCATCCCTGGCTTTCCAGTTCCGAACGCAGATAAGCTGCATTGATAAGGTTGCCGTTGTGTCCCAGCGCAATTTCACCCAGAGGGCTGGCTGTCAAAATCGGCTGGGCATTTGCTGATCGGCTCGAACCCGTAGTGGAATAGCGGTTGTGCCCGATAGCCAGATTACCTCCGAGCCGGGCCAGTATCTCCTCATTGAATACCTGTGATACCAGTCCCATACCGGCATGCAGAGAAATTGACTGTCCATAACTGCTGGCAATACCGGCGCTTTCCTGGCCGCGATGTTGAAGAGCGAAGAGGGCGAAATATGTAAGCCTGGCTACATCCTCACCCGGGGCATAAATACCAAATACTCCGCAAGACTCATGCAAAGACATAGCAAATCAATCAGGCCAAACCGATTGCATTATAGCCCTTTAAGCATGATGGGTCAACTTCTGTTCATAGATAATCTTTCAGTCGTTCCGCCAGCGATTCGGTCATACCCGGAATTGATGCCAGTTCATCGGACGATGCGGCCTTTATTCCTTTGATCGATCCGAACTTTTTAATCAGGGCTTTCTTGCGTTTGGGGCCGATACCGGGCACCTGATCGAGAGGCGAAGCGAAAGCGGCTTTCCGGCGTACCCTTGTGTGATAAGAAATGGCAAAACGATGCGCTTCATCGCGAATCCGCTGCAGGAGATAAAGTCCCTGAGAATTGCGGGGCAGAATGATCGGATCGGTTGCGTTGGGGATGAAAACCTCTTCGTTCTCTTTGGCTATGCTGGAAAGGGGAACCGAATCGATCCCCATTTCATGCATTAACTGGAGAACTGTGTTGAGGTGTCCGCGCCCTCCATCGATGAGAATCAGGTCCGGGATCACACCCCAGCTTTCTCCGGTTGACTGGGTTCCATGCCCGAACCTTCGCCGGAGAACCTCCCGCATCATGGCATAATCGTCGATCCCGCTGACTGTCTTTATTTTGAATCTTCGATAATGTGATGACCGGGGTTGGCCGTCTTCGAAAACCACCATGCTGCCCACCGCAGACGTTCCGTGGATATTGGATATATCGTAACACTCGATCCGCTTTGGCATCCCCTGCAAAGACAGCCTGATTTTTATTTCCTCCAGCGCAGCGCCGGTCTTGCCGGAATCAGCCAGCCACTTAAGCTGGAGTTGTTCCAGCATCTCGGAGGCGTTCCCGGCAACCATTTCCACCAGTTGCTTTTTCGTTCCACGGCGCGGAACTGTCAATTTTACCCTGTGCCCGATTTTGCTTTGAAGCCAGCCTTCGATCAGTGCTTTATCCTCCGGCTCCGTTTGAAGGAGTATCCCGGCAGGAATATCTGCGCTGGCATTGTAGAATTGCTCTACGAAGGTGGTTATGATTTTGCCCGGCTTTTCATCACTGACACCTTCGAGTACAAAATGCTCTTTGCCCAGTAATTTGCCTCCACGGATGAAGAACACCTGCGCGCAGGCAGTGTTTGCCTGCCGGGCAACGGCAATCACATCCTCGTTAACTTTGCGCGAGTAAATGACTTTCTGGTCTCCGATGAGCCTTTCGAGCGATTGGATCTGATCCCGCAGCGAGGCCGCCTTCTCAAATTCAAGGCTGGCTGATGCCCGGTTCATTTCCGTTTTCAGTTTGCGGATTACCTGTTCCTGCTTTCCTCCCAGAAAAAGGATTACCTGATCGATTATATCCCGGTACTCATCTTTGCTCACCGCTCCGATGCATGGCCCGGCGCAACGTTTAATGTGATATTTGAGGCAGGGGCGTTTATCTTTCCCGGTAATGACCTTATTACAGGTTCGGTAGGGAAAGATTTTATTGATCCAGTTCATCGTCTGGCGGGTGGACCCGGCATTGGCAAACGGGCCAAAGTACCTGCTGCCATCTTCTTTAAGGCGGCGGGTGAGCATTACACGGGGCCATTCCTCGTAGAGGGTAACCTTGATGTAGGGATAGCTTTTGTCGTCCTTGAGCCTGACGTTATAGAGGGGCCGATATTTTTTGATGAGATTGCTTTCAAGAATGAGCGCTTCCTGTTCCGAATCGGTAATAAAGAAATCAATATCAGATATCTGCGGAATCATCCTCCGAAGCTTGGGAATGGTGGGTTGGGATGTGAAATAAGACCTGACACGGTTGTAAAGGTTAGAGGCTTTACCTACGTAGATTACTTTCCGGGAATCGTCACGAAACAGATAGACTCCGGGTTTATGGGGTAGCGATTGGGCTTGCTGTGCGGGAGCTTTCATTATACCGGGGTCTTATCGTTTTTTCAGGAACCGGTGGTTTGTGGCTTGCGCTTCTTTTTCCCTGTGGTGGCACGGCTGGCGCTGATAACTCCATGCAAGGTTTCAATGTTGGAAAGAAGCCGGCTCAGGTGTTCGATTCCGGAAATCTCTATTGTGAGGAATATCGAAGTGGGCCCCTCGCCATGCTTCGCAGTCGAGATATCAGATATGTTGGTCCTTGATTCGGAAATGATAGTAATGATGTCTTTCAGCAGCCCGACCCGGTCTTCGGCGGTGATGATAATCGAGACCGGATAAGATTCCTGCTGAGTTCCCCAGCTTACTTCAATGAGCCTTTCCGGTTCCTCCAGACTGGCGATGTTGGGGCAATCTTTGCGATGGACAGTTACCCCTTTGGCACGGGTTACAAATCCCACAATTTCATCGCCGGGGACCGGATTGCAGCAGGGAGCCAGATGGGTCAAAAGATTGCCCACTCCCATGACTTGTACCCCGGTGGTAACCTGCGGCCTCTTGGGCGTTGTGGGAACAGGTTCTTTTTCCTCTTCCTCAGGGGCCAATTTCGGCCCGATGTGCTGGACATTTATATCGCCGCAGCCAATATCAGTCAGGAACTCATTAGCATCAGCATAACCGAACAAACCGGCAATCTCTTCAACCGTGTTGCTTATACCCAGATGCCTGCGCTCCTTCTCAAACAAGGTTCTCCCCTGTTCCAGATTCAAGTTACGTTCCCTTTTGTGGAACCACTGCCGGATTTTCTCCCGGGCATGGGTGCTTTTGACGTAGCCTAAATCCTCATTGAGCCAGTCGAGGCTGGGTCCGCGCTCCAGTTTAGTGCTTAATACGCTCACGACATCGCCGTTTTGAAGCTGATATGTCATCGGAACGATTTTATCGTTCACCTTGGCCCCGGTGCAGCGGTGTCCCAGATCAGTATGGACGCGGTAGGCAAAATCCAGAGGCGTGGAGCCCACGGGAAGTTCCTTTATTTCTCCCATAGGGGTGAACACGTAGACCTGATCTTTGAAAATATCGGTTTTGAGCGTCTCAAAAAAATCGTCGCCGCTGAGGTCCTGCTGCCATTCCATGAGTTGCCTCAGCCAGGCCATCTTTTCCTCAAAACGCATGTCCGTCTTACTGCCTTCCTTGTAAAGCCAGTGAGCGGCCACTCCGTATTCATTAGTGCGGTGCATTTCATAGGTTCTGATTTGTATTTCGATGGCTTTCCCGTTGAGGGCCAGCACCGTAGTGTGAAGGGATCGATACATGTTTCCTCTGGGATTGGCGATATAATCGTCGAACTGGCCCGGCATGGGATGCCACAAGCTGTGAATGATGCCCAGCGCATTGTAGCAATCTTGCACTTCCTTTACCAGAACTCTAACTGCCATCAGATCGTGGATATCGGTGATCTCCTTGCCCTGATCGGCATATTTCTGCATCTTACGGTAAATACTGTGAACACTCTTTGCCCTGCCTTCGATCTCCGCTTCAAGTCCGGCTTTGGCGAACTCATCATGCAAAATTCGGATGACATGGGCAATGGATCTTTCCCATTCGGTTTTCTTTACATCCAGCAGATCGGTGATTTCCTTGTATTCCTGAGGATAAAGGTAATAAAAGGCAATATCTTCCAGTTCCCCTTTAATCCCCCAGATTCCCAGCCGATGAGCCAAAGGCACATAAATTTCGAGTGTCGCTTCACAAATTTCCTTTTTACTCTCGATATCCACTCCCTTAAGTTTGCGCATAAGCTGCAACCTGTTCGCAAGGCTGATGACGATTACACGGACATCTTCCGCCATAGCCAGAAACATTTTGCGCATGCCTTCAGCCTGGAACTCATTGGCAACAAGCAGGGAAACTTTATTAATGCTATTGACATTATCGACCAGTTTGCTGATACTGGCAGGGAATTTGTTTTCCCCTTTTGATGGTATTGCAATGTTTTCAGGCAAACCCTGAAGCATCGAAACGGCCAGAGTCTCAGGGCCTATCTGGAGATTGGTCAGGATCAGAGCGACCTCCAGAGCATCACCCATATCGGGTTTTCCTGCATCCAGCGCAAACTTGTAGGCTTTCTCCACTATCCCCAGTTCTTCACGGGGTAGATATTTGGCAGCCGCTTCGATGATTTCTTTAAGTTCCATAAGAGTATATTGAGTATAACGCTTGGCCGGATGGTATGCAATTAGCAATTAAGGAACCTCCTGAATAAGTGGTGACTTCGGGGGTCTGGTGGTGCCCCCCCAGCTTCGATCTGGGGTTGTCCGAAAACTCCTTTTCAACCCCCTGTATCCCCCAATCTTGGGGGATTTTGTATTGGGGGACACCCCCAAAATCCCCGGCAGGAAGAATCCTGCACATCTTTGCGGACAACCTGTACAGGGGTTCCCCAAGAAAACTATGGTAAAATCTGGAATTAGCAGTTAGAATGAGAAAAATGAAACGAGTAGTTTTCATGGGAACACCTGATTTCAGCCTCCCGGCGCTGAGGAGACTGATTAACAGTCAATACGATGTAGTAGCGGTCTACACTTCGAATGTGAGCGGAAAATGGCCAAAGGGGCTTGTACCCGGAAGCGATGCCTCTATCCGGGGATTTGCCCCTCGCTCAAGGTTGACCATAGCCGCCAATTGGAACTCCTCAGGCAAATCCGGCGCATCAAAGGTGTGAAAAAGGTTTTCTTAGCCTCCGGCATCCGCTACGATTTAGTTCTGATCGATCAAATCTACGGGAAGCCGTATTTGCAGGAGGTGATCGAGCACCACGTTTCCGGCCAGATGAAAATAGCACCTGAGCACACCGAGGATAGTGTTTTGAAGCTGATGGGCAAACCGGGGAAGGCTTTACTCCTGAAATTCAAGAGTGAGTTCGACAGTATGTCCCGGTCGGCAGGGAAGGAGCAATTCCTTACGTATTATCTGATCGCTGCCCACCCGGGCTGCACCGATAGCGATATGAGAAAGCTGAAACGCTTTGCCGGTCAGGAACTCAAATTGAATCCGGAGCAGGTCCAGATATTCACTCCCACTCCTTCCACCTATTCCACGTTGATGTACTATACGCAGATGGACCCCTTTACACGAGAGCCGATCTTCGTCGAAAAAGACCCCCGGCGGAAAGAGCGCCAGAAGAACATCGTAGTTCGCAAGTCTAGAAGCTATTGAACTGGCAATTAAAAGGGGACACCAGGCCGTTCATGTCATTCCCGCGAAGCTTGTCCTCGACCTGATCGGGGAGCGGGAATCCAGTGTGGGTGGGGGAAGTTGATTCCGTCTTGGGCCTTTCAAATCCCTCTTTAATCTCCCCCGTGTCAAGCATGGGGCAGGCTCTTTGGCAAAGGGCGAAATCTTTGCCTCCTCCTGTCAGGTTGTCTGAAAACTCCCAAGCATGTCATTCTGAATCCGTCTCGGGCGGATGAAGAATCTCTTTATAAAACTGAGGCTCGGAGATTCTTCGTCATAAATTCCTCAGAATGACACTTCTTCTAAGGAACCTCTGATTAAGTAGTGCAGGATTCTTCCTGCCGGGGGTTTTTGGGGTGTCCCCCCAATTTGCAATTATGAGAGCGCCATAAAATCAGCCAACTTGTATTTCACCCTCCCTCATATCCCTCCCTTCGAGGGAGGGGGGAACACGAGGGGGTTGAAAAAGAGTTTTCGGACAACCTGCCATGGAGACACACCCCTTAGTCCCCTCTCAAGAGGGGATTGGATTCCGGCTCGGTGGCCGGAATGACATAGCATATTCACTTGCCGGATTAATAAAAAGTAGTGCAGGATTCTTCCTGCCGGGGGTTTGGGGGTGTCCCCCCAATTTGCAATTATGAGAGCGCCATAAAATCAGCCAACTTGTATTTCACCCTCCCTCATATCCCTCCCTTCGAGGGAGGGAGGGGGGAACACGAGGGGGTTGAAAAAGAGTTTTTGGACAGCCTGGGAGCTAACACAGGGGGTGGTTCAGAGGTTCCCTAGCGCACGGGCCGGTATTCAGGGCTTGATTATATGAGTTTTAGCTAGTATCATAATCAACAAGGAGATGACGGGATGATGAAGCGGTTCTTTAAAAGGAATAATCTAAAAAGGAATGTTGATGAGCTGCGTGGCCGGGTTGAGAGGGAAGTTGAAGACCCGGGATATGTCGGCGAAATGATAAATAAATATAATGCAGATCTGGGGGAACTGCAAGAGGAAATTGACTCGCTGTCATCGCTTAAACCACAGGTCATCGAGAGAGGGAAACTGGCAATCGGGTTCGTTTCTCTGGTGGTTTTGATTGGTGTTGTTTTCTTGAGCATAGAGCTACTGGCTTCCGATGAAGACAACGCTGTTGCTCAAAAGAGCGCCGGAAATAATCCATACCCGACCGTTCAAGCCGATCATATTGGAAACGGTATTCAAACCGCGATATTCGATTCCACGTCTGGATCAGACCAGCCGATATTGCCGGATATTGTAGCCAGTGGTACCGCTGCTTCTCAATCCCTGTCTGTCATTGTAAAAGGAAATGAAGTTCAGCCCCTCGAGTGGTACTTTTCGGGTTCAATAAATGGAATTTTGAGACATAAGCAGACATCTTTTTATGCTGATGGATATGTGTATATTATTTCAGAAGAAAATTATACTATGGGCGAAGTTACTCAGGATGGGAGAGTTTCACGGTGGATCAAAATAGATAAGCCCTCGCCAGATGATAGCATCGGTATATACGAGTTCTATGCTGTTGAGTATCACGAAGCTACTAACAGCGTATATTTTGCCGGGGGTATATCTGGTTTTGATACTGCTCATCATGAGGTGTTCAGGTGTGAGATTCAACCTGATCATAAGTTAGGAGAGTGGGTGGAAGTGAATTCGATGGGGACCGGTAGATTTGGCCTGATGCTCAGGATCGGTGAAAGCCCTGCTGGGGAAAGTTATCTCTATGCCATTAGCGGCGCTGACTCAAACTGGGGGTTTCTGGATACTGTGGAATTCGCTCGCATCAACTCCGATGGCAGTTTAGGTGACTGGTCCTACACCTCTTCGCTGAACCATTCAAGGCCGGCGGCTGATGGCTTTTTCCATGATGGCAAGCTGTATATTTTTGGCGGGGGAAGGCACAGTTTGCGGAACAATACTGTTGAAGCTGCTTCAGTCAGACATGACGGACACCTCAGCAGTTGGGAAATAGCAGGAACAATGAACGATTATCGAAGCTGTTTGGCCGTTGCTTTTGTGCCGCAAACCAGTAAGGTTTATGCTATGGGCGGCTATACGGGAGAATACGGTCAGAGCATGACAAATACAACGGAAGTAGCTGATATATCGGATTTGAACAGTTGGAAACCTGACGGCAGTCTAAATGTTGTCCCGTGGAGCTTATCAGCCCTGATTACCCCTGAAAGTATAATAGTAGTTAGCCTATCTGCCGGTGTCGGGAATATTGAATATGCTTCCATTGTTACTTCAGTTACAGGAACCGGCGAAGATGACGGGCTCTAGCTCTGATCATGTCATTCTGGTTCTCTTATCAGGTACGTGGGAGGCCCCGAGCCGGGAATCCGGTTTATCCCTCTTATGTCATTCCGGCCTCCGAGCCGGAATCCAGATACAGTACAACATGTCATTCCGGCCTCCGAGCCGGAATCCAGACACAGTACAACATGTCATTCCGGCCTCCGAGCCGGAATCCAGAGGGGAGGAATGGGGAGCGGAATCTGAATCGAGTTCAGAATGACATGAAAAGATGTCATACCGGCCTCCGAGCCGGAATCCAGTGATGCCTGATGAAGATGTACTATGTTTATATACTGGCAAGCCGACGAAATGGCACGTTATATATCGGCGTCACAAACGATTTAATACGAAGAGTCTACCAGCACAGAAATGATGAAGTTGAAGGATTCACATAAAAATATGAAATCCATAAACTTGTGTATTATGAGGAATGTACGGATATCCTTGCAGCGATTGCGAGAGGGAAGCAATTGAAAAACTGGAAAAGAATCTGGAAGATCGCATTGATCGAAGGGTTTAACCCTGATTGGCAGGATATGTTTCCTCAAATTGTGCAAAGCATGGATTCCGGGTCAAGTCCGGAATGACAAATGGGTTTAAGGCGGACCGAAGTCACCACTTATCCACGAGGTTCCTCAGAATTCTGTTTGGGGATAGATACCTAACCGGTTTTTGCCAGCGAGTATCCCACTCCGGCTTTGGTCAGGATCAGTTTGGGATGGGCGGGGTCCGGTTCAAGCTTTCCCCGCAAGGTGCGAATGTGCGTGCGCAGGCTCACCACCGCTCCGGGGTAATCCTCGCCCCAGATTTCTTCGGCGAGCCGCGTGTGGGTCACCACCTGACCCCAGTTAATCATCAGGCATTTGAGGATATGGCCTTCTATTTTGGTAAGGCTGATCTCCTTCTCCCCGTGCCGCAGTTGAAAGGTGGAAGGTTCCAGCCTTAACGATCCGCAAATGATGGGGGCTTCATCGCCGGGTGCGGTCTGCTTGCGCAGCTGGACCTGCAAACGTGCCAGCAGTTCTGTTTTCTTGAAAGGCTTGGTAACGTAATCATCGGCGCCGAGCTTGAGCCCACGGGTTATATCGGCCTCTTCATCCCTGACGGTGACGATAATTACGGGAATGGCGGAAAATAACCGGATTTGTTCCAGTACATCGAATCCATCGATATCGGGGAGGCTGAGATCAAGAATGACGACATCGGCTTTTTCCGTTTCCACCATCTCGATTCCCTCTTTACCCATCCGGGCGGAAATCAGTTCAGCTTCCGGCCAGTCCTTTTGGAATGCCATGGAAACGGAATCCACTATTTGAGGATCGTCCTCGATAATCAGTACCCGCCAGAGCCTGTCGGTTCGGGGCAATCCCTCCGCATGGTGAGTGCTGGTATCCAGAGGCAGAGAGAAGCTGAAAACGGCGCCCTCGCCCGGGCGGCTCTTCACCCATATCCGCCCGCCATGGAGTTCCACCAGCCTTTTGCACAGGGCCAGTCCCAGTCCCAGTCCGCTCATGCGCCCTTTATCATTTGCCAGACGATGGTACGGCTCGAATATGCGATCCTGTTCCTGTCTGGACATTCCCGGCCCGGTATCATGCACTTCAATCAAAAGGTCGAGTCCTTTGACGTTTGCTTTAAGACTGATCTCTGCGCCCTTCGGGGTAAACTTGAGGGCGTTATCCAGAAGGTTCGATATCACCTGCTGAATCCGATTGCCGTCGGCACGAACCGGAGGAAGCGAGCGAGGCAGTTGAGAGATGATCGATTGCCCCTGTTTTTCTGCCAGCGGAAGTGCGCTTTCAATCGCTTCGCTGAGAATTCCCAGTATATCGACCGGTTCGATATCCAGTTCAAGTATGCCCACCTCGTCTCTGGCCAGGTCCAGGAGTTCGTTGACCCGGTTGCTCAGATTGAAAGTGCCGCGGCTGATATTCCGGGCAAGGTTCATTAAGCGGCCGTCCTCAAGTTCGCTGATAAGGGAATCGGTGGAGGTCAGTATTGAAGTGAGCGGTGTCTTGAGTTCGTGAGCCAGCATCCGGCTGAAATCCACCCGCCGCTGCATTTCGGATTCAATCTGCTGGCGCAACTGCTTTTCCCGGGTGTAAAGTCCTTCAAGTTTCTCGCGCCATTTTCGGCGTTCGGAGACGTCCTTGAGGAAAACGAGGATTCCTTCCACTTTGCCATCACGTTTAATCAGGCTTCCATTCGGTTCGACGACGATGGGCCTTCCGTCTTTGTGCCTGAGTTCTACCTCCATGAAAAGATTAGCGTGATCTTCGAGGGTTGCTCTGAAAAGGCCCATTATTTCATGTTTGGTTCCGGGATTAAAAACGGGAAAATCGGCGATGTTGTGCCCGATCACTTCTTCCCGCTTGAAACCGAACAGGTTCTCCACGCTTTCGTTGACATCGATGACCGTGCCGTGTTTATCCAGATG
Source organism: Dehalococcoidia bacterium (assembly GCA_041300025.1). GTDB lineage: Bacteria > Chloroflexota > Dehalococcoidia > SZUA-161 > SpSt-899 > JBGLNL01. The sequence goes on along the minus strand of JBGLNL010000001.1, from coordinate 978,260 downwards.
GATCACTTCATCGTAGGCGTTCTCGAACAGCAGCCGGAACTTCTCTTCGGAGAGCCTCAGCGTCTGCTCGGTCTCTTTGAGTTCCGCACTCATTTGCTGGAACCCGGCCAGGGATTTTATTAACTCGGCATTTTCCCGGCGCAGGGCAGCGAGTTCGGCTTTCAAATCGTCAACAGTCTGGTCTTTCAATTTCGCTTGCTTTGCCATCTCGCTTCTCTATGAGAAATTCCCGTATAGTCCTCTGCTGGTCAGGGGAAACCCCGTTTGAATCAAGGAAATCGGTGACCCCATTATACTCGGTTTCCAGATGATCAAAAAGGTTTTCCATAGACTGAGGCAGGCAGGTGAAAAACGGAGCCCAGTCATCCGCATTTACGCCATCCTGAAACTCCCCGAAATAACTGACCATCTCATCGAGTTTTTGTTTCCAGTCAACCAGTTTTCCGGTAAGCATGTAATCTTCCATCACCGTAGTTTGAGGCATGTATTAGTACGGGGTATTGAGAGGGATCGGCAAAGCGATCGAACATCAGCTTGATAGCCGGTTTGTTCTGCTCGATCATATTGATGTATAGATCTGGAAAGTTCACCTGCCGGATATCCCAAGCTGACTTCGTGGATGCCTGTATTCTGGCCAGATAAGGGTCACCATAACCGAAATGGAGGAAATCGTATCTGGTTTCATTGCCGGGATAAATCCGATCGTGCCCTTCCCGATTGATCTCAAGGTCCGTTCGCAGATCGATGATCCGGTGCAGACCGAGCTTGCTGACTTCTACTACATCGGCGTCCGAAAGGCGGGAAAGGGTACCGGATCGATAGAGCTTTCCCTGCTTTACCCGTTTCCCGCCTGAAGTGACATATCCGCCAAAATCCCGGAAGTTGGTTGCCCCATTGAGATGGAGAACTCTTTTTGTTTGCCGGGCATTTCCCATAAGTCGATTCTGAGGCCTTACCGGGTGGCCTGTCGCTTTTTGAGATACTGGAGCGCCTTGCGGGCTCCGTTTATGCCTGAAGTTGAAGCCTGATGCGTTCCCATACCTGCGCTGCCCGCATCGCACCCGACGATGAATCTGGGATTCTTAATTCCTGCTTCTTCGTAGGCGGCAACGCCTGCCCTGTAACCTTCTTCGACATGGGTATAGTCGAAATCAGTTAGCATCCGGCCTGAAGTGGGGCTGGCGCAAATCTGGAGTGCCTTGACATATACCGGGTTATCCTTGAATCTCTTGGCTATTTCCGGTTTGACAAGTATGGCAGCAGAGCCACCATCCGATACGCCACAACAATCAAAAAGACCGAGAGGCCAGGCGATGATCGGGGCATTCAACACCTGCTCAAGCGTAATTTCTTTCTGCAGATGTGCTTTTGGATTCATGGCTCCATTATGATGGCTCTTAACAGAAATCTTGCCCAGCATAGTTTTGCCCTCTTCGGGGGTGAGCTTATACCTGCTGAAGTAACGGGTAGCCATCATGGCGAATACCCCGGGCATGGTAGACTCGTAATGGGTTCCTGTTCTATTCTGCATTCCCGGGAGGCCGCTCATACCCTCGTCCTTGAGCTTTTCATAGCCCACTGCCAGGACGATATCATAAATTCCCGCTGCTATGGCATATGCAGCCCCTCTGATGGCTTCATGCCCTGAACCACAGGCATTCTCAACCCTGGTGACCGGCTTATATTGAAGCCGCAGGGCTTCGCTGACAGTCCGACCCCCATTGCCACTAAAAAGAGTGCCACCCCAGACAGCCTCAACATCTTTCAATTCTATGCCGGCATCTTCCAATGCCTCGTTGGTTGAATCTACAATCAGATCAGTGGGCCCCTTACCCCAAAGCTCCCCGAACTTGGTGCAGCCCATTCCTACAATTGCGGCTTTATCCTTAATGCTCCCTGGCATTTCATTCCTCCTTTATCTAACTGGTCGGGCTTTCCAGTGATAAACACTCAAGCCCCGGTTTACCTGCATCCTGCGGAAGGTCATTTCCACTTCCGATCCCACTTCAAGCTCAGCCGGATCCCTGTCGGTGAGATCGAAGAAAGCGCGACCGCCACCCTCGAAATCGATCAGCACCACAGAAGCCGGAGGATCAGCTACTGGAGCGAGGTTATCGTGAGTGTAACTGAAAACCTTTGCCTTCCTGTTAGAGAAGCTGTAGTCTTCAAAATCATCGCAGGCCCCGCAATGAGCGCAAATCCTGATCGGCGTGGTAGCGGCAGCCCCATCATCATACTGAACGGTCCCGCACTTTTTGCACCTTATTCCCCAAAGTCCGATCTGCTGCCTCCTCTCGCGCCACATGGCTGAAAGACGGGCCGGTGTTTTGGCGGGACGTCGAGCCTCTTCCTGAGGAACTATGTTCCGCCAGACCAAATAGGCGTTGTAACCACTCATCATCTTCTTGGAAGCCAGATGCCCTTTTATTCCCCGGCGCTTCGGGAGATTTTTAATTGCGTCTGTTACCTGAAGGATAAAGGCATCAGCACCATCCCCGCTGCCGACAAAAAGGATTTTATCACCCGGTTTGGCACCTTCAAGGGCACTGACCAGCATCATCAACGGTTGAGCACAACCGGTGATACCCACATTCAAAAACAGAGTGAACGGGTCCTGCACCTGCGAGGCATCAAACCCTGCTGACATGGCTGCTTTGCCATGCCTTCGGCCATCCACCGGGCTGTCAAATACTACCTTGGTAAAGTCCTTTGGTTTCAGGCCATACTTTTTCATTATCCCGCCCAGAACTTCCGGGATGACCTTTGAATATCCCTCATCCATAATCATGCGATCTTCCCATGTGCGCAAATAGTCATCATTGGCCGCTCGCCATGCCCCGGTAAGTTCATCGGTGATAGAATAGCTGCCCTGAATTTCGGCAATAACATTTTTGTTGCCCAGCAAAAATGCTCCTGCACCATCACCAAGCCCCTGCTCCGTCATACCGGTCGGGGCTGCCAGCCTCATATCTGCTGCAGTTACCAGCACGCTGTTTGCAGTGCCAGCATGGATAGCATCCAGCGCCATGCCGAAAGCGCTCGCTCCTGCTCGCAAAGAGGTATTTATATCAACAGTCCTGACATCTCGGCGCATATGCAGAGCAAGCGACATGATAGAGGCACACTGTTTCTCTTTATAGGGAGAGGTAGTGGTAGCAAAATAAAGGGCATCTATGGCACTGCTATCCATATCGCCCAGACAATCCCTGGCTGCTTCCACGGCCATTGTCAAGCTATCCTCATCAAAATAAGCTACTGCCTTCTCTCCGGGCAACCCGAACCCCCCCCAGGCATCAACACATTTTTGCCGCTCCATGCGATGCCAGGGAATATATGCTCCATAAGATACTATTCCTGCCATTGACATCTCCTTTCACCAGATAACTTTGTCCACCAAAAAGAGGACAGAATTAATGCCCTCCCATTCGGCGAAATTTTAACATCTGCGAAAACAAATTGTCAAGCATTGACACTCATTGATATCACTGTATAACATATAACCCTTGATTATAGAAGCAAAAAGTTCACATACTGACGGGTAAGATGCACGACTTGTACAAGCTACCTTGACAAAATGAGAGCGTTTAGGTATACTGGCGTTAGTTTTGGCCCTTCGGCGGTAGAAATATCCGAGGGGCCGAATAATCTATATGCCATGAAAATCTGTCTTTTATGCTATCGTGGAAAGCCAAACTGCGGGGGGCAGGGTGTATACATTTACTACCTCTCCCGCGAGTTGCAGAAACTGGGGCATGAAGTCCACGTGATATCTGGCCCTCCCCATCCTGTAGTTGAGGAAGGCATCATTCTGCACAAGCTGGAAAGCCTGCTCCTTTACGACAGGCAGGAACGTTTCCCCAAGGATTTCCCCTGGCGCAACCCCACACCCCTCAATCTTTATGAATACGGTAATGTCTGTTTGGGATTATTCCCGGAACCTTATACTTTCAGCATAAGGGCTTTAATGAAGCTGCGCCAGCTCCAAAAGATTCACAAGTTCGATATAATCCACGATAATCAAGGCCTGGGATATGGCATGCTCCTGATTAAGCATTTGCTGAAAATCCCTGTTGTGGCCACCATCCATCACCCTATTACAGTTGACCGGAATATGGATATAGCGGCAGCGCCGAACTTGAGATGGCGTATGAGATTGCGGCTCTGGTATTCCTTCACCCACATGCAGAAATTCGTAGCTCGACATATGGACAGGATAATCACCGTTTCCCACAATTCGGCAGATGATCTTGTTAAGGATTTTAGAATTGACCGGGGCAAAATGAGAGTAGTACATAACGGCACCGATCATGATCTGTTCAAGCCCCGCATTGGCGTAGAAAAGGCACCGAACAGCATCATCACAGTCAACAGCGGAGATTCGCCCATAAAGGGAACTGACTATCTCTTCAAGGCACTCAGTATGCTCCGCGATGGCCCATCCCAGCCAAAGCTGACCATCGTCGGCCAGGTGGCACCCAAGAGCAGGAACTTGCGATTGGTAAGGGAATATGGGGTGGAAGATATGGTCACTTTTACCGGCAGAATTGATGATGATGAACTGGTTTCCCTGTATTCTTCTTCGGAAATAGCGGTAGTACCTTCCCTTTATGAAGGTTTTGGTTTCCCGGCCACCGAGGCAATGGCCTGCGGAACCCCGGTGATAGCCTCCCGCGCAGGATCATTACCCGAAGTGTTGGGAGAAGATAATAAAGCAGGAATCTCAGTGCCACCGGCCAATGCTGAGGCCCTGGCTGTAGCAATCAAAAGCCTCTTGGCAAACGATGCCTTGCGAGCAGAAATGGGCAAAGCGGGGCGGAAACGGGTTGAGGGTCATTTCAACTGGAGACGAGCTGCCGAGGAAACCATCCAGGTTTACAAGGAGTTGTTGTGAATGCTTACTGTCGATTACAATCTCCTGGGAATTAAGGATGGTGAGCGAATCCTCGATCTGGGATGTGGAGAGGGAAGACATACCTGGGTAGTCTGCAAACAGATCAAATGCCACGTTATCGGACTGGATTTGGATAAAACCAGCCTTGACAAGGGACGGCTGGTTCTGTGGCAGCTTGATGAGCAGGGAGAGAACAAAGGCGAGTGGCTACTGACCAGAGGAAGCATTCTCAAACTCCCATTCAAGGACAACACTTTCGATAAAATCATCTGCTCCGAAGTTCTGGAACATATCCCCAACGACAATCAGGGAATTAAGGAAATAGTACGAGTGCTTAAAGATGACGGGTTGCTGGCTGTCAGCGTTCCCTCTTACCTGCCCGAAGCCATTTGCTGGAAACTTTCCGAAGAATATCACAATAATCCCGGCGGACACATCAGGATATATAAGAGCAAAGAACTCCAATCCAAATTACAACAAAGCAATCTGGATATTTACGCCGTTCGCCATAAGCACGCTCTGCATTCCTTCTATTGGATTTCCAAGTGCCTTTTCGGGGCCAAAAATGATAAAGCCCGCATCCCTTCTCTCTATCACAAATTTCTGGTATGGGACCTGAAAACCAAAACCCGGCCCGTCAAACTCCTTGACGATATGCTTAACAATATATTTGCCAAGAGCATAGTCTTTTATGCCCGCAAAAGCAAGAATTAGTCAATGAGAATGAAAAAGGGAAATGCCTGATAGCATATTTGATCTAATCTGCCACTCCGCAGAATACATCTGCAAAAATCAACGTCCATCCGGCGATATCCCCTGGTTTGAAGGCGGCAAAACAGATCCCTGGGATCATACGGAGTGCGCCATCGCCCTCGACCTGTGCAACATGCATGAAGAAGCCAGAAAAGCTTATTTCTGGCTGCGTGAAATCCAGAACCCTGATGGAACTTGGTGGTACAGCTACTACGATGGCCAGCCCAACGAGATGACCAAAGACACCAATTACAGCACCTACATAGCGGTGGGTATATGGTGCCATTATGTGGCCACTGGCGACAAGGAATTTCTTCGGCAAATGTGGCTTGCGGTGGAAAAAGCCATCAACTTTGCAGTCAGCCTGCAACAACCCGATGGGGAAATCCACTGGGGAACTGATGCTAACGGGAATATTTGGAATGAAGCTTTGATCGCCGGTTCAAGTTGTGTCTGGTTGAGCCTCCGCTGCGGGATAAGAATTGCCAGCACTCTTGGTATTGCAAAACCTGAATGGGAAAAGTCCAGCTCCAGGTTGGCCAGTGCCATCATGACCCGTCCCGAACTATTTGATAGCTTTGGATATTCCAAGCATGACTTTGCAGTGAGCTGGTTTTACCCGGTACTTACCGGGGTAATCAATGGCGACAGAGGTAAGGCCCACCTGCTGGATCGCTGGGACGATTTTGTCATCGATAAACGAGGATGCAAATGTGTGGTAGAGGAGCCGTGGTGGGTAACAGTTGCCGAAACCGCCGAACTAGCCATGTCCCTGATCCGTGTAGGAGAGCGTGGCAGAGCCGAACAATTGCTGACCTGGATACTTAAACTTCAGGATGAGCCCGGCGTTTTCTGGTCAGGGATAAAGATACCTGAAGAAGTGATCTGGCCCAAAGAAAAACCCACTTGGGTAGCCGCAGCCATAGCGATCGCCTCATCCGCCTATCTTGATGAAAAAAACAGTCTGGCGGCGGTTCTATGGGGCAAATTCGAAGAATAGCACTCCATCGGAGGCCATGATTGAATCCCAAATCCCCCCCTGATTTTGTCGGTTACGAAAACATCATAGCTTTTCTCCAAGAGAAGAATCTGCACAAACTTGAAGGCGACCTTATTGAAATTGGAGCATTTATGGGCGGCGGCACCATCAAGCTGGCTGAGTATGCCAGAAAATACGGCAGACAATTGCACGTTATCGATATTTTCGAACCGGCGCTTGACCAGACTATGAGCAAGAGAGGGGAAACTGCCTGTTACGTATATGAGGCTTTTCTTGAGGGCCACTCAATGCTGGAGGTATATCAGGAAGCAACCAGTGGTTTTGATAATATCACCACCATAAAGGAAGACTCAATGAAGGTCATGCTGGGCAGAGAGCAGAAGTTCATCTTTGGATTTATTGATGGCTGCCACGAAGAGACTCACGTCAGAAGCGATTTCCACCTCATCTGGCCTCACCTTGTTCCGGGGGGAATACTGGGCTTCCACGATTATGAATATGATGACTGGCCGGGAGTTACTGTACCGTGCCGGTAAGTGCCGCGCCAATAGCCAGACCTTCCCAGTTTTCCTTGGCCACGTTGGTGGAACCCAGCCCCGGAATGACGAATGGCAGACGCAATTTGATTCCCTTATCGTGACCCAGCCTTGTTTCCAGGTTCACATTGGGGAAGATAGCCTTATCGGAATCAGCCTCTATCCCGAAAGCCCCGACCGCTGTTCCCATTATGTTGAAATGGGAAAGATCCACCGGATATGCCTTCTGAGAAGCAACGGTAGAGATGCCAAATGGCTGCGGATAGATGACTTCATGCCCGCGATATGCGCTCTTGCCGATTTCGCACATGCCAATGCAGCCATCAACACAAGTTACACACATGCCGCTCGAAGGGCACCAGTCACCGCCTGTCCTGTTCTTGGTCAATGTAGCTGCTGTGGCGTTATACCTCGTTAGTGTCATTTTAGATCTCCTTCAACCTTAATTTAATTTAATTTCAGCTATCACCAATACACCTTTTGCCCAGATATTCCTACACTTTCTGAACAATGAACGCATATAGGGCAAGTCTCCACAGGAACCAGATTCTGGCATCCGCCGCAAAGGCCGTTTACCAGATTATCTGCAGTGCAGGCTCGCTCGCAGACCGGGCAAATCCATTCGCAACCGCCGCAGTTACGGCATTCCTCCGGCTTGGCCTCGAAAGCAGTGGATACCCGGCGCGACGTGCCTCTGCCTACAAATCCGATGACCCCGGCCTGCATCTGTTCTTTGCAATAACGAACGCAAAGCCCGCAAAGGATACAATCCCGATTTTTTATTTTGAAACGAACCTCGTTGACCCCCATGTTCGCTGCCATGTCCTGTAGAGTCTTTGAGTTGGGGCAGGATGAAAGCAGCAGTTCCATGATAACCTTGCGCCTTTTCTTGACTCGCTCGGAATCGGTGAGGATCACCTGGCCCTCCTCTACCGGCAGGGTACATGAGGCTTCCAGTGAGGATCGATTGCCTTTGACCACCTCGACAATGCATATTCGGCAAGCTCCGTAATGACTGAGCCCTTCATGATAGCAAAGCGTGGGGATAATGATGCCCATCTCTCGTGCCGCCTCAAGAACCGTGGTTCCTGCGACCGCCTGTGTTTTAATCCCATTAATTAATAGTTCAACCATAATACTTCCTCTTTTCAGGAGACGATAACCGCATCGAATTTGCAGTTGTCACGGCAGAGTCCGCACTTTATGCATTTAGTTTGATCGATCACGTGGGGCTGTTTCTTTTTCCCGGTTATCGCTCCCTGCGGGCATTCCCTGGCGCAGACCATGCATCCGGTGCATTTTGCTGCATCGATGGTAAAAGTGATGAGAGATTTGCAGACACCGGCCGGGCAGCGCTTCTCACGGATATGAGCTTCGTATTCATCCCGGAAATACCGGATGGTTGAGAGAACTGGATTGGGAGCGCTGGTTCCCAGAGCGCAAAGCGCCGTATCCTTGATGGTTTCCCCCAATTCTTCCATCAATTCAATATCTCCCTCTTTGCCCCTTCCTTCGGTTATATCGGTAAGGATATCCAGCATCCGGTCGAGTCCCTCGCGGCAGGGAACGCATTTGCCGCAGGATTCCTCGGTGAGGAAATTTACGAAGTATCTGGCCACGTCCACCATGCAGGTATCTTTGTCCATAACGATCATGCCACCCGAGCCCATGATGGAACCGGCCTCGACGAGCCTGTCGAAATCGACCGGCAGATCGATCATGCTTTCCGGTATGCAGCCGCCGGAGGGGCCTCCCGTCTGAACAGCCTTGAACTTTTTGCCGTTGGGAATCCCGCCGCCGATATCATAGATTATCTCTTTGAGGGATATGCCCATCGGCACCTCGACAAGCCCGGTGTTGTTGATCTTGCCCACCAGAGAGAAAATCTTGGTGCCTTTGCTTCCCTTTGTCCCGATCCGGGAATACCAGTCAGCTCCCCGATTGATAATCAGAGGCACATTGGCCCATGTCTCCACGTTGTTCAGATCGCTTGGCCTGCCATGAAGGCCGCTTTCGGATGTATGAATGTGCTTGGCTCGCGGCTCGCCGATTTTCCCTTCCAGCGAGGCCATCAGCGCCGTTGATTCCCCGCAGATGAACGCGCCGCCACCGCGGGATATATTGATATCGAAATTGAACCCGGAGCCCAGAATATCTTCGCCCAGAAGTCCGTATTCTCGCGCCTGTTCCAAAGCAATGGTAAGATTATTCACCGCCAGCGGATACTCATATCGGACATAAACATAGCCATCATGCGCCCCGATGGCGTAGGCTCCTATTATCATCCCTTCGATAATGCTGTGCGGGTTTCCTTCAAGAAGGCTGCGATCCATATAAGCTCCGGGGTCACCTTCATCGGCGTTGCAGATAACATAGCGAATGCCATCATAAGAATAGGCATTGCGAACCGATTCCCATTTCCTGCCCGTGGGAAATCCGGCGCCACCACGTCCACGCAAACCGGAACTCTTGATCTCCTCGATGATCTGTTCAGGCTGGCTTTTAAACAGCGCTTTGGCCAGGGCAGAATAACCATCCAGAGCCAAATAATCATCAATGTTAGTGGGATCAATAAGCCTGTTTTTGTCAAGTACGAGTTTGGTCTGTTTCTGATAGAAAGGTATATCCTGCTCGTGGGTGATAGTCTCCCCTGTCAGTGGGTCCCTAAAAAGAAGTCGTTCGACAATGCGCTTGTTAATTACCGATTCCGAAATAATCTCCGGAACGTCCTCGGGGGTTACGTGTTGATAGAGAATCCTTTCAGGATAAATAACTACTACAGGCTCAATAGCACAGAAACCATGGCAACCGGTAGTCTTTATATCTACGGAATCACTAAGGCCAAGATCGGCTACCGTCTTTGAAAGGGCATTCGCAACTTCACCTGCACCACAGGCAAGCCCGCAAGTTCCTGTGCTGGTTACGAGGCTAAGATGATTAGCAGCATGTTCAACCAGAATCCTGGCTCTTAATTCCTCCAGTTCAGTTACATTGGCCATCTTTGTGCTAACTGTCATGTGTCGATGTCCTTCTTCATTATTGGTTCAGAACTTTTTTAACTTTGCCGGGGGTCATTTGACTATGGTAGGTTTCATCCGCCACAACTATCGGACCCAATGCGCATGCACCGAGGCAGTTGACGGTTTCCAGCGTGTATTCCATGTCTCTGGTAGTCTCTCCAACCCCGATACCCAGCTTTCTTTCCACCTCTTTGAGAACGCCCTGAGCATTACGCACATGGCAGGCCGTGCCCATACATACGTTGATGATATGCCTGCCACGCGGCTTAAGACTGAATGACTTGAAGAAAGTTGCCACACCGTAAACCTGAATTAATGGCAAATTCCTCTGGTGAGCCACTTCGCGGATAGCGTCCTCAGGCAAATAGTGGTACTCTGACTGCACATCCTGGAGGATTGGTATCAGGCTATCGTTATTTCCGGCGTATCTTTCGATGATAGTTGCCACTTTTTCATGTGTTCCGATCATTTTACAACAACTCCTCAAATTTAATTAGATTCTCATAAGCAACGGTAGTGCTCATGGCCTTGTTTTCTGCCTCGATACCGGCTTCCTCAGCGGCCGCAATGGGATTCATACCGCCAATAAGTATCATGCCGATCTTGTTGAGTTCAACGGGTATTTCACAAACGGGTTCGCTGGTATTTCCCATCAGCAGAACCCTGCGCAATCCTGCCTTCAGCAATCCTTCAAGGGCCTCTTCAACTATGGGCCGACATATGGCTGGCACCTCGCGGAAATTAGCCAATATTTTGCCGTTTCCGTCTCTGGCTGCCTCTCTTACGGAAGTCATCTTGCCTCTAATGAAGACTTCTGATGGATCGAGTGACGAACCGGCATAATGAATTAATTCCACAAACCGGCGTGGTTTATGATTGCGAATTTGAAGTATGCCCCCGAAACGGGAATCCATAGGAACGCCAGCCTTGAGCAACACCCCGTTGACCAGTACACTGCATATTGTACCCAATCCGATTTTGCCTTCGGGGATAATCATTCCGCCCAGCTGCTCTCCCTCCTGAGAAACTGCAACCCGATCGCCGGCACAGAGTCCCGATTTGAAAACCGGGGCCATCACAGAGATGGCTTTTTTGAATTCCTTTTTGTCGAAAATGGAGACATTTAGCGGGACCGATCCTTTCAGGCTATGCAAATCGAAATTAGTTTGAAAGGCCTGCATCTCTATCCGTGAGAGCATCAAGCCTACTTTATCCTGCACCAGAGCATTTTTGACTTCTTCGATTCCCTGTTTGGTGATGATTCTTCCGTCACGGCCAACCAGTTCGGTGAGCCCGCGTTCATCCATCAGTTTCAGATGATAACGAACGGCCCTCTCGGTAAGATCGATTCCGTATTCCAGCAATCGGCGGGCGATAATGCGTGCCCCGACCGGCTCCTGGGATTCGTTGATAATTCTGAGGATAAGGAGGACTTTCCGCTCAACTTCCTGGGATTCAGTTCCGATCATGAGTTTCCTCCCCCACTAAATTTGAGGCAACAGCATGCCATATTGTCGGTAATCGGCTGCCGATGTATCACATGAAAATTCTATCATTAAGAAATATATGAGTCAATATCAATTGCAAAGATTCTTTAATGCCGTCAGTAATATCGGCAATATTGCCAATGTTATTATTCACCTCAGTCAAAACTATTTCGTGGTTTGGCAATATTAGGCTTGATCCGGCAATTGACAAAAGATGCTCCTGCCTATTAGAATTGCTAAAATGGCGGATAAAACAGAACAGAAACAATTGGCAATCCTCAATATTCTTCGGTCCAGCGACAAACCTCTCAGCGGATTGAAGATAACTGAAGAGCTTTTGGCCCAGGGACATGAGATCAGTGAGCGAACTGTTCGTTTTCACCTTCTGAAAATGGATCGGGAGGGTCTTACCGAAAATTTCGGCAAGCACGGGCGGAAGATAACGGAAGCTGGTTTAAGCGAACTGGAATCTTCTAAGATTATCGAACGAGTGGGGTTCTTTTCTGCCAAAATCGATCGTATGACTTACCGCATGAATTTCGATCTCACCAACAAATCTGGAACGGTGGTGGTAAATATCACTCTGGTTGACCCGAAAGAATTGGCTCCCCGAATCAATATGATCGCAAAAGTATACGAATATGGCTATGCCATGGGAAAACTGATAACTCTGCTGGAACCGGGCGCGCGCATTGGTCACAAGGTTGTGCCAGAGGGAATGGTAGGGATTGGCACGGTTTGCTCGATCACATTGAACGGCGTTTTGCTGAAATATGGAATCCCGACCCGTTCACGTTTCGGTGGTTTATTATCCATTATTGATGGGAAGCCAACAAGATTTATCGAAATTATCACATATGAAGGAACCAGCATAGATCCGCTGGAGGTCTTTATTCGCAGCGGGATGACCAATTATCTGGGAGCCATAGAAACCGGAAATGGACAGATAGGCGCCAGCTTTCGAGAATTCCCGGCGGAGAGTCGCGATCTGGTAGTGGAACTGGCAGGCAAGCTGGAGAATGTGGGGTTGGGAGGATTCATGAAAATCGGCTGGGTTGGTCAACCGCTACTCGAAATACCGGTCAGCGAGGGGCGTGTTGGAGCCGTTGTTATTGGTGGGCTCAATCCTATGTCGATCCTCGAGGAAACGGGACTGCGGGTTTATTCGCGTGCCATGGCTGGGTTTGTTGAGTTCAATAAATTGTTCCGGTATGAAGAACTGGAAAGACGCGTACACGATTACATTTAAAAATCTTACCGCGGGTCATTTCCCAAAACAGATGGAAAAGGGCTCCAGTTAAGGAGCCCTTTTTTGATTTTGAAGTCGGCGCAGGTTGATCGACGTTCAGCTACGGCCTCCCACTTTCGGATAGTAGGATGCCTCGAATGGGTTTTGCCCGGGTGCCGAACCGTTCCCGCTATCCAGAATCTGCATGGCCTCTGCGCGGTAACAATCCATGATATATGGGATGCCCGTAACTTTAGCACACTCCTCGGTTAAAGACATAAGGTCCCGTCTGCTAATGGCAGACAGGCGGAAACGGCGGGCACCAGCCATCAACTGCTGCAAGCCGACCGATAGTTTCTGGCTCGGTGACGGCCTTCAGCGTATCGGTCTCAGGCATGTAGTGCAGGAATGATGAGCGTATGGGCACCGCATATTCGTTGGTCAGGATAATCATGAGTGCCCCCCGGCTTTCCGAAGTCACTGCTTTCCCGGTTTATGCACGGGATGGGCCAATACCTTCCTGTTTTATTATTTTAGAGGAAATTCTGTTGCCCGGCCCATCTGTCCTGGCGATAGAAATGGCCACGTTTTCCCCGACCGCTTCCGTGATCTCGCCAACCTCACGATGAGTGAATGCCGGGCAGAGGACGATTGAATGCACACCCTCATTTTCGACCAGTTCCCGGGCTACTTCGACTGCCTGGGCTTGGTTCGTCACCGCAACTGAGAACAGTTTGTAATTCCCGGTATCAATCACAGACCTGTGTTTAGCCGGGTCCGCATTGGGGGCGTGAGTTAAATACAGTGCTTTGAATGCCATTGAAATTTTACCTCGCTAAGTTTATTCATGAGCTTTTTTATGAAGGCTTAAAGATCAAGTCGGAAAGAAACGCTCTTCATCCCCCCAGAACAGCTACCATGATAAAAAGCTGATCGTCGTCTTTCATGAGCTTAGCAAATTCATCCTCATAAATCCTCTCATCGTTCACCAGTAGCCAGATATATGGTTTCAGCTTTCCCGGTTCTTCATACAGCCACTTGTTGAGAATGGGGAATCGATCTGTCATTTCCTGTAGACATTCCAGCGGGGTGCCGGCAAAAAGCTGTACTGGTTCCCACTGGCCGGTGACATTCTTGAGGATATCGGACATGCTTGCCATGACGCTCACTGGCAAACCTCGCAGTCCGGGTCTCTTTTGATCCTGACCTCGCTAAAACTCATATTGAGCCCATCGTAGGTCAGGAGCCTGCCCAAGAGAAGTTTACCAATGCCCAGCACATATTTGATAACCTCGGTAGACTGAATACAGCCGATTATCCCGGGCGTGGTTCCTACCACCGGGATATCACCAGGAAAGCTCCCCTTATAGAGGCACTGCAAACATGGTGTCTGGCCATGGATAATGGTAGTTGCTCTACCTTCAAAACCATATACCGCACCGTGGAAAAGAGGAGTGCTGGCTTTAAGTGCCGCTTTATTCAGAAGGAGTCTGGCATCAAGGTTATCGAGTGCGTCAACAATGGGAAGGTCTTCCACCAGATCCGAAACATTGTTTTCGCTGATGATCTCCTGAATAGTCTCTATTCTGATATGAGGATTCAATAACGAGAGCCTTTTTTTAGCCGAACTGACTTTCGTTTTTCCTATATTATCATCCGTATGCAATATCTGCCTGTTCAAGTTGCTCAGATTCACTTTCTCGCTATCGATGATCCGGATCAATCCAACGCCAGCAACAGCCAGATAAGTCAGAACCGCTGAGCCAAGCCCTCCAGCTCCGGCCACCACCACTCTTGCTCCTTTGAGTTTTCGCTGGCCTTCTTCCCCCCAATCGGGAATACCCAACTGCCGCTTATACCTCTGTAACTCATCTTCGGTGAACATCTTATTAGCATCCCCTTTAATAATAAAAAGCGGTACCTTTCAATACATCATAGAAAGGTACCGCCTGAAAAGCAACCGTTGTATTAAGTGTTAGAGTCTGGCTGCCAGATCACCCAATCCCAGCGATTCCAGTTTCTTCTTGCCGGGACGGCCGTTGGCTTCCAGTTGCCTGATTTCATAAAACTCCCTCAACATGAGTTCCATATCCGGCACGGAACCAAGAGCCGGCCCATCCGGAGGCGAAGTTAAAAGCTGCTTGGGCAGTTTGTCATCCGCAGCAGTAACTCCCATGAGGTTATCCATGCCGCGCTTGAGCATCCATATCCTTTCACCGCAGGTCATCAGTTCTTCCAGCGTGTAGTCAAATCCACTGGCCGCATTTGTCAGTTCCACCAGGTCTGCCGAGCTGATTATAGACATAAGCAAATAGCATATTGGCAATGAGTTGACAACCTGCCCCATATTCTGAGAAATCACCGTTACCTTGGCCTTGCCCACACTGGATTTCTGCACATAACCGCCATTGATACCTATTTCCGGCCAGAAAAAAATACCCTGCTCAAGGCTGTAATTCAAATCGTTTGTATGGCAGGCCCCGCGAATGTTGGTAGCATAGGAGAGTCCCATACTGTGAAATGCCCGGGGATCGTGCATGGGAACTTCCATGCCCTTGACCTGAACCGCATAATCTGATGCGTTCTTCCCGATCTTCGCAGCGGCGCGTTTGCTGCCTTCCGCCAGCGTATTCCCGAATCCCTTACGATTAGCAATACTGTCGATCGTTTTAATAACTGCCTCAACATTACCCCACTTGAGTTCCATGCCGCCGGTATCGCTCGGGCCGATAATGCCGTGCTCATAGCAATCCATGGCCATGGCAATGGTAGAACCGCAGGAAATAACGTCGAGCCCGTAATCGTTGCACATCTCGTTCATTTTGATGATAGCGGCCATGTCATCGATCATCAGCAATGAACCAAGGCTGGCAACCCCTTCATATTCCGGGCCGGCTGTATCTTTAAGCGGATAAGGCTGGTTTTCCTTTTTGACCACTCTTTTGCAGTTGACCAGACATCCGTGGCACTGATCGGTGCCGGTCAGGAACCGCTCATTATTGAGTGCACCCCCGCCGATTTTGGGGGCGAAGGCGTTCATATCGCCAGCAGCCCAGTTCTTGCCGGGGAGGTCTCCAAGCATGGCTCCGATCTCCAGAGCGCCGTTGGTGCCGCCAGCCTTGACTATGTCAACTATGAAATGACCCTTGGCCTTTTCAGTATACGATTTTCTTTTTTCGGCAAAAACTTCTGCCTTTACGGCATCCACTTTGCCTGATCCGATAGCCACAATTGCTTTGAGCTTTTTGGAACCCATCACGGCCCCCATGCCAGTCCGACCAATAAAATCCCTTTTCTCGTTGGCAATAGCGGCGTATCTGACCTTATTTTCCCCGGCGGGGCCGATGCTCAACACGCTGGCTTTAGTTTTCCCGCCGTTTTGCTCCCTGAGGGAATCCATAGTATCGTAAGTGCCTTTTCCCCAGAGGTCAGCAGCATCTTTGATTTTTGCCTTTCCATCCTGAATTATCAGGCATACAGGTTTGCTGGAAGCCCCGGTAATGGCAATGCCGTCATAACCGGCAGAACGCAGCCAGGCCGCGAATGTGCCGCCGCAGGAGCTTTCCCCCCACATATTGGTAAGCGGCGATTTGGCACAGACTGAAAACCGTGATCCTCCAGCCATAGCCATGCCGCCGAGCGGCCCGGTCATTACGAACATAACATTGTCCTTGGAAAGAGGATCAACATTCATGGGAACACGATCAAAAAACAATTTGGCCGCCAAGCCACTTCCCCCAATATATTTACGCAACGTACCCTTATCAACCATGGAACTTCCGATGCTGCCGCTGGTCAGGTTTACTTCCAGAATCTTCCCTTCAAAAACTGTCATTTATTTCTCCTTCGTTATTTCAATAGTATCAGCGCTAAAAAATTAGGGGCCCCGGTTGATACCCCCGGCCCCCTTTAGAAATTACCGCATACGCAACATTTCATCACAGCTAAAATTAACATCGTCTGACCCGAAAAGTCAAGTAGTGCCGAAATGACTACTCAAAGGCGATCTTTGTTGCAAAATGAGCAAATGAAAGTCAAAAATTTGACCTATATGCATCAGGAACCTGCTCAGGCTTGACAAGATGCTACATGGCTACTTATAATCACAATCGGCTAATACTTTAGATAAGAATAATTGAACAAGGTGGTGAGAACATGGCAGATGCAAAGCAGGTTGGAAGGCAGTATGATGTAGCTCCGTGGGAAGTAGAAAGATGCAAGATAAAAGAACTTGCCCTGGCTATCGGGGACCCGAATCCGATTTATACGGATAAAAAAGCGGCCAAAGCGGAAGGATATAAGGATACCCCGGCTCCACCCACTTATGCCACGGTGCCCGGTAACTGGCAGAGCAACACGGGCCAGTTCATGGCTGATTTGGGGATTAACTACATGATGATCGTGCATGGCGGGGAAGAGTACGAATATCATAAGGAAATCTACCCCGGTGACGTGCTGAGCGGGAAGACGACGGTAGCCAGCGTAACTGAAAAACAAAGTAAATCCGGCAGCAAAATGGATATCGTCATCATCGAGACTGTATTAAATAACCAGAATAACGAAAAGGTGCTTACCTCACGCACCACTATCATCGAAAGAAAGTAGGCGGTGAAATAATGGCACAAAAATTATATTTTGAAGATGTCAAAGTTGGAGATGCAATCCCCGCTGTAAAGAAAGCACCTGTCAGCAAAGATCAAATATGGCGGTATGCCGGAGCCTCCGGTGACTTTAATCCCCTTCACATGGATGATGAGTGGGGAACTGCGGCCGGCATGGGCGGCAGAATCGCTCACGGGATGCTGCTAATGGGATTCGTGGGACAGGCCGTCACTAATTACATTCCTAAAAAGAATCTCAAGAAGTTTAGTGTGCGTTTTGGCGGTATGACTAAGCTGAACGATGTAATTACCATTTCCGGAACCATCAAGAACAAGCGAACCGAGAATGGTGAAAACATCATCACTGGCGAGGTCATAGCCGCTGATCAAAATGGCGATATGAAAGTTTCGGGCTCTTTTGAAGCAGCCCTGCCAAACAAATAAGCCACAGAGACACAGGGTACACTGAGGATATGTAAAAACTCTGCGAGCTCAGCGCTCTCTGTGGTGAATTCTTCTACCATACGGAGGATAAAATGGAATTTGCACTTACTCCGGAGCAGGAAAAATTCGCATCCGATCTTGAACAGTACATCAAAGATCACATGACTCCCGAACTGGAGGCGGACCTTGAAAAGCAGGATATGGATAAAGGCCCTGCTCACGCAGCTTTCATTCGCCAGATGGGAAAAGACGGCTGGCTGGGAATAGGCTGGCCCAGGGAATATGGGGGACAGGGAAGGGGTGCCATTGAGCAGCACCTTTTCTCCGAGATTATGTCCTATGCCGGGATAGCCCTGCCGGAGATGGCTTTGAATGCCGTGGGGCCAGCCCTGATGAGGGTGGGTTCGGAGGAACAAAAAAAGAAATTCCTGCCCCCGATCATCCGTGGTGAGATGGAGGTTGCCATCGGCTATTCGGAGCCGGAGGCCGGTACCGATCTTGCTTCTCTCAAGACCAGTGCGGTCAAAGAGGGGAAAGAATACGTCATTAACGGGCAGAAGGTGTTCACCAGTTGTGCACATTATGCGGATTACCTCTGGCTGGCTACCAGAACGGATCCCAATGCCCCCAAGAAGCACAAAGGACTTTCTGTTTTCATGGTTCCCCTCAAACATCCCGGTATCACACTTGAGGCCAGCCGGCTTGTGGGTGGTGAGCGGCAAAACACGACCTTCCTCGATAATGTCCGTGTCCCGGAGGGATGGCGAATTGGTGAGGAGAACAATGGCTGGAAATACATGACTACTCAACTGGACTTCGAACGGGTAGCCATTAGCCCTTCCGGTTCGATGAGGAGAAGCGTTGAAGATGTGACCCGGTGGGCGAAGGAAACTAAAATCGACGGCAAACCGGTGATCGAGGAACCCTGGGTCAGGCAGAAACTGGCGGAACTAACGATGGAACTCGAAGTCCAGCGGATGCTGAATTTCAATGTTGCCTGGATGGTTCAGTCAGGGCAGGTGCCTTTCGCCGAAGCTTCGTCAGTCAAAGTCTGGGGGGCGGAGTTGCGCAACCGGGTTAACGGGTCATTGATGCAAATACTGGGACAGTTTGGCCAGTTGCAAAAGGGTTCCAAGTGGGCTCCACTCAAGGGCAGGATTGAGCATACCTATCGGAGTGATGTTATTTTTACCTTCGGCGGTGGTGCTGTGGAAGTCCAGAGAGATATCATCGCTATGGCCGGATTGTGGTTGCCGAGAGGCAGATAAAGAGGTGCAGGAGAACCTCATGCCGGGGGTCTGGGGGTGTCCCCCAGATTCAACGAGGTTGTCTGAAAATATCAAAAAGCGTGTCATTCTGAGGAATTTATGACGAAGAATCTCCGAGGCTCAGCTTCAAAAAAGATTTTTCACTGTGTTCAGAATGAGTCTTGGTGCAGAGGGTCACCTCAATCGCAAAAATCGCAAGGAACTGGCAATTGCCCGAAGCGCCGTGCAGGTCTGTGGCATAGATGTATGGCTTGTATCAGGCCCTGATACAGTCACGACGCTTGAGGATATTCCCGATTCAGCTAACTTTACCCTGGTTAGCGATTTGCGAGGACGAGAAATTCAAACTGAAGGCGGCACAAAGCTAGGCGCAATAGAAGATGTCCTGCTCGATAGCGAAATGCGCGTGCTGGGATTTACGTTGGGTAAGGTCTATGCGCGGGGAACACTGGCTGAGAGAAAATCCATTGCTCGCGATGCCATCACCGACTTCGGAAGTAAAGATACGCCTATTACGGTCATTCTAGCGCAAGCTGAATCGCTGACAATACCATCTGAGTAAAAAAGAATAGGGCAACCATCCTGTCAATGAGAAACGACGGCATGCATGCCGCCGAATGCGGCTGTTGAAGAACCCTGTTTGTGTGGGTACGGGCAAGGTGGATTTGGCTTGTTTTATCCGATCCCATATCCCTTTCCGATTAGCCTCTCGATGTTGTGCACCATCCAGTAAAGCTTCCAAATTTGGTTTCTTTTCAACTTGTTGCCAATTACGCAAAGCATTATAACCCTCAGATTTCTAAATGAAAATCAATTCGATTCTTTGGAATTAAATACAAGATGTGGGCCTATCCCACTTACCTATCCCGCCCACCTTGTGATAAAATATTAGACAATGAAACAGATCATCAAAAACGATATAAAGCAGTAAAAAAGACAATCCAACTCCTGGCCTCCAATCCCCACCATAACAGTCTACAAACTCACGAGTTTTCCAGCCTGAAAGGCCCGCCGAACAGTGAAAAGGTATACGTAGCCTATGCCGAGCAACGTACTCCTGCCGCCTACCGAGTTTTCTGGTACTATGGTCCGTCCAAAGACCAAATTACTATCATCGCAATTACCAGGCATCCTTAATTCCTTTTTCAATTACGGGTTATAACGAGCCGCGTGAAAGAGGACACCAAGGGGCACTCTCGGTTGAGTCTGGTTCCGCTTCCGAAATTGGTTTTCAATCAGCTTGGCGGCAAGAGGGGAATAACGGGTATTGCATACAGTCTAAAATCTCTGCTATAATCTCAAGCAATAAACAGGTTGCCGCAAAGTCAACCCGGCATATCCCATTGCAGCCTGTTAATTCTGTCGTTATGCGCATAATCAGATATCGGAGGAACTCATTATGGCATCAGGGCCTAGCATGCAACTTGCCAAACAAATAGGAGAATACCTCACAGCTGCCGAACTCTGCCGCAGGGGATATGTAGCTGCAACATTCTCAGGAAACGTACCTCACTACGACATCTTAGCATCAGATATGAAGGGCAGTAAGGTAGCAATACAAGTAAAATCGATCAGAGGATACTCATGGCAATTCGATGCGCGTAAATTCATCAATATTATGAAGTCTGGGAAGAGGCAAGTTCCTGGTAAGCTAATGGATCCACCATACCCCGATTTGTTTTGTGTGTTCGTCACTATTGATGAATACGGCTCCGACCAATTCTACATATTCAAATGGACAGACCTTCAAAAGATAATCGTTAGCAGTTATAAGGAGTGGTTAAAGAAGCACAACGGTGTAAGGCCTAAGAATGAAGACTCATATCACTCATCGGTGAGTCCTAGTGATTTGGTCAAATACAAAGACAAGTGGGAAGTCATTACTGGATACAAAGAGAAAAGCGCCCAACACCTCTGAGCCCCCCTTCTGTCAAGAGCAACTTCCCTTTTGAATACAGATAGCTACAAGGTCTACGGCCTTTCACAAGAGCACACCTACATGAACCTCTCGTAGAATTCGAGGTGGCGGCGGGCAATCGCTTCCCAGCTTAAACGATCCTTGACCGTTTGCGCTCCGGCCCTACCAATCCTTGCCGCCTTTTCCCGGTCTTTTAGCAGATCGATCATGGCTCCCGCGAACTCCCCGGCATCGGTCGGATCCACCAGAATACCATTCCGGCCAGATTTGATGATCGTTTTGATCCCCCCGAATCTGGAGGCAACCACCGGCGTGCCGCAGGCCATCGCCTCGGTGGTGGTCATGCCAAAAGGTTCGAACAGAGAAGGTAAAGCGAATATTTGTGCCTGACGATAGTAAGGGGCCATCAGTTCATCCGGAACGTACCCGATAATGTGGACCCGATCCTGCATGCCACACTCATCCACGATTTTCTGCATCCCGGCTATGATATCCAGTTCCCGCTGCCTGGGATTGGGTGACCCGCCGCCGATAACCAGATCAACGCTTTCCGCTTCCTTCCGAACGATATCGAAAGCGCGCAGCAGCATATCATGTCCTTTGTTGGAATCGATCCGGCTGACGTAGAAAATGTATTTTTCAGGCAAGCTGATTTCAATATCCTTTTCGCCGGGATTGAGCGGATGATACTGATGAATATTGGTCCCGGCCTCGATCACCACGACGTTATCCGCATCGAAATCATAAAGCTCTTTTAATTTCTCATATTGCAATTGAGTCGTAAGGGTTTGGGCATTAACCGATTTGAAAATCCGCATCTCTTCGGCAATACGGTGCCTGAAATTAAACTGCTTCTCCATCTTCGCAGGATCACCGCCCATCTGATCCCGTTTCCAGGCACCCAGTGAGTGGGGCGTAAAGAAAGCCGGTTTGCCTGTTTTTTCAGCCACATCGAGCGTTACTAGGCCCGCATCCACGTAGTGACCGTGATAAAGATCGTAACTCAACCTGTTTTCACGGATAAAGGTGCCCATATTTTCAGCCAGTTCAGGAAGAACATCGTAAATGAATTCTTTGGGAATAAATTCCCAGGGCCCGGCAGGTATGCGCACGATCCGCACGTCGGGGCAATCCGGCACGGGGTCGATCTGCTTTTTTGACTGATCGAACCAGCGGGTGTAGATATCCACTTTTACCCCGTAAATGGTCAGGGCTCTGGCCAGTTCCAGCACATAAACCACCTGCCCGCCGGTGTCCGTTCTACCCAGTTGAGGTATCGGGTCGAAATAACCGTGGGTGCTCAACATGGCAATGCGGCTAAGCATTTTTCACTACTTCATAGTTGCTGGTTATAATAATATGCGCCATCGATTTATGTGCGGATATGATCTCGTGCTCTATCCTGAGCACGTTTTCGAGGAACTCGTCCTGCTCTTCCCGTGCCCGTAAAATACGAGCCGTTCTGGTTTCAATATATGTCCGATCAATGAAAATGTGCCAATCTGCATTCTTGAGAGTGGTGGTGAAAGTGCCTTCGGCAATGATCAGTTTTACTGTGGCGTCAACTTGTACTGTCTCCCGTGTTATCCGATCCTCGTCAAAGACGATCAGGGGTTTCTGAATCTCACTCTTTCCCGCTTTGATATCGGCAATATTCTGATCCAGAAGATCAAGCCTGACTTCCCCCATCCCAACCCAACCGAGGTCTTTGCGGCGGACTTTCTCGTTGGTTCCGGGAGGATAGATAAAGTAATCATCCTGCTGGAGAATAATGCTTTTTATATCATGTTCGGCAAGTGTCCTGGAAATCACCTTGGATATCTCCGATTTTCCGCTGCCTGATTCCCCGGCAACGGTGATAGCGAATCTGCCTTCGGTCCGGGCGATTTGGGGAATGATCAGTTCGGCCACTTTGCGCCCCGCACTTGTGGATAATTTCTGCAGGATGAGCACATCTCCTCTCATCTAATCCCTTCTATTACAAATTACGCCCGGTGGCATGTGGTTCAAGCGTAAACTGCTGTGATAAAGTTGTCAAGCCGGTGGCATTTGGTTGATCAGGGAAACGGGGGGCATCTCCGGATTTTTAAACTCGGCCCATGATATGTGATAATATAACTTCAGGTTATGATTTCCGAAAGACTCCTCACCTTTTTTATTCGCCCCGAGCTTAAACGATCGCTCCGGGTTTCCCCGGCGGATATGCAGATGCTCCCTGCCCCGAAACCGGGCCGGAAATACATGCTTTATCTGCACGTCCCGTTCTGTGAGAGCCTTTGCCCATACTGTTCGTTCCACAGGGTTGTTTTTCGGGAGGAACTGGCCCGCAGTTATTTCAAATCGCTCCGCGAAGAGATGCGGATGGCCCATGATCTCGGCTATGTTTTTTCATCGATGTACATCGGTGGCGGTACACCGACAGTTTCGATTGACGAACTTTGCGCGACTATCGATCTGGCACGTGAGCTGTTCGGGGTTACAGAGGTCTCCTGCGAGACCAATCCCAATCATCTTACCCCTCAGATTGTGGGGAAACTTAAAGGCCGGGTGCAGCGGCTTTCGGTGGGAATTCAGAGCTTCGATGATAATTTACTTCGGCAAATACAACGTTACGATAAGTACGGTTCCGGCGCTCAGATTCTGGAGCGACTGGATAGCATTGCCGGACTTTTCCCCACGCTGAATGCGGATATGATCTTCAACTTCCCTTCACAGACGAGGGAAATTCTGGAAGATGATGTTCGAAAAACCATTGGCTCTGCGGTAAATCAGGCTACTTACTACGCGCTGATGACTTCCCATTCCGTGGCACGTTCCATAAAAAGATCAGTGGGCGAAGTGGATTACACTCGCGAGGCCAGGTATTATGAGATTCTTTCCAAAGGGTTGAGAAGTTCTTTCGATCCGGTATCGGCATGGTGCTTTGCCCGCCGGGGCGGTGAGATGATCGATGAATACATCGTTGATTATGAGGAATATGTCGGGCTCGGTTCCGGGGCATTCAGCAACATCGACGGCGCACTTTATGTCAATACATTCTCGCTGCGGGAATATGATGCAAAAATTGCCTCCGGCCGGATGGCGGTTTCGCAGATGCGGCGTTTCAACCTGATCGAGCGTATGCGCTATCGTTTCATGATGGAGCTCTTCGGGTTGAAGCTCGATAAGCAGCGTTTCAGGGGAAGTTTTGGCCGGTCGATTGAGCAGGGCCTGTGGCTGGAAATGGCTTTTATGAAACTGGCCGGAGCCTTTGAGCGCAACGATGAGAAGCTTATTACGCTCACGCCGAAGGGGCGTTACCTTCTGGTGGCAATGATGAGGGAGTTTTTTGCCAATCTGAATGATGTGCGTGATCGTGCCCGCAGCGCAGTCGGAGCGGAGGAACGATCCGATCTCTTTGCAGATCAATCCTAAGGAACCTTTGAATAAGTAGTGACTTCGGGGGGCTGGGTGTGCCCCCCAGCTTCGATCTCAGGCTGTCCGAAAACTCCCATGTATATCATTCTGAACATAGTGAAGAATCTTTTTTGAAGCTGAGCATCGGAGATTCTTCGTCATAAAGTCCTCAGAATGACACGCTTTTTGATATTTTCAGATAACCTCAGTTTGTATTGGGGGACACCCCAGACCCCCGAAGTCACCAATTATTCACAAGGTTCCTTAATAGAAATTCATCAACTGGCCCTCAACCGGCGGGCGCACTTCGATCCCTGTCCCCCTGAGGTTTTCCACAAAATAACCGGGGTCTTCGGTATGGATCGGGATCAGAATCTTCGGGTCGATACGGCGAATAAGCTCCAGAAGGTCCTCTCCGCAGGCATGCCCGGAGGAATGATACCCTTTCTCACTTTCGGGGATATCCCAGTTCAGCTCTTCCCGCGGCAATCCGATTCCCTTCATCTTGAAAAGATCGATCCAGTTGGCCAGCCGCCGCATATCCATCGCTCCCTCTTCATCGAACACCTCACTGGCAGAGTAAATGTAGGTTCCCCCCTGCAAAGAGATATCTATGAGATCGTTCGCATCCCAGTAACTGAAACAAAGGATGAATTTCTGAGGGTTCTCCCTGATATCCGCAGGCGGGATGATTTTTTCGCTGTAGTGCCGGTGAATTTCAGCTTCCCACGAAGGGCGCTTCGATTTGAAGTCCTTGTAAATCAGGATTTCGGGAATGTCTCCGATATCAGGCACCTTATCCGAAGCCAGGTGCATGGCGTCGAGCAGATAGGCATCCTTGCCCATGATAATCAGTTTCCGCCCTGTTTCGAGCGCAATATTATAAAAAGCAACCAGCCGCTCCACATTACGGGCCCCGAAATCAGCGATCACCAACCCATTCGCCTCACCCCTGACATCATTCGCCAAGTTCAAAGTTCTGAGTCAATTTAGTTCGTAGTTCGTAGTTGATAGTCGTTAATCGAAAGTATGGAATCACAGAGGCGAGCCGATTCTCCCTCTCTGTGTGCGGAGAGGGAGCAAGTGGGAGAGGTTTAGAAGTCAGAAGTCTGAATTGGAAGTGGGGAACTCCGAACCATGAACCCGGAAACCAGAAGCAGGGAGACAGAATTGGAGAACAGGGATAGCCAATCGCTGAATGACAAATACCAAGTGAATTTCAAATGTTGAATAATCAGATGCTCGAGATGAGCGACCGATGACTGAAGACCACGAACTGGCTGCACACAGCGTTTACCCGGCTATTGTTTCAAACGCCACTTGCCATTGCTCGGTATTTCCAACAATAAAGTTCAATCTTTCAAAGCCAATAACATTCCCTTTCTTATCTTTCATTAGTATGACTTCGTCGCCGGTTTCTTCGCAGATATACTCTGCTTGGGGTTCTCCAAACCAGACTGTGAGTGTGTTCCCCTGTCGATCGTGGTAAACTTTCACTTGTGCCATATGGTCACTCCCTCCTTGATACTATCTGTTGGATAGGTTGTTACCAGCAATCCTCCACCATTAAGGCTCTTTACTACCGCACATATCCACCTTCCGTTACCTGTTTCTTTGTAGAAGAGAAATACAGCAGCATCTCTTTTACTTTGTCGAATCTCATCCGGCCATTCGAGCATACCCTGCACTTCTACCACCTTTCCATCCATGACCGGATGCTTAACCGTGGCGATTAACTCCCAATAAGAATACGTTACCCTGACCAATAGATCGATCGGTGTCTTGACTTCGAAGAGAATATCCTGCTCGCTCTTTCGCCTCGCCATGATTAGAATTATAACTTATAACCAGGTCGAACGATAGTCGTTAGTCGTTGGTCGGGAACTAATGACAAATGTCAAATGATAAAAGACTTGAGCCTGGCGACCGATGACTGAAGACTGTGGACTCGCGCTATTTACTACTTTGCGGCAACGATGCGATCACTCAGCAACATTAGCCAATATAACACCACAATAAGGACATACTTCCCATTCACTTTTAATGAGTTGCATGCATTGAGGGCAGGGATAAACATCCCCCGTAGCTTCGGGAAATTTTCTAGCAGGGTTGCGAAAAACCCCACCCAGCCCCATGAAACCACCAATTGTCAATAGATAAATTCCTTCACGTATCCGAATACCTTCACCACCACCATAAGCACTCCATACATCACCTAAATACCCACCTATGAAAAGCGCCTCAAAGATTCCAAGCGCAAAAGCCTGCAGCGCAAATATCGCAGTGATAACGGCTCGGGAACCCAATTTATTGAATTCGATGAAAACGCATCCAACAATAAGAACACCCAGTACCAGAGCGTAAACACCCTGCATACCCCTTTCGATCCCCAGTTCACTAGTATTCTCTCCCGTATTGTGGATATCAACCCAAGGCAGACACGCTCCCGCTATAACCAGCACGCCTCCAATGATCGCCACATAGCGGCCGATACCGGCGCGGCCCTTGAGCCTCGAATGAGAGATCCCTGCCAGAGTCTCATTACCGCAAGCGCTACAAACTTTGCTGTGTTCGGAGACTTTCGCACCGCATTTAGTGCAGTATTTTGCAACCATTATTTGTAAATTATCATCTATTCGATTACCCATTTAATAGATCCCAACCATGATAGCGAAATATCGTTTTTTGCACCAACGTTACTAAATCAACTCTGGTTCGGATTATAGCAAACTCCGCCTGAAATACAAGTCGAAAGTCATAGAGACGTTCCCGGTGGCACGTCTTTCCTTAGTAAAGAACCGGTATCGCAGGGGCACATAATTATGTGCCCTGTGCGTGTTCGTGTTGCAAAGGGGACGGTTCCTAAGCGCCGTCAAACCACTGCTCTGGTGGTACCATCAAGAACTCATCCAGGGGGATACCGGCGCTTCCAACCAGTAGTTTACGTTTGACATCAAATTCCCTCGAGAAAGCCTCGATGCCCGGCAGGCTGGTCCTTCGACGGCCGCTCTTAACCTCAATAGCAACCAGATTATCTCCACGAGCAAGTATGAAATCAACTTCCCGATTGCGATTTGCCCAGTAATACAACTCCCCTCGATTTCCTTTAAGACCATTGACCAAAGCAGCGCCGACACTGGATTCTACCAGTCTTCCCCAGAATTCAGCGCTCTCCCGCGCTTCGGTAAAGCTGAGATACGATTGGGATGTCATGAGGGCTGTATCTAAAACCTGAAACTTGGGGCTTGATGATCTACGACGGACCATCTGACCAGCATATTTCTGCAGGCCAGTTAACAATCCAGCACCCTCCAATAAGCTCAAATAGTGCGCAAGTGTAACGGTATTGCCCGCGTCCTGAAGCTGGCCTAACATTTTCTGGTATGAAAGTATCTGGCCAGAGTAAATACAACCGAGATCAAAGAGACGTCGCAGGAGGGCAGGCTTATTCACCCTGGTCATGAGGAGGATATCACGTGAGACACTGGTCTCTATGAGGGATTCCCTGATATAGCTGGCCCACCTCTGCTGATCGTGTATCAGGTTGGCTGCTCCCGGGTATCCGCCGCAAAGTATATACTGTTCCACATCCCACCCAAAGGCTTCCTTCATCTCCGGGAATGACCACTGGGTAAACGGGATAACTTCAAAACGCCCCGCCAGGCTCTCTGCTAATCCGTTTTTAACCAGCAGTGGCGACGAACCTAATAACACTACTTTGAGTTGAGTTCCACTAGCCGAGTCCTCATCCCAGAGTCGTTTAGCGGTCTCGGACCATCCGGTGATTTTCTGAACTTCATCCAGGATTAGTACACAACTTTTCCCCGCCTCATTGGAAGCCTTTAATCGGATGCGCGCCGTCTCCCATTGCTGCTCTATCCAGGCACAATCCTTCAGAGCAGGCTCATCCGCCGAAGCATAATGGGCTGCCATCTCAATTTCATCAATGAGCTGGCGGGCAAGTGTTGTTTTTCCGGTCTGCCTGGGACCAATCAACACTTGAATAAAATGCCTTGGTTCGGATACCCGCTTGCGCAAAGTATCATAGATGGGTCTTTTGAACATAAGTTTAACCTGTTAAAACAATTTACTCAATTTACTGAGTAATTATACTCATATTGTTGAGCAAACGTCAACAGGCGGACCGAGGCCACCATAAGACACCGGCGATAATCTAGCCACCGATATCTATCCTTTCAGGCTCCTTTATACTGATTTCCCCTATTGGCGGAATCGGCAGACCATTACTTAATCTTACGATGATCCAGCCGTCAATAACTTCCGCCAGTTGCCTCCGGCATTCTTCCAGGGTCTTGCCCGTTGCCCATACCCCAGGCAACCCGGGGACTTCCCCATAGTATGGCTCTTCATCTTCGATAATCTCGTATTTAGCCTTAGCTAGTGCTGCTTCTATATTCAATGATCATGATCCACCCCACTCATACTAACTTGTGCGAAGTGATTATAGCACAGGATTAGTCGAAAGGCGTAGAGACGTTAGGGAACCTTTTGATCAACCCCCTGTTTTTTCGAACCCCCTTTTCGTCAGGCTGTCCGAAAATATAAAAAAACGTGTCATTCTGAGGAATTTATGACGAAGAATCTCCGAGGATCAGCTTCAAAAAAGATTCTTCACTGTGTTCAGAATGACATACCTGGGAATTTTTAGACAACCTGATAGAGGGGATTTTTAAGCTGGGGGACACCCCCCAAACCCCGGCAGGAAGAATCCTGCACTTCTTTTTCACAAGGTTTGCTAACTGCCATCTTTAAGAGTTCCGGGGGGAAGTGACCTTTCCACATTCTCTACTGTTTGCGGACTGATTGTCTCTGCTACCTCCCTGGCAGCTTTTGCAGCCTCGTTCATAGCCTCCTGTTCACCCAATCCGGCATCATCTGCCAATTCCCGGGCAACCTCAACTGCTACGGCTGCAGCCTTGGCTGTGTCACCCCCGATCTCCTCTACTGCCTCCACAAAACCATAACTCGCCCCCCTGAGCAACTCAGGACGGTTAACACGATCCCATCCAAACGATTTCAAAACACCTGACATTGCTGATTGCGCCAATCTCAAAATATCTTCCCCGGCTTCATCCAGTGCATGGACGGTCCCCCGAATCGCTTGCCGAGCTACTTCAAAACGATGCTCAGGGCGCCCGGATTTGATCGATCTTTCGCCAATTTCCGCGAGGCTCTCCTGTAACGATCTGGCAATTTTGCGAGCCGTTGCTCCACCCTGAATAGCGGCCGCTGTAGCTATTTTTGCAGTTTGGGCAATCTGATAGGCAGTTACCCCAATCGCCACATCAAGGCCGGGAACTGGCACTCGTCTAAGGTAACCATATGGGAACTGGCCTAAGAAATTAAGTCCCGGAACTGAACTCATAGGTCGGGAAAACTGACGCCCGGGCTGGAATAATGCAGCTAAAACAACATCTCGACTTACTTCACCTTCTTCCCGAACAGCCAGCAGAGCATTCAAGGTAAAGATGCCCAGTATGAATGCTATTGCAAACAGAAAGTCGAATCCCGTGAAACTCAGTGCCAGAATCTCTGAGATGCCATCGGGATCTATCCATGTGAAATCGAGGCTGAGTTCTCGAACACTGAAGTAATCGGCAAATTTACCTCCGATCAACGGCCCAAGCCCTGCCCCCAAACTTGTTGCCACAGATGCCACCGCAAGATATGATGTCGCCTTTCCCCCGGGCGCTACTTTCATGGCGATGGTGCCGGTACCGATCGTCACACCAGCCGATGCGATTCCAGCCAGAATATGAAGGATCACCAGTAACGGGATCGTGAATGAATACCGATCCGGCATTGTAGTGAAAGTCCATCCCAGAATGACCAGTGAATACAATGAAGCCGAAAGTGCCGTAATGGCTTTGATCCCAAATCTATCTGATAATCCTCCCCACACTCGAAGGAAAAGGATATTAAACATCTGGCTTAGAACACTGAATCCAATTACTACGGTAAGCGAGAGCTCCAGCCACTGTAACATGTACACAGCAAAGAACGGAATGGCCAGATTCAAAGCCAATCCCCAAAAAAACAGGAAAGCCAGTAAAGGCCGATAATTAGGATCACGAAATGGAATACGCAAAGTTGAAAACAGCGATGAACGGGGTTCGTCCGGAGGCTGCATTAGAGGTTCGGGTATCCTGGTCATAAGCAGCGGGCTGATGAGACCTAAGAATACAATACCGAACAAAAGCGCATAAGTATATCCGAGCACCTGTGAGTCGCCGGTATTGCTGCTTTCCCAATAATCGACAAAATAAGCAGCCAGCAATCCGAAAGCCATCCCTATGAAACCCGCACGGGCTTGACGCCGGGCAAAAGAACTTCCCAGAATTTGCTGCGGGATAAGATCCTTCATCCAGCTATTCCAGGCACATGCGCAAATGGCTGCAAATATGCCGCGTACCCCTATAATTGTCAACAGCATCAAAACTGCAATCGAACCAGGCACGTCTGCAAAGAACGGGATCAATGCAATCGGCAACCAGAATATCTGAGCAACCAGCCATGTGCTGAATGCAATAGCTTTCCTCCACCGGAGTTTTTCAATCAGCGGAACGGAAAGGATCTGGAGAGGCTGGGTAAGCAAAGGCAAGGCTGCCAGGATACCGATTTGAAAATTATTACAGCCAAGAGCAAGGGCATAAGCAGCCAGAAAACCGCTGGTGGTTATACTCCAGAAACCTTGAGAAGCAGTTCCTTCCCGAGTCCACCACTTGAGACCATCCTGTAATTCCTCTTCGGAAAGGGTTGGTTTTGGCTTAAAAATCCCCACAAATCCCATTTCAATTACTCATGTTTCATGAAGTAGTGTAAATAACCTTGCTTTGAAAATGTAATCCTCCTTGATTTTACCAGAATTTAAGGCTTCATCGCTGCTGCCTCGCGAGGTCATTGATAGCTTGCGGTATCTGGGTTATATTAAGGAATCTCTGAGCAAGTTCAAATCAACCCCCTGTATCAGGTTGTCCGAAAATATCAAAAAACGTGTCATTCTGAGGAATTTATGACGAAGAATCTCCGGGGATCAGCTTCAAAAAAGATTCTTCACTGTGTTCAGCCAGCTCCCGGCATCCCTTAATCCGGTGCGCTGCAACATGCGGGCCGATTGAGTTCCTCCGGCAGTGCAAACCACGACTTTGGCATTGATTTCGTATTTCCGGCCTTTCTTTCCTGCCGCTCTGACTCCGACGGCTATATTGCCCTCGACGATTATTTCCTCAACCTCAGTGTTAGTCAGCAGGGTAGCGCCGTTCCCGATCGCCTGCGCGGCAAATTCCCTGGCTGTCCACTTGGCATTTTTTAGACATCCGTTGGGACATTTATCGCATGCCGGTTCACACCTGCTGAAATCGACATGCCGGTATAATTTTTCAAATGGTATCCCTATCTCGTTGGCTGCTTCCCAGACTCGTCTGGTTCCGGGGCCAATGAAATCATCCGGGGGCAAATTGACCCATGTTTCACGCATGGCTTCATCAATCAAATCCTGACCAATCTCAACGCTGTATCGTTTCCAGTAATCGATATCCGGCGGGAAGGCCGATCCGAGGTAAATTACGGTTCCCCCGCCGAGGCACTTTGCCAGAATTACGGGGTCACCTTCCTGAGTTCTTTTGAAAGGAAGCGGAAAGTAAAATCCCTTCTCCAGCCGAATGAGCGCCCCTGCGCCGAATCTGTTCCCCAGAAGCCGATCATCATCGCCGCCCTTTTCCAGCAGGATAACCTTCTTCCCTCTGGAGGAAAGCTCTTTGGCGGTGGTGCATCCCCCCGGCCCCCCGCCGATTATGACCACGTCAGTTTCAAGTTTGATCAGTTGCCTGGACATGATTTATTATTCCCTTCACTTAGGGAACCTCTGAACAAGTGCAAATCAAACGTGAGCATCAGAATTCCGGATACTTTACGGGAGAGCGGATTATCATTTTTTTCCCATACTTGCCAGAACAATCTCGGAAATATCTTTAACCTGGATTTGCTCTTCAAGTTGCTCGGTTTTTACCGCATCCTCAAGCATCAGCATACAGATGGGGCAGGCTACAGCCAGCACGCTGGCGCCGGTTTCGTAAGCTTCCCGTATTCTGGCATTGCTGGCCTGATCCTTTCCTTTGGCCGAAATCCCGGTATAAAAGTTGCCGCTGCCCCCGCCACAGCAAAAGGCATTTTTTCTGTTCCTTTCCATTTCCACAAAGTTGATGCCGGGGATTGCTTTCAGAATATCTCTCGGAGCATCATATTCTTCATTGTGCCTGCCCAAAAAACAAGGGTCGTGATAAGTGACGGTTGCTTCGAATCCCCCGGAAACATCGAGCTTTCCCGATCCGATCAAATCGCGAAACATTTGCGTGTAGTGAACCACTTCGAACTCAGCCGGGTAATGGTTTTTGAAGGCGTTGTATGAATGGGGGGAAAGGGTGACAATCTTTTTCACGCCAGCTTCCCGGAACAATTCCATATTCTTATCACGCTGCATCTCGAAAAGCCCCTGTTCGCCCAGAAGGCGCACTTCGTTGCCATCGCACTCCTCTCTCTCTCCCAGAATCCCAAAGGAGACACCAGTTTTTTGCAGCACTTCGCCGAGCGCTTTTGCAGCCTTGCGACTGCAGGTATCGTAGGAGCCCACACATCCAACGTAATAGAGATATTCGTCGTCTTTATCGAACCTCTTTATTCCGGTGCCTTCAGCCCAATCCCCTCTCGTCTCTCTCGGCTCCCGGTACGAATTACCATAAAGGTGCACATTCTCCAGAAATTTCCTCACCATTTTAGGGACGCTCAACCGGCTCTCCAGCACTTCTTCGCGAACAGCCATGAAATTATCCGGCAGGTTCTCGGCAAACTCAAACCGGCAGCTCTCGGCGCAATTACCGCACATGGTACACGAGTACAGGATTTCGCCGAGGTGCTCGCTCCATTCGATATCGTGGTTGATCAATGCAGCCCTTATCAGCCAGTTCAATCCTCCCGGTGAATATGTCTCCAGCCGGAAGCGGTGATACATGGGGCAGTTATATCCGACAGGAACATAATCGTAGCTCAGCTTGCAGAAACCACACCGGAAACACCTGTATGCCTGTTCTTTATAATCGACTGTGCTCATTATTATTTACTCCAGTTTCCAGGATTCATGATTCCGTTGGGATCAAGCGTCGATTTGATCCTCTGGATCAGTTCGTAGGTATTGGGATTCATCTTCTGTGATATCAGTCTCTGCATTTCCACTTCGGCCTTCCAGGGTATGCCGCCTGCCTCCAGTACCGCCTCGCCGGCTTCCCTCATTACCTGCCTGGTTCTCTCCACGCTTTTTTCGTCGGCGCGATTGAAGGGATAAACAAGGCAGAAATTGACGTTATGGCAATATCCCAGAATCTGCGATCCGGTCAGGAAATACATCTGATGCCGGGCAGCCAGTTCCCTGCCCTTTCTCCACATGGCGGGTATATTCTCGATGGGCATAATTCCCCCGCAGTATCGGAAGCCGCCGCCCTTTTCGAAATCGGCAGTGAGCGCCGGACTGACATATGGCGGTTTTTCGACGAATCGACTTATAAGCTCATACGGAACGGGGTACAGATAGCTGACCCTGCCTTCCCCTCCGGGATCTAATTCCTCAGCGATCTTCTTGAATACCGCCTTTTTATATTCGATTTCCTCAGGGAGGTCCCCGGTGATGGTTACGGTAACGAACTGGGGCGCATCGTCATTTTCGGTCAGGGCGAATCCGATGACGAAGAGGTTATCCACCATATCGGTTTGAGTAACTCGATACAGTACATCCGGCAGCATATCAAGATCGGTAACCACATATCCTATCACATCCATTAATTTGCGCCTGGGGAAGAGCTTAATGGTCAGCCTCGTAATAATGCCGGTTGTGCCATTCCAGCCGCAAAACAAGCCGGTCAGGTCCGGAAGAGGCCCTTTACCGAAGGGGCGTGGAGCGACGGAAGTTGCGCCTATTTCGCAAATTTCCCCGGTGGGCAATACCACTTCCATTCCATTGACATGGTGTGAATTGTTTCCATATTTGCTTGAGAGATACCCATGCCCCCGTATCACGATATTACCGGCCACTGTTGCCATGGGAGGAGCTTCGGGCCGGGAATGTTCCATATCCGGGCAATTCTTCGCCAGATAAGCTCCCAGTATTCCCTGGGTCACACCCGCCTCCACCGTTACATATCGGGAGAGTTTGTTCAACTCAATAATGCGATCCATTCGCTTCATATCGAGCACGATTCCGCCGTTTACCGGCAAACCCAACCCATTCAGGGTGAGGTTGGCTCCCATCGGAGTAATAGGGATTTTATACTCATTTGCCATCAGGACGATATCGCGAACCTGCTGGGTAGTTTTGGGCATAGCCACGTAATCCACTTTGCGCGGGCCCTCGGTTCCCGAATCCACGGAATAGATAAAGAGTTCTTCCGGCCGGTTGGATGCATAGTCTTCGCCAACTATCTGAACCAGCGCTTTATAGATGCTGTCTTTTCCCATCATTGGCTCTCCAGATTATTTTTTGAAATTTTGATCAACTCCGAGCCCCACCAAAGGGCTTCTTTCTATTCATACATCAAGTAATCTGCGAGACAGTATACTATTTCGCGTATGTAGCCATTATCCCTCTGGCAAAGCTGCGAGCTCTTTCCAATCTGGCGGCATCAGGTTGCCCTTTGCTTGTCGATGCCCCTTTTGCCAGTTTCTGCATATAGGGATCAGCTTTCTTCGCCATAGCATTCAGGATAGAATTTAATATTTCACCCTGACAATTGAACAAGCCAACCAGACTGGCCCCTTCTGCCGCCTTCCTGCAGGTTTCCAGCCAACCACCGAGTTCGTCGAAGTCCTCACGCTGGGCATGAGTCATAAACAGTGCCAATTGTTTGCCCCCGCATTTGTTTTGCAAAAACAATTTAACCGGTTTCGGCGGAGCAAAAGCTTGAATAGGGAATCCCACAAACGTCAAATCGTATCCCTCGATGCTCTCAACTTCAGAGATCTCTTTGATCTCTTTTTTGCCCTTAATCTCTTCAAAAATGGCTTCAGCCACCTTCCGGGTATTCCCCGTCTCCGAAAAATAAGTAACCAGCGTTTTCATCACGTTACCCCCTTGACATCTAGTCTACTCTGTTCTGATCATACTTTAACCGGTGGCCGCCTCTCAAAGTGAATCGCTTCGCTCGGGCAGGTGGGAAAGCAAACCCCGCAACCAAGGCATTTATCCAGATTAACCTCAGCCACCTCCTCGATAGTGATCGCGTCCATTGGGCAACGGTCAGCGCAGGTGCCGCAGGCAGTGCATTCCGCTTCATCAATTACAGGCATGAACTCGGAAGGCTGGAGAATTTGGGCTCCCGTCGTGTACTGGCCCATGAGCAATACACAACAGTCATTGCAACAATTGCAAATGAAGTCGTTGGGATCGTAGGTGTGAACCAGACCAGCTTCATTAGACCGGCGCAGGATATCGAGGGCTTCCTCATAAGTGATCTCACGGCACATGCCGTGTTCGAGCCCCCATTTGGTCATCTTGCCCATGAACATGCATGTTTCCAGCGGGAAAGTGCAATGGTTGCCCGGATCAGCGATCCAGTGAGGCAATCGGCATGAGCAAGTGGAGATACCATAAGGCGCTGACTTTTTGATTTGTTCGGCTACGTTCTCTTCAGGTTTGGCATCGGCAGGCAGAGCAGCCGGGGTCAGCCAGACACGGGCTACGGGAACTCCTACCGCCGGGAGCCAGTTCCTGGCGAAATCCAATTCGAAATAGTGGAGTTTTTTCATGAGTTCTACTGAATGCGGGAACCGGATATTCCCCCATCCAGCCGTTTCCACCAGCCCCGGCCCGGCGAGCCCAATGGTTTTGTAGGTCGGATCATCGACGCCGGGGTCGATCCACATGGTGCCTTTATCGGCCATAGTGTTGAGCACTTTTTTCAGCTTGCCCTTCTCCATGCCGACCTTCTGCTGCACTTGCTCGATTTTTCCCCCGTCAAAACCGACCTTAATAGCCACGTCAGCCTCTTCCGGTGTGAACTGAACACACAGCAAATCCATAAAGGTATCCTTTACCAGATGAACATTGAAGATGGAGTACATTTCGTAGAGGGCCTGATAGATATCTTTTGTTATCATACTAAACTCCTTTTGATGTTTTTTTTGCGTAATGCGAAGAACACGGCAATTCCGCCCCCCAACAATACTATCAATCCGCCAATAAGCAATCCCATACCAACCTCAAACAACCATGAAACCTTGGCTCGAACAACGATGCGCAAATCAACGCTTGTCTCTTCGGGATCATCACTTAATAAAGCAATAAATCCCAGAATACTCCCCTCAGTCCCGCTTTCAACAGGTTCCACCCTAAAACTAACAATATCACCACCACTCAATTTTGCAGAATGGCCGATAGATATATCATCCGGTTCGGCAAGAATGGTCGACGATCCGGTATCAAACTTAACAGCTTTAGTAGTGAGATAACCTTCCTCATCCGCAATAGCGCTGTCAACCCAGATCATCGTCCCTCCCGCCACAACGAGCCCGACGGATATCAAAATTACGATGGCTCCAGAAACAAAAAGGACGATATTCCCCGTGCTCACTTTTACCCTCTACCGTGCGAACTCAGAATGAATCCTCCCGGGCAGGCGATATCAGCTTTATCTTTGCCCATTTTGATATCGGTCATGCTATAGTTCCTGATCTTCACGATCTAAAGCAGGGTCATCTTTTCCACAATATCACGCACAGCCAGCACGCTGGGAGAGTCGTCGGGAAGATCGGTAATTGGCCTGCCCTGCGAATCGTATTCTGCCAGGGCATCATCATCGGGAACAAACCCCAGAATATTCAGCCCGGCATCTTCGATCATCTTCATTATGACAGGATTCTCACTTTTGAATTTGTTGATGATCAGCCCTGTTCGCACCGAAGCCATATCGATATCTCGCTGAACAACTGCATTTATCTCTGTGGCAGCGTGTATGCCGCGGGTAGAAATATCCGTGACGATTATCAAGATATCCACCCCGTTTATCACCCTTCTGTTGACCTGTTCCGGGCCCGCTTCGCAATCCACTATGGTAACGTCATACTGGTTTGCAAGTCTATCTATTCCATATCTGAGAAGCTCGTTAGTGGTGCAATAGCATCCCGGCCCTTCCGGCCGCCCCATCGCCATCAGATGAAAGCCAAACCAGATAGGCGCATTCCGGGATTCATGATATCCTAATTCTCGATGATCTGTTAAATTGGCTACATAATAGCTGGTCATGATAACCCAAGTCAAGGAGTAAATTATTCCAGAATCATCCGTCAAACTGCTCGGAAAAGTCCGCCATGAACTGCGAGTGTGCCACTGCTCCATCAGAACAGGGCAGAGTTACATCGCCCGGATAAGTTTGTTTTACTCGGAGTTAACGGACTTCAAATATCACGAGTCCGCCTGAATACGCTTGCGGATTGCCTCGGCATGGGCGGTCAGCCCTTCCGCTCTGGCGATAGCTTCGGCATGAGGGCCAAGCTTCCGGAACGATTCCTTATTCAATTCCACCCGGCTGGTAACCTTGAGGAAATCGAGGATGTTCACCGGCGAACTGAAACGGGCCGTGCCTCCGGTAGGCATCACATGGCTGGGGCCGGCTACATAATCGCCCAGCACCTCGGGGGAACTCTCGCCGATAAAAATGCCGCCGGAATGCCGGATTCTATCGGCCACCGAACCGGCATCCTTCACCAGCAGGCAGAGATGCTCCGGAGCGTAGCAATTTATCAGATCAACAGCTTCATCCATGCTGCCCACAACAACGATTCCCCCGCGCTGCTCCAGCGATTTGCGGGCAATCGCACTCCGGGAAAGGCTGCCAAGCTGGCGCTCAACCTCGGCGCTGACCTTTTCCGCCAGTGACTCAGAGGTGGTGATCATAATGGCCGAAGAAAGCTCATCGTGTTCGGCCTGAGCCAGCAGATCGGCAGCGCAGGAAACGGGGCTTGCGGAATCATCGGCCAGCACAATGGTTTCGGTTGGCCCCTGAAGTCCATCAATCGCCACCGTTCCAAAAACCTGTTTTTTGGCCAGCATCACAAATATGTTTCCCGGCCCGCAGATTTTATCGACTCTGGGAACGGAATTCGTCCCGAAAGCGAGGGCAGCTATGGCCGCGGATCCGCCAATTGAAAAGACCCGGTCAACCCCGGCAATTTGAGCGGCTGCCAGCGTGAGCGGCGGGACGTGCCCGTCAGATTGGGGCGGGGTTGCCAGTATCACCTCATCAACCCCGGCCGCTTTGGCGGGGATGGCTGTCATCAGTACCGTTGAGGGATAGGAAGCCGTGCCTCCGGGGGCGTACACTCCTATCCGTTCGAGCGGGGCTAACACCTGTCCCACCCCCTCGCCGAAATCTATCCGGCCAAGAGGCAATAACTTTAGCTGCTTTAAGTGAAAATCGCGGATTCTTCCGGCGGCGATTTTAAGGGAAGCCAGTAAATCTTTACTTATCTTCTTTTTCGCCGATTCAATCTCATCGCGGGGAACTTCGAGCCGGTTGAGCCTGACCCCATCCAGTTTTTCGATATATTCGAAAAGGGCGGCATCGCCATTATCTCTGACATCGGTGATGATTTGTTCTACCACCGCTTCGGCAGTAAGCGATTTCCCGAAGGTCTTGCGGATTCGCTGTTTCACCTGTGGCGGAAGCTCCACCTCCCCGGCAGCCGAGCGTTTGAGCAGGGTAAGTCTGGCAGTTTCGATATTACGGATTATTTTCATAATTAAAAGCCTTTCAAAAATCAACAGACTGATTCTCAGATTCCTCTGATTGATGCACCCGAATTATGGCAATGCCGCTACTACGATCCGCCGGAAAGCGAATAACGTCGGCAAAATCCAGATCAAAGGTAATCAGGCACCGCTGCTCAGCACAACATATTTCGTATAAATTCTGGTCTGATATCCCTTGCAAACCTTCATCAAGAACGGTTTGAACATCGTGTCCTGCCGTGCGAAAAAGATTTTGCGTTCGCGTTCCAAAATTTTCGTCAAGTTTGAATTTCACGATTTACAACTCAACGGGTATTTCCACGAATCTGTCTCGTGACATGGCAGCCCCATAGGCAATAGCGGCCTGAATATCTTCTTCCCTTAAATGAGGATACTCTCTAATGACCTCGGCAACAGTCATCCCGCTGGAAAGGAGGTCGAGAATCAACGATACCCATATGCGTGTGCCGCGAATACAAGGCTTACCAAAACATATATTTGGGTCAACTGCTATCCTTTGTAAAAGAGGATTCATAATCTAACCTCCTTTTCCTTCAATCCCTTTTTCAAATATTTTAATCAGCTTTCCTATCCGATCCTTTTTCACCGGATCGACCAGACTGTTTGAATTCCCGATCAGGCAGCCGGTCGATTCAAAAAGATTTTCGATTATTTTCAGGTTGTTTTTCTTCAGCGTGCTGCCTGTCTCGGCATTTTCGATCAGGACGTCGGCATCTTCGGGTAAAAAGGCTTCGGTAGCTCCCCACGAAGGAATTACTTTATAAGGCGAAAGGTGATTGTCCCGGGCGTATTTATCGGCGATATTCGTATATTCGGAGGCAATACGCAAAACCGGAATTTCCCCTGACCGCATAAGCCTTTTCAGATCGCTGATGCTCTCGGCAGGCACATCGTTATGAGCCACGGCCACGATTCTCACCCGGCCAAATCCCAGATTGACCAGTTCTTCTACCGGGCTTGAGGGGAACTGGTAGAGCTGGTCGGCAAGCCAGTCCTGCCCGGTGATTGCCAGATCGAAGTTTCCGTTGGCTACCTGCAAAGGCATGTCCTGCGGACGAACCACCTTGACGCTGATACCATCAAAAACCGGTGCCGGCCTGCGGGTAGGAAGGGGAGTACGGTAACCCTTCAGATTGAAATTGACATCTTTCAGAAACCTGATGACGTGAGTTTGCTGGTGTCCATCGGGGAAAGCCAGAGAGACCACGCCATCCGGGAAAACGGAGGATTCGAATTTATCTTCCGAATCGATCTCGGAAATGGTCAACTCTTCCTCTTCCTCATTAACTTGCGGACTGGTGCGGTAAAACGGGGTCAGGATTGAACTCATGTTTTTCTGCTGGAGACTGTTTCGGTTGGCGATAAGCCAGGCATTACCGGAAAGGATTCTGGCTATGGGAATGAGCCCTTTTTCTCCCAGCTCATCCTCAGATGTGGCGGAAACAATGGCCAGATCGGCATGCTCCGGGGGATAGACATCGGTAGCTCCCCAGACAGGGAAAATGCGGAAATTGGGCAGGCGAAGTTTGAGCGCGAAAGCTTCCGCCAGATTGGGATACTCGCTGACGATACGCACGGGGCCGGACATGGATTTAACAGCTTCCACAGAATGAAGCCCCGAAAATCTGCTGGTGCATAAATACAATTCGCGCTGGCCGTATCCCAAATCACGCACCTTCACGATCGCATCGCTGTGGTATTTGATCAGCAATTCCTGAGTCCAGTCGGAACCGCAGATCGCCAGATCGTAGTTACCGCTGGCAACCTGTATGGCAATATCCTTTTCATGCAGAACCTTGGTGAACAGGTCAGGGAAAGTCCGGGATTTCGGGCGGTAAGAACGGCTCGATTCCCTGTAATCCGGATATTCGAACCCTGCCCTCTGGAGAAAGGCCGCCGTATATCCCTGAATCCAGCCTTTGGGAAGAGCCAGTTTCAGTGTCACTTTGCCCCCGCTTTTAGAGCTTCCAGAAGCTGCTTGCGGGAAAGCTGGGATTGCTCTTCGCCGGTAGTCTGATCGGTCAAATTGAAAAGGATTTGCTTTCCTTTCTTCTCGAACGAGACGAGCCAGTGGTAATCAGCTTCGCTGTCTTTCCCCATGTCTAACTGTACTATATAACCCTCCGCGCGCAGCAGGCCGGCGATTTCAAACGAATATTTCATGCCTTCGACAAGCTCGATATTGCTGGTAAGAAGTATCTTCACCGGCCCCGATTCGGCCTCATCGATTCTCACCAGATCAATCCGGTTGGGGAAGAAAGCAAATCCGGAGGCAGGAACATGATCGCCGCCTACGAGGGAAATCAGTTCATCGTAGCGTCCGCCGTTGCCGAGGAGCTTTCCCCTGCTGTAAAACTGGAAAACCATGCCGGTGTAATATTCGAACCCTTCTCCGGAAGCAAAATCGATTTCATAATCCTGCCCGATGCTATCGAGCAACTCAACTATTTGAGCCAGGTCATCTATACAGTGTTTGACAGCCTTCAGTTTGCCCGGCAGCACGCTATTGAGATTTTCCAGGAATCCCGGGGATTTGCCCCGAAGATCGAGCAGCAAGTTGAGAAATCTCCTGACCCCCGGC
Source organism: Dehalococcoidia bacterium (assembly GCA_041300025.1). Lineage (GTDB taxonomy): Bacteria > Chloroflexota > Dehalococcoidia > SZUA-161 > SpSt-899 > JBGLNL01. Next base: position 936,325 of record JBGLNL010000001.1, on the reverse strand, counting down.
GATTGACCTTCGATATTATTGAGGATGCTGGCATCACCTGAGAGGATTTCCTTGAGCCTGCGGGCTTGCTCCTCTTCGTCAAGGCCAATCTCCCGAAGCAGCGTTTTGAACAGTCCCACATGCGAGAGTTTTACACTTACCGGAGATACATTGAGCTTATCGAGTATCTCCAGCGCCAGCATGATTAACTCGGCATCGCCCTGCGGCTCCGTTTCGCCGATCAGTTCGGCTCCGCACTGCCAGCGCTCCCTTGATTTCTGGCCGGTTCCTTCAAAAGAGAACATGTTTTCCACGTAGCATAGCCGTGCTACAGATGAATTGCGCATATTTTCCACATAGAATCGGGCGGCGGGAATGGTGCCATCCGGCCTTAAAACCACTCGCTCACCGCTCCAGCCGTCCCAATCCAGGAAGGTGTATACCCGGCTCAGCATCTCAGGAGTGAGCGTGCCAGCGGAGGTGAAAAGGTGCAGATATTCCAGCGTTGGGGTTCGGATTTCCTTGTATCCCCAGGCAAGGCAGGAGGTTCGGAACACCTCTTCCATGCGGCGAAACCGCAGCATATCCTGCGGCATCAAGTCATTAGCCCCTTTGCATCGCGGAATCTTCATTATTTACTCTCCAAAATGTGTCGAATTAATTCTATCCGAATATGGCGGGCTCTTCAAGGAAAACTGGTCAATCACCGGATTTCTGTGGCTCCTTTATCTTCAAACCACCGACATCGGGGTGAGAAAACTTGCCTGCAGAGATGACCATCTTCATGCATTCATCAACCGTCATGGTAGTGGGAATAATCTGATCTTCCGGGAGTATCTGTAAAAATCCGGAAGTCGGATTGGGAGCGGTGGGCACATAAACATTGACTATTTTCTTGCCTGTTTCGTCATAGGCCACATTGGTTACCAGTCCGGGAGTAAACGTCCCCTTTCTGGGGAATTCGATAAAAACCACCTCAACGAAATTGCCGCTTTCCTGTCTGGCGAAACTTTGGAGTACCTGTTTAACGCCGTTATACAAATCGCGGATCAACGGCACTCTGGATATCTGGAACTCCATGAATTCGATAATGCTGCGGCCAAAAACCCTGCTGCCGAGGGCGCCCAAAATGAGCACCATCAGTAAAATTGTGGCGAAGCCAATCCCTTCGTAGTACCGGCCGAATATCCACTCAATCGGGTCTTTCAATACACCATCGACCGCATGGAATACCCACAAGAGTACCCAGACCGTAATAAGGGTTGGTATGGAAATTATCAATCCGGTGATGAAATAATTGCGCAGAGTCCTCAGTGTTCCACGGATGCTGATGACAACCCCTTTCCATGCGGTGCTGGCCCCTATATTCAGGAAATCATAGCATCGAGATGTAAACGCGCTGATGAAAGTTTTGAGAGTTTTTTTCATGTCTTGTTCTTCCAGATAAGAATATCTTGCAATGGAACTTTAGGCATCCTAAGCGGATTTGTCAATAGCATAAGTGAAAAATCACATTATGGCGGCCAGCGTGGACCAGCTGAAATCCTTCTCGCCTCCACCTTCGCCGGTGAGCGGATTATAGTACTCCCGGAAACCGGATTGTTCAACCAGATTCCGGCTCGAATTTGCTATTGCATCCGCCAGTTCATCGTAACCGTGTCTTCTGAACCCGTTTGCCAGAAACCAGTTGGTGTTAATCCATGTGGGCCCCCGCCAGAGGTATCGCTGATTTTGAGGCTCGAAGTGCCGGCTGTTCCGGGGGACGGACGGAGCCGGGAATCGCAGCCAGAATTCGCTGGTATCGGTCAGGTGCCTGATTATTGATTCAATCCTCGAAGCGGGGATACTGCCCAGAGTCAGGGGCATCAGAGATGAAATGCTCGGCTCGCCGATAAGCTCATTTGTATTCACATCGACATCGTAGTATAGGCCGGTGTCAGCGCCATAGCACTCATCCAGAATTGCCTTTTCCACTTCTTCATTAAGTGTGCGGAATGATTTTTGAGTCCTTCCTTGAACTTTTTGGGGTCAGGCAACGTCACGGCCGGGTTGCCGGCTGAGCTGATGAGGGCCTTGATCGGATAGGGTTTCGCCGTTTCCAGTTGCTTGCTGAGTACCATGGACTGCCCGTAAGGAACCTGCCTGCCCCACAGTTCATAGAACAGCGGGAATTCTTCGGCGCCCATCGGCTTTTTATTGCCAGGGATGGGGAGCCTGAGATCGGTGGTAAAGAAAGGCAGGAAAGGTATCCAACCGCCGGGCACATCGATATTCCCGGTCATCGCCATAAGGATGCCCAGCATCCGGTGATTCTGTACGTTGGTAACCTGCCGGTCAAGCGATGCGGTGCCCTGATAAATGGCCATGCCTTTAATGGTAGCCATCTTGCGGGCAGCCCGTTTTATATCGATAGCCGGAATATCGCATATTTCGGCGACTTTCTCCGGCGGGTACTTCTTGACATGCTCCTTGAACTTGTCGAAGCCGTGTCCCCACTCTTCGATAAAATCTTTGTCGTAGATATCCTCAGTGATCATCACATTGGCCATAGCCAGCATCAGGGCCAGATCCGTGCCGGGCCGTGGTTGCAGATACATGCCCAGGTCGGCCAGCGGGATGCGTTTGGGGTCGATAACCAGCAGTTCCAGTTTTCCTGCTTCGGCAAGATCGCGCATTTTCTGTCCCAGAGGCTTCATCGATTCCTCAGGGTTATGCCCCCAGACGACTGCCAGTTTGGTGTACTCCAGCTCATCGGGAATAGTGTATCGCCCGAAGGTCATCTGGCGGGAAAGGATACGAGCCCGGAAACACCCTCCCTCCACAGAAATGAAGTTAGGAGTGCCGTAGGCTGCCTTGAAACGCTGCAGAAAGGCCGATGCCTCAAAATGCTCTACAGCAACTGAGCCGCAATACAGGGCCAGTGCTTCGGGGCCAAATTCCTCTCTGATCTTCAGCAGCTTGGAAGCGATGGTATCGTAAGCTTCATCCCAGCTAATGCGCTGCCAGGTACCATCCGGCAGTTTCTTCATGGGGTGCAGGATTCGATCCGGTGAATACTCATACTCAATGAGCTTTTTGCCTTTTTCACATAGAAGGCCCTTGCTGGCAGGGTGCTCTTTCATACCCTCGACTTTGACCAGCCTGCCATTCTCGACATAGCAGTCAATGCCACAGCAGTTCACACATAAGGCACAGTCAGTTTTGATAATTTCCATAATTTCTCCCCCTTTTACTGTATCTAATACTAATGACTCTGTTCCCGGTCTCATACCTGACGGGACGGCTTTTTTCACGCCAGCCCCAAAGGCGCACGTCTCAGGGGCCGGCTAAAATGTCCTTTTCTATGTAACCTTATCCAGTAATATCGTTGAATCGACTACTTCAATATCAGCAGTCTTACGCATTTTCATGAATGGCGAAGCGAATTTCTGCGCTGCCCCAAAAAACTTCATGGCCACCGGCGCTTTTTCCAGCACTTTCCCATATGCTTTAGCCATGTTGGCGTAGCCGTGCAGGGCCATATCGAAATTCATCATGCATGTGGGACAGGAAGGAACTATAATTTCCTTCGCTCCCGTACCGACTGCCTCCTCGAGGCGGGAACTGGCTGTCTCCGATGCCCATTCAGGATTGCAAAGAACCTGACTGCCACCGGCTCCGCAACACCATGATTCCTCTCGATTGCGTTCCATCTCCACCAGTTTGACCCCGGGGATCATCTTGAGAATTTCGCGCGGTTCCTCATAGACACCTGTATACCGCCCCAGCATACATGGGTCATGAATGGTTATCGTCTTATTGTATTCTTTCTTTATCTTAAGCTTTCCTTCCTTGAGAAGCCTGAGTGAAAATTCGGAGATGTGCAGTACTTCGGGCTCCAGCTTCGCATACTTGCTCCACAGCTTCTTCATAACCATCTGACAAGCGGTACATGAGGCAATGATGGTCTTCACTCCCAGCTTGTTGATAATCTCGACATTTTTTCTGGCCAGTCTGGCAAATTCATCCTCGCATCCCAGCTCATATACGGGGAAACCACAGCAGGACTCATCATCACCAAGAACACCCCAGTCGACCCCTGCTTTATCCAGAATGCTGGCCGTGGCCTTCGCGATTGGGGTAGCATTGGGATCGAACTCCAGTGAACAGCCAACAAAAAAGAGCACTTCCTGTCCCGGTTTGATTTTCTTTGCCTCTTTATTCTTGAGCCACTTGCCCCGGTTCTTGTTGCTGGTCATGAAAGGATTGTCGTTGTCCTTGGTACTATCGACCAGTGGCTTGACTTGCGGCGGCGGACCAAATCCGCGCTTGACCAGCTCCCGGCGCATTTCCATGTATGTTTCCAGAGGATGAAGTCCCATAGCTGCATAGCAATGGGCATCACAAGCGCCGCACAGAGTACAATTGTATACTCGCTCTGCGGTCTTTTCGTTCCACTCCAGATCCCCCTCCAGTATCGCCCGGGCGATGGCATTTTTCCCGATGGAGAAAAAGGATTCAAATCCAAATTTCTCTCCCGCGGGACAGGTGGGAAGACTTTGCCTGTAGGCGACACGGCAGGCACCGCATTTGCTGCAATGATAAATTTGTGATTTCAGATCTTCTAATGCCATTTGAAGATTCCCTCCTATAAATCCTTGAATACCTGTGACGGCGCCATGATATCATTGGGATCAATTGATTTCTTAATATCTCTGAGTAGCTTTGAGTAACTGGGAAGAAGTCCCGGCTCCATCTGACGGAAGAACCCCGCACTGGCCTGTGCCGATCCGTATTTCATCGTTTCCTGGAAATACATCGGCATGAACTGACGGAATTTGTTGATGGAGTCCTGATCCTCAGGATTGAACTCGATATCGTATTCCATCATGAAACACTCAGTCCGTTCCCACGGAGCCAGCCATATCCGGGGAGGAATTGTTCTTCCGGAGGATGAAGTCATCTTGTAACCAACCTTGGCCAGCAGTTCATGCGCCAGTTTCTGCGCGCCCGGAATCATGTGCGGCGGCACATAAACGAAAGCCATCAAATGCGGCTCATGACGCAAATAGTGAATGGCCACTACTGAGCTGCCACCCCAGAGCTGGTTGAGGCTATCCTTCACATATCCCTCAAAGGTGATTAACTTACCATTGTTCCTTGTTATGGCTTCACTGATAAGTTCGCGGTAAACTTGAGCCTGTTTCTCGTTATGGCAACTTATCTTGGCCATCATCAGAAACTCAGGCAGCGAATCTTCCAGTTTGGCAAACTCCGCCTGATTATGGAAAACATCGGATGTGGCGGCAATGGCTGCCGTCTGGTATCTGTTCGTGGCCACAATCTGTTTGCAGATGCCTAATTGAGTTACATCTTTCATGCCACCTACAACGGATTCGATATCCGGGAAGGCAATCTGGATAGGTTCTTCAATGGCGCGCACTGCCACCAGCCGACGGATCATTTTGGTAACAATGCCAAATATCCCCATCGAACCACGGAAAAGCTCATTCATGTTGGGGCCCCAGGCGATACGGAAATATGGATTGATCTTCTCCATGCCCTGGAATGCAGCGGAGCCGGTCCTGATAATCTCCCCGTTAGGTAACACCGCTTCCAGCGAAACCACGTCATTCATATCTATGGCGCCGGTAGAACCGCCACCCAGATTGAAATTGCCGATGGGCCCACCGGTGTGAGGGCCGCCGCCTAAAGGCAAAGGTTCCAGCCCGACTTTTTTGGCCTCAAAAATCAATTTGCCCCAGTTGACGCCCGGCTCGATGGTGGCCGTCCGGGTTTCCTCATCGATCTTGATGATACGATTGAGCCTCCTCAGTACAACCACCGCACCACCTTTACGAGGCGAAGTGGCGCCGCTCAGGTTGGTACCAAAGGAATAAGGATACAGCGGTGTTTTGGTTTTATTGGCCAGTTTGACGATCGCCTGAACTTCCTCCGCCGTTCCCGGCACTACCACGTAATCCGAATCATAAGCCTTGAGCGCCTGTGAAACCTCATCGCGGCAATAGGGAATGATGTCCTCCCGTTCGGCGGAAACATACTGTTCCCCGACGATCTTCGCCGCTTCTTTATAGAACTCGTCTTTGCTACTTCCCATAAAACTTTGACCTCCCTTGTTGATAACTTGTTTTGTGAATCGTCATTTGTCAGTTTGTCTATCCCGAAAGCTGACCCTATTCACCTCGATCTCCGATTCAGTGCAAATCTTATCCATTTTATAATATTTCGCTATTCTCTGCTACCCTTGATTTCATTAAACTCCTGATACGGTAGGAAACTATGGGGAAGATTTCGGGTAATGGTGGGATAATCACCCTGTTTTCAGGGGGTAAACCACCCTGTTTTGAGGCACGAACATTCGTAAAAGTCAGTGATATGCTTACGGAAAATCGGGGCTCAGATGTGGAGGCATGGGAATATTTTCAGGAGTAAACAGGGCGGTATATTCCCGGGGATGGGGCGCTCACAGGGCACATGCTCATGTGATCGTCCGTTGGCGGCTCAATGTAACTCCGATACTATGGAATCACAGGGAGCAGGATCATGAGAGAAGAAAGCGTTAATACGGCATGTGGATTTTGCGTCGCGGGTTGCGGCATGAAAGTTTCCTTAGATAACGGCCGAGCCGTTCGCGTAGAGGGACTTCCCGATCATCCCGTGAATTCAGGCAGACTGTGCCCCAAGGGTGCAAGCACGATCGACTACGCTTATTCGCAGGATCGCATCAAGTTCCCCATGAAAAAGATCGAAGGGGAATGGAAGCGCATTACCTGGGACGAGGCACTCGCCACCATCGCAGCAAAATTGCTTCAGGTAAGAAGGGAGCACGGCCCCGAGGCGCTTGCGGTAGTTGCGGGTATGACGGTTCTTCTCTCCGGCCCGGTGGGAAAAGGGCTAATGCGAAGATTCTGCGATGCGTATGGAACGCCGAACTACTACTCAGTGGATAGCATGTGTTTCAATCCTCACCTGATGGCCTATGTTTCCACCTTCGGCAACTTCCCTGTCCCGGATATCAACAATTCAAAATGCGTCATTCTCTGGGGAACCAATCCGATTGCGTCACAGCCGATGAAAGCGAGAAGAATTGCCAGCGCTCAGGCAAACGGGGCCAGCGTAATTGCGATCGACCCGCGCCGCACTGCTTCGGCAAAGAAAGCTGATATGTACGTTCCGATAAGGCCGGGCACGGACTGTGCGCTGGCACTCGGAATGATCAACGTGATCATCTCCGAAAACCTGCACGATGCTGCCTTCGTTAACCGGTGGACGTTCGGGTTCGAGGAACTGGCCGGGCATATCCGCAGTTTCACCCCCGAACGCGTAGCGCGTATCACGGGCACACCCGCCGAGACAATTCGCCAGGTGGCCAGGCTTTTTGCCACATCGGAATCAGCCTCTATTGTTCAGGGAACGATGTCTCTCGATCAATCCCGGACAGGGTTCCAGACCGCCCGGGCAATCGCCATCCTGCAAGCCATTACCGGAAACGTGGACTCGAAAGGCGGATTTGCGGACCCGCCGCTTTTGCCCCTGCGCTCGCTGCGCCTCAGGGAGATGGTAAGGGGAAAGGCAATCGGCGAATACAAATATCCTCTGGCTTACCGGATTTGGGATCGCGAGATCGGCGAAGGTCAGGGGATGGTGCTGCATGATGCCCTGCTGACCGGCCAACCCTATCCTATCAAGGCGATGATAGTTCAGGGATCGAACCCTATGCTGAGCTGGCCCAATTCATCGAAATTGAAGGAAGCCTTTGAGAAACTCGATTTTCTGGTAGTGATGAGCCTGACGATGTCGGAGACGGCCGAGATGGCCGATATTGTGCTGCCGGCAGGAACCTTCCTGGAGAAGGAAGACATTATGGAGATATACCGGTCGGAATCGGGCATACCCTATGCGATGCTGCGAAAAAAGGTGATTCAGTATGAGGAGGCCCGTTCCGATGCCGATTTCTGGCTGGAGTTAGCCAAACGGATTGGCTTCGGCAGGTATTTCCCGTGGCAGGATACACGGGTGGTTATCGATCACCTGCTGGAACCGACGGGCCTTTCAGCCGATGATCTTGCAAACGGGCTGGCCTATGGTTCGATCCGGTATGGCCGATACGAAGAGAAGGGATTCCACACGCCTTCGGGGAAAATCGAGTTATTCTCGGAGACGATGGCGGACAACCCAGACGCTCCACCCCATACGCGTCCCCGGCGATACAATCACTCTAAGGATACGCGGATGCCACGTCCCAAACAAGTACATCCTAATAACGCGAGCCGTTGGGCAGCCAAGCACTAAAAATTATCGAAATGTTCAGTCAGGATTATCTAACCGGAGGATAAGGTAGCATATGAGTACCACCTTGCTCTTTGCCGAGTTACTCATTGCGGGGATTCAGGTAATTGTCTGGTTCGTCATCTTACTATTATCGGTTTTTGGTTATGACTGGGTATTCACTATACAAACGCAAGTTATAAGCGGCTGGCAGGTCTTAATCACTATCATCGTATTACCATTTGTTTATGTTTTGGGAATTCTTTTCGATAGGCTTGCCGATATAATATTCTCAAAGTGGGATAGGACGATTGGGAAAAAATTTTTTGATAAAGAAGCTCCGTATATTTTTGCAAGGGTCAGGTTTCAAATTAGCAAAGATAATGATCAACTAAATCACGAGTTTGAATATACAAGGTCACGGCAGAGAATAGTAAGGGCTTCTTCTCTGAATTTTGCCATTACAACTGTTTTAGCAATAATATTTGTGGGAACGAGACTACAAGGTGTTCCGAATAGTTTAACGTTGCTATATTTTATAGCATTGATTGGAAGCCTTCTGACAATTCTAGCAATAGTTACTTGGTACAAATTGATTAATTCATATTATGGTCTCATTAAAGCTAACTTACCTAATGGACAAAACAAATAGAGTTCGTATAAATGGTTCGGCGTTCAGCAAGTTGCATAGTAGGTTAACCGCCTAAAGGTTCAAATCGATTGTCCGATGTTTACTTGATTTCTCCATAAGCAAGTTGGCCCTGAAAAAGAGGAACGAATTCAGACCAAAGTTAAATAACGGTCCTATTATCAAGATGAAAGCCGCCTACCGATGAGTTGCAGTGTCAAGGGTGGGCAAAAGCCCACCCTTTTGGGGCTTCAGCACCAACGGCAGATTTGGCGTCTGGTGGTTTTTTCCGCCAAGTCCTGCCGCTGCCGCTGAGCCAATCCGTTGGGCGAATAAATTAATTTTGCATCCAATGCCTTTTTATGGAGTCCTTTAATGCAAAACCATCATGCTATATGGCGAATTGATTTTGCGCGAAAGTTAGCGGAGCGTATTACTACCTTCAGCGGAGTAAAGGCAATAGTTGTTGCTGGCTCGGTTGCACGTAACTATGCCGATGAGTATTCTGACTTGGAAATCCCAATCTTTTGGGATACGTTGCCGGATGATACGAAACGACATGCTATTGTCAACATACTAAACGCCGCTTTCCTGCACGCTTACGATGGCCCATCAGCGGAGGACCAGCTTCTAATCAATGGTTTTCAAGTTGACTTATGGCATATCACCGTTGCTCATGAAGATGCCATCATCGACACTGTTTTGCGTTGCCACAATTTGGACTTGAGCAATCTCAATGCGCTGGATACGATTCGCTCCTGCATTCCACTTCATGGAGATGGGGTTGTCCAGAGCTGGAAACATCGCGCACAAGAGTATCCAGAAGAATTAGCGAAGCAGATACTGCAGGAACATCTCGCCTCTTTCAGCACGGGGGAATTATTCATTCTAGCCCAACGGGACAATCCCACGGCCTTCTACGCCCAGCTAAGCCATCTGCAACAGGAAATATTCTTAGTTCTGCTAGCGCTGAACCGAAGCTATTTCCCTACGTTCAAATGGCTTTATCAGTCACTCGAATCAATGCAGGTCAAGCCGGAGGCTGTCGGCCAGCGACTTCGGCAGGTTTTTGGAGCTTCCTATGAGGAAGCGATTGCTGATACAAAACAGATACTCGAGGAAACGCTCCACTTGGTAGAGAAGCAATTTCCGCAAATAGATACGGCTCCAATCTATCGTCGTTTAAACTATATGCGTGCAGTCCATGAGAGGTCAGTGGAGCTGTGAAAAGCCCGGTGCGGTAGTTCTGCACGCCGGGATTTGTGCGGGGCCTGTCGGGTAACTGGCAGTCCTACCGCGATGGCTGATTGTGAGTTGATACAGTCTATTCGTGAGTGAATATGAGCGATAAAACACTATGCTTTTTGATACGGGGAAATCCACCCCGCGAAGTTCTCTTGGGACTGAAGAAGACTGGATTTGGCGCAGGGAAATATGCTGGCTTTGGCGGTGGAGTTGAATCTGGCGAAACGATTGAAGCCGCTGCGATTAGAGAGCTTGAAGAGGAGACAGGAATCAAAGTTTCAATAAATGACATCTACCCAATAGGTCGCCTCACCTTTCTGTTTCCCTTCAAGCCAAATTGGAATCAGGTCGTACATGTTTTTCTGGCTAAAGCGTGGCTAGGGAATCCAGAAGAAAGTGGCGAGATGAAACCCACATGGTGCATAATAGATGAGATTCCATTTGAAAGCATGTGGGATGACGCTTCCTATTGGTTGCCCCTCGTTCTCAAAGGGAAAAGAATAGAGGCTAGTTTTGTATACAAAGACGACAACGAGACTGTTGGTGAAGCAAAAATAGAAGATTGGAATAACAATGAGCAAGGCAGGTTATTATCCCCACATTAGATTCCGTTTGGTAAGGCTGTGATGGATTTATCGCATAAGTCAAAGCAGGCTCTCGTTTCACAGATGCTGCCCACCGATTAATGTAAATGTGTGCACTATGTGCACTGGGCATGGGCAGGCGCTGTCCACATTTTCGCGGATTCTGCCCCAACGGCGGGTTCGATGTTTGGTGTTTTTCCCGCCAAGTCTCGCCGCGCCTGGTACCCCGCAAAGTGCGCGGGGCAGGCCGCCAGCAGTTGGCTGCCACAGAGGAAATTATGCGTAGCGAACAAGAAATGCTCGAACTTATTGTAGATACCGCCAGGTGCGATGAGCGCATACGGGCAGTGATCATGAACGGTTCACGCGCCAATCCCAATGCTCCGCGAGACATCATCCAGGATTTTGACATTGTTTATGTGGTCACAGATGTTGCTCCCTTCAAGAACAACTACGAGTGGATCAAACGCTTTGGCGAGCTGATGATCTTGCAGGAGCCTGAGGATATGCGAGATCCGCCTCCGAGCAATGACGATGGATTCTCGTATCTCATGCAATTTACCGACGGCAACCGGATCGACCTGGGGATCTATCCCCTCGCAAAACTCGATGAAATCGTCAAAGATAGTCTGAGCCTGTTGCTCCTGGATAAAGATGGGATCATCGAACCATTTGCACCCGCGAACGAAAGCAACTATCTTCCCCAACCTCCAACCGCCAAAGCGTTCTTCAATTGCTGCAATGAATTCTGGTGGGTCTGCCCCTATGTTGCTAAAGGTTTGTGGAGGGAAGAAATCATCTATGCTAAATACATGTTCGACCAGGTTGTACGTGAAGAACTCATGAAAATGCTAAAGTGGCTGATTGGAGTACAAACCCGGTTTTCACGAAATCCAGGAAAATTCGGCAAATATTTCCAAGGATATCTTGAACCAGAGTTGTGGGACATGCTTCAAAAAACTTACGCCGATGCCAGTTACGATCTTACATGGGAAGCATTGTTTACGATGTGTGATCTTTTCAGAATTGCAGCTATTCGTGTTGCCGACCATTTCGGCTATAGCTATCCTCACAGTGACGACAGGAATGTGAGCGCTCACCTGCAACATGTGCGAGTATTGCCCAAGGACGCGAAGGAGATTTATTGATCAATCGAGTCTCTAAACAACAAATCCAGAGGCGGCCAACACCGGCTCCAGCCCCCTACGCTATGCTCCGGGGATGCTGCGCAACGGACAGTGGTTCCGCCGCTCACGAATCAGGCACGTTTTGCCAGAAATGTGCCATAATTGAGAAGAAGTCTCGCCCCCCGCTGCCGCAGAACCATACCGTTCAGCTAAAATACTGGCTCAAAGAATACGCGATGAAAATTTCCGAAAGACAAGAAGAACTCTAATCAATTATGAATGTCAAACAGCTCAATAAATTATTTAATCCCAAATCCATCGCTGTCATTGGGGCATCCGATACACCCGGACGTGTCGGATACTCACTTTTTAGAAATCTGATCACAAACGGTTTTTCCGGATCTGTCTATCCGGTGAATCCGAACCGTGATCTGGTTCAGGGCGTGAAAGCTTATCCGAATATGGCCGCCCTGCCTCAAAAGGTTGATTTGGCCGTGATTGCCACGCGGGCCCAAACTGTTCCGGATATGGTGAACGAGTGCATTGCAAGTGGAGCCCTGTCGGCTGTTGTGATATCCGCAGGTTTTTCAGAAACAGGAGAAGAAGGCAACAGGCTGGCTGATCAAATACGGCAGTCGGTTGAATCGAGCGGTATGGCGCTTCTCGGTCCCAACTGTCTGGGTTTTATCCGCCCTAAATTGAACCTAAACGCCAGTTTTTCCCGCAAAATGCCCCATAAGGGCGGCATGGCATTTATCTCCCAGAGTGGCGCTCTATGCAGCGCGGTTCTGGATTGGTCGGTCAAGGAACATGTCGGCTTTTCCTATTTCGTCTCCGTTGGGGAGATGGTCGATATTGGTTTTCATGATCTGATCGATTATTTCGGTAATGATCCGGATACCAAAGCCATTCTTATCTATATGGAGACCCTGACTCAAGCCCGCAGCTTCATGAGCGCGGCCAGGAGCTTTGCCCGTACCAAGCCGATCATCGTGCTCAAAGTTGGCAGGAGCCAGGAGGGCGCTAAAGCCGCACTGTTCCATACGGGTAGTATTACCGGCAACAATCAGATATTTGATGCCGTATTCAAACGCGCCGGGGTACTTCGCGTCGGCAGTATTGCCGAACTGTTTGATTGCGCCAAGAACCTGTCCATGCAAAGACGGCCAAGCGGGAACAGATTGGCGATCATCACCAATGCCGGCGGCCCGGGAGTCATCGCCACCGATGCCCTCATGGATCAGAAGGGCAATCTGGCAGACCTGTCCTCTGAAACGCTACACTACCTGGATGAAAATATGCCCCCGTTCTGGAGCCGGGGGAATCCGATAGATTTGCTTGCGGATGCTGATTTCCTCCGCTATAGGATGGCTCTGAAGGCATGTCTGCGCGACCAGAATGTTGATGGTATCCTGGCGATTCTGACTCCCCAGGCGATGACGGACGCAGCCGCCGTGGCCAGGGATTTGGTGGAAATCGCCAAAGATGCATATAAAACCGTGTTGGCTTCGTTTATGGGCGAAGATGACGTGGCAGAAGGCCGGCGTATTCTTGTGCAAGGCAAAATACCGGCCTATGAGAAACCTGAAGATGCGGTCAGATCGTTCCTGAATATGGTTGAGTATCAGCGCAACTTGAGACTTCTCACCGAGACACCGGCAACCATCCCACATGCATTTACTCCCAATACCGCCAATAATAGGAAAATAATCAGCGATATCGCCTCGTCCGGCAGGATCATTTTGACGGCACCGGAAGTCAAGGAGATCCTGGCCAATTACGATATTCCGGTTCCGAAAGGCGGGCTGGTAAAGAATCCGCGGGAAGCCAGGGCATTGGCTGCGGATATCGGTTTTCCCGTCGTCATGAAGATCGTATCGCCGGATATTATCTATGAAAGGGATGTTGGAGGGATCATCTCGGATATTCAGACGGAGGAGGAAATTGACCCGGCATATGACAGGATCATGGATGCCGTGCGATCAAAGGCGCCTGATGCCCGCATATTCGGGATGTATATCGAGGAAATGATCGAAAAACGATACGAGCTCCTGATAGGGTCAAAGAAAGACCCGATTTTCGGGCCAGTCATCGTTTTTGGTATGGGCGGGGTGGCGGTGGATGTTTTCAAGGATACCAATATCGGTATTCCACCACTGAATATGTCCCTTGCCCAGCAGCTCATCGACGGGACCAAAATATCGACGCTGCTGAAAGGCTACCGGGGTGCGGCGGCCGTGGATGTGGCGGCGATACAGTTTCTTCTTTACAAATTTGCCTACCTGGTCATGGATTTTCCCGAGATCAGCGAAATGGACATCAATCCGTTTGCTGTTGATGAACGCGGAGGCATCGTTCTGGATGCCAAGATCATCTTGGATGAAAAAGTGGCTGGAAAGACCATCAAACCGTTCTCTCATATGGTGATCTGCCCGTACCCCAGGGAGTACGAGAGAACCGTCCTGATAAGGCGCGGCAGGTCGGTGTTGCTCAGGCCCATCTGGTTGAACCCTTTCGAAATTGACCTTGAGCACGTCGATCACCACGCCTGCATGGTTCAAGTCGACATGGTTTCCTTCAGAGAGTTGGCGAGAGAGGACCTCGAGAGTCTGCAACAGACGGAGAATGCTTTTCTGCACATCGTCAAGCCCCCTTGTTGGCATGATAGCTGTGCCGGAATTTGATTCAACCGGTTTGTCGATCGGGAATCTTGGCCTGGCAACCGGATCGGAGTGAGCAAATCTGTCGGAGGGATCATAGTGGCAATCCATGTGAGAGCCTCCTCTCAGAAAGGTTAAATGAACCATCTTCAGCTCCACCAACTTTCTGGTGTCAAAAAACAGAAAGGGTTATGTCAGATATGAGGATGCGTGATGTCTCCTCTCCCAACCAAATTGTGAAAGGATAATGGTAGAATAATAAGTTATCGGGTGCTTTTGCGGGCTTCTTTAACCATTTTTCATAGCCACACCCGGCAATGGCTCAAGCAAACAATATGCCGGGCGCAATCTTTCGGGGCAGGAATTTGCGCCAATCAGGATAAAGAAGGATTTATCATTGAGGTCAGGGGCAATGGATAGGGCAACATGCATCTGAAGGTTATTCTGACTTCCATCCGTGATCTCTTCACCGTAAGCTGGCAGTTCGGCTGTGTGAGGAATCAAAGGTCTGGCATGTTTAGAATGTGCTGAATCTTATTATCCTCTTGACGGATGGATAATTTCCACATGTATTTGGCAACGGGCGGAGGGAATCAAGGAGAGTTAGGAGAATGTGGGAATGCCGAGAATCAAGGTGCATGATATCAATATCTACTATGAGAGCACTGGCCGGGGGTACCCCCTGTTATTCATCCACGGCCTGGGCTCCAGTTTACGCGATTGGGAGAGGCAGGTGCCTTTCTTTTCGAGAAACTATCAGGTCATTACCTTGGATGTTCGCGGGCACGGGCGGTCCGACAAACCGTTGGGGCGCTATAGCATCCCCTTGTTTGCTGACGACATTGCGGAGCTGATCCGATTGCTCGATTTGGGGGCGACACACATCGTGGGGATTTCTATGGGAGGCATGATTGCTTTCCAGATGGCTGTCACCACGCCTGAGCTGATGAAAAGCTTGGCGGTCGTCAATAGTGGACCTGAATTCGTGCTGCGCGGCATTCGGCAAAAGCTTCCGTTCTTGTGGCGCAGCCTGATCGTACGGTTCATGGGCATGCACAAGATGGGTGAAGTCCTAGGCAAGCGACTTTTCCCGAAACCGCAGCAAAAGCCGTTGCGCAGGCTCATTGCCGAACGCTGGGCGCAAAACGACCGAAACGCCTATCTCAACTCGCTGTGGGCATTGAACGGTTGGAGTGTCACGCATCTCTTGGGAGGCATCCGATGTCCCACTCTGATTCTCACTGCGGACCAGGATTATACGCCCGTCTCCTATAAGGAAGCCTACGCGGCGAAAATCCCTGAATCCCGTGTGGTGGTCATCCCTGATTCACGCCATCTTACTCCTCTGGACCAACCTGACACTTTCAACCATGCACTGGAGGATTTCATTTCTTCCAGCATTGCCCCGGGCTCCATCGCCAGGTGAACTACGGCTGTTTCGTCCATCACTCAGTGAAGATCAGGTATGCAAACACCCGGGTATCAGAAAAAAGCTCTCCTAATCCACGAAATCTCGGTCACCAAAAAAGGCAACATGTCCAATTCAAACTCGTTGTGCGTCGATGCCCGTCAGAGATTTCTGGATTGGCAAGCTGTCAAAAAAGTTAGCTTTGCTGGTCTGACGCGGATTTTTGGTATTCGTGATTACCTACAGTGGCAAGCAGCCGGAATTTTGATGGGATGGGTGAGAGGGATGCGAGGAACCTGGATATCACTCATACGGTGGATGAACGGATCGCTGTCTCCTACTTCTCCATGGAATGCTCAGCATGGGGTATTCAGCAACAGTATCTCTCATAGATTTTAACTTCTTGTTGACGGCAGCGTAGAGATTTCTTTCTGTGTCGTTTCCATTCGACAACCTCAAATGCTGCCACTGCGATGATGACGGCTAGTAATGGGTGCAAAGGACTACTGTACCGTATTTCGGGCCAAGTGATCATGTGTATTATTGTGAAGTAGCCACACACTAGGATGAACGGCGTCAGTGGGCGTAATCGCCTGAGCCGACACAGGATCAGGACAGCGCCAAGGGCAACAAGCGGCATTTGCCCGACCACAAACATACCTATGAGTTTGGGCAACGAAAACGAGGCCCATTCGCGTAATTCCTTCCAATCGTACAAATCAAAGTAAGTAAGCGCCCCCGCAGCTTGGCTACCGAACCACAAATACGCAGCTTTTTTCAGAGAGTATTCCAGATAAACATGCGGTTCCGCCAAGATCGACCGGATTGCCAGCCGCCTGAAGTACTGATCGCCCTCGATCGTTTTGGGATCGTGACCACCATTGCGTTCCGGGTTCAACTCTTCATCGTAAATGTCTAGTTGGTTCCGGCCGTTTTTCGTCAGGTGGTAAAATTCTGGGCTCCCCTGCCACAGGGTGACCCCGGAGGATACGCTTAGGGGGAGAAAACGCCCGTATTGACGCCAATTGTGGCATGTCCATGGGGCGATGATTGCCACCATGCTAGAGCCATAAATCAGAAAAGCAAACAGTTTCTTTTTGATGTTCCAGGCACGAGGCAGCAGGAAGGGGAGAATTAGCGGGATGAGCGCTGAAGTGGGGCGACAAAGCGTGACTATGGCCATGGTTGCCCCAGCCCAGGCGAACCGCGAAAGTCTTGGCGACTCCACCGCCCACAAGAGCGTCAGTAGCGAGATGAGCAACAGGGGAGTGTAGAGGATTTCAGAATATATCAGCTTAGAATGATCGATGAGTGAGGTGTCGAGTGCGACCATGCCTGCAGCTGCCAGAGCTGGCAGCACTTTGGTCACACGCCGCGCAAGGAAGAATGTCAGCAAAACCGGTGCAACGCCGACAAAAGCCTGAATGTAAAGGAGCCCCTCCGCTGAGCGTTCCCCAAGGATTAGGTAAATCGCTGCGATGAACATGGGGTATACGGGCACTCGCCAAGGCTTCTCGAAAAAGGATCCCTGAAGTAGATTATGAGCAAGCGTTTCGTAATCTATCTCGTCGCCACCCAACTGTAAATACGGATATGAGTCAGAAATTTGATTAATTCTATGCCAGGAATTTTGAATACGAAGTGCCAAAGCAATAAGAGCTATAAACAGGAGCGCAGAGAATATCCACCTTTGGTTATTTAAAGTCTTCAGTGGTGCAGTTTTGTTGTGAGTTGTGCTACTTAATGCTAGCGACATTTATATTAGACCAATTTATTAAATATGTATTTATTAGAAACTTTTGTCTTGTTTTAAATATCTAAACTATATGCCAAAAAAATAGTTTATATTATTACAGATATTAAACTAGACATCATACCAGTCTAAATAATTATGATTTCACAACTACTCTAATTATTACTATTCAAACACTTTTTATTTAGTTTAATATTTTGTTTACTAATAGATAATCGATAGTGAATCACTGTCTAGGGTTGGAAGTATAAGTTAAGAAGTCCTCATTCATTAGCTACCATCCACAGCGAAGTCCTTATCTTCAAACAGTGAGTGCCTGTTTAATATTTCTAGGTTTGCTCATTTGGTTTCATGGATGAGTGCTTGAAACTATTTATCAAATACAGTGGCCGTTGTTTTGTCTCGTCGAACATCCGGCCAAGGTATTCCCCGATGACACCAAGACTCATCAACTGGACGCCGCCCAGAAAAAGTATGGCCACCATCAGCGACGGGTAGCCTCGCACCGGATCACCGTGAGCGAGGGTTTTGTAGATGATGAGACCAGCATAACCAAAGGCACCAAGCGCAGTCAGCAGTCCGAGATAGGTAGCGATCTTCAATGGTGCGATGGAAAAGGAAGTGAGCCCCTCGATAGCGAAGTTCCATAGCCGCCAGTAATTCCATTTGCTTCGGCCGGCGAACCGGGGGGCGCGTCGATACTGGACGGCAACTTGGGGATAGCCAATCCAGGCAAATAACCCTTTCATGAAGCGGTGCTGTTCACGTAAGAGTCGAAGTGCTTCCACTGCTCGCCGACTGAGCAAACGGAAATCGCCGGTATCTTCGGGAATTCTGACTCGGCTGATAGCCTGAATAGTACGGTAGAAAAGCCTTGCTGTGGCCTTTTTGACCAGCGTCTCTCCCTCCCGTTCCGTACGCTGGGCATAGACCATGTCATAGCCCTCGCGCCACTTGGCAACCAGATCTGGAATTACCTCAGGGGGGTCTTGCAGGTCGGCGTCGATCACCACAACCACATCGCCACAGGCATGGTCAAGCCCTGCGGTTATAGCGATTTCTTTGCCAAAGTTGCGACTAAGGTCAATAATCGCCACGCGGCGGTCCTCAAAGCCAATCATCACTTCCAACGTGTGGTCGTGGCTGCCATCGTTGATGTAAACGATCTCCCATTCAGTCGTAAGGTTGTTGAGGACGGCGGTGATCCGACGGTGTAGCTCCGGGAGAACCGCTTCCTCGTTGAATGCAGGAACGACGACCGAAATAGAAAAGTGTTCATCACTTGGCACTGGGAATCTCCTTAAATGTCCAAATCTGGCTAAAGAAAAAATTCCAGATTAAGACAATGGAGGTTGCAAGTGCTTGGCTGAGCAGATAATGCATCCGCTGAATTGCTGCAGTCATAATCAATGAATTGAGGCAAAGACCAGCTAGGGCTACCATAAAAAACTTACTCAGAGTGGCGTAGTGAGGATTTCGGCTCTTGAAGGTAATGCGGTAGTTGAGGACATAGTTAACAAGGGCTCCTGCTATAAAACCGGCAGCTGAAGCAGATACTGGATTTTCTATGCCATAGTGAACAAGGGATATTAAAGTCAAAAAATGAACAGTAGTTCCTACTGCGCCGATCGCAGAAAACAGGAAAAATTTGCTAATCGTCCGCTTCAATAGGTGTATCTTTCCTAAAACCGAATACTTACAGATTTTAAGTAACTAAATTATTATACACTATTATTTATTCCTTGATCTAAGATAAACAATCAAAATGATGTGCAGATTTCATAGCATGTTTTTTGGCTAAAAGGCAAACATGGGCACGTAATAAAATTGGATTGACGCCAGCTCCTGACGTTACATGCGACCAGGCCTTTTGCTGCCCTTCCGGAATCCACGGGCTTAATAAGGTCGAAAACGAGCATCTAAAAGTTGATCTTGATCAGGCGCGCCTGCAGAAAGGATCTTGAGAATATCCACAAATCAGGGTGTGGGTGGCCATGCCTAGTCAATACTCAATTTCCATTGATGCCCATCTTTTCCCCCGAGAGCTACCTCGCGCCAGGAGCAGAGCAATCTCCGCGGATCTGCATGGAGGGTTAAGGCTCAAAGACTGCTCACATCCTCGTTCACCGGCCCGGCCCAGTCAATTCATGTTGCATAACAGCCATGTCAAAGTAAATGGAGTTCTCCTATCTCCCGTTATGAGGGCATCGCTTTCCTCGATCAACCTTCAACAATCATATTGTGAGTGTTGGCGGTCCTGATTGCTCGCAGAAGATCTGGAGCGCTCTCCTTCAGAGTCTGATGGTGGCATCCTGGGTCGGAAAGTGCAGGGTGGAGGCAAAGCTCATAGCCCAGCTCAAACGTAGGTCATCTTCCTGGTCATTCCGCCGTCCACCACAAAGTCTGCACCAGTGATGAAAGAAGCCTCCGAAGACGCGAGAAAAGCCACAGCTGCCGCAATGTCCTCTGGTCTCCCAACTCGGCCGACAGGGTGTTGCATGTGATCTTCAGGAATGAGGTCTTCCTTATGGCTTTTGGACTTCTTCTGCCACTCACTCACATCGATCCATCCCGGGCTGATGCAATTCACCCTGATCTCAGGGCCAAGGCTCACGGCCAAGGCATGAGTCAGCGCAAGAATACCACCTTTTGAGGCGGAGTAGGCCTCGGTGTCCCTCTCTGACATGATGGCCCTGGTCGAGGCGATGTTCACAATGGAGCCCTGCCTTTCTCGAAGGAAGGGGGCAGCATGCTTGGCAAAGAGAAATGCGCCCGTCAGGTTCACAGAGATCACTCTGGCCCATTCATCCAGGGAGAGCTCGGTGATGGGCTTCCTCACCATGATGCCTGCATTGTTCACGACCAGATCGATCAACCGCCATCCTGACAGTATCTTTGGCTTTTTGTGTAGCCGCATCATGGTCTTCGGAATGTACCCAGCTGCAATGCTCCCGGATATTGGCCATTTCGAACAGGTATTTATTCAGTCCCGCTTCCTCAACGCAATTGCGGAAGGTAGGCTCGTGAAGGCGAGGGGAGCATGAAGCAACCACTACCCGATTCAGGTTGTATTCCCGGATGTGCCGTTTGATCTCTTCCTGCCCGGGATCGGCGCAAGTATAATGATTAACTACCGCAACCGCCACGTCAGGCAGGCCTTCAGCATACTGGCGCACCGCTTCGGTATCGACCGTTCCGGCAATGTTGAGTCCGCAATTACAAACAAAAACCCCGATTCTCAGCCCATCCTTATTCATACATAGACCTCCTACGTGGCCAGCGCCCCGGCAACAAATGCGGCAAAATCCTGAATCTGGATCTGAAGCTCCTGACCGGTGCCTTCATCGTGCATGGCGCATTTCAGGTGAATCTGGCATTTAGGGCAAGCCGTGATAAGCATATCCGCTCCGGTGGCTTTAGCCTCTTCCAGAAGTTCAATCTGCATCTGCTTATTAATCGCACCGCAGTTCATCCACGATTGAGTGCCGCAACAAAGCGCATTGGCCCTGTGATGAGCCATTTCCCTGATTTCGACCCCGCTGATTGCTCCCAGCACCGCCCGAGGTTCATCGTAGATGCCGGATATTCTTCCCAGCCGGCACGGATCGTGGTAAGCAACCTGCTTATTTAACTTTTTGAATTCCAGATTGCCATTTGAGACCGCTTCGGCGAGTAACTGGCTCAGATGAATCACTTCAAATCCGGTGCTACCCAAATAGCGCGGGTATTCAACTTTGAGAGTATGATATCCCTCCGGGCAGGAAACCACCACCCGTCTGGCCCCAGTCGCTTTGATTTCTTTCATGTTTTGTCTGGCCAGCTTTAGAAAACCTTCCACATCTCCGCTATTGAGCAAATCATGTCCGCAGCAACGCTCATTGGGCAATACTGCCGGCACGATTCCCATTCGGTTAAGCAGGGTAATTGAACCCTGTGATGCCTGCAGAGTCTTCACATCAAGATCGGCGAAGAACGCATCAAAATAATGTGCACAGCCCACAAAGAAAAGTGTATCCGAGGTTTGAGCGATTTCAAGTTGCTTTGGAACCTGGCTCAGCCGATCCTGCTGCAACTCATCGGCAGCCATGATGTGCATCAGCGATTGCAGCGCTCCACCGTGAGCGCACTGCCCGGTCACACCGATTTCATGTGCTTCTTCTCTCAGAGACCTGATAAAATTGCTGTATTGGACACCGGAAGGGCAAACGACCTCGCAGGTAGCGCAGGTCAGGCATTCCCATATTCGGGCATCGTTTTCAATCTCTTTATCAGTTCCATGTATGGCGTCATAGACCAGCATACGCGGGGAAAAACCGGAATCGTGGCGCGCTACCGGACAGGCGGCAGTACACTTGCCACAATCCAGGCAGATATTGGCTTTAGTCCCGGCGATGATCCTGATTTTATCTTTCATTGAATTGTGATCTCTTCTTCAGTAAAGAGTGAATTGGGAGAATTATGGTCTCGCTTGCTCGAAAGGTGAATGCACTGCATATCCCCAACACTATTCTTTGGAAAAGGCCCCGGCCTCCTGCTGTAGTGCAATCATGTTTGGTCTGTATTTAATCGGGCTTGGGCCCAGCTTTTTGATACGCCTTTCAAATGAGTTTATCTCTCTAGCAACGAATTCGCCATCACCCGCAGGAACCTCGGAGAGGTGCAGGCGTTTTGAGCCCAACCCCAGCAGGTTCAGCATCTTTTTAATAGGGGGCAGTATTTCTTTGGCCCTGTCAATCCCAAACCCATAATAGCAGCTTCCTGAAGGACATCCCAGAAGCAGCACACCGTCAGCGCCCAGTTCAAAGGCCTTCAATATCAAACCGGCATGGATTCTGCCCAGACACATGAGCCGGATGAAATTCACATTGGGAGCATACTTTTGTTTGTTTATTCCGGCCATATCCAGCGCGCTGTAAGCGCCCCAGTTACAGATAAATCCTGCAATTCGGGGGTTAAATTCCTGCGTTATGTCTTCTGCCGTCAAAGTTCCTTCCATATATAGCGCGTGGCCAGCGCCATCCGCACAAGCGTGATTGTATCACAGTACTCCCCTTTGCTCAACGATTTCAATCTGTGGTAAATTTCAGGAACCTTTGATTATCCCCCTTTTGCAAATAGGGAAAGAAGGGGGTTGAAGCTGGGGGGGACACCACTGTGCCCCCGAAGTCACCGCCTATTCACAAGGTTTTCCATGAGAGATTATTCATGGAAGGCTCGGCACTCCGAGGCTCGATATCTTCAAGAAACCGATGGAGAGGTTATACCAGTGGGGATGATATGAGGCCTCATAACTCCACTCACCGCCAAATTTATCAAATACCAGTGTCTCAGGTGAAGGATTTGGCCTGGCAGTGTTGGAATCTGCTATGATAAATCGAGTTTCATTCTCCGTTTCTGTGTACCCGCAGGCAACTACGCCGTGCGCCGCCTCGATCCCGCCTGTTTCTGAATAGCTCAGCCCGATAACCACGAGTACCGGGTCGCCATCTGAAATCTCTTTCTTCATACCGCTGCAAATCTCTTCAGAATGGAGCGAATCACTTTCTATGCTGGTCATCATAGAGGCAAGGACATTATCTATCCCCTTCCGGTTCTGCTGGATACCAGCGAGATAGCTGGATATGTTAGATGGGGCTGAATCGCATACCGATCGCAAATCTGGCAGAAAATCAAATTTCTGTTTTAAGTGAAACCAGCTTATCTCCATTGTGGATATTGCCCAGCACGAACCTGAACCGGCAGCCGGCAAAAGAGCTGATGAAGGCATCCAGCACATAGCCTGATCGATTAGCCCATCGGAATTGCAAAAAGTCGGGTTTTGCTCGCACCAGCTATCCTCCCCGATCCTGAATTCCGTTAACACGCTGGTGCCATCGGGGGATGAGGTGACCGTGCTGCCGTTATCGTCCCCGCTCCACAAAAACACACCCAGGCAAATCAGCAGGATAACTGCCAGACCAAAAACGATTATTAATATTCGATCGTTTCTGCGTTTGCTGGATTTCTTCTTTTTCCGGGTTTTCCGGGCCATTTCAATCTACTCTAAAGCTTAATTGATATTATATCAAGCAATATAAGCAGCCCGATGTTTGCGGTTATCCCCAGAATCCAGGCAATAGCCACCATCAACACTGAACTGAATTTGCCGGCACTGGTGAACCTGTTTATAAGAAGAATGAGCGCGATGAGACCGAGCAGGGGGCCGATAAAGGGAATAAACCCGATCAGAGCGGCGACGACTGAAGCAGTGATAAGCGCCGCCAGCGTCCCTTTTTTCCTGAGAATTTTCATAGCGCACCAGAGCAGAGCGGCAAAAAAGATGGACTGTACTGCCAGGCTGATCAGCAGAGCTCCCAGTGATGATGTCAGTTCAAATCCGGTCATTTGTTTGCGGGACCCGGCAATCGATGAATCGAAAGCAAGTTTTGCATTTATACTACAATACCGCCGAATAGGCGTCAACGAACAAAAATCCACCACGGTTGAGATGGGGGGTATTGCATAGCTGATGGTTCACCCGTATAATGTTGACAACTAAGGGAGTGCGGGGCTCAACGTAAATTGTCACAGTTGGAAGGGAAATCAGAATATGGCAGATGAAAAGCCAACCAATTGGTACCAGAGCATCAAGACTAAGATTATCTCTTATATGTTGCTTGTCAGCCTTGTGCCGATAATAGGCATTGCCGTACTGGTTTACATAAACATGTCCGGCACCAGCGATACTGTGAGCGCCAGTGTAAATGAAAGCCATGAACAATTGAAGGAAGGGCTTGATAAAGGCCGCGAATCGATGGAGCAAACCAGCAATCTCAATATGCTCAGTATGTCCGAGCTGATGTTATCGAATCTTTCCAACTATCTCACTGAGAGATTGCAGGATATGAACAACTGGGCAAATGATGAGCGGGTTATTGATGCGCTCAAAAACGGGGGAAGCCGTGAAGCCAGCGATTTCATCGAGCGGAATGTTGCGCGCAGCACGGGCATAGACAGTGCGAGCATTTGCGATCTGGAAGGCAATACGATAATCAAGACTTCGTCCTTGATTTCTCCTATCCAGCATTACAAGGAGTGGTGGCAAACAGCTATCAACGGCAAATTGTATGTTGGCAACTCGGTACACTCGCCGGAACTCAATGGTTTTACGGTTCAGGTGGGAATACCGGTCACTGATCCCGAAAGCAACGATCTAATAGGAGCTTTCGAAGCTACTTTGCTGATCGATCCTCGTCAGGTTGCTGATGCATGGGGGAATCGAATCCCGGGGAGTAGCGTGCTGCTTCTTAGCCGTAATTACGGGTTGATCGCCGATTCCTCAGATCATGCGCGCCCATTGCAGGGTTATCCTGATTGGAGTGAAGCTGAATTGGCCGCAATCGCGGAGATGAAAGAAGGGAACAAGGATAGCGGATATGTAATAAAAGGTGATGAGGTTGTGGTGTTTTCCCGCTGGATCGCTGATGAAAAAGCAACGGAATATTTCAATGTTCCTGAAGCTCCGGATCCCGGCTGGTTGATTATGATGAGAATGCCTGCCAGCGTTGCCTTTGCTCCCTTCGAGACCATCGATGAAGAGAATGTACTTGCGAGCATTGAGAAACTGGAAAAAGATGTTGATAATGATACTACAGGGGTTCTCATATATCTTATGTTGATTCTGGCGATGGTGACGCTGGCAGTTTTCCTGCTGGCTTTGTGGTTCAGCCGTGGGCTCACGAGACCTATTATGAGGCTCCATCATGGTGTCGTAGAGGTTATAGGCGGAAATCTGAATCACCGGGTTGGCAGCGAAGCAAGTGATGAAGTTGGTCAGTTGTCCCGTGCTTTTGACAAAATGACGGATACTGTAAACAGAACTCAGGCAGAGTTAAAGAATTACAGCAAAACGCTTGAGAAAATGGTGGAAAGCAGAACCAAGTATCTGGAGGATGAAGTTGCCGAGCGCGAACGGGCTGAAGAAAAACTGCGGACGGCTCATGCACAGCTTCAGGAAGCGCATGATGAGCTCAAGTCCAGCCAGGAACAATTGCTGCAGTCCTCAAAACTGGCGGCGGTGGGGCAACTGGTTTCCGGTGTTGCCCACGAGGTGAACAACCCGCTGATGGCAATTTTGGGCAATTCGGAAATGCTGTTGAAGAAAAATGAGGATGAACGCAATCAGAAGCGATTGCAGAGAATACATGATGAGACAAATCGGGCTATTACCATCGTGCGTAACCTTCTTTCTTTTGCCCGTAAACAGGAGACGGAGAAGGTGCCCGTATCGGTAAATGAGAGTATAGAAAACGTAATCAACCTGCGCGCCTATGAGATGTCACTGGATAACATTAAAATAGAGACAGATATCGCCTCCGATCTTCCTGAGGTTATGGCTGATTCCCAGCAGTTGCAACAGGTATTTTTGAACTTGCTCATTAATGCGGAACAGGCTATAAAAGAAATCCGGGACAATGGCAAAGTGATTATCCGAGCAGAGCGGGCTGGGAAGAAGAAAATCCGCATAACATTTGCTGATGATGGCCCGGGGATACCGGAGGGAATACAGGGACGGATTTTTGAACCGTTCTTCACTACCAAGGATGTAGGAAAAGGGACTGGATTGGGGTTGAGTATCTGTTACGGTATAATCGAGGATCACGGAGGAAGGATAACCGTGGAGAGTACGGAAGGTCAGGGAGCCACTTTTATAATTGAATTACCCGTAGCCTGAAGGTAAAAGTGCGTTTGACCTCCGGTTCAAAGATGGCTAAGGAACCTCTGAATAGGTGGTGACTTCGGGGGTCTGGGGGTGTCCCCCCAGCTTCGATCTTCCCCCAAGATTGAGGGATACAGGGGGTTGATCAGAGTTTCCCTAAGTAGCCAATATGAAAGTGAAGGGTTCGTAACAGAATTAAAGGGAGGGTTTGTATGAGCGGAAAAGGTTTTATATTAGTAGTCGATGATGAAGAACCTGTACGCGAAGTTGTTTCCGAGGCACTGGAGGATGCGGGTTATTCTGTGGACGTTGCCGCAAGCGGATGGGAGGCTCTCGAATTACTTTCTGGAGCGAACTTTGACCTGATGTTTCTGGATATTAAAATGCCATCAATCACTCAAAAATTTACTCAAGAGCAAAGGTATGGCAACGTCAGTCGGTGACGAGGGCGGATTTGCCCCATCGTTGCCTGCAAACAGGGAAGCGGTTCAGGTGATCGTGGATTCCATCGAGGCAGCCGGATACAGACCTGGCAAGGATTGTTTCATTGCCCTCGATCCCGCATCAAGTGAGTTTTTTGTTGATGGCAAATACAATCTGGCCAAGGAAGGGCGGAAACTTTCAAGCGCCGAGATGGTAGATTATTATGTCGATCTGGTTTCCGAATTCCCCATAATCAGCATCGAAGATGGCCTGGCTGAAGATGACTGGGAAGGCTGGCAAATGATGATGGAAAGGATCGGCAAAAAAGTGCAGATAGTTGGCGATGACCTTTACGTCACTAACATCGAAAGGATATCTAAAGGCATCAATCGAAAAGCCAGCAACTCCGTTCTGATAAAATTAAACCAGATCGGAACCCTGACCGAAACGCACTCTGCCATTGAAGTGGCCAGCAGGGCCGGCTGGACTTCGGTGGTCAGCCATCGCTCCGGCGAAACTGAGGATACAACCATCAGTGACCTGAGCGTCGGGTTTAACACCGGCCAGATTAAAACCGGCGCGCCCTGCCGTTCCGAGCGGGTAGCTAAATACAACCGCCTTCTGCGCATCGAGGAGGAACTGGGAGAGAGGGCCAGATATGCCGGCATGAGCGTTTACAGTAATTTGACTAGATAGACGGGCTGGAAAATGGTTTTCAGACAGCCTGTTCAGGGAGTTGATCACAAGGTTCCTTAAGTGAAAAGAAATGAAATGAAGAATCTCTTTCACCTGAAAACAGGGATATCCTGCGCATGTGCTCAGGATGACAAAGGCAGAAATGTTATCCCCATAAAAACGGGGATATCTAAATGGAGTCTAATATTTGGAAATCATACCGGGAATCCATCAACTCAAGCTCCCGTTAAAAAATAATCCCCTGGAATATATCAATACCTACCTTGTTGAAGGCACCGACGGATGGGTGCTGATCGATACCGGCTGGTACGATCAGGAATCCTTCGATGCTCTGGCTGAACATCTAAAGAACATCGGCGTGGGCTTCAAGGAAATCAACCTGATCATTTGCACGCACATTCACCCCGATCACTTCGGTCTGGCAGGCAAATTGAAAGAGGTCTGCGAAGCAGAGCTTGCCTTAGGCGAGGTCGAAAAGAATTTCATCGATTCTGCTGCCATATGGGGCTCCCATCTTTTTAACGACATGGACGAATGGATGTTGATCAATGGGGTTCCTGAAGATCACCTGATGGCATTCAATCAGGCTTCATCGGATGCGCTGGAAATGTTTAGGCCTGCTGTTCCCGAAAGGGGCCTTAAGGACCATGATGTCATCTCCACCGGGCTTTTTGATCTGGAGGTGATCTGGACTCCCGGCCATTCACCGGGGCACATCTGCCTCTACGAACCGAACAAACGAATACTGTTTTCCGGCGATCATATCCTGCCTGTTACTACTCCCAATATCAGTATCCACATCGAAGGTCATGGCGATCCGCTGGGTGACTATCTGGCATCAATCAGGAAAATTCAAAATCTGGATATGGATTTGGGGCTGCCTGCTCACGAAGATATCTACACCAATCTCCCCAGGCGTCTCGAAGAATTGCTGAGCCATCATGAAGCGAGAAAGGCAGAAATACTCGAAGCTTTGGACTCCCGCCCGAAGACAGCTTTTGAAATTTCTGCGGAAATAACCTGGATGGAAGGCCTGTTAGCCTGGGATGAAATGCTCCCCATTGACAGGCGAATCGCTGTAACCGAAGCCCTGGCTCACCTCGAATCATTGAGAAGGGAAAAGAGGGTTTCAAAATACCAAGAGGTTGACTTTTATTACTACCAGCTCCCCTAATCATCAGATGCCAAATACGAATTTACCGCTGGAAATCATCCCCGGAATTTATCAGATCAGGCTCCCGCTCGTGGACAACCCGGCAGGCTATATCAACACCTATCTCATCAAAGGGAAAGGTGAATGGGTAATGATCGATACCGGATGGAATGAACCTCAGGCATTTGAGGATTTTGGCCGCCAGTTGAGCGAACTGGGCCTGAGTTTTAAGAATATCAGCCTGATAATCTATACTCACATTCACCCCGACCACTTCGGGCTGGCCGGCATAATCAAGCAAAAATATGGGATCGAGCTGATGGCGCACAGGGAAGGCAAAAACCTCATCGATTACCGTTATTATGGCCGCGAATCTTATATCAAAGAACTGGGAGACTGGCATCTTATTCATGGTGGAGCGGGCGAGAACGCTGATGCGGTGATCAAAATGTCCACGGATTATACGAATCACGTGGCCCCCGTATTCCCTGATATTTTTCTTCAGGGAGGAGAGACCATAGATATCGATCCTTTTCATTTGCAGGTTGTCTGGACGCCCGGGCATGATCACGATCACATTTGCCTTTATGAACCAGCAAGGGGAATCATTTTTTCAGGCGATCACATCCTGCCGGATACTATCCCGCATATAGGCATACATGCCGGAACTCCCCTCAATCCCCACGATAATTACATGAAATCGCTGAGGACAATGCGGCGCCTGCAGGCAACCATCATCCTGCCCGGCCATGAACATGTATTTAATAACCTGCCGCAACGAATAGATGAATTGCTGGCCTATCACACGAGGCTCAAGGAAGATGTTCTCGGGAAAGTAAGTGGCGAATCGAAAACAGCCTATCAGATTTCATCTGGAGTAAAATGGATAGAAGGACAGGTGAAATGGGAAAATCTTGCCCCCTTGACACAGGCGGGGCTGGTGACCAAATGCTTAAGTTACCTTAGGGCACTTTGCATTGAAGGTAAGGCGGAAGAAAAAGTCGACAAAAACAGGCTGAGGCTTTACAATGCCACTTGAGAGATTATAATGGTGATAAACATGATAAAAGAGGAGATGGGGACATTCCAGAGGCCGGAGATATTCCGGCCGCCAAGCGAAGCCCGCAGCTATTTCCTTCCTTTGACAAGGGGGTGTTCCAACAATACCTGCACTTTTTGCCGCTACGGAGGTTCGAAACTCCAGATACGGGATGTGGAGGGGGTCAAGGATGAAATCGATGCGCTGGCGCAGTATTTGCAGAGCGGTCTCATTCGCCGGGATATCCATCCCATCGTATATGCCCTTGCCCCTCAACTGAGTTCGAAAAGGGTTTTCCTGCAGGATGGAGATGCGCTGGCTTACCCTTATGCAAAGCTGGTGGAAGTGCTCGAATACCTCAATGAGAAATTTCCCTGGCTGGAACGAATCGCCGCTTATTCCACTCCGCAGGACCTTCTGCGAAGATCGATTGAGGAATTAAAAACCCTCAAAAAGCTGAAGCTGGATATCGTTTACGTGGGCCCGGAAAGCGGGGATGATGAGGTGCTTAAGAGGGTAAAGAAAGGGGTTACTCACGATCAAATAGTTGAAGGTTGCCTCAAAGCTAAATCGGCGGGAATTACTCTTTCGCTGACGGTTCTGCTGGGGCTGGGGGGAGTTGAGGGAAGCCAGCGGCACGCCGTGGAGACAGCCCGGATACTCACCGAGATCGATCCTGAATTTGCCGGAGCGTTGACCCTGACTCCAGTACCGGGGACGCCTTTGTTCGAAGATGTCAAAGAAGGCAGATTCGAAATGATTTCCCCCTTCCAATCTTTGCGGGAATTGAGGATAATTATAGCAAATGCACATTTTACCAATTGCTTTTTCAGCTCCATGCATGCCTCCAATTATTTTTCCGTGCGTGGAACGTTACCCGGAGACAAAGCGCGAATGCTGAAGCAACTGGATACGGTTTTAAGCAAACAGGATGAATCCCTGCTGAGGCCGGAGTTTTTAAGGGGACTATAAGAAAAGCCGGTAACTAAGGAACTTCTGAATAAGTGGTGACTTCGGGGGTCCGGGGGCGTCCCCCGGTTTCAAACCTCCCCCAAGTTTGGGGGGTAAAAGGTGTTGAACAGAGGCTCCCTAAAGGGGGAATGAGAGCATGAGGAAAATAGCAGTTTCTTTATCAAAAGGGGGTGTAGGCAAGACCACCACCGCTGTTAACCTTGCTCATGGTCTGGCTCTGGCCGGCGAAAAGGTTCTCCTGATAGATTGCGATACTCAGGGACAATCAGCCACAGCGCTGGGGGTAGCCCCGGAAAAAGGGCTGGCGAATTTATTTACCGGGACTGCCACGCCCGAAGAAGCTCTATATGAAGCCCGTGAAAGATTATGGATTCTGGCAGGAGGAAGGGATTTGGCAGGGGCCAAGAGGGAGATCGATCGCAGGCCATTCGGCGGAGAAATGGCTCTATCCGAAGTTCTGGAACCTCTCGAAGGGAAATTCGGCTTCGTAATAGTAGATACAGCCCCGAGTCTGGATATCTTAATTATCAATGTCCTTTTCTATTGCAAAGAAATCCTTACACCGGTATCCCCTGATATACTTACTCTCCACGGGGTAATCGATTTTCTTCACCAGAGTGTCATGGGGGTTCAGAAGTACCACAAGGATCTGGTGGTCAAATACATAGTACCCACTTTCTACGATTTGCGGGTCAAAAAAAGCAACGAGATACTTGCTCAGCTCAAGCAGTATTTCCCCGATCAACTATGCGACCCTATCAGATATAACGTTCGGCTTTCTGAAGCGCCTGGATTTGGGCAGACCATCTTCGAGTTTGACCCTAAATCAACCGGAGCCCAGGGCTACCGGGCACTAACAGAGAAGGTGATGAGCGATGGTAGATAGAAGAAACACACCTGATATTCTGGGAGACCTGCTGGGGGGTAGTCCGCCACCCTCACCGCATCCATCGGAAAGGGAATCGGATAAGTCACCGGCAAAAAAAACCGGAGCAATCCCCGAAATTCCCAAGCCCTCCGATTTACAGCAAAATGACCCCCAGTATTTTGAGAACCTGCTCGAGCACGCTGCCAGTGCGCTGGTGCTGGTTTCAGAGGTGCTGGGCAATCAAAGGCTGGTGGGCTGGCTGGAAGAGATGCTTCATGTATTTGCCTCGGATGAAACGGTCATTACCCGCAAAGCCCCGGAGGAATCGTTCAAACAGAATACGGCCAATTGGGCCAAAAAACACCTTGGCGCTAGAACCACCGATATACATTACCGGGCCAATGGTTTGACCGTCACGGACCCTTATGAAGTTGATGTCTGGGCACATTTCAAAGGCGAAGGAGCCCAGAGGGACCTTGATGTGTGGATTGAATGCAGGGAGGCGGAGGAGCCGGCGCGAAAAAGAGACATCATGAAGTTTGTGCAAAAGGCTACAGATGTTTTCCATGCAGCCCATACCGGTAAGCAGGATTTCTGGTTTGATCGCTTGATACTCATATCCACTTCCTCATTCGATATCATGGCTCTTGAGCTGGCCGATCAGGTAGGGGTTACTTGTGTCTCCTGCGAGGGCGCCAATTATACATTCCAATCGAATCCCAACTGGAAACTCAAACCCGGCTGGCTGAGAGACGCCGAGGCCAGTGAGGGAATTACCTGGCATAAAAAAACCCGTTGAAAATTATGGGTAAGCTGACTTGCCAGCTATCGGCAGCCCGGTTATAATTGTTTACTGTCACAAACTGGGGATTAGTGTAGCGGTAACACGGCTGACTCTGGATCAGCAACCACAGGTTCGATTCCTGTATCCCCAGCCATGACCCCGCCAAAGGTGACTCTCCCTTTTGAAATTTTCGTCTTCCATATGGAATTTGGGGGATAGTACCCTTGACTCAAGAATATTATCTTTAGTTAACCTCGCAAAATTCAAGTAAAAGATGTATCCAGTTTATCACAATGTCATACGTGATGAAATCTGAGGATCAACCTGACGAAATGATAATTTTACATAACTTACAACTGGCGGTATTTTTCAGGAATGAGTGAGCTGATCTTAGCTGTGGCGGCGCTTATCACGCTGTCTGCGGCACCATAATACACGATCAATTCGTCCTCAGCTTCGAGCATATCTTTCACTTCCCCACCCACATCATTCCCGATGTAGCTCCGGCCAGTATTTTATGTTCCTTACGGGACCACGGACAACGCAGATGGTTGGAAAACGTAATCCAGATATGGGGGTCCACACGATGAAGCAAAGCATATTTGCCATCGAACTGTTCCGGGAACAGGACTGCATCCTTATCGGTAAACTTGGGAAACACCATGCCGTGTCTGTGCCAGTTCTCCCACCGATAGCTTATGAAATCCTCCACGCAAATAGAGGCCAGCGCAATTTGGGCAACATTGCCATCATAAGCGGTGTAGGCCATATAAATGCGAGGACCCATCAGAGTGAGTCGCGGATCTTCACATCCCTTGGCATCATGTTTTCCTTTTGGTGCGAATATTGGCAATGGCAATCGTTCCGAAAAGTTAAATCCATCATCACTGACTGCCAGCCCGATACGGGAAACCTCGTCATCACCAAAGGCGCGATAAGCCAGATAAACCTTGTCGTTCAGTTTGATAGCTCCCGCATTTAACACATATTTCGATTCCCATGAGTGTTCCTTGATTGGTTTGAGAACAGGGTTGCCGGCGAATCGTATCAGTTGGCCTGCCGGAGGTTGTTCCGGGTCCGTGGCGGTGTTCGGTTTTGGCCGAACAATTTTTTCCACTTCCTTATCGGTGCCTAACAGGATAGCTGCCAGATTCTCCGATTCCTTCTCTTCGGCCATTAACTCAATGATCTTTTCATCCACCTCATTGTTGCTCCCACCGAGGGCTTTGAAATATTCGACCAGAAATTCTCTTGAGGCCCAATCCCTTTCCACGTGAATTGAGAGTGGGGGCGGTGCGACGTTACCGCCTTTGAAGCTGTAGCTTGCCCATGACCAGGCTGAGCACGTAACGAATTTGCCATCCGGCATGATTAGCGAAAGATGATATGAATCGGCCATAGCTCGCAATTTGTCTGCCAATTCGGAGTTGCCTTCATTTGCAATTCGGCTGGCCATCAGGCGCAATCGATCCACGAGAACCCTCTGATTTCCATCTTCAAAAATGTTATGGGCGGATAGGGGATCGCGTCCCCAGTGTCCTCTGATTGAGTTTATGACCTTTCTGCCAAAACCACCTTTTCCTTCAGCAAACTGCTGCCAGATATGACTGAATCGCTCAGCCTCCACAGTTTCTTTAGCGATGCTAAGGAAATATAAAAGATGGGGAAACTCTCCACCCAGGCCTTTAGGTAAGTTTGTGACCACTATTCGGGATGTCAACTTATCGAGAGCGGTTAAATTTCTCAACTCGACAAGTGACGGGAAATTTTCATGTTTGATAACCCGAAACCTGATAGGCGATTTCGTGAAATGTTCCGGCCGGAGAACTTCGTCCAGATAGTCCCATAAATCTTCCATGTATTCGCGATCTTCCGTCAATCTGGCTAGCGCCAGAATATCGCAGGGATCATATTTGCATAGAAGATCGCTCAGGTTGGTAAATCCATATTTGGTCAGGATGTCCATAGGAACGCAATGGCGCAATGCCTGCTCGGCCATCTGGGGCGTGAGCGAATAAGTATTGTCAATCGGGAATTGTGAGAATATAGTTTGTATTGTCTTTTCGGTTCCTTTGATAGAATTAAGCTCACTGCCAGGCAGAATCTCTTCATCGATGGATCGAAGGAAATCTTTTATTGCCATGTTAATATCGATAGAGATTGCTTCCCGAGGCAATTTGAGATAGCCATAGATGAACCGATCGAAGTTGGCTTTGTGGCTGGCAAAGATGTTCTCATAGATGCCATTTGCCGTAACGAGATTCCCGTTTCGGCCAATACTCTCTGTTGGTACAATCAGGGGAACGCCGGGAATGAATTCCCGATAAGTGACCAGCGGAATTGGCGATTCCAGCAAAACGGCCTTTTTGTCCCATAAATCTACAAATGATGACCGTTGCCTGCGGAATTCATCAGCAAGTTTTTCGACTTCCCTTTCCGCTTCAATCGAAATAAGCCTTTTTCTCGTCTCCGGTGACAAACCTTTCAATTGCCGTTCCAGGGCATGTAATTTCATGGCTTTACTTGCAGCAAAACCATCGTGCAAGGGAATAAGTGAATTCAGTACATCCCCTCGGGAGAATTTTTCACCGAAGGAATATGCAATCAGCAGGTCGTATACCACTTTGCACCATAACTGAACCGGGAAGTTGAACGTTCGCGTTTCAATGCGGGCCATTTTTTCCAATTGAAGATAAGCTTCACGCTCAAAAACATGTTCATACAGGGCATGATAATCGTTGAAGCCAATCTGGAATTTGGTTATGAAAAAGTGAGGAATCATCTCCGATGGATCGGGGATTGCATCGGAGGGTACTCCGAACGAAGGTAAATACATGTAAGCAAGGCTGATCTTACTTTTTCCCTCCCTTCCCCACCATTGATAATCATTTAGAACCTCACGGAAAAATGCTTTAGCGAATTGCCTCAAAATCAGGTCGGTTTTACCGCCGGTACGACGGTGGATTTTTATTCCCAGGTTGGCTTCACATATCCGGGCATTATTTGTAATGGCAGAAGTGGCTATCCAGCTGTCAACACCATAACCGCTAAACGAGGTTTCCCATGCATAGCGAGGGTTATTTAGATAAGTCCGTAACAGGTGGTGCGCCAATCCCCATTGCCCGCCCATCAGGCAACGAATGGGGCAATTGTATATAGCGCTAAACAGAGGATAAGCCAGATGGTCGCAGACCGGGGAGTCGAAGTGGTGGAGATTAAATCGAGAGACAACGACATCAGCCGACCCGGATTTGATAGGTTCCAGTAAGAGTCTGATCCATTCAGGCGATAGGCCTTCAGTCTCCCCTTCAAATGATCTGCTGGTAAGATCAGCTTCAATCAGGGCAACGTCAGCGCCAAGTTTGTAGGCGATTTCAAAAATAGCCCGGATGCACCAGCCTTTCCCGTTAAGTAACTCATCTTCCAGCCGAAGGGCTATTCGATTTATTTTCCGATGCTTCGGAATAGACTGGATCGCTTCCAGAGCTTCCTTCCCTTCAGGCGAACCGATTGCCACGATCACTGTGCGATAGCCCGGATAATAAGTTTCAATTCCTTTGATTGCTGTTTTAATAACATGAGGTATGGATTCCGCTTCATTTAAAAAAGGAATCCCGATTACTATTTCCGCCTCACCTATTTTGGTTACCTGTTCAAGCGGCAACACCATAGCCCGCATGTAGCGTGCTTCCATTTCTTCAAAAGGAGCTTTGTGCGCCGATTTAAAGGTATCTTTATTTGCAATATGCAATTCGACCATCTAAACCACCTTTTCAGTTATCCTTTTTCCTTAGCCGGCAGGCAAGTATAAACAGTAATAACAGCGATGATAAATAAACGATAACTTTTCTACTAATAATAATCATACCCTCAACATAATCTGCAGTCCAGTCAATCTTACCCGGGGAATTTGCATTTCAAATCACTTTTTCTGTGGCATATAATAACTTGAGCGCGTCATTGTTCCGCGCTCAGCTTTGCTCCATTTACTTTTTGGCGTGGCTATTTTCATTGATGAGAGGTATGGCGTTACTCCTGCCGGGGTGTTTGTTATTGGTGCATGTTCGATTGTGTTAGAATAACCCCGGAATTTCCCTGATGGTCGATTGGGGAAACCATGTAATCTCATTAGAAGGTAAAATGCTTGCATTAGGTTTAAAGAACCGTATCCCCATTGTCCACCCCCCCGCCTATTTTCATTGGTATCTTTTTCTCTCGCTGTTCTCTGCCCGTCCCATTGCACCTTTTACATGGATCAGTCACTATAGTACCACTACCGCCGCATTGGGGACAGATAGTTGTGTTGGTATAAGGTCCAAAGATGTCCTGCTGGGTGCGGCGCACCACACCCGTTCCACCACAATTGGGGCACCTCTGCGGACTTGTGCCCGGCTCGCTGCATGAGCCATGACATACCGAGCAAGGTTCAACATACTGAATTTCCAATTCCTTCTCACAACCAAAAGCTGCTTCCTCGAAAGTGATCTCCAACTCTACATTCAGATCATCCCCGCGCTCGGCAGTTGAACGCCGCGTACGAGTTGACCCACCGAAAAATGTATCGAATATAGCCCCTAATCCGCCGAAGTCGAATCCCTCGAATCCGCGGCCAAATCCGCCATTTACACCGTCATGCCCGAAACGATCGTAATTGGAGCGTCTTTGCGAATCGCTCAACACTTCATAGGCTTCATTGACTTCCTTGAATTTAGCCTCGGCACTCGCTTCGCTGTTGCGATCCGGATGATATTGAAAAGCCAGCTTTCGATAGGCCTTTTTTATCTCCTCATCGGTAGCCTGGCGATTTATTCCTAAAACTTCATAATAGTCGCGCTTTTCTGACATGATGACCTTTTCAATTTATAGCCTAGCCTTTAATTATAGCTCTTATTGTATTGTGTAACAAGGGAATCAGCCTGCAGAAACCGGGGAAATGAGAAAGATCAGCGGGGCACGGATATGATGATTTCCGGGGTTGGTTAAGCTTGCCTGGTACTCTCAGTAGTGGCGAGGATATTTGCCGCAGCCTCGAATAACTGAGTCAGGCCACCTGATTTAAGCAGGTATTGATTTGCACCGAGCGAAAGTGCTTTCATTTTTTCCCCGACAACCTCAACTCCGGTTAAGACAATAATGGGGATATCAGATGTCTCAGGGCGGGCCTTCAGGGCCTTGATAACCTGATGTCCATCAACTTTGGGCATCATTATGTCAAGAATGATAAGGTCAGGAGGGTTTTGTGCTACTAACTTCAGCGCTTCATCTCCATCGTGAGCAACGAAAGTGGAATAACCTCTTTGCTGCAATTCGAAATTTACAGATTTGACCAGATGTTCATCGTCATCAACCACCAAAATACTCCCCTTCGGGTCGCGAAGCAATCTGGTTACTTTCTCCAGTATGGCCTCTTCGTCAAACGGTTTTGTCAGAAATTCGCTTATTCCCAAGCTGTAGGCTGGCTGCTTATCATCCGTGGCTGAAACTATTATGATGGGAATATTCCGGGTTTCGGGGTCCGAT
This sequence comes from Dehalococcoidia bacterium, assembly GCA_041300025.1. GTDB lineage: Bacteria > Chloroflexota > Dehalococcoidia > SZUA-161 > SpSt-899 > JBGLNL01. The sequence goes on along the minus strand of JBGLNL010000001.1, from coordinate 898,520 downwards.
TTAAGTTCGGATGCCACATCGAACCCATTCATGTCCGGCATGATCACATCCAGCGTTATCAGGTCGGGAAGATACTTTTTTACCAGTTTTATTGCCTCTTCACCATTTGAAGCCTCAATGACACGATACCCTTTCATAGTAAGCTCGTGGCTCAAAAAACGGCGAATGTTTGCCTCATCGTCGACCACCAAAATTGTATCGCGTTTTTCATCAACTTCCTCTCCTTTGCCGGAACCCGATCCCCCGACTTCCTCCACTCCCTCTTTTAATACCACTGGCAACGAGAATGAAAAAGTGCTTCCTTTGCCAAGCTCGCTTTCCACCCAGATTTTACCATTATACCGTTCGATTATCTCTTTGGAGATCGGTAATCCTAATCCGGTTCCCGTCGGTTTATCCCGCAGTGTATCGCCCACCTGGGTAAATTTCTCAAAGATCATGTCCTGATCTTCAGGAGCTATACCCTTTCCAGTATCTATAACACTCACTTTAACTTGCTCTGGAGTGTGTTTCTCATCATCCGCCTTGATCGTTTCAGCCTTTATAGTGATCCTGCTTCCCTCAAACGAGAATTTTATAGCATTTCCGATAAGATTGGTCATGACCTGAATAAATCGATCTTCATCTCCCCACACTTTGGGCAAATCCTGAACTTTTTCAACATCAACAGTGAGATTCCTTTTAGAAGCGATGGCTTCTGTTGTAGCTACCGATTTATTAATAACTTCAACTATATCGACCAGTGTGGTTTCCCATTGCATTTGACCAGACTCGATCTTGGCAAGGTCCAGCGTGTCATTGATCAAACGGGTCAGACGATCGCTTTCGTCATTGATGATATGCAGAAATTCCTTTTGTGTTTCCTCATCGGTTTCATAGTTAAGAAGTATCTCGGCAAAGCTTTTGATGGATGTGAGAGGGGTTCTAAGTTCGTGAGAAACCGTGGAAAGAAAAGCATCTTTCATTTTGTCCAGTTCCTGCAATTTTTCATAGGCAACCTGGAGCTCAGCCAGTCGCTGCTCTAATTCTAAAGAGTACTGATTCAGCCTCTCCTCCATATGCTTGCGTGCCGTCACATCGCGGACAATTATGAGTAATCCTTTAACCTTGTTTCTTTTTCTGATGGAACTCAGACTTGCTTCGATGAAAACCCTGTTGCCGTTTTTATGAATTCCTTCAAATTCGGCTAATCCAGCCCCGCCCTTTTCATCAGCAATTTTGGCGAATTGCTCTATAACTTCCGCCTGATGTTTGGGTAAAAAGAACCCCAATTCGGCGTAATTCTTTCCGATCACTTCTTCTCTGCTATAACCGAATATATCTTCGATTTTACGGTTTACATTGATAATGGTGCCCTTCGGGTCCAGAAGAACAATCTCGTCGTTTGCATGTTCAAATATCTCCTTGAACCGGTCCTCACTTTCCCTTAGCACTTCTTCCGCTCTAGCACGTTCGTTATCCAGTTCAATTTCCTGTAAAGCAAAAGCTATATCCCCTGCTACTTCCTCAAATAAAGCTCTTTCTTCCTCCCCTACATGGTAATTAGTGCTATTGCCAACACAAAGCACCCCGTATTTTCTACCGCTGTACTCCAGCCGCACACTCAGAAAACCGCTGGCCGAGCACGAGCCTGCCAGTGGACAACCGACGCATTTATCGATGGTGTTTTCAATCACTATTGGTGCCATTTGCTGCAAAGCTCTCTGGGCGCATACAGGCCAATTCCCTTTGCTAATCTGTTTTTCCATAACCGGGAAATTCTGGCCTATTCCCGCCTCAGCAGTAACTTCAACTTGCGCAGAATCATTTGTCAGGGCTATCCATGCACTTTCATATCCCCGGGTTTCGATAAGTATATTACATACTTGCTGTATCATCTGATCCCGGTCTTCTTCCCTGATGATAAGCTCATTGATATTGCGGATAGCCCGTAACACGGCATTCAAATGGTGTATCCGCTCTTCAGTGCTCTTGAGCTTAGTGATATCAGAAGAAATGACTTGTACTCCAAATATGTTCCCCTGTGAATCCCAAGCAGGCTGGATATTTGACAATAGCCAGCGATCTTGTGATGGAAGCGACACCATTTCCTTGACCTCTGCCCCTTCTCCTGTCGTGATTACCTTGTGCAGTTTTTTAATGAATAAATCGGCTTTTTCAGGGAATACCTCATATATAGATTTACCGATCAAGTCATCAACGTCCCTGTCTAGATATGCCGCTCCAACCTTATTTATAAGCAATATATTGCCATCACGATCAAAATAAGTTATCGGGGTCCCGGTACTCTCGAAAAGTGCACGATATTTCTCCTCGCTTTCCCTCAGAGCGTTTTCAGCCTGCTTGCGAACTTCGATATCGTGGAAATTCAACACAATGCCTTCTATTACGGGATCATTCAAAAAATTGGCACCGGTCATCTCAACATAACGGTAAGAACCGTCACTGTGAAGTAAACGAGTCTCCAGCGAAATGGTAAAACCGGGAATTTTCTTACCTTCGTCTAATAGTTTAGTTGCATATTCTTTATCGTCGGGATGAACGAAATCCAAAGCATTCGCCCCGATCAGATTCTCAATTGCATATCCACCTAGTCTCTCCAGGGAGGGACTGCCGTATCTGATTGTTGTATCCTCGTTCAGCACCACGATCATGTCAGGAGCATTTTCGATAAGCATACGGAAATATCTTTCACTTTCTTTCAGAGCGTTTTCAGCCTGCTTGCGAACTTCGATATCGCGGAAATTCAATACAATGCCTTCTATTTCGGGATCATCCAGTAGATTGGTACCGGTCATCTCAACGTGCCTGTAATAGCCATCTTTGTAAAGTAAACGAGTCTCCAGCGTTGTGGTAAAACCGGGAATTTTCTTACCTTCATCTAACAGTTTAGCTGCATATGGTTTATCTTCAGGATGGACAAAATCCAGCGCGTTTGCCCCGATCAAATTCCCGATTTCATATCCAGCTATTTTCGCCAGCGAGGGACTGCCGTATCTGATTGTTGTATCCTCGTTCAGCACCACGAACATGTCCGGGGAATTTTCGATAAGCATGCGGAAATATTTTTCGCTGCGTTGCAGGGCCTCCTCTATCCTTTTACGTTCGGTAATATCCCTGAAAACAGCAATGATACCGGATATGTTACCAGACGTGTCTCGCAGCAACGTGGCAACTGCCTCTCCGGGGAATTCATCTCCCTGCTTGTTACAAACAACAAATTCCACAGGGCCGGCTCTCCCTGTTTCCATAACTGAGCTTAAAGCTTCAAATAATCTGGATCGGTCGCTTTCCCGTATAAAGTCAAATGCATCCTTGCCTATGATTTCATCCCTGCTGTCAAACCCCCCCATTCTTAAAGTAGCATTATTAACTTCGATTGCATTACCTTTCAGATCGACAACCACGATACCATCTTCGATCGAATCAAACATGAATCGCAATTCAAATTCCCGCGATTCCAGCGCGCTATTCGCTTGCATGCGTTCGGCATATTCTGCCGCCAAATCCAGAGCTGTCGAAATATGCAGGGCCAGATTCCTTACTGAAGGGATAATCGGGTCAATCACTTTTTCGGAGGTAATAACCAGAGCTCCTATAATTTCTTTGTTAAGATGGAGAGGAGTCATAATTGAAGACTCATCTGCCAGGCCTTTGAGAACTTTCAAAAGCGCAAGTGCCAGAGTTTTTGGAACCAGATCACCAACAATATCTTTGCCTGAAGCCAGAAGCGTCTCCCCATCTTTTATCACTTTGGTAAAGTAACTGGACTTATTGAGGTCTATCCGGTATTGACCCAATATCGCTTTAGCTACCTTTTCCATGGATTTCAAGACGCTGCTTGGGATCGAGGTACCCTCAATCCTGAGAAACTGACCATCATCTGCCAGCAGCAAAATGGTAGCCGAATAATCCCCGAGTTTAGAGAACTCATCCGTTACCGTGCTGAAGATTGTGGATTTATCCCGCAGGCCATGGATCTTTGTGGAAACCGTCTCGGTAAATCGGATGGTTTCTATGAGGTCGTACAGTGGATCACCCATCTATTCCATCACCACCATCACTGATTCTCCTATTCTGGTAAAGCAATAATACCACTACTATCCAACGTAGCGATTACTTTTTCAATATCCCGTTTACTTTTTCAACTATAAATGCGGGACTGAAAGGTTTTGTGATGAAGTCATCAGCCCCAAAAGACATCCCCTTTTCCCGATCAACTGCCTGCCCTTTGGCCGTTAACATTATAATGTGCATATCCCTCAATTTGGGATCTTCTCTTATTTCCTGGCAAACTTCATATCCATTCTTCTTTGGCATCATTACGTCAAGTAACATTAGATCGGGTCTCGAATTTTGCGCTTTCAATATCGCTTCCTCGCCATTTGAAGCTATTTCCACATCATATCCCTCTTTACGCAAAATGAAAGCCATTGATCTGGTGAGATTAGCTTCATCATCAACTACCAATATTTTTTTTCCACTCATCGATTCCTCTCAAGCAGTGATTTTCCTAAATATATATTAATCAAGCGTGCTGTGTCAATAATACTCCATCAGACAGGTAATTTATACTTATGGAATTTTGTGATCGATCCCTTGCACCCCCGAAGCGTTTTTAGCTTACGGATAAATTGAATATCGAATGAAAAGGAAGGCAAAGCAATCCTCGCCTTCCTTTCAAACCCTTTAACCAAAAAAGCAACTACAAACTCTTGACCTTCTCTGCAAACTCGGCCACCTTACGGTCAAACTGTTCCAAATCAAGTCCGGAGACATAGTGCATTTCAATCCGGTCCCCCATCCCCAGCTCGGTCAGCAACCTTTTGGCCACTCAAAGCCGGTACGCAAAGCGGGACAAGCCTCATTACGGTTGAAGTCGATGCGGATATTCCGGGTATTGGAGCTTTTCATTCCCAATGTACAGCAGAGATAACCGTCGGCTGGGGTCCATGGATATATGATGCCAATACAGACGGCATCCTTCAGTATGCGGAGATGGTCACTGCCTTGTTAGATTATCTGAGCAACTTGATTGACTATACCCAGATGGTGGCGGTGTTGATGATCTACCTGCAGTCATAATTGTGCCAGGGTCAAGAACCTTATCAAGTTTTCCCCCGGTCCCTTTTCTCCTCCCTGACAGATAGCAAGACCAAGGTTCGGGTTGCAGGTTTTTCTCTTTACTGTTAAAATCACGTTTGCCGTAAGATTCCAATCCATTACAAGTTATAATACGGATTTTAAATCATCTAGAGGAGACATTGGCCAAGTAAACCGGGTGGCCGCTCCGGTGCCGCTATGGCGTTGCCGGGGAGGAAAGTCCGAGCTCCACCGGGCAAGGTGCTGGGTAATACCCAGGAGGGGTGACCCTCGGAAAGTGCCACAGAAACATACCGCCCGCCTGAGGCGGGTAAGGGTGAAATGGTGAGGTAAGAGCTCACCGCGTCCGTCGTGAGGCGGATGGCGGGTAAACCCCGCCTGGAGCAAGACCGAATAGGGGGACGAAAGGCGCCCGGCCTGTCCCCGGGTAGGTCGCTTGATCCTTCCGGTAACGGAAGGGCTAGATAGATGGTCACCATCCTTCCATTATTTGGAAGGAGACAGAACTCGGCTTACAGGTTTACTTGGCCAATTATTAAAAATGATGATGGGGAACACAGCTATCATTGTCGTTGACATGATCAACGACAACGTCTACACCAAATCTCACTCAGGCATGGATGATCAGGCACAGGCAATTATTCCTGCCATCCAGCAGCTTCTAAACAATGCGCGGGAACAGGGAAGCCCAGTTATCTTTGCCAACGATGCATTTCTGCCCGATGATTTTATTTTCCGGGGAACCGGAATGAAACCGCATGCCATTATGGGAACTGAGGGTGCAAAGGTCATCTCAGACTTCGGCCCGGAGAAATCTGATATCATTCTGGAAAAGCGGCGATTCAGTGGCTTCATGGGCACAAACCTTGAAACAAGGCTCCGGGAGATGGGGATTGACACCATAGTTATAGCTGGAATCGGGACCCCGGTTTGTGTGCTTACCACAGCGCTGGACGGGCTGGCCCATGATTTCAAGGTAATAATGCTGGAAGATTGCTGTGCTGCTTTCAGGCCGGAAGATCATGAGGCAATTATTAATGTATATCGCCACTCCTTCAAGGGCTCTATATTTCGGATAATGTCGCTGGATGAATTCCTGGCCCTGGAAGATTGATCAGATTACAATCCCTTCCTTGCAATCATGGCGGCAAGATCAGCCGCACGACAGCTGTATCCCCACTCGTTGTCATACCATGAGATCACCTTGACCATACTGCCTCCCAGCACCATCGTGCTCATGGCATCCACAATGGAACTAAGGGAATTGTGCTTGAAATCAATGCTGACCAGCGGTTCCTCGCAAAAACCGAGTATTCCCTTCAGGGGCCCCTCGGCTGCTGTTTTAAGTGCGTTGTTCACCTCTTCTCCGGTAACCTCCCGTTCCAGATCAGCGACGAAATCGACAACCGAAACAGTGGTAGTAGGCACCCGGAAAGCCATTCCGTGAATCTTTCCCTGAAGCTCCGGTATTACCTGGGTAACGGCTTTGGCGGCACCGGTGCTGGTGGGAATGATACTTATCCCCGCCGTACGTGCGCGGCGAAGATCGGCATGGGCTATATCCAGAATTCGCTGGTCGTTGGTATAAGCGTGTATAGTGGACATAAGGCCTCTTATAAGGCCAAAATTATCATGCAAGACTTTTACCATGGGAGCAACACAGTTGGTTGTACATGATGCATTGGAAATAATGCGGTGTTTTACCGGATCGTATTTATCGTCATTCACGCCGAGAACAAGAGTAAGGTCCTCGTTCTTGGCCGGTGCGGAGATGATCACCTTTTTGGCCCCTGCATTCAAGTGGGCAGCAGCTTTCGTGGCGTCGGTAAAGAGACCGGTGGATTCCAGCACAATCTCAACTCCCATGTCCTTCCATGGAATATTTCCGGGATCGCGTTCCGCCGTTACCCTTACAGTTTTTCCATCGACGTTGATAGCTTCCTCAGTAGCTTCAACTGTGCCGGGGTATTGGCCATAATTCGAATCGTATTTTAAAAGGTGAGCGTTGGTTTTGGCATTCGTGAGATCGTTAACAGCAACAACCTCAATTTCATTAGGATGGTATTCTCTGGCTGCCCGAAAAAACAGGCGCCCAATCCGTCCGAATCCATTAATCCCAACGTTTGTTGCCATACCATTTCCTCCGTTTTTAACTTGATTGATTATAATAGCAGATTGATATGGAATGTCAATGACGCTTCAAAGGCTTGACATTCGATAGCTGGAGTGTTATAAGGTAATACGACTCAGTAAATACTGTTGATTTAAACACATATTAATACTTAAGCTTTGTTCTGGAGGTGACGTTATAGCCGCGCGAATTTTAATGGTTGATGATGAAGCAGGTTTCTCAAGAGCAATAAAGTATGCCCTTGAGAAAGAAGGTTATGAAGTTCTTACCGCGTCGAACGGTTTGCAGGGACTTATGACAGCCCAGAAAGAAGCAATTGATCTGTTAATCTTGGATGTAATGCTTCCGGGGCTTGATGGATATGAAGTGTGCAATCGTTTGCGGTCTGATCCTAAGACTGCTAAACTCCCTATAATAATGCTTTCAGCCAAGGGACAGGATGTGGACAAAGCCACAGGGCTTACTGTCGGGGCAAGTGAATATATCAGCAAACCTGTCGAGAATGCTACTTTGCTGAGTCGAATAGCCTCTTGGCTGGGAAAGGACTAAAAAGCGATTCCCTATATTATTGAGAATCGGATCATTTGGTTTGGGAAACTCTGAATAAGTGGGGACTTCGGGGGTCTGGGGATATATCCCGCAGACTCAAAATTCCCCCAAGTATAGAAATATCCACCTTGGGAGGATTAGGGATACTAGATCAGCGATTCCTTAAGTTAACAGCGGAAAAAGCATAGAACTGGGAAATATGGCAAATTCATCAAAAGACATCCATAATCAAACCCCGGATGATAGATTTATCGAGGCAAATTCGCTCGATGCTGAACGGTTGGGGAAGGCTATAGAGCAACAGGAAAAGAAAAAGCGGGAAAAAGGGCGGGATGAGGTATCCGAGCAGCAAAAAGCTAATAGAGCCAAAAGTCTGGGGGATATTCTCGTTGAAGCAGACCTGCTCAGCGCAGAAGAGTTGGGCCGTGCGCTTGACATGCGGCTAAGGGAAGGAAAGCGTCTGAGGGATATTCTGGCGGAGCAGGAACTGGTTACTCCTGAGCAACTGGCGACGGCTCTCAGTATACAGTTAAATATGCCTTTGATCGATCTCAAGAGGCATACCGTTCAGCCCAAGGCTTTAGCGCTTATATCCGAAAATACGGCCAGAAAACACACGCTGATTCCCCTTGATATCATTCAAGATGTGCTTTATGTTGTTATGGCCGATCCGACTGACATTTATGCGATAGAGGATTTGCAGGCCGAAGCAAGAATGAGCGTTGAGCCCATGCTGGGTATCCCGGAGCAGATAGAGCAAGCCATCAATCTCCGATATAACACTACTGGTGAGATCGAAAAGCAGCTAAGCCAGTTTACTCCTTACGAACTGAAAGCAGTAGATGGATCCTTTGATCTGGAAGCTACTGGACAATCACCAATTGTCCAGACTTTCGACCTGATGATTTCTCAGGCAATACATGACAGGGCTTCTGACATCCACATTGAGCCACAGGAAAACAGGGTTCGCGTGAGATATCGCATTGATGGCATACTTCACGATAGCGCAACTCTGCCCACTAGTGCTCATTCAGCATTGCTTTCCAGACTGAAAATAATGGCCGGATTGGATATCGCCGAGCAAAGACGCCCCCAGGATGGGCAATTTTCAGTCAGGAGTGGTGGTAAATTGATTGATCTCAGGGTGGCTACTGCCGGAACAGCAAACGGGGAAAGAGCCACATTGCGGATTTTGGAAAAGGAACGGAATTTTATAGAGCTGGAAAATCTGGGATTCCCTTCCGCTTCTTTGCAAAAATATTCCGAATTTCTCAATAGCGCCTATGGAATGATGCTAATCAGCGGGCCCACAGGGTCCGGCAAAACTACCACTCTTTATGCCTCCATAAGTCGGCTTGACAGGGATGCCTATAATATTATGACGGTTGAGGACCCCATCGAATATCATTTCACCAATTTAACCCAGGTGCAAGTCAATCTCAAAGCAGGGATAACCTTTTCCACTTGTTTACGCACATTCCTTCGTCATGATCCCGATATTATGATGGTAGGGGAAATTCGTGATCGCGAGACAGCAACCTTGGCAGCTCAGGCAGCCATGACCGGGCATTTGCTTTTTTCTTCAGTTCATGCCAATGACAGCATCAGCACAATTTTCCGCCTCGTTGACTTGGGAGTTGAACCGTATCTCATAGCATCAACCCTTTTGGGAGTTGTGGCTCAGAGAATGGTGCGCCGGATATGCCCGCATTGCCGCATTTCTTTTGAGCCATCACCGGAAGAGCTTGAAGCATATGAGTCAGAGATGGAAAGGGGAGAGGTTACTTTCTATAAAGGTAGTGGTTGTAATTTATGCAACAATACCGGGTATCTGGGCAGGATTGGAGTTTTCGAAGTTTTGCAAATGAGCGACAGACTTCGCCAGATGCTGCTCGATAATGCCAGCGCCGGGGAAATGAAAGAGCAGGCACTGAGGGAAGGGCTGATAACCATGCGATATGATGGGATGCAAAAGGTGAAGGAAGGTATAACTACCCCGTCGGAGGTATTGCGAAGTGTTTTCTCTGTTGGGCAGAGATGATTTTAGATTCTACTTGGAGCAAGCATTATGCCATACAAGTATGTAGCCAATGACGCTGATGGAAATACGGTCAAAGGGGTTCTTGACGTTGCCAATGACTGGGAAGCAGAGGAGGCACTGACAAAGGCTGGTTACACGATCGTCAGCGTCAAGAAGGCAAGAAAGGGAATAAAACTGGAGGAAGTTTTCCCTTCCCTTTACGGTATCAAAACTCAAGATGTAACTAACTTCTCACGCCAGTTGGCCACTCTCCTGGAAGCCGGCCTTACCCTTCCTCAGGCATTGCAATTGCTTGAAGCACAGGTTGAAAGGGCTCCTTTCCGAAAAGTCGTTGCCGGGCTTAGGACAGAACTGGAAGGTGGCAGTTCCTTTTCTGAGGCGCTGGCCAAATACCCAAATGCATTCTCCGGCATCTATATTCATATGGCCTCAGCCGGGGAACACAGCGGGGACCTAGCCTCTTCCCTTATAGAAGCCGTTAACTATATTGAGAGAGGGCAGGTGGCAATTAAGAAAGTGAAGAGAGCTCTAACGTATCCGGCGGTTATTCTGGTCGTGGCCATTGCGGTGATTTTAGTACTGGTAACTTATGTACTTCCAAAATTACTGAAAATGTTTGATAAAATGGAATGTGAGTTACCTTTGCCCACCAGGATACTCATGTTCATCAGTGATTTCGCAGGGGCAAATATATTCCTCATTTTTATAACAGTCATTGGGGTTGTTGTTGCAATTGTTGTGTTTATGAGAACTCCCACAGGGCAACGATTCAAAGACAGGGCATTCCTACGAATTCCTTTGATAAAAACTGTAGTACTCCAGAGCAATATAGCCCTATTTACACGAACCGGATCAACCCTCATGAGGGCAGGCGTCGCATTACCACGCATAATGGACATAACGACACAATTAGCTCCAAATAGTGTTGTTCGTAACGCTCTGAGAGAAGTCCAAGAGGGACTAGTTCAAGGACATGGATTGGCCAGGCCAATGGCAATGAATTCGATATTTCCTCCCTTGCTGGTACAGATGATCACGGTAGGAGAGCAAACCGGTACCCTTGACACTAGCATGCAAAACGTGGCAACTTTCTATGAAGCGGAGGTATCCAATAAACTGGACCAACTTACATCTATGCTGGAACCAATGATCGTGGTGGGCATAGCTGTGCTGGTGGGTTTCATCGCTATATCGGTGATTATGCCCATGTATTCGATCTTGGGTAGTCTGGAATAAATAATCATTGGCTAGTAGAGAGATTAGACAGGTGTCAACTATAATTATCGAAGGAAACTGCAAAAGCATATTTACCCGATAGAATAAGGGGGCGAAAAAACATGGCAAAAGAAAGAAACCCCTCAAATAGGGTAGGCGTACCAATTCCCCCGCCCGGTTTTAGCCACTGGTCTGAAGAGTGGCACAACCGGGCACCCCCTTGGTACGTCCCTTGCAAATTGGGCATACATGAGCTTCCGGTGATTCATCGTTTGCTGAGATTACCGTATTTTCGGAGAAATTCTTTGGGATCGGTGTCCGCTTTAGAATTCTTCCCAGTTCTTCCATCGCCTTTTCCCTCTGAAGCCCATCGCTCCAGTATTCTGCTGATATAGCGCCAGTTGCGCTTATTAAGATCGACAGCCTCTCTGAAAGCATCCTCAATCCACGAGGCAGGATATATGTTTTCCGCTTCCTTCAGGTCTTCGGCAATCATCGGGGTCAGCAGCCCGATGTGCTGTTCATAAAGCGCAAAGATATTCGGCCTTTCCTCGGTTGAGGCCGGTTCGATTCTGACAATGCCATCTATTTGAATTTCCCCGCTCTCTATTTGAATAATTGCCCTCCGATCATTCTCGCTGTTCAGGAAATACAGATCATCCGCCCCTTCGTCCCTTTCGATCCTCAAAGAAAGCAGGGTTCCGCGCTTCACTGCGCTTTCCAGTGCATGCTGTAACTGATCTTCCTCCACATCGTTTCCCTGAATACCCGCCATCAAAGACTCATCGCCACGGAGCTCGCTGTAAGTGACAAACCTAGGATATCCCTTTTGACGATAAAGCGCCCAGAAAATGTAAAGCGTTACCTTAAGTTCAGCCAGATCATCAATCTGTGGCAACAGGGAACTGAAGAACGAGTTAGGAATAGGAGTGAAATTCGTTCTCGACGGGAATCCCCTGAATTCTCTGGCAGCACTCATAGCAGTTTTTGTCTTTCTGCCGGTTGCACCATAGCGGCGTTTTCAAATTTGGTCGTGTTCTGATTGAAGTGAAGCTTTATCGCGCCCCTCGGACCGTTTCTATGCTTTTCCACGATGATATCAGCTTCCCCTTTGGGATAAGGTAAATTGGGATTAATTGCATACCACTCTTCCTCAGTTCTGTGCAATTCTTCCCGATAGATGAAAATCACTATATCCGCATCCTGCTCGATGGAGCCGCTATCCCGCAAGTCTGAAAGCCTTGGTGTGGGCTTCTCTCCTCTACCCCGATCCTTCTCCACGGCACGGCTTAACTGGGAAAGGGCTAATACCGGAACATTAAGTTCACGCGCCAGTTCCTTGAGGGACTGAGATATACTGGTCATCTCCTGTACCCGGTTATCGATGCGCCTGCTCGTCCGCATCAACTGGATATAGTCAATTATGATAAGGTCGAGGCCGTGGCTATCTTGAAGCCGGCGCGCTCTGGATTTAATCCCCGAATCAGTGAGCCCGCCGGAATCATCCAGATAAACAGGTGCTTCATGAAGCTTCTGGAATGAGGGCATAAGCTTATTGAGCTGCTCTAAGGATAGACCTGCATTAAACACTTTGCTGTTTATGCCCGATTCAGCGGCAAGGAATCGTTTGGCCAGTTCCTTTTTGGACATCTCCAGACTGAAGAAACCTACTACGCCTTTCTGTTCAATAGCCACGTTTCGAGCAATGTTGATGGCCAGGCTGGTTTTGCCCATACTGGGCCTGGCGGCCAGAATTACCAGATTGGAACGATACATCCCCCCCAATATCTGGTCCAGTTGATAAAATCCAGTATCAACACAGGGAAGGTTAGGTTCCTCTTCCTCGGTTTCCCCGGAACTTGCCTTCTCAAAATAATCAGCGACAAGTTCTTTCAGGAGGACAAATCCGCCAGCACTTTTGCCATTGCGAAGCGCAATTATTAAATTTTCAGCCTTATCCAGAGCGGCCTCGGTATCCGGTGGGGCTTCGTAACCGATCTCAGCTATTCTGTCAGCGGTATGGATGAGCCCGCGCATCAGAGAAAGACGCTTTACAATCCCGGCATAGTGCTCAATGTGCACCGATGTGGGAACGGTTAGAACGAGATTGTCCAGATAGTCCGAGCCACCGATTGGTTCCAGCCTGTTACATCGGTTAAGCTCATGGGCAACAGTGATTTGATTGATTGCTTCGTCCCGATCATACAGGGAACAGGCAGCTTCGTAGACCCACTGATTTTTATCGCGGTAGAAATCCACGGGCCGGAGCGAGTCTGCAACCTTGCGGATGGCGTCACTATCTATGAGCAACGATCCCAACACAGCTTCTTCGGCACCGAGGTCATAGGGCGGCATCCGGTCATCGTTCATAACGACACCTTATGAAATTACTCGCCTTTGGCAGTTGTTCCTGTTGATTCCTCTTCGGCGGATGATTCCCCGGTTGTTTGCTCAGGTCCCTCTTTTGCTTCGTCTTCGCCCTTTTCCTCTTCAGCCGGCTCGATGATTATTTTGATCTTGGCAACAGCTTCGCTGGACAGCTCAATTTCCACTTCGTGCTCCCCAAGCTGACGCAACGGGTCTTCCAGTTTTATCATGGATTTCTCAACATCATGGCCCAGCTTCTTCAGTTCATGCTGGATTGCCGTGCTCGAGACTGACCCATAGATATTGCCTTTGCTGGTCACTTTCTTGGCGAATGTGAGAATTATTCCATTCATACTCATGGCTATGCCATGCTTTTCCGACATCCGTTCTTCGCGCTCTCTGACTGCTGCCCGTTTCCTTGACTCAACTCGTCTCATTTCCTCCGCCGTGGCCGGGACAGCAAAACCTTTGGGCATGAGGTAATTTCTGGCATGGCCCTTCTTTACCTCTTTGATATCGCCCACTTCAGCCACATTGGGAACATCCTGAATAAAAACTACTTTCATGATCTAGCCGCCTTTATTAGAATTTAATATAATTGGAAATTCAATTTTACCGGGGGAAATACAGGGATATTCTACACTACCATCATCCAACCGGAAACCCCCAAAAATTACTCAGCTTCGCCCATACCTTTCACGGAAAGTGATTCCCGAAAGTTCGTGGCGTGTTGGGGCTTTCGGCTCCTCAGCCGGATACCCCATAGGCAAAAGCAGAACCACAGCTACATTTGAAGGAACTCCCAGTATCTGAGCAGCTTTGGAGGCGTTGAAAAGCCCTAGCGGTACCGTGCCCAGCCCGAGGGCATGGGCTGCCAGCATAATATTCTGAGCTGCCAGAGCGGTATCGAACATGTACCAGTCGCCTTTGTCTGTGGAGGCCTCGCCTTTGTAATAACCTGACTTATTTAATTCGCCGCATATGGCGATGGTGACCGGGGCATTTCTGATAGTCTCGCCAGCCGGATTTCCTTTACTCAAGGTTTCGGCAAGGCTGGCTTTGATTTCGGCATCCCGTACAACCACGAATCTCGAGCACTGCGTATTAGCCCATGACGGCGCCCAGCGGCCCGCTTCCAGCACAGAGTTAACGATATCCTCACTTACCGGATCCGTCTTGAATTTTCGAATGCTTCTGCGCTCTTTTATGGCCTGTATCAAATCCATGCTGCCTTCCTTTTTGTCTAAACTCGGAAGTGAATTATCGTGGCAACCCCAGCCCTCTTTGCGCAATCACATTTCGCTGTACCTCTTTGGCTCCCGCAGCGATCTTGGGCCCCATGCTGCAAACGTAGCTTTGCCAGATTGAGCCATTCAACACCGCACGTAATGAATTTTTCATCAACTGGGCGAAGGTTCCCTCCAGTTGAAGTCCGATATTGGCCAGTTCCTGCATGGCCTCGGTAATGAACACCTTGGACATTCCAGCCTCAGCTTCGGGAATAAGACCCTGCTCCTGCATCCAGGCTACCCGGTAAGAAAGAAGACGGGCCACCTCTATTTTCGCTGCTGAATTCGCCAGTCGATGCCGAATAAGGTGATCGTGAACCTCAAGCTCTTTGCCGGACATGGCCTCGCCGGCATATTTAACAAGATCGTCAAGGAGCCGCCGCCCGGTGCCAATAAATCCAGATCCCGAGCGCTCGAAACTGAGCAGGGTCATGGCAGCCTTCCATCCACCGTTCTTTTCCCCGACCATGTTCTCTTTGGGGACTCTGACATTATCGAAAAAAACCTCGCTCAATTCATGCCCGTGAGCAGCATCTTCCATGGGCACAACTTCGACTCCGGGAATTTTCATATCCACCATGAAAAAACTGACTCCCTTGTGCCGGGGCAGTTCAGGATCGGTGCGCGCCAGCACCGCACACCAGTCAGACCGGGTGGAAAGAGTGGTCCAGACCTTCTGGCCGCTGATGTAGTAAGCATCGCTCTTTTCCTCGGCGCGGGTTTTGACGGATGCCAGATCGGAGCCTGCCTCAGGTTCGCTGAAACCTTCACACCAGAAGGTTTCGGCATTGGCAATTGGCGGAAGGTGTTTCTTCTTCTGTTCATCGGTTCCCAGCACAATGAGCGTCGGAGCCACCATGACCACCCCAATAGCGTTCACTCCCGGTGCCCGGTGATAGGCCATTTCTTCGTAAAATATGGCCTGTTCGATATGCGAGCGTTCCTGCCCCCCATATTCCCGGGGCCAGGCCATGGCCAGCCATCCCTTTTGAGCAAGCTTTTTGGATATCTTCTTATACAGCTCCCAGACGTCATCTTTATCCAGTTCCATCTCTATCATCGTAGGCCCGGCCAGTCCAGGCCAGTTTGAAGGAACCTCTGCTTTAAGGAATTGGCGAACCTCGTTGCGGAATGTTTCCTCTTCCTTGGTCAGGCGAAAATCCATCTTTCTACCTCATTCATGAGATTGTGTTTTCCAGTTGCTAATACGAAAACTAAATTACGATACGCCATTCCAGCCCCGAAGCCGGAATCGACTTCCCCACTACACTTCCGGGTTCCCGCTTTTGCGGGAAGACATGAACAAGCAAATACGTGCCCTTATTACTGCCGGTTTAATAAGACACGAACAGGAGCCCGCTGATGGGCTCCCGACGCTTTAGTGTACCATTTGGAAGATAGGGTTTCAAGGTGACAATACATTCGCAGATTGATAAATGCTATAATGCAGTTCGAGAGAGTCTTCTTCGAGGAGGCTGATGATGGAAAGAGTGATCGGCAAAACAAAGCTTTCCCTCATTCAGGGAGATATCACGATACAGGATACCGATGCCATTGTGAATGCGGCCAATTCCGGATTGATGGGGGGAGGCGGAGTGGATGGCGCTATTCACCATGCCGGCGGCCCGGCGATTCTGGAGGATTGCAAAAAGATCGTGGCCGATAGGGGCAGACTCCCGGCAGGCCAGGCAGTGATTACCACCGGCGGCAAAATGAAGACCCGTAATGTGATTCACACCGTGGGGCCAGTCTGGCACGGTGGTGAGCGGGGCGAGCCGGAAACGCTGGCCAGCGCCTACAGGGAAAGCCTGAAATTAGCGGTTAAGAACGGCCTGAAAACGGTCTCATTCCCCTCGATCAGCACCGGCGTCTACGGCTATCCGGTTGATAAGGCAGCTAAAGTGGCTCTGGGTGCGGTTGCCGATTTTCTCCACAAGGATAACGGCCTCGAAGAGGTGATCTTCGTTCTGTTCGATTCAAGGACGTTCGAGGCATATCAGAAGGCTTTGGACGAGTTATGATGTGAATAAGGGGCAGGAACTGTTTCCTGCCGGGGGCTAAATGGAAACCTGAACCCCACTTCAAAATAACATACCGGGGGGAGACTCATGGAGCAGATTTACAATTACATCGATGAACACTGGCTGGAATCCATAGATGACTTGAAACGATATTGCGCTCAGCCCAGCATCGCCGCGCAGGGAGAGGGAATGGACAAGTGCGCCCCTCTTGTATCCGAACTCCTCAAGGATAGCGGGGTTGAGGCCCGGATTATCCCCACGGACGGCGGTTACCCGGTAGTTTATGGGGAACTGAAGGGCGATTCCCCCTATACGCTGCTGTTTTACAATCATTACGATGTTCAGCCTCCGGAACCTTTTGATTTGTGGACTACTCCTCCGTTCGAACCGACAATCGTGGAAAACAAGCTGGTGGGCCGCGGCACTTCGGATGACAAAGGTGATCTCATCGTACGACTGCTGGCCATTAAAGCTTTCCTTAAACTCAGGGGACAGTTGCCGATCTCAATCAAGTTCCTCATCGAAGGGGAAGAGGAAATCGGCAGCATTCATCTGGCCTCATTCATTAGAAAAAACCGAAGCCTGCTCAAGTCCGATGCCTGCTACTGGGAAGGCGGAAGGGTGGGCTGGGATGATAGAGCTGAGATCATTGCCGGACTCAAAGGGATCATCGGGGTGGAACTGGAGGCGCGGGGAGCAGTGCGGGACCTGCACTCTTCAATTGGAACCATAGTGCCGAGCGCGGCCTGGCGGCTGATCTGGGCGCTGGCAACTATCAAAGATGCCGAGATCGGAAGAGCACACGTACCTGCATCGAGACAGGGGCTGAGGTCGCTGTATTCGATTACATCGTCAGCCGATACACCCCCGAAAAACTACATCGGGATATTGATTCCTTCCAACCTGATGTTCTCGGCATCAACTCGGTAACCATGAACTTTCTTATATCTGCGAGCATAATCCGGGAAGCCAAAAGGCATAATCCCTCGATCCTTACCATGATGGGCGGCCCTCATGTGAGCTTCGATATAGAAAATACGCTTCGACAATACCCGGAACTTGACCTTATTGTTGTGGGTGAGGGTGAGGAAACCCTGAAAGCAATCCTGCCCGTCATAAATGATAGAAAAGCATGGTCCGGCATCAATGGCATTGCCTTTCGTGATGGCGAAGAGATAATTATTACCCCGTCAAGGCCGCTGATCGAAGATTTGGATACCCTGCCACTTCCGGCACGGCACCTGCTGCCCATGTCTCGCTATCAGGCACTGGGCTTCCCGGTAAGTATCATCACCAGTCGCGGCTGCCCCAACCGCTGCATTTTTTGTCTGGGACGCAAAATGGTAGGTTATAAAGTGCGGTATCGCTCGCCATCCGTGGTAGCTGACGAGATCGAGCATCTTCTGACTTATGGCATTGACCGGATCAACGTTGCCGATGATATTTTCACCGCCAACAAAAAACGGGTCAAAGCGCTATGCGAGGAGATTCTAAAACGAGACTTGCATTTTGGCTGGAGCGCCTTTTCCCGGGTTAACACAGTGGATAAAGAAACCCTCGCGATAATGCGTGAGGCAGGATGTGATAGTGTCAGCTTTGGCATAGAATCCGGAAATTTGGAGATGCTCAAGCGCGTGAAAAAGGGAATCAATTTGGAGCAAGCCCGTAACGCTGTGCGATACTGCAAGGAAGTGGGAATCAGGCCACATGCCTCTTTCATGGTGGGATTGCCAGGCGAGAACCATCAGACATTGAAGGATACCTCTAAATTCGCCGAGGAACTCAAAATCGAATATGGGTACCACATGCTGGCCCCGTTTCCCGGAACCACTGTGAGGGAAGAAATCGACCAGTACGATCTGGAAATTCTCACTAATGACTGGGATTTATACGACGCCAACCGGGCCATTGTGCGAACATCAGCTTTGAGCGCCGAGGAAATGAATGAATTCCTCACCGATTTCGAAAACACGTGCAATGAACAATGGGACATTGTCAAACAGCGATACCAGAAAGGCCAATGCACACCGGGCGAATCTCTGCGTGTGGAAGGGGTCGACCGGATGTACCTTATTTACAAGCTGCTGTCGGAGGATGTAATCTCCGGGGCAGGAACTTTCTCCATCGACGGACATGACCCCATAACCGAACTTGCTATCAGAGTCACACCTTTCACCAATCACGGGTACGATTTCGTGCATAAGACCCTCAATTCTCTGGCGGAAAAGAAATATCTGGCATTTGAGCGCATAAATGGCCACATTCGCTGGTTCTGGACTCACAATAATCGGGTTGAACACTTTCAACTTCAAACCGCTGATAAGAGGGATTAAAATGGCTGAAATGAAAGATTATAGCGGCCCTTTCAAGCGCGATATCCGCTACGAGGATTTCTCTAAGGAAACGCTGGCCAGATTGCTTCAGGCCTATTGCCGAGAGATTCTAACACTGGATTTCTTCTGGCAGGAGCAGATGGGCAAGCGAGCCGGCGAAGAGGTCGTTCGAGAATGCCTCATCGAGAACTGGTGCCGGATTGGCAAAAGTGAGATGAAATGGACCATGGATGCGCTGAATATTCATGGAAATGACCTTGAAACTTACGTGAAAGCCAATCAATTCGTCCCCTCTTTCGCTCAGGGCCTTTATGACTATGATTGGGACCTCAAGGACTCAAATAGAGCCGTTTTGACTGTAAAACGCTGCCCCGCATTTTCAGCACTGAAGAACCGTGACCCTGAAAAGCTTAACTGGACGTGCACGGTGCTTGAGGATGCTGCTATTAATGCATATACACAGGCAGTTAGTCCAAATATCCGTGTGAAACCCCTGAAAGTAGGCCTGACGGGGGAGCCGGAAGAGATCGCCTGCCAGTGGGAATTTACCAGCGGATAATGAATTCAAATCCTATGTAATTAGATTCAAATACCGATTTATTTGAATGTTCCGGAATTGCTCATGTCGCTTGATATTCGTATTTGATTTCCGTGTTATTATCAAAAGCCAGATTAGAGGCTCTCGTATTTTATGATGCGAGAGCCTTTTTTTCGGGGTGATAAAATAATGCATACCTTCGTTGACATACCATTCTCGTTCCCCTAAAATCAACCGTGAGGATGCACAAGGAGAAAATGGATAGTAACGAAATACGAACCGCCTTTTTAAAGTTTTTTGAGGAAAAGGGACATTCCATTGTTCCCAGTTCCACTCTCGTTCCGCATGGTGATCCCACGTTGCTTTTGACCAGCGCCGGAATGGTGCAGTTTAAGCCATATTTCACCGGCGAGATGAAACCTGCCAATCCGCGCCTGACTTCCTGCCAGAAGTGTTTCCGCACTACGGATATCGATGAGGTTGGCGATGCGAGGCACCTAACCTTTTTTGAAATGCTGGGGAATTTCAGCGTGGGCAATTATTTCAAAAAGGAAACGATTAATTGGGCATGGGAGTTCGTTACCGGGAATTTGCACCTGTCCAAAGACAGACTGTGGATAACCGTTTTTCTGGATGATGACGAGGCTGAGCGTTACTGGCTGGAACTGGGCGTGCCTAAAGAACGCATACTTCGTTTTGGCGAGAAAGACAATTTCTGGGGGCCTGCCGGTGAAACTGGCCCATGCGGGCCATGCAGCGAGATTCATTACGATTTCGGAAAGGAAATTGGCTGTGGCCGGCCGGAGTGTAATCCATCTTGCGGTTGCGGCCGTTTTCTGGAAATCTGGAACCTTGTCTTTACCGAATTTGACCAGGATAAAGAAGGGAACCGGGCTCCTTTGAAACAGAAAAATATCGATACCGGCATGGGACTGGAGCGCACGGCAACTGTCATGCAGGGCAAAAGCACGCCTTATGAGACTGACCTTTTTGCTCCGATTATGAATCGGATCACCGAACTTTCCGGGCACAAATATGGTGAGAATGATGAGGTCACGCGTGCCATGCGCATTGTGGCCGAGCATGCCCGGGCGGTGACTTTTCTGATTGCCGATGGGGTCATCCCCTCAAATGATGGCCGGGGATATGTGCTGCGGCGGATACTGAGGCGTGCGGCGCTCTTTGGGAGGAAACTGGGACTAACCGAGGCGTTCCTTACCGAAATTGCCAAAATGGTAATTAAACAGATGGGGAGTCTTTATCCTGAGTTGCAGAGGAACAATGAACATATTTTAAAACTGATCGATATTGAGGAAAACAAGTTCGAGAGAACCCTTGATGTTGGAAGCTCTGTTCTGGAAACTACTTTGATCGGGTTAAGAAAGGAGTTGAAGTATTACTTTCCCACATTTAGAGAAGCGTTTGATAATGCATTATCAAAAAACGATATTATTAATTTGGAAAGTGAGATAACACAATCAGTTGAACATTTTCTCCGAGATTGTCGGGCATGGTGGCATGTATTCATAAGTGGTGGGAGGAGTGCTGTTGATGGGGCACTTGAGCCAACAAAGACAAAATTGTATGAATTGACCAGCATAGTTAAAAACTATAATGCTTTACAATCAAGCAGTCCATTTCCATTGCAGGAATTGAAAGAAAAACTTCTGCATCAGTTTGGTATGCTCGAAAACGAGGTTGTCTCAGTCACCTTCGGGCTTACTGGACTGGAAGTTTTTATGTTGTATGATACTTACGGTTTCCCAAAAGAGATAACCGCCGAAATTGCCGCTGAAAACGGCCTCTCCATAGATTTAGAGGGATTCGAAAAGGAAATGGAAGCCCAGCGGGAACGGGCCCGAGAGGCGAAAAAATTCGGTCTGGCGGATAAATCCGCTGAGCAGTTCTATGAAAGTCTGGCCTTGCCTGCCACCGACTTCGTCGGCTACGAAGTTTTGAGCAAAGAAACTCGGATACTCGGGCTTATCGTTGAAGGCCAATCTGCCCAAAGCGCTTACGAGGGGCAGGAAGTGGAAGTGATTCTGGAACAGACTCCTTTCTATGCCGAGATGGGTGGACAGGTTGGAGATACCGGACTCATAAAAGGCGAAAAAGGCAGCTTTAGCATATCGGATACTCGTAAACCGGCTGGTGCCCTGATCGTGCATATCGGGAAGGTTGCGGAAGGTGTTATCTCGGTAAATGATTCGGTTCAGGCAAGCGTTGATGTGGATCGTCGGCTCGACATCGCGCGCAATCACACTGCGACGCATCTGTTGCACAAAGCACTGCGCCATGTGCTCGGAGATCAGGTCCAGCAGGGCGGTTCGCTGGTGACCTCGAACCATTTCAGGTTCGATTTCACTCACCTGATTGCCATGAGCGATGATGAACTAAAACAGGTTCAGCGAATTGTGAATGAAAACATCCGCCGGAATCTTGCCGTGACCAGCCGTGAGATGCCGTATAAGCAGGCTATTGAGCAGGGCGCATTGGCCTTCTTCGAAGAAAAATACGGGGATTGGGTGCGGGTGGTTCAAATCAACGATCCGCAATCTGGCGAGAGAGTGAGCGCTGAACTCTGTGGCGGCACGCATCTTCAAAACACCGGTCAGATTGGCTTCTTTCATATCACCAGTGAAAAGAGCGTTGGCTCCGGGTTGCGCCGGATAGAGGCCGTGACCGGGAAATCAGCCGAAGAATATTTAGAGGATCGTCTGGAAATACTGGAATGCGTTTCGGAAAAGCTTGAATCCAATCCAAAAGAAGTTCCCCAGAAATTAAGTGACCTTATTTCAGAATTGAGCGCCGAACGCAAACGGTCGAAAGAACTTGAAGCAAGGTTTTTGCGGGGTGCATCCGAATCCCTGCTGGCTCAGGTCGTGCAGGTGAATGGCATTAATGTGCTGTCGGCAGAAATTGCTGCCTCCAATATGGAAATCCTGCGCGAGACCGGCGACTGGCTGAAAGATAAACTCGGAAGTGCTGTGATTGTGCTGGGAGTTGTACTGGATGGCAATCCGCGGTTCCTGGCGATGGTCACTCCCGATCTGGTCAAAAAAGGAATCCACGCCGGGAAAATAATCAAAGAGGTAGCTCAGGTTACCGGTGGCGGTGGCGGCGGCAAGCCGGATATGGCCCAGGCAGGCGGTAAAGACAAAGGCAAAATAGATGAGGCCTTGCGACTGGTTCCCGACTTGGTGGAGAAATCTTAATACTATGCGGATGATGGGACTTGATGTTGGGGATAAGCGAATTGGCGTGGCGATCAGTGATCCGTTGGGGATACTCTCCACTGCGTTTACGACCATCGAAAGAAAGAACAACGAAAGCGAGTTTGCCCGAATTCTGTCTATCATTAAAGATCATCAAATAGGGCGAATCATCGTGGGCTTGCCGCGATTGCTCGATGGCGGCCTTGGAACTCAGGCGGAAAAGACACAGGATTTTGTTGATAAACTGGCTCGTTTGACCGAGGTTCCGATAGAGATGTTCGATGAACGGCTTTCCACGGATTTAGCTGGAGATTTGCTCCGCGAAGCGGGAAGAAATTATAAAGAGATACGCCGGAAAAAAGACGAAGCGGCGGCGGCTTTGATTTTGCAATGGTATCTGGATGAGAAGTCGGGAACACCGAAAACTGAGGAATAAAGACGATGAAGACAGTCGGACTTATAGGCTATCCGCTGGGACATTCGATTTCCCCCGTTTTCCAGCAGGCGGCCTTTGATAAGCTGGGAATAGACGTTCGCTACGAACTCTGGGAGACGCCACCGGAAAAGCTCAAAGAAGTGGTCAAATCGATTCTTGCTGATGATAAAATAGGTTCCAATGTAACGGTTCCGTACAAAGAGGAGGTTATACCGTTTCTCGACGAACTTGATGAAGTTGCTTCTGATATAGGGGCGGTGAATACCATTGTCAAAAAGAATGGCAGGCTTGTGGGATATAATACGGATGCTGTGGGGTTTCTGCGGGCCATCAAATCGGAAGGCAAGTTCGATCCCAAAGGGAAAAAAGTAACCATGATTGGTGCTGGTGGTGTGGCCCGGGCGATAGGGTTCATACTGGTCAAGTCCGGCATCGCATCACTGAAGATTTTTGATATCGATCGACCGCGCGCCGAGAAGCTTGCTTCGGAACTGGGATTTTCGGGCGTATCGATATTGAAATCTAATGAGGGGAGCGAATATGAGGAGGCGGTTTACGGCGCGGATCTGTTTATTAATTGTACCCCTCTTGGGATGAAGCACAGCCCGAGCGAAAATAAATCGCCGGTGCCGGAAGCGCTGATATCTCGCGATTCGCTGGTTCCTTCGTTTTCCCGGGAATATTCGGGCAGTTATCGCAGGCATCTCCTGTTCCATCGCCATCGGTATCCTTCTGCAGGCGAATCACCCCGATAGTGTTCCCGGCCAAGTCCTTCTTGGGTATTGTCTGATAAACCGGGTTGTACGTATTAGGACAGTTGTCGCAGGCATCTCCCACACCGTCGCTATCGGAATCTTTCTGGTCGTTGTTTTTAACGTAGATGCAGTTATCGCAGGCATCGCCGACGCCATCGCCATCGTACATAATTACATTGAAGCATCCCAGATCCGGGCCCAGGCACTTGGTGACCATCTGAGACTCGCTGTCCATTTGTTTCGGGTTATAGGTCTTCAGTTGTCATCGCAGTTGGTGGTGTCGATACTGGGATTGGCCGGACCGGTGCAGGGTTTGTCCCCGCTCTTGCCGCTTTTGTCGCCATCGTTCAGGATTTTGTCACAATCCGGATCCTCAGCTGTGACAAAGCACACATCCTCAGAGATATCGGGAATATGCAGCGGAAGCTGGATATCCTTGCCGAAGACAGGCTCATATTTGGTACTGGGATCAATGAAGAAAAAGGTATCCTCCTCTTTCTCCTCGTCGAAACCGCAGGCGATGGGCGCATCCCAGAGATAAACATACCCCATTTCGAAGGCTTCAACTTGAGTCATACAATATATTTCTTCGGCTACCTCCAATTGAGGGATAAATTCCGGTTCGGGGCAGTCATCGGGGCACGTCTGATAAGTTTCGCCGTCGGCGCATTTGCCGTCCCCGCAGGATTGGGCGCACATGCCGCAATCATCCGGACATTCCTGGCAGGTTTCCCCGAACTCACATTCTCCATTTCCGCAAACAGGCTCGCAGGGGCAATCCAACTTGCAGGATCGGCAGTTTTCCGTTTCTTCACAGATTCCGTCGCCGCAAACGGGCCCGCAGCTTCCGCAGTCATCCGGACATGTTCGGCAGCTTTCCTCGCAGGGTTCATCGCAGATACCATCGCCGCAAACCGGTTCACCGGCACAGGCCCCGCACTCGCCGCAATCTTCGGGGCAGGCCTCGCAATCCTCTCTTTCCTCGCATTCACCGTTACCACACACTGTCTGCGGAACGCAGGAACTGGCAGCCTCATCCTCAGTATCGTAGGAAGTGCCGCCTTCAGCTTCGCAGATGCTCAAGGTGGTCAGTGCGACGGTGCCATTGGGCAGGCAGCACCATGTCTCTTCTTCGGGTTCTTCTCTCTGGCAGGTTTCTAATGCATCCGCCTCGCTAACGAAAAACCGGCCGCCTCCCTCCAGACATATATCTTCACTGGCTGGCTCCAGCTGCCCGTTCAGGCAGCACCAACCCTCATCGAAGACAGGCATTTCTGCTCCGCAGGCGGATTGAGCGGCGACTTCGGAATCATGAACGGTGCCTCCAGACTCCAGGCACTCTTCTTCGGGAATAGAATCAACACGGCCGTCGATACAGCACCAGACTTCAATGATGGGCTCTTCTTCGGGGGGTTCCTCTTCCGGCTGGCAGGCCTCAAGGGCTTCGGCTTCAGTTTGGAATGAAGCTCCATTCTCAGCCTCGCAGATGCTTGGGGTAGTCAGATCGACGCTGCCATTGGGCATACAGCACCAGATTTCCTCTTCTGGCTGGCAGGCCTCAAGGGCTTCGGCTTCAGTTTGGAATGAAGCTCCATTCTCAGCCTCGCAGATGCTCGGGGTAGTCAGGTCAACGGTGCCATCGGGCATGCAGCACCAGAGTTCCTCTGCGGGGGGTTCCTCTTGCGGTTGGCAGGCCTCAAGGGCTTCGGCTTCGGTTTGGAATGAAGCTCCACCCTCAGCCTCGCAGATGCTCGGGGTAGTCAGATCGACGCTGCCACTGGGCATACAGCACCAGATTTCCTCTTCGGGGGGTTCCTCCGGCTGGCAGGCGGCGAAGGCCTCAGCCTCGCTCCCGAAGAACTGACCGCTCTCCTCCAGGCAGATAGCTTCACTGGCAGGCTCCACCTGCCCGTTCAGGCAGCACCATCCGTCAACTGGCGGTGGTTCACCACCGCCGCAGGCGGCCTGAGCGGCGGCTTCTGTCTGATAAACTGTACCATCCATCTGCAAACAATCCTGCTCAGTAATCAAGTCAACTTGTCCATCAAAGCAGCACCAGACTTCTGTTGGCGGCTTTTGAGTTGGTGTGGGGGTTGGTGAGGGTGAAGGCGTCGGGGACGGAGAATCTGAGATATCCCAGAACTTGTTCCCTGTTGTGGTCTTCCCCTCGATCGGAATAACGTACTGAATCCAGTTACTGGTCTTTACCTCTCCGCTTACGGTGGTTGCCCCTTGCGAGGTATACCCGCGCGGGTCTGTCTCCTGAATATGGTAGAACTCGGATCCGGCGGAGGCCTCAAGTTCGTACCAGCCTTGCGAATTGGTGGTGGTGCTGGCGATGAAGCGGCCGCTGTCCGGATAGGGGTTATTGGCGCCATAGATTTTTACTGTCACTCCCTGGAGTGGATGGCTCTCATCACCGATCTGCCCGGCGTAAACCCGGCCGGAGAAATTGTAGTTGCCCTGCGCTGAAACACCCATATTGGAAATCGGGAGAAGCGATGAAAGCATCATCGTAACAAGGAGTATCCCTGTGAAAGTGCAGACGGCTTTTATCGGAATTCTCATAAACCTTCCTCCTGATAAAAAGGTTATAGAACAGCTTTGTCAGTGGTTCCTTAGGAAACCTCTGATCAACCCCCTGTGTTCCCCAATCTTGGGGGAAGTTTGGAGCCGGGGGGCACCCCCAGACCCCCGAAGGAACCACTGAATAATTGGTTCCTTAGAACTGTTCCAGAAAACGTAAGTCGTTGCCGTAAAACAGCCGGATATCATCGATGCCGTATTTGAGCATGGGGATGCGCTCCAGTCCCATGCCGAAGGCGAAGCCTGTATATATTTCCGGATCCAAGTTCACGCGTCTGAGAACATCGGGGTGAACCATTCCTGCACCGAGTATTTCAATCCATCCCTCATTTTTGCATACGCGGCAACCCTTGCCCTTGCAGATGAAACAGTCGATGGCCATTTCCACACCGGGTTCGACAAACGGGAAATAGTCACAGCGAAAACGCACCCGGCGATCCTCTCCGAAGAGTCGGCGGGCGAATTCATAGAGCGTGCCCTTGAGATCAGCCATCGTGATTCCCTTGTCCACTGCCAGCCCTTCGATCTGGTAGAACATCGATTCATGCGTGGCATCGGTTGCTTCGTAGCGGTAAACCTTCCCCGGCATGATAACCCGTATCGGCGGTTTCCTGCGTTCCATGAATCTTATCTGCATTGGTGAAGTGTGCGTGCGCATCAGCATTGGCCGCTCACCGTTCTCGTTGATGTAGTCTACCCATAGAGTATCCCACATATCACGGGCCGGATGACCCGGGGGGATATTCAAAGCTTCAAAATTGTAGTAGTCGGTTTCTACCTCAGGGCCTTCGACCACCTCAAATCCCATGGAGGTAAAGATAGCCGAGGTTTCGCGGAGTATCCGGGTGGTGGGATGGAGCCTTCCCAGCCGGACAGGTTTGCCGGGCAGTGTGACATCGATGCGCTTCTCTTCCAGTTGCTTTTCTATCTCAGATTTCTTTAGCGATTCCTGTTTCCCGGTGAAGCTTTCTTCCAGCAGTGATTTCACTCTGTTGGCGGCGGCGCCGACCTGGGGCCTTTGATCGACTGGTAATTCGGAAACGCTTCTTAGCTTTTGAGTGAGGGCCCCTTTCCTGCCAAGGTATTTTACTCGCCAGGCATCAAGTTCCTCCAGATTGGCAAGGCTTTCCAGTTCACTCAACGCCTGGCTTTTGAGATCTTCGAGAACTTCTAACATTATTGTTTCCTTTAGGGTGTATTATAGGTCAGGTGAAATATGAGGGTCAACAAGAATGAAAAAGCCCCCGGTTCGGGGGCTTTTCAAGCTTACTTTTGATACCTACTACTCCACCCCTCTGGCGACTTCTACCAGGTGATTAAATGCGGCAGGTTCGCGGACTGCCATATCAGCCAGCATCTTTCTGTTAATAGCTATACCTGCTTGCTGGAGCCCGTGGACGAGCTTGTTGTAAGGCATGCCTTGCTCTCTGGATGCGGCGTTGATGCGGGTAATCCAGAGCTTGCGCATATCCCTCTTGCGTTCCCGGCGATGCCGGTATGCATAGCTCAGGGAATGTAGCATTGACTCGTGTGCTCGTCTGTAGAGCGAATGGTTTGTGCCCCAGTGGCCCTTGTTGAGTTTCAGCACCTTTTTGTGCCGGTGCCAAGTGGTGGTTCCGCCTTTGACTCGTGGCATGATTTCTCCTTAGCGTAATCCTTTGGGCAGTACAGCTTTAATACGATGCATATCCGCATCGGACAGAACAAAATCATGGGAATAACTTCGCTTGGTTCGCTTGCTTTTCCTGCGGCGAAGATGACTCTTCCCCATCTTAGATCGCATGATTTTCCCTGTTCCCGTGACACGGAATCGTTTTTTCAGTGCACTACTCGTTTTTAGCTTGGGCATTCTTTTCCCCTTTTGATGGCTTGCCAGGCATAACAATAACGGTCATGCTTCGTCCTTCCATAATTATCCCTCTTTCTATTTTGGCGGTATCTCCTAAAAGCTCAAGGGCTTTTTCCAGGAGTTCTTTGCCTAAAGCGGGATGCATAATTTCGCGACCGCGAAACAGGACTATTATTTTAACCTTGGCCCCTTCCCCAAGGAGCCTTTTAGCCGTCTTTATTTTAAAATCTATATCGTGTTGCCCGATTTTCGGGCGCAACCTGATCTCTTTGAGGCCACTCGATTTCTGGCTCTTGCTTGCCAGCCTTTCCTTTTTAGCCTGCTCGTATTTAAACTTGCCATAGTTCAACAGGCGGCATACAGGCGGCTCGGCAGTGGGCGCTACTTCTACCAGATCAAGGCCCTGCTCCTGGGCTGCCTTACGGGCGTCAGCCAGAGCCATAACTCCCAATTGCTCCCCGGCACTCCCGATTACACGTACTTCTTTTGCCCTGATCCTCTCATTTGTCCGATAGCTTTTTGCCGGTTCTTTGTCAGTAAGATTTTTAACTATTCCTTTGTCACCCCTTTTTAGGATAGCACTGAATTATATATCACAATAAACCATATAAGTCAAAGACCTTGTCTGGATATTATAGCAGATTTGGTCCGGTCTTTGAATGCTTCCAGTGTTTGATCTTTCAAATCCTCTCCGCTTCTCAATCGAACTGATACTGTGGAATCCTGAACTTCGGCATCACCGACGATCAGCATATAAGGAACTTTGGCTATCTGGGCCGTTCTGATTTTGTGGTTCATTCTCTCATTGCTGTCATCGACTTCAACCTGCAGGCCTTCTTTACGAAGTTCCCCTGCTACATGTCTGGCGTAATCTACATGGCGGTCAGCTATGGGAATCAGTACCACCTGGACAGGAGCCAGCCACACAGGGAAAGCTCCGCCATAGTGTTCCACAAGAACCCCGAAGAACCGTTCCATGCTTCCCAGCAGTGCCCGATGAACCATGTAGGGACGGCATTCCTTTCCGTCTTCTCCTATATAGGTCATATCGAAACGCTCCGGCAAATTGAAATCGAACTGAATCGTCGAGCATTGCCAGGAACGCCCCATGGCATCTCTGATTTTGATATCGATCTTGGGGCCATAGAACACAGCTTCGCCTTCCATACGCTCGTAGGGAAGTTCACGCGCTTCAATTGCCTTTATCAGGGATGCCTCGGCCTGAACCCACATCTGATCGCTTCCGGCGTATTTCTCCGGCTTTTTGGGGTCGCGCACACTTAATTCGACTTTGAATTTCTCAAACCCGAACCCCTTTAACATGTTCAGGCTGAAATCCAGTACTCGCAGTATTTCACCTTCGATCTGTTCCGGAGTGCAGAATATGTGGGCATCGTCCTGAGTAAAACCGCGCACCCGCATCAATCCGTGCAGCGTGCCGCTGCGCTCGTATCGATAGACTGTTCCCAGTTCGGCCCAGCGCAGGGGAAGCTCCCGGTAGGAGCGCAACTGCGATTTGTAGATCATGATATGGAAAGGGCAATTCATCGGTTTGATGTAGTAATCCTGCCCGTCGATATCCATCGGTGAGTACATGCCGTCCTTGTAGAAATCGAGATGTCCCGAAGTTTCCCACAAATGTGCCCGCCCGATATGCGGGGTGAAGATGATATCGTATCCGCCCTCATAGTGGAGCTTGCGCCAGTAATCTTCGATGATCACGCGCATCCGCCCGCCTTTAGGATGCCAGTAAGCCAGCCCGGCTCCCGCTTCCTCGTGGAAGCTGATCAGGTCCAGTTGTTTGATCAGTTTGCGGTGATCGCGGGCTTCAATCTCCTCCAGCCTTTTCAGATATGCTTTAAGCTCGTCTTTGTTCTCGAAAGCTGTGCCATAGATCCGTTGCAGCATGGGGCGGTTTTCATCTCCGCGCCAGTAAGCTCCGGCAATATTGAGCAATTTGAACGCTTTGATTTGCCCGGTTGATTTCACATGCGGCCCGCGGCAGAGATCGGTAAAGTTTCCCTGCCTGTAGATGGAAATCGTCCCGTCATCCAGATCGTTAATCAATTCGATTTTGTAAGGCTGTGACTTGAAAAGCTTCAGGGCTTCTTCCTTTGAAAGCTCTTCTCTATCAAAGGAGGAATTTGCCTTGACGGATTCTTTCATCTTTTCTTCGATGGTGCCCAGATCATCGGGGGTGAGAGATCGGGGAAGATCAAAATCATGGGAGATTTCTGGCGCTGGTTTGCTTCAAACAGGAAAGCGGCCTCTGGCATCCGAAAAGGGTGTTCGGATGATTGAGTATGTAAGTCCGTAGTTTGTTAAGAACCTCTGATCAACCCCCTCTACCCCCCAATCTTGGGGGAAGATCGAAGCTGGGGGGACACCCCCAGACCCCCGAAGTCACCACTTATTCAGAGGTTCCTTAATTTGCGTTACCGATTCTACTTTGACTGGTCTTCCCCTTTCCTCGTGGTCTTCCTGAAAGCATCAACCAGCTCCTGCCCGAGCTGCTGATAGGGATCATTTGTTTGTGTGCTGCTTTTTGCTTCCAGATTATCGGGTAACGGAGGCGGAGTTTCAATTGCAACGGGTTCAGCCCTGCGAGGTTGATATTTTAATTCTGGTTTTGAGGCTGGTTTCAGGGCCATTGCCGGTTTTGGTTCTGGTTTTGGTTTTGGTTCTGATTCAGAGGCCTCCAGTTTTTCCTTGAGAGTGGTGACCGTCCTCTCAAGAGTGGCAATCCGAGCTTCTTTGGCCTGTATAGTTGCATCACCTTTCGATGTGGCTTTCCTGAGATTATCTAATTCTTTTTGAAGCAGAGCTATTTGCTCATTTTTGGCTTTGAGTGCGGCGATTTCACTCTCAAGCGCTACTATTTTCCCTTCCTTGGCGCTGATAATCCCTGTGTATTTCCCCGAATCGTCTGTTTTGACGAATACTGATTTAAACTTGGAAAGCAATCCCATATCTTTTATCCTTGCCTTTGGGCATAATGTCGTTCATTCTAAGGTACCTTTTATCAATCCCCAAATCCCCGAAGTCACCCCTGATTTATAAATTCCCTCAGATTATCGTACAACACACCGCAACGGGCGTCAACGAAGACCTGCCCGAAGCGATATAAACACATTCCTCATTTTGGGAGTGGAACGCATATTACCCCAAATTGTCTAGGGATAAATTGCCAGTTGTTCCAATCCGGTTGTCTCCGGCAGGCCCAGCATCAGGTTCATATTCTGGATTGCCTGTCCCGCTCCCCCTTTCACCAGGTTATCGATGCAGCTTATCACGATCAGCCGACCGGTGCGCGCATCGATGGCCGGGCAGATCAGGCAGAAATTATTTCCCAGTGTATGTTTGGTCTGCGGGGGATTATCCACTACCCTGACAAACGGCTCGTCCCGGTAGAACTCCCGGTAAATATCCCGTACTTTCTCAAGGGTGATTTCTTTTTTTAAGCTGGCATAGCAGGAACTCAACATGCCGCGCGTCATGGGAACAAGATGGGGAACAAATGTCAGCGTGACCTTTTCATTTCCAGCCAGCTTTTGCAGCTCCTGCTGAATTTCCGGCATGTGCCGGTGCCCGCCGAGCGCATAGGCGGAGACGCTCTCGTTTGCCTCGGCAAAATGAGTGTTCAGGGTGAGCGCCCGGCCAGCTCCTGAAAGCCCTGATTTGCTGTCCACTATTATATCCGGCTTGATTAGTCCCTCTTTCAGGGCCGGTACAAGTGGCAGGATGGCACTGGTGGGATAGCAACCGGGATTGGCTATCAGCCGGGACCTGGCAATCTTCGAGCGATTGATTTCCGGCAAACCGTAAACGGCTTCATCCAGCAGTTCCGGTACCGGGTGAGCTATCTTGTACCATTCCTTATAAGTAGCGGCGTCGTTCAGGCGAAAATCAGCACTGATATCGATTACTTTAATATCCTTTTCCAGCGTCCGGGCGATTACCTCGGCGCCGGCCCCATGTGGAAGGGCAGAAAAAGCCAGATCGACTTCTTCGAGATCCGAAGTGATTTCGAGATCGACACCAGCCATGTGGGGGAATACCGTTTCCAGTTTTTCCCCGGCGGCGCTCCTTCCGGTGACCGAGGCCAGGCTGACACCCGGATGCTGGTGCAGCAGCCGGGCCAGATCGATCCCGATATATCCGGTTACGTTGATGATGCCAACTTTGATTGATTCCATATATATTCTCCTGTTAGTGAGTTAACCAACACTCTCTTCCTGTCCCATCGAGGGAGGGGAAGAAGCATATCAGTACCTGCCGATCTCCCTGAGCCTGTCGTCGCTTATGCCAAAATAGTGGGCGATCTCATGACGAACTGTATGCTGTACTCCATCTATTATTTTCTCTTCAGAATGATACCCCATTTCGATGGGCTTTTGGAAGACGGTTATCTTATCCGGTAACACCATATCATAACCTCTTCCCCGTTCAGTAAGAGGAATGCCTTCGTACAGCCCGAACAGATCCTGTCGGCGCTTGACCCCAACTTCCTCCAGTTTCTCCCGGCTTGGCCAGTCTTCTACCACAATATCGATATTTTCCAAACTCTCTTTTAAATAGGCCGGCAATCCTGCTACTGCCTTGGCAACCAGCTCTTCGAACCGTTCTCTTTCCATATTTTCAGCTTGCAGAAGGGCAAATTTTTTTCAGGACGCACTCAGGGCATTTCGGGCGCTGTGATCTGCAGACCTTGCGGCCGTGTTCCACCATATTCATGTGCAGCTGGTAAACATCTTCCGGCGGAACTATCCTTTCCATAACTTCATGGGCTTTGCTTGCTGAAATCCCGTTGGAAATCAGGCCCAGTCGCTTCGATACTCTAAAAACATGGGTATCCACCGGGAAAACCGGTTTCCCCAGCGAGAACAGAAGCACGCATCCAACTGTCTTTGGCCCTACCCCGGGCAACCGCCTGAGCCACTCTTTGGATTCATCGATAGACAGGGTATTGAGGAATGATAAATCCAGAGAACCGCGATCTGCCAGAATATTTTGCAGAATATCTTTTATTCGGGCAGCCTTGATGTGCGAAAGTCCTCCGGTCTTGATGGCCTGCTCGATCTCTGCTGTGTTTGCCCTGGCGGTTTCCTCCCAGTTTCCGAATGTGCTGGTAAGGGAATCAAATGCCCGCCCTGAATTGGCGTCCGAGGTATTTTGCGAAAGTATCACAGCGATCAGTTCGGAAAGAGGATCATGGTGCTGATGCCAGAGGCGACTTCCATACCTGCTGGCAAGCAACTGGTTGATTTCAGTGATTTCCATTGACTATTTGAGGCCTCTTAAATGGCAGGTATCGTTGAGTGAATTGAGCACCGGTTTTCCTTCCCTCAGTCCGATGGTATTGATGGCATTCACATCCTGCCCGATCTGCCAGAAGTGGGAATTATCGAGCCCCAGAATGGTGCAGATGAACACCCTGCAGACGACCACGTGAGAGACCAGAATAACGGTTTCACCCGCATGCATGGAGAGCATCTGGCTCATAACGCTCTCGACCCGGTCACGTACATCCTGAAGTCCCTCTCCCTCGGGGAACTTTGCATACTGCGGGGTTTCTATCCATTGCCGATACAGGTTGCTGTCCAGTTCCATTGCCTCTTCTGTGGAAAGTCCCTGCCATTGGCCGTAATTGATATCAATGAGCCCGTCAATTGGTTGAACTTTAAGCCCGATCCGAGCGGCAATCGGTTCAGCAGTCATCATGGTTCGCTTAAGTGGACTTGCATAGATTGCCACAGCGCCGCAGCCAGCGAGTTTACTTGCTGCTGCTTCAGCCTGCCTGATTCCGAAATCGTCCAGAGGCAGGTCAGCTCTGCCCCGGAATCGTTCCTCTTTGTTCCAGGCGGTCTGCCCGTGGCGGACAAGTATTATGGGTATGGATATGTTCTTCATCTTGCGAGTATCATAGCACAGGCCACATTTGCCCATCAAGCCAGAACTATAAGGCAATGTTCAGAGCAGATGGTATTATGCGGAAGTTTGCCGGGGCTTCACCGAGCAGTTCTCCATCCGCCTGAATCAGGACTCGGTCTTCCGACTCGATGGTTATATGAGAAGCTTTCTCCAGCCGTATCTTTGGATGGCTTATATGAGCCCCGCCCAAATAAGCTCTGGGCAGTGTCTGCATCAACTCAAACTTATTCACATCACCTACAATCATCACCTCGAAGAGCCCGTCACTCAAATCAGCTTCGGGGGCTATTCGCATCCCCGAAGCATAAGAACCAGCGTTGGCAATCACCATGCTGCAAATGCAAATCTCCTCCACGCGTTCGTCGAGAGAGAGCCGGATGTTTTTATTTCGATAGGTTCCCAGAACCTCAATAACCCCCATGACGTATGAAGTGTTGCCATGGAGTATCCGGGGCCTTTTCTCAGCTACCTCCACTACCTCACCATCAAAACCCAAACTGGCAGTGCTGATGAAATATCGATGGAATGGTTGTCCTTCACGCTGGCATTCCACAATACCTACATCTACAATTACTTTCTGGGGATAGACCAGACGGGTGCATGCCTGATGGAAATTGCGAGGGATCTCCAGAAAACGGGCAAAATCACACCCCGTTCCTGTATTCAGAATACCCATAACGATATCTTTGCTGCGGCCAGAATCAAGCAGTCCGTTTACTACCTCGTTCAAGGTTCCGTCACCACCTACGGCGACCACTAATTCGTATCCGCCAAGAGCAGCTTCACGGGCCAGTTCTACAGCATGGCCTTTACCATTTGTGTATGTATAGTCAAACTCGAGGCCAGCATCATGCAGGGTTTTTTCGATTTTAGACCACTTCCTGCCTGTGGCTCCGGTGCCGGCATACGGATTGACGATAACCTTTGCGTATTTTGGCGCTTCCATAACTAAATGCTCTTGTCTTGTTCCCTCATTATGCATTTTACCATGAGCTATATCAATAGCGATGGGGTAAACAAACGGTGAACAGTGTAAGATGCAAGTAAAAAATATTGCATCCCTGCCTTAAACTGCCATTTTGTCTTTTTTCAAAAGCTCGAGAAATCCTGTTGATTTCAGCTCCCGTTCCAGCAAATACCGTATATATCCCTGTAAAGTTTCCTCCAGTTCACGGGACAGGTCTTTGGTAATTCGTAACTGAATGGCAGTGGCATATTCACCGCGCTGAAGCAACCGCAACACTTTAAGCGCATTGACTGAAATAGCTTGGGACATTGGCCCAGTGTGAGCACAATTGGGACAAATAATGCCGCCGTCGCTTGGGCTGAAGAAGTTATCCACAGGCTCGACCGGTATTCGGCAATTCAGGCATTCACCGAGTTCGGGACGATATCCTATGTATCCCAGCAACTGGATTTCAAAGTAGCGGAAGAGGAGTTCCACCCGACGAGTCTTGCTCAGATGATGGAGAGAATCGAGCAGCAACTTGTAAACCGGGTAATTTTCGATGTGCTCCGAAGTGAAGGCATCTGTCATCTCAATAAGGTAAAAGGCCTGTGCCATGAGCTTTAGATCATTATGAATAGGAAGGAAGCTTTCGATGACCTGGCTCTGGTTGATCGTCTCCAGACTCCGTCCGCGGGAGAGCATCATGGAAGAAAGCGTGATTGGTTCAACATGGCCTCCGAGCCTGCTCTTTGTCTTGCGGACTCCATGTGCCACCGACCGAATCTTCCCCCGATTGGGAGTGTACAGGGTGATTATTCGGTCCGCTTCGCCCAGATCACTATGCTTGAGTATTATGGCTTCAGTATTGTAAGTTCTCGGCAATGGCATTTTCAACCAGCTTTCAGTTATCAGCGGTTTGTTTTCAGTCTGCCCAACCCATTTAACTTGTCATTATTCTGAAAACGAGGAATAAAGGAATCTCAAACCTCTCGTCTTCCCTCCAGCGCGCGCCCCAGCGTGACCTCATCTGCATATTCGAGATCACCACCAACCGGGAGCCCCCTTGCCAGAGAAGTGATGCGAATTCCCAGAGGAGATATCAGGCGTTGCAGGTACATCGCCGTGGCCTCGCCTTCCAGATTGGGATTGGTAGCCAGAATGATCTCTTCAACCGTGCTGTTTTTCAATCTTTCCAGAAGTTCCCTGATTTTCAGGTCGTCGGGCCCGATTCCCTCCATTGGGGAGATTACCCCGTGCAGTACGTGGTAGAGTCCCTTGAACTGGCCGGTTCGCTCGATAGCCAGGATATCCAGCGGTTCTTCCACGACGCAGATAGTAAAAGGGTCGCGTGCCGGATTTGAGCAAATGGCGCAGGGATCAATATCGGTCAGGTTCTGGCAGATGGAACAGAGGGTGATTTGTTCTTTGACGGCAATGATGGCTTCAGCCAGTGAGCGGGCGCCGGATTCGGGAATGCGCAGGATGTGGTAGGCAAGACGGGCTGCACTCTTCGGTCCGATGCCGGGCAGCTTGTGGAATTCTTCAATCAGTCTGGCAACAGGTTCAGCAGCCGGCCCGTATCTGGAAGTCAAATCAGTCACTCCTCATCCTTGAATTTTTTGAAGAGGTCGAGGGCTTTTTTACTGTAGGGGGTTTCACTTTCGTAGTGAACTTTGCAGGGGAATTTAGGGCACTGCAGACAATATTCAACGCTGTTTTCGATGGCGCATTTGAGCACCGGACAGGGATTCCCTGTTCCCCGTTTCGTGAAAAGATCTGAAACTGCGTGCCTACAAACTGTCAGAGTCCTTCCGGCAACGGAGGGATAATGGCGTGCCTATTGAAGAATGAGCCGACGAGTTAATCTATGTAGCAAGGTTAAGTCACTTAAGTGACGGAGCCGAAGCGAAAGCGAGTCCGAACAGGGCGGTTCAAGTTGCATGGATTAGACCCGAAACCGGGTGAGCTATCCATGGCCAGGGTGAAGTTTTGGTAATACCGGAATGGAGGCTCGAACCCATCAATGTCGCAAAATTGTGGGATGAGCTGTGGATAGAGGTGAAATTTCAATCGAACCCGGAGATAGCTGGTTCTCCCCGAAATGCATTGAGGTGCAGCCTCGAGTGATGACCTTCGCAGGTAGAGCTCTGGATGGGCTAGGGGGCGAAAAGCTTACCAAACTCAACCAAACTGCGAATGGCGAAGGATTTAGCTCGGGAGTGAGTCAGTGGGGGATAAGCTCCATTGGCAAAAGGGAAACAGCCCAGATCATCAGCTAAGGTCCCCAAGTGCAGGCTAAGTGGGAAAGGAAGTGAGGTTGCAAACACAGCCAGGAGGTTGGCTTAGAAGCAGCCACCCTTTAAAGAGTGCGTAACAGCTCACTGGTCGAGTGACCTTGCGCCGAAGATTTAACGGGGCTCAAGCCTGTCACCGAAGCTATGAGTTTAGATTTATCTGAGCGGTAGGGGAGCGTTCCCTTCAGCGTTGAAGCCCAGGCGTGAGCTTGAGTGGAGCGTAGGGAAGTGAGAATGTCGGCATAAGTAGCGTAAGGCGTGTGAAAAACATGCCCACCGAAAGCCTAAGGTTTCCTACGGAAGGTTAATCCGCGTAGGGTTAGTCGGGCCTAAGCCGAGGCCGAAAGGCGTAGGCGATGGACAGCTGGTTAATATTCCAGCACCGCCCTTTTCCGTTAAACTTCGGGGAATACAGGAAGATAGACTGAGCGTGCCTATTGGACATGGTGCGTCCCAGCTTGTAGGTGCGAGGGCAGGCAAATCCGCTCTTGCTATAAGCCGAGGAGTTGGGAAAGCCGAGGGGCAACCCGAAGCGATTCAGTTGAGCCCTGCTGTCTAGAAAAACCTCGTTGTTTGGGAATGAGCGCCCGTACCACAAACCGACTCTGGTAGGCTGGGGTAAATGCCCTAAGGTGATCGAGAGAACTCTCGTCAAGGAACTCGGCAAATTAACCCTGTAACTTCGGGAGAAAGGGGGCCCGTGGGGGTGAGAGGACTTGCTCCTTGAGCTCCTGTGGGTTGCAGAGAAAAGGCCCAAGCGACTGTTTACCAAAAACACAGGTCTCTGCTAAAGCGCAAGCTGATGTATAGAGGCTGACGCCTGTCCAGCGCCGGAAGGTTAACGGGAGGGGTTAGTCCGCTTCGGTGGACGAAGCTCTGAACTTAAGCCCCGGTTAGCGACGGCCGTAACTATAACGGTCCTAAGGTAGCGAAACCCCTTGTCAGGTAAGTTCTGACCTGCATGAAAGGCGTAACGACTTGGGCGCTGTCTCGACGAGGGATTCGGCGAATTTGAAGGGCCCGTGAAGATGCGGGTTACCCGCGACAGGACGAAAAGACCCCGTGGAGCTTTACTATAGCTTGACATTGGATTGAGACTTAACATGTGTAGCATAGGTGGGAGGCTTGGAAACCCTGGCGCCAGTTGGGGTGGAGCCAAAAGTGAAATACCACTCTTGTTGAGTTTTGTTTCTAACTCCTGCGCAAGCAGGAAGACAGTGTCTGGTAGGTAGTTTGACTGGGGCGGTCGCCTCCTAAAAGGTAACGGAGGCGCCCAAAGGTCCCCTCAAGGTGGATGGAAATCACCTGTTGAGCGTATTGGTATAAGGGGGCTTGACTGTGAGACTTACAAGTCGAGCAGGGACGAAAGTCGGGCAAAGTGATCCCACGGCGCCGTGTGGAAGGGCCGTGGCTTATCGGATAAAAGCTACCCCGGGGATAACAGGCTGATGGTGCCCAAGAGTTCATATCGACGGCACCGTTTGGCACCTCGATGTCGGCTCGTCACATCCTGGGGCTGGAGAAGGCCCCAAGGGTTGGTCTGTTCGCCCATTAAAGTGGCACGCGAGCTGGGTTCAGACCGTCGTGAGACAGGTCGGTCTTTATCCGTCGTGGGCGTAGGAGATTTGAGAGGAGCTCTTCCTAGTACGAGAGGACCGGAAGGGACTGACCTCTGGTGTGCCAGTTGTTCCGCCAGGAGCATTGCTGGGTAGCTATGTCGGGATCGGATAAGCGCTGAAAGCATATAAGTGCGAAGCCGACCTCAAGATGAGATCTCCCTTCCTTCTTCGGAAGGAGTAAGACTGCAGCGAGACTAGCTGCTTGATAGGCGGTGTGTGTAAGCGCAGTAATGCGTTCAGCTAAACCGTACTAATCGGTCGAGGGCTTTGGCAGGTTATCAAACAGAGGCTCTATGTCACGTCGCGGGGTGGAGCAGTGGAAGCTCGTCGGGCTCATAACCCGAAGGCCGCAGGTTCGAATCCTGCCCCCGCTACCAAAAGTCAGTTTCGAAATCCCTTTAGTTTATATAACGAAAAGGGATTTTTGATTTTATTAACCATTATTTCCTCTACTGAAGGCCATTTGTATGATGGAGCCCAATCAATTGGGTGCGGTAAAATACTGTGCCCTTTTTCATTTTATAGGGTGATGATACAATTAACATTGCCATGTCGTACGAAGTTATCGTTGTTGGTGCCGGACATGCCGGGTGTGAGGCCGCGCTGGCCGCTGCCCGGATGGGTTGCCGGACGCTTCTTTTAACTATGAATCTGGATAACGTAGCGCTCATGCCGTGCAATCCTTCCATCGGCGGCCCGGCCAAGGGACATCTGGTCCGGGAGATCGATGCCCTCGGCGGCGAAATGGCACGGAATATCGATAAGACTTTTATCCAGATTCGCATGCTCAACACCGGTAAAGGACCGGCTGTTCAGGCCCTGCGGGCACAGGCCGATAAGAAACGCTACGGGCTGGCGATGAAACATACCCTTGAAAGGCAGCCAAACCTGCATGTAAAGCAAGCACTGGTGGAAGGGCTGGAACCTGTTGGAAATAACATCAAAGTCCTCACCGATACCGATATGTACTTTGAGGCAAAAACGGTTATCCTGACTACCGGCACGTCTTTGGCGGGACGCATAATTACGGGCGAAAGGGTAGTTGCTGCCGGCAGAGCTGGCGAGAGTGCCGCTTACGGTCTTGCGGAAAGTCTGCGGGAATTAGGTTTAAGGCTGGAGCGGCTTAAAACGGGCACGCCTCCCCGGCTGGATGCGAAAACGATTGATTTTGAAAAAACTGCCCTGCAACCGGGCAGTGATGTGCCCCTCTATTTCAGTTTTAACTCCCCTCCAGATATAAACGATTTCCCGGTTCCGAATCCGGTTTATCCTCAAAATGGCCTTACCGGGTGGCGGCAGCAGATACCTTGTTATCTCATTTATACCAATGAGGAAACGCACCGGATAATCCGCTCCAATATCCATCGCGCCCCGCTTTTCAACGGCAGCATCGAGGGAATCGGGCCGCGCTATTGTCCTTCGATCGAGGATAAGATCATGAAGTTCGCGGATAAGCTCTCTCATCCGCTGTTTCTGGAACCGGAGGGCTGGGAAACCAGCGAGGTTTATTTGCAGGGCGCCAATACCAGTCTGCCGGAGGATGTGCAGATTGAAATGGTCCGCTCCATACCGGCTCTGGCCAATGTCGAGATTATCAGGATGGGATACGCTATCGAATATGATTATGTGCCTCCGAGCCAGATTTTGAGCACGCTGGAAACCAAGCTCATTTCGGGACTTTTTCTGGCTGGGCAGATTAATGGAACTACCGGCTACGAGGAAGCTGCCGGGCAGGGGCTGTTGGCGGGGATCAATGCTGCTTTGAAAGTGAAAGGGAAGCAACCGCTGGTTATCCGGCGCGATCAGGGATATATCGGGGTGATGATCGATGACCTGGTAACCAAGGAATTGACCGAACCTTATCGGCTGTTCACCTCGCGGGCAGAGTACCGGCTACTGTTGCGCCATAGTAATGCTGATTTGAGGCTCACACCTTTGGGGTACGAGGCCGGATTGATCAGTAAAGCCAGGTATGAATCTGTGGAGGCTAAGCGCCGGCTCATCCCTGTTGAGATCGGGAGGCTTTCCA
Organism: Dehalococcoidia bacterium; assembly: GCA_041300025.1. Taxonomy (GTDB): domain Bacteria; phylum Chloroflexota; class Dehalococcoidia; order SZUA-161; family SpSt-899; genus JBGLNL01. The sequence goes on along the minus strand of JBGLNL010000001.1, from coordinate 857,270 downwards.
AAACCGTGCTTGTAGCTCAGAAATTAAGTAATGCTATGCAGGAACACAACTTTCCACAACTGGGGCGCAATACAACTGCCCTGGAATTCCTGCGGCGTCCTGAAGCCAGTTACGGAACACTGCTGGCACTGGGATTTGGGAATCCGGAGTTAAATGGGGATGCTGCCGAGCAGGTGGAGATTGAGACCAAATACCAGGGGTATATCGAGAAGCAGGGAGTCGCTGTTCAGAGAATGCAGAAGCTGGAAAATAAGCACATACCGGACGGGTTCGAATATGATGGAATTACCGGCCTGCGTTATGAAGCCTGTTTTAAATTGAAAAAGTTTCGTCCGCAGACGCTGGGGCAGGCTTCACGAATCGATGGGGTTACACCAGCGGACATGGCCCTGATCATGATTTATCTGGAAAGGGCACGCCGAAATTAGCAGGGACAGATTTCAGCCTGTTCCTGCTTCAAATATGGGAGGGAAAATGTCCTGCATTTTTTGCCAGATAGTATCTAAAGAAATTCCCGGCAAGTTGATTTATGAAGATGATGAGTTGATAGCTTTCCGCGATATTCAACCTCAGTCACCGGTTCATTTTCTGGTATTACCTAAAAAACATATCACGCGTCTTGCGGATATGAAAGATAAGGATTTCCCTATTATCGGCAAAATGGCCCGGGTAGCTACGGAGCTTGCCGGAAAAGAGGGTATCTCAGATGGCTTCCGGATTGTGATGAACTGCGGCGAGGAAGGCGGTCAGACAGTCTGGCATGTGCATATGCACGTGCTGGGCGGGCGAAAGTTAAACGACTTGCTTGGCTAGAAGATGAGCAAGCTGGAAAAAATCAGGCAAATACTCAAAGAGACGCCGGGCGTGGACTGGAATGAGCAATCGGTCAGGCGCGAACACCTGCGGCGGGAGGGTGAATACTACTGGGTGATGGGCTTGCAGGTGGCGCCGTTTGAGCCAATTCTGAAGTCCAGAGATTTGCAGGATTTCTCCGAACGCCTGACTCGGGCTCTTGCTCCCGTGGGTGCCATGAATATCACCAGATGCTATGAGTATTCCGAAAGCAGGCGCGATGTGGTGAAAACTGCCGCCATCTACTTCACTGAGGTGATCGGAGAGTCCGGCGAAGATCATGGTCTGGAGCGGCGCATTACAGTGAGCATGTATCCCTGCCAGATCATGGCGGAAAACATGGGGGTGAGAGGGACGATAGATATGGGGCATTATGATTGTCCCAATCCGTGCAAAGAGGCGAAGAATTGCGCTTTCAAATCCCGTGGTGAAGGATTCTTATATCAGTATGCCAGGAAATGACCTGATTACGTTTCCCCCTGCTGCCGTCAGGGAACAAGCAGATCCTCCGGAGCCGCCTTATTTTTCTCGATGAGATCGCAGAAATGCGTTATTTGCTGTTTTCCCCATTCCGAATTGATCCCGTAACTTGCAAGAGACTGCTTGAATCTGATTTTGCATATCGCTTTAAACCAGATTGTCGGGAGTAAAAGGATATCCGTGTGTACGCTGCTTATACCCAGATGGGCTATCACTTCACCACCGGCGGAGCGGACCAGATCGTTGAACGGGTGGAAATAAGCGTATATTTCAAACCTCTTTTGCGCGGGTGAACCGCAAAAACTTGAGTAACCGGCCACTTTTTTACCGGTAAGTCCTTCTACCTGTTTGAGATAGCGGGCTATCGGGAAGGAAAGATGCATCCATTTGGGGCCGCCCACGATCACCCGGTCGAAACGGGCAACGTCCGGGTATTGGAGTTGGGCAATATCAGCTTCCGGCTGAATATAGCGCTTGAGAGGAGAGACAAAGCAGGAAAACAGGATATAAGGCACGCCTGGCAGGCATCTGGACAGGAGCGCCCAGCTTCCATTAGACATATTTACAGGCTGGATAATTTCCAGCTTAATGTTATGCCCACGCAGATCAAGTTCTGCTTTAATGGCTTCGGTGACGTTTTGCGTATGCCCGTTTCGAGAGTAATAAGCCAGCAAGATTTCCATTGATTTCAGTTTCAGGATATCACAAATGGCGGCGGCTTTGAAATCTAAGGGCCTGCCGATACAGTCTTTTAGTTGATTTGACCATCAGGGTCGCCGGATGTTATCTTTAGTAAGTATTAAAACGGACTTGAAAATTTGGCAAGCCGTTTTTGGCTTAATGGGGGAAATAGAAAACAGTGAACCTGCTGAGAAAGATTCTTAACCAGCCTCCACCGGAGGCTATCAATCTGGGACGAAATGATCCCTGCTGGTGTGGCAGCGGGAAGACTGGATTCGGCGCAGGAATGAAGATAAATCAGCTTGAGGATTGATATTTATATGATAATTATAATGGTAGTGAAATGAATATTAAAAAACAAGGGAATAGTGCATGGACCTGGCAGAAAGGTGTTCAATGGATCGCTAGACGATTCTTTCCTTCGGAAACCCGGTCATGCCGGGGTTCCGATATCCTTGAATCTGAAAGCGAGCGCATTCTCTGGGGCTTGCCCCGGGGTAAGCGAGCGAATAGTAATGTGTTCTTCCTTACAGATCGAAGATTCCCCGGCAGTGAGCTGCCGGGGAGTTTCAAATAGGAAAATGTTTGTAACGGCTGGTTGGTGTTGTCTTTACCTGAGCATCACCAGTTTCCTTGTCTCGCGAAAATCCTCGGCGCTTAAGCTATAGAAATAAATACCTGACGCCACCCGTTGCCCATGATCATCAAGCCCGTTCCATTCCACCCGGTGCGATCCGGCTGTCTGATTGCCGGCGAACAAGGTTCGGATTTCCCGGCCCAGGAAATTATAAATTTGGCTTTGGATGACATCATTAATTACTACAATGATGAGAATGTTATTCCGGGAGTCGAGTTTGAACTACTTAATTATGATACAAGGCTGGATCCATCCAGGTATACCGTGGGATACGAATGGTTAATGCAAAACGGGGCTGATTTTATTCTGACCGGGGTGCCGGGAGTTGATGCGCAACTCAGGGATCGAGTCAATGAAAACAAAACGTTGTTGATGACATTACCGCCCAGCAAGGCGGGATTGATACCTGCCGGATATGTCTTTTGTCTGGGGACAACTTTCAATGATGACATTGGATATACCGTCCTCAAGTGGATAGCGGAGAATGACCCGGATTTTCCCCGGGATAGGCCTGCTAAAATAGGTGGTGCTGCCTGGGATGAACCTAATTTGCAAACTTTTTTCTCAGGGGCTGAACAATATTGTCTGGATAATCCGGGGCAATTCGATTGGGAAGGCGGTTTCCTCACGGATTTAACTTTTGACTGGGATGAGCAAATAGAATCTTTGAAGGATTGCGATTATGTAATTCCACCGCAGCTAATGTCTCAATTTGTCCTTAAGTACCGATCTGAAGGTTACTCGGCGAAGTTTGTTGGGATTGAAGCTCAGATGGCATTCTTAGATATGGTCGATAAATCTGGTGCATGGGGAGCAATTGATGATATGCTGTTCTTCAAGACCAGCCCCTGGTGGAACGATGAATCGGAACATATCGACTTTATAAAAGAGTTGCTGATTAAAAATCATCCTGAAAAGGCTGAGAGCATTATGAAATCGGGGTCTGGATATTTGGGCGTTCTTTCTATGAATATTCTATTCAATTTTATAGAGGATACAGTTGCGGCAGGGATGGCAGACCGATTTGATTCACAACTGATCTATGAGACTGCACAGTCATTCTCGATCGATATCGATGGTGCTCCGCATGGTTTCACGGATACCAAAAGAACCTCAGCCAGTTATGTTCGGGTATACGAGATAGATGCATCCCGGAAGGATATGTTTAAGGTTGATTCGGCGTGGTATCCGATTTCCTGTTTGCCTTGATTGCTTTTATGATTCCTAGCAATAGGAGATGGCGTCAAGGTGACCATATTCCTCTGCTATTTTGTTGTTAAGCGCTTCTATTTCAGATATTTCAGATACGTCTGTTTCTATAAAGACAGCCTTGCCTCCGGCTTCCTTAATCCTCTGCACAGTCTCTTCCCCGTTTTCGACATCACTATCGGCAACTATAACAAATGCACCCTCAGAAGCAAAAAACATTGCTGTGCCTCTTCCCATGCCTTTACCTGATTTGGTAACAAGCGCTATAGTCCCATCCATTTTGCCCATGAATACGTCCCCCGTATGAATAGTCAGGAATATATAAATACTAAATTAGTAGAACATAAATGGTTCTCACTGTCAATATTTTAAGGCCTCTATAAGCTGAACCTGTACAGGGTGCTTTCCGGGATATTCAGTTGAGGCCCCTTCCCGGAAACTCATCCGTTTCCGTTTTAGTTGGCATCCCGTAAAATTCATGGTTTACAATTGTCCCGATATGGTTGAATGTGGGTTTCTTACATAATTGGCATTGACTTAGTTTTTAGGGGGTGCTAGACTTCTCAAAAGCAAAAGGAGGTGCAAAATGCCGGAAGAAGAAGTGGGCACGGTCAGCAAATTCTTTGCCAAACCAATGGTAGCAGGAATTGACCTTATTGCCTCTATCAAGGCGGGGGACAGGCTGCATATCAGAGGGCATACTACTGATATTCAGTTTGTGGCAGGATCGATGCAGATCGATAACGCAAATGTAGAAGAAGGCAAACAAGGGGATGCTGTTGGCATCAAGGTGCCCGATCGTTGTAGAGAGGGAGACAAGGTCTACAGGGTTACAGGTTAGGGTCTTCCTGCCGGGGGTTTTGGGGGTGTCCCCCAACACAAACTTCCCCCATGATTGGGGGATCGAGGGGGCTGAAAAAGAGTTTTCAGACAACCTGTACAGGGGGTTGATCAGAGGTTCCTTAAAGAGCCTTTAGCAGGTTGGCCATTTCGATAGCGTTCAGACCTGCCTGGAAGCCTTTATTGCCCATTTTGGTGCCGGCGCGTTCGATAGCCTGTTCCAGAGTATCAGCCGTGATAACGCCAAAAATTACGGGCAATCCCGTTTCCATGCTTGCGCTGGCAATACCCTTGCTTACCTGCGATGCTATATAGTCGAAATGAGGCGTTCCTCCCCTGATCACTGCCCCCAGGCAAATGATAGCATCGTATTTACCTGTTTGGGCCATTTTCTTGGCCACAAGAGGAATCTCAAATGCTCCCGGAGTTCTGGCAACATCAATATCCTCTTCTTTTATCCCATGACGTGAAAGAGCATCCATGGCCCCTTCCAGAAGTTTGCCGGTAATCAGTTCGTTGAACCGGGAGACAACCAGCCCGAACTTCAGGCCTTCCCCGATCAGCATTCCTTCATATTCTTTTCCCAATGTTTCCTCCTTCCTAAAGCTTGGAATATCCAAGCCATCGCGATGTTTACCAAGTTATGTCGATCAAATGTCCCATCTTCTTTTTCTTGGTTTCCAGATAGCACATGTTCTCTGGATGTGGCGGGGCCTGAATGGGTACGGTTTCAACTACCCGCAGACCATAGCCATCCAGCCCGACTACTTTTTTGGGATTGTTGGTGAGAAGCCTCATTTCACGTACCCCAAGGTCGCTCAGTATTTGTGCGCCGATACCATAATCACGAAGGTCTGCCGGGAATCCCAATTGCAGATTAGCTTCAACCGTATCCAATCCCCCATCCTGAAGCGCATATGCTTTCAGTTTATTATGCAACCCAATTCCCCTTCCTTCCTGGCGCATATACAGGAAAACGCCTCTGCCTTCAGCTTCAATAGCCTCCATGGCTATGCGAATTTGATCTCCACAATCACATCTGAGGCTGCCAAATACATCCCCTGTAAGACATTCGCTGTGCACTCTTACCAGTACTGGCTCTTTGCTGTTGGCAATATCACCTTTTATCAGAGCAACATGTTCATCCGGATCGATTATACTTCTATATGCAACGGCGGTGAAATCGCCATATTTGGTTGGTAAATGGGCTTCCGTCACCTTTTGCACCAGCTTGTCATGGAGGCGGCGGTAAGCGATAAGTTGCTCAACACTGATAATATTAAGCCCATGTTCTTCGGCTATTTTTTCCAGGTCGGGCAAACGTGCCATTGTGCCATCTTCGTTCATTACCTCACAGATAACTGCCGAAGGATATAATCCCCCCAGTCTTGCAAGGTCGATTGCCGCCTCGGTATGCCCGGCACGCACAAGTACCCCCCCATTTCTAGCCCGCAGCGGGAACATGTGACCGGGATAGGCTACATCCTCCGCTTTGGTATTAGGATCAATCAGGGTTTTAACTGTAATAGCTCTATCAGCCGCAGAAATGCCGGTGGTTACTTTATTCTTGGCTTCAACTGATACAGTAAAAGCGCTATCGAAATGTGAAGTGTTATGTCTCACCATCATCGGGATTCCGAGTTCTTCGATTCTTTCTGCAGTCAGAGGTACGCACACAAGCCCTCTCGCATACTTGGCCATGAAATTGATTGCCTCAGGAGTGACTTTCTCCGAAGCGATCATCAGGTCCCCTTCATTTTCCCGGCTTTCGTCATCGACGACAATAATGATTTTGCCGGCCTTCAAATCCTCAATTGCTTGTTCAATTGTAGTTAATCCCATATCGATTCCTCCGAATGTATCTACAGTTTAGTATCTGAGTGGAAATAAGTCAACGAAAGCAAGGCGCAAAACCGCTAAATAAAGCCGTGTTCTGCCAGAAATTCGGCGGTTATCCCCGATTTGTCCCCTCCGGCCAGATGCTCCACATATTTGGCGATGATGTCAACTTCCAGGTTAACCGAATCACCGGGTTTCCTCGAACCGAGTGTGGTGTGCTCTCTGGTGAAGGTGACCAGTGATACCATGAATGAGGCAGCATCACATGTGGTGACGGTCAGGCTTATTCCTTCAACCGCAATGAAGCCCTTCTCAACCACGTATCGCATGATGCGTGCCGGGGCGGAAATCTTCATCAGGATCGCGTCGCTTTCAGGTATCAGCGAGCTAATTTTCCCAGTGTCATCTACATGTCCCTGCACAAAATGGCCACCCATCCGGCTTCCCACTTTCAGAGCCCTTTCGAGGTTGACATAATCTCCGGGGCGCAAATTACCCAGACTCGTACGGCGCAGTGTTTCCGGCATGATTTCAATAGAGAAGCTTTGATCACTCTTTTCAACGACTGTGAGGCATGCGCCATTAACGGCAATGCTGTCACCGGGGACGGTTCCCTCCAGCACCTTCCGGGCGGAAATGAGCAGTTTATTGTGCCCGATGGATTTTATGGTGCCCTTTTCTTCTATTATTCCGGTGAACATGTTATCAACTTTTTGGAATCTCTGATCAACCCCCCGCCAAATCATGGGGAAATTATTTGAAGTTGTGTGATATCCCCATACCCAGAGTCACCACTTATTCATAAGGTTCCTTGTGTATCCCATAACCATTATATCATCCATGAACTGTTCTATCCGACTCCGTTTCAGTTTTAGCGCCTGTGATATCAGTTCCACGCCTTTACCGGCAACGGGGGGTATTGCGTCTTTGCCGCCGATAATCATTGGAGTGATAAAGGCAACGACTTTATCAACGAGGTCGTCATCGAAAAGGGAACCCATCAATGTCCCGCCGCCCTCTGCCATCACGCTGGTAATTTCCCGTTTTCCAAGCGCCCTCAGGAGTTCGGCCAGATCGACGTGGCCCTCCTTTGAAGGGAAGTTTACCACTTCGACTCCATGCGCTGTGTATTCATCCAGTTGAGATGGGGGCATCGCTTCGGTGGTTGCTATGAGTACTCTCTTTGGATTTTCCAGCGCTTTTGCATCGGTGGGGGTTTGTCCCCGGCTATCTACGATAACGCGGAGCGGTTCACGGTTTCCGTTGAGCGTTCGCGCGGTGAGTTGAGGATTATCTGCCAGTATGGTGTTGACTCCTACCATGATGGCATCCGTTTCCCATCGGAACCGATGGGCACGTTCCCGTGACCACTCGTTGCTGATCCATTTGGAATTGTGATTTCTGGTAGCGATCTTTCCATCGAGGCTCATAGCGAACTTGGCCGTAACAAAAGGCTGGCCGGTAGTGATGAATTTCAGATATGCTTCGTTGAGATCTCTGGCTTCCTCCTGGCATTCGCCAACATACATTCGGATGCCGTCCGCTTCCAGTATGACCTTTCCTTTCCCTCCTACCAGTGGATTAGGGTCCAGTGTGGCTATATGAATCTCTCGGATGCCGCTGGTGATGATCGCTTTGGTGCATGGGGGAGTCTTTCCGTAATGGCAACACGGTTCGAGAGTTACGTACATCGTGCCGCCCCTGGCTGCTTCTCCGGCCTGTTTAAGCGCCACTATCTCGGCGTGAGCTGAGCCGGGAGGTTGGGTATATCCCTGCCCGACGATTTGGCCTTCTTTGTTCAGAACTACCGCTCCTACTGCTGGATTCGGGCTGACGTTGCCGAGAGCTTTCCTTGCAAGGGAAAGGGCCTGATGCATATGATCTGCCATCTTGACTGGATTCTATCACTGCTTCGAATGGCGTGCAACTGGTGGCTGACTCGGTTTAGATTCCACTATCCACCTTGACAAGAAGGGGGAAAGCACTCCACTTTCATAGAGGGTGACTGATGGGCATTTGAAGAAGAAGATATCACATAACGAAAAGGGCGCGGCGTTGCCGCGCCCCTGCGATCAAAAAAAGCAGGCAGTAACGATGGTAATTAAGCTGTTTGTGTTCGCCTGAATAGTCTCCCAAACTCACCGGTTTCCCAGACTATTAGCAACTGGCTGGCAATAAAGAGTGAGCTGTATGTTCCCGCAATAATCCCTACAATCAGGACCAGCATGAAGCTTTCGATGTTTTCGCCTACAAAGAGGTAAACTGATGCCACCGCCATCAGCGTGGTCAGGCTGGTATTCAGGGAACGGCTGAGGGTTTCCATCAGGCTGTTGTTGACCACGGTGGTGAAACCCTGCCGTCCTGCTTTCCCCAGGTTCTCCCTGATGCGGTCGAAAACTACGATTGTATTGTTCACACTGTAGCCGATAACGGTGAGCAGTCCGGTGATGAAAATCAGATTGATTTCCAGATTGAGAGTGCTGCCGAATATGGCAAAAAAGGCTATAACTACCAGAACGTCATGTATTAGAGCGATGACGGCGCATGTCCCATATCGGAATGGTTTGGGGAGTTTGCGAAAAGCCCAGGAAATATAAATCAGGATGGCGACGGCGGCAATCACCACCGCAATGGCAGCTCCCCGGGCTTTTTCGTCGGCAATGGGATTGGATACCGAATCGAATTCCAGTTCGCCGGTCATGCCGATTTCCCTGAGAGAGTTGGCTATCTGTGTCTGTTCCGCATCGGTCAACTCTTTAGTCTGAATTATGTATCCGCATTTGGTTTCATCGGTTTCAATGCTCTGAATCTGCGCTTCCGGGTGCCCCTTGTCAGCAAATAAACTTGCTATGTTATCTTTTTCTACTGGTTCATCGAAACCTATTGTCATTATCGAGCCGCCGGTGAATTCAATCCCCCATGGTAATCCGGAAATGATAGCAAATATAATCCCGCAGATTATCACCACAGATGAAAGCGCAAAGTAGTATCTTCTGTTATTTACAAAATTAAACATGTTAACGACCCTCCCCGGAGAGCATTTTTTCCTGCATAGCAGAGATATAAAGCGCTCGCTGGTTAACCACACCGGTGGTGCCTAAAAAGCGCATTAAAGTTCTGGTAATTACTATGGCGGAAAACATGCTCATAAGCACGCCGATTCCGAGTGTCCAGGCGAATCCTTCCACCGATGGTGCTCCCAGCTTGTTCCCCATGATACCTAGAACCAGGCAGGTTATAAGAGTGGAGACATTGCTGTCGCGGATGGCTGACCATGCCCGGTTGAAACCGAGTTCCATCGATGCGCGCAGGGTGCGACCGGCCCTGATTTCCTCTTTCATTCGTTCAAAGATGAGCACATTAGCGTCAACCGCCATTCCTATGGAGAGAATGAAACCGGCAATACCGGCGAGAGTCAGAGTAATGGGCCACAACTGGAATATTGCAAGTACCAGAGCGGCGTAAATCAGCAGAGCTATGCTTGCCACTGCGCCCGGCATTCGGTAGTAAACTATCAGGAAAAAGATTATCAGCAGCATGCCGATTATACCAGCCTGGATGCTCCAGTCAACAAACTTATCGCCCAGCGTTGGATCCACATCATGCTGTTCGATCGTATGCAGCGGGACATCAATGCGGCCGGCATTAAGGAAGTTTTGCAGGTGTGTGGCTTCATCGTAAGACAGGCCGGTAATAACTCCGCTCTCACGTATTGGTTCATTCACGTGAGGGGCATCCTCGTAAACATTGCCCACAAATATTCCCAGCCTTCTTTCTACAGAGTTTTCCTCCTTTGCTGAAAGGCGGGTAGTGATCTGTTGGAAAAGTTCGGCTCCGGTGCTGTTCCATTCAAAGTAAAGTTCAGGCTGACTGTTGCTGGAATATGTTCTGACCTCCACTTTCCCTTTGAAATACTGGCTGGTGAGTTCAATCTCTTTGCCGCCTATCACACCGGTCGCCGGGATCGCTTTATATTTTGCTTCTTCCTTGGGAACCTCCGTCAAATCCATATTCCCGTCTTCATCGGGCAGAAGGGCAAAGAAAACGGGACTGCCCCCTTTGAACTCCGGAATTTCACTTAAGGGGCCTTCGATTGGGATTATAGTAACGGGAGAAGTGGTTACTCCGGAGCCTGTTGTCTGAGCAGGGGTTCCCCCGTTTTCCGGTTCAATCAGTACGAATTCCTTGAATTTGATCAGAGCGGTTTCCCCGATGCGCGCCTTCGCTTCTTCCAGATCATCGATTCCGGGAATCTGAATCAGTATGCGATCTTCCCCTATCTTCTGAATTACCGGTTCGCTCACTCCGTAGGTATTGATACGTTTTTCAATTACTGCCATAACTCCTGACATGGCATCATCGGGATCAGTATCTTCAGGGAGTTCGCTGAAGTCGGCTTCATATACCAGGTGAGCGCCACCCTCCAGTTCCAGCCCCAATTGCAATCCGTCCCTGTTCATAGCTTCCCCAAAAGATGGCCAGAACAGGGTCATCAGCGCCAGGGCTGTCAGGACCACTGTTAACAAAAGTAGTACTTTATCTCTGGTTCGCATGTTTCTTGTCGAACTCCTTTCTAGCAATATCCAGGGCTTCTTCCCTGGTTTTAATTTCCCCGGAAGCCTGAGCTTCCCGCACGGTTTCCAGCAAAACGTGGTTCGAAGTGCCCGCGCATCCAGTCGCCGTCAACGATATCCAGCACAATTCTTCCGCCGGGTTTCAGAATTCGCCAGATGGATGAAAGAACTTTGCGGTCGTCCTCGTTGTGCTCAAAGTAGCCGAAGGAATTGCCCATGATCGCCACGCAATCAAAGAACCCTTCCGGAAACCGGAGTTTTCGCGCGTCGCCTTCCCGAAACGTTATCGGCAAGTTTGCCTGCTTGGCACGGCGTTTGGCAAGTCGAACGAGATAGCGCGAAAGGTCCAGACCGACTACATTCTTAAATCCGCGTGATGCCAGTTCCAGTGCGTGGCGGCCCTGCCCGCAGCACAGGTCCAGTATGACGTGCTCAGGCTTGAGATCCGCGTGGAGAATGAGACGGTCGATGTCGTTTACCGTATTTTCCTTGTTTTCGACAACGTCGCCATCGGTCTTAAGATAGACGGCGTTGAAAAGGGTTTTCCACCACTCGACCGGGAGATGCCGTTCAAGGTCAGATACCGGGCCAAGGGTTTTCAGCCGTTTTTCGGGAGAAGGTCCGGTTTTTCGCATTGGATTTTTCGGCTTCGGAATTTTATGGTTCATTTCTATCCTCATTCGAAATTTGATGCTGCTGGTATTTCATTTTGGATCATTTCTTCAGCGTTGCCTGATGGCGTTGTGGGCATGGACCCCCGGATTTAGATAGTATGATGCCCGGCGTCAGTTGCTTGAAAAACATATATTAACCATGGTAGTAACTCGACTTTGGCACAAATCATAGTAGACTGATCTTGGATTGGCAGACTTACCCGTTATTGCCCTCCCGGCAGCAAGTTGAAAAGAGAATGGTTTTGGAAGCGGAACCAACCCCAGAGGCGAGCGCCCAGTGTTGGCCGTTCCGGATATTATGACAGAAAAAGGTAATCTCCTCCATCATAATCGGGAGTGAATTAAAAGAACCTCTGCATAAGAGGTTCCTTTTGTGGCCCGGGGATGGCCCCACAGTTCTAATTTGCCTCTTTCTCCATTTTGCAAAGGGGTGAAGAAGTTCCTAAAATCGAAGCTGAGAGAGGAGATCATCATTAATCAAATCAAGCATACTGCAAACAGTTTTCAAGGTCAACACTTTTTTGCAGGAATTTACGTGTCTTAAAAAAGAGGTGTCCGCTAACCTTCCGAATGGCGCAGAATCATAGCATACGCCTTTTTCCTTCGGGCTGTCAGCAGGGCCGTGATCGGGTTCGGTATTATCCGGCCATCCGGGCCTCCCGCCTCAACCCGATAGATGCCATGAGATATGAGTAGATGGTAGATTTCGAAACTGCGCCCTGCGTGAACCTTTCATAGAATTCGACGGCGGTGCTAATCCATTTTGAATTCCCATTGACAGGCAACTGGACCAAGCGTGGGCCAGTCGGTTTCTTTCATGAGTTCATAGACTAAAGCCCGTGCCTGATCCCCATCAATGACCTTTTCCTCTTTTAGAATTTCCCAGCCATTGCGCTGGCGAGCCGGCATTTTCAGGGGGGTCACTTTTATGGACGGATTAATCACACTGGCAACGGTCGGAAAACCATCGGCGCAGATGCCGTGGCAAAGGTGTTCCTGGTGAATCGTTCGGCCGTATTTCTTGCAGTATTCCAGGGAGCGGCACCTGTTGACCGTTAATATGCCATGCTTATTGTTTTTCAGATCGAACTCGACTTCAGGCATTTTGCCGATGCGCCCGCTCATCACCTGCAGGCACTTGAACAAGGTTTCGACATCTTCTCCGGCAATTCCGAAGCCATCCATCACCATCCCCATATCGGTAATCAGGCTCCTGACTGACTGGTCTCTGTCCATGGCGTAAGCGGCCTCGGTACCCAATCGAACATCGGCCCAGGCGCAGTACTGGCTGGTCAGCGCCGACTCATGTTTCCCCGCCGCCTCGATGATGCCTGCCAGCACTTTCTTGGAAAACTTCTTAGCATTTTCATCGGTGTTCCTTCCGGGCAGGAAGGGCCCACTGTAATCAGCCAACTCCGGGCCGGAATACTCTTCCAATGTGGTAACATCCACTTTCCCGGATTTACCCGGAATGAAGAATTCACATTGACACGGCATCGGGTCCGGTTGCTCTGTCTTTTCGTACTCAGGCAGTTTGGTAGTCACCGACTGAATGTGCGGATTATACCAGCGCCCTATTTGTTCAAATCCGTGCAAACAGACTCCATTGCAGACCAGTTCCATCAACTCAAAATCGCCGCTGCCCCAGCACATCTCATACAGGGGACACTTGTGAATCGTGGCCCGGCCGTGATAAGGATTGTTATCGACCAGTTCAAGGGTGGTATCGATGATTCCCTGCTGGCCGATATCCCACTGCATGGACTTGAGCAGGCCAATCAAATCCCGATCCGGTATACCCACCCCGGCTGCCACATATCGCTCTTCATAGTCGAGGGTCTTGCCCCGCATCCACACATCCCGTGTAATCTGTTTAGCAGCTTCCGGCCCGGCTTTTTCCCGGAGCATGTAATACCATTCACCCATCCTTAATGCAAAGCACATGCTGGATGAATGCCACATCTTCACAAGCACATCCTTATCAAAATCCGCCAGGGTTATCTGGGGACTGAAGGCTCCGCTGTAGTCTTTCATGTCAGTCATCCTCTCCTCCTGAACTACGTTGATTTTGTTACACGTGTATCATTTTGATATTATATCATTACTGTTACAGATGTCAATACACCTGTTTCGTTTTGTGTTATAATCAGGTACAACGCAAAGTGATGGAGCACATTTGATGGTTACTCATACGATCAGGCGGAAACTCAGCCCGGCCCAAATTAAGCGGCGCGACCGGATACTGGCGGCCACGCGCCAGATTATTTCCGGCCAAGGCAGCGAGGTGCTGAACATGCAAACTGTGGCGGAAAAGGCAGGGGTTTCGCGAGTCACCCTCTACCGCTATTATTCCTCTCGCGAGCACCTGATTAACGATATGGCTCTGGCGTGGGGCCTTTCACTGATAGAGCGTCTGCAGAGTCGCGTTCCTTCCGGAAATACCGTGGGACAGAGGATTACGGCCGTCTTTGCCAGCATCTTCGAAGAAGCGCAAAAGAACCCGAACCTGATCGCTGCCACACTCAACACGCTTACTTCCCCGAATTACGTATCGGTTGTATCTCATGTCGAGGTTGAACAACTGCTGCCCTCTCTTCTGAGTATGGTTATAGATGAAGAGGGAATTAAGGATGCCGAACATGTCAGGGGGACTTTGGAGCGCCTGACACTGGCAAATCTTCTGTACCTGAGTTCGGGACGAAGCGGATTGCAGGAGGCGGTTGACAACATGGCACGTATTGCCAGATTGCTGTATGGTGATGAACTCTGGAATCGCCCCGCCAGATAGGGCGGATTTGCAACCTGCCGCTTATGTATTGATTAACAAATCCAGCGCCTCTATGTATCCCTGCCATCCATGTCCGCTGATCTGCTTTTTGGCTATCGGCTTGATGACCGATTTTTGCCGGAATTTCTCCCGGGAATTGATATCTGAGATATGAACCTCGATAACAGGCAACTGAGCATCATTCAGCGCATCCATAAGGGAATAGCTGTAATGGGTCAGCGCTCCGGCATTGATAATAATTCCGTTTGCATGAGGGGATTGCTCCTGAATGAAATCGATGATCGATCCCTCGTGATTTGACTGGAAAGTTATAATCTCAACATTAAGTTCTCTTCCCCGCAATATTAGAGCTTCGTTAATTTCATTCAGCGTTTTGCTGCCATAGTGTGTTTGATCACGCTTGCCGAGCATATTCAAATTCGGGCCATTGATAATAAGTATTCGCATAATAGTTCTCAGTAATCTGTTTTCAGTTGTCAGAATTGTGGCAACTCTGCATTTACCACCTGATATAGCAATATAAGAATAACATCATTATAAAATAGAATCTACCCCTCTGACGGAGGAACCGGGGAATCCATTTCCGGCTCCTGTTTCCTGACGATCTTAGTTTCCTCTTTTCCCCTCGGATGTGCTTCCAGATAACTTTTCCGCATCTGGCTGCGGGTTACATGCGTATATATCTGGGTGCTGGAGAGGCTGGAATGTCCCAGAAGCTCCTGAACGACCCTCAGGTCTGCGCCGCCATCGAGCATATGAGTGGCAAAGGTATGGCGCAGCATGTGGGGATGCACTCGCCTGATGATCCCTGCCTGCCGTGCATATTTTTTCAACAGGTACTGGATGCGCCGCTCGGCTATCCGATTGCCGTATCGGTTCAGGAACAGGGCATCGGTGCTTTCCAATCCCTGAAGCTTGATTCTTCCATATTTAATGTAATCAGTAATTGCTCCCGCAGCCGGCTGGCCCATGAGAACCATTCGCTCTTTTGATCCCTTTCCCCAGACCCGGATTTGCCTGGATGCTATATCCACACTGCTTTCATCGAGGGAAACGATCTCGCTAATTCGCAAACCGGAGGCATAGAGCAATTCCAGAATGGCCCGGTCCCTGAGTCCCTGAGGAGTTGAGCTATCAGGGGCGCTCAAAAGAGAGATTATTTCCTCAGAAGTGAGGAAGGAGGGGAGACGCTTTTCCATCTTGGGGCCGGATATCCTGTTCAAGGGTTCGTTTTCGAGTTCCCCCTCTCGATTCAAATATAAGAAGAAAGAACGGAGGGCGCTCATTTTCCGCGAGATGCTGGCCCTTACCGTGCCATTATCAAGGAGCTGTCCGAGGTAATTCCTGATAACGGAATGATCGATTTCTTCCAGCGAGCCGATATTTTCCAGTTCGAGGAATTTAAGAAAATGGCGTATATCCGTGGAATAGTTCCGGATTGTAAAGGGAGACAACCCCCGTTCTACTTCCAGATGCCGAACGTACTTATCGAGCAGTTCCTGCATGCACTGATCCTTCTATAAGGTCAACGCCGATTCTTTTTCCTGAATCTCCTCCATGTTGCCTTCAAATCCGCACTGGGCACATTTGACCGTGTTATTTTTTTTGCTGGGGATCAGCAGACCTTTGCATTCAGGGCAGGGAATCGAGAGCGGTTTTTCCCACACCGCAAAATCGCATTTTGGGTAATTGGCACAACCATAAAAAACTTTTTTCCGTTTAGTTCTCTTTTCGACAAGCTTGCCACCACATTTTGGGCAAATGGCATCGATGGTAGTCTGTAATGGTCTGGCGTTACGGCAAGTAGGGAAGTTGCTGCATGCCATGAATCTACCATATCTTCCCCGCTTGATAACCATCGGACTGCCGCATTTTTCACATATTTCGTCAGTTGATTCGGCGGCAGGCCGTGTTGTCGGCATATTTGCATAGGCCTTCTCAAGTTCAGCGGCGAAAGTCTTGTAAAATGCCCCCAGAGTGGGTACCCACTTAACTTTGCCCGAAGAAATATCATCCAGTCTCTCTTCCATCTTGGCAGTGAACTCGGTACTCACGATATCCGGGAAATGATCAGCCAGCAAATCAGTAACGATAAATCCCATCTCATTGGGTTTGAAATGACCTTTTTCTTTTGCGACATAATCGCGGTCCTGTATTGTGGAAATAATCGGTGCATAAGTACTGGGCCGCCCGATGCCATTTTCCTCAAGCGCTTTGATTAATGTAGCTTCAGTATATCTTAGAGGAGGCTTGGTGAAATGCTGCTCCGGGAAGAGCCCTGCCAGATCAAGATGATCCCCTTCTCCCAGCTCCGGAAGCCCGGTTTTTGTTTCCTTCTCTTCATCATCATCTCTGCCTTCACTGTAAAGGACAAGAAAACCGGGGAACGCAAGAGGCGAACTGATGACCCGGAAGAAATATTTTTCCGTACTGGCGTCGGCCAGAATATTTACAGTGGTCGTATCGTAGATAGCCGGGGCCATCTGACTGGCAACCATCCGCTTCCAGATCAGATCGTAAAGCTTGAACTGGTCCGCAGTAAGATGGGATTTGATCATCGCCGGCTCGCGATTTGCTGAAGTGGGACGGATGGCTTCATGCGCCTCCTGAGCACCCTTGACCTTCTTTGTAAAAAGGCGCGCTTTGGCAGGCAAATAATCGGGGCCATATTTGCCGGTTATATAATCTCTCGTTTCCGTTATCGCCTGACTTGCAACGTGAGTGGAATCGGTACGCATGTAGGTTATGAGGCCGGTCGGCTCTCCCCCATCAATAGAAATTCCCTCGTAAAGGGATTGTGCGGCATTCATCGTTCGCTTGGCGCTGAAGCGAAGCTTGCGCCATGCTTCCTGTTGCAGGGTGCTGGTAATAAACGGAGCTACAGGCTGTTTTGGAACATTCTTCCGCTGGATACTGGAAACGCTATATTGCGCGCCTTTCAGGACAGCGCAAATCTTATCTGCTTCCTCTTTACTGCCGATTGATACTTTTTTTGCTTTCCCGATTCCTATCAAATCTGCCCGAAAAGAGGAATCCTTTTTCTTAAGTTCAGCCTCAAGGGACCAGTACTCTACAGAAACGAAATTTTCAATTTCGCGGCAGCGACTAACTAAATCAGATCGGAACCTCAGACCTGCATTTGAAAGGGGAATATTCATCCGTTACCGCCGATGGAATGAAAGATGGCCCCACCCAGTTTGAAATCTGGATGAAGGGTGAAAAAGTTCGGATCGATGATTCCAGAAGCAATGGGCCTCGGTCTTTGATCGTCTCTAATGGCGCAGCCCTATACTACATGCATGATACAAAACACTCTTTCCCATCGATTATGCCGCCTGAATATTACACTAATATGTTTGGTCAGGATTTTTTGAAGGCGACCAGCAAGACATCCGGTGACGGTAAATCGGTCATTTTCTCAATTGAGATCGATGCATTCTACAAGAACGATAATGCCCAGGCCGGTTATTATGTGACCCGGGTCGAATACAAGGTTGATAACGATTCGGTTCTGAATCATGTGTTATACGGGAAAGATTCTTACGGAACGAAACCAACCGCTCTTAATGCAGTGACACAGACCTTTTCGCTGGTGGAGATCAATAAAGGCATAGCCGACACGGTTTTCAACGCGCCGTTCTAGTCATTGATTAAGGGTGGACTCGTAGCGATTTCTGATATCAGCCAGGAACTATCGGCTCTGGTGAGCGAGACCCATCGGGTATTTTCTCCCGAATCCCAGCCGTACTGGCCGGCATCTTCATCATCGTCGACCAGAATCTTGATCTCAAATGCCTGCTGCTGATCCGTCCAGTTTTCTTTGCTCGATTCGTAAATGAACGGGAATAATTTTATGGGAACGATACTGTTGAAGCTGTCGGCCCACATCTGTTCGGCATTCTTTGAGGATTTCATGGAATCGTCCATCATCTCAAGAGCAGCCTTCGTATTGCCTTCGTTCAGCAGGGTAAAGAACTTGTATATCGTATTGCGCTGATCCTGTTTCCAGGAGAGGGACGGGATTTCACTTCCTTGAACGATTAGATCAGCTCTGGTTATTTCATCGTTGTCATCGTTTCGGTAGATTGCCCTGTCGAACTTGCCGGTTGTCGCATCAACGTAATAAAAATGGCGTTCTTCCGCGTTTTCCGATACAGGTATTTCGTAGCCGAAAGCCCACACTGGTTGCTCTTCGCTGAAATTCACAATTGAGTACGCAGCGTTTTCTGGAAGGAAGCCGACGGGGGCACCATTTTGTATTGCAACACCAATGGCCTGCTTCATGGTCATCAGCGGTTTATCTTTCGGCAAAGCAGGATTGATATCGATTTTGCGCTGATTTCCTCTTTCTCCGGTGAGAAGGTCCAGCTTTTCCCCGTTTGTAATATATACAAAGTATATTTCGGGGGTCTCATAGCTTGTAAAAGTGGCCTGCCACTGCCAGGCTTTATCGGTATTGGTCCAGTCGTAATGAAATGAATTGCCCCTGACATCAATATCCCATAGAACCGCATCTTTATGCCATTTCAATGCTTCGGTATATGCCAGTTGAGCTGCCTGAGTTGAGGTCAGGTTTATCGGATCGGAACCCTCTGGCGTATCGATGGTTTTTGCCGTTGTCTCTTTTTGACCGGGTTCCTGAGTGGATTGAGGCTCGGAACTTGAGCATGAGGCACATAGCAGCAAAGCGGCAGCGATGGCCATCATGAACATAACAATTTGTTTTTTTCTTTGCATTTTGAAATCCCTCGAATACTATACCATATCCGGGGAGATTAGCCAGATGATGCTATAGGAGAAGTTGAAGGGGAAATTCTCGCAGAGAATAACAGTTTTTACTTCTTCGCCCGGTGGATGGCGGCAGCGCCCAGCAGCAATCGTTTGAAGTCCACCTCTGAAAAACCTGCCTGAAGTATGATATCCGCGAGATCTTCGGGACTGTAGAAGCGGCGCATCGAATTCGCCAGATAAGAATAGGCAGCATTCGAACCGGAAATCAGTTTGCCTACACGGTAAACGGCTAATTCCACATATAAATGAAATAATCGACGGATTGGCTTGTGCTTTGGCTGGCTGGTTTCCAGATTGACTAAGATTCCCCCCGGCTTCAGAATTCGATGGAATTCCTCGAAACATTTCAGGAGATTCCCTTTGCCGGAACTATCGATGTTGCGAGATGCGAATGAGATTGTGATGGTATCGAAAGAATTGTTCCCGAAGGGAAGATGCGCAGCTTCGGCCAGAATAAAGATAATCCCCTTTGCCTCCGCTTTCCCCATAGCTTCCCGCATCATGGGCAGGGAGAAGTCAATAGCGATTACTCGGGTGTCGTCAGATGCCAGACGGTGCAGATTGGCGGCCATCTCCCCGGTGCCGATGCCCACATCCAGCCAGCGCTTTCCGCCTGAAGCGGTGGCAATCCTTGCGGCTTTTCTGCGCCATAAGATATCCAGCCAGAAAGTAAGCAGGTGGTTCAGGAATTCGTAGGTCTCGGGGACCTCGGTATATATTTTTTGAAGATTTCCGGGCATTGAATTATCGTTTTCATTTATTTTCTTTGCTGGCAGCATGCTTTCCGGCCTGCCTGCCGGAGAACGCGCAATGTGCAATGGCCAGGCCGCTTACATAACCCCGCGAAGGTATTCCAGCAGCATTCCTCCCGATTGCATACAGGCCTTTAATAATAGAGCCGTCTTGCCTTTTGACTTCCGACGTTTCCTCATCAACGACCAATCCGCCCAGTGTGATAGTGGCACAGGGAAAGGTTCTGTTTCCCAGCGAGCAGTCGATGGCATAAAATGGCGGATTGACGATTGGCTGAACGTGATGGGCAGCTTTGCCCAGGGCATCTTCGTGACCGGTGCGTGCCGCTTCGTTATAAGATTCGAGAGTTGCCTTGAGGCTGTCCGGCGGAATATGCGCCTTGCTGGCAAGCTTATCAATGGAGTCAGCTTTTTTCCGGTTAAAATACAGGTTACCCAGAGCGCTCATGGTCTGGAACCATCGGGCCTTGCCCCATCCGGTATCGCGCCTGATCGTTTTCCAGATTTCGGAATCTATTATCAGCCATGCTCTGCCTTCGTGGCCTTCGACCATGCATTCGCCCATTTGGGCACCATACAATTGCTCGTTGCAGATTCGTTTGCCTTTCTGATCGACCATGACTCCCTTGACAAACGATTCCGGAGGGGTGAGAAATCGCCAGGCGGAAATACGATTCATATGAGCGGTTGTGCCACCCACTTTTTCGCCCATCTTTATCCCGCTCCCATCATCCCCCAGTGTTCCCAGCGGAGGGCCCGGCAGATAGCGTGGAGCGATCTCCTTTATCATACTTCGGTTGAAAACGAATCCGCCTGCTGCCAGAATTACTCCTTTTCTTGCCCGAACCCGTTTCCTGCGGCCCCTTAACTCGAGGAGTCTGTAGACCGGGCTGAACAGATTATTTGTTGCCGGCATACTGATGGCAATATAGCGCATTTTGTAGTTTAACCAGGTGATGAATCGGTGAAGCAAGTTGAAAATGGAATACGCTGGAATCGAGGAAAATTCCAGCCCGATAACATTGCCTTCTTTATCAGTAATCAGTTGCCGGGCTTTGCTGCGATATTTCAACCTGACGCCTTTTTTAAGTGCCGATCGCTTCAAGGAGTCGAATACTACATAACCCGGTAATCCCTTCCCTTTGGGGCGATGCCCCCTTGGCACCGGAATCGAATTAGCATTATAAGGGGGGAAGGATTCGTTTCCGGAGAAATATAGATGGTATGGGTCGGGGGGATAGGATGTTTTGAAAGGGCAGCATGTTGAATGAAAACAGATCCCCTGAGCCTCAAGCCAGCCGATGTTTTCGGCGCTTTGCTCGCAGAAGGCCCGGAGCGTTTCATCCTTTACCGCATCATGGACTTCATTTTTGAGGTAGTTGAACATATTTTCGGGAGTATCTTCGAAACCGGCCTCTTTCTGATAAGGTGTTCCCCCGCCGGCATACACGATTCCTCCGCTGGCCTTAGTGGCGCCGCCGCCGCTGAAACGTTCGATCACCAGTACGCTTGAGCCATTGTCAGCAGCTTCCAGGGCAGCGGCCCCACCGGCGCCCCCGAATCCAACCACAATTACATCTACTTCGTCGTCCCAGTTATCATTATTCGTCATGATGCCCTCTCTTTATTGTTATTAAACCGGCAATTAAATCTGATATGTCATTCCGGCCTCCGAGCCGGAATCCAAATCCCCTCTTGAGAGGGGACTAAGGGGTGTGTTCCCCCACTTCCCCTATGGCAGGTTGTCCGAAAACTATTTTTCAGCCCCCTCAATCCCCCACTCATGGGGGAAGTTTGTATTGGGGGACGCCCCCAAAACCCCCAAAAGGAAGAATTCCGCACCTCTTTTTCAATCCCCCTCCCTCCCTCGACGGGAGGGATAAAAGGGAGGGTGAAATGCAGGCCCGGCTGATTCTATTGTGATCTCATAAATTGCAAATCAGGGGATTTCACCCTTACCCGGCAGGAAACGTCCTGCACCTGTTTTCGGACAGACTGGACATGAAATATAATGATGTCCTTTTATAATTGCCGGGTTACTAGTACCCAGTTTTGCGCTTCCTTTATCTTAATGCCTATTGTATGATTGTTTAGCGGAGCCGTCAATTTAAAGCATGCTGACCATATCCAGTCTTTCCAAATCTTACGGTGCCAGAACCCTGTTTTCTGATATTTCTATGAATGTCAGTGCCCGGGATCGGATCGCCATCATCGGGCCGAATGGATCGGGGAAGACCACTTTTTTCGAAATCATCGCCGGAAATACCAGCCCCGATTCAGGGGAAGTAACCATGCATAAAGGGACGACCATCGGTTACCTCGAACAGGATATTCATCCTTTTTCCCGGAAACGATTGCTGGATGATGTTGCCGGCGCTTCGAGCAAATTGAAAGGCATGGAACACCGGATACAGCTTTTGCAGGAAGAACTGGCGGAGGATAGATCCCCGGAATTGATGCGCGAACTGGGGGAACTTCAGCACCGTTTCGAAGCCGCCGGAGGGTACGATGCAGAACATGAAGCCAAAAAAATCCTTTCAGGGCTGGGATTTGCAGAGTCCGATTTCAACCGTTCGCTAAACGAATTCAGCGGCGGCTGGCTGATGCGGGCTGAACTGGGCAAGCTGCTGCTGCAAAATCCCGATCTGCTCCTGCTGGATGAGCCCACCAACCACCTCGATATCGAATCGTGCATCTGGTTTGAGGAATATCTCAAAAGCTATCAGGGGGCGGTGATTGTCACTTCTCACGATCGGGCGTTTCTGGATCGGGTGGTAAGCAAGGTGATAGCGTTCGATCATAATGAAGTTATCTTTCATCGGGGGAACTATTCCAGTTTTGTTTTGGCCCGTGAGAAGGAACTGGAAGTCCGCGAGGCTACCTCAAAACGTCAGGAACTGAAGATCAAAAAAGAGCAGCGGTTTATCGATGTCAATCGTGCCGATAAGCGCCGTGCTGCTCAGGTGCAGAGCCGGATCAAGCGGCTGGAGAAAATGGAGCGCATCGAAGCTCCGCGATCAACCCGAAAAGTGCGCATTTCGTTTCCGGAACCGGCCCGCAGCGGTGAAGATGTAATCACACTGAAAAATCTGTGCAAGTCCTACGGCTCGCTTGACGTGTACCGTAATCTCAATCTGGTGCTCAATCGAGGGGACAAAGTGGCGCTGATCGGGCCGAACGGGGCGGGCAAGACCACTCTGTTACGGATACTGGCGGGTGTGTTGCCATTTGAAAAAGGGGAATGCAGGCTGGGGCATAATGCGGAGCGCGCCTATTATGCCCAGTATCAACTCGAATTACTGGAACCGGAGAATACGGTTCTGGACGAACTGCGCCGCATTGCAGCGGATGAATCCGATCAGATATTGCGGGGTATTCTGGGGGCATTCCTCTTCAGTGGTGATGATGTAGAGAAGAAGGTATCAGTCCTTTCAGGTGGCGAAAAGGCGCGCCTTGCGATCGCCAAGATGCTGATCAGACCGGCCAACTTCCTGTTGATGGATGAGCCGACCAACCATCTCGATATCCCTTCACGCGAAGTACTCACCGATGCTCTGGAATCATATCAAGGAACGCTTTGCTTTATTACTCATGATCGCACCCTGATCCGGCAAATCGCCAAAAAGATCATCGAGGTCAGGAACGGGCAACTGCAGGTCTATCCGGGGGATTATGACAGTTTTCTTTACTGGCAGGAATCCAAAGAGCGTAAAATGCCGGAAAAGATTGAACCGTTGCCTGAGAAAAAGAAGCCGACCGATGGGGAATCGCGCAAGCGCGATCGGCAACGCAAGCAGATCGAAGGACAACTGCGCAACGAATACTATCGCAAGAGCGCGCCTGCCAAGAATCGGATCGTGGAAATCGAAGCGCATCTTGCCGATTTCGAATCGCAATTAGTCACGGTTCAGGGATTGATGGCTGATCCGGCGCATTATGCGGATAGCGAAAAGGTGAAAGCGACCATCGAAAAGCACAACCGGCTCAAAGAGATCATCGTTTCGCTCACCGCTGAATGGGAGGAGCTTTCGCTGGAAGCGGAAAAACTGCAGCAGGAATTCGAGCAGGCCAGAGATCAGATGTAATGGTGAATCGTGAAGCCAATCGTGTGCGCGTCGATGTAGCTGCCTTCTACTTTGACCGTGAAGTTGGTAAACAGGTTCGTGTTCACACCCAGTGTCGTGATATTGAACGCGTCCATCACCTGTCCGCTCCAATCCTCCCGTCCCCAGAACCAGCTCGCCGGGTTGTTGACCGCGTCTTCGCACCACATCCGCTCGAACATCGCGTTGTTGGATGTTTCGCGGGTGATATTGATGGCTTCATCGAACGTTTCACCATAATTTGGGGAATGACGTACAAAGACGCTCATCAGGTCATCGTAATCACGACCGGTCCAAGTGACATAGACATGGGATCCGTCGACCGCAATTTTCGGAAGGTAATTATCAAACTGCAGCCATTCGGTACGGTGCAATCCATTAAGGGATGGAACGGATACCAGGTTCCATTCAAAAAAATGCCCTCCGACTTCTCCACCCCGAAAATAAGTCACCCAAAGTGATTCAGGAGATAAACCAAAAACCCTGGCAAGTAAATCCCAAATATTTGAAATGCAGTTTATCCTGTTCACATCCCCAAAAGAGAATGCACCAGCCATATGAAACAATGTCAGATGATAAGCACTGTCACCGATTGTATCCAGATCGAAATAACGGAAGCAATTTTGCAGTAAAACGTACCGGTCATGCATTCTGCCCCCCTGTCGCGCTGCAGAGCGTTCTACCTGTACGAGGCCAGCGCTCATTACAAATGACATGGGAACAGAAGGATCCAACAGAGAACTACCCGGAATCGTTTTATATCCATGGGACTCAAAATAGTTCAAAAATGACCGGCTGATGGAGGCTGCATTATAAGGATGACTTGATGTATTGATTTCCATGAAACTTCCCTGTTTTTCAAAGTCTTACATCAATCCAGCGCTTAAATCATCCGTCAAACCTTGCAAGGCTTTGAGTTCAGCAACACGGTGGGTAACCTCCAGGGCAATCGCAGATTGGTTCGCAATCGCTTGTAACACTTCCAGATCATCCTGATCATAAACATAATCATCGGTTTTGTGATAAGTTGCAATCACACCAATCGCCTTATCTCCTGAGATCAAGGGTACCCCAATCCATGAGGCGAAGGGCTCACCAATGTATTCCTCACGTCCGGTCTGTTTGTACCAGGCGATGGACTCTTCTCGGGTAGCAATGAAAATTGGTTTTTTCGTTTCAATAATATGTTCTGTGCGACCGGAACCCGCTTTCCGAGCCGGAACCTCGTTCGCTTGTCCATCAATGAACATCAACGGGAAACGCACCATATCTGTAGCATGATCATACAAGGCAATGTACATATTTTCGGTTTCCATAAGCGGATCTAGCTTTTTATGAATCAAATGCAAAACCTGTAACTCATTAAGATCAACACTGGCTGTTAGATCTTTCCCCATATCGATTACTGCTTGTAAGTTTATATTCTTTTTTGCTCGTTCACCGAAAAGTCGAGCATTCTCAATGGCAATAGCAGCCTGATATGCAAGCGATTCCAATAATTTTTTATGGTTCTCATTGTATGCGCCTTTTTGCGTGCTCTCTACATGCAGCGTCCCAATTAGTTGCTCATCAAACACAATTGGAACCGTCAGATTGGAGAGTACATCAGGATACCATTCATGATAATAACCATCTTGAGTCGTATCTGCACAAATATAGGATTTTCTCGTTGAGGCTACATGCCCATTTATACTGCTATCATTCAGGGCAAGAGCATCTTCCAAGGCATCCCGACCAAAAACTGCACCAACCTTCAAACTCCGACTCTTATCATCCAAGAGCCACAAAGTGCTATAGGCAGCGTTGGTTAATTCCATGGCCTTTTGGGCGATTAGCATGTGTATCTCGTTCAATTCTTTCCGCCCAATAGCACTATTGATTTCCTCTAAAGCTGCAATGTCTTTCAAACGTTGTTCATAGGTTTTCGAATTAGCAATGGCAACTGCGGCAACATCGGCAAAAATTCGCAATGTGGTTTTATCAAATTCAGAATAAGCGCCCAGGTATTTACTTTCTGTGTTGAGGGTTCCAAGAATTTCATCGCCAAAAATCAGAGGAACCGCAATTTCAGATTTGGCATTCTTGTAAATACGATGGTAATAACCTTCTCGTTCTGCAGATTTAACATCATTAACAATGATTGACTCTCTTTTCTTAAATACATTCATGTTGACACTTGCTTGATCGCCTGTTATTCGCTCGATGCCTGGGACAAAAGCATCCTGTTCTTCCGTTCTTATATAGATTGCCCGACTTATCAAATCTCCCGTATCCTGATCTTGCATCCAGATAGAGGCATAATCAGATGCCATGATATCCACCGCTTTTTCAACAATTAGCTTCAAGATGGATTCTAGCCCCATTGAAACCGTGGCACCTAGAATTGCTTTAATTGGCTGAACTTCAATCAAACGTTGGGCATTATGAATAGCCAGTGCAGCTTGAGTGGCGTATGTTTCAAGTACGCGTTTGGCATCATCGGTAAATTTGATTTGATCCTTTATCTTTTGGATAAACAAGGTTCCTACAATATCATCTTGGTAAATCAATGGCAGCACCGCAAATGAGGCAATTTCATACGGTATAAATTCTGAACGCACTTTTGGAAGGTCACTTGGAATATTGTTAACGTCATCGTAGAAAAGAGGAACTTTCGTTTTAAGCACATACCGCCCAGTACCGTTTTTACGTGGAGGTATCAGTAAATATTCGTCAACAAATTTTTGATTAGGACCAACTCCATCAAATGCATAGAAGAAATCGTTCTCTGCATCATACAAATTAATGCTCGCGGCAGTATTTTTACCCATAAATTTAGTGATGTTCCAAAGAATTCGATCCAGCAATTCTTTTAGGGTATGCGACTCCGTCAAATGTTGCAGTGATTGCATATCATCAATCAAGTCAGATTGTTGAATAGCTGCCGACACTGCATTCGCAAAACTTTCACCAAGTTTCTCGTCTTCGTCGGTAAAAAAATCCGTAAAATCGCTCTCGAGGTTTAAGACCCCGACAATTCCTCCAAAAACATTCTTGAGCGGAATAGCCAGTTCTGATTTGGTGGTTGGGTACCAAGGAGCATAAAACTTCACTTTGTTTACATCGCCAGTTCGAAAGGACAATCCTGTTCTAACAACATACCCTGTAATACCCTTATTGATAGGATGGGGATCCTCTTTAATGTCATTCTCCAATTTTCCCGCCGCCCATCTGGCTTTATGTTGAAGATATTGTCCATCTTCAGTTAGCCTGCTGATAGATCCATTATTTACGGAAAACAATGCAGCCGTTTGTTCCAAAATCGCTGAGAGAGGATCTTCTTTTGTTCCGATCACGTCAATGATCTCTTTTAAAGAATCAAGTTGCGTTCCCCGCAACTCCCAGAGGCGGACATTACGAATGGCAATAGCCGCATTATTTGTCAGCGTTGCTAACAGTTCTCGCTCTTGTGTGGAAAATTCATGCTTCGTTGTGTCATTCAAGAACAAAGCCCCTATTATCTTATTTTCAATCTTTAATGGTATCCCAATAAGGCCACGAACCCCAATTTCAATCAACTTTTTATTTGCTGACTTGTCCTTAGTAAGATCCGGAACCGTAATTGTTTTCCCGGTTGTGTACACATCCCATGTAAAACCTTTTTTTTGGGAAAATCTAGAGGGGGTATACAGTCCATCTTCAGGATATGCATAGGAATGACTGATCTCCAATTTTTTATCGTCAATCAAGTGAATCACACCTGATTCTGTGCCTGTTAACTGCACAGCGCCTTTTACAATTAATTTCAGCGTATCTTCAATATTTAGCGTCTCACTGATTGCCACGCTGATATTTTGTAAAAGTTTCATATGCTCTAACAAATTGGCATTCTCAACAGCAATTCCAATCTGAAGCGCCAGTGTTTCGACTGTTCGTAAATCCTGTTCAGTAAAAGCATCAAGGCGATCCTGATCTACAGAAATCACTCCAAATATCCCACTACTGGTTTTTACCGGGGCAAGAATCATGGATCGATCAACATCTGGTAACCGTTTACCGACACTAAATCCCTCTTCCTTCTTGGCATTTCCGGTCAGAATTGATGTGCCCGTTCGGACCACCCGCCCCACCAATCCCTCATCTACTCCAAACTTGCGGTCTACTTTTGGGAAACCTTTTTTAGCTATAGATGCTTTTGGTATCAATACATCGTTTTCCAAAATGAAGAAAGTACTGTGACTATATTTAATGGTTTTATAAATAGCTTGAACGGCTTCCGTAAATACAGCTTGAATATCCAGTTTTGAACTAAGCTCCCTACTTACATTATTCAACGTAAGCAAGCGCTCTACATGCCGGGTATTTTCAACAGCTGAACTGGCCTGATTGGCAAGTATTTCTAAAAATTCCTGATCAAAGCGATTAAAGCCTGATGTAAAACTCTTTTCAACGGAGACGACACCATAAACATTTTCTTTAATAAAAATCGGTACAACAAGCAATGACCTGGGTTCATCTTGATCATCTTCCCCCTGACCCTCCGAATTTGTGTGCCAACCTCTTTCAAAGCGCTTATCAAAAAATGTATCTATCACTAGAGCAGGTACTCCGTTTTGCGCTACCCAGCCTGCAACACCTTGACCTAACTTAAATGTTCGGCCTGGCCTCATGCTACGTACGAATTCTCCGTGCGACGCCGCAACAACCAATTCTTCATCCTGTAAGCGAAAAACCGTACAATGTACACAATCAAGAGTCTTTGTTGCAGAACGCGCAATTTCCTTTAATATCTTGGTTTCATCCAACAAGCCACTCAACTTATCCCCAATTTCATTCAGCGTTCGATGCCTCTTGGCTTGATACTGGAGGTTCTCCAAAAGACGGGCGTTATAAATAGCAATAGCAGCTAAATTTGAGAATGACTCTACAAGGTTTTTTTGTAAATCAGTAAACTCTTGAAGAGTGCGATAATTTACGAACATAATCCCAACAGTCTCTGCACCTGCCTTTAGTGGAACTGACACCGAAGAAACAACTCCTTCACGAAGCACAAAACGTTTATCAGGAGCATCCTCTCGAGCCACTTCAAATTTAGCGGTCAGTAAAGTCGCACCCTGAGCATCTCGAAAATATTTTGGTTTACCCTCCTTCACCACTTTAACAACAACATCATCAGGATAGATTTTTTCTTTAGGCACATGGGGATGCCATCGCTCCCCAACCAAAATTGGCGGTAAAGTAAAATGCTCGCGTGCTTGATCGTATTCATAAAGATCGATAATATCAGCCCCCAAGATCTCTTTTGCATGTTCCGCAATTTGTCTCAGAACCTTTGATGAATCCTGAACGGAAATCAGAATTCGTCCGAGTTTGTTTAGAACGGTAAAAAAATCTTGAATCTTGGAATCCTCAAGGTTGGTTATATCCATTATCGCTCTCCTGGTTCAATAAACAAATGAATGTGACTTACCAGAAACTTAGCTATTTTTATGGCGAATAATCTATGCCGCAACATCTGTGGAATGCAGAAAAACACCCTAATTCCAATACATAACCCAGATTCTCCCACTTACCTACAATAAAAATACATGCTGCATAACTAGTTTATAACAATTTTGTTAATTATGCAATAGTTTTTTCTTGATATTTCCAAGCTTATCTTAATCGTGTGATGAGAGCTATGAACGCTGGATGATCAAATGAATGTGCTGCTCATTTTTTACCCTCCCCCCTCCCTCCTCACGATCCCCTTCTGCCAGGCGTACACGGCCACCTGGGTGCGGTCGGCCAGGTGCAGCTTGCTCAAGATGTTGCTGACATGCCCTTTGACCGTATTTTCAGTGATGAAGAGTTTCTCGGCGATCTGACTGTTGGTCATGCCGCTGGCGATCAGCTTGAGTACATCCAGTTCCCGGTCGGACAGGTCGGTGAAGAGCGGCTGCTCATCGGGGCTTTCGCCGCGGATGTTGCGGAGTACACGCGCTGCCACCAGCGGATGCAGGGTCACTTCGCCTTGCAGGGCGCGCTTGATGGCATCCACAAGTTTGTCCATTCGGATGTCTTTGAGGATGTAAGAGATCGCCCCGGCCTTGAGCGCCGGGAAGATGTGCGCGTCCTCGTGGTAGGAGGTCAGCACCACCACTTGGGTGCGCGGGCTGATGTTCTTGATGCTGCGGATGGTATCCACGCCCTCCATGCCCGGCATGATCAGGTCCAGCAGAACGACATCCGGGATGTGCTCCCGAACCATCTCGACCGTCTCTTCGCCGGAGCCGGCTTCCCCCACCACGGATAAATTTGGGATGGTTTCCAAATAGGATCGAACCCCTTTGCGAACAACCTCATGGTCATCGGCCAGGATGATTGTGATTGGGTTTTGCATTGCTACCTCCTGCTTTATTCCAGGCTACCTTTCAGCGGCACGCGGACGGTCAGGCATGTCCCTTCACCGGTACAGCTTTCCAGGCTCATGATACCACCAATACTTTCGACGCGCTCCCGGATCGAACGCAATCCCATGCCCGGAGGCCGGGAAAGCACATCGAAACCGGCGCCATTATCCGCCGTCAGAAGCGATTTCCACCTCATCTGGCCTCACCTTGTTCCGGGGGGAATACTGGGCTTCCACGATTATGAATATGATGACTGGCCGGGAGTTACTGTGGCAATCAGGAAATTGCTGAAAGAACACCGGGATGAAATCAGCGAGACGAATGAAATCGAAGGGGTTTATAAGATCAAGTCGCTGATGCTGGTTAAGAAGTAGAGCTTCTAGGTCTGCACCGTATAACTATCACGTCGCTGATGGAAGGAAGGTAACGGGCAATAGCATCCAGTATATTCAGGGCTGTATTTGAAATAAAATCAGGACACTTGCCCAGGAATGATCCCCACCAGGGAAGCCCAAAGAGCAGGGATATTCCCCTGATCTGTTTAATCTCCAGATGGGTCTTAGCCATTTTTTTCAGATTGGAATAGTGAAAACGGTAGGTATGATCGTCAGGTGTATCCCACACCATTTTTCCCTCAACCTTCCCGAACCCAAGTTTCCATCTCAACCAGCAAATGGCTTTCCCCAGCTTGAAGCCAAGGCTTTCAAAATTAGCTATGGCAATGATGACTTCTCCATCGGGTTTTACCACTTTGCCCATCTGGGCTACCGCTGCTGAAGGATCGGGAAAATGATCAAGTGAACCCTTGCAATAGACCTTGTCGAAAGTTCCTGGTTTGAAAGGCAGGTGCTCTCCGATTCCATTGACCACTGTCATGTTGGCGTCATTTTTTATAATGTTTTCTCTGGAACACGCAACCATTACATTAGAAGGTTCCAGCCCCACAAGCGTGGCACCTTTTCTGGTTAGCTCCACGCCATCTGTGGCTTTGCCGCAGCCAACATCCAATATTATCTCGCCCTGTTTCGGGTTAATCTTCTGGAGAGTAATCTCGATCATTTTACGGAACAGGAAATCGACAGCAGGATTTACCACCTCCGGTAATACATGATCGTCGTTCCATTCAAGGTTAATCTCTGCTTGATTCAATTGATTTGCCTCCAAAAGATGCTTGCTGTCCTCTGGTATCTTAGCATCGTGTGGAGGGAGTTGCAATCAGTATGGCAGGGATATTCTTCGATCATAAAAAGATGGGGCGAGCTATCTGGCTCGCCCCATCTTTATCCCTATTTCCTCAAGTATATTAAGGAACCTCTGATCAACCCCCTGTATCCCCCAATCATGGGGGAAATTTGAAGCTGGGGGACACCCCCAGACCCCCGAAGTCACCACTTAATCAGAGGTTTCTTAACTTACCAGTACAAAACTTAAGGTTCATAAACAATAGGAATCCAATCCGGCTCCGCCCTGTACATCTTATCCAGAATATCGGTAGCTGAACCATCAATCCTGTATACGGTCAGTTTGTCATTGGATGTGCGCTTATCCGGTGCGTAACTGTGGGGGCAACCGTCCACCGTTATAGAGAAGCTCTGAGCGTTCTTATAAAGTAACTCGGAAGAGAAATTCTCAGCCCCATATCTTTCCACTGTATCTCTTATCAGTTCATACATCACATAGAGCTGCTGGCTTGCCAGATAGGCTATTCCGGCTTCCTTGATGTCTTCCTCTTCGCCGGGACGATACCTTTGCAACATGGTGTCGGTCATATCCATAACCGCGCCGCTGTCCGTCCACCACTGAGCAACTTTGATAACCAGCATTCCATCGAGTGCATCCCATAAACCCTGTTGAGTTATCATATCGAGAAAAGCGAGGTGTGCATCGGTGCCGAGGTAAATTGTCTCGTAACCCTGCTGCTCATATTCCTTGGCAAACTGGTTCATAGGCACGGGAGGAAGGACATAGTCACAATCGCGCAATTCTTCCACCTCGGTTTTCCATGAGAACTTCATATCCGTCAGGAAAACATCTGTCAATTCAAACTGTTCCGGGTGTGCATTGCAATAAGCCTTTAATCCATTCATGCAACCTTCCCCGTAGGATTCCTTCCACATAGCGGCACCAACCTTGGCCGGTCCCTTGGTTTGCCAATCCCAGTCATTATCGGCAATCCACTTCATCAGGGTTTGCATTTCCCAGTCGACCGCAGTCTGGCCGGCGGCAAAAACCCACCCGGGAGGCACAAACGATTCAAGGTTGGGGGCCACTGTAAACATGGCAATTTTATCACGTTCACACATGGGCTTGAGAACTATGGCCGTCGATGAAACCGCCCCAAAGATTACATCCGCTCCCTGGGATATCAGGCGATTATATCCGGGGACATCTTTAGCCGGATCATATTGATTATCATAGTGTATAACCTTAAGCGTGACACCCGGGATTAAGTCTTCATCGTTATAATATGTGGCAAGGTCTTCTGCAGCCATGAGAATTTTATCCATTCCCGCTGCCGCCACTCCTGTGAGGTCCATTATGGCTCCAACGGTGATTGTTACTTCATCTGGAGGCGTAGCTGTCGGTGTTGTTTTCGGAGTGACCACACCATTATCATCGTCACAATTACAAGCTGTCAGCAGAGGTAACGCCAGTAACAGAATCACCATAAAACTAATTACTAATATACCCTTACTTTTCATTTCCCCTCCTTCACCTGGCAAAACTGTGCTTTGCCAGTATTTATCATATCTCAACATTGAACTTTGTTATCCTTCTCTATAATTAATGCCTCCTTTTTTGTTTTTGGTTTAAATCGCAAATCCAACCTCTACTACTCAGCCGATCGAACGACCGGATGCCATTCATTATCAACCCGGAACAAATCCTCCTCACCTGCCCTTGCCTCATATATGGATAGCTGGTCAATTGAAGAACGCTTGGTCGAGCTAAAGCTGGCTCTCACTACGCCGCCAACAGTCTGAGAATACGCTTCTGCGGCTTCATAGAGAGCTTCTGAGTCAAAGCCTTCCGGTCCCGCCTTCTCGATAGCGGCTACTATTATGTCAAGCATCTGATATATGCTATCAATCGATAGATAGGAACCACCTTCATACATGGTTTCTTCAGCCGAATCCGGGTGCTCGGTGAACAGAAGATCTTTGGTAAGATCAATAACCTCATTATCATCGGTCCACCATCCGGAAGGAAGAATAAATAGTGTCCCGTCGAACTTGTCCCAGAGATGAGCATCGCTTATCAGACCCAGAAAAGCAGATTGAGCGCCTGTCCCCAGGAATTTTCCATCATAACCTGCCTCCCGATACTGCTTAACGAAATTGACCATAGTTATGGGGAGCATCACATAATCGCAGTCTTTCAGGCCTTCCACCTCGGTCAGCCAGTCAAAGCTGATTTCGATGGTATAACCTTCCACCCATTCAAACTTATCCGGGTGAGCTTCGGCGTATTTCTCCATAGCGCCCTGAAGCGCTATATTATAGGGAGTGTTCCATCCTGCCGCACCTATCTTTGCCCGTCTATCCGCAGGGAAATCCGGGTCGTTTTCAGCAATCCATTTGAGTAAAGTATAGGCATTTTCATCAGGAAGGGTTGAAGGGACGAAAATATAACCGGGAGGATACAATAAATTCTGATCTGCCGCCGTGGTGAAAAGGACCATCTTATCTTGAGTAACCCGAGGTTTCAGGGTAATGGGCGTGGTGGGCACATTACTGAAAATCAGGTCCGCGCCATCGCGTTTCACCTGGAGATAACATGGGATTT
Organism: Dehalococcoidia bacterium; assembly: GCA_041300025.1. Lineage (GTDB taxonomy): Bacteria > Chloroflexota > Dehalococcoidia > SZUA-161 > SpSt-899 > JBGLNL01. The sequence goes on along the minus strand of JBGLNL010000001.1, from coordinate 822,893 downwards.
CTTTACTGGGCTCATAGGCACAATCGCAAGTGCTTACCTCAAGGCGAGCTCCATCGGGAACAAGTCCATTTTCATTATAATATTTGACGGCGTCAGCCAGCGCCATATCGATGAACTCCATCGCAGTCGCTGAAGCTCCCGTCTGATCCGTAATATAACCAATAGTAATAGTAGTAATCTCGGGAGTTCCATTTTCCTCGCCATTCTGCTCGCCATTTTCCTCACCATTTTCTCCACCCCCGCAGCCGGCCAGCAAAAATAATATCAACAACAAACCTGACAGTACCAAAAACCCTGTTTTGCCAATAGTTCTCGCCATTTTCTTTACTTCCTCAACAGAACTAACAACTGTATTGTTGTCCACTATTTTGATGCCTGTAAACCCCATTTGTCAATAGACATCAATCCTTACTCTTGCTGCTGCAGGCATTCCCCCGCAATTGCCACTTGCTTTTCAGGTTCTCCAAATTGATAGTAAAATTTACGAAATACTGGGAACATGCAAAACACCCTCCGCCTCCAGTTCCCTGATTTCCTTATCCGACATTCCCAGAACCTGGCGGCATATTTCCTCGGTGTGCTGCCCCAGCAGGGGGGCCGGTGTGCTCTTAAATTCAGATGTGCCTGACAGATGGAAAACTATACCGGGGTATAGCCGCTTCCCGGCTACAGGATGATCCAGTTCCACGATAGCGCCCATATGCTGAAGCTGCGGGTCGTTGATGGAATCGGTGGCTCGCTGGACTACTCCGGCAGGAACTCCGGCAGCCTGCAAGATATCCATCACCTTTTGCGGTTCGCGGGTCGAGGTCCACTCTTCAACAAAACGATCGAGTTCATCCACGTTCTGCAAACGTCCGGTCATATCGGAGAATTTAGAATCTGCGGTCCACGCAGGACTTCCGATAGCTTTGCAGAAACTCTGCCATTCCTCCTCGGTCAGCACGGTTATGGTGCACCAGTTGTCATTACCCAGGCAACGATAACAGCCATGCGGGGCAAACTGAGAACTTCGATTCCCCATCGGCACGGGAGAGTGCCCGTTCATGGTGTAATCGAGGAAATATTCCCCCACCATTCCCGCGGCCACTTCAGTTTGAGCCATATTGATAAACTGCCCCTTGCCGGTTCGGCGCCGATAATCGAGGGCAGCTATGGCAGCCATAACAAGGTACTTGCTGGCCATATGATCGGGGATTGGGGAATTGGAACCCACAGGATAGGGATCATCCGGCTGGGCCCAGAGGGAAAGCATACCGGAAGCACCGGAAATCATGGGTCCGTATGCCTGATAATTGCTGTAGGGGCCACCGATTCCGAATCCCTGACTGCTCAAATAAATGATGGAAGGGTTGATCCGGCGCACACTTTCATAATCGAACCCGAGGTCCGCCATGACTCCCCCGCGATAATTCTCCATGATGATATCGGTGATCTTCACGAGTTTCCTGACGATCTGCCTCCCCTTTTCCGTTTTCAGGCTTACACCCAAGCTGCGCTTGTTGCGGTTTGACTCATTGAATCCGGCGATATTATTGATATCCGCACCAATCGTTCGCATAAAATCGAGGTTATCCTTCGACTCGATCTTTATAACATCAGCCCCAAACTCGCCCATGACCTTGCCAAAATCAGGGCCCACGCCACCGGTTCCGAAACTGATGACTTTTACGTTTTCCAGCGGTAACATCATTTTCCTCCTCGATTACAGCACCCGGGCTTTTTTGAGATCTGCCAGTTCACCTTTTGAAAATCCCAGTTCGCCACAGTATATCTGCTCATTGTGTTCCCCGAGGCAGGGGGCAGGACGCCCGATTCTGGCCGGAGTCTCGGTCCATTTGTAAGGTGGCCCGGGATAATAGGCTTTGCCTGCCACCGGATGGCTGACTTCGGTGAAGAACTGTCTGGCTCTGGTGTGTGGACTGTTATAAAAATCGCTCATCTTCAGTATGGGGGCAATAGGGACTCCCTCCCGGCTTCCCGCTTCAAACAGTTCCACCATGGTGTATTTTTGAGTGTATTCGAACATCAAGTGGTAGAGATCCTCGGCATTGCCAATTCGATACATAAAATCCCGCCATTCAGGCATCTGGAGAACATCAGGATTGCCAAGCACTCTAACAAGGGCATCCCATTGTCGCGGAGTCAAAGCAATTACTCTAATAAAACCATCCTTACACGGATAGACGGGATAGATAGCGGCTCCCATTCGTACTTCGGGGGTTGGGGGTGGCATATTCGGATTGACCGCATAATGATAATTTGGAATGATCCAGGGATACAGACCCATGCGAGCAGTTTCGTGAACTGAGGTATCGATGAACTGACCCTCGCCTGTAGTGGCCCGCATATATAGTGCAGCGACTATTGACATGCTGGCATGAATGGAAGCTGCATCGTAAGCCGGCGAACCCGGCATCATGCAGGGCACCTTGCCCGGATACCCGCTGGTAATCATGGTTCCACTCAAGGCAAAATCGACAAGGTTGGAACCTTTATAATCACGATAAGGCCCGGTTTGCCCGAATTCGGTGATGCTGTCTACAATCAATTGGGGATTGATTTCCTTCAAGTTTGTATAATCAAATCCCATCTTGGGCAGATAATCAGGATGAGAATTATCCACCAGCACATCGGCGGTTTTCAGTAATTGGTGAAAGATTTCTTTGCCCTGTTCGGACTCGATGTTCAGGGTAATCCCAAGCTTGCCGGTATTTCGGTAGATGAAATAAAGGCTTTTCTCAGGATGGGGGGTATAGTTCAGAAAAGGAGGGGCATTTCTTCCGGGGTCTCCTCCCGGGGGCTCAATCTTGATAACCTCCGCGCCGATATCGGCAAGTACCTTGGTACAGAATGCTCCTTTGCTATCGGCAAAATCCAGTATTCTATAGCCGGTTAGAGCGCCGTCTTTTACATCTGGCATATGTTACCTCCCTGAAATGAAGGTTGATTCTCTGCTCTCAATAATAAACGTGAACTAGCATGACCTCTAACCCCGAAGTTGCCAATGTTCAGAGATTCCCTGATTACAACCGTTTTTTATTTTTATAGCCGACTCTGCTGCTACAAACGAGGCCCATTTTGGCCACAAACGGTTGCCGTTAAATTCGAACGTCAGGGGATCAAACTGTAGGATCGTTAACCGCTTTCCATACTTCCTTATAAATAGTCACTACCGCTTTGATCGTAGCATCGCGAGCAGGACCCTCGATAGGAAAAGTTTTTCCTTGAACCAGAGCCACCGTAATACTTTTGGCGGCATCGATCTTGGCGATGTCTATGTTAACACTGGATGTTGCAGCCATAACTTAATCCTCCTGTAATTCAAAAGCTCATAATGACGAAAATTGTAACTAAGATTTATATTTTCAAGCGAAATACTATCTGCAGCCCCATAAAAATCAAGTTCTTTAGACCAGTATTTTCATCTCGTTATTTGCTGAAAAGCACTTGCGTTAAGTTATTGTATTTGACTCTCGGCATGATGGAAATTCTAGCATTACAATCAGATGATGTCAACACTCTCGCCAAACCTTGACTTTTCTACAATTAAATGTTAAAATATGTTAACTTATCGAGTCGTTTTTGGCTGGTTCCTATTTGAAGATGAGTGAATGTGGGGGGGTTATAGATGACCACAGGTGAAGGGTCGGCAGTACCACCCGAAAGATCGCACAGGCTGAAGTGTCCTAAGTGTGGGCAGATTTTGATGAAAAGCAGTTCTGGCGTATGCTTATGGTGTGGTGCGGAATTGCCGGAAGAACTCCGATTAACCAGCGAAGAGAAAACCGGAATTCATGAGCAGCCAAAAAGCTCGCGGAGGGCAAGATGTCCTAAATGCGGGCAGGTTTTGACCAAAAGCCTGTTTGACCGATGCGTATGGTGTGGTGCGGAATTGCCGGAAGAACTCAGATTAACCAGCGAAGAAAAAGCCATATTTCGTGAGCAGCAAAAAGCGGACCTAAACGATATGGAAACAGACAGGCGCAAAAAGGAGCTTGAGGCTGATATCTATAGCCATGACTGGTCTTTAAAGGGGCCATAAAATAGAATTGTGTGATGAATTCAGGAACTCTGCAAAATGGTGGACTCAGCGGATGTGGATTATCTCCAAAGCCTCAAAATTTCCCCTCAAAATCGAGCGATGAAGGTGGTTTATCAGAAGTCTTTCCCATGTTAAATGGCATTCAGCCTTTGCCCTCATAGTTGATCTTGAGTCTATTTAAGAGCTGTTCGAACTGGGAAGCGATTTCAGGTGTGGTCCATGCCGAGAAGTCCAGCACCTTTTTCGACCGTAATTGTCGCCACAGGACATTAGTCATGGCTTTATCTACCCAGCTGCTATCAATAGCAACAGGGCAAAGCAAATCCTGATCTTCGTACTTTTCCTTATTGCGGGCTATTTGTAATTCGTTTTCCGTCCATTCACTGCTTACCGAATTTTCAGATAATACAAGGATAACAACGTCGCGCAGGCGAACTTCTCTCATAATCCCCTTATGCAAATTATTGGGTGACGGATCATGGCGGTCTAACCAGACCGATGCCCCGGCGTTATCAAGGTACCGGTAGAGTTTATCTACAAAGCCAGAATCGGCGTCAGAAAATGAAACGAAAACGCCGCCAGCGAAGATGTTCCCCTCTGTTCGTTTCTTTAATATAGTATTTTTCAGAATCGTGGAAATGCTTTTCAGCGGAAGAGAAAGATCATAAAGCCGGGCCATTTCTGTTTCCCATGAAGACATGCCGCAGCGACGTAAAAATATCTCCGGAATTCTCCCGCCGGATTTTTGGATGGTATCGGTGCCGATAGTTGAAGGCCCTTCGTGAATTACCCCATCAAGTCCCGTAGCTCCACTTAAATCTACTCTGGCAAAGATCGTCCAGCCGGTGCGGGCACCATGTAAAATTGCCTTATCGAAGTTTATGTTTCTGAGACTTGCCTTGATTAAGTTTGCATTACTGAGGTTAGCGCCGATGAGGTTCACGTCGAAGAGATTCGCACAACTGAAATTCGCCTCATTGAGGTTGGAGTTGCTTAAATTGGCCCCATTGAGGTTGGAGTCGGAGAGGTTGGCCCTGTTGAGATTGGCCTTGCTGAGGTTCGTACTTACGAGCTCTGCATTGATAAGTTGCGCTCCGCTGAGGTCCGCTTCCCTTAATTGTGCATCGAAAAAATTGGCCCTGTTGAGATTGGCCTTGCTGAGATTTGCCCTGTTGAGGTTCGCATCGCTGAGGTCGGCTCCGCTGAGGTCCGCCTCGCTCAAGTCAGCTTCACTGAGGTCGGCGCCGCTGAGGTCCGCATCAAAGAGGTTTGCCTTGCTGAGGTTGGCCCTGTTGAGATTTGCGCTTAAGAGGTCAGCATCGGTGAGGTCAGCACCACTGAAATCTGGAATTACATAGATATTCTCTTTTATCTTCATCCAGTCGTTCCATGATGCAGCACCTTGCTTCAGGATAGAAAGATGTTCCTTATTTGCCATTGCCTTCCCTTTCCGTTGCGGCAAATCATGCCGAATCGGACACGTTCGTTGAGATTTTTCGATGCTTGCCCAAATCTATTTTTGCCCGGAATCGAACCAGTACTCTGCATTCCCTTATAAACATCATATCAAAAAAGGCTTCTGAGAGATACAGGCATGGTCTCGGATTTTAAATAGCGGGTTGAAAGTGGGTTTTGGTGTGATTGTTTTTCAGAAATTGCCATAGCTCAGTTAGTCTGGTAATATTTATAGGAGTCCGGGGAGTAGCGCAGCCTGGTTTAGCGCGCCTGCTTTGGGAGCAGGAGGCCGGAGGTTCAAATCCTCTCTCCCCGACCAAATTTCGAAATGGCTCATCAGCAGATTCTGCAGGGAACTATTACCTCTCCGAGAGGTTTTACCGCCGGTGCGGTTTTCGCCGATATTAAAGCGTGGGTAAAGAAACCTTTTGATCTGGCTATACTTTATTCCGAAAAACCATGCGCAGCGGCCGGCACCTTCACCTTAAATAAAATAAAAGCTGCCCCTGTGTTATGGTGCCAGGATCGGGTTGCCAGAGGCCGGGCTCAGGCCATTGTGGTAAACAGTGGTTGTGCCAATGCCTGTACCTCCGGGCGGGGGCTGGCTGATGCCGGGCAAATGGCATCTCTTGCTGCTCAAAAATCAGGGATATCGAGCGAGGATGTTCTGGTTGCCAGCACTGGCGTTATCGGGACATACCTGCCTATGGATAAAATCAAGAGGGGAGTTGAGCAAATTTCTCTTTCGCCTGATGGCGGGCACGATTTTGCCCAGGCTATTATGACCACCGATACCGTTCCCAAGGAAATAGCGGTTGAGTTTGAGGTCGGCGGGAAGACAGTGACCATTGGTGGGGTGGCCAAGGGCGCCGGGATGATTCATCCAAATATGGCCACTATGCTGTGTTTCCTTACTACCGATGCGGCGGTTAAACCGGATTTCCTGCAGAATTCCCTGCGCCGTGCGGTAGAACTTTCCTTCAATATGATATCAATAGATGGTGATACCAGCACCAATGATAGCGTTTTGCTGCTTGCTAACGGTCTGGCCGGAAACGATAGTTTAGATGATGGCATCGAAGGCGCGGCGGATTTTCAGGCAGCTCTCGAATATGTTTGTATCTATCTGGCAAAATGTATCGCCCGTGACGGGGAAGGTTCTACAAAGCTGATTGAGGTGACGGTTTCAGGGGCATACTCAACTGAAGATGCTCGGATTGCCGCCCGTACCGTGGTCAGTTCGTCGCTGGTCAAAACGGCGGTTTATGGTGGTGATCCCAATTGGGGGCGAGTGGTTGCTGCCGTGGGCCGAAGCGGTGCTCAAGTGGAAGAATCGAAAATTGATCTATATTTAGATGAGCTTTGCCTGATGCATGAAGGCCGCCCAGCAGAATTTGAGAAAGCTGAAGCAAAGGCACTGATGAATTTTGAGGAGATCACTTTCCGATTGAATTTGAATCTGGGAAACGGCGAGGCAACTGCCTGGGGCTGTGATTTCACCGAAGAATATATTGCGCTTAATGGCGATTATACTACTTGAAGTTGTGCGGCCTGCCCGATATCGGGCGGAATGCGTTCTGGAGCATGGCAAATATGAAAAGACCAATTGTTATAAAGATAGGGGGGAGCACGCTGGGCAGCCACGATACTACGCTTGAAGACCTTGTGACCCTGCAGAAGCGGCATGTCTCGCTGGTGGTGGTTCACGGTGGGGGAAACCGTGTTACCGAGTGGCTAAAGAGGCATGGTTTGGGAACCAGCTTTATCGATGGTGTGCGGGTGACCGATGAAAATTCACTGGAAATGGTGGCTGCCGTGCTGGGCGGATTGGTAAACACGGAACTGGTGGCTGATATTAATGCTCTGGGTGGAGCAGCTGTGGGTATGACCGGTGTCGATGGTGATTTGCTGGAATGCAGGATCACCAATCCGGCTATCGGTTATGCTGGCAATATTACTAAAGTGAACCCGGCTGGTATTGAAATCATGCTTAAGGCGGGATTTATTCCCGTAATTGCTCCTCCGGGTGCTAAAGCCCCGGACGAACCTGCGGGTGTTTCTTATATTAACATCAATGCCGATGAGATAGCCGGGAAGCTGGCAGAAACCCTGGATGCAGAATCGCTGATATTTCTCACTGACGTTGCCGGTATTCTGGATAAAGATGGTAAATTGCTGGAGCAATTATCGTCGGCGGAAGTGAAGGCACTTATGACTTCAGGGGTGATCAGCAAAGGAATGATTCCTAAATCTGAATCGGCTATTGTAGCCCTTGCGAAAGTTTCCAGTGCAAAGATCATCGACGGGAGAGGAGCCCATGCTTTGCTTTGGGCAATCGAAGGAAAATCAGGCGGAACGGTCATTACTGCCTGATTCAATTATCCTGCTTGTCCTCTTTATCATCGGGTTTTTCCAGTTTTTTTGTGTCTTCAAGTTCACCGGATTTGCCCTTACGAAACTCGCGTATCCCTTTGCCTAACGCGCCTCCCACCTGTGGCAGCTTCCCTACTCCAAACACGATCAGGACGATTACGATGACGATGGCAGCTTCTGCAGGGCCAAAACTGCCGAACATGCTGATAACAGCGGTATCCAGCGTATCAAATATGCTAACCATGTTTCCTCCTTATCCGGAGCAATTTCGCCTATTAATTTTTAGCGATTAGCCATAAATACTTGAGGCTACTATTTGCTATCATTGTAATGAATCCTGCTAATATAATCAACAAGAGTATTTTCCTGCGGCATGTTTCGTGTGATATAATGCAGTGTATTCCGATTTTGGTCTGAGAGGTATTTATCCTGGAAACCTTAGGAATCGCCAGAAAAATAGTAGACGCCGCGCTGAACAGACAGGCTTCCAATATACATTTGCTGGATGTAAGGGAAGTCTGCGGTTTTACTGATTACTTCGTTCTCTGCAACGGTGATAGCGAACGCCAGTTAAGAGCCATTGCTGAAGAAATCGAGGAAATGCTTTCTGCGGAAACCACTTCCCGATGCAAACGCCAAGGTAGTACGGATTCGGGATGGATAATCCTTGATCTGGGTGATATCGTTGTACATATTTTCCTGCCTGAAAAAAGAGAGTACTACTCGCTTGACGAAATGTGGAGCGGAGCTGCCACCGTGGTCAAAATTCTCTGATCCAGCGGTCCACATCCCGCTCCCATGAAATCAGTTCATCCTTTGAAAAGAAAAGGTTGATTTCGTTTGCGGCGTTCTCCGGTGAATCCGAGCCATGAACCAGGTTCCTCCCGATTTCCAGTCCGAAATCTCCCCGGATGGTCCCCATTTCCGCTTCCCGAGGATTGGTTGCCCCAACTGTATTGCGTGCTACTTCCACAGCATTTGTTCCCTCGAAAACAATGGCTATGATTGGTGATGAGGTGATGTAATCAACCAGCGGCCGGAAGAATTTTTTTCCTTCGTGGATGGCGTAGTGCTTTTTAGCCATGCCTTCATCCATCTGAAGCAGTTTCATTCCCACTATCTTCAAACCGCGTCTTTCCAGCCGGTTTATAATCTCGCCTGCCAGCCCCCTTTGCATGGCATCAGGTTTAACAAGTATCAGCGTTCTCTCCATCTTGAAAGCTCCTTGCAGCAAACATGGTGAATACCGCTTTTAGTATAGCATTTTCTGATCTTTAAGTGACTGATTCATACATCGGTGTTTTCAGGAACAGTGCATATTTTCAAATCATAGAGTTGTGCCAGTTGTCTGCTTTTACTCTGCTATCAATTTTCTTAGTTGAGAAAAATAGTAGGAATTGATAAAATGAGTTTTGGATATTGTGTTAAACGGGAGTCGGGATTTTTTTACAAAACAGCGTCTTTTTGAGGTTTTGCCGACTAAAATGATCAATTTCGGGACATAACGGATGCAGAGTTAATCAGAGTTTTCCTGAAGGCAATGCCAAGCTGGCAATAAAATATTTTAAATTAGGAGAGACACAGTGAAGAAAGCAGATGTGGTAATCGTAGGCGGAAGTGCCGCCGGACCCGTGGCGGTTATGACTGCCAAGAGGCATTATCCTGATAAGAGCATTATTGAGATCAGGAAGGAAAAGCCGGAGCGGGTGATGGTGCCATGTGGAGTTCCTTACATTTTTGGTACCGTGGGCGCCACCAGTAAGAATGTCATCCCCGATGACGCAGGTGCCGCAACCGAGAATCATTACTTTCTCATAAGGGGCGATCATGCGCTGGATTTCATCCACCGGTTTTTGTTCGACGACAATCATTTTTTCACCTCCTTACTTAGAATTGAATCGAGATACAGCCCGCCGATCTTACGGGTGAATTGGTCAAGAGCTGTTACAGGATCATCTTCCGTTGTGGATGGTTCGAAGATTTGAATACGCTCCTTCCCCAGTCCCAGTTGGTCAAGTACTTTGCGCACCTTGTCCGCCTGTTGATTCAGCCAGTAGGCGGTCTTCTCCCGGGCGCACATTTCCCCGCATCCGGCGATGAAAACCCCTTCGGCTCCTGCCTCAAATGCTCGCAGGATGTGTTTTGCCTCAACTTTAGCTACACAGAGAACAGGGACTATATGTATGCTGGTTCCGGCACGTTGCCATAAACCTGAAAGCACCCCGGTTCCCTGTAGCCCATACTGGCAGCAGAAGCCGATAATAAGCGGGCTGCTTTTCATCTCCGAAGCTGATTTTATGGCGTGTTCCAGTTCTTCCCCTATATGGTTGCGGTCATAAGGACGGCGCAGCACGATTGCTCCTGCCGGACACTCGGTGACGCATATGCCGCAGGCCTGGCATTGATCGGGTGGAATCTGAATGGTGCCCGTTTCATCCAGATAAGGCACATGGTATGGGCACACCCTCAGACAGGTAAGGCAGGTAGCGCATTTGTCCTGAAAAAGTATCTCCGCTCCCATGCCACAGCGCATACATCTTTTAGCCTCCGTCACGGCGTCTGCCCAGTTGTAGACCATCTCTACCGGACGAAAATCCCTCATTCTTTTTTCAGGAGGGAGTATCTCCGGTTCCAGCCGATCAGCCTTTTTAATCATGTCAGCGGTTCGTGAAAGAAGGTTGCCGGAGAGGAGGTTCTGGTCATTTTTCTCCGGAAGGGGATAATTATGCCTGACATAATCATGCATGCGGTAGGCAGCTTGCCTGCCGGTTGCCAGAGCTTCGGTTACGGTTGCCGGCCCGGTGACGGCGTCTCCCCCGGCGAAGACCCCGGCCCGCGTAGTGGTAAGGGTGACCGGATCAACCTGAATGGTGCTGCCTCTGCCGATACGCAGTTTAAAGTCCTCTGGAATCTGGGGGGCCTGCCCGATGGCAGTGATAAGGGTATCGAATTCCTCGGTGATTTCACTGCCCTCGATGGGCACCGGTCGGCGCCGGCCGCTGGCATCCGGTTCCCCCAGTTCCATCTTTACGCAGGTAACCTCCAGATGCCCGTTCAGACTCTTAATTGCGGTCGGTGCTGTCAGATATGAAAACTCTATTTTTTCCTGCAGTGCCTGTTCTATTTCTTCGGGGTCGGCGGGCATCTCCTCCCGGCTGCGGCGGTAGAGGATGGCAATTTCCTTTGCTCCTAAACGCACCGCTGTGCGGGCGGCATCGATGGCAACATTCCCTCCACCTACCACCGCCACTTTCTTGCCGAGTCGGGGCTTGAGCCCCAAGTTCACTTCGCGCAGGAAAGTGGCTCCGTCAATGACGCCCGCGTCGTCTTCCCCTTCGACTCCCAGCCTGAGGCTCTGGTGAGCGCCAACGGTGAGGAAGATGGCTTTGTAGCCCATCTCGGAAAGGAGATCAATTGAGACCACGCGGGTGTTCGTTCTGATTTCTATTCCCATCTGGATCAGGCGCTGAATCTCGATATCGAGCACTTCCCGGGGAAGCCGGTATTGTGGAATTCCGACCCGAAGCATTCCTCCCATTTCCAGATATGCTTCGAAGATGGTCACCGGATAACCCAGCTTGCGAAGGTAATAAGCGCAGCCCAGTCCTGCCGGTCCGGAACCAACCACACCCATTTTCTCATCGTAAATAGTCTCTGCTTCGAGTTCGATCATGCGGTCTCCCCCGAAATCAACCGCAAACCGCTTTAGTGCCCGAATGGCCAGTGGCTTGTCCACCTGTGCCCGCCGGCAATTATTCTCACAGGGGTGGGTGCAAACGTATGCACAGATGGAAGGGAACGGATTACCATCTCTGATTACCTTGAGAGCTTCCATCACTTTCCCCTGGGCGATCAGGTCAACGTATTCCCTGATTTCCATGTGCAGCGGGCAGGCGGCCTGGCATGGAGGCATAAGGCTGTGGTCGAAGTTCGCCTCTTTTGCCTGAGACTGCGAGGATTTGGGAATTACTTTGCCATCAATCCCGGATGTTAGCATAGTTCCCTCCTTACTGTAACTTAGGGGTCTTATTATCAACCCCTTTTACCCCCAATCTTGGGGAAGTTTAAAGCTGAGGGCCACCCCCCAGACCCCCGAAGTCACCACTTGTTCAGATGTTCCTTAGGTTTGGTGAATGATATCATGCCCGGGATTTCAGCACCATAGAGGGATACCGAGGATACGGAGCCGGTATTTTACGGTAATTTTCAATGGCTTATGCTGTAATTCAGTGGGGGAAATACGGAGAGGAAAGGATATGCTTATTTATAAAGTAATGATGCCCCGGCGGAGAGCGAACTTGATAAGATCGGTCTTATTGTGGATATCCAGTTTTTGCATCAGGCTGGTCTTGTAAGATTCGGTTGTGCGCACGCTGATCATAAGCATATCTGAAATTTCTTTTGCCGTGTATCCTTCTGCCGCCAGCTTGAGCACTTCTCTTTCCCTGTCGGTTAATTGCTCGTAAGGATCCTTTTCATACCTGTTTATGTTGTATTGCTGGCGTTCTTCGATCAGCACTGAAGCTGCCGTAGGTGAAAGATAGGAACCGCCATTAGCTATGGTATTAATGGCAGAACTCAGTTCCGAAAAGGCCGCCATTTTGCTGATAAACCCACGTGCGCCTGCCTCTATGATGGGAACAATATAGTCTCTGTCATCATATTGGGTAAGGGCCAGCACATTAACTTCCGGGAATTCCTTGCGGATGCGGCGGGTAGCTTCAAGTCCGCTCATTATGGGCATGGCCAGATCCATCAGGACCAAGTTCGGGCCAAGTTCCCTGACCTTATCGATGGCTTCCATTCCGTTTGAAGCTTCCCCGATCACCTCGATGTTGGTCGCCAGGGCCAGCAGAGCGCGGACGCCATCCCTTACCAGGGTATGATCATCAACTATTAGAACTTTCGTCGTGACCATTAACCATATCCTCCTGATGAAGCGGAACTTTGACTGTAATCTCGGTTCCTTTACCGGGCTTGGAATTGATGCTGCCGGTGCCCCCGACCAGTTGCGCTCTCTCTTTCATAATGAAGAGTCCTGCTCCCCGCCCGCTTTTATCCACTCTGGTGATCTTGGACGGGTCGAACCCCTTCCCATCATCCCTGATTTGCATGGTGCAATCGTTTTTGGTGACTTCCAGTTTGATGTGGACATGCTTTGCTTCAGAGTGCTCCCGGATGTTTCCGATGATTCCCTGAGAAATGCGGAAGAGGGTTACTTCAACTTCCGGAGGTGCGGCATGCTTTTCTGCACCAATGAATTCTGTTTCCACTTCGATGCCAAGGGGTTCAAGGGTATCCCTGGCATAGCGATTAATCGCTGAGGCCATGCCAAGTTCATCCAGCAGGGTAGGACGCAGTTCCTTCATCATCCTTACGATCTCCTGGCCGGCATAGGTGGCCATTCGCTGGGTCCTGTCGAACATATTTGTGAATTCCTCATCAGCAATTCCTCGTGCCTCCGACATCGATCGCAAAGCCTGGATATTTAAGGTAAGGCTGGTGATAACCTGGCTGGTTTCGTCATGCAATTCCCGGGCAATCCTTTTACGGGCTTCTTCCTGAGCTGTGAGCGAATGCTGCAGGAGTGTCTTGTATCGCTCTCTGGCCCGGGCCAGCCGCTGATATAACTTCGCCTGCTCGATGGCGGTGCCAACCTGGTAGCCGATTGAATCCAGAAGGTAGAGATCGTCGGTGCCGAATTGCCCCGTCTCATGACTGGCCACATTCATTACTCCCACGACTTTCTCTTTGGATTTGAGGGGAACGCTGGCAAATCCTTTCAATCCTTCCGTGCTGATCAGGTCAGAATAGGCGGTTCGGGGATCTTTGGAAATATCCTCTACCAGAATTGCAGTGCCGCTTTCCGCTACCCTCCCGGCGATACCTTCCCCAAGGTTCAACTTCACTTGCTCCACATATGCTGCCGATAAACCCCTGTGTACCTGATAGCGGAGAGTTTCAGACTCTGTTTCAAGGAGGAGTATCCCACCGATAGTCCCATCGATGATTTCCAGAACACCGTCAAGGGATACCTTCAGAATGGCATCGAGATCCCACAAACCGCTCACCGCGCTGGAAATCCGGTTCAGAGCCTGCAGGTGATGATGCTGGCGCAGAATGTAACTTTCCAGTCCCCTTTCGGCAGAGACATCCCTTCTTGTTTCCGTGAAACCATTGATTTTACCCTCGTCATCAAGGAGGGGATACATAACGATTTCCACATACCTTTTTGGGGCTGCATGATTTCCGGGTGAGTAATCGAGGTGAATTATTCTGGCCGGGTTGCCGCTCTGCAGGACTTTGTTCAGGGGACATTTCCACAAGGGATAAGCACAGGGGGTATCGCGGTTCTCAAAAGCTTCGTAACAGTGTTTTCCCACGAAGTCCTGTTTATCAGGGGACAGCCTTTGCCGCATTACCATGTTAGCAAAGCGGACCCGGCGATCTTTATCAACGACCAGCAAGCCGTCTTCCCCGAAGTCGGCTAGCTGCTCCGGATTTATTGCAAGCGCGCCAGGCTCATCATCTTTGAGTGCTTCTTTTCCCTTATGACCCATTTTTACCTCCCCGGATTAAGAAAATCACCCCTCGTATATTAACGGGTTCAATAGGGCCATCCCATCTGTATTTTATGTGGTAAGGCAATTATTATACCGCATATTTACGGTGTGTCAATAGGTAGAAATACGGGGATACCGTTGCAGGAGATGCGGTGAGGCTCAATGATTCTTTCCCTGTTGAGTTGACAGTTGATATTTTCATCATTAAATTTAAGGAACCTTCTGAATAAGTGGTGACTTCGGTCCGCCTAGGCGGATGGGGGGTGTCCCCCCGGCTTCCGCCTTTCCCTGTTTTTGGGGTAACACTGGGAGTTGATCAGAGGTTCCTTAGTATGCTCTTTGGTAAGTTCCGTACCAAAAGGCGTTATATGCACTTACCTTTGTTCCCAGCCTGCCAAAATCACCAATTGTTCAGGTGTTTCTTTTTTGTGCATCAATCTTTCTCTTCATGTATCTGAACGTAACGGACCCTGAAGGGAATCTAGCTTGACATGCCATCGAACTTATGATACAATTTGTGACATTAAAACACTGTAAATAAGTTGCCCATCATAATTAACGTCCAGTAAACAGATATTTATTAGGAATGGATAGCATATGGTAACAACAATAACTACTACAGTTACAACAATTACTACAACCACTACTACCACTACAACGGCGGTTGCGGGTCAGATCGGGGCCGTAACGGGTATAATCGCTGTAATTGCCCTGATTATTTTGCTGACAGCCAAAGAACTACTGAGTTCCAGTTCCTATGGCCATCAAATGGCGAACATAGATGAATCCCCCTGGTCATTCAGGGCGAGTTTGCTCACCGAGAGAATTACCATACCGATCTACTCCCTCCTTTTCGTTTTTACAGCTATCGTGATAACCGAAGTAGTTACGATTTTGCAGGCCTAGAAAGCACATTTACATCGACAAATAAAACATACTGAGCATAGAAAGTGTTGTAATGAATGCTCGAAAACTTTGGGCTATCTCAGGAAGAATGGTTGCAGGAATTCTGGTAGCCGGAATTGTTGCTGTGTTGTTAGTATTTGCTTCGGCCCCTATTTCCAAGTCGAAAGTATTAGAAGCAGTTTATTTGTCTCCAAAAGTAATTACTAACCAGGCTACCGAGATAACTGACAGCACAGTAACTCTCAACGGAGAGTTAGAGAGTCTGGGAGAGGGTGAATATGTAGCGGTATACTGGGAATGGGGTGCAAGTGAGGTATTTGATAAAGAAACATCACCACAGGTAATGACCTCACCAGGCACTTTCAGTTTCCATCTTTCCGGGCTGAAACCTGCAACCGAGTATTTTTTCAGAGCAAACGCAGCCAATATAAACCGTGCTTTTGGTGAGACATTGACTTTCACTACCATTAAGTAAGTCATCCGATAAAACTTAAGTAATAATTGAACCATATGGATGTGTGAAAGCGAATGGATGAAAAATGAGGGTAAATTATGAGTATACAGAAAAAATATATGATTTCAAGTTGGAAACTAGCAAGTAGTCTCATTGCCGGACTACTGATAGTATTTATTCTTCTGAGTTTGGTCCCGATCGCTGAATCCCAATACGGCGGATGTACGGTGAACCCCAGGGTGGAAACCCTTGACGCGACGAATGTAAGTACAACCACTGCTACCATAAATGGAGAACTTATTAGCAGAGGAGATGTCAGCGCAGTATTTGTTTCGTTTGTGTGGGGAATCGGTGGTGAAGGAGATTGCTGTACTAAGACCGAATGCGAAAAAAACAGTTGTCAGCCGGGTAATTGCACGGACTGTCAGAATGCAACTGAAACCGAAGCTATGCTCTCGGCAGGAACGTTCAGTTTTGATCTTTCGGGCCTCGAACCTGATACCACCTATTATTTCAGAGCTAAAGCAAAGGGCTGTGATTCTGTGTGTGGCGATTGTCTTACATTCACAACTGAAGCCTATGCAGGACAAACGCGGCTACCGGTATTGCCAGTCCCGTAACGATAATGGCGCTCCAGACAAGCACGTTACCTGAAGCGTGATTCCAGTGAGACTGATCCCCCCATGCGGCCTGAGAAGAAATCGTGTCCTTTCCCGGCAGGCTTATGGAAGCCAGGATAGCGCCCTGTGCGATCGGTTCGGAAGATGGCAAAGTATCCGGTAATGAACTGAACACATCCGTATCCAGCCCGAACGATGGCGGGAGTTTCGGGGCCTCATCCGGATAATCGGAATCGAGTGTCGGGGAGGCAGTCGGCGTCGGGCTCGGTGAGACGGTCGGTGAAGGCTCCGTTGCCGGTGCAGGTGTTTTGGTCTCCTGTGGAGATGGGGCGGTTGAGACGTCTTCGGTTTTCTTTTCACAACCGATTGCCATAAGTGACAGCATAGCTATGATAATCAGGATGTGTAAGCCCATCAGCAATCCAGTTCGTTTCATGTTGTTCCTCCTTCTATTTTCCTGTTTATTTAAGGAACCTCTGATCAACCCCCTGTATCCCCCAATCTTGGGGGAAGTTTGAAGCTGGGGGACACCCCCAGGCCCCCGAAGTCACCACTTATTCAGAGGTTCCTTAACACGGCAGAAATGAAGAAAATTGCCCCTTAGCCCGGGCGTGAAGTATCGGATTTCGGATTATTACTCAAGCAGTTAAATATGATATGTCATTCCGGCCTTCGAGCCGGAATCCACTTCCCTTCCACCCATCTGCATTCCCGCTCCCCGATCAGGTTGAGGACAAGCTTCGCGGGAATGACATTATTGGGCAAATTCGTCTCGTATTTGATTGCCGCATTAATAACTGACGTTAAAAGCGTATTTCCATTGCCCGGGGAGGACAGGCAGGTACACAGATGCCACAGGCAATGCATTTATCCTCATTGAAATCCACCCGTCTGGTTTTAGGATCAATCGAGAGAGCACCCGCAGGACAGATCGCCACACACGCTCCACAATGAGTACATCTTGCTTCATTGCGGGTCACGTCCTGGCTTAATGGCTGGATTTCCACACCCGTTTCCGCCAGATATGCCATGCCTTTGTTATAATCCTCTGATTTGCCGCTCAATTCCACTACCAGCAATCCTTCTTCTTTCGGAGTGACGGATGCCTTTAGAATATTGAAATCGATATTAAATTCCCTGGCCAGACGGCAGAGAATTGGCTGGTCCACCAGGGCGCTGGGGAAATGCAGAACTATTCTTCTGGTTACCGGCACTTTAATACCTCTCAAATTGTGATTCTTCAAAGACAACCAGCAGTTGAGCTATACAGAGACTACTTCCCTGATTTCCGGTATCTTTTCCTTAAGCACTTTCTCTATACCCATTTTCAGTGTCATTGTGGACATTGGACAGCCGTGGCAGGCGCCGGTGAGTTTCAATCTGACAACGCCATCGATGACGCTTATCAGGTCAACTCCCCCGCCATCCGCCTGCAGAGCAGGCCTTATTTCGCTCAATACTTTCTCAACTTGCTCTTTCATGGTTTAACCTCCATTCTATTCGATAGGCCTTTCTTTAAGCGGTTTGAATTCTATCCCTGCTTCAATACCCGGCAACGGAGCCACCGGCTCAGTGAGCAGGAAATCCCCTTTTTGAATCCATCCTTTCAAAGTATTGGCTATTTCCATTGCCTTGTAGTAACTCGAAAGGGAAGCGGTAGGGGTTTCTTTCCCGGATATCTTTATTCTGCCGCTTTTCAGTTCGGCATAGCTTACTTCGCCCAGGATATCCGGTTTGCGTTGTGGGAATGCCTCAGAATAATCCACTATGGGGGCGAATATTTCTGCATCCTTTACTGCCGCATAACGCAATATTTCTTCGGAGATAATCGGGATGGGAACGCCGATTCCGACGGTCAGGCTGGCGCCATAGCCAAGCATGCTGGTTCCTACCAGCCACCCCGGCTTCATTTGCTTGAGATCACCGATAACCGCCAGGGTTCCGGCAGGTCTTTTAGGCACTCCGTTTTCTCCTCTGGGCACATCGGGGTGGTGCTGAGTGCCATGCCAGGCAACATAGCCTACCCCGCCACCAAGGAATATCTTCGTTCCTATACCGATGGTCTTATAGTGCGGGTCATTGAGCAGCGGCGAAAGCTGCCCGGAAGTGGAGTAGTTAGCATTGGCGCAATTCGGCTTGAGCACTCCCATATATGTGTAAAGTGTTTTATTCGAGAGATTCACCGCTACGTTGTAATTCTGATAGGCATTGCGCATGTTGAATAGGGTAGCCTCATTCATATCCTCCAGCCTGACAAGAGTCTCGATCTTCTTTCTGGGATAGCAGTCTGTTCCGTAGGCGTCAACTTCCAGCCTTATATCCTTGCCTGCTAAAAGATCTTCGATCACATGCCCGCCGCCATAATCGAAATGGCCGGGGTGAACCTTGTTACGGGGATCATCATCTGGAAGGGCAGTGGCCCCGAGGAAAACATCCACCGCCGCAATTCCGGTGTAAACCGGGACTTCGTTCAAGGTAGCTTTACTGCCGCCGATCTTTATGCGTGGAGAGGTGTGCCCCAGATTTAAAAAAGCCCCCGAAGAACACATTGGCGCGAAAGTGCCTGTTGTAACCACATCGATTTCTCTGGCCGCCTTTTCAATACCTTTTTTCTCAACAATGCCAATGATCTCCTCGGCATTTACTACTACAGCCTGGCCTTTGCGGATTTTCTCGTTGATTTCAGTAATTGTTTTGTTCATAGATGCAAACCCTGTTTATATTATCAATTCCAGTATATGTCAATGACTATGGTTTTGTAAAATGGGATTTACGGGTTAACGTGCGATTTTACATGTTTGCGGCTGATTGTTGACAATCTCCAAGATGCCTTCTATCCTTAATTGAGCATTTTTCTTTTCACTTGCGTCTTTATTACAGCAAAGAAAAAAAGGAGGGCATCATGAAATCAGCGAGGTTCATAGCGGTCATTCTTATTCTGGTACTTCTTGCCACAACCGTGGCGGGGTGTGTATCAAAATCCTCGGTTTCCAGCGGATTGGTGGCAAATTATATTGCGGTTGCGCCGTTAACCATGCACGCCGGCGAGAGCGCCGCCGTTGCCTTCACTCTCTTGGGAAGTGAAGGGGAACTCACCCGGGATAAAGTGAAAGTCTCATTGATGAAGGATGGTAATAGTATCGTCTCAGAAGATGGACAGATCAACGGCAAGGGACAGATTGAATTCGATATACCGTTGAGCGCTCCGGAAGGCAGTTATGAATTGCAAATCAAAGGCTCGGATTTCGAGGATAAAACCACTGTCACAGTTGAAAAAAGCCTGCTCGTCTTTGTGGAGACCGATAAACCCATCTACAAGCCCGGTCAGACCATGCACATCCGGGCAATTACCCTCAACTCAGACCTGCGTCCCGTAAATGAAACCGTCATCGTAGAAATCCTCGATGCTAAAGGAATTAAGATATTCCGCAAAGAAGTCGATACAGACAAATACGGCATGGCCAGTTTTGATCTTCCCATCTCCAGCGAACCTAATCTGGGCACATGGAAGATAAACGCTTCCGCCGCAGAATCAGATACCCAGCTGGATGTGCGCATAGAGGAATACGTGCTTCCCAAATACGAGGTCTCGGTGGAATTGCCTAAGGAATGGTATTTGGCCGACGAGGCTATCGAAGGGATTATCAAAGCGGAATACAGCTTCGGCAAGCCGGTGAAAGGTAAACTGGAAATCACTGCCACCCGATACGTCGGGCAGTGGGAAGAATACGCCACTTTTGCCAGAGAAATCGACGGCCAGACCGAATTTGAAATCCCGGCAGTCGGATATGTGGCCGGAGTTCCCGAGGCCCGCGGCATGGGCAACATCATTCTGGATATCACTGTGATCGAACAATCTACCGGTTATCAGGAGAGCACTTCGAGAATGTTCACCGTGGCCGAAAGCCCCCTCAGCATTCAGTTGATCCCGGAAGGAACCACCTTCAAGCCGGGGTTGCCCTTTGAATTCCTAATTGTCACCGAGACGCCGGATAACCAGCCGACCGACGCCGAAGTGCAATTGGATATCATTTACATTGATGATGAATTTGCGCAAATCAAGACGGAAAGTAAAACCGTCAAAACTGCAAATGGTATGTACATCCTTTCGTTGAACCCGCCAGAAGGAGCCACCGCTCTTCAGATCGACGCATTTGAGCTTACCCCGATTTCGTCCCGACAACCTGCCCGTGCCTCCATGGCCATAGAGGCAGCCTATTCTCCATCGGGAAACTTCATTCATGTGGCGCAAACGAGCGAAGGTATCACGCCGGTGGGGCAGGAAGTGATTTTCAAGGTTCATTCCACCAGTGAGGCAGCCAATTTCTATTACGAGGTTGTCTCGAGGAATAAGGTTGTTTTTACCAGCTTTACCAGAGATAGCGAAATTGATTTTCAGGTAACCCCGCAGATGGCTCCTTCCGCGAAGCTGCTGGTCTATCAAATCCTGCCTTCGAGCGAAGTTGCCGCCGATTACATCCCCTTCAGCGTAGAAGCTGACTACCCCAATAAGGTGGAAGCCAGTTTCTCTGTCGAACAGGCTGGACCGGGCGATGAAATCGAGATCGAAATCACCTCCGAAGGCCAGTCCAAAGTAGGAATTGCGGCGGTTGATAAATCGGTCTTTATTCTGGCCGAGAATCGATTGAACCTCCAGCAGGTTTTCGATGCGCTGGAGCAACTTTACATGGAACCGCAGGCCGAGTTGCACGAAGTCAGCATCTACGGTGACATACTTGTAAGAGGGGCTCAGGAGATTTTTGAAGACGCCGGATTGGCAGTGATGAGCAATCAGGATTTACCCGAAGGCAAGGAATATGAAAATCCGCAGCGAATGTGGGAAGAAGGCGACATGATTAAAGGGGGTATAGTCAATCTGCATGGGGGAATGGGAATGCCGGTACCCACGCCTGCTCCCGGATATAATGAACCTTCAGGGGCGGCCGGCGAAGGGCTGGCAGAAGTCGAACGAGTACGCCAGTACTTCCCCGAGACATGGCTCTGGCAGGAGATGGTAACTGATTCCAGTGGCAAAGTTGCCGTCAATGTTGAGGTGCCGGATACCATCACCACCTGGATGCTGCGGGCAGTGGCTATCTCAGAAGACAACGGACTGGGAATCGGCGAAGCTCAACTGGTCACTTTCCAGCCTTTCTTCCTGAAGATCGACCTGCCTTACTCCTCCATCCGCGGCGAGGAATTCCCGGTCAAAGTCGCCGTCTACAATTACCTCGATGAAACACAGGAAGTATTTGTTACCATTGAGGATGCCGACTGGTTCGAGCTACGCGATGATAGCGTAAAATCGGTCGAAATCGGGCCCAACGAAATCGGCGGGGTTGAGTTCAAAATCAGCCCCCGGACAATCGGCATTCAGGAAATAAAGATCACCGCTCAGAGCACTGAAACCGCCGATGCCGCTATCAAGACGATAATCGTCGAACCGGAAGGCGTGGCCCGCGAGAACGTGGAAAATCTGACCCTTTCCGATGGCAGTTCGCAAACAGTCGATACCACGATTCCAGCGACGGCAGTTGCCGATTCCGGAAGGGCCTATGTGGCCGTCACCTCCAGTTTCCTCACTCAGACCCTTGACGGACTGGAACAGCTCCTGCAGATGCCTTTCGGTTGCGGCGAGCAGAATATGATGAATTTCACTCCCGACGTATTCATCACCAAGTATCTTGAGGAAAGCGGGCAGCTCAAACCGGAGATCATGGCCAAGGCTGAAAAGATGATGATTACCGGATATCAGCGGGAACTCACTTACCGGCACCGCGACGGAAGTTTTTCCGCCTTCGGCGAAAGCGACGAAACGGGCAGCCTGTGGCTCACGGCCTTCGTCCTCAAGAGTTTTGCCCAGGCTAAGGACGTTATGTACATCGACCAGACCATCTTAGATGAAGCTGAAAACTGGATCGTTTCTTACCAGAAAGACGACGGTTCCTTTGAATCGGTCGGCTTTATCTGCCATCAGGAAATACTGGGCGGACTTCAGGGCAAGGATGCCCTCACCGCTTTTGTAGCGATTGCCCTGACGGAGGCCGGCGAAAGTACTGCTGCGGCAAAAGCGGTTGATTACCTCGAAGGGCAAATTGATGACATGAATGATGCCTATACTGTGGCCATTACTGCCTATGCTATGGAAATGGCTGGCAGTGATCTGGCTGATGATGCTTACGACCAGTTGATGGCGCTGGCCGAAGAGGATGAGAACGGCCTGCACTGGGGCGGAGGAGTCGAACCCCTCAAAGAGGAAATTGGAGAAGGTTTCGGCTGGAGAGGAATGCCTCAGAACAGTAGCGCCGTTGTAGAGACCACCGCCTATGCCACACTGGCGCTGATCGAGCACGGCGACGCCTTCAACGCTTCAAGAGCTGCCAAATGGCTGGTATCGCAAAGGAATGCTTACGGTGGTTATGGTTCCACTCAGGATACCGTGGTTGCCCTGCAGGCGCTGACCGAGTATTCAACGGACGCGCGAGCGGATGTCGATCTTAATGTGACCATCACGGCCGGCGAAGAAGAGCATGATCTCATCATAACTCAGGAGAATTTCGATGTGCTCCAGATTGTCCAGGTTCCGGTGAATGGGGAAGTCACTATCGGCGTTGAAGGCGAAGGGGAGGCCATCGCTCAGGTGGTTACCCGGTACAACATGCCGGAAGTGGATATAGTTGCCAACCCGATCCTGACGGTGGAGGTGGACTACGATGCTACCGAAGTTGAGGTAAATGACATCGTCGAGGTTTCGGCTACGGTTAAATTTAATCCGCCGATGGAAATGGAAGCGGGCATGACAGTGGTGGATATTCCATATATTCGGTGAGGTGCAGTACTTCGAATCCCAGATCAACTGTAGATTTTCCCATTATCTTCGGGTAGATCACTTTCAGAGTCTGATAGCATTCAGCGCAACTGGCAACCACCGTTTTAGCCCCGGATTCCTTGATGGCCTTAAGATTATGCTCAGCCATCTCTCTGGCCTGATCAACCAGCCCGACGTTATAAAGCGGATTGCCGCAGCACCACTCGTTTTCTCCAAGGATCATGAATTCGTTGCCGGTAGCTTTGAACAATCTGGCGGTTGCCTGGGCAATCCTCTGCTTCTTGAAGGAGGAATTACAGCCCACAAAATAGAGCACGTCTGCTTTTTCGACCGGTTGGGCATCGGGGGGAATCCATTTGGTTCTATTTTTATTAGGAGACCCATAACGGTTTTTGTTTCTGGATATGTTATCTGCCACAGCCTTGTGTTCCGGCATGGGGCCCTGCCCGTCTTCAACAGCTTTCTGGCGCATCCATTCCAGCACCTGCGACGGTTCCAAACCTACATTCCGCAGGCATTTGACATCACAGGCACCGCCCAGAGTACAGGCATATATTTCTTTCAGAAGTTCAGGTGAGTAATCAATCCGGCCCTCCGCCATGGCCAGAGCGATATCGTATCTTCCGTTAGCTGCATAGGCATCGAAAAGATAATAGGCATTGCTGGGGCACAGCTTGGAAAACCTGATGCTTTGCATCCAGATGAAATCCACCCATTTGCAATTGGTGCAGCGGATGCAGTTCTGAGCATCCCATTTATAAGTTTCGAAATCGATCAACATATTGCATAACCTCCCTTAAAAGCAGAGCCTGCCCGGGTTCATGATATTATTCGGGTCGATCACGTTCTTGGTTTTCTTGAGCATCATCGTATAACCGGTTGCTCTCGAATAGACCATATCTGCCAGTATGCCGTAAGGTCTGGAATAGAACGCTCCAAAGCCGAGCGCCACTCGGGCAGCTTCAGCGTACAGGGCAGTGATTCGGGCAGCTTCCTGAGGGTTTTCCGGATTGTAGAAGAAATTGAACTCGCAGTGGCAGGCCCGGCTGGATTCGATCGGCTGGATATAGCAGCCGACATCAGCCATCGGATAACCGTAACGGGCGGCAAGCTCTGTAACGGCGTCGATAAACAAAGGAGCTTTATCAAGTGTGGTCAGGAAGAACAGATCTTGCGATTCTCCCTTGTATGCCCATTTCCAGAATGGCTTATCCTCCGGCCATGAGCTTCGGAGCATATCCACTATTTTTCGTTCCACACCCGGTAACCCTGCCAGTGATGTCTGAATATTGGCCAGTGAAAGCTCTGCTGCGATTTCGTGCAGGGCTTCCTCTTCGTATTCGATCCGCTCATGAGGCCTCACCGGGGCACCGGATAGAACTAGAACCAGTGTCCACGGCGCAAGCATGTTTTTGAGCTTCTCTATATTCTCTTTTTCACCGTCGGAAAGGATGGCCGCCAGATTTATTCTATTGAGCAGCAGGAACTCGTAGCCGAGCATCTTTCGACCGACGCGATACATAAGCTCAATCGCATCACCGGCGTCATCAAAAGGCATGAAGAATGCCTTGTTCACTTCGGGCAGAATCTCAATTTTGATATTGGCCCAGGTGATTATCCCGAACGTGCCCTGAGCCCCCTGGAACATCCGCCACCAGTCAAGTCCCGGCCCGTGAGGGAATGCCCCGCGGGCGATACTGCCGGTATCTTCTCCTATTCCTGCCGCGGCGGCGCCGGTGCGGAATATCTCTCCCCTTGGCCAGACAACCTCAGTAGTTAATAAAGGTTCATCGAACTCGAATCTGGGAATTAGAATTCGCTCCCTTTCCAGATGGCTGGTAATCACCGACTTCTGAGGGTGAGGCAGGAGGGGGAACAACGGCATGTATCCCTTTTCAGCGAGCGTTGCCTGCAATTGCGACCATGTTACTCCCGGTTCAATTCGTGCTTTCCGGTTGTGCTCGTCAACGTTCAGCACCCGGTTCATCCTGCCAAGGTCCACCATGATCCCGCCAAGATTAGGGATGGCACCTCCGTTGAAATGAACTTTCGAACTGCTGGGAATAAGAGGAGTGCTTGTTTCATTGGCCAGCTGAACAATCTTCAGGATTTCCTCCGCTTTTTGGGGGCGAGCCACGTAGTTGGGAATCCGGGGTGAGCAAAGGCTGTGATCTCTGGAACACATCTCCAGATCGTTCGGGTCATCGGAGACGTTTTCGCCACCCAAGATTTCGATTAGCTTTTCTTTAATTGCCATACATACAACCTCCAATTAATTTCATTATAATTGAGGGACCTCTCATCAACCCCTTTTTCATCAGGTTCCTTAAATTCAGCCCCGTTTTTCCCGTATGGTTTCCAGCAGATTTTCGAGTGTGGCCGAGTCGATCTTTTCGCGCAAATAAACAACCATTCTATCATCGTTTGAACTGATGAGCACGATTTTATCCGGATAGTCTTCATCGAAATGAGAGCGATCCGGGTTCTCTTCGATCGCGTCACGATCGACAACGACGATTCGGGGAGTTAGATCGGCCATCAGGCTGGCGGCTGTTGCCTCATCCTCTGCGGTAACCACTTCCGCCGATCCGGCATTTTCGATAATCAACTTAAGCCCCTGGGAAACAAGTTGTTGTTCAGATACAACCAAAACGCGTGGCATAGACATGTTGATTGCCCCCCTGGCTTTTACAATATCAAGTTCCTGCGTAATCAGTATAGCCCCCATTGGTAGGGTTTTCTTCTTGAAGTATCGAGTCACGGACAATACGCATGAACTAATACGGATGACATACCATCGCTTGCCAGAAAGGTGCTTTGAGTTGTAGAATCTATGAGAAAGCTGATAGCTGTCTAAACAGGTAGAGCGATGGGATCCAAAATAAAGGTGATGCTGGTTGACAGACGGGAGATTCTCAGGGAAGGGCTCACCGCCATACTGGAACGCGATCCCGAAATTGAGGTCGTCGCCAGATTCGGTTCCGGCAAGGAAGCGATGGACAAAGTGAGTGAAATCCGGCCGGATATCGTTATCACCGAAGCGGATATGCCGGAGGATGTTTACCTTGAGTTGACACGCCGGATCAAAGAAATACCACCTCAGACCAAGATCATTGTGCTGACGCATGCCAAGCAGGAATCCGCCCTCTTTCGCGCTCTGAGGCTGGGGGCGCGGGCGTACTTAACGAAGCACATTGGTGTTGATGACCTTATCAGTTCCGTGCATCGCGTTCATGCCGGAGAGGTTATCATATCTGCTCCCATGGCAGCTAAAATGCTTGATGAAATCGTGCTTATGGAAGAAAAGAAGGATGCCGGGCAGGCAGATCAGGAAACGAACCTGAGCAAACGGGAACTGGAAGTTTTGCAACTGGTTGCTCGAGGGGCTACTAACAAGGAAGTGGCGGAAGGACTGTTTATTAGCGAGAACACTGTCAAAGGCCACTTGAGCAGGATACTTGAAAAGATGAATGTCCGCAATCGTCAGCAGGCTGTGGTGATGGCCATGGAAAAAGGCATCATCAGGAAAGCAGCGAAGTCAGCGGAATCAGGGAAATAAGGCCCTGATTCTTACCCCGGCCC
Source organism: Dehalococcoidia bacterium (assembly GCA_041300025.1). Classification (GTDB taxonomy): domain Bacteria; phylum Chloroflexota; class Dehalococcoidia; order SZUA-161; family SpSt-899; genus JBGLNL01. Next base: position 796,066 of record JBGLNL010000001.1, on the reverse strand, counting down.
AAATACCAGATATTCCTTTCCGATTCCTTCTTCTTCCGGACGGGTAAACCTTGCTTCAAGGGGCATCCCGATTTCAATTTGTTCAGGCGCATTACCATCCACCCCGTCTATCAGCGCCACCACGCTGGCCCCTTCCTCCAGCTTCACGATTCCCACGCAATAAGGATTTTCTGCCGAATATCCCGCCGAGGCCATTAAGGGAGTCCCTACCGCCGTACAGGTGAAGGATTCAAGCGTCCCTTTGCCTTTCAATTCTACCCACTCCAGTTCACTGCCGAAGCATTTATTGCACATGGGCCTTGGCGGTACGTAGATCGCCCCGCAGCAGCGGCACTTCGAACCCATCAGTTTCCCCTCCTGAAGGAAACTGATAAAAGCGATGTTTCCCAAAGCTGGTTGTTCCATCGGTTACCTCCGCTCCAGAATTGTCAGCAGACAGGTGCCCCCATGCCCCCCGACATTATGAGCGGCGCCGATGGATAAATTCGCGTTAGGGATCTGTCTGGGCCCTGCCTTGCCTCGCAGTTGTGTCCATACCTCCAGCAACTGAGCCGCTCCGGTGGCTCCGACCGGGTGGCCCTTGCACTTTAACCCCCCGGAAGTGTTGATTGGCTTCAGTCCTTCCAAGCCGGTGAGGCCGGCCCTGGCTGCTTTGTATCCTTCGCCGGGAGGGAAGAAACCCATGTCCTCGGTGGCAATTACTTCCGCAATGGAAAAACAGTCATGCACTTCGGCAAACTGGATATCTTCAGGAGTGAGTCCCGACATCCGGTAAGCTTCGTCAGCTGCATATTTCACCCCTTCCAGAGAAGTCAGGTTACTGCTTGAACTAAGCCCGAAACTGCTGCCCTGGCCCAGCCCGGCAACGTAAATCGGGTCATCCGTGTAATTACGTGCCAGTTCTTCAGCCACGAGGATAATACAGCCGGCTCCGTCGCTTATGGGACAGCAGTCATAAAGGTGCATGGGCCACGAGATCACCGGATTAGCTTTTGCATCACGAAGGAAATCAATTTCATTCTCCCAGTCCGGCAATGGTTTCCCGTTATCCTGTGCGCGCCTGATTTGCTTATCCATAATATCTCTGATCGATAAGTTAAACTGGGCTTTCGGGTTCATGGCAGCGTTATGGTGACTTTTGATGGTGATATGCATCAGGTCCTCGCGGGTTGCCCCGTATCTGGCAAAATAGGCCACGGCTCGCGTACCATACAGTCCGGGGAAGGTAAAACCGGTTCGCGCTTCATCTATAAATCCACCCAGAGCCAGTCCTTCAGTAGCGACCGGGGTGGAGCATTTGGACATCTCTTCAACGCCGCCGACTAAGACAACATCATAAAAACCTGAGGCAATAGCAAAAACCCCTTCCCTGAAGGCGGCGGCACTGGAAGCGCAGGCCCCCTCTATTCTGGTGCAGGGCTTTGGGGTGTGGCCAATGAGATCGGCAATGATGGGGCCCCAGTGTCCCTGATGGATGAAAAACTCGCTGGCGAAGTTGCCGAAATAGACGGCGTCAATATCTCGCGGGTCTATCCCTTTATCTACCGATGATAGCGTTTCCTGATAGGCTTCCGAAAACAGATTTAAGGAATCCTTATCCTTGAAGAGGCCGAACCTGCTCATGCCGGCCCCGACCACCGCTACTCCCCTGCCTAAACGCCTTTTTCTGTTTTGCATCTCGATTCCTGTCCTTAATGACATTCAATACAAATTCCTCTCCCTTGTGGGAGAGGACAGGAGAGGGTGATATCCCTGACCAAAATACAGATGCATCAGCAAAACCATGATTTAAACCTTCACCCTCCCTCTTATCCCTCCCTCAATGGAGGGAAGTGATTATCATGGCCAAAAAATATCAGATACACTTCGAAAAGCGTGGTTGGGACAAAAGGCTTCCCCCCATTACCTGCCGGGGAAATTCGGCTTTCGTTTCTCTACGAAGGCGTTGACGCCTTCAGCGAAGTCCTCGGTCAGGTAGTGCTGCTGCACCGTTGACATCTCCAGTTGCAGAGCGGTAGCCAGATCGGTCTGAATCCCTTTATTTACCAGCATTTTGACACATTTGGATGCCATGGGACTTCTTTCGGATAGTTTCCGAGCCATTCTGGCGGTGGCCTTTTCCAGTTCATCGTCCGGAACGACTTCGCTCACAAATCCATAAGTCTGGGCATCTCTGGCAGTCAGCCAGTCACCGGTGATGAGCAGTTCTCTGGCTTTGCGGAAATGCATCTGGCGAATAAGCCTCTGCGTGCCGCCGCCGCCTGCCACAAGTCCGTACTGGGCATGCTGATCTCCTATGCGGGTCGATTCGGCGGCGATGATGATATCGCATGCTTCGGCCAGTTCGATGCCGCCCGCCAGCACCATACCGTGCACGGAGGCGACAGTGGGTATCGGGAGGGCCTCGATGGCATTATAGGTACGATGACACAGTTCCACAAACCACCTCATCTTCGGGACATTACCTAATATCTTCTGGACTTCTTTCAAATCCGCACCGGCGCAGAATGCCCGGCCGTTTCCCTTGAATACCAGAACCCGCGTCTGGCCATCGGTTGAGACATCTTCAGTGGCGGCGCAGAGTTCGTCGTAAACCTGAGGGCTCAGCGCATTCAGCTCATCCGGCCGGTTGAGCGTCAGTGTGGCTATGCGATCTTTCTTTTTCAGAATGATGGTTTCGAATTTCATGAAATCCTCCGAACATGGGGTTCAAACATCTCCATAATTTCCCCGGCAACGATTCGACCGCTCATGGCTGCTCCCGATCCCACGATCCAGCCTTCGGGCTTAACGCCGTCTCCAACATTATACAGGTTTTTAACGGGTGTTTTCCGGCTGATGTCATATCCCTGCCATGATCTGGTAACAGGCCATTCGCCGCAGAAATTCCGTCTCAGCAGCAACTGCCCGCCGTACGTGTTGAAATCGGGGAAAACCTCCTCAAGGTCCTGCATGAAGATATCGTGTTCTGTTTGCGGATCGTAATCGAGCGTGGATTCGGGAACCGCAAAACCATGCAGCAGGTGTTTGCCATCGGGGGCATGCTCAGGCCACATGAGCGTGGGTACGCTCCAGCCCTCCTTTCGGCGGGTATCGGTAGTGTAAAGGGTTCCCGGAAAATCCAGCAGCGGTTTGTCAGTGGCGAAGAGGTAATCCATCCCCACGGCCGGCCTGATTTTTTGAGCCACTTCTTCCAGATATGTCCGGCTGAAATTCTCCCTTCCGGCAAGTTCGATGGTTTTCCCGGGGCCGGTGTTGCTGATCACCAATAATGAGTTCTAACAGGGAAACTCAGGTTCAGCGATTTCTGGAGTTATCGGAGGCGATGTACGATCTCGTCACCCCCACACTTTCACTCGATCAGGTAGCCTCTGATATTACAGTTGCCCAGTTGAGGGTCTTACTCGTACTGCGAAACGGCGGCCCGAGTCCTATGAGTTCACTTGCGGCAGCCGCCAGAGTTGTGCCCTCCTCCGCCACAGGCATTGTGGACAATCTGGTGGGAAGGGGACTCGTATCGCGGGAGGACGATCCCAGAGACCGGAGGCGAGTGATCTGCCAGCTTTCCCCGGAAGGACAGGCAATGATTGACAGTCTATGGACATGGGGACGCTCTCAGGTTGAAAAGCTGCTCACTGGACTGGACGAAAATCAACTGGAATATGCCTGCGAAGTTACCGAGTCTATTTATCGCAGAATATTAAAACGGGAAATCTGATTCACATCATTTTATTGTTCTACAAATAATTAAGGGGGGTGTCGCATGATTCCAATAATTGAGTTCCAGAAAAGGTCGCTAACCGGCCCGGTAATGAAAGCCGACGAATTCGATATGAAGTTTTCGGCCAAAGTCAGGGAACTGGTGGCCAAATACGGCATCAAATACAATCGGGAAGAATTGGTTGTTGATGATTCCATAGCCGACGCGGTATTCAAGGCGGGTGTAGAGCTTCTGGCGGATGTCGGCCTTTACCACATGGAAACCGAACGGGTGGTCGAATTTACCAGAGAGGAAATTGAAACAATTGCCAAAGAGTACTGCAAGAACCCCGGCAAACACACTTTCGGCAAAGGAAAAGACAAATGCACGGTGAAATACAGAACCAGTACTGATAGGCGCCCTCCGACGATGTATGCCGGCGGAGCCGGAGTTGCCGAAGAGAAATGGTTTATTCCCATAGTTCAGTCATATGCTCAGGAGGAATGCGTCAAGGCGATTGGCATCTGTCCCGGGCTGGCCAAGCTCGGTGATATCGACCCGAAGGCAGGAACCTTAAGTGAAATCTATGTCGGCCAGTGGGAGCAGCGGGCCATCAAAGAGGCCGTTACCCGGGCCGGCAGACCGGATATGCATTGCGGTTTGCTGGCCACGGTAAGCACCATTGGCGGAACTATGGCCATGATCGGGCCGGGTCTGCGCGAGGCCCATAATACCCAGATCGGGGTCCATATTATTCCCGAACAGAAGATCGACTGGGCCAGATTGATTCTGGCACAGTTTTGTCAGGATCGAGGAATAGTACCCTGGCAAAGCGCCATGTCATTGATCGGGGGCCTGTGCCGAAATGCCGCTGATACAGCCGTCGGACTGGTGGCCAATATGCTTGGGCAGCTTACCTACGCTCATGGTCCCATGTGCAGCCTTTTCGCCAATCATCTTGACGGGAGGCTATCAACGCGAGACTGCTACTGGGCGTACAGCGCTGCGGCCCGCGCCGCTGAAAGGAACTGCAAAGTTGCTATCGGGGGTTTAGCGGTGCCTACTCCGGAAACGTTCATGACCGAAAATCAGATAGTACACGGTGCGGCGATGGGCATCGCCGCGACAGCAAGTGGCATGGCGTATTGCTGGCTTGCCGGCGGATGCGGACTGGATGCGCGTATAATCGATGAGACGCTGACGGCCTGTGCCGGCATGGAAAGACAAAAGGCAAATGAACTGGTGATGCGGATAATGGAGTATTGTGACGCTACCAATCCGAAGGAATTCCCATTGGAAATCCCCTACAACAGAATGTATGATATCGAGAAAGTACAGCCCTTGCCGGAATATGAGGCAACAGCAATGCGTGCCAAGGACAAGCTGGCGGAACTTGGCGTGCCGTACAAATAAGCCGATTCAAGAAACCTGAAGAATAAGTGGCCCCAGCCTCAACCCCCCTTTCCTCCTTTCTGAAAGGGGGACGAAAGGGGAGCTCAGAAATACAGTGGGTTGATTATCCGCCGTCGAATTAAATCCGCCCTGCTTTTTTCAGGTTGACATAGCATGGATTCCGTGCTATCATGCTACAGTGATCCGCTCATTTAAAGACAACGGAACGGAAGATGTCTTTGACGGGCAAGATACCAAAGCTGCGAGAAGAACATGCCCACTCACTCTGTGTAAAGTGGCGGTGAGGAAACTGGATCAACTGGACTCAGCCGCATCGTTAAACGACCTGAGAGTGCCCCCGGGAAATGAACTGGAGGCACTGAAGGGTGAACGGAAGGGACAACATAGCATTCGCATAAACGATCGCTATCGCGTCTGTTTTATCTGGACAGAGAGCGGGCCAGACGAGGTTGAAATCACGGATTATCATTAGGATATCTAACGGGGAAGAAAGAAAATGGTTCGCATACCGACAAACCGAGCACCGACACATCCGGGAGAAATGCTCCTGGATGAATTCCTTAATCCTTTGGGGCTTACACAGCGCCAGCTGGCGGACGCCATCCACGTGCCCTACCAGCGCATCAATGAGATCATCAACGAGCGCAGAGGCATAACACCGGCGACGGCGCTGCGCATGGCCAAGTTCTTCGGCACGTCGGAGGACTTCTGGATGAACCTCCAACTGCGCTGGGACATGTACTACGCACGGCGGTCGGAAGAGCCGCAGCTTGAAAAGATTTCTCCGCTCAGGGTTGCAGCCGGTTCCGCAAAATGAACATATCAAAGCAATACCGGAGTCCCTACACCATTTGCACCTCCACTTCCCGCTAATGTTATATTCCCCTCCCGCGCAGCAGCAGAGGGGATCGGTCGCTGGAATTTTATAATGTCTGACTGGTACTTGTACTTGATAAGGTGTCGTGACGGAAGCCTGTATACGGGCATCACCACTGATGTCGCGCGCAGGTTCGCGGAGCACCGGGGCAAGGGAGCGGGCGGGGCAAAGTACCTCAAAGGCAGGGGACCTCTGGAGCTGGTACTGCGGAAGAAGGTGGGAAGCAGAAGCCTCGCACTGCGGGTGGAGCAAAAGGTGAAGAAGCTGCCAAAGGCGAAGAAAGAGAAACTGCTAACAGGTAAACACCTCCAGAAGATCATCAAACAGACGGATACGAACGCCCCCTCGGCTTCGCCGTTTCCTCCTCTCTGACAAAAAGGGGCCAGCAGTTCGAGATACTTCACTTCGTTCAGCATGACAAACGCGGGATATCTTTCCTCTCCAAAGATAAAAAGAGGGGCAGGATTTTCCCCTCTTGAGAGGGGATTAAGGGGTGTGTTATCCTGCCGGGGGTTTTGGGGGTGTCCCCAGCTTCAAATCCCCCTCTTTCAGGCTGTCTGAAAACTCCCATTTATGTCATTTATGAACACAGTGAAGAATCTTTTTTGAAGCTGATCCTCGTAGATTCTTCGTCATAAATTCCTCAGAATGACACGTTTTTTGATATTTTCGGACAACCTGACGAAAAGGGATTTCGGGAACACAAGGGGATTGAAAAAGAGCTTCCCTAAGCATGTCATTTCTGAATCCGCCTCGGGCAGATGACGAATCTCTTTATAAAGCTGAGTCCCGGATATTCTTCGTCATAAATTCCTCAGAATGACACGCCTTTGATATTTTCAGACGGATGGAGTTCAAAAAGCACATTGTCCTGATTTCTCAATCTTGAATTTGACGCCTGAATAACATTCCCTTAAACTACAAAAAAGGGTGCCCGTGGTTTAAGGAGATGAAATCATGGCTTCAAATGAACACATCCGCAAACTGGCCGAAATGAACAATAAAGGCGAATCCAAAGCCATGCTCAATATTCTGGAACGCGCCCTTACCGATGATGAAGCCGGTTTTATCCTTAACCTGCCGGCATCGGTTGAAGAAGTGGCCACGAGGCTTGGCATGAGCCAGCCGGAAGTGGAAGGTAAAATTCTCGATCTGGCCCGTCGCGGCCTGCTGGTACGATCACGCAAAGGTTACCGCTATCCCCGCGATCTCGGCACGCTCCACGACAACATACTTTCCAGCGCTCCTCAATATATCCCGGAAGGAATCGAAAAGCTGTGGATGAAACTCTATGAAGGCGAACAGTGGTGGCGGGAGATCGGGGAAACCCTGGCCAGCTACGGTCTGTTCATCATGAGAGTCATCCCTGCCGAAAAGTCCCTGAAAGCGGAAATCAATCTCCTGCCCTGCGAGAGCATGACTAAGATAATCGAGGAAAACCACAACCTCATAAGCGTGCGCAACTGCTGCTGCCGGGTCGGGGCCAAAAAATGTCATTATCCCCTTGATGTCTGCATGCAGTTCAAAGGCAGGGCCGAATACGATATCTATCGCGGCAGCGGAAGGAAAGTTTCTGCGGACGAAGCCGTCTCCGTGGCGCTCAAGGCAATCGGGTCGGGGCTGGTGCCAACCGTGACCAATATTTCAGTCATCGAAAACCTCGAATTCATCTGCTTCTGCTGCGGCTGCTGCTGCGTGGTGCTTGATCCCTTATCCCGAATCCAGAAGACCTTCGATGTAATCGCCCCCAGCAGATTCGAGGCAAAGATCAACCCGGAAAAGTGCAACGGGTGCCGCCACTGCGTACCCCGCTGTCAATTCGGCGCTATTGAAATGAAACCGGTAGCCGGAGAAATGAAAGCGGTTATCGATCCGGACAAATGCGCCGGTTGCGGCGTCTGCGAGCTATCATGCGTGCCGGGAGCGATAATCATGGAAGAGATAAGGCCGCCGGAGTTTATACCGGAAACCATCACCGGCCCTTCTGCAATTGTCCATCATTAACCAGTCAACATCCTCGCTTCGCCCAGTTGCACAAGCTTTGCCGGTAGCATATAATGTGAGCAAATTCGATAGTGTACCCGGTATCTTATTCTGGCAAAAGGATGAATTTGTGGAGCAAGGACACCTGCTTAAATATTCCTGGAAATTGAAAACGGATTCCCCGGAAAGGGTCCTTTCGATTCTGGCAAACGCCATCGAGGATAGCGGTTATCACCTTCACAAACGTCCACTGGCTTCAAAATTCGGCTCCGAAGTCGTGGGACGCAAAATAGTTGCTTCTCCCAGACCACGAATGCTGGCTCTGGGAATAATCGCCATAGCCATAGCTGTGGTACTTTTCTTCAATTCAGTGCCCGGTGATAAGATAGGGGCCTGCGATATCTTCCAGATAGTAATGGCCATAATTCTCAGTGTGCTGGGTATCCTGTTTACTGTTGGCAGTACGAAGCTATATCGGCTCTCACTGGTAGGGCGCGTGGGAAGGGAAACACATCAGACCGGAGCCGGGATGGTCGAAAATATAGTAACAGCGGAAATCATCGGCAACCGGCGGCCCATCTGGGTAACCTTTAACCAAAACCGCCGACACGTGAAAAAAATACCCAGAGAGAAGCAAATCTTAGTGGAAGGCTTCAACGAACTCCAGTTCAGGCTGGATACCATACTACCCTCGCTCGCTGACGAGTAAACGATACACGTTCCCATTTGATTGATCAAGGAATTCTCAAGCAAATTAATCCTGATAAATAAGGAGGTATCATGGGCATCTGTTATCAAGGGAAAACACTCATGGAAACAGTGACTGAAAGAGAGCAACTGTTCAAAGAGACCGGCTATGCTTACGGGTTGAAAGAGCTTCCCCTTATGGATGATGATCCCGCCGAATTTATGCGCTTTCAAATGAGGCTGGTGGCCGCCTGCATCAATTCACGGGAAATGGCCAAGTTGATTTCCGCCAATCCCATGTCCATCATTCAGGGGGAGCTTCTATTTATGCTGGCTACCCCGGAGGGAGACGTAACCGCCGCTTCCTATGGGCTCGCCGGGCACCTGCAATGCGTTCCCTTCATCATCAAGGCAATTGCCGATCTCAAGTTCGAGGAAGACCCCTGCATCAACCCGGGGGATATCTTTTCCACCAACGATGCTCTCTACGGACCGCCGCACAACGCCGATTGCTACACATGGCTGCCGATTTTCTACCAGAACGAACTGGTCGGCTGGACATTTGGTTTGAACCACATCGTGGACGTCGGGGGAATTCAGCCCGGAGGACTGGGCACTATCTCCACCAGCGTCTTCACCGACGGATTCACCGTGCCTCCCACCAAAACCGGCCATAACTTCAAGCAGGAAAAATGGTGGGAACTTCACTGGAAACGCCGAACGCGCACCGAGATGTTCAACATCCTCGACGACAAGATGCGGGCCGCCGGAATCGTATCCCTCCATGACCGGATACTGGAGATAATCGAGGAATTCGGTATCGATTATTACCGGAAAGCCACAAAAGAGATCATAGAGAGGGAAAGACGACTGCTGATAAACAGAATCAAAACCATGGCAGTGCCGGGCATTTACCATTTCCTCCAATTCAAAACGGTTGAATATAAAGGTACGCTCGGCAGGCTGTGGCCCGCCTCCAACCGAAACTGGATGCTCCACAAACCGGGGGAAATGCTCATCCGCCCCAACGGCACATTACTCACTAATTTGGAAGGGTTAAGCAGCGAGGGAGAATTCCACTGCAACTGTTACGAACCGGGGCTCCGAGTCATGAACTCACTTGGACTCTGGCCCATGTTCGCCTACACGGAAACTCTGAATACTGCTTTGCTTTATATGACCGACTGGAACCTTCCGCCGGGTTGCATGTTCAATCCCCAGAATCCGTGGGCAGCCACTGTGATGGGATTGGGAGAGGCCGGCGGATATAATTACCTGCCCCATCGCTGTCTCAGCTACGCCTTCTTTGCCAGAGGATTCCTCGAAGAAACCATGCCCATGTCAGGCGCTGGTGTTGGATACGGCGTGCAGGGGCTTCTGGCGGACGGATTCCCCTGGGCCGGCGGCGATATGGCGCTAATTACCTGCTGGAGCCAGGCTGCGATGGCTTATCGGGATGGATTTTCGGCTGCATATTGCGGCCCCAACCCCCAACCAGATCAGGGCGAGACCGAACTGGCCGAATTCCTGCAACCCACCCAGATAATAGAAAGGCCGAAAAACAACGCCAGCCCCAGCCAGACATTTCGAGCTGTCCAGGGAACCGGGGGGATTCCTTCCGTCACCGGGCCATTTTTATGGTTATCCATCACGAAGTATGCTCCCGGAATTCCGGCTCCAGTTGTTTCGGGATTTTGCCGGAGATCACCGAACCGGATTCAGTAAATTCTTCACGTTCAATCAAACCGTATCGGTGGAAGAGGCGAACAAGGTCGGCAGCGCGATATGGAACCCGAACCGTGAGAGAAATCATCCGCTCACCCAGCGCATCAGCAATCAGTTTGCGCAACTGTTTTATTCCCCAGCCACGTGCCGCGGCAACCGGCGTCACCAGTGTCATCGCATCTCCCATGTGCTGTAAGTAATATTCAACCGCTTCGTCACCCTCAATCCCAAGTTTCTCTGCCAGCAAATCGATCTTATTTACAGCCACAATTCTGGGTTTATCCCTCAATCCCAGTTCTTCCAGCAGATCATCAACCGTCTGTGCCTGCTCGGCTGCGTTTTTGTGGGTAATATCGATCACGTGGAGCAGGATATCGGCTTCGTCCAGTTCCTCCAGCGTGGCCTTGAAAGCGTCCACTACCTTCGGCGGCAGCTTCTGGATAAATCCAACCGTATCGCTGAGCAGAACTTCTTTATTGTTGCGTAAAATCAATCGGCGGGTAGTGGTATCCAGCGTGGCAAAGAGTTTATCCTCTACAAAAACATCCGACTGACTGAGGGCATTGAGCAAAGTGCTTTTCCCGGCATTTGTATATCCCACCAGCGCTATAACGGGCACCCCGGTAGCTGCGCGGTGCTGGCGGTATTGAGCCCGGTGCTTACGAACATTTTCAATTTGAGATTTGAGATTTTTGATACGCGATTCGATATGGCGCCGGTCGGATTCGAGTTGCTTTTCACCGGGGCCACGGGTGCCAATGCCACCACCGAGACGTTCCAGATGGGGCCAGAGTCCGGCTAGCCGAGGTAAAAGGTATTCATTCTGGGCCAGTTCCACCTGCAACCGGCCTTCATGGGTGTGGGCTCTTCCGGCAAAAATATCGAGGATAAGTGCAGTGCGGTCGAGGACTTTCATCATCAAAAAGGACGAGATCGGCACCAAGCTCGCTTACCAGACCGGTCAGGTCTTCCAGCTTGCCCTTGCCGATGAGATGGGCCGGACTTATCCGGTCGAGCTTTTGCGTCAACGTCCCCACCACCTCCGCCCCGGCGGTCTCCGCCAGCTGAGCCATCTCCGCCATTGAGTCTTCCAGAGACCATACGTGCCGATCCCGTTTTAGTTCGATTCCCACCAGGATGGCTTTCTCTTTCCGGGGGCGAGTTGAAATGGTGCGTCTGGCTATGCGATCCCTCCTGCAACCATCAATTTCCCTGAAGCCTCTCCAGCCGCGCCAGTCCTTCCTCAAGCCGGTCATCGGGGATCGTGAGGGAAAGGCGAATATACCCTTCTCCCGCTTGACCGTATCCGTTACCCGGTGTAACCACCACTCCAACCTCATCGATGAGCTTGGCCGCATAACTGGCAGAGGTATAGCCTTCGGGGATTCGGGCCCACACATAAAGGCTGGCTTTCGGCATGCGGCACTTGAGCCCGATCTTGTTCAGGGTTTCTACGACCCTGTCACGCCGCTTTTGGTAAACAGCGTTATTTTCAGCAATACAATCCTGAGGCCCGGTTAAGGCCGCAATCGCTGCGCGTTGCACTGCCTGGAATATGCCGGAATCAAGGTTCGATTTTATTCTCATCAGGGCATTGACCAGCTTTTCGTTGCCTACCGCCATTCCAATGCGCCATCCGGTCATATTATAAGTTTTGGAGAAGGAATGGAATTCTATGGCAACATCCCTTGCTCCCTTAGCCTCAAGGAAACTTGGCGGCCGGTATCCGTCGAAGGCAACTTCGCTGTAGGCGACGTCGTGGCAGATTGCCAGATCATGCTTCCGGGCAAATTTCACCACCCGTTCGAAATAATCGATTCCGGCGACGGCAGAAGTGGGATTGTTAGGATAGTTAAGCCAGAGGACTTTCGCCCGATCCGCAACTTCATTCGGTATGCTTTCCAGATCGATCAAAAAGTCATTTTCCTCTTTGAGGGGCAGATAGTACGGTTCACCGCCGGCGAGCAGCGTGCCGATGGAATATACCGGATAGCCCGGGTCCGGCACGAGGGCGGTATCTCCGGGATCGATGAGGCAGAAACTCATGTGCCCGATCCCCTCTTTAGCTCCGATCAGGGGGAGGACTTCCTTATCAGGATCGAGCTTGATCTCGAAGCGCTTTTGGTACCATTCGGCTATTGCCCGGCGCAATTCCGGGAGGGCGTCGGTTTCCGGATAGCGGTGGTTGGCCGGATCGTGAGCCGCCTCGCAAAGGCTATCGACAATATGTGACGGCGTGGGCATATCCGGATCGCCAATGCCGAAGCTGATAACGTCCACACCCTGAGCGCGCTTTTCTGCGATTTTCTTTGTGATCGCCACGAAGAGATAGGGAGGGAGTTTGTTTATTCGGTTAGCGGTTTGCATAAGGATTGCTCCTCAGGTTGATTTCCCGCTTCTCATTCTAGCACACGGCGGGAAGCGCAGAAACCCGGCATGACTATCTCAGGGGTTTAAAGAGATATTCCAGCCCATTTGCTTTAATCTCGTATACAAGTTGAAGCATTTTTCCAAGCTCATCTTTGGGGAAGCCTTTTTGCGAAAACCATACGAGGTAAGGTTCCGGCAGGTCTATCAGGGCCCGTCCGGCATATTTCCCGTAGGGCATCCGGGTTTCCACCAGCCTGAGCAGAACTTTGGGGTCCGGTGAAGGAATTTCATTCATAATTTAATCCGGTTGTTGCATTGCGTGCGTTTTATTGCTTATTGCCCTTTATTTTAGCATAAAGGCCATAATGTTCGGGTAGTCCTTATAGGTGTTGGGTGGCCTATGGAACTACATTAACATTGATATGGGTTGTTCCTATCATTGAACCATAATGACGTATTTGAACTGCGTATTCACCCGGACTTACTTTATCAGTTGCTACTATTGTGAATGCTGAATGATACGTAGTGTTAGCATATGCTGTGAAGCGCTGTGGTTCTATGGTTGCCGACAAATTGCCCCCAGCTAACAGAGGAACATCAATTTCATAGTAAAACTCATGTGGGTAATAGAAAGGCAGTTTTTTCCCGGTGTTTAGAGTCACATCCATTGTCTTTGTTTCACCCGGTTTCAGACTTATGCTCTCTTCATGAATTACTCGTGGTTCGTATATATGAGTGCCAGAACCTAGACCGGGCACTGTAATTATTTTACCTTCTGAATTCACTCCGACTATTATTCTCCAGCTGTCTTTTTGTTGGCCCAAGGTTGCTACTGCTTCGATATTGGTAAACTCCTTTTCAAGTTGCACGTATGCTGAATATCGCCCATTTTCAGATACTTGGGCAGGTGACCCATTTACAGTTACCAGAGCAGCAGGATTTGATACCTGGCCACTGACTTTGATTGGATTTATTGTGTAGTCTACATCATCGTCAATTGAAGTAGTGGTTAGATTTACTACGAGCGGGGGAATGAAGCGCACTTTGATGGAGTGTAAGGAAGTCTGATTGTAACAGGAAGCAACTGCCTCTATGGTATTTTCTCCGGGTGATAGTTCAATAAATGCATAATAGGTACCATCTTCATTAACACTGGCTTCATTTCCGTTTATAGTGACGATGGCTTTGGCATCAGAGACAATCCCTGTTAATTTGATCAGATTTATATTAAGCTCGGATTTGTTTTGGGGGAAAGTAATCGAGATTGAAGGGGCAGAGGTTTTGGCTGCAGGTTCAGATTGGTTAGAACTACACCCTGAGATTATACTGATTAAGGTAATAAGTATAAAAAAGGACGATAACAGCGATGTCTTATTGTTATCATTTTCCATTGCCTTAACCTGCCGGGGAATAACCTGATGGCCTGACCAATATGGAGTGGGTCTAAGTTACATGCCCCCGGCCGCCTCGCGGACATCTTTATCGGGGTCGCTCCTGGCAATTTCGGCAAGAACATCCCGATCCTCCAGACGGTTCACCACTGCCCACCGAACCTCGCTATCAGGGTCTTTTCTGGCGATCTGAGCAAGCGTAGCTTGGTCATCCAGCCGCCCCACTGCCGACATGCGGATCCAGCTGCTGGAATTGGTTTTGGCGATCTTGGCAAGCGTGGCTTGATCCTCTATGGCCCCCACTGCTGCCAGGCGGATATACAAATCAGGATCCTTGTTTACAATCTCGGCAAGCACTACCTGATTCTTTACGCGTGTCATCGCTGCCCTGCGGACATTGCTGTCAGAGTCTTGCATGGCGATCTGAGCGAGTGTGGCTTGATCTTCCAGACGTTCCACCGCTTCCACGCGGGCATCTTTATCAGGATCGTTTTTGGCGATCTCGGCGAGGACATTCTGGTCCCCTTCCAGTCGTATCATCGCTACCTTGCCAATTTCGCTGTCAGAAGCGCTCTTTAGGATTTCGGCAAGTATGTTTTGGTCCTCTATTTTGCTCATGGCAATTTTGCGCACATCTTTGTCGGAGGTGCTCTTGGCGATCTCGGCGAGTATGGATTGATCCTCCAGACGTTCCACCGCTGTCTTTCGCACAAGGCTATCAGGATCGGACTTTACGATTTCGGAGAGCGTCGTTTGATCTTCCAGCTTTTGAACTATCTTCAAGCGGATATTGCTGTCAGAAGTGTTCTTGGCGATCTCGGTTAGCATTGCTTGATCCTTTAGCTCGTTCATAGCTTTAAAGCGGACATTATCGTCGGAGTCGTGCATGGCGATCTCGGCGATAACCGCTTGATCCTTCAGGCGACCCACCAATTCCATGCGGATATTGGTATCAGGATCTTTCCTGGCAATTTCAGCAAGTACGGACTGGTCTTCTATACGTTTCACTGCTTCCAGATGTACCCGGCTGTTGGAATCTTTCCTGGCTATCTCGGCAAGGACAGATTGATCTTTTACATATGCCAGCGCCTCAAGGCGTATCCGACCGTTGGGATCTTTCGTGGCGATCTCGGTAATGATGGCTTGATCATTCGTGCGCATCATTGCTGCCTTGCGGACATTGATATCAGAATCTGACTTGGCGATTTTGCCCAGCACGGTTTGATTGTCTAAATGTTCCACTGCCGCCAGGCGCACATGGCTATCAGGATCAGTCGTTCCGATTGCAGCAAGTACTGACTGGTCTTTTAGTTGTTCCACCACTGTCAGGCGGACACGGCTGTCGGAGTGCTTCCATTTGGGTTTGAACAGATCGATAAGTGCCATTGGTAACTCAGTGTTAAATGGTGTTATTCATATTATGCGAAGATTTATTACGCGTTTATATGCTACAACATTTGTGTTGGGACGTCAATGATGAAATGCAGTCAATTCAGTTTACATAATGTTCTAAAGGCAACTGAAATTGCCTCAATTGCAATCTGGGATTGTTGCCATAAGGCACTTCTGTTAAGGAACCTTGTGATCAATCCCCCTGTACAGGCTGTCCGAAAACTCTTTTTCAACCCCCTTGTATTCCCGAACTCCCTTTTCGTCCCCCTTTCACAAAGGGGGAAATAGGGGGATTTGAAGCTGGGGGACACCCCCCAAAACCCCCGGCAGGAAGCATCCTGCACCTCTTTTCGGACAGCCTGAGATCGAAGCTGGGGGGGCACCCCCAGATCCCCGAAGTCACCACTTATTCACAAGGTTCCTTAACACGATATACCCCCATGATTGGAGGGATCATTGTGCCTGAGGTTTCAGAGCGCATACTATGCAATAGAGTATCCTTAGTAGGAATTCCAGAATTACTATAAAAATAATGTAGTAGACAATCAGTTCCCAGCGATCAGGCAACTCTTTCACAACTCCCCATGATACTATTAATGACTTATAAGACATATCTATAAGATACAGGGCAAGGACAGCAAATGGCAACATCTTGGCTAGGTCCTTGGAAAGATCCTCGCTAACGTAAGATGTGGCCCGTATAGTACTG
This sequence comes from Dehalococcoidia bacterium, assembly GCA_041300025.1. Taxonomy (GTDB): domain Bacteria; phylum Chloroflexota; class Dehalococcoidia; order SZUA-161; family SpSt-899; genus JBGLNL01. The sequence goes on along the minus strand of JBGLNL010000001.1, from coordinate 779,819 downwards.
ACCAGCACTACGGAAACCATTATAGTGTTCTCTACCGGCTGTTCCTGCCCCAGAATTGCCAGGATTACCACAAACGCTGCGCACCAGCCAATTGACAGTATGGGAAAGCTCAGGAAATGTTGTATGAAGTACAAAACAGACGAAGCAAACCGGTTGCTATACTGGTTCAGCCCGGGCGGGACAATATCTCGCTTGGCCACGAATCTGTAGAACGCGAAAACAAATACCGAATAGATCAATACCTCAGCCAGGAGAACTGCAAACGGTTTTAAAACATCTATGGCCTCTGAGACACTGAATCCAAGTTCCGAAATAACATCCAGTTTTGGCATTTTCGCCTCCCCTTTGTTCCAAGTGCATTTCCAACTGGGTTGCTCATAAGTACTTGCAATTTACCATCTGCCATACCGTTACTTTGGAATCTTGTGATCAACCCCCTGTATCCCCCAATCATGGGGGAGTTTGTATTGGGGGACACCCCCAAACCCCCGAAGTCACCACTTATTCACGAGGCTCCTTTGGAATCTTGTTATCAACCCCCTTGTATCCCCCAATCATGGGGGAGTTTGTATTGGGGGACACTCCCAAACCCCCGGCAGGAAGAGTCCTGCGCCTCTTTTCGGACAGCCTGAGTTTGAAGCTGGGGGACGCCCCCAAAACCCCAAAGTCACCACTTATTCACAAGGTTCCTTAGTGATCGGGATTGTTTGGCGGGGGTAACATGGCGCTATATTACAATATCTCTAGCCGGGCCGTCAATTAAAATGATCGTTCAGGTTCAGTAAGGCCGACCTCGCCAGTAGTGAACCTGCTGTGTGGGGGGTGGCCTGTGAGGCCAGATAGGCTCGCCTTTCAAAAGCTTGTAAATTATCACCACGGCAAGCCCGAAGATAAATCCGCCAACATGGGCCCAGTACGCAACCCCTCCGCTTTGGGCGCTTGGCCCCAGTGTGCCCAGTCCACTGACGAACTGGAGAAAGAACCAGAATCCCAGCAGGTAGATTGCCGGAATACGTATAAAGGTGATAAAGATGAAAACGACTGCGGTGCCTATTTTGCTATAGGGGAAGAGGAGAATATATGCCCCCAGTACTCCGGCTATAGCGCCGCTGGCGCCGATGGTCGGAATTTCTGATGCGGTATCAGTGACGGCCTGAAGCAGGCAGGCCGCCACGCCGGCTCCCAGATAAAACAGCAGATAACGCAAATGCCCGAATCGGTCTTCGACGTTATCCCCGAAAACCCACAGGAAAAGCATGTTGAAAAGAAAATGCATCCAGTCGCCATGTACGAACATGGAGGTGAACATGGTTGCCCAGGTGGGAACGGGGGATTTGATATCTAACTGTTCATAGCCGGTTAACAGTATCTCGTAGTTGAGCCCGTGGAAAAGTTCGTTGGGGATGAGGCCGAATTGATAGAAGAAGGCATCCCTTTCAAGCCCTCCGAGGATGAGTTCGTAGATAAATACGGCAGCGCAGGCAATAATCAGGCTTACATTCACAAAAGGGAAACTGTTGCGTTTGAGTTCGCTATCAGTAATCGGAAACATGCGGGCCTGACTCCAGCCGACAGGGTTTGGTCGGTAACGTTGCAATCGGGCTTCTGATTCCATTATACTTTATATTTGCAACCGCATTTTGTCAAAAAGTCCGGTTTCAGGAGAATATGATGGCTGATTGGATGGAAAAAGAGAAAAAGTATTTTTTGCCTGTTTTCAGGAGACAACCGATTGTGCTGGTTCGCGGTGAGGGTGTCTGGGTATGGGATGAAAATGGCAAGCGATATCTGGATTTTGTGGGGGGATGGGCGGTAAATGCCCTGGGGCATTGTCACCCTGTTCTTGTTAATGCGCTTAATGATCAGGCCCATAAACTTATACAGGTTTCAAATCAATTCTATACGATTCCTCAGTTGCAGCTGGCCGAACTGCTGGTTCGGAATAGCTGTCTGGATCGAGTCTTTTTCAGCAACAGCGGTGTTGAGGCCAATGAGTGTCCCCCAGCTTCAAACTTCCCCCAAGATTGGGGGATACAGGGGGTTGATCAGAGGTTCCTTAACTTGAAGAGAAAACACTTTGGAAGAAGGTGTGCTTGACAATCTTGCGCTGAATGTATTATGCTTCCATCCGAAGGAGGTGCAACTATGACTGCATACTGCATGAAGTGCCGGAAAAAAGTGGATATCAAAAATCCGCAACATGTAACAATGAAAAATAAAAAACCGGCAACTAAAGGTGTGTGTCCAATTTGTGGCACCAAGGTGTTCCGGATAGGCAAAAGCTAAATTCTGAGAGCCTTTCAGTTATCCCTGAGCAATTTGACGCGTCATGGACGGAGCGTTGGCTGATAGATGTAGTATCTAAGTATAAGGGTTGATTAAGGAAAAGCTGATGCCTCTGTTTGATGTGTATGTTGCAATTGACTTCAGCGGATCAAATGATTCGGCGCAACAGAAAAGCAGTATAGTTTTTGCCGAAGCACTAAGAGAGTGCGAGCCAGATGTACAAAAGAACCGCTTCACTAGATATGAAGCGGTTCTGCATCTGCTGCAGCGAATTTTGTATCATAACAGCAAGGGAAAGAGGGTTCTCTGCGGCTTCGATTTCTGCTATTCGTTTCCCCGCGGGTTCTGGCCCGCTTTGACGGGACGCTCAGAAATATGGTCTGATGTTGTCCGCGATCTGGCTGATGGAACTCCCCATCTGCCGGCAATCGTGGAAAAGCCCAAGCCAAACGCAAGAGAATGGGCGCAGGCGGCTAATAAGAAACTCTCCAGTAGTCTCCATGTGGAGGCCGGGCCTTTCTGGGGTCCCGGTTTTGATCAGGTCAAAAAACCTCATTTTCCGTATTCACAGATGCCATTCAAGGAGTTTCGTCTTGCCGAAAGGCGCGGGCCGGGATTTAAGCCGGTCTTTCAAGTTGGGGGGCAGGGGGCGGTCGGATTGCAAAGCCTTTGTGGAATGCCCTATCTTCACCATATAAAAACCACCTGCGTCCAGCAGAAAGCGCCGTTGCGTTGCTGGCCATTTGACGGATGGGAACCGGAAGGCAAAGAGCATTTTCTGGTCGAATGGTATCCTGCGCTTTATAACGAAGGGCCCAAATCCCACGAATCCGACGCTCTGGCCTGTGTTAAATGGGCGATGGAACTGGATGGCAGGGAAGAACTTCGGCGATATTTTGTGCCCGACCTTACCGAAGAAGAGAAGAAACAGGCGGCAATCGAGGGCTGGGTACTGGGTATTTTGTGATGGTTGATCTGGGGCAGAGGATCGAACAGTTGGCCGGATGGATTGTGCAGGCAAAACATCCGGTTTTCTTTACTGGTGCCGGGATCAGCACCGAATCGGGCTTGCCGGATTTCCGGGGACCGGAGGGTGTCTGGACGCGGCGTGATAGGGGGGAAGGCCCGATCAAGTTTGACTGGAACGATGCCAGCCCCAATCCATCGCACATGGCCCTTTTTGAGCTTCAGGAACTGGGCAAACTTGCCTTCCTGATTTCACAGAATGTAGATAATTTACATCTGGCCTCCGTAATTGCCCCGGAATTGCTGGCCGAACTGCACGGCAATGTCACCAAGTTGCAATGTAGAAGTTGCGGGTTCAAATGCGATAATTTCCCCGATCTGACCATCTGCCCGATTTGCTCCGGTAATCTTGTTTCCAGCGTGGTTGATTTTGGCGAACCGTTACCGGAAAAGGATTTGAGGGAAGCTGAGCAACACTCCCGGCAAAGTGATCTCTTTGTGGTGGCGGGCTCCAGCCTGGTTGTTTTTCCGGCGGCTGATATGCCCCGTATAGCCTTACGTGCCGGAGCAAGGCTGGTGATTATCAATCAGGGAGAAACACCGCTTGATAGAGATTGTCATCTTCGTTTCGAAGAAACAACCGGAGAAGTATTGCCTACGGTGTCTCAGCTGGTCAGAGAAATGATTTCCATGTGAGGGACGATTCCCCTCATCTCAAAACGCGCTCATCACCGACGCGGCGGGTGACTTTCTGTTCGTCGAGATGCTCCATCAGCGCTAGGGCATATTTGCGGCTGGTTCCAAACATATCCCTGACTTGGGCTACGGTTATCTTCCCCTCTGATTTCATGTGTTCGATAATTCGTTTGACCATTTCATCGTAAGCGGAAGCGGCGAAAATTACATTTTCACTCAGTTTTACCACCTGGCCTTTATCGATAAGCGCGTTCAGCAGCTCAGGTTGGGAGAGCGTTCCGGGGGAAGGGGAAAACGGATTCTCATGAAGTGCCTTGAGAAATGAATCAACTTCGGTTTGTTGGCCGGGAGAGAAGGTTACTTTATGTGATGGTGCTCTTACAACGGCACCTTCTTCGAGCAGAATATTTTCATTTTTGAGTTTCTTTAAAGCGTCGGTGAAGTGCAGTTGTGGTATTTTCAGCCGGCTCCTGAGTTCTTCCTTGGGTATGCCTGTCCGAAGCGGGAACTGGTCATGATAGTTTTGCAGCGCCTGTTGCACTTCCGTAACCAGCCTGTTCCATCCCCCAATCGAAAAGAGGAGGGCCCGCGATCCTTCCGGGCCTAGGAGTATCATCCGGTTTTCGGTTATCAGTCTCTTGACAATATCCGTTGCATTTTCTGCAGAGAGACTGCAGGAAGCCATTAATGCCCCAAATTCGGCAGGTTCACTGGTTTCCAGAGTTGATAGGAGAATGTCCTCTGGCGACCCCTTTTCCCTGGCTTCCAGACTTTCGATTATTTCATTCTGGAAACGGTGGTGCCGTTTGGCGTTTATATCGACGACTGTCCCTCCTCCGATGGTTCCAGTTGAGGAACGGATAATGAATGGATCGCCAGTGACTGCTGCTACCGGTTGATTGAGAACGATCTGGGCCCAGCCACTTTCCCCCGGATTAATTCCTTCACTATCCAGCAATCGGACTTTTCCGGTAATTTCGGAAGCTCCTGTGTGGAAGGTGATGGTTTTGTTGTGTTTGATTGGTTGCGGCAGGCCATGACTTGCCCTGAGCTTTACATCCAGAAATTTGGATGGGGTCAGCCAGCCGGGAGTGGTTATCACGGAGCCTTTTTGAATATCCTCGACCGTTACCGAACTTAAATTTACGGCTACGCGAGTGCCGGGCAGGGCGGTATCCAGTTTCTTTTTGTGTGTCTGAAGTCCCCGGATGGTGGCTCGCTGTCCGCCGGGAAGTATTTCCACTTGCTGCCCGATGGAGAACTGGCCGTCAATGAGTGTTCCGGTAATGACTGTCCCGAATCCTTTCATGGTGAAGATACGGTCAACGGAGATCCTTGGCTTGCCGATGTCCCGGCGCTGAGGTGTGTTTTCCAGGAGGTGATCAATGGTCGAAACCAGTTCTTTTAATCCTTCTCCGGTGATTGCTGAGGTGGCCACAATTGGCGCGCCATCTAAAATGGTGCCCTTCAGAAGTTCCTCGGCATCCATTGTTACCAGTTCCATCATTTCCTGATCGACGAGGTCTTTTTTGGTGATGACTACAATTCCACGGCTGACATTGATAAGGTCGAGGATAGCCAGATGCTCGCGAGTCTGGGGCATAACCCCTTCATCAGCGGCGATGATCAAGAGGGCAACATCGATCCCTCCGACTCCGGCGAGCATGTTTTTGACGAACTTCTCGTGGCCTGGAACATCGATTATGCTGGTCTCCCGTCCGCTGGGGAGCGTGAGCCATGCGAATCCGAGTTCGATCGTAAGCCCGCGCTCTTTCTCTTCGATTAACCGATCGGGATCGATACCGGTAAGAGCTTTAACCAAGAGCGATTTGCCGTGATCTACATGACCGGCGGTGCCAAGAACGTACATTTAATCCCTCATACAGAAGTTGATTAGATTCTAACGCGGAAGATAGCACTTGACAACACTGCGGAAGAAATGGATGGTGGGCCGCGCGGGACTCGAACCCACAACCTACTGATTAAGAGTCAGTTGCTCTGCCAGTTGAGCTAGCGGCCCACAAGTTCGGATTATACCGTTTTTGAGTCGTGATTGTCCAGCATCATGCTCTTTCGATTGAAACCTATTTCCAGTTCAGGATTATTTCCAATTGGAATAAATTGCGGCTTGACACTCGCTTCTGGCAAGTGGTAGAATCGCACAGCTAATCGGTAGAACAAAAAGAATTTGATGACGAAACGGATTGTTTTGATGAAGGAGGACATGATGACAAAACGGAATGTTGGATTTATGGTGCTGATAGTTTTTTTGTTAGCACTGGTTTTGGTGATATCCTGCAATGATGAAGAAACTGAACCATCCGGCAATGTAACAAATGGTAATGGAGATGTAGAAGAAGAAGTTGTCATCACTATCGGTAATCTTACCGATCAAACTGGGGTTGCAGCCCAGGCCATCGCTATGATCGATATTGCGCTCGATGATATAGTTGAATATTATAACGATAACAATCTTATCCCCGGTGTCAGGTTGAAAGTAGTCGAATATGATACCCAGTTTGATTCTGCCAAAGCCCTCCCCGGTTATCTAAAACTTACGAGTGACGGTGCGGATTTTCTCTGGACCCCGGTTACGCTGGCAGTGCCGGTGCTGAAGCCCCGTCTGGATAGGGACAAGTTTATGGCATTTACAGCTACTGCCAACATGGATAAAGAAGATTTACAGGGAGGATACATTTTTAGTATGGGTATTACCCCTGAATATGAGGCCTATACTCTTTTGAAGTGGATCGCTGAGAACGATGAGGATTTCCCTGCTGGCAGGCCGGCAAAGGTTGGGGCGGCTGCGTGGGATGATGGTTACAATAATTTGCTGTTTGCGGCGGCTGAAGACTATGTTGATGCTCATCCTGATTTGTATGAGTGGGACCAGACTTTCCTTACCGAAATGGGATTTAACTGGACCGTGCAGGCCGAGGCATTGAAGGATTGCGACTATGTATTTATGGCGGTACCCCCACACATTTTCATTCGGGATTTTCGAGCGGCTGGTGGCACAGCGAAGCTCCTGGGCACCGATCCGGCACTGGCTTTCACGCGAGAAATCGGGAATTCCGGGCTGTGGGACGAAATTGATGGCGCGCTGTTCATTCGGTCATCTCGATGGTATAACGAAACCGGTGAAATAATTGACCTGACAAATCAGCTTTTGGATGAAAAACATTCGGAAAGCGAGGCCGCGGCATTCCGCGAGCAGGGATGCACTTATATTTCCATTAAGAATCTATACATAATGCTTGATATAGTGAGAAAGGCAGTAGAGGAAGTTGGCGCAGAAGCATTCAAATCCAATCCTTCCGAGCAACTTTACAATGCTGCCATCTCATGGGAATTTGAATATGAGGGCATTCCCGATTTCAACAGTTTCGATGAAACCAAGCGAATAGCCCAGAACTATTATGCGGTATATGTGGCGGATGGTTCGAAGCAGGATATTTTCAGGGCTCATGAAGACTGGTTGCCACAGGTGGAATCGCCGGAATAATAGAAATCAACATTAATTTATGATATTATCGTCTAAAAGGGAATTTTAAAGACCGAATATTTCATCTCCCTGCAGGGAGAACAATATATAAATGAGCGCAAGAAAGGTTACCTCTATACCTCAGCGGGAAATCGAAAATACGTTTCCGAAGCTTCTTATCCGCAATTATAAACTGTGGGGAGACAGTCTGGTTGCTTTGCGCAAGAAAGAGTATGGCATCTGGAGTGAGTACACCTGGAAGGATTGCTATGAAAATGTCAGGGCTATTTTCCGAGGGTTGCTGGCTCTGGGTATGGCGGCCGGGGAAAGAGTGGCTATTCTCGGTGATAGCACTCCCGAATGGTTCTGGACCGAACTTGCCGTTCAGTCAGGCCGTGGTACGGTAATAGCAATAAACCCCGCTGCTTCTCCGGAAAAGATAAAATATATCATTGATAATTCTCAACCAAAACTGGTGATAGTACAGGATCAGGAGCAGATCGATAAGCTATATGAGGTTTACAGTGAATTACCATTTCAAAGGTTGATTTATTTGAGGGGAAAAGGCCTTCGGCATTACAAAAGACCTGAATTGATGAGTTTAAGGGAATTGATCAATGAAGGCTTGATTGAGCGGGCGAAAGTAGCTGAAAGCGGGCACCCGGCGCATTTCGAGCAAACTTTAATCCTTGGGAATGGTTCGGACCCGGCCATTATATTGTATCTGCAGGATAGTACGGGGCAGCCTGAAGAGACAATAATCTCCCATGAATTTTTGATTTCCTCAGCTGAATCTGTAATGGCCTTGAATCCGGTTGGGGTGCGTGATGAATATGTATCATTGATGAACCCGGGATGGTTTTTTGAACAGGCACTGGGATTCGGGACAACATTATTAATGGGACAGAGGCTCAATTTTGCAGAGAGCGTAGAAACTTCTCAAAAGGATTTTCGAGAGATATCTCCTGATACGCTGATCTACCCCTCGCATCTGTGGGATCGTCTTGCCAAAACTATACAGGCTAATCTTTCCGCCAGCAGCCGCGTAAAACGAATGTTGTTGCAAAGGCTTCTCCCGCTTGGTTATCAAATGGCAAATCATGCTATAAACGGGAAACAGTTAAGCCCCCCCCAGAAAGTTTTATATTTTATTGCCAATCTAATGGGTTTCCGTCCATTACGTGATAAGCACGGTCTTGATCATGTTCGATATGCGTATTCGGCTGGGGGCAATCTTTCGCAGGAAGATGTAATATTTTTCAGGGCAATAGGAGTGAATTTGAGAGAAATATATGCCTCAATCAATAAAGGAATTGTAACTACTCCACCTGAAGAAGCTGTGATGGGCCAGCAGTTCATTTAGCGAGGGCAATCTATGAATGAACGGAAATATGTTATCAGAAGATTAGCCAGCTTACCTGGATCGGGTCTGCGTGTCTTATATGAGAAGGGGAAGGCCCATATTATTGCCAGCTCCATCATTCTTGCTATTCTGGTGGCTGGGTTAATAGTACCAGCATCAGCGCCGCCCGGAAGAGGTTCTTGCCAACTACCACGCCGATGGCAGCTATCACGCCCAGAACCGCAAAAATCCAGAATGCTAACTCAGCTCCGAAATCCATTCTCTAAAGAATCCTCTTATGCTTTCGATAAATCAAAAGTGTCTGCTCCGGCAGCGAATCGTAAAGGTCAGGCCGGTAGTAGGCGCTCTTTTCCTTCTTAGGAGATGTCATCTCATCGATATCAGCCACCAGCGCTTTCCGCTGATACTGTGATCTTTCATAACTGCGCCCGAAGAAGAGAGCCTCATACGGGCAGGCTTCGACGCAAAGCCCGCAGAAAATGCATCGCCCTTCGTCGTTCTCAAACTTTTCCACCACATACTTGTTATTCGGGCCAATTGAAGTTTCGATCTTGATATTCCCCTGCGGGCAGGCCTTTACACAGGTAGCACACCCGGTACAACGATCCCGATCCCACACCAGCTCTTGCGCCCGCGTGCGGCGGGAAACAATCAGCCTTTCCTCCGGATACTGCTCCGTGATGCGCTTGCGGGTCATGTTCTTCAGAACCACCAGCAAACCCTGCATCAAGCCAAACCCAGCCGGTTTAAGCATCAACTTCCGACCCTCCTCTGAGTTTGAACATTCCGGTCCATAAGGCCAGCAGCACTCCGGTGATAACAATATTCACCGGCACCAGCCACCACTGAACGGGATCCCAGAAAATAATTTCAATAGCAACGATCAACAGATTGACCAGTGAAAGCGGCAGCATGTATTTCCAGGCAAATCCCATAAGCTGATCGATGCGAACACGAGGCCAGGTGGCCCGGAACCATACGATCACGCCGAACACCGCAAACAGCTTGATGAAGAACCATATAAACGGCGGCAAAATGGGGCCCTTCCAGCCACTGAGGAACAGGGTGACAATTATAGCTGACTGGATTATGGCCCCGGCGTATTCGCCCAGATAGAACATGGCGAATTTCATTCCGGAATACTCAATATGGTAACCGGCGATGATCTCCGATTCCGCTTCCAGCAAGTCGAAAGGCGTCCGCTGCAACTCTGCCAAGGCGCAGGTGAAATAGAATATGAAACTCATCGGCAGCAACAGGGCAAAGGGAACGGATTGCGCCATTACGATTCCCTGCATTGAAAGTGTCCCGGAAACCATTACCACCGCCACCACCGCCAGCGCCATCGGCATCTCATAACTTACCATCATGGCCACGCTTCTCATAGCGCCAAGAAGTGAATATTTATTGTTCGAGCCATACCCTGCCATGAAAACCGCCACCGTCTCGATAGCGCCTACCGCCACGATGAAAAGCAACCCGACATTCAAATCGGGAATCAACCCCACTCCATTCTGGAACGGGATAACCGCAAACATCAACAGGACCGGCACAAAGATAAGGATCGGCGCCAGGAAATGAACCGTCTTATCGGCCAGCGCCGGAACGATATCCTCTTTCATCATAACTTTAAGGGCATCGGCAACAGGCTGGAGAATGCCAAACGGTCCGCATCGATTGGGCCCGATCCGCAACTGCATCGGGGCGATGAACCGGCGCTCAAACCAGATAAAAAGTATTACGATGCCCAGCACCCCGAAGGCGATGCCAAACCCGAAGATAGCCCAGTGCGCCCAGAAGTTGTGGCACGGCCAATCCGGCGATACCGGACTATCCAGCCACCACGAGGCTAGCGGGGCATTTGCTGCAACTTCAGGTAAATTAAACATTATCTATCGACACTCGCCAAACAGATATCAATACTTCCAAAGGTCACGATCAGATCGGCGATCATACCGCCAACTACCATTTCACGCAAAGCACACAGATTAACAAAATCCGGGGCGCGGCAATGCCATCGATAAGGCGCAATCGAACCATCGCTTACCAGATAAAAACCCATCTCGCCCTTGGGCGCCTCAATGGCCGCATAAACATCACCTGCGGGTGGCCGCAACAAATTGGGCAAATCAGCTTTAATCGGCCCCGGCGGCAATTCCTTCAATTGTTCCAGCGCTTGCTTTATTATCCGATGGCTCTGCATTATTTCACCCATGCGAACGCGGTACCGATCCCAGTTGTCTCCGTTTTGCCCCACGATCACATCAAAATCGAATCGGTCATAAATCGAATAAGTGTCATCCCGCCGCAAATCCCAGTCCACACCTGTGGCCCGCAGGCACGGCCCGCTCATCGCATAATCGATGGCCTGTTCAGCAGAGATAACACCAGTCCCGATCGTTCGAGCCTGAATTATCTCATTCCCTTTCAGCAGATCTTCAAACTCGCTATAATACCCGATGAAATCATCAAGGAATTTTTCCAGAGCCGGTATAAACTCCGGCGCCAGATCGTGGCTTACCCCGCCGATGCGCATGTAGTTATAAAGAAAACGCTGTCCGCTCTGCATTTCAAAAAGGTCGACAATCTTTTCCCGTTCACGCCACATATACTGCAGAGGTGTTTGCAGGGCTCCGAGATCATTGATAAAAAATCCTACGGCAATCAGGTGATTAATCATTCTCTGCAATTCGCAGATGATGACTCGAATATACTCCGCTCGCTCCGGCACCTCGACTCCAGCCAGTTTCTCCACTGCCGCGCAATACGCAAAATTACCGGCCATTGAGGAAACGTAATCCAGCCGGTCAGTAAACGGAATTATCTGAGTGTAGGTACGACCCTCGGCCAGTTTCTCCAGACCACGATGGAGATAGCCAAACATCGGTTCCATCTCCACCACCATCTCACCATCAAGCGTAACCCGCATGCGGAACACGCCATGCGTTGAGGGATGATGTGGCCCCATATTAAGGGTGACCAGTTCAGTTTTCAGTGCCATAGACTATAAAAAATCCTTCCTCAAAGGATGCCCTTCAAATCCATCCCACAGAGCAATTCTCTTCAAATTGGGATGATCGGTAAAACGAATCCCCATCAGGTCATAAACTTCCCGCTCCTGAAAATCAGCGCCTTTCCAAACGGAAGTAACTGATGGAATTTCGGGATTGTCTCGTCCGGGGATTCGCGCTTTCACGCATAGAGAGTGTTTTTTTGCCAGCGAGGTCAGGTTATAAACAACCTCAAAATGATCGTAGTTATCTACAGCGGTGATATTGTTGATGTAGTTGAAATTAAAATCAGGCGATTCCTTGAGGAAGCGCATTACTCCTGATATGGACTCCTTCTTAACCACCATACAGGTTTCGTTGCTTTCAACTATCGAACCGGAAAGTTTCTGCTCGATTTTAGGAGCTACTTCAGTTCCGGCAAGTGCTTTCAGTATCACTTAAGTCAACCTCGGCAAATGAACATTACCTTTAAGGTAACCCTGCTTTTGGATCTTCTCGTGAAGTTCCATTAAACCATGATACAGCCCTTCCGGTCGGGGAGGGCAGCCCGGCACATACACATCGACCGGCAGAATGCGATTAATCCCCGGCACCACGCTGTAGGATTCGGAAAACGTGCCGCCGCTGATAGCACAGGACCCCATCGCCAGAACCCATTTCGGCTCGGCCATCTGGTCGTAGAGCTGGCGGACGGCAGGAGCCATTTTCCAAGTCAACGTCCCGGCAATAATCATCATATCAGCCTGTCTTGGCGAAGGCCGGAAAATCTCCATCCCGAAACGGGAAATATCCCATCTGTTACCTGCTGCGGCCATCATCTCAAAAGCACAGCACGCCAGCCCGAAAAGCATCGGCCACAGTGAGCGTTTGCGAGCCCAGCCCAGCACCGTATCAAACGAGGTCAACAGAACGCCACCATGATCCACCCCGCTCAGCCAGGCATCCGGATCAGGTATCGGCTGCTGGGAACGGGCAATCAAATCATTGATACGCTGCCCTTCATCTTTATCAGCGTCACAGCTTGAATACGGGAGTATCAGATGATCATAATCGGGCATGTTATTTCCACTCCAGCGCTTTCTTCTTCCATGCGTATACAAAACCTGTCAGCAAGATCACAACAAAAACGATTATTCCCACCAGCCCGTAAACCTGGGCAGAACGATCCAAACCCAGAAAATTAGAGGCCCAGGGGAAAATGAATACAGACATGACATCGAGGACAACAAACAGAATGGCAAAAGTGTAATAGTGGAAATTGAACTGTGTCCAGGCGTTACGGAAAGGCGTCATTCCGCATTCATATGTTTCCTGCTTGGCACGAGTGCGATTCTGAGGAATTACGCCGCTATATCTGAGGATAAGAGGTAGCCCTATGAGCAAAAGGGGAAATAATATTGCCAGTACTATGAACAACCCTAGAGTTCCAAAATTTCCGAGCAAGGGCTTATCTCCTAACAAAAACCAAATTAGTATATCATGTGGTAAAAGTGCAGGTCAAGACAATTTTTTAAGTATTTTGACCAATTTCTTTCATTTTGTGCTGGATACCTCTCACTTGTTTCATCTTCAGCGATAAGAAATGCATAAATTGATAAAAGCAAAAAGGGCAGGCCTCCAAGCCCGCCCCCATGAAATATATTCCGGGAAGCTACCGGCTATTTACAAACCGGCCTCTTTCCTGAGAATATCAGCCTTATCCGTTTTTTCCCACGGCAGGTCTATATCGGTTCGTCCGAAGTGCCCGTAGGCCGCGGTCTGCTTATAAATTGGACGGCGCAAATTGAGATGCTCAATGATAGCACCGGGGCGGAAATCGAAATGCTTGTCGATCAACCGGCTAATGAGTTCTTCATCCACATTGGCGGTGCCGAAGGTTTCGGGGGAAACCGAAAGAGGGTGAGCTACGCCAATAGAATAAGCTACCTGCAACTCAAGCCGATCCGCCAGGCCGGCTGCCACAATGTTTTTAGCTACATATCTAGCCATGTAAGATGCAGTTCGGTCCACCTTCGTCGGGTCTTTGCCGGAAAAGCATCCGCCGCCATGTCTTCCGACTCCTCCATAGGTATCCACGATAATCTTGCGTCCGGTCAGGCCGCAATCACCCATTGGCCCCCCGATGACAAATCTGCCGGTGGCATTGATGAAATACTTAGTATCGGAGTCGATAAATTTGGCTGGAATAATTGGCTTTATGACTTTCTCTGTAATTTCCTGTCTGAGAGTTTTGAGCTCAACGGCAGCGTCATGCTGAGATGCGATAACAATTGCCTGAATGCGCTTTGGTTTACCATACTCGTATTCTACCGTGACCTGTGATTTTCCATCGGGCCTGAGATAGGGGAGGGTCTTATCCTTTCTCACTTTGGTCAACTGACGGGCAAGCTTGTGGGCCAGCGAAATAGGCAAAGGCATCAGTTCCGGCGTTTCATTACAGGCAAACCCAACCATCATGCCCTGATCGCCCGCTCCCAGTGTATCCTTTTCGCTTTCCTGCTTTTTTTCCTTGATTTCCCATGATTCGTTCACTCCCATAGCAATATCGGGTGACTGCTCTTTGACGGAAGTTATCACCCCGCAAGTTTCATAATCAAATCCGTATTTTGCCCGGGTATAACCAATTTCCTTGATGGTCTCACGAACAATGCTGGGAATATCTACATAGCAACTCGTAGTGATTTCGCCCATCACGGCAACCAGGCCGGTGGTGGCTATCACCTCGCAGGCGACCCTGCCCATGGGGTCTTGAGCCATAATAGCATCCAGCACTGCATCGGAAATCAGGTCGCAGAGTTTATCCGGATGACCTTCAGTAACCGATTCCGAGGTCATCATGGCTGATTTCATATTCATGAAGGTCATGCCCATTTTTTATTTCCTCCCTGTAAATCTATTAATGTATGCGAGAAAACCCACATTATTTAGGTTACCTCAAGTATCAATGCCAGGTCAAGTAAATTTGATTTGAACTCATCGTGATCCGTTTTGACAACCGTCGCCCCGATACTCTAAACTGATAAAACGCCACGTTAAAAGTGGAGCATTATAAAAGGCATTCCATCAGCGTTATCATTATATACTGATATGAAAGCCCGCCAGAAGAAGTTTGAGGTTCAGATAAATCAACATTACCCCTTCATGAGAGGTAAAGGAAATAAAAACATATGCCAACGCTTTATCTGGTAGCCACCCCCATTGGCAATCTGGAGGATATTACCCTCCGGGCCATTCGCATCATGCGTGAAGTCTCCCTTATTGCGGCCGAGGATACTCGCACAACCAGACGACTTCTCTCAACTCACAAAATAGAAACGCCTCTGACCAGCTATCACGAGCACAACAAAAAAGTGAAACTCCCCCAGCTGCTAAAGGCTCTTGAAAAAGGTGATGTTGCCATCGTTTCCGAAGCCGGCATGCCCGGTATAAATGATCCAAGCTATGATCTCGTTCAGGCTGCGCTGGAGCATGACTTTGACGTAGTGCCGATTCCCGGCCCTTCCGCCATACCCACGGCTCTGGCGGTTTCAGGCCTCACCGCCGAACAGTTCGTCCACCTCGGATTCCTGCCGCGCAAAACCGGACAACGAAAAAAATTGCTCGAATCGGTGGCCGGCCAGCCCCGCAGCATCGTTGCTTTTGAATCGCCGCACCGCCTGCTTTCTGCGCTGAAAGATATTGAGCAGGTTTTTGGGGATCGACGGATGGCACTCTGCCGCGAGATGACCAAGCTTCACGAGGAAATCTGGCGGGGAACTGCGCAAGAAGCTCTTGAGCACTTCGTCAAACCCAAAGGGGAATTCACCATGGTGATCGAAGGATTGCCCCGAAAGCCCAAATCGAAATCACCGGAATAACCTGCCCCGCAGGCGGGCTCAGGGGATATTAGCAAAGCTCTGAATAATTGGCGACTTCGTCCCCCCAAAATCTATAGATGCGCCGTGGCGTGCGGATGTGGGTGTTCCCCCAGTTTAAATCTCAGGCTGTCTGAAAGCTCCCAGGTATGTCATTCTGAACGAAGTGAAGAATCTCTTTATAGAACAGAGCCTCGGAGATTCTTCGTCATGAATTCCTCAGAATGACACTTTTTCTAAATTTTCTGAGCATTACGGACTTTTGTGACTTCACCTATAATTAAAGTTAGGCACAGTAAAAAATAACACTCCCCCCACTTTCAGGCTTCGGTTGATGTTTTCTATCAACCTGAAATAATCGTTTGTATGCTCAAGAACTTCGAAGAGAACACATATGTCAAATTCTCCTTCACCGACAACTTTGGACTCCTCAATGGGCGATACTGAAAGGTCGATTTTCTCACATTCTACCCCTTTTTCCCTGGAAATATGACAGGCTGAATCGCTAATTTCCACACCGGTTACGTATGCCCCTCTTTCCTGCAATGCTGCAAGTAAATTACCCGGGCCAAATCCTATTTCAAGTATCTTTAACCCGGCGATATTGTTATGGAATTTTTTTAGTATGGCATCCATCACAAACTTACTACGTAAGCTGAACCCCGGATCTATTCTAAAGTACTTGTCATCGTAAATGTTTTTTGTTCCATCTTTCCCCACATAATTCTCTAAGAATGTTAATGACAGAAAAACTATTTTATTTGCAGGTTGAGCTGAGAATTAAAGCACTCATAATAATGTGCCCTCGATATTGCTATGTTGAATTCAATTGCTGCTGTACACCCGATTTCGCTTTCCTACCATCTGTCTTAGTTATTTATTGGTTATGAACCTTTTAGCAGCCACAGGGCTGCTGCCATCCGCCGTATATGGTAAGCTCAGGCCAAGGATATCACATAGATTACCTCGGGGGCAACTAGATCTTGCCGTATACCACATTTTTCCATGTTCTCAACGTGATCAGCTATGAATATCAAAAGGGTTTCTTCCATGCAAACCGAGTTTCTTAAAAAAGCTTAATCCTATCATTCCAGCTGGTACATAAAATGTGTGTAGACATAGGCATATATATCAATTGAGAGCATACAGAAAATCTTCTATATGCCCTTTCATCTATAATCCATTGGTTGGACTGATAGTAGACAGAACATCATTAAATTTACTGGCACAGACATCCCATGAGAAATTACTGCTTATGTGCATTTTTGCTTCATGTCCCATAGTTTTGCGTTTCATGGGATCCAGTACTAATTCCATAATGGCTCTATATAGTGCATCTTCATTCGGATCACAAATAATACCTGTAACCCCGTCATTGACTAGTTCCACGGCTCCGCAGCTATCAGTCACAATCGACGGAAGGCCACATACAGCGGCTTCCATCACTACACTGGATATCGAATCTTGAAAGGAAGGATAGATAAATACATCGCATGATAGGTATAGATCTCGTAATTCTTTCCAGTCCAGCTTTCCCGTGAATGTGACATATTCCTCCAGATTCATTTCTGCGGCTTTCTTTTGTATTAAAGATAAATATTTGCCATCACCCGCAACATACAAGGAGAAAGAAATATCGGGGTGGTTAGCTATTGTCAGCGCAATTGCATCAAAGAGCAGAATAACACCCTGTGATTTGCCCCAGGGTGAAAAGCGGCCAGCATAGCATAGCTTAATTTTGCGATTTACATTTTCAGCTTCAACTTTCCCATTATCCTTTGTTCCTGCTTGTTCAAGGAAGAATGGGGCGGGAGCATGATGTATTATCCTGAATGGTTTATCTTTAATACCAGAAATACCGGATTTCGTGAAAAATTCATTCTTGAGCCATTCGCTTATATATACAATATAATCTGCTCGGAGAATTGATTGCCTTAGTATAAATAATCCTGCCACTCGGAAAATCCACGGAATTCCTTCGCTCAGACTAGCTGGCGCATAGCCCTTGCTATAAAAAATCAGTTTCGATCTTCCACCCGACAAGATTCCAATCCCCAAGGCAACCAGAGCATCCCATGATGGATCCTCGAAAATGATAGCTTGATAACCTTTGCGGTGTTTTTTAATCATTCTGAATACCCGGCATAGCTTTATCAGGGGGTTACCTTTGTTCAAAATAACCCCATCGACAACGACTGAATGCCCGTAGTATTCCAGGGCCCTTGCCAGGTTGTATCCCTTATTATACTTAAAGGTCAGTAATAACACTTTCATGGCTGCATAACTGTAATCTGGTTTGATTTATTGAATAGTCAATTTTTCTTATCAGAACCTTAAACAGGTTTGATGGATTTTATATCTGTCTCCTTCGTTCCATTTGTTTGATTTTTCTCTCATGGAATGGTATCCCAATTTGAGGAAGTAACTGATGCCCCTATGCTTCTTATATCTGCTCAAACGCCATCCCATTTTATCTTGCTGATATTGGGGAATTTTCCTCACGTACCGGAGATTGATAATCTAAGCGCCATCTTTATCCATTACGGCCACAGCAACTCTCCCGATATCGAGTTTTTCCTGAGTAATCTTTGCCGAACCGCACTTTCATGATTATTTCAACTGGCATACTCCAAGTCCCCAACGTAGCTACTCATTCTGAGGTTATTTTATTAATCCGGCAACTAAATATGCTATGTCATTCCGGCCACCGAGCCGGAATCCATAGGAGAATGGGGAAACACACCCCTTAGTCCCCTCTCAAGAGGGGATTGGATTCCCGCTCCCCGATCAGGTCGAGGACAAGCTTCGCGGGAATGACATGAAAGGTAATTGTGTCCTCTTTTAATTGCCGGTTTAATAATCTTTTCTCTCCTTATTTAGAATTGTAGACCAACTCGCCTTATTTCTAATTGCAACTTTTGAGAGTTTTTTTCAGGTGTCTTAATTTCTCTTTGATTTTCTCGCTTTCAGTTGCACTAGAGTAAATTCTCTTTCTTACTGAGGGTTCACTCCCTTCCCTAAATATTTCTCTCAAAACCCGTCCCTCCATTTCTTTTGGAATCGTCAGGCCAAACAGGTGCAAAATAGTGGGGGCAAGATCAAAGATTCTTGCTTTATCTATACGTTTTCCGCACTCTATATCTGGTCCGTGGAATAGACAAATTCCATTGATCCGGTGGGTTCCGCAATTAGGAGAATCGATGAAAACGGAAGGGGAAACAAATTGCTGACGATGCAAAGTGCTGAATCCCCTGGCAGGCAGAAAAGAGATATCCGGAGCTTGATTAGCTAATTGTCCCTTGTGTAACTCTTCTTTGGCAAATACCTTTTCCACAGCGCTGTTCCCAGTTTTAGAGTCCTTCAGCGCCCGTAGCTTCTCTGTGATGAAATTGCAAACCTCATCATATTCTTTCCCGGGTTCCACTATGCCTTGGGGTTCTCTGCCTTTAACGTTCAGATAAATATGGCCGCTGGCGCCCACAGCGAATGCTTTTGTTTTTCCCCAGTCTATATCGGCAAAAGAAGGTACCAGTACATTGAGCGCCTTTTCACCTTTACCACCCCGGAATCGCTTTGCGACCCTGTTCATTCCCAGCTTCCTTGCCAGTCGGTATAGTCGTTCCAGGCTAATATGATTAAAAATAGTTCTCTTGAGTTTCATGGATACATCTGTTTTTAGTTTTAACATA
Source organism: Dehalococcoidia bacterium (assembly GCA_041300025.1). GTDB lineage: Bacteria > Chloroflexota > Dehalococcoidia > SZUA-161 > SpSt-899 > JBGLNL01. The sequence goes on along the minus strand of JBGLNL010000001.1, from coordinate 760,470 downwards.
CCGATTTCGATGAGGAAATTGTTTACCAAAAAGTAACGATCCAGTGGCCCGAATCCGTGATCTGACATTATACAAATGGTGGCATTGGCGGGCAAGGTCTTAAACATCTCGCCGAGAAATGAATCAACCTCTTTATAGAAATTGGGAATAGCGTGTTTAAGGTACTCTGGAGCATCAGGTTTAAATCTGGGATGATCCGCATCAATGTATTTCCACAGTTCATGTTGTAGAGGATCAGCACTTTCAAGCATGACCATAAAAAAGTCCCATTCCTTTTCCTGCATCAGATATCTGGCTATTTCCATGCGGCGTTTTTCATTGGCAAAATAACTGTTGATGAATTTCTCTTCGCCTCCATCTGTTAAGCTTATTCCCCCAACGCCCCACATTCGATAAGAGCCGAAATGGTCCAATATTTCCTTTGCCAGCGATTCGGGATAAGCGAAATTCCTGCCTTCCGGGGTTAGTCCACCCGTAAGAAGAAACCCATTTACCTGACGTGGAGGATAAGTGACCATCACATTTATAATCCCTGATTTATATCCAAAATTTCCGAGAATATCCCAGAATCTTGGTCCTTTGATATTAGTGGAATTTATATAGAATGTGTCATAGGAATTAGCTTTTTTGGTGACGAAGTCAAATATCCCGTGGCTGCTTGGAGTCTTGCCGGTCTGAAAAGAAGTCCATGCCGGTCCTGATGAAGGTGGTACTACCGATTGGAGATCACCCCATACCCCCTCTTTCATCATCCTCGCAAAATTGGGAAGATCACCTTTTTCTACCAGTGGAAGTATGACGTCAAAGGTGGCACCATCCACTCCGATTACAAAGACCTTTGGCCTCTCGCCGTTGATCATGCTATCATGATTCATAAATTACCTTGCCCCTAAAATTCCGCTATAAACTTCCTCATGCCTTTTGGCGCAAATACTTATATCAAAATGGGCAACAGCGCGTTTTCTGGCATTGATACCCATCTGTTTTGCTTCTTCAGGATGTGACACTAAATATTGGATTGCACTGGCAATAGCTTTTGCATCTTTGGCTGGCACCAGAATGCCCGTTTGGCCATCAACAATTAATTCGGGAACACCACCCACACTGGTTGCTACAATTGGTTTGCCACACGCCATCGCTTCCAGTACCACTATCGGAGCTGCTTCAAGAATTGAAGACAGCACAAAAATGTCCACCATATTCAGTATTTCACATATATCGCTTCGGTGCCCGGTGAAAATAACATCATCCTCTATTTGCAAATCGGCAATGAGCGATTGTACTCGATGCCAGTAATTCTCATGGGTATCGAGCCGCTTACCCACTATCAAAAATTTCACTGCAGGGGAAGCCTGCTTTATTAGTTTTGCTGCCTGTAAAAAATATTCGTATCCCTTGAAAGGATTCAAGTTGCCTACAATTCCAATAACCTTATCATTCGGAGTAATTCTGAATTCCCTTCTGTATTCTTCGACCCTTGTATGATCGGGATGGAAATCACCGGTATCAACCGGAGGGTACAGGATTGTCATTCTGCCTGATGAGTTTTTACCGAAATAACACCGTTCGACAGCCATTGAGGCTCCAGCCATTTCATGTGACATCGCAGTCAAGATTAATCTCAGAGGTCTGGTCAATACCGACCGGCGCACATCATTCAGATGCCATACCAGCTTCGCCCCCGATAACCTCGCTGCTAGCGAGGCCTGCACATTCAGCGCACCATTTACATGCACTATGTCAATGCCATGTTTTCTGATCAATCTGATCATAAAAAACATGCACGGCAAAAAATAGCAAAACCAAAGAATAATTCCCGGTAAGTTTGACGGATTGGGAAGCCTCCTGAAACTGCGTGATCGAAAGAAGGGGATATGAGCATCATCAAGCATCCGAGCATAAGTATTATCTCCCTCAGGCATCACGACGATTGTTTTAGTGCCTTTTTCCTTCAACCTTTTTGCTACCAGCAGGACCCGCTGCTGCGGACCGCCGAACCGTTCGTCCGGTACTACATTCAAAACGGTGATTTCATTCATTTTCAGGTCTTTTGAGCTTCAACCACTATCACCCAGCAGAGTTTATTAAATAATGGAATTCTTTCGAATGCCATCTCTGAAAGCCTGATTGGCGCGCAGGCAGGTTTCCAGGCAGCCCAATCCGTTTTGGTTTTCCGCAGCAGTTGAGACAGCCCGAAACTGCAGGGGAATAAATACCCGAACCTGTTTATATGCCATCCTCTTTGCCTCATTTGCGCTTTCAAATTTCCGGGAGCGAACGGTGCCTCGTCGGGAGTTTGCGTATCTACAGGCATAACCTTTCTTGCCAATGCAGCAAGAGGGTTGTATTTATTTGGTTCCATCAGCAGTAGTGTCCCCTCTGCAGAAAGGACGCGATGGCACTCATCTAATCCCCTTTTTGAATCAAGATGGTGCAGAATGGCTATCCCTATAATCAGGTCAAAGGACCCATTGCCGAATGGCAGATTCATGCAGTCAGCAACTGCAAACTGAGACTTTTCAGATCGCAATCGGGATGCATTTGCAATGAGCGATCCACTGGTGTCAACTCCAGCAACCTCGTATCCTTGCGAAGCAAGTGCCCGACTTACCCATCCAGCTCCGCAACCTAAGTCCAGAGTTCGTTTTGGATTCACTTCGGCTGCAATTTGGAGGATTCGATCGACTTCCCTTTTCCGGATGACTTGCGGGAATATCACCTTGTCCCAGATATCAGTTTCCCCTGTTTCAGGTGAGATTTCCACCTTATCGAAAATCTCGATCTCGCGTTCCAGTCTCATTCCGAATTGCCCAAACCCTTATCCAGATCGATATTGACCGGAATCCCTTCACGAAGTGATCGCTCAATGCCCAAGGTTCCCAGCGTAGTATAGACATATTCCTCAAAACTTACGGGCATTTGCTGGCTTCCCTGTACTGCTGAGAAGAATGAGTTAAACTCAGCCTTGTGGCCGCTATCCTTATTGAACTTGCGCATTTTCTTGCGTTTGCTACCGCGGGTAAAGAGCATCGACTTGAAATTGTCGATAACGCAAACCGCTCCGCCCCCGAATATTTCCACCCTTTCCCGAGGGAAAGATTTATCTCCATTGGCTATATAGGTGATAGTAGCTACGGAACCGTCTCTGGTAGTGATAGTGATTGCCACGTTTTCGTCGTGATTGTAAACCCCGGTGTTGCGAAGGGATTCAGCATATACTTTCGCTGGCGGGTAACCGGTCAGGAACTGAGCCAGATCAACAAAATGGCAGACCTCTCCCAATATCCTTCCACCACCCTGTGAAGGATCATTCACCCAGCTGTTTTTAGGCAGAGGGCCGGCATTTACCCGGCAATTGATTACCAGAGGTTCATCTATATGCCCCAATAGATCTTTTGCTTTCCGGGTGAACGGAGAAAACCTCCGGTTGAATCCGACCATCAGGCACTGCGGGTTTGCTTCGTATGCCTTGACCAGTTCCCTTAATTCCTCGATTGATAATGCCAGCGGTTTTTCCACAAATACTGCTTGATTCGCCGTAGCGGTCGCTGATAACAATCCGGCCTTTCTTCAGGGCTGGACGGACGATTTCCGCCACCAGTTGAGCCCGGGCAACTTCAAACAGCAAAAACTCGGTAATGGGATCGATTTCAACTTCCAGTTTGTGTTTCAGGAGCCTGCGGATCACTCGCCCCACGGCAGTTGTTCCGGGTTCCTTGACCAGCAGTACGGGGAATCCCCGGCGGGAAAGGCGCCTTTTCAGCGCCTTCGATTGTGTGCTCTTCCCGCATCCTTCGATTCCTTCAAACGTTATAAATAGTCCCATATTGTTCCCCGAACCCCTGCCTTCACAACTTGTTCAGAGTCTTCTCAGGCATCCAGCAATTTGAAAGCTACAACATCGACCAGCCCGAGATCGGTCAATCTGAGCTCCGGGATCACCGGCAGAGCCAGAAATGAAAGCGCGGCAAATGGGGCCGCAGGTATACATCCAAGTTTGGCAGCAGCTTTCTTGAGTTCCTCAAATTTCCGGACCATTTCTTCCAGCGGAGCTTCCGAAAGCAGCCCGGCGATGGGCAGAGCCAGTGAAGAAAGCACCTTCCCATCCGCAGCAACGGCAATTCCTCCCTGCAATCGTTCCAGTTCTTTTACCACCGTAAATATATCCTGATCGCTGGTGCCCACCACTACGATGTTGTGCGAATCATGCGCAATTGAGGAAGCCATTGCCCCTCGCTTGAGCCCGAATCCTTTTACAAGGCCCAGTCCGATATTGCCGGTAGCCTTATGTCTTTCCACTACCACCAGTTTGAGGATGTCCCTTTCGATATCCGGTTGAATGAATCCGCCTTCAGCCTTAACCTTTTCCTCGATCCTTTTAGTCACGATCTGATTCGGGACAAGCTCTATCACCGGAGAAGACTTTCCTTTGACGGGCATTCTCAATGCTTCCATACCGAATGGTTTGATATTCACGGTTCGGGTGAGTTTATCATCGGTCATTGTGGTGATGGATGAAACAAGCTCCCCACCATGCGCCACCAGCTTGCCATCGTAGAAAACCCTGTTTGCCCTGATATTTTCCAAATTATCCAGCACGGCTAGATTTGCCCGATAGCCCGGTGCCACGGCCCCAAGCCCTCGCAGCCGGAAGTATTCTGCTGTGTTGATGGTTGCCATCTGAATCGCCCGGACGGGGTCAAGTCCCAGACCGATAGCTTTCCTCACCACGGCATCAATATCTCCATCGCGCTCGAGATCGGCACAGTCGCGGTCGTCGACCACAAAAAAGCACCGTTTGAATGTTTTATCGGTGATTAGGGGAAGCAAGGCCTCCAGATTCTTCTCTGAGGAGCCTTCGCGGATCATGATGTGCATCCCCCGGCTCAGCTTTTCCCGTGCCTCCTCAAGTGTGGTGCATTCGTGTTCAGAGCCGATTCCGGAGGTCAAATAAGCATTCAGGTTATACCCGCTCAGACCAGGGGAATGCCCATCGAGGATTTTTCCTTTGAAGAGATCGAGTTTGGCCCAGACATTGGGATCGCCGAACATCACGCCGGGGAAATTCATCATCTCGCCCAACCCGATGATGTTTTTGAGTTTCATTATTTCTTTCAGTTCTTTGGCATCAAGTTTGGCTCCGGCCGTTTCCATGTGGGTAGCCGGCACACAGGAAGGCGCCATCCCGAAGATATCCATCGGCAGGTTCCGGGCATATTTGAGGATATACTTAACTCCCGCTACACCGCAAACGTTGGCAATTTCGTGAAAATCGGTAACCACCGCCAGGACGCCTCTGGGAACCACTGCTCTGGCATATTCGGCAGGACTGAGATGGGAGCTTTCCAGATGAATGTGCCCGTCGATCAATCCCGGAATGAGATATTTGCCTTTCAAATTTATGGTTTCACTGGCCTTCTGGTAATTACCCACTCCGGCTATCAGTCCCTGGCAAATGGCAACGCTGCTCTCCTCAATTTCTCCCGTGAAAGTATTTACGATTTTAGCATTGGTGAGCAGAAGATCGGCAGGGGCATCTCCACGGGCAACCGCGAGCAGATTCTGTATATCCATTGCTTATTCCTCCAGACAGCAGATATCGGGCAAATAACGGTACTGCTCGTCAAAATCAAGTCCGTAACCGACGATGAATTTATCCGGGACAACAAATCCCTGATAATCGATATCGATCGGGGTCTGTCTTCGGGAGGGTTTGTCCAGCAGGGAGCACACTCTGAGAGATGTAGGTTTTCTCAACCGCAGTTTCTCAAGGAGGAAACTCATGGTAAGTCCGGTATCGATGATGTCTTCCACCAGCAGAATATCACGGTTTTCCACCGGGGTTTTGAGATCCTGGCGCAATTCAATCCTGCCGGAACTATCCTTGCCCGCTCCGTAGCTGGATACGCTGACGAAATCGACTTCCAGCGGTATATCCAGAACTCTGACCAGATCGGACATGAAAATAAAACTTCCCTTTAGGGCACCTACAAGCAGGGGATTTTTATAACGATAATCCTGCCGGATCCGGGCAGCCAGTTCATTAACTTTTTCTTTTATCTGATCCTGCGTAATAAAAACCGTCAATTTTGCCAAATTTTCCACTCCAACTTGTATTTGAATCTAGCGTATCAGAGTTGCTCTCCATTAGCAAGCTAAAAATCGGCTCAAAATAGTAAGTTTTTCTGCCCGGTAAAAAAATCCAATTTGGGGGAGGGGGGCTTGCAAAAAGTGGGGAACTGTGGTATTCTGTGGGGAAAAATGGGGGAAAATAGTCACCCTATGCTGGGTAATTACGAACATCGAATTGACCAGAAGGGGCGGATAGCCATCCCTGCCAGGTTCCGTAAGGAATTTGCGGAGGGAGTGGTTCTTACGTCCGGGGTCGATCAATGCATAATTGCCTATCCTGCCTCGGAATGGCAGAAATTATCTGAGAACTACAACCTCTCTCCGTTCTCGCCCAGCAAGAACAGGGACCTCATTCGTTTCATGTTTGGCAATGCCTTCAATGTTGATCTTGATGGTCAAGGGCGTGTAGCGCTTCCTCTTTCGTTACGCCAGGATGCCCGGATTGAAGAAGCTGCCATGATAATAGGGGTCAACAGGTATCTTGAAATCTGGAGCAAAACGATTTGGGAACAGGAGAGCCTCCGTATCAGAGATGCAGCCTGGCAACTGGCAGAAGGGTCAGAAAATTAATTATGGAACAATATCACAAATCGGTTTTGCTTGAAGAAGCAATTGACGCATTACAGGTTGAGCCGGGAGGCCGATACGTTGATTGCACTATTGGTGAGGGAGGACACTCAGCCGAAATTCTGGCAAAGAGTTTTCCCGGAGGACAACTTCTTGGGATTGATGCTGATCCTCAGGCAATAAAGACTGCCCGATCGAGATTGAAGAAATTCGATAAATCCATACTTCTGATAAATGAGAATTTCAACATGCTGGAGAAAATTTGCACGCAATATAGTTTCCGTCCTGTTCACGGGATCCTTTTTGATCTGGGAATGTCCTCGTCTCAACTTGATGAGGGCTGGCGGGGTTTCAGTTTTCAGAAAGAGGCTCCTCTGGATATGAGGTTCAGTCCGGACCAGCAAATCAGCGCAGCCGATATCGTAAACGATTATCCGGAAAATGAGTTGGCCATGATTATCTGGAAGTATGGGGAAGAGCCCAGGAGCCGCCGGATTGCCAGGTCAATCGTCAGGAACCGGCCTCTGAAAACCACTTCCGAGCTTGCCCGGGTAATAACGAGAGAAATTAATGGGGAACGCAAAAGGATACATCCTGCCACCCGCACCTTCCAGGCATTGCGTATCGCCGTTAACCAGGAGATCGATAATTTGAGGCTGGCCATGGATCAGGCAGTAAACATTCTCGGAATTAATGGGAGGCTGGTAATAATCAGCTTTCACTCTCTGGAAGACAGGGCGGTGAAAGAGTTTTTTAATCTGGAAGCGAGGCAGTGTATCTGCCCGCCGGAGACGCCTGTATGCAGATGCGGCCATCAGCCTCGTCTGCGGATAATCAATAGAAAGGTTATCAAGCCCTCATTGAGGGAGATTGAAATGAATCCAAGAAGCCGGAGTGCTCGCATGAGAGTTGCAGAACGCATCAATCTCAATTGAGGTGAAAGGGGGTGAAAACACAAAACGACCGATCTCAGTTTACATCAAAACAATTAATTTCAATAAAGGGGGGATAAATGGCGAATACTTTTGCTTCCATTGATGTTGGAACAAGCAAAGTCATCACAATCGTAGCAACTATTGGTGATGGAGACAACATCCAGATCCTGGGTTCTGGCATAGTTCCATCCCAGGGGGTCCGAAAAGGTATGGTGGTCGATATTGACCAGGCCAAAGAGGCCATAGAAGAATCAGTGATGCAGGCAGAGCGCACCAGTGGATTGCAGGTGGAAACAGCCTATGTTGGCGTAACCGGGAAACACATCAGTGCCCTCAACAGCCGGGGGGTGGTTGCTACCACCCGTAACGACAGGAGGGTGACCGCAGATGATCTTGACCGCGTGCTTGAATCCGCTCGCAATATAACTCTGCCAAGTGACAGGAAACTCCTTCATGTACTGCCACGCAACTATACGCTCGATGGAACTGTTAAGGTGAAAGAACCTGTCGGGATGCACGGTTTCAGACTGGACGTGGAAACCCACATAGTTACCGCCGCCGCCGCCGCTGTCCAGAATCTGATTAAAGCCGTCAGAGGCGCCGGTGTGGAAATAGAGAACCTTGTTTTCAGTCCGCTGGCCTGCGGGGAAGCGGTTCTCACACAACACGAAAAGAATGCTGGCGTCATTCTGGCTGATATTGGCGCCGGTACCACCGACGTGGCCATTTTCAAGGAAGGCTGTGTCTGGCATTCGGCCATCCTGCCAGTAGGCGGATCTCAGGTCACTAGTGATATTTCCCTGGGGCTTGGGGTAGCCAGTGACATGGCCGAACAGATGAAAAAGAAATATGGGAATATCATGGCTTCCAACGGCACAGAGCCTTCCGAACTCAGCGCCCTTGATGTAGGTAACCGGCACACGGTCTCCTATCGGGAACTCAATGACGTCATTCGGGCAAGACTCGATGAGATCCTTCAGATGGTCATGATGGAGGTTCCTCGGGGCAAGCAGGAGGAGGTCGTACCGTTAGGGCTGGTATTGACCGGCGGCACTGCCACTATCCCCGGAATGGAGGTAATGGCAAGAGATGTCCTGGGGATGGAACATGTCCGGATAGGGAGTCCTATCGGTATTACCGGTATTGCGGATACCCTTCATGATCCTTCCTGCTCAACTGCTGTCGGGCTACTTTTCTGGGGCATGAACAATCAGGAAGGCCTTGACAAATGGAAAATAGAAGAGCTCAAACCCGGGGTCATGGGAACCGTCAAAAACGCTACGAGACTTATCACGAATTTCCTGACAAGATGGTAACACTAATGAGTAAAAGGAATTAAATAAAAAAGGGGGAAACAAATGGGTAGAACGGAATTTTCTTCTTATCAGGCCAAAATCAAAGTGATCGGGGCTGGAGGAGGTGGATGCAACGCTATAAACAGAATGATCGAGCAAGGTGTCAAGGGAGTTGAATTCATTGCCGTGAATACCGATGTGCAAGCCCTGGATAGCTCACTGGCCGAAACCAGAATCCAGATAGGCCCGAAGCTTACCAAGGGACTGGGTGTCGGTGGTGACCCTTCGGTTGGAGTAAAAGCCGCCGAAGAAAGCCGCGACATGCTTGATGAAGTGATCGGCGAGGCCGACATGATCTTCGTCACTGCAGGCATGGGAGGCGGAACCGGGACAGGTACCATACAGGTAATTGCCGATATATGCAAAGAGAAAAAGATACTTACTATCGGGATCGTTACCAAACCTTTCTCTTTCGAAGGATCCGTGCGATCGAAGAAAGCTTTTGAAGGGATTGACGAGATCGTTAACACGGTCGATACATTGATCGTCATTCCCAACGACCGGCTGCTCGATATCTGCGATAACAGAATCTCGGTTAATGACGCTTTCGCCATGGCGGACGAGGTTCTGTATAACGGTGTGCGATCTATTTCGGAACTGATCACGGTGCCAGGGCTGATTAACCTTGACTTCGCTGATGTCAGAACTATTATGACTCGGGCGGGACAATCATGGATGGCAGTCGGGCGAGGCAGCGGGGCGAATCGAGCTATCGATGCCGCCAAGATGGCCCTTTCCAGTCCTTTACTGGACGTCAATATAGACGGAGCTACCGGCGTACTACTGAACGTTACCGGCAGCAGCAATCTGACTATTTCCGAAGTCCACGAAGCGGCAGCGCTGGTAAAGAAATCCGTTGATCCGGATGCCAACATAATATTCGGGGTGGCCATAGAAGAGAGCCTGGGCGATGAGGTCAGGATCGTTCTTGTGGCTACTGGATTCACCTCCAACAAGGGGCTGACAAGCAAATCAACAGCAAATCAGGAAGAAATGATGGCCCTTCTAACCGGATTGAAGGAGCAGGACGAGCTAATTGATTCACCTGCTTTCCTTCGCCAGTCACGACCGGCCAAGAGCAAAGGGCTTAGTTATGCCTGGGAAACCGTGAAAGAGCGAACACCAATTTCTAAGAAAAATTGATATTCGGGCCAGACAAATTACTTCCCGTCTGTGCACATATTAAGCAGGAAAAGGGGAAGATGTTAATACAGGGCAGGAAGCCAGAGTACAAATCTGTGCTCTGAAAAAGACGTTAATTCGTCCGACAATTTTTAGGTGACGTTATTAACAAGCGGGTTGTTCAGCCGGGCACCCGAAGGGGATACTGTTTTTCAAAGGGTGCCCGAGTTCAACCATCAGGATGGGGAACACAAAAGTAATACCAAGGAGGTTAAGAGCGTGGGAAACTTTGATCTGGTGAGATACCATGTACAGAGTGCAATGCGCGCAGCTCTGGCTGAATCGAATGGACTTAAAGAAGAAGCCACGCGCCTCCGGGCACAGGGCAACCTGCGATTGATGGTCATGTCCGATGCGGAGATACGGGAGCTTGCCCAAATGCTCTCGCATCCCCCGGCAAGAACAGTCGATAGTGTCTACAGGGAATTGATAGATTCCATCGAAGAGCGCAAGAAAACTGCCAGCGAATGGACGGAGTTGCTCACTGCCAAACCTGATGGACAGAGTAAAGGTCGAAAGGCCTGAGTTGCCGGTAGTGATGCTGACAGCAGTAACAGGACGCGGTTCGGAAGCGGAATTCAGGCAGCGGGGAGCAGTTGATTACCTGAAGAAACCGTGCAGTATGGAAACTGTAGTGGCAACCGCGGATCGAATCCTGCAGACGAAAAGATAGTAATCGGAGGCCCCTGACTATGATATCAATGCCTGCTGTTGAGTTGATGACTTTATTTGATGTGCTCGTTTTACTGGACCAGCCCGGATATTTGGCTGATATATGCTGCTTTCAAGGCTTATAGGAGGAAGCTGATTTGTCATGTCGCTTTTTGATAATAAACCCAATATAGACGAGTTAAAAGCCGATAAGAATATAAAAGGGTTGATCAAGGCGCTGAAATATAAAGACTGGCGAGTGCGCAGGAAGGCCGCTCAGGTACTGGGTAATACTGGAGACAAGCGGGCCGTTGAGCCTCTCATCGGAGCCCTCAAAGATGAGGATGTGATTGTGCATCTTTGGGCTGCCAGAGCACTGGGAAATATCGGTGATGGACGAGCTGTTGAGCCGCTTATCGAAGCCCTTGAGGACACAGATCAGCATGTGCGCTATTCTACTGCATGGGCACTTGGAAAGCTGGGGGGCGAGAGGGTGGTGGAACCGCTTATCAAAGCCCTCAAGGATGAAGATAAGAACGTACGCTATTCTGTTGCCCAGGCATTGGGTAATAGCGGAGACGAGCGGGCTGTTGAGCCTCTCATCGAGGCCCTCAGGGATGAAGATCATAATCTTTGTCTTTGGGCCGCCAGAGCGCTGGGTAATATCAGAGATAAGCGGGCTGTTGAGCCTCTTATCGATGTATTTAAAAAATATGAATCCCAGAATGTGCGCCTTTGGGCTGCCAGAGCGCTGGGCAAAATCGGGGACGAGAGGGCAGTGAATTTACTCATTAATGCTCTCAGGGAGGATGACCAGAATGTACGTTATTCCGCTGCATGGGCTCTTGGGGAAATCGGTATGCCGGCAGTGGAACCACTCATTAATGCTCTAAGGGACAACAAAGAGAGCGTTCGCGAGTCTGCCTTCGGCGCACTGGAAGCCATTACAGGCCAGAAGTTCGGCTATGACGTAGGCCGATGGCAGCAGTGGTTCAAGGGCCAGAAGCAGATATAACAAAACGCGATAGGATGGTTAAGTCCGGTGTTGCATCGGAGGTAGCAGAAGTTTATAATATCAACGCATTGAATTTATGTTTTATGGTTAATATGTATTGTCATAAGAGGTAGCTATGCCATTTTGCCGAGAATGTGGAAGTCCTATTGACCCGGGCGGGAAATGCCCTGTATGTGGCTCGATAGAACATGCCCTGACACCTCCGGGGGCCACGGAAGGAACCTTGCGTTTTGTATTCGATTCCATCGCCGATGGGATTGTGGTGGTTGACCTGAAAGGTAAGATTATTGAAGTGAATGAGACAGCGCTGCGTTTGGGCGGATTTTCCGGTAAAGAAGAGGTGCTTGGCAAAGACGGGTTTTCTTTTGTTGATGAAGAATCTATGCCCAAGCTGGGTGAAGCGCTGGCTGAGGTGTTAAAAGAGGGACGGGCTGGCCCAGTGGAGTATACTGCCCAGGGTATAGATGTGGATGCATTCACTGGTGAGGCAAATGCTTCTTTACTTTGCGATTCTTCCGGCAACCCGATGGGAATCATTGCGATAATCAGGGATATCTCGAAGCGTAAAAAAGCTGAAAGGAAACTCCAGAAGACCCTTACCCAGCTTCAGAAGGCCGATGAGCAACTTAAAGCCAGCGAGGAACAGCTTATCCAGTCCGCCAAAATGGCAGCAGTGGGGCAACTGGTTTCCGGGGTGGCTCACGAGTTGAACAACCCTCTGATGGCAATTTCGGGCTATACCGAGATTATGCTGAAAAAAACAGATGACGAGTCTTTAAAGAAACGCTTGCAGAGAGTGTATGACGAAACCAATCGGGCTATTGCCATTGTGCGTAATCTTCTTTCTTTTGCCCGTAAACAGGACTCAAATAAGTTGCCTGTATCGGTCAATGAAATTATCGAAAGCACCATCAGACTGCGTGCCTATGAAATGTCTCTGGATAATATTGAGATTGAGACAAATCTTGCTCCCGGGCTTCCTTATATTAAGGCTGATTTCCAGCAGTTGCAGCAGGTAATTTTGAATATGCTGATCAACGCTGAACAGGCTATAAAGGAAGCTGGTGACAGCGGAAAAGTATCTATTAGCACAGAGCAGGCCGGAGAGAAAATTCGGATAATATTTGGGGATGATGGCCCGGGGATACCTGAAGAAATACAGGATAGAATTTTTGAGCCGTTCTTTACTACCAAAGGGGTTGGGGAAGGAACGGGCCTGGGATTGAGTATCTGCTACGGAATAATTAAAGACCACAAGGGAAAGATAACAGTCAGCAGCCATGAAGGTGAAGGTACAACCTTCCTTATTGAGCTGCCTGTAGCCCCCCAGACGGTGGCGAAATTATCTTGATTTGGGAATTATTAAACCGGCAATTAAAAGAGGACACAATGACCGTTTATGTCATTCCCGCGAAGCTTGTCCTCGACCTGATCGGGGAGCGGGAATCCATAGGGGAATGGGGAAGTGGATTCCGGCTCGGTGGCCGGAATGACATAGCATATTTGGTTGCCTGATTAATAATATGCAGGACTTACGAACAGGTTAGCATCACAATAGAGTTAAAGGGAGAAATCAGATGAGTGGAAAAGGCTTCATATTAGTAGTTGATGATGAGGAATCAGTACGTGAAGTTGTTTCCGAGGCTCTGGAGGATGCGGGTTATTTTGTGGATGTTGCCTCAAGCGGATGGGAAGCACTTGAAATCCTTACAGGGGCAAGCTTCGACATGATGTTTCTGGATATCATGATGCCGGGAATGAACGGCCAGCAGGTGATGGATAGATTAAAAGTCGAGAGGCCCGAACTGCCGGTGGTTATGCTGACAGCGGTAGCAGACCGTGGCTCTGAAGCTGAGTTTAAACAGCGGGGAGCAGTGGATTATCTGAAGAAACCATGCAGTATGGAAACCATAGTCGCAACAGCGGAACGGATTCTGAGGTTGAAGAGATAACGATTTAATTTTGAAATCGCTGATGGGGATAAGAAAATATTGATTGAAGCTTTTTACAGGGAAATACATATTGGTAATATAATGTATAGAGATTGACAAGGCCATGGATTTCGATGTAAAGTCACCATATATCGGATTGCAATAGAAAAACAAGGGTAGACAAAACACTGTGGAATCCATTATTCCCGGAACAAGTGGATTGCTGCTCTTGATTTGCACGGAATACAAAAAATAGTTGGGGAGGAGGGCAGGATGAATAGAGAGATTTGTTTACATGCTTTGGTTATAGCCATAGTGATGTTAGCATCTTTAGTGCCGGGAAGTTGTGGTGGCGGCGGAACCGAATATTCGCTTGCAGTCTCAGTTTCCCCGACAGATGGTGGCTCTGTTGTTCCTGCCAGCGGTAATTACGATAAGGGCGCCGAGGTAATCCTGACTGCTACCCCAGCGGAGGGATACATATTCGGCCACTGGAGCGGAGATTCCACTGGTACCTCAGATAAAGTAACCGTAACGATGTCTCAGGATAAGTCAGTTATCGCCCACTTTATCAAGAAAAATACTCTCACACTTAACATACATGTAACCCCTGATAGAAGCGGCTCGGTCAGCCCGAATGGTGGTGAATTTGCAAATGGAACCGAAGTAAAGTTAACAGCCATTCCTGCAGAAGGGTACGTCTTCGACCATTGGACTGGAGATGTTACCGGTAATTCAAAGGAAACTACCATTACTATGGATGGGGCAAAAAGAGTAGTGGCATATTTCCAGAGGAAATGCGCTCTTAATATAGATATAATTCCCAAAGAAGGGGGCAAAGTTAGCCCGGCAAGTGGTGCTTATGAGAAGGGAACTGAGATAACCATAACTGCCAATCCGTCTGAAAAATATGCCTTCAATAACTGGAGCGGGGATATTGAAGGCACGTCTAAATCGATCACCTTGACTATTGATAATGACATATCCATAGTTGCCAACTTCTCCAGATTTTCTTTGGCAAATACCCCGTGGCCAATGTTCCGCTATGGATCTCAACACACCGGAAAGAGCCCGTATAGCGGCTCTGCCGAGTCCACACTGAAGTGGTCTTATGGAACGGGCGCTCCCATCGCTTCTTCTCCTGCAATCGGCTCGGACGGAACTATCTACTTTGGCTCATACGATAAATACCTCTATGCCGTCAACCCGGATGGCTCTTTAAAATGGAATTATGAGACGGGAGGTGGTGTTGACTCCTCACCAGCAATCAGGGCAGACGGCACCATCTATTTTGGCTCGCGTGACAACTATTTATATGCCTTGGATACGGATGGCTCCCGGAAATGGCGGTATGCAACGGGGAACTCGGTTGCTTCTTCTCCTGTTATAGGTGAGGGCGGCATTATCTATTTCGGTTCATACGATAATTGCCTCTACGCTCTTGATCCAGATGGAACGCTGAAATGGAAATATGAAACAGGTAATTTAATCAAATCCTCTCCGGCAATAGGTCTGGATGGCACCATTTATTTCGGCTCTGATGATAAGCACTTCTATGCCATTAATTCAGACGGATCGCTGAAATGGAAATATGAAACAGGTAACTCAATTAAATCTTCCCCGGCAATAGGGACAGACGGCACTATTTATTTTGGCTCGAATGATGGCTGCCTCTATGCCCTGAACCCGGATGGTTCCCTGAGATGGCCCAAAAGGACAGGGGACTGGGTTACCACCTCACCAGCGATTGGAGCGGATGGCACAATATACTTTGGCTCGAATGATGGCTATTTCTACGCTTTGAACCCGAATGGGACGCCGAAGTGGTATTACGAGACGGGGAACTCTATTAAATCATCGCCGACAATCGGAGCGAACGGGATCGTCTACTTCGGCTCGGATGACGGTTACATCTACGCTTTGAGCGCGGGTGGTTCCCTCAATTGGAAATACGAAGTCGGAGGGGATGCTGAGTCTTCACCAGTGATCGGGGCGGACGGCACTATCTACTTTGGTTCTGGTTTTGGTCCCCTCTACGCGATTGGAAGTGGCAGTTAATTGGTGTTTGGGAGGAAAATTGCGAGGGTTACAATTTTTATAGAAACATGAGGAATAAGTTGTGACTTTTGGGGTTATGGGGTTAATCAGATTCTATTTCATGCCCAGCACTTTCCGGGCGATTGTCCAGCGTTGCATCTCCGAGGTGCCCTCATAGATTTCAGTGATCCGCTGATCACGGGTATAGCGCTCTATGGAGAAATCCTTAATATAGCCATACCCTCCAAAAATCTGTAGTGACTTGTGGCAAACCCTGTTCGCCGCCTCGGAAGCGAAGAGTTTCGCCATGGCAGCTTCTTTGAGAAAATCTTTCTTTGCTTGAGCTAACCAGGCAGCGCGGTAAGTAAGGAGACGGGCAGCGTCAATATCGGTGGCCATATCTGCAATCATCCATTGAATAGCCTGAAGTCTAGCCAATTCAGTGCCAAATTGCCTGCGCTTTTTTGCATAGTCAATCGCAACTTCGTAAGCTGCCTGAGCTATTCCCAGCGCTTGAGCCGCAATACTCACCCGGCTGGCATTAATAGCTTCCAGAGCTATCTTGAAACCCTTGCCTTCCTCGCCTATCAGGTTACCCGCCGGTATCCGGCAATTATCGAAAATCAGTTCGGTCGCGGAAGCCGGATGCAATCCCATCTTGTTTTCACGTTTACCCACTGAAAATCCCGGGGTCCCGCTTTCCACGATAAACGCACTGATACCACGATGGCCGAGTGCTCTGTCCTTTGTGGCGAATGTGGTGATAAAATCCGCTTCGCCACCGTTGGTGATAAAAATCTTAGTTCCGTTGAGGATATAATGATCGCCTTCCTGAACGTAACCGGTTTCCAGCGCAGCCACATCACTTCCGGCTGCTTCTTCCGTAAGCCCGAAAGCGCAAATCTTGCCCTGAATTACCTTTGACGTATACCGGCGCTTCTGGGCTTCATTCCCGCAAAGTAAGATCGGGGTCATCGACAGACCGGAACTGACCAGGTATATTATTCCCAGCCCCGCTGAACCTCTGGAAATCTCCTCAGTAGCCAAAATAAACGATAGTTCATCTCCATTTCCACCATATTCTTCCGGAAATGGCACTCCAAAAAGCTCTATCTCTGCCATTTTCCTGATGGTTTCATGAGGGAACTCTTCTGTCTCATCCCACTTCGCTGCGTACGGTTCGACTTCGTTGGCTACAAAATCACGAACAGTTTGCTGAAACATTAACTGTTCATCATTTAATTCAAAATCCATCATTCCCTCCAGTAGCCCTGCCCAACTTGCCATATTACATCAATCGACCCGGAAAGTCTATCGTCACAAGTATTCGGTTGCTCCAGCCGGGCAGGTAATAGATTAAAATAAAATAAAGAGAGGGGTTGACATTTTCCTCAACTAGTGCTATTCTGTAGAACTCTGAAATTACAGTGAGAAGGAGTGGATTTAGCAAACGTTTATGCAGATTAGATTTGCTTACTTTTGTCAGCGTTCAAGGCAAAGTGAACAAATGATACAATAAGATATTGAGAATAGCAAGGCAAATGCTGCTGGGCCAGCGGGGTCCGGCGCATAGATGAGAGTGTTATGGCTAAGAAAGAAAGAAGGGATTTCGATTTTTCGGAACTATCAGATGACTTAGGTAAAAAGAAGCCGTCCCATCAACGTGATTCCGAATCTGAGCTGGATAGCCCCGCAAAACCGGAACGAAACCTGGCGGAATTATCGGATGATCTTGAAATTCCCAAACCCGGGGCAAAAGCCTCTGGCAGCAAAGATGCATTCGATCTGAACGAACGCCCCCCTGTAAAGACTCCCCCGATACAAAAGCAACCCCCTAAGCAGAAAGAAGGCTTCGATGCCGGTTCATTCCGGGGAATAGTGGCTAGCGAGGAACTTTCAGATGAAATGCCGGAAGTCCGTCATCCGAAGAAAACCCCCGAACCTGATATTTCCGACAGGAAAGTCCCCGATGAGCTTACGGAAGATATGGGCGCAGCAAAGAAGAAGGTGGAACCTGCAGGCAGGGAACTGAAGGGAAAAGAGTTTACTGAAGATTTAACTCCTCCTGCTCATAACTCCCGCCGGGGAAGTCGGTCCGCCCGATGCTGAACTGAAACAGAGTATCTCCACTGAAGACTATCCCTTCACCTGCCAGTACGATCCCGCCCGGTGAATGGCCCGGCGTGTGGCGGACTTCAAATTGCAGGTCTCCAACTTCGATCCTGTCGCCATGTTTAAGCGGTTTGTCCACCGGAGGCGATTTCTCGAATACTCCCCCCTTGACGGTCTCAGCTTCGTGCATGGCAAAAGGGGCGCCGGTTGCTTCTTTAATCCGATTGACGGCGCTGACGTGGTCGATATGCCCGTGAGTGGCAACTATGAGTTTGATCTTAATCCCCAGATTGTTTATTACTTTGAGGATAGCATCAGGTTCTGCGCCGGGATCAATGACGAGGCCCTCTTTCGTGAGCTCGGAACCCACGATATAACAATTTGACATGTAGGGTCCCACCGTCAGCATTCTCAAAATCAAAATTGCCTCCCCGTGGTTAGCTTCAAGGTTTTCCTGAAGTATCCGTGATAACCGGTCATCACCCGCCCGAGCGCTCCTTTAGTTCAGTTCGTGATCAAACTGGTAAGTATCTTAATTACCTATAGACTAGTGTTTATTTTATCATACGTAATGGGTTATGTGGGACGATTTCAGCTTTCCATTTTGTCTCGATTAACAGGGTGGGGTATAATCAAGTCGAAAACTGCGGGGGAATGTAATTTGTCGTTACTGTACAGGGCTTTGCTACCTGCCGGAGATATGTTTTTTCACTTGATTACCCGTTTGCAGGTTGAAGGAACGGAAAATGTTCCTCGAAGCGGGCCTTTGATTGTTGTGGCGAACCACCTTAGTACGGCCGACCCTCCGTTGCTTGGGGCTGTTTTCCCGCGGGAGATTACGTTCATGGCCAAGGATGAGCTTTTTACTTTTCCGTCAATCATTCTCATTAGAGCTCTGGGGGCTTTCTCAGCAAGGAAGTTCGGGAAAAGCGGTATGGCGCTTCGTCAGGCGCTGAGAATGCTTGAGAGAGGGACAGTGCTGGGAGTATTTCCCGAAGGTAAAAGAAGCCTTGATCATCACATGGCTAAAGGCGAAATCGGAGTTGCGTTCATCGCGCTTCGTTCGGGCGTTCCGATAGTTCCTGTGGGTATAAGCGGGAGTGAGTATCTGCAAAGCAAAAAGCTGATCTTCAGACGCCCTGTGGCAAAAGTTACTATCGGGCAGTCTTTTTCATTTGCAAAAAGTACGGGCAAATTGAACAGAGAACAATTGAGGGAAACGGCCGATGTTATCATGCAACGGATTGCCCGGGTGTTGCCTCAGGACTATCGAGGCATATATGATGGATAGTGCAAAAGGAGCTGTAAATGGAAATCAGGCTGGCAGATGAGATGGGGTTTTGCTTTGGTGTGCGGCGTGCGGTCGAACTGGCTGAGCGGGCGGTTGCGGAGCGAGGATCGCTGGAAAGCCTTGGTGCCATAGTGCATAATCGTCAGGTGGTTGACGCCCTGAGCGCGAGGGGAATGCGCATAATCAGGAATCTGGACGAAATGGAAGGGGATACCCTGCTGATTCCCTCGCATGGTATAAGAGCCGAGATACTGATGCAGGCTGAAGAGCGAGGACTGAACGTAATCGATGCCACCTGTCCTATTGTGCGCAATGCCCAGCAGGTGGCTCATAACCTGTATGAGGAAGGTTTTAAGGTTCTGGTTTTTGGCGATGCTTATCATACGGAAGTTGAGGGGTTGCTTTCCAGGGCTGGAGATGATGCCATCGCTACCACCGCTGTTCCCCGTTTTAAAAACCCACCTCGCAGGATTGGGATTCTTTCCCAGACCACCCAAAGCAGGAAGGAGTTTGCTGCCTTTCTGGCAAAACTCATCGATTCCGAACTGGCCTCACTTTCTGAAATGCGAATATTCAATACCATATGCGATGCTACCGGTAAACGTCAGGCAGCGGCCCTGAAACTGGCTTCAGAGGTTGACTGGATGCTGGTAATCGGCGGGCACGATAGTGCCAACACCAGACATCTTGCCGAGATTTGTCTTTCAACGGGGGTAAAGACTTTGCATATTGAAACCGCCCGTGAACTCGATTCTCTGGAGTGGGATAATCAATCTCGTGTTGGTATTACCGCCGGTGCTTCGACGCCGGAATGGGTCATCGAAGAGGTGATCAGCCAACTAAAGAAGTAAATGCCAACACAAAATAAAATAATTGATGATGACGTTTGCAAAAGAGGGTGAAACGTGCTAATATGTTGCCCGTGACATGGAAGTGGGTATCGTACCCACTTCTTTAGTTTCTGCTGAGAAAAGTGAGGGTCTTCAGCGAAATGAAAAACGAGTTTTTATTGGCTATAACCCAGCTGGCAGCGGAGCGTAATTTGCCGAAGGATATGGTGCTCGACGCAGTAAAGGCAGCTTTACTCTCCATGTATAAGAATTATGATCTCTCGGTGGAGATAGTTGCTGCTACCGGAGATATCAAAGCACATGCTCATAAAACCGTTGTAAAATCGCCGGAAGATCCCGGTCTTGAAATTTCCCTTGCCGATGCCCGGAAGCTGCAAAAAGGTATCAAGTTAGGGGAAACAGTTGATATCGAAATTGATCCACTGGATGCGGGGCGGATTGGTGTCCAGACAGCCAAGCAGGTAGTTATGCAGCGCCTGCGTGAGGCTGAACACCAATTTATTTTTGGCACGTTTGCCCACAAGGCAGGCGAGGTGTTGAGTGGGGTTGTAAAGCGGATAGACCCCCGTCAAATTCTGGTAGAATTGGGCCAGGCGGAAGGGATAATGCCTTTCTCTGAACAGGTACGAGCGGAACAGTATCGGGCGGGTCAGCACCTTCAGGTGTATCTGGTAGAAGTGACTCAAACCAATAGAGGGCCACGGCTGTTACTCTCAAGGTCCCATCCCAAGCTGGTTCAGAGGTTGTTTGAGCTTGAGGTACCGGAGATCAAGAACGGCATTGTAGAGATAAAAGGTGTAGCTCGTGAGGCTGGATTTCGTACCAAGTTAGCCGTTATTTCACATCAGGCAGGGATTGATCCTGTGGGATCATGCATCGGATTGCGGGGTATCAGGATTAAAAACGTTAGCAACGAGATACAGGGTGAAAAAATTGATATCGTTGAATGGGCTCCTGACCAAAGGCAATTCATTGCCAATGCAATAGGCCCGGCCCGGGCATTGGAAGTAAGGATGGACCCGGCGGAGAACACGGCCATAGTAATAGTGCCTGATAATGAGTTGTCACTGGCCATCGGTAAAGAAGGCCAGAATGCCCGGCTCACGGCAAAATTGACGGATTGGAGAATAGACATCAAGAGTGCAAGTGCCGCTGCAGAGGCAGGGCTCTTTATTAAAGAAGAGCCGGCAATAGCAGAGGTTGAGGAAGTCAAGGAATTCCTCGAACCGATTGAAGAAGTTGAGGAAATAATTGACGAACCGGAAGAGGAACCGGAAGAAGAGGAATTTGTCCGTGGTGCACCGGTAATCGCGGAAGAAGCGCCCGCAACCGCGGAAGCCGGTATCCGTTTTGCTGAGGATTTGTTGCCCTCTCAATCTGTTGACGAAGAACCGGATAAAGGGAAGAAAAAGAAGAAGCAAGCGGCAGAAAAAGGTAAAGCCAAGAGAAAGGCAAGAGCCATGAAGATGTTTGAAGGGGATGAGGATGAGGATGAAGAGGATGAAGAGGATGATTTTGATCTTGGACAAGATGATGATGAGTCCCATTAAATGTCGTGTTCCGCAAAGAACGTGCGTTGCCTGTTTTCAAGTCAAACCGAAGATGGAATTGATCAGGCTCGCCGCTTTCACTGATGGGAAAATCAGGCCTGATTATGAAGGTAAAGAGCCGGGACGTGGCGCATATCTATGCAGAAATAGAGCATGTTGGGAATTGGCGCTCAAGGGGGATCGCAAAGATCGGCTGGCGCGCGCCCTGCGAACAAACATTGCTCCTGAAAATCGAGAGGCTCTTTTTGAATATGGGAAGAACTTCCCCGCTGTTTGATGATATGGCGAAAGGAACTGGATGAAACAACAACCGGCGACCAATAAAACTGCCCCAACCCCAAAGAAGGCGAATTTTGGGAGTGTCGAGGAAAATCGCATCCTGACTCTTCCGAAGTCGATTACGGTGAAGCAACTGGCCAATCTGGTGGGGATTAGTTCAATAGAAGCCATCAAACGCCTCATGAAAAGGGGGGTAATGGCCGCTGTCAATCAGACCGTCGATTACGATACTGCGGCTTCTGTCGCTACCGAAATGGGTTTTGAGTGCAAGCTGGAGCAGGAAATTGGAACTGTGTTTACTGCCAGAGACGCTAAAGTCACCAAAAAGGAGGCCAAGGGGCTAAAGCCGCGGCCGCCTGTTGTGACAATTCTGGGACATGTTGATCACGGTAAGACCAGTCTCCTTGATGCTATCAGGCTGAGCAATATTATCGCCAATGAAGCAGGCGATATTACGCAGCATATCGGGGCGTATCAGGTTACGTTCAATAATCAGATAATTACCTTCGTTGATACTCCGGGGCACGAGGCTTTCACTGCCATGCGCGCAAGAGGGGCCAGTATTACCGATATAGCTGTTCTGGTTATTGCTGCTGATGATGGAATAATGCCTCAAACCGTCGAAGCTATCAACCATATCAAAGCAGCCAATGTTCCGGTTATCGTGGCTATCAACAAAATAGATAAACCAGAGGCGAATGTTGAGCGTGTTAAACAGCAGCTCGCCGAATATGATCTGATCATCGAGGAGTGGGGTGGGAATGTGATTGCCGTGCCCGTTTCGGCAAAGATTGGACAGGGTATTCAGGAATTACTTGAGAATATACTTGTTGTGGCCGAGGTGGCGGAACTCAAGGCAAATCCCAGAGTGCCTGCTCATGGCGTGGTGATCGAGAGCAAGCTGGATAGTAACAAAGGTACCCTGGCTACCCTGTTAGTTCAGAAAGGAACTCTTAATATTGGGAGTATTCTGGTAATGGCAGATTCCCGTTGGGGAAAGATTAAAGCCATGTTTGACTATGATGGCAATCGAATCATGTCTGCCGGGCCTTCAACGCCGGTTGAGGTCATGGGATTGAATGAGGTGGCTCAGGCTGGAGAACATTTCAAGGTAGTAGCAGATGAGCGCAAAGCCCGGAGCATAGTCGAGGAACAAAAGGCCCAGCAGCATACGCAAAAAGCCAAATCCCCCACTCTTGATGATGTTTCATCTCAAATTCGTAGCGGAGAAGCGAAGGGGTTGAATCTAATCATCAAAACTGATGTTCAGGGAAGCATCGGGCCAATTACCAGATCTCTTGAGCAACTTGAGAATGAGAAGCTGAAAGTCAGGGTTATTCATTCCGGTAGCGGGGGTATCACGGAAAGCGATATCATGCTGGGCGTTGCTTCGGGAGCGGTCATTATTGTATTTAATATACGCCCGGATGCCAGGATCACGCGGCTTGCCGAATCAGAGGGCGTGGAAATACGCACCTACGATGTAATCTATAAACTCATTGAAGATGTAGAAAAAACCATGAAAGGGATGCTGGAGCCAACTTACGCTGATGTTATTGATGGACATGTGGAGGTTCGTGCTCTCTTCAAAGTTCGCGGAGGCAAGATCGCCGGTTGCTATGTTATCGATGGGAAAGCTGCCAGAAACTGCTCGGCAAGAGTTGTGCGCAACAATGAAATAATACATGAATCAAAGGTCTCCAGTTTGAAACACTTCAAGGATGATGTTTCCGAACTGGCTGCGGGCAATGAGTGTGGTATAGGTGTAGAGGGCTTCTCCGACTTTGCGGTGGGCGATATTGTTGAACTCTATCACAGAGAGAAACAATGAGCAGCAGGCGGCAGAAACAGATCAATCAGGCAATTCGCCGTGAACTCAGCGATTTGCTGGCTCGGCAGGTGAGTGATCCCCGTATTAGTGGAATCATTTCCATTACAGAAGTTGATATCTCACCAGACCTGAAACAAGCCAAAGTTTATATCAGCGTTATGGGCAGTGAGGATGAAAAGGAAGGTGTCTTTGATGGGATTGCCTCAGCTTCCGATTATCTCCGCCGTGAATTGGGACATCGTATCAGGATGCGCTATGTCCCCGCTCTTATATTCAAAAAAGATGATTCCCTTGAAAAAGCCGAGCATATACTCCATTTGATAGATCAGGCTGCCTCGGATACCCCTGATAATTAGGGGATTCAAGTGGAACATTCGATTGACGGTATCGTAAACCTCAACAAGCCCCGGAATAAAACCTCCTTTCAAATGGTGGCTCTGGTGAGAAAATTGACCGGGGTACGTAAAGTTGGTCACTCCGGCACGCTTGACCCCGATGCTACCGGGGTCTTGCCAATTCTTATCGGTCGAGCTACAAGGCTGGCTTCATTTCTGACCGATTCCCCAAAAGTGTACCGGGCCAAGATTGAATTCGGACGCTCCACCACCACTTACGATTCGAGCGGTGATACCATTGCTGAAGGGGACGTTTCTTCACTGACACTTGACATAATCGAAGCGTCTCTGGACCGGTTTCGCGGCGCTATCGAGCAGGTGCCTCCGATGTATAGCGCCATCAAGCATCAGGGGAAACCCCTTTACAAACTGGCCCGCGCCGGATTGGAAGTTGCGCGCAAACCTCGGAAAGTTCACATATTCCGATTTGAAATACAGGATTGGCAGAACCCGATTTTAAGTGTGGAAGTGGAATGCAGTAAAGGAACCTATATTCGCTCATTAGCTCACGACCTCGGACAGGTGCTTGGCTGCGGCGCTCACCTGCATGGGTTGATCAGAGTTCAGGCCGGGCCATTTAACATAGATCAGTCGACCACACCTGACGAACTGGCAAATGCCTTTGATGATGGTTCCTGGCGAAACCTCGTTCATTCCCCGGATGTGGCGCTATCAAACCTCATTGCCATCATGGTTGACAGTTCGGAGGAAGAGAACATAGTGCATGGCAGGCCCGTGGCTTTACGGGAGGGGTTGGAGGCAAATGACGGCGAACTGCGGCGAGCCTATTCCGTTGATGGGAGGTTTCTGGCACTGGTTTGCTTCAAACGGGAAAGCGGCCTCTGGCATCCGAAAAGGGTGTTCGGATGATTGAGTATGTAAGTCCGTACTTTGTTAAGAACCTCTGATCAACCCCCTCTATCCCCCAATCTTGGGGGAAGATCGAAGCTGGGGGGACACCCCCAGACCCCCGAAGTCACCACTTATTCAGAGGTTCCTTAATTTGCGTTACCGATTCTGAGTACTGATAGTTTCCTTGCTGCCGCTTCTTTCCAGGAGACTACCAGAGTGCTGACGGAGGCTGCTATAAGCGGGAGCGTCGATAATCTGGTTGGGCTGAAAGAAAACGTAATCATCGGCAAACTGATCCCGGCTCGAAGCAAGATTTCCTTGGATCTGGAAAGTCCTCTGCAAATTGGGGAACCGGATTCAGGTAAAGAAATTAAAAATAAGAAACGGGTGTTTACACCCTTGCGCTAAAGGCCCAATGCCGTTACAATAAGAAGCAAACTGGGGCGTTATCAGTTCCAGCAGAGAGGCATATAAAATTAATATACTGCTAATATATCCGCAATACCCGGATACTTTTTGGAGCTTCAAACATATTTTGAAGTTCGCCTCTAAGAAGGCTGCCTTTCCGCCCCTTGGATTGTTAACGGTCGCCGCCATGCTGCCCCGTGAGTGGGAAAAAAAACTGGTGGATATGAACGTTTCCACCCTGAAGGATAAGGATATCGAGTGGGCCGATTACGCATTCATCAGTTCCATGATAACGCAGAAAGAATCGGCCATTGAGGTTATCGAGCGATGCAACCGGCTTGGCACCAAAGTGGTTGCCGGAGGGCCGGTTTTCACCACCGGATACGATGAGTTCAAAGGAGTGGATCATTTCGTGCTGGGTGAAGCTGAGGCCACCTTCCCTCAATTCCTTCAGGATTTGCAGGACGGTTGTGCTAAGCCATTATACTCATCAGAAGAACACCCCGATATTTCCCAAACGCCAGTTCCAGACTGGAACCTTATAAATTCCAAGCATTACTTTTCCATGCCTGTCCAGTACTCGCGCGGCTGTCCCTATGACTGTGAATTCTGCGATATCATCATAATGTATGGTCATGTCCCAAGGACCAAAACCCCTGATCAGCTCCTGCGGGAATTCGATGCCCTTTACGAGCGCGGCTGGCGCGGTTCCACCTTCATCGTTGACGATAATTTCATTGGCAACAAGGTCAAAGTAAGGGAAATGCTCCCGGAGGTAATCAAATGGCAGAAAAAAAGGAAACATCCCTTCCTTCTGTTTACGGAAGCCTCCCTTAACCTTGCCGATGATGACAAACTGATGGAAATGATGGTCGAAGCCGGGTTTGATAAGGTCTTTATAGGGCTGGAAACACCGGACGAAGGCAGCCTTGCCGAATGCAACAAGTTCCAGAATGAGAATCGCGATATGTCTGCATCGGTAAAGAACATCCAGAACCACGGGATGCAGGTTCTCGGTGGTTTCATTGTAGGATTCGATAGTGACCCGGAATCGATATTCGATGCCCAGATCAATTTCATCCAGAAAATCGGTGTAGTCACCGCCATGGTGGGCATTCTTACCGCCCTCCCCAAGACCAGACTCTACAATCGTCTTAAGTCGGAAAACCGGCTATTGCAAAGCAGTTCCGGCAACAATACCGATGGCACGCTTAATTTTATCCCTAAAATGGACCCTGAGAAGGTTATCAACGGATATCAGCGGATAATTCAGACGATTTATTCACCAAAGAAATATTACGAGAGGATAGGGACATTTCTGGATGAGTACAAGCCTATCCGGACAAGAAGGCAGCGGGTTGGATTCTGGGAATTAATGAGTTTTCTGAGGTCAATATGGCACCTTGGGATAGTGGGCAAATCGAATTCCAAACGATATTACTGGAAACTCATGAGCAAAGCCTTCTTTAAGCACCGCAAGGCATTCCCCGAAGCTGTGACTCTGGCCATCTATGGGCTTCATTTCCGGAAAGTGACGGAAGCTGCTGCCAAGGTTCGCTTTCATAAATAGCAGTAAGCGATACCGGCTTACCGCTTTCCTCTCAATCCACTGAAGCTATTTGTTCCTTCAATTGAGCGAGCGCTTTATCATATTCCCCATCAAGTTGCGCTGAAATCTTTCGCCAGTTTTCCTGGAACTCGGGGCGTTGCTCCACGTTAATATTGCCGGTGGAAGCCAACCCCGTTTGTTGCCGTATTTGCTGGGCCAGCGCCCGCTCTAAATGAGCTTTTAACTGCTCATAGTGCTGCTTCCTTGCCTGAGAATAATAGTTCGAAAGGTTTTCCAGTTGTTCCACGGCTTGCTGAATTGCATTTTTATTTTTTTTGATAGCGGAGAGTCCTTCGAATGCTTTTGCATTACCGGCTATATCCGATTCCCTTTTCGGAAGTACCAGGTTCTGTAATAGAACGGATTCCAGTGCCTTTGATATATATTGTTTTGTTCCGGGATCGCAGCTATTTAACGCAGCACCAAGATCATACTCCGGATTCCTGAGAAAACTGGCTGCCAGCCGCTCCCCCTCTGAACGGGATTCCATTAACCGGAGCTTTTCTTCCGGCACCTGTATCCGGTCAGCCCGCTCCATGGCTCTGTCAAGTGCACTTTTCATGAAATCATCGCTCATGTTATGTCTCCTATTTCCACGTCCACCACTTGTTCAATATGAAGTTGAAAAGTGTAGCTGCAATTATGCCCAGTATTGCAGACAATATATAGTACAAACCAGCGATCTCAGTGAAGAGAATCAGGATGCCTTCATTTATGCCAAACCCCATCAGGCATACCAGGTTGAACTTCATCATGCGGCCTGCAACTGATCGATGCGCTGAAGTTCGCCTGTCACGGAATGTCCACACCTCGTTCCACGCGAAATTATTGATGATGGACAATTCAACAGCAATAGCGTTCGAGAAGGCATAGAACAACCCGGCCACCTCTGTCAGAAGTGCCAGAATTCCTAAATTGACCACGACACCGCTAAGGCCTACCATGCAGAACTTGATGAACCTCTCGGTCTCTCTTTCACTTCGTATCAGGCGATAAATATGCTTGAGATAATTGATCTGTTCAGTGGTGTTGAAGTTGCTTACTCCCATCTCCCTGCCCTTAAAGACATAAGGCACCTCGACTACGTCGGCATGGTTGCCTTTGATCAGGATTTCCAGCAGGATTTTGTATCCAACCGGATTCAGAGTAGCGCCTGCGATCACTTTTTTACGGAAGAGGAAAAAACCGGAAAGAGGGTCTTTGATATATCTGATCTTGGCAAAAAGGAAATGCGGGATAAGCCTGGCGCCCCGGGAGATGAATTCCCGCATAAAGGTCCATCCTTCGGTGCCGCCCCCTTTCACGTATCTGCTGGCGATAACGATATCAGCTTTTCCCATTGCCTTGAACATTTCCGGGATATGTTCAGGGGGATGCTGAAGGTCTGCATCTATTACGCCAATGATATCGCCTGAAGCCTGCTGAAAACCTTCAATAACCGCGGAGGCAAGCCCCAGTTTCCCCTTGCGATGAATTACCTTTATCGGTTTCTGCCGGGCGAGTTCTTCTGCCAGAGCACCGGTGCCATCAGGGCTGTTATCATCAACCACTACCAGTTCGTAATCGAAACCAGCCAGACAGTTATGTATCCGGTCGACAAGGAAAGGCAAACTCTCAACTTCGTTGTATGTAGGAATAATTATTGATAAATCTGTCAAGCTCAGTTATCCTTGAATCCGTTATTCGGTTCATTCGCTTTGCTATCCTTCCAGATTATCCATGAAACGGCAAGTCTTTGGCAAGCCCTGTACATGCAAAGCAAAGAAGTTAACTTTGTTAATACAAAGAGGGGACTTAAAGAAACTTGCCATGCAGATTTTTCCACATGGCAAGTTGAATATTCCTTGAGTCAAGCTGGGATAAATTTGCTATTTCTGTTTTAACAAAATGGCATCGAGTGATCGCTTGGTTTCCATTGGGTCTCTACACCATTCTAGTACCATATCTCTGCTGATTTTCCCTCTTTTGTAGCGGTCTACAAGGGCCTGGTCGATTGTCTGCATGCCATATTCCATTCCCGTCTCAATACAATTTAGTAACTGGTGGGTTTTTCCTTCCCGGATAATGCTTCTAACGGCGGTGTTGGCTATTAACACTTCTACGGCAGCTACGCGGCCCTCCCCCTGAATAGATGGTACCAGACACTGATAAAGGGCTCCTTTAATTGTCTGAGCAATTTGGAGTCTAATTTGTTGCTGTTGGTGTGGCGGAAAGACATCGATCATTCGATCCATCGCTTGAGCCACACCGGGGGTATGCAACGTAGTCAGGACCAGATGTCCTGTTTCCGCCGCAGTTAGCGCTGTAGAAATTGTTTCCAGATCACGCATCTCTCCGACCATGATAACGTCAGGGTCCTGGCGCAGCGAGTGCTTGAGGGCAGCCGCGAAGTCATGCGTATCGTTTCCAACCTCTCGCTGGATGAAAAGACATTGATTATCTGTATGAACATACTCTATGGGGTCTTCAATGGTAACTACCTTAGCACTCACTCTTTCGTTCAGATATCTCAGCATAGCAGCAAGGGTAGTAGATTTACCGGAACCGGTAGGCCCGGTCACGATAACCATTCCGTTGCTCTCGAGAACCATGTCCTTGCAAATTTCAGGCAGGTCCAAATCCTCTATGGAAGGTACTTCGTTTCGGATTGTGCGGAACACCATGGCAATTGTTCCCATCTGGTAATGTGCATTTACCCGGAACCGGCTGACGCCTTCAAGGGCATAAGCAAAGTCCAGTTCCCAATCCCGGTAAAAATTTGCTGCTTCCTCCTTGCTGGTTATGCTCTCCAGTATTTCCTTCATTCCCTCCGGCGTCATCTCCGGTATCTGATATTGGGAAACAAGCTTGCCGTCGATACGCAAAACCGGCGGTATTCCTACTCTCAGATGGAGGTCAGAAGCATTACTCTCCACCGTCAGGCGCAGCATATCATCTATTCTCATTATTCAGGGAACCTCTTATTAATTCCTTTATACCCCCCAATCCTCCCAAAGGCGGATATTCTATCCTGGGTTTTTTTGAGGCTGGAGGAACGACTCCCCCAGCCTCTTGAAGTCACCACTTATTTTTTAAAGATCCCTCAGCTTTTCCCGTTTTCTTCTGCGGGGACTGCGGGTATTACATCTAAGCTGAAAGATGTTGAAGTTGAACTTATAATATTAATATCCGCACTTATAAAGCTTACCAGCCTCTTCACCTCTAGATCGGTAGATTTCTTTTCTTCGGTGATTCTTAAGCTTACATGATAGGTTCCGCTGTAATCGTATTTATATGAAGGATTGGCTTGTGTGGAAGTGACAGGATTGCCATCTTTATCAATCACTCCAAAATCCCAGAGGAAATCTATACCTGTTGATTGCGACAGAGGGGCCGAGAAATCAATTTTCATCTCACCGTTTCCGGGTTCAACAAAGAACTGGCTATATTTCGAATCGCATGCCTGAATGGTTTTAGTAATAAGGGCACAGTTAGCATCCGATTCCCAGACTTTGAGTGTCACGGCATAAGGCCCATTATCAACATAGGCATGAACAGGATTTGGTGACCCGCTAAGTGTAGTTCCATCCCCAAAATCCCATTCCCACTGAACTATTTGATGTGCGTTCCCTTTAGAATCCGTATCTCCATCGGGAACAGAGGCATCTGCGAAACGGACCGTAAACTTTTCTTCCCCCGTTAACCGTTCGGGGTAAAAATCGGCTGTTGGTGTCCCGCTGGCTGTCACGATATGGCTTATGGATATGGGCTTATCCAGTTGGCCTGATACAGTCAGAGTCACAGTATATTCACCCACCTTATCGAAAGTATGAATTGGCATCATATCGGTGCTATCCGGTTCATTACTAACTGCTTCCCC
Source organism: Dehalococcoidia bacterium (assembly GCA_041300025.1). Lineage (GTDB taxonomy): Bacteria > Chloroflexota > Dehalococcoidia > SZUA-161 > SpSt-899 > JBGLNL01. The sequence continues at coordinate 729,628 of JBGLNL010000001.1, read as the reverse complement.
TTCCTCCTCCTCCTCCTCCTCATCTTCTCCAAAGTACCACTTATAGGAAGTAATTTTCTCTGCCGAAATGATTTGTGGTTTGAATCTTAACTTCAGCGGATTATCGCAGGAGACCAGTTCGGCGATGAAATCGGTATCGGCTGTGGCAAATATTCCTCCTTTGGTAGCTGATACCTTCCATCCATGATCATCGATTACCGTTAGATTCGCTGAAGCATCACCTTCCGCAGTAAAGGTATGCATTGTTGAAATGGGTAATTGTTTGGGGCCCGGGTCCCCCAAATCCACCTCTTTTACTGCCCCATCCGAGAATTCCCATTTGTATTTGTCTATAGGATAATAAAAGCTGGCCGTCCCGCTGAATTTAATAGTAACCGGCGGTTCCCAGAGGTTCCCGCTGACTATTTGAGCACTTATGGTAGATATTTGATGATAGGGTTCAATTGTTGCCCCTCCACTTGTGGAAGCTTCATGACCGCTCTCACTTTCGATTGGATCGCTAATGAGTTCGGATGAAAATGATCCCGGCCCCACTGGGGAGAGTATATTTTCTCCAGTCGCCAGCAGCATTTGAGTAACCTCCACGCTCCCGGCGTCTTTTACCTCAACGCTCATTGCTCTCCCTGTTTGCTCAGTTGTCCCTATATTTCTGATATTAGCTGCCTCAAATTCACTGCGTTCTTCAAAAGCCCTGGCAATGGCAAACAATCCTGAGGGAGTATCGGCATCGCCCTTCAAACTAATAGTGTCAGAGTCCAATGTGATAGACGTCCAGCAAGCTGTCGGGGGCATCGTATCGTTTACCGCCTTTATCGTCCCCACGAAATGCCCATAGTCACCTTCTATAGCTTCACGAGCAGATCGCAGAACATCAATCTCGGCTTCGAGCTTTGCTAACTCACTTTCTTCCTCAGGAGGTCGCATTAATCTCTCAATATTTTTCTCAAGTTCGTCCAGATCATTTTGCATACTGGAGGTTTTATCAGCGACATCGGTTTCCCATAGATATGCTGGGTATAAACCACCTACGGCTATTATCGCTATAATTATTAGCAATACCAGTCCCACTGGCTTGGGATTAGGGCCATATTTTTCTCCCCATAGATTGATTCGGATGTCCCGAAATCCGGTAGAAGTAACTATCGGTTTGTCGCCACCTCGAAGTTTCATAATTCTGCTCTCCTATTCAAAGATATGACAACTTCCATGTTAACCGCGCAGGGAAAGCCCTAAATTAACTGCATACGAAGCGATCGGGAAAGCCGGATCGTGTGCAAATGGGAATACCAGTTTTTTGAGGGGATATTCAATTTCCTCCTGGATGATCACCGTTGCATCAGGTAACTCAGCTGTTTCCCCGGTCAGATAGATTGGCGTATCCGCGCTTATTGGATTCTCGGCATGCTCGCGGTTGTAGAATTCCATAGTTCGGACGATCTCTCCACCCAAGCGTCGCACATTATCTTCCAGAATCATCTCGCCCTTCTTAGGGATGAAGGTTCGCATAATGGAAGGAAGGCCCTCGGCCACGACAGTAATCCCAAAATTATCAGGTTCGAGATCCAGTATCAAGCCATTGCGACAATTAATTGCCCTGGCCAATGCCAGCGCTTTAAGATCCAGAATATATGGCTTGATTCTGGCTTTCTCTAAAGCTGCAATGAGAAGGTCGATGGGCTCTTTGGGAATGCCCACCACAAAGACATCCTGCCTGTTCCCCTTAATCCCCAAAGGTTGCCATGTGAGGTACAGTTCTTCCAACGGGAGAGGCATTTCGCCTTGAGCGGCCCGACGGATATTTGGAATCAGTTCTTTGGATTTTGCCTTCGGTATGTTTAATATGCGGAATGTAAAATGGTTTAGGCCTTAATGCCGGAGTGGTGAAACTGGTAGACGCAGGGGACTCAAAATCCCCCGATGGCAACATCATGTCGGTTCAAGTCCGACCTCCGGCATTGATAGACTTTAACTTCTGATGGTATTTTGTGAATGTAACAGGTTGCTACACCTTGACTTTTGTCTATTTCAATTCGATTAACAAACGCATGTAAGAGCTCTTTTTTCTTAATATTCGACGCATTTTGGAATGCGCTGTCAAATTCATCAAGATAATTGTATGTTGATCGTCGAAACTCATTTGCATCTATACCATTACCAACCTTCTTCTGTAGCGAGGTTTTCTCCGCCTCCAATTCTTGTTTCCGACGTTCAAGCATGGTAATCCGGTCGCCTATAAAGTCCATCGGCAGTCCCTTCTCAATGCCATCTTTGATATTCTCAAGCCGACCAATTACATCTGCAAGCTCGCCCTCAAGTTTGGCAATCCTGGAATTATCTGGAGTCAGTGATTTATAGGCTATCAGTCGTTGCTCAATCAGAGATTCCAATCTCGAAATATTCACTGCCGAAAAAACCTTCCTTTTTATTTCCTTTATTACAAAGCTTTCAATCAATTCTTTGGGAATATGAAAGGACGAACAAACCGATGATCCGCGACTATAGAAACCCCCGTCTTCATAGTATCTCCATTCGCCATATTTATTCCTATGTATATGGCCCTGGAAACAATAACCACAGGATTTGCATTTAATCAAACCGGACAAAAGATATGCCGATCTTCCATTTCTATATACAGTCTGGCGTCCGGGCTGGTAGTTCCTAATCGAATTGGCTTGGTCGAATTGCTCAGTCGAAATAAGGCCGCTATGAGAGTTCTTGTGATTAATATGCTCGCTTACGGGATGGAAATATATATCTGGCGTCTCATCTTTAACCCAATTGCCACGAACTTGCCGGTTATAGGTCCAGTCGCCTTTATATACTGGATTTCTGATTATGCTCCGAATTGAACCGGCTGACCATTTCGTCTCCCTTTTTATATTGCCTCTTAATTTACCTGGGGACGGGGTATTCCGCTCATTAAGCATATTTGCGATAGATTTATAACCATACCCCTTTGTTCTGAGCATGAATATTCTCTTAATCACTTTTATTTCTTCCGGATTCCCCGGGGTCAATATCACTCGTTGATGCTTTTCGTATTTCCGCTCGCCATGTTCCAATACCTTGATCGGCGTTCCATTCGCCTCAACCAAAAGTCGTTTATATCCATATGGTGCATATCCCCCGACACGGAATCCCTCAGCAGCCCTCAGCTTTGACCGTTCACGGACTCTTAGAGATTGTTTTCGGCTTTCCTCGGTGGCAAGTTCCTGTTTGATCTTTTTCGTTAATCTTCCGGCCAGAGAATTATCATTAATTGACTCATCGGAAATATATGTTACCTGAACTCCGTACCGTTTGAAATGGTATTCCCAATATGTCGATTCGTCAGGGTCAATCGGTCTCCCCCATCGATCGACATCATAAACGAGGATACGTGTGAAATCATTTTTGCCAGATTCCACAATTTTCACCATTTTCATAAAATCAGGACGTTTTTCGAAGCTGGTTCCTGATTTCCCTTCGTCTTTGTCAAACCACGTCGTGATTTGCATAGCATTTTTGATGGCATGCTCAGCGATTATTCTCCGCTGATCAGCAATCGAATTGTCCTGTTTATCAGTGCTACATCGGAAATAAACGGCTACATTTTCTTTCATCTCATCACCGCCTCTTAAATATAAAGCCCAAGCCAGTTTCACCGGAGATTATTGCTAAAGTAATCAGTCCAGCTACAAGAAAACCGGCTCGGGCTAAACTTTCGTACACAAAAATAGCCAGACATTTGATTACTTTAGCATTATTAATATCGCCATTTTTATCTCTTTTGTCAACCAAAAACATTAAATACCTGCATACATACATATAAAATATTCATAATTCATTATGCCTAATTTCTGTCAATGTATCGATAGGAACATATGTTCTATCATTCTCTAAGAACTCGTTTGCTCCAGGCAATAAAAGCTTTCAAACCTGATTCAACCCGTCTCATCTTTTTTAGCAATCGCTGGCGTTTCTTATCTGACCTGGCCCTGAAATACTGTCTTTCCCATTTTGGCAACATGAAGGTCGCTTCTTGTATCGCCTTCCATCTCGGATAGCCTTCCTGAGTGCTGGCATAAGTCAGGTTGTTACAGATACGACACGTAAAGCGATGGCCGCCGGGAGGGAGATATATTACGCGACATCTTCTTTGACATATTGGGCAGACAAACCAGTATCGTATTCCACCTAAATTACACTCAGTCATATCCATATAAACTCGGTAATTCATATCAATTTTTTCGCCTGACTTCTTGGTGATAGTGTAGATAAGCCTGATAAACCCGGGCGGTTCAATACGAATACAAACGCGGTCCCTTTTGCCAAAACTGCCTGTCCACGACATAGTAGCCGAATGTTCTTTTTCGAGGTCAAAATGCTTGTTCAGATATGCCATATCAATCTGGAGGCACTCGCTCGTTCTTGTCTTGGGATACCAGACCCCTTTGCCTACTGGCATGCCCATATACCCCCTGCTATACAATTCGAAATCAATAGGGTTATCACCAATTCCCTGGTGATACGTTTATTCGATAACATTCTATCGGATGGTGCCTTACGAGCGAATCCTAAATGGCAATTGTTGTCACTCGCTGGCGGATAATTTACCAGGTGAATATGCCTAATGAATTTCAACATCATTTTAATCCCTCAAATTAGCTTTTTGAATCTCCAAGCGCGTTTCTCTGGCCTGACCATCTCCCCCCTATTACTACCCCGACTCCTTTCGTTGAAATTTGAGTCGATTTCACGCTCTCAGACCCATGTTTTAAAGGTTTAAATTTGTATCGCTGTCCCGCTAATTCCAGTCTTCGGCGATGCTCCTGGGATAGTCTCCGTTTTTGCCTCGGTTTGGCGTAGCCGGATATTAGTTTAAAAAGTCCAACGGGAAACAGGAAGACTGCCCCGCCGTCATCACTCCAATTAAAGACATCAATCTCAGGATGCTCCTGACGAAGACGGTTTCGGATATTTCCGCTTTCGCAATAAAATCCGAGCCTTTTGTCGGAATAGGGATATATATGGCCGTATTTACAGGCGACCCGATAATACCACGGATCGCTTTTACTCTCACCAGGGCAATTCGCAGATTCGTCTATTTCAATTTTATATTCTCTTCCGAACAGCTCTTTTAAATTCAAAGGCATTACTTTTGAATGATTAACAGACATAAGAAATAATCCCCTTTATATAAATATTGGATACTGTCTTAATGTGTGTGGAAAACTTACTTTTCTGTGTATGGTTTTTCATCATATAGTTTCCTCAATAAATTCTGTGATGGTCTCGGAATGGGAATAACGCGCCTTATCTCGGTTGCGCTTCTCTCCCACTTTCGCGGGGTTCCAATTTTCAATTCAATCAGGCCATGGCTTTGCAGTATAGCCAGATTTCTCATAATTGATCCGGGATTTACCCCGCATAATTTGGCGATCTCCCGATAACTGGCGTATATCATTCCCCCTGCCCCGACCTGCCGTATTCTTTCGAGCTCAATTAATGCTATGTAGTATATCAATATGGCTACATTAGGAAGTAATTCTGGCCAGCGGTATCGAATGAATTTTCTATTGTTATAATATTTCTGATTCGATTTAACTCTTGATGAAAACGGACATGCGTCGGGTCCAATGCAAGTCGGTTCTAAGAAATGATGATAACAGGAATAATTATAGTCTTTGGCAAATGCACTGCGAACCGCCTTGGAATATTCAGATATACTTAATGGCGCGGTATTTCCATCATTCCATGCTATTATTCGCTGCAGGACCTCATCATGAGAACACCCGATTCGCCTAAGTTCACAAGCGATTATATGAGCCGCGGCATTCCGATTGGGATAATCCCCCTTTGTATATGAGGATTCAAGCATCTGTGCCACACATGGCCTGATATCCGGTCCCGGGTGATGTAGCTTTTTGGACAGCTCCGAAGATGCTCCCAGTCCCCCGACAATTTTATCACTTGTTTTCATACCGAATTTTCATATCATCACATCTCATCAGATTATTATTTACTGCTTAATCATCGCCTTCAGGCTCTTGACATGGTCAAGAAAAGCGATTGGTTCAACCATTGTATTGCGGTTGAAAAATCTCAGGACATGTTCCTGGCAACCCGGTTCATCTTCGAACTGAAAGACAGATCTTCGGTCGCCATTAAATGCCACCCCCCGTATAGAAAATCCCTGCATCGACAAATAAGCCGCCAACGCGATGTCAGATGTTTTATAGACTTCTGCGTTCATTTATTCTATCTCCTTTTGACTTGCTCGCCCTTTTGACAGCCAATATTCGACAAAAAGACCGGCTAACCAGTTCTCAAGATCGAGTGTTTGGTCGTCCAGCGGGGCGAGTTCAATGGTTTTAAATGTGAAATTATCCCCCGGCGATGAGGGCTCCTTCACAGCTTGATGTTCCAATCCGGCGCAATTAGGGGATGAAATAGCTTGCTCGCCATTATTACTGCGCCTTAAACGATCATCTAATAATCGTCCCTTTTTCATGCAAGGAGACTAATACACCAAGTGGGGAGCTACGTGGGTGTATACCTGGGTGGTTAGGCGAAATCGACGTTTTTTTGGGGGAGTTTTCTGGGTGAATTGCTGTCACCCACAGAAATTTTAAGATTAATCCGAATTATCGGGTTTTATGGCTTTCAAACGTATAAGACCCTTTCTTCTTCCTTTTTCAATAAGCTCGTTCCAAGCGTCGTTGTTCCCGAAAAGCTTCTGGAGCCGGTTTTCTTTTACCTCACCATAAATTTCGTTTATAAAACGAGCCTGTAATAGCTCGGGTGTGCCGTTAACATATGCTTCGTGAAGTTTGGATATTAAATGAGCTTGTTTCCCGGTTAATGATATAGATTTGCCATTAGATGTTACGATTGAAGCAAAACCGTCTGAGTGCCTGGCGATTGTAATCGGAGGGAGTTGAATCCCGGTCGGCCCGGAATCACTTGCGTTCGGTTCATCTTTTGTAGCTGCCGAGATTTGAACATTGTCCAGTATTTCGATATTTGGTTCAATTTCAAAAAACTCACAGGCATTCTGCCAGGCATCATACGGATCACGGTAATCTTTAGAGATGATATTGATCCTGTTAGCGACTTGCCATTCATAGTATTCTTCCTGATTCCCAAAACCCAATTCACCTTTGATTTCATCTTCTGATAAGCCACGTAATCTAAATAAAAGGCAGTTTCTGATTCTGTCCGCTCTTTCCTTCGGCAAATGCTTATTTATCATGTTTAGAACGGAAGCATTTTCAATAATCAAGCCCAGCTGCTCCAAATCCCAAGTAAAATGCCGCACCAATACCGGATATGAGGGTGTCCTGCGATTTCCTGATCGCAAGGTCATCGCACTGAGTTTATTTCTCAATGCCATGTTGTAGGGGTGCTTCTCTATTTCAACCCCGTTGACAAGGTTCCATTTTTCTGGCCCGCTGCAAAAACCAAGATATAATTGCGAAAGATCGTCCAATCGAAAAAGTCGCTGCTCCACAAAACCTGTCCCGATAAAACTGAAAAGGGGTGATGGGATTGAAAGATATGGGAATCTTTCATAGGAAAGAAGATCCTTTAATGCCGTTATTGATAATGGAACCTGGTATACAAAACATTCTTCCCAGCGGGATAATAAATACAAGTTATCGATTTGTGGCATGGGGAAATTGGGTTCTCGTTCCCGCAGTTTATCGAGATGATATCGTAAATAGAAAGGGAGGAGAATATGATAATCTCCCTCTCTATCTTTCATCTCCGGTATCCAGGTTCTTAAATTTGCGGTACTTTTATCTGATATCCATTTCAATGGAAAAGGCCTTAATTCTTCTGGAATTTCCGGAGTAATGTAATCAACTTTCAACTTATTGGCTATTTTTATAAAGAGTGAATAGCCCGGATTGGTTGCGCCAGCTATTTCCAATTTGATTTTGAACCGGTGACTTTTCAGAAGCATTTCGACCGCTACATTCATAACCGATTGGCTGCACAAGAAGAGCGCATGCAGGCGGTCTCTAAGTATCAGCGGGTCAACGTCTAATATCGTTCTGCCCATATTAAAAAATATGTTGAATTTCAGTTTTTTGCAATGACTTATATTGAATGGCTGCGAGTCAGTTTGAAATTAGACTTTGAGAAGAAAATGAATAATTGTCGATAATGAAATGATAATAAAGTTCGGTGCGCAATAAAGCGGAGGCGCTGGGATTCTCCGACCACATTACCCTCAAGCCATTGCATACCAGCGTATTACGTTGACACTCAAGAATTAAGGATAAAATTTTGTTTTTGTATTCTTTTGTCTGGTTGTATCTGTTTCCGCCTCTTTTGGCGGGGTGTGGACACAGGATGGTCACAAATATGAAACACCCATACTGATTTAGTCATTTCTATTTAGTCTGAATTCAGCAGTCATGCGCGAAAAGTATATTGCCTTATCAATTTCAAGAACTGTCACTCCAATTGACTCTGCAACTGCCCTGACGCCATCTTCAATCGCTTCATAGATCGTTCTATCATTGGGCGTAGTCGGCGGTACGGCCCATTTCCAAGTGTCTCTCATTTCGGCGAGAACATGAATATCCAGGGCAATTAGTGAATTCGTCATCCCAATATCATTCAAGAAATCACGGGAAACTTTAAGACCTACACCCGGCAATTCTTCCATGAAATGAGCTTTTTTACGATCGTCATTATACTCGGAAATTTCCCGAAACCATTTCGCAAAACCGTGTTTTTCTAATACTCCAAAAGATTCAGCTATGCTTTTTTCAAAGCTATTTTTTCTTCCGAAATTCTCATCTTTGCTAAAGAATCTCCCCAGCGCCTTTCCTGAACGATTGTATCCACGTCCAAATCGCCATATTTTCCGCATTCTATCACCAAACTCAAGCGGGGTAAGACTGGCAATCGGTAATTCAAATTCTTCCAATCCTTTTTCGATTGACTCCAAATAATCCCGTGCCGCTCTTGACCCTCCTTTGACTCCGATGCTGAAAAATACAGAACACCAAATACGGTCATCGCTCCACTTCTTCCAGCGACCATACTCGGGATGCGGCAGCACTTTCGAATTGGGATTAGAAAGAGACTTATTATACCATTCCAGTAAATTATTCACAAACGTCAGTTTATCAATTGCGAGTTTGTACATATTTCCCCTTAGCACCTATCTATCCAGATCGTCCAGGAACTCTGATGCTGGCTCAACGCCGGTTACGAGAAGATGATCCCGCGCACGAGTGCAAGCTACATACAGCAGATGGCGCTCTGCGGGGGGCTGTAGCTCAGTTGGGAGAGCGCATGAATGGCATTCATGAGGCCGTCGGTTCGATCCCGTCCAGCTCCACCAAAAAGATCAAGAAAAAGAGCGGGTTAGGCAACCCCTAATCGGCTCTTTTTCTGTTCAGAGACCCCTTTTTGACCTCTGTGTGGCTTCTGTATAGCTTACTAGATTCTTTCGTTTCTTTCGAGTTCGCATAGAACCTGGCGAGATCCTTGAGGTTGACCCCATTGTCAAGACCACAAAATTGGAAAAATAAGGTGGATGCCCATTGCCTTGAATATGGATTCTCAGTGAGCATAGTGGACCTCAGCCGGGGTAAGATATCCGAGGCTTTGATGCGGGCGCTCCCCTCGAACTCGAAATCGATGTCGGTCCATTTCAGATCCAGGATTTCCTGCTTCGAAGCTCCATGTTCAGCTCCCAGACAGATCGCCGCCGGTAACAAATCTCTTGATCGCAGTTTCTGGCACGCCTCAAGTAGGTGATCCGATTCCGGAGGCATGAGGAACTCGTTCCTGACATGCTTCTTCTCACTGAGGTATGACATGGCAGCAACCGGATCGTTCTTGATCGCGTTCATTTCCATTCCCTGCTTGAAAATTTGCTTGAGAATGAAAATTCTGTTGGAGGTGAGATTTGAAGTCTCCGAGGCGACCCTGTTTCGGTGTTCAAGGATCTCCTTTTGAGAGATCTCACAGAGGTGCCTGTCTCCGAACTCCCTTTCCAGCAGGCGTAGCCTGTCACAATAGCGCAAGGGGCATCTATCCCGACGCAAATAGACACGCCTCATTCCATAGACGAGACGAGGAAGGCAAGAAAGTACGAGGAGTCCGTGGGGACATATCCTGAGGGGGATGATTTTAGGAGCGACCGCGATGAAGACTAGCTGGGCCTTGGGCGTCCTTACGGATACCCCTTTTGGCGCATTTGGGCATTCTTGGGCACGACTTCTCCCCTCAGCCCTTGTTCTGTGGTGTTGCAAACGATCGATTAGCAACTGCAAGCTTGAAAGTTTGGGACCTCCATAGATTGAAGTACTGGGAAGCCCTCGGTCGAAAGTCCATGAAAAACCCGTGTGCCGGATGTTGTGGGCGCAGATTTCAGGGTTTATCGCTCTGAAGACCAGCTTCCTCTTCACAGACCCTGTCTATATCTGAACTCCCACTAGAGCTCACATCAATAGCAGGTATCACAGTATTGAATGAGATGGAAAATTCCAAATTCACATCTCTCGGTGAAAAATGGTTTCTATAAAGTAATATAAAAAAAGCTATCAGATGGGCTTCATAAACGCCGATCCTGGAACCATTAACCTACCGCGTGCATGCAGTTAATTAATTCCCTCACTCCAACGGTTGCAATGCCGGATTTAATATCAGATATGCCATAGGGAATGACGAGGTCGGTATTATGAAAAATTGCGCCGCAGGTATAAACGACATTGGGAACATACCCGTCGCGCTCTTCCTCATGCGGGGTAAGTAACGGCTCTTCCAGGCGGGCAATGATTTTTCCCGGATTTTCAAGATCAAGTAGCATGGCGCCGATGCAATACTGACGCATCGGCCCGACACCGTGGGTGAGTACGATCCAGCCTTGATCGGTTTCCAGGGGTGAGCCGCAGTTGCCGATCTGAATAAATTCCCAGGGACGTGTGGGCTCCTGGATGATTTTGGACTCCTGCCAGAAATGGATATTGTCTGAGAACATGATATGATTATTTTCACCGTCCTGTCGGGAAAGCATAACGTAGCTGCCGTCAATTTTGCGGGGAAAAAGAGCCATGCCCTTGTTTTTTACTGCTTTGCCGTTGAGGGTTATAATTTTAAATCTGGTAAAATCTTTTGTTTCTATCAGCTGCGGCAGGATTCTAAGGCCGTTATAAGCCGTATAGGTCGCATAATAGGTCACTTCGCCGGTGTCATCAAAAAATTGCACGAACCGGGCGTCTTCAATGCCTCTGCTTTCGTTTTTCGAAACGGGAAAGATAACCCGTTCGGATATTCGGTGATCGGGTCGGAAATTCATCTCATAATTGGAGTTGGCAAGCCAGTAAATGATCTCGAAAGTTCCGTTTTGGCGCTCCTCAGAGAAAACGGTTTTTGCACGAAGCGCTCCAATTTTTTCTTTTAATTCATTATAGCTGAAATCATCTGGTAACTGGCCAAGAAGATGAGCTGTTACCTCATTGCAGGCCCCCATTTCGTTGAGCTTCAGCTGGAACAAATGCCGGTCGTAAATCGGATTTGGGCGGACGTCCGGCCTTTCGATATAATCGCTGACCGGGTCGAAGATAAACGTATTGTGCTCGTCAAGGACGCCACTTCGAAATACAAGGGAGGAAACATGGCCTTCGCCGATTGCCCGCAGGCTCATGATAAAACGCAAGCTGCCTTTGTCCAGATGGCTTTGATCAGGGTGGAGGACAATTGAAGGGTTAAAAAGGGCAGCCGATTCAACGGAGTACTCCATGGTAAAATAGGCCCCGATGAGAGCCATTTTGGTCTCACTTAGCACGGCGTCCCGAGGAACATAATCTTTTACCTCATTTAGGTGACGCTCAAAAATGCGTCTGATGTCTTTGTGCCGCTTTGAAAAATCAAACATTATTTGTGAAAGAAGCTTTTCGGCTGTCTCCTCAGGCAAATCTATTATGCGTTGAATGATTTTAAGTATGCGATGCGCCCCGTTGGGAATATGAAGGCGTGTTATAACGCGTGAGGTGTCCCCCAGAATGGTTGTCTTTATCCTTTTAACTTTCGGGTTTAGATACTTTTTTGCGTCCATATCACTGTATCCTTAAAGGTAGTTTGATATTGTGTGCTCTGCATCGAAAGTCTGTTTAGCAGGGGGACTTTCAATCCCAGCATATCCTCTAAAAGTCATTTCGATCAGTTTATGAAATTATTGATTTCCTGATTTGCAATAAGCCCGTTGTGATATTTGATAATAAGCTACAGTGGCGGCCGGGAAGCCGACAGACAAAGCTGTACCAGATCATCAATTACCGCCGTGCCGGCGCACATGACGGTATCAGCGCCGCCCCAGTATATTTTTACCGTACCGTCGTCTTCAGGAACAGCGCCGCATGTAAAAACAACATTGGGCACGTAGCCGCTCACTTCCCAGGCATCCTCGGGCTGCAGTATCCACTGATCAGAAACGCCGATGATTTTTGCCGGATCATTAAGGTTGTGCAGGGCCGCGCCAAGGCGATACACCGCCCCAGCCATCGTTTTAAAGACTCCATGGTAAATATGAAGCCAGCCCTTGTCGGTTTTGAAGGGCGGTGCGCCGGGCCCGATTTTCATTTCATCCCAGTGATAGGGAACCGGCTTCATAATCACCCGTGAATCGCCCCAGTGAACAAGGTCGGGGGAATAGGAAATCCAGATAGACCAGGGTGACATTTCGGAATGCGGCCGGTCCAGGCGCGCGTATCTGCCCTGGAATTTCACAGGGAAAATAACCACATTGCGAAGGTCGGACTGGGTGATCAGCGCGACGCGCTCAATGCTTTTGAGGTCCTTTGTCCGGGCAAGTGCGATGCGCACTCCATGCCGCGAGTATGCGCTGTAGGTAAGAAGATATTCGCCCTCCACGGGGTTTATGCGGAGGTCCTCGACTCCGAACTCCTCATATTCCCCAAAAACGTTGTCTGTCGCCGGTTCAAGGAAGGGTTCGGGATGGACCGTGAAGGAAAAACCGTCTGCGCTTTCAGCCCGGCCGATTACACAGCGACCGTTGTGTCTGTGCGACCTGAAAAGCATTATATACCGGTCATTGTGTTTAATAACCCCGGCATTGTGGACAGTGGCTACCGGATAGGGCACGTCATCCCGGGTAAGGATGGGGTTCCCGTCATATCGCTTTATAAAAGGGGTTTTTCTATTCATACCATGCAACCCTGTCATTATCGATGTTCAATTTTTGTTGGCTTGGCTGTCAGCAAAATCCTTATGTCCTTTTTCATGCACCTCTGTGTAAACGTCTACATATTTTTCGACCATACTGTCTACGGTGAAGCGGGCTTCGACCGTCTGACGACAGTCTAATCTATTTATATTTTTTATCCTTGCCACATGTTCAACAGCCTCTTCGCAACCCGAAACCAGGAAGCCGTTTTTGCCATGCTCGATCAACTCTGGCATACTCCCCTTGTTAAACGCGATCGCCGGGGTACCGCAAGCCATGGACTCTATAATAGACAGTCCGAAAGGCTCATTAAAATTTATGGGATGCAAAAGCGCGTATGCCTTGCCTAGCAACTGGTTGCGCTGAACCGGCCCGACGCTGCCGACATAGACCGCATTATGGTTGTCCAGGTGCGGTTCGACGTACTGGTGATAGTAGACTTCATCCTGGATGATTCCCGCCAATATCAGCTTCTTATTGCAGGCCCTGGCAATTTCAAGGGCCTCTCTGGCACCCTTGTCATGGTGGATGCGCCCGAAAAAAAGCAGATAATCCTCCGGTTCAGGCTGAAAATCAAACTGCTTTATATCTATGCCGTGATGGATGGTTTTGATATAGTCAAGATCCGGGGACCGGTCGGCATCGCTAATGGAAACATAGAACACTTTGCGGTTATATTTTTTGTAAACCGGCAAAATGCCCGGCGATGAAAAGCCGTGAATGGTTGTAACGACCGGGGTGGTGATAAGGCCGGTATAGGTCAAGGGCAAATAATCAAAATTGTTATGTATAATATCAAAATCTTGAGCATGCTCAAAGAGTTCCGAAATGTGCAGGCACTCCCATACTTTTGGAATAATGGAGCGGTCTTCTTCATAGCCCCGCGCACAAATGGTATGCAGCTTGCCGCTTGTTTCCGAATCACCGGTTGCAAAAAGGGTAACATTATAGCCTCGCGATACCAACCCCTCGGTCAAAAGGGAGACCACGCTTTCCCACGGGCCATAGTGTCGCGGCGGCGTGCGCCAGGCAATCGGCGAGAGCATCGCAATGCGCATAGCTAATCCTTTACTTAATCGGCTGATTGGGACGATGGCTGTTTCAAAATCTCATCAGCATAAAGCTTTTGCAATGTCATAAGCGAAAGTAGCCATGCAAGGCACGACTCGGCGCCTTCATTCTGGTTGATGCCATCAGCCATCAGCCCGTCGCGGCAGCCGCCGGTCTTGGGATCATAGAGCGGCATATTCAGGTCGTTGTCTCCGAGAAACCAGTTAAAGCACATGACCGCGTTGTCTATCCATGTTTTGTCTCGGATGATGTTAAAGGCTTCGATACAGGCTTCGATCATAGCATTAGCATCGACGGGCTGCTGGTCGAAACGGGCTTTGGGGCCGCCTTTTTCATACCATCCCTTATTACCGATCGGCACAAAGTGGCCTTTTTCGGTCTGGATGGTGAGCAGCCACTCAAGCGATCTGAGTCCCATATCGATCATATCGCTGCGCTGCATCGATTGGCCGGATAGGAGCAGGGCATGGGGAAGCTTGCCGTTGGCATAGTTTAAAGTGCTTTCAAGCCAGGGCCAGCTGTTTGATGCATTGTTCTTGAACTGATTGAAAAGCCTATCTGCGAGGATTTCTCGAATCCTTCGCACTTCACTGTCGCCTGAAAATTTATCCAGGTAGGCATGAATGCCCACCAGGGCAAAAGCGATGGCTCGGGGCGAATGAAAGTGCTCGACAGCCTTCAGCGCCTTGTTGAAGAGCGTCGCGCTCGTTGCCACCTCTCCGGGATTGTCAAAAAACATCACAGACTTGCCAAGGCCCCAGAGCGCTCTACCATGAGCATCCTCCGATCCCACCTCCTCAGTCCATTGCCGGGCATAGGTCATAAAATTACGAAATCGCCCGGTTTCGACATTGAAGGCATACAGTAGAAAGCTGAGATAATGACTGCTAAGGGAATCAAGGGACCTGTCGCCCGTAGACAGGTATTTCCGGCCCATGGCAGCAACCAGCAGAGCTCTCGCATTATCATCGGTGCAGTAGCCATGGATGCGATCGGGGACGATATGGGCGGCATGCTGCAAAATGCCCGTATCATCGGTAAGGGTCTTCATGTGATCAAGCTTCATTTCCGGGAGATCGAAATTTGTGATGGATTTGATGTTTTCAACATATAAATGTCGGGGTCGGGGGTGCAGGGAACGATGATGCTGAACCTCGCTGAAAACCTCGAGATATCTTCGGGATACCTCCTTCCAGATCGCCTCCCGACAAAATGTATAGGCTTTTTTGCGTATCGCATGCCGGGTGACATCGTTGTCCAAAAGGTCGATGATTTGTTCCGCCATGGCATCAGGGTTGTTGAATGGAACAATTCTTCCCCGCCCTTCGGCAAGCATCTCGGTCGCATACCAGTATGGGGTTGAAATGACGGCTTTGCCAGTTCCCATGGCATAGGCGAGCGTCCCGGAAGTAATCTGGGCTTCTTCAAGATAGGGGGTTACATAAATATCAGCGATGCCGAGAAACTCACATAATTCTTTCAGTTCGACAAATCGGTTTTGAAAAATGACATGACCGCTGATATTGAGTTTGCGCACGAGCTGCTGTAGGCTGATACGGTATTGCTCGCCATGCGCTTTCAAAATATGCGGATGTGTTGCTCCCAGGATAATATAGGTAACATCAGGGTGTTTTCTGGTGACGGACGGAAGCGCCCGCAGCACATTTTCAATGCCCTTATTGGGGGAAAGCAGTCCGAATGTGAGCAGCACCTTTTTGCCTTCAACACCGAACTTATCTTTGTTGAAGCTGGAATCAATAAAAGGCGTATCCGGAATGCCGTGATGGATAAAGGCAATTTTCTCCTCCGGAACGGAATAGATATCTTTGAGGAAATCAAAGGCCTTCCGGCTCATCACGATCAGTTTGTCGGACAGATCAGACAGCTTGCACATGACTTCACGATATTCCGGGGCGGGATCTCTCAGAACCGTATGCAGCGTTGTCACGACCGGCATGCGAATCTCTCCAAGAAGTTTCAGCAGATGGCTGCCGGCAGGGCCGCCGAAAAGACCGAATTCATGCTGCACGCAGACAATATCAACTTGGCTGATATTGAGAAACTCCGATGCGACACTGTAATCTGCGAGGTTGTTCTGGTTGATCTCAAACCGCACTTTTTCAGGATATGCATATCCCTCGGGTTTGTCATTGATGGCAACCGCCCAGCAGTTTATGTCGGGCGCTTCTTCCGATAAGGCCTCAACAAGATCGGTAGTGAATGTTGCAATACCGCACTGGCGGGGTAAGTAGTTGCCGATTACGGCAACCGAGTCGATCCCCTCATAATACTTAATAATAGACGTCATACTAGCTGCCTCACTGTTTACGCTTCACCCATACAATTACCCGCATAGATGCAAAACCCGTTGCTGACGGTCGGATAACTTTCCAGCTTGACTTTTCAACCAACTGGATCTCGCTAGCCTCGATTGGAGCACCAAGAACTTGCTTTTTGACAAGCCAGGTAGAGGGGAATTTGATAATAGCTCGATTTTTGGCAGGTCAAGAATAGGAAAAAGCCTCTTGTATGTCAACAAATAGTCGGATACAGATATGCTAACGCATTCAAATTTATAACAAATGTCCATTCAGGGTTATATCCACCGAACAACTTATTCCAATCGATCAAGCCGAATTTTGATGACCTGATCCGATTATATCAAGAGTCCAGGCCAGCGGAACGGCGCGAATGAGTTTTTTTCGGTACAAGTGAAGAACTCCGACTAAAGGTATAAAGGTCAGGAAACTTCTGTGCACTCTCTGAATGCATAGGGAAAAAGCCCGTTTTAGTGCCCCCTGGGATTGGGGTCGTGTCTGGATCAGCGTTTCAGTGATTAGCAGCTATTTGAATGTCGATTTTCTGAGTTTGCGTGTTAGTACCCTACTTCGATCTCCTACCTCCGAGTATCATAGTATACCCGTCCTACTACTCCTTCCTACTGGCCCTACTACTTCATCAAGCGTTGCTCATCGAAGTATATCGCCCTCCTACCACATATATTAATGGGTAGTATCGGTACCCGTACTATTGTTTACTTTCTTTCTACACCTGCCTCGTTTGATTTCAAATAGTTATGGGACACCAACAAGATAGAAGAACCGCCAGTTCCGAATGGCATTCATGAGGCCGTCGGTTCGATCCCGTCCAGCTCCACCAAAAAAAGGGCTTCCAAAACGGCGAGCCCTTTTTCATTTCATAGCTTCGACCATCTGATTGCCACTTCAGTCCACCACCCACACCACACAACATTTATGGATACGTGCCTTCCGTAACCTCAACATAGTGTAGTTATAATAAAATACGATAGTTAAGTTTATTTATTGACATATATAGTAAAATATGTAAAATTATATGCTATTTTTAAGCAGTCATTCCACTAGAGTGCGTGAGGAACGGCTTTGAAAACCAACCAGTTGAAACAGGTCCGAGAAAGCCTTCTCATCAGCAAATCCGAGTTGGCTAGGAAAGCAGGGGTATCCCTTTTGACGATCGGCAGGATCGAGAGAGGCCTGGGTCACTCTGGTGAGATGGTCGATCCGCCAGCCCACCACCCAGATGATGCGATCACCGGAACAAACCAGAGGCACGTTGTCCCTCCACATGCGAGGGATTTTGGCATCAACCATGAAATCCTGCAGTTTTTTGGAGTCGTCCATCCCGAGCGGCTGGAAACGGTCACCATCTTTTCGCGATCGAACGATCAGTTCGCCGCCGGTAAGGTCCATATCGAAGAAGGCCACGAAATCCCCTTGTTTGATCGCTTTTGGCCTGCCGGGGAAAACTTCGGCGCTGACCTTCCATCCGGAAACCGATGTTTCGCCGGGAATCCGAACAAACGCTTCGCCTTCAAAAGCAGGCAGGATCAAAAGCGGGTTTTCCCCGCGGGTGATAAAGCTCCTTTCGTAATCTCCATACAGGTTAAATCCGTAGGGCAGGGATATTTCTTTTCCGGCTGGTTGCGCCATTGCCTCCATAATAGTCTCGATGTGAACCATCTCGATATCCCGCAAACTCCCGATGATCTGCCCAAGCATGGTACGCAAAAGATGCCGTTTCAAAGCAGGTGGAAGCTCCGCAAAAGCCTTTCTATCCAGCGACACACCTTCGGGGATTTCTTCGACCACGGAATCGAAAACCCGGCTTACCTGTTTATTCAGATATTCGATGTCCTCTCCGATCAGACGGGCCATGCGGTTAAGGCTCTCGACGATATTGGGATTATATTCAGCAAGCTGCGGCATGATTTCGGCGCGAATGCGGTTGCGCAGGTATTCAGGGGAATGATTAGATAAGTCGATACGCGGGTGAAGTTCCAGTTCATGGCAATAAAGTTCGGTTTCCTGCCGTGTTACCTCCAGCAAAGGCCGAACCACGGTTAGTGATCCTCCACCGGGTAATCCCCACTCGAAAAGCGGGCGCATCCCCTGCAGGCCGGAAAGCCCTGTGCCGCGAATCAGATGCATGATGATGGTTTCGGCCTGATCATCGGCGGTATGCCCGACTGCTACCATGCTGGCGCCAAGCGTTTCCGCCATCTCGGCAAAGAAGCCATAACGAACCTCGCGGGCGGCTTCTTCCAGCGAGCAGCCCCGTTCTGACTGATATCCTGTTACATCGCGGGACTCTATTGTAAAGGGAAGGCTCATTTTTTCAGCCAGATCCGCCACATAGGCCGCGTCGGCATCCGATTCCGCGCCGCGCAACTGGTGATTCAAATGCGCAACATGCAAATCCAATCCAAGTGAACTGCGCAGGGAATTAAGAATATGCAGCAGGCAAACGGAATCGGGGCCACCGGAAACACCCGCCAGCACAGTTCCGGAAGAATTAAAAAGGTTGTTTTCTGTAATGAAGCGCTCAACTCGCCGGGGGAGGTCAGGTCCGATTTTCATAATTACTTTACACCCCAAACCAGCAACATCAGGCTATTTTTACGGGGTCACTTCTCCAAGTGGTGCATTAACCATCAAATTATCGAACATGGCTTCCGCGCCGCCAGTTTCGGGGGTAGTTGAGACCCCCAGCGCGATGGCCCCGCTGACGAAGGTGCTATCGCGCATTGCATTCAAAAGATGTTCGTTGACGGAGAAACGGATGGCGTCGTCTACACATTCGATACGAAGCTGGTTCAGCGCATCATAACCAGCATTGATATGTTCGGAAAAGACGGGCTCCTGCAAAAAATTACTCCCACTTTTTTTATTGTATGCATCTATGGCATAGCGACCATCGGCGCTTATCATAAAGCGGTAGCCGTTCCCCCAGTAGTCGGTCCGGAATGCCACGATTATCCAGCTATCCTCGTTGCCTTCAACCAGTGCGGTATCCAACCGGAGCACAAAATTATCGAACGACTGACGGGCAACACAGATTTCCGGACTTTGCAAAATTCCCCTATGCTTTACACGAAGAGTTCCATTATTATAGTAGGCAATCCCGTATTTACCTGAATAGATAGGCCATACATTGGATCGGCTGCTGAAATCATCGTACAAAAGGATTTCTCCCGCTTCCACCGGCGTGATAGTTCCAGTAGAAACAGGTGTTCCGGGAACGACGAATTCCGGAGTCGGTGATGGTGTGGGAGCAGGAGTATCAGGAGGTGCCAGAGGAACATCGCTGCAATCAGTTATAAGCCAGTCTTCGCCAAATTTTTCCAGCAGGAAAGTGTAATCATGCGGTAGAGAGGTTTTCTCCCCGTTCACCTTCTTATTCAAAATATAGGTAGTTCGTATTGCCACTTCTGAACCGGTTGACCAGAGTTCCTCTAACATTATGTTTGATATTTCTATTGAGATATCTGCCGTTTGAACTCCCACAAATTCCTTAGCGAATTCCTTAGCTACTCCGGAAGCTCCGCTGGAGCTTCCTTTCGGAACCAGATATTTATCCCATTCATACAAATCTCCAGAGGGAAGTACATGCAAAAACCCTTTTACCGTCCCTTCCGGGGTGGAGGTATCGAAACTCTGATAATCCTGATTATTAGGATTAGATTCTTCAGTATCTTCTCCTCCTAACAATTCGCAACCCGCAACCCAGAGAGAAGCAGTCATCACTAGAAGACAGATTATGAAAAGCGTTAATCTCTTTGCCATTCGTTCTTCCAAAAAGCTACAGATAAGCTCGCATTATCCTTTACTTACTCTTTGTGGATACAGCGTAACTTAAACAGCTGGATTTTGCAAGTTCCAGAACCCGGCTAACCCAGATGGCATGTATCGTTAAGATAAACCAGCTTGCCCTTTTCTCCGGCAAACTCGACCGCACTGATGCTGGCAACGCTGAGGTTGAGTCGCCGAAACTCGGAAAGGCTTAGTTCGAGAATCTGGCAAAGCAGAGTAAGCAGGGAAAAGAAATGGCTGGCAATAACCACAGATTTGCTGTAATCCCCGGAAATGACGCTTCGGGCAGCATCCCACATGCGCTGCTGGAGTTCCGGCAAAGTCTCGCCACCGGGCCATCTTGCGGAAGCAGGGTCAGTGGTCCAGATATTGAAAAAGTCGGGGGCATTGGTTTTAAGGTTCGGATAATACATGCCATCCATCTTTCCCACATCAAGTTCTTTCAACCTGTCATCGGTTATTATCTTAGCTTGATGGAACCGTCCTATTGCCTGAGCTGTCTGGTAAGCCCTGCTCAGAGGACTGGAATAGATGGCTTCAACCGGCTCTTCCTTCAGCGCCCGCGCAATTGCTTCAGCCTGCGCTTCGCCAGCCGGATTGAGGGGAACATCGCTTTGTCCCTGAGCCCGATATTCCATGTTCCAGTCAGTCTGACCGTGCCTTACCAAAATAAGTCGCATCAGTTCGTGCCTGCAATTAACCTGGTACGGTGAATTGATTTCGCCGGTTTTACGAACCCGATCGCCAGCAGAACCTGATCCGGCCTGCCGGATCCGCTGGGGCTATTGCACAATCTCATACCGATGGTGCAGCCGGATTCTTCCTCCCGGACAATCCAGAGATCATCAATCAATCCCCGGAGATCATATTTATGAATCCTCTTGTCTCTGAGGTGTTCCCAGAGAAGCTCTTCTTTTTCCATGAGTGATCGAATAGCCAGAGTTACCTCTTTCGAACCAATCTCCGGGCCGACTTCAACCATGTATTCAGCAAAGCGTAATTGTGACTGGAGTGAAGGCAGCCTGAGCCAGATATCCCTGGTATCAATTAATCCCAAACCGCGGGGCAGTTGTTCCCCGAGCGCCTTTGCAAAGAAATCCAGCGAAACCTTCTGTTGTAGAAACACATCCATCAATTCCCCCTCGCTGGTGACACCAACCGCAAGCGGGGAGGCAAGTGATATTCTGGGCTGGGGATTGAATCCCTGTGAGTACGCCAGCGGCATTCCTGCGCGGCGCAGTGCCCGGTGCCAGAGGCGCATCATATCAAGATGAGAAATGTATTTCAGTTCCTCACCACGGGTAAAGGTGACAACGATCCGCTGCTGAGGTTCACTCTTTGATAATAAGGACTTTTTCAATTTTGACTCCCTTCATCTCGGTGACCGTGATGGTTATGTCATGATACTTTAATTGCTCCCCCTCTTCAGGAATACGGCCCAGGGCAGCAAGTATGAAACCGGCTATGGTTTCGTAATCGCCCTCGGGGAAATCCAGGCCCATTTCCTCATTAGCATGATCCAGCCTTTTTCCTCCATCAACCTGATACGTGTTGTGTCCGATAACCTCAACCGGTTTATCTCCGGTAGCCAGTTCGTCGCCAAGCTGGCCCACTATCTCTTCCACCAGTTGTTCCATAGTTATAATACCTGCCGTCCCTCCATATTCATCAACTACAACCATAAACTGAGCTCTTTGTTCCTGCATCTCACGGAAAAGCTCTCCAACAACTTTTGTCTCCGGCACAAATCCGGTCGAGCGCGCGAGAGAAGTCACTACATCGTCCTCTTTGATCTCCCCTTTAGCCTGGGCCATCAACACATCTTTTATCCATAAGATTCCAACCACATGATCCACGTTCTCTTCGTAAACGGGGAATCTGGCATGCGGGTTCTCAATATAAATAGGCCAGAAACCGCTTAAAGTGATATTATTTTCCAGCCAGACAACATCCGTGCGTGGGGTCATGATCTCGCTAACATGGCTATCCCCGAAAACTAATACCCTGTTAGCCATGCCTGCCTCGCCTTCCTCCACTGCTCCGTGTTCCAGCCCCATTGATATCATCGTTCGGATTTCATCCTCTGTTATCACTGTGTGGGAAAGTGGAACTCCGCCAAGAAGCCTTGCTGCGCCTGTACCGATACCGGACAGGATGAAGGTCAAAGGGAAAAATACCCATGATATGATTCTGATAGGGCGTATATAGGATAAAGCTATACGTTCGCCCAGCTGGGTAGCCAGTGTCTTGGGCCCAATTTCGCCAAAGATTAACAGCAGGATTGTTACACCGATAGTAGCTATAAGCGCGCCCCAGTTTTCGTTAGTTACAAGCTCTAACACAATCAAAGTTCCCAGTGCGGCAGCGGCGGTGTTGACGAAGTTATTCCCTATAAGAACCGTAGTCAGCAATTTTTCCGGGTGCTCTGTCAGTTTGGCCACGGCTTCCGCACCTGAGACACCTTTATCGACCATGTGCCTTATCCGCACCCGTTGAAGTGAGAGAAAAGCGGTCTCCGAGCTGGAAAAGAAAGCCGAGAGAATCAGGCACAGAATAAAGAGAATGATGTATGTTATTGTAATTGTATCCATCTTGCTTACACTCCTTTAGCTACCAGTCCGGCCATTTCCGACGAGCCACAAATATCACCATATACACCGGACTGATATTCACCGCCCAGTTTCGTATTCAGCAAGCGATTGTTAAGGGAATCGCTGCTTGCCGCAAATACCTTGATGTAATTGCCCGTATGCCCTATCCAAATGTTATTGCCTTTATGTTCCTCCCAGAGCACCGGCATAATCCTGCCTTGAAAACTGTGCCGGAAGGCAAAGGCACTTCGTTTTGCCAGATCAAGCATGTGCTGGCTCCTGGCCTTTTTGATTTTATCGGGAACTTTACAGGACATATTTGCCGCCGGGGTCCCGGCACGCACAGAATAGGGGAATATATGCATATTGGCAAAACCGAGCCTCTCACAAAGGCTAAAGCTTTCCTCAAATTCCTCTTCAGTTTCCCCGGGGAAGCCAACGATGATATCGGTGGTGACAGCCATATCGGGCATGGCATTACGGATCATATTCACCGCTGATTCGTACTCATCGATGGAATAGTCCCGCCTCATCCTTTCCAGAGTTGCTGTGCAACCGCTCTGAAGGGCCAGATGAATGTGACGGCATACCCTATCGTTTCCCTGCCACAGATTCACAAGCGAGGGAGATAGTTCCCGAGGTTGAAGCGAGGAGAGCCGAATCCGGGGAATCCCGGTTTCTCCAAGAATGTGCTTCAGGAGTCCTTCGAGGTTTACTTCTCCTGAGTACATCCCGATTCTGGTTCCGGTAAGGACTATTTCCCGATATCCCTCTTCTTCACGCGCCTTTATTTCAGAAAGAATTGTTCGGGCAGGTACACTTTTTTCCCGACCCCGGACATGGGGAACGATACAATAGGAACAGAAATGGGCGCATCCCTCCTGGACACTGATCATGGACCTTGTCCGAAACTGGCTTTCAATAGTTTGATGCCCGTTGCTCCCTTTAGCAGCTTTTTTTGCCTCCAGCCGTTTTTTGACAAGTTCAACCAACCGCACCTTTTCCGAATTACCCACGGGGAGCTCAACTCCTTCCACTTTAACATCGTTGATGTCTCTATCAACGTAACAACCCGCCGCCACGATTAGCGCCTGTGGATTTTCACGATGAGCCGCCCGCAGATACTGCCGGCATTTGCGATCGGCGATGTGCGTTACAGTGCAGGTGTTGAGGATATAGGCATCCGGGCTGTCTTGAGGGGCAACCAGATCAAATCCTGCTTCAACAAATCTGCGGGCCAGTGCTTCGCTCTCCGCCTGATTGAGCTTGCAGCCTACTGTCTGAAGAGCCACAGTAAGTTTGCCAGAAGCACCTTGGTGTGGGACTGGATCATCTGTCATATTTTGATTTGGGGGGAAATTAATAGTGAAACCAGATTTCTCACATTGCAAACGCATAGATCAGGCGTGATGCCTGATCTTAACCAATGGATACGTTTCATATTCCCTGTCATATTTGGTGTCACAGTATCAACTAGTTTAGCAGGCATTGGGAACTTAGTCAAAATTGAAATCCATACTTCAGGGAAACTATGCGGGCATACCGGGGATCGTAGCTCGCAGCAGCCATCGATTGGCCGAGAACCCGTTCAATCCTCAAAAAGAAGGTTGAGCCCTGCCAGACAAAAGCTCAACCCGTCTCTTTCAGCACGATTGGAAATTATAATGTTACTTTAACTCTTCCCGATTCGGAAAATCCTGGTGCCGCACTTCGGGCACACACCCTGAGTTGCCTCTCGGCCATTCTTCATGGTGATCTTTTTAGGGTCTTTTATTTCTCTCCTGGCCCGGCACTTCATGCAATAGGCTTCCATCAGGATACCTCCTTCGAATGTGTTCGAATGAAGGATAAATCATTTTGCACTCTAATGTCAACACTTTGATTTCAGAATACATTTTGCGAAAAATCGAGAATCTGGTATATTTATCACAATTGAATGGCACATTATTAGGGAAAAGAACTGCAATGATCCGAAAACATTTCTGTAAATCGTTACTCCTGATGATAAGCCTGGCAATACTTTTTGTTCCCGGTTGCAGCAGGGAAGTTTCTGAAACCACCAAACCAGATCATATTATCAAAACAAATTCTCCTTCCCCAATGCCGGGTTCAATAGACTCGAAAGATGCTTTCGATGAGGCCCTCTGGAATCATCCGCCGATGGAGAATCGCCCTTATGTTCGCTGGTGGTGGCCCGGTGGGGATGTGCAGGAAGAACAATTGAAATCAGATCTGGCGCTTCTTAAAGAATCCGGATTCGGGGGAGTCGAAATACAACCGTTTTTACTTGGCCTGACTCCTGAAGAAATCGAAAATAACCCCAATATCCGATCAAAAAACGTGTCATTCTGAGGAATTTATGACGAAGAATCTCCGGGGATCAGCTTCAAAAAAGATTCTTCACTGTGTTCAGAATGACATACATGGGACTTTTCAGACAGCCTGTACAGGGGGTTGATCAAAAGATTCCTTGAAGAAGTGCCCTTGCCAATACCGTAACTGCCGCCAGCGCGGAAAGAATCAGCACTGCCGGGCGCAGGGAGTATTTATCCAGTATCCGGGCAGTAAAACGGGAGACAACATATCCTATCACCAGTCCGGGAATCAGAATCAGGGCCAGCTTCAACTCATTGGTTCCCATCCATCCTGCCATAGTTAATCCTATTAATGCCAGAACTCCGCAAATAACGAAAAACGCCGAGAGCGTACCTCTTAATTGATTGCCTTTAGCATGCTGATAAATAAGCGCCACCGGTGGCCCGCCGATGGAGGACATGGTGCCCATGAATCCGCAGAGCAAACCGGCCAGAAAGAGATTCCGGTTTGAAAGCATCACAGATAACCCGATTGCGCTCAATGCGACGGCCAGCAGTACCAGTATCGAAAACGTAATGGTGAATCCCATTGCAGAGATAACGCTCATAACCGAAGCGGCACCGGCGATGCCGGGAACCGACCCGAGAGACATCCATTTGACCCCTCGTATATCAATAAATTTTCTTTCCCGGCAGGTCATCAGCAAAGTGAGTATAAGTCCGCTTAGAATCATGGGGGCGGGAACGAAGTCGGGTTCTATCAGCACAATAAAGGGCGCGGACAACATTGCCCAGCCGAATCCGATCGAACCCTGGATGCAGGCTCCGAGCGCAACTATGGCGCATACTGCGATAGCTTCAAGTGGTGATACTGTAAACATGATATCCGTAGCTGGTAATCAGGAGAAAGAATATTCCAGCCGTTCTTTTCGCCGGGAATTCACAAAAATCACAAATTTTGGACTTGTTCAGAGGTTCTTTAATTTGCATCTATTTTAAAATTATATTTTCCGAGTATTTGACCTTGAACATACCTTGACATACACAGATTTATATTCTACCATAGCATATTGTGGAATGTGATGTAGATTTGTTATGTTGTGTATCGATTTTTTAAGGAGGGAATATGTTATGTGAGAAATGTGGTGCCGAAAATCCCGATGGCAGCGCTTTTTGCCAGAAATGCGGGGCTCCTCTAGCAAAAAGTTCGGCACCAAAGTCCAAGAGTGAAGCAAAGCCAAAATCAAGGGCCAAACCTAAAACCCCTGCTGTAGATACTAAGGTAAATACTAAGGTAGATACTAAGGGAGATGCTAAGAAAGAATCAAAAAAAACAATAAATGTAGGAGGATTTTCTGAAATGCTTGATAAACTACCAGTAGCTCTTATCCTATTGATCGCCGCAGCTGTTGCTCTTCTCTTCGCTTTATTGTCAGGATTACTGATGGCGATAGGATCCGATGATATTTTTGATAACGGTTCATATGCGTTTGGTCATTTCTGCGATCGCCTGGTAATGGGAATCTTGGTTGCCGGTGTCCTGGTTGGATTGTCTGTAATTATATCTCGCAAATAAACAATAATTTTGCGATAGCAGCAATTCAACTTCCCTATCGTCCCGAAAGAGGTACCATTGGATATGATATGGGAAGGGTGGGGTGTGTTTTGCCGTAAGTGCAGGACACAAAAGCTTAGTGATTGCATGCTAAAGCGGCAGTCTTAACTGGATCTGATCACCAGCCTGAAAGTTAAATGATATTGGAAAATAAGGAGGCGGGGAAAATGAAAAAGCTGATAGCGCTCGTGCTGATATTTATTCTGGCGGTAAGCTGCGTGAGTATCATTGCCTGCGGCGGTGGTGGGGATGACGATGAGACTGAAGAAGCTGCCAATGGTGAGCAGGAAACCAAAGGGGAAGATGATGATGAGGGTACTCCCGAAGATTCTGAGGAGACATCCGGCTCTGATGATTTGGAGCAGATGATGGGTTTTAGTTCATATGACGAATTGGATAGCTATCATATGCACATGGTGATGACCTCGGAGACGCCGGGGGTAGGTGAAACGGAAATGATAATGGATGAAGATGTCAACAACAAAGCAGAGGCATCCCATACGGTCATGGATATGGGCATGGGCACCATGGAAACAATCACCATAGGTAACGAAACGTGGACCAAGATGTTTATGCAGGATAAGTGGACATATTCGACTTACGAAGAATATGATGAAGGGGAATTCGAGGAAATTGATGATCCCGATGATTTAACCGATCAATTTGATATGGAAAATGATCTTGATTATGTAGGCAAAGAGAAAGTGAATGGGGTCAACTGCAAGCATTACAAAGTCGATTCCACTGTTACGGTGGATAGTGATGATCCCGGTGCGATGATGGACGAAATTGAATCGAGTTTCAAAGGGGATATCTGGGTAGCCGATGAAGGTAAGCTACCGGAAGTGGCAATTAAAATGGTGGGAACATCTACCATGAAGACCGGGGGGATTGAAGTAGTATCGGATATGTCAACAGATATTACCAAAATCAATCAATCAATCACCATCTCACCACCGCCTGAAGATGAGGTTATGGATGAGGGCGATTGGGGTGATTGGGGTGAAGGTGATTTCGATATGGACGAGCTTGAAGACATGTTTGGCGATCTAGAGGGCCTTGAAGATTTGGAAAACATGGATTGGGGAGATTAGGATTTTCCTTAGAAACAGTTTGTAAAAGGGGAAATGCCTTCACAGAAGAAAGCCTCGGCCAGTGCAACCAGCCGAGGCTTTTTAGTTTGCAACCCCCATCCCATTGTTCTATAATTGAAGCACAACTTAATTAGACCAAACCCGCTGGAGGTGCTCAAAGCTGAGACTCCGGTTTTATCGGAGAACTCTTTGAACCTGACCTCGATAACGCGAGCGTAGGGAAGCGGTGAACAAAAGATCAGGAAGCCATAACCTATGCGCCTGGTCTTTTTTATTGTTTGGGAGATAAATAATGACTCAACTTGAAACGGCCAGAAGCGGAACCATATCCCCACAGATGAAAACGGTGGCCCAAAAAGAAAATCTCGACCCCGAAATTGTTCGTCAAAGAGTGGCAGATGGGTTTGTGGTTATTCCGGCCAATATCAATCACCATGGACTCAAGCCGTGCGGCATCGGCAAAGGGCTTCTTACCAAAGTGAATGCCAACATGGGCACGTCATCTGATGCGAGCAATGTTGAAGTGGAGCTGGCCAAGCTTCAGGCTGCTCTCGATGCCAGGGCCGACACGGTTATGGACCTTAGCACCGGGGGTGATATTCCGGCTATCCGTCGGGCCATCCTGCAAAAATGCCCGGTTCCACTGGGAACGGTTCCCATCTATGAAGCAGGGATCGCCGCCATCGAATCGTACGGAGCCATCGTAAAGATGACTGCCGATGACATTTTTGCCGCTATCGAAAATCATGCGCGCGATGGAGTGGATTTCCTCACCGTTCATTGCGGAGTGACCCGGAGAGCTATCGAAAGATTGAAGGCCAGTCCCCGGGTGACTGACGTGGTATCACGCGGCGGGTCGTTCCTCATCGGATGGATACTTCATAACGAACGTGAAAATCCGTTGTATGAGCAATACGACCGTCTGCTGGAGATTGCTCTGAAATACGATGTAACTCTGAGTCTCGGTGACGGACTTCGTCCCGGCAGTCTGGCCGATGCCTCGGATCGGGCTCAGTTCGAGGAATTATTAACCCTCGGCGAACTGGTGGATCGGGCCCGCAATGCCGGAGTGCAGGTGATGGTGGAAGGGCCGGGACATGTGCCTCTGGATCAGATAGCCGCCAACGTGCAAATCCAGAAACGTACCTGCAAGGGAGCCCCTTTCTATGTATTGGGCCCGCTGGTGACGGATGTAGCTGCCGGATATGATCACATCACCTCTGCCATCGGAGGCGCAGTAGCGGCAGCAGCCGGGGTTGATTTTCTTTGTTATGTTACTCCCTCGGAACACCTTGGGCTTCCTAATCCCGACGAGGTACGGGAGGGGGTGATTGCCTCCCGTATTGCTGCCCATGCAGGTGATATTGTTAAGGGAGTTGAAAGCGCGTGGAAGTGGGATTTGCAAATGTCTGTGGCCAGAAAAAATCTGGACTGGGATAGCCAGCTCAGACTTGCGCTGGACCCAAGGAAAGCTTCTGAAATTCGAAATCGCCAGCCGACAAGGGGAACTGGTTGTACCATGTGCGGCAATTTCTGTGCTATGGAAATCGTGAGCGAATACCTCGGCATTCGCCGGAAAGAATGCTGATAAGGAGAATTTAGCCATGCCGATATTTCATCCGGTACGCGAAAAAGATATTACTCGTGCCATAATCCGGAGCTTTACCAGAGAGTTCGATGAATATGTGGAGAGCGACGTGATTATTGTCGGGGGCGGTCCCAGCGGTCTGGTGGCCGCCAAAAAGCTGGCCGAAAACGGGCTGAAGGTGGTGATCGTAGAACGTAACAATTACCTCGGAGGTGGTTTCTGGATAGGGGGATATTTCATGAATAAATTCACCTTCCGGGCCCCGGCCCAGGAAGTCATGGATGAGATCGGGGTCCCTTACGAAGAAGTTCAGGAAGGCCTTTTTGTAGCTGATGCCCCTCATGCCTGCGCGGCTATGATTGCTGCCGCCTGCAAGGCCGGAGTTAAAATTATGAACCTGACCCTTCTGGAGGACGTGGTACTGCGTGAGGAAAACCGCGTTGCCGGGATCGTGATAAACTGGAGTCCTATCGTGCATCTTCCTAGAGAAATTGCTGTTCTCGATCCGGTTCCCCTGGAGTGTAAAATCGTTATCGATGCCACCGGACATGATGCCTCGGTAGCCAAAAAACTGGAACAGCGGGGATTGATTAAAACGGTCGGCGAGGGAGCACTATGGATTGAAAAGTCTGAAGATGCTATAGTAGAGCAAACAAAGGAAGTCTATCCCGGGCTTATCGTCATGGGCATGGCGGTTGGCACTGTATACGGGGTGCCTCGCATGGGGCCGACCTTTGGCGGCATGTTCCTCTCCGGTAAGCGGGCAGCGGAAATAGCCCTCTCGATGCTCGGGAAATGACTTCAAAGGGGCGAGGTATGAAAGCTAAGAGAGTGGCCGTTCTCCTTTTTCTGGCCGCAATTATTGTGGCTATTTGTTTTGCGGTGCGTTATTGTGGCAGTGATTCGGATGAGAATTACGAAATAGAGGAATTCAGCGTTATTACCAATAATGCCTGGCAGCGGCATCCGGTGCTCGATAATGGCATTGCAGTCTGGGTGGATGATCGAAATGCGGATTGGGTGGTATATGGATATGATATTGAAAGCAGCGCCCCCTTTAATATCGGTTTCGCACTGGCGAGAGCGAATGACCCGGTTATCAGCGGCAATGTAGTTGTTTGGTCCGATAATCGCAACGGCAACTGGGATATTTATGGTTATAACTTTGCAAGCCAGGAAGAATTTGCCATCTGCACCGATCCCGGGACCCAGACTTCCCCTGCCATAGATGCTAATACGGTCGTATGGGTTGATGAGCGCAATGGGAATGCGGATATCTATGGTTTTGACCTTGATTCCCGTATCGAGTTCGCGGTATGCACCGACCGGGCCGGTCAGACTTCACCTGATGTCAGCCGCAGCAACATAGTGTGGGTGGATGGGCGAAAGAGTAATCTCGATATATATGGATACAATTTACTCTCTAATAGCGAGTTCCGCGTTACCGAAGATTTGAAAGATCAGTATGATCCGGCGCTGTGCGGAAGCACTCTGGTATGGGTTGATGAACGTGAAGAGAATGCCGATATTTACGGATACGATCTGGAAATCGGCGAAGAATTCCCCATTTGTACACACAAATCCGAGCAAATTACCCCTGATGTTGATGGGAATCTGGTTGTCTGGAGAGACGGTCGGGATAGCAGCCTGAACATTTATGCTTATGAAATCGGTTGCAAATACGAGTTTTGCATTTGCAGTAACCCTGCAGAGCAGATGTCCCCGGCCATTAGTGGGGAAACTATCATCTGGATGGATAAACGCAACGGTAATTGGGATATCTATGGGGGCAATCTGATCGAAAAGGAATCCGAAGAATAGTGAAGTGAAAGCTGAAATCATCTCCATCGGCACCGAGATCATTCTCGGGGAAATCACCGATACCAATGCCGCTTATCTTGCCGGGCAATTACCATCGCTTGGAGTTGACCTTTACTGGGTCACTCAGGTGGGTGATAACCAGGGCAGAATAACCGAAATTCTCCGTCAAGCGTGGAACCGCTCTGACCTGATAATCATCACCGGGGGTCTTGGCCCCACAGAGGATGACATAACCCGCGAATCCATTGCCGAAATGCTCGGCGAGGAGATGACCATCGATCCAAATCTGGAAAAGTGGCTGATGGGGAAATTCGCTACCATCGGATATCACATGCCGGAAAACAACCTCAAGCAATGCATGCTGGTTCCTTCAGCCAAAGCGATCCACAACTCAAGGGGAACCGCGCCCGGATGGTGGGTTTCAAAGGCAGGGAAAACTCTGCTGGCCATGCCCGGCCCGCCGTGGGAGATGATGCAGATGTGGGAGGGTGAGATCAGGGGTGAACTGCGCTGCACGCTGGACACGGCGATAATTGTCTCCCGAACACTTAAAATTCTGGGAATGGGAGAGGCTAATGTGGATCAACTCCTCAGCCATTTGCTTTCTTCCCGGAATCCTTCCATCGGGATTTATGCTAAACAAACCGGTATCGAACTTCGCCTGACGGCCAAGGCCCCGACTCAACAGGAAGCGGAAGGGATGATCGCTCCTCTCGAAACACAGGTACGTTCCATCATCGGAGATAAAATATGGGGAATCGATGAGCAGGTGCTGGAAAAGGTGGTCGGCGATTTGCTTCGCAAGAAAGGAATGACGCTGGCTGTGATGGAATCGTGCACCGGCGGGCTGGTGGCCGATCTCATCACCGATGTGCCGGGCAGTTCCGATTACTTTAAGGGCGGGCTGGTAGCCTATTCCAACGAGATGAAGATCGAATTCGGAGTGGATGCGGCTCTTATCGCTGAATACGGAGCAGTGAGCGCTGAGGTTTCTGAAGCTATGGCTGCTGCCGCGAGAATCCGTTTGGGCGCTGATGTGGGGTTGGGAACTACCGGCGTGGCAGGCCCGGATGAACTTGAAGGAAAGCCGGTCGGCACTGTTTACGTTGGGGTTAGCGATGGGCAGACCACGAAGTCAATTCGCACCGGTTTCCCCCAGCATCGCCGACTGATCAAACGTTATGCGGCGATGAATGCCCTCAATGAACTGAGAAAGCTTTTAGATTAGACGAACTTCGCAAAATCGTAAATCCGGGATTGCCCGCACGCCAGAGGCGTTTTAGAAAATGTAAACGTCGGTGGCTTTGGATGACGCGCAGATAAGCGGGCCAAGCTGGCAAGGATACGTTGAGTCTATCTGTGGGCAAGTTTGAAACCTGCCCTTACTGTGGTCCCCCGTCGGAAGGGATGACCATCCCGGTAATGTAAGCGGAAGCGTCCGAGGCCAGAAACAGCGCCGAACTCCCAGGTATGTCATTTATGAACACAGTGAAGAATCTTTTTTGAAGCTGATCCTCGGAGATTCTTCGTCATAAATTCCTCAGAATCACACTTTTTTTGATATTTTCGGACAACCTCTACAGGGGGTTGATCCTAAGGTTCCCCAACAAACTTTTTTCAGACCGCTTTTATAAAACGGCTTTCTTGAATTCATCGATACCGATACGTTCAATGAAGCGGGCCGTTCTCTCTTTTCCCTTAGCGTTGCTTTTGTAGTAGGCAAAGCATTTTTTAGCCAGTTCAATTACCTCGGAGTCAGTCAAGTCGGTGGCGATCACATCGCCTATGCGCGGTCTGCTCCCGGAGTTGCCCCCGAAAACTACCGTCCATCCCCCCTTCTTCCCGAAGGCACCGAAGTCGCGAACATGGCTTTCGCCACAACTGATCGGGCAGCCTGAGATACCGATTTTAGCTTTAGCGGGAAGTTCCAGCCCGACGAGGAGTTCCTCCAGTTTCTTTCCCAATCCCAGCGAATCCTGAATGCCATATTTGCAAAGGGCATTACCCGGACAGGCCTGGACGTAATGGACGCACAGCCCGACCGCCGGTGCCTTATCCATCCCAAGGTCTTCCCACACCTGATCGAGAATTTCCGGTTTTACGCCCACCAGCGCCATGCGCTGAGCCGAGGTGATTTTGATGACCGGGATTTTATACTTGCGAGCCACTCTGGCTATATTTTCCAGAATATCCGGTGTCACCACACCTAGAGGTGTTCTGGGTACGATGGCAAATGTTTCCTTATCGCGCTGAATAAAGCCTTTTAGAGAATCTTCCATTTTTGTCCCCCTTTCGAGTAATTGCTGGTATAACTTTAACATTGAAATGGCGGGAGGTGAAGTCACCGGAGCGGCACTCCGTACTTGACATAAACCTATTTTGATGGATTATCCCCGGTGCCGCTGATGATTGGCTTTAGAAGTATGTTATCATTTTGCCGAAAGGTTTAAAAGGGAAAAGTGCCCGCAATCGCTGCCCGAACAATATGCCTAACTGGTTTCCCAGCCTTATTGCCAATAAGCAAAGCGCGGCAGTTACAATACCAATAATGGTGCTGGGGTACCAGATATTTACATCCAGCATAGCAAGAGTTATTCCGACTGCAAGGGCATCAATGCTTGTGGCAATACTCAAAATAACTAAAGTCAGACCACGAGAAGGGTCTTTCCTTACGTTTTGCGCTGAGGGCTTTATGCCGGATCGGATCATCCTGATGACTACTATCGTCAATAGCCCAAAAGCGACCCAATGATCCACAGAGGAGATGTGCTCAACGATGCTTTTCCCGAGTAGCCATCCAACAACAGGCATTAAGCCCTGGAACAATCCGAAGTGAAATGATAGCCGAAAGGCAGCCCTTTTATCCTTAACAAAACCCGATGCTGCTGCCACAAGTGATACAGCTGATGCATCCATTGCCAAGCCGATAGCTATGAATATTATTTCCAGAGCATTCATTCAAGCTATATCATAACACTTGCTGTGCTGCTTGTTGCTTAGGGGAGGCTATGATCAACCCCCTCGATCCCCCGTTGGCAAAACGTACCCGCCACTTCGTTACTGTGGCCGGACGTGTTTCAAGATTTTTGGCAATATCGTTTGTTCCCATTCCTTCGCTGGCCATCAGAATAATCCTGGCGCGAAAACTCATCCGTTGCTCGGTAGTAGACGAGCGAATCCAAGATTCCAAAATGTTTTTATCATCGGTTTCCAAATTTACTTCAGTGGTTTATATCTCATACCCACGGTCTATCATATTACGGTTAATAATGCAAGTAAGTACTAGTACGCTTTCATGTGCCATTAGTTGCACTTTGGTGCGACTTTTGACTACCATTCTATTCCCCCCATCAATTTTTCAAGTACTATTGGTTACCACCCATTAGATTAGCCGACCGACACTATTATGCCTGTCCCATCCCCGCCTGCGAGGTTTGTGGTACCGGATACAAAGGAGCATGCTTATATTTAGCAAGGATTATACTAGGATTAAATGGAATTAGTATCCACGACCGCAGTGGAAACACGGCTTTTGGGTTTCGGGTGCAATCAGGATAAACAAAAAGGAGGAACGAGAATGATGAAAATGAAAACACTAGCAGCGGTCCTGGCAATGGTGACAATCCTATCCCTCACCCTTGCTCTTCCCGCTGTTGCGGGCCAAGCGCCATCACTGGGTACGGCGCAGAGCTTCGGGGTCCTGGGTGGCTCGACGGTGACCAATACCGGCTCGACCGTTGTCAACGGAGATCTGGGTGTCTCGCCAGGTACTGCGATCACTGGTTTTCCCCCGGGGACCTGCACCGGAACAAAACACGCAGCTGATGCGGTCGCGCTTCAGGCTCAGAGTGATGTCACCACCGCATACAATTCTCTAGCTGGTCAATCGTACGATGTTGACTTGACTGGCCAGGATCTGGGTGGCATGAAACTCGTGTCAGGCGTCTATTTCTTTTCGTCTTCGGCTCAATTGACAGGTACACTTACGCTCAATGCTGAAAGCAACCCCGATTCGGTGTTTATTTTTCAGATAGGGAGCACTCTCACGACTGCCAGCAACTCGTCTGTTGTCATCATCAATGGCGACGCAGACTGCAACGTGTTCTGGCAAGTTGGCAGCTCCGCCACTATCGGTACAGGTACAGCGTTCGTAGGAAATATTCTCGCGAGCGAGAGCATCACCCTGAATACTGGCGCAAGCCTGTACGGTAGAGCCTTGGCGCGAAATGGTGCAGTGACGATGGATACCAACACCGTCTCCGTGTGCGACGACGGCGAGCCCATTCCTCCCGTTCCGGAAGTCTCCACTTTTGTTCTGATGGAATTGGGACTGGTTGCGCTTGGCGGGTTCATGTTGGTTTGGAAGAAAAGAGATCGCTCACAGCTAAGATAATACGTTGCTATATCACCGATGAACAGGGCATGCGACTAAGCATGCCCTGTTCATCGGTCTCTTAGTTTGGTGCTCACCGAAGCCGCCTATGTGCTCCTGTCCGTTTACAACCCCCCCCATGTATGTTTAAAGTTAGTGATAGATCTTGCCTTTTTAGCTGATAGCTGGGAAACTGGCGGAAGAGAAGGAACCGCCCATGGGCTTCGAGCCCGATTTAAAGTGACTTCCTTCCGCCAGGTAAAAGTCGGGTACAATAACCTGGTGCTTAAGACACCGCATATTGACAAGGCTGATGATTCCTGGCAACCGAAAATCTAATTATCGAAGGGGGCCTATATGCCATCATACTATCTGGGAATTGATGTCAGCAAGGGGTACGCGGATTTCATCATGCTGG
This sequence comes from Dehalococcoidia bacterium, assembly GCA_041300025.1. GTDB lineage: Bacteria > Chloroflexota > Dehalococcoidia > SZUA-161 > SpSt-899 > JBGLNL01. Next base: position 693,423 of record JBGLNL010000001.1, on the reverse strand, counting down.
ATTCGCTCAAACAGCCGGTGGAGGAAAGCTTTCAATTGGACGATACGTTTGAGGGGCACAGCCGGTTGTACCAGTACCTCAGCCGGTTTCTGGCAGAAAGATCACAGGATTAATTTACCCCTCACATACAGATAGTATCCGTTACCAGTTGTACTATAAGCGACGTTAGAGATTTTTTCCAACGCAGGATAGGTACTTTGATCGTTCTGTACGCTCGTAATGATTTCTTCCAATGCCTCTACCAACTTCCCGAAGATGTTCTCAGGTATACCTACGGCTAATTCAGCCCCAGAAGTAAGGGCTCCTATTCTTGAATTTATAGTGGAATGCGCTGCACTCAAGACATTATGAACAAAAATTAACTCACTGTCACACTCGATATTCATAATTCTATTGGCCACGCCATATGAGGCACTGAAGAAATACATCTTCCACACCGCATTTTCCGATTTGTTCATATTTTCAATAACAAAGCGCAACTCATCTACAAAGAGTTTTTTCATGTTTTTTGACAGTTTCATTATTCGATACCTCCCAGCATGCAAATTATGCAGCATGAAAACCAGATGCCACGGGTGGAATTATCCGCTCACTTGCAGCGCTTATTTCGGACTCAGAGTCTACAGCATTAAATCTGATAGTCCCATGACGTCCCCAAGCTTTTTGTGCTATCACATCTGCAGTTTAAAGAACAGTTGAGTGAGGCTGCTCACGACCAGCGAGATTGGCAGGTTCAACAGGTTGTGGAATCAACGGCACTGTATCTACTGCCAAACGTAACCCAAGTATTGCTAGCATACTGCCTATGTTGCCGATAGTTGGATTGGCGTCTCCCCGCTCCAACTTCGCGATGTAGGGTTGACTAGTGCCCACTTTGATTGCCATGTCATTTTGTGTCAAGCCTTGCCTAAGACGGGCTTTGGCTAATGTGATAGCAATCTCGCTTTTTGCTTGTTCGATGCCATACAATTTAGCAAATTCTGGTTCCTGCAATTCACGAGCGAGTTCTGTTTGCCATCGTTCCATCATAAGCTTACCTTCTTTTTCTATCCAAGTAATCATGTAAGAAGCGACGAGCTTCCTCAATTCTCCTATTTTCCTTCTGGCGCTTCTTAAGAAAGGCATTCAACAAGACAAACCCAATCAGTTCCCTGTCAAAATAAACTGTAATTCTGCCCTGTCCACCTCTTAGCTCATAAAGGTCATCATCATCGCCGCTAATACGTTTCAACAGGTCAGTTTTAATCAGAATATCAACCCCATGGGTTCCTAGCTTAGATATCCCTGTGTACATTTTTGCTTTCAGTTTCTTATCGCTGAGTTCATTGAGCCATTCTTGCACTGGCTCAGTACCATCTCTTGTGACGTAGTTCTCAATCTTCCAAGGCATTATTATAACCTCATGGGTTATATTAGTCAATAAGGGTAAATCCCTAAATCCTCAAGCAAATACACTGGGTCAAATACGCCTCATTCTTTTGAATTTTGGCCAAGCAAAAATTCGCGCCCCGTTCGCCCATCCGCACCGTAATTTACCCCTGTTAATGGCTCATTTCTCGCCGGATTACCCGTATCGGAATATCTGCTGTCTTTTCAGAAGCGACAGCTATCCCGTTTTGCCGCTTCATTAAATGTCAATTGGGTGGGGGTAGAAGCGCTATCACAGCCTGTTTCTGACTACCCTACTTCTGATCACTTGTTCCGTGTGCGGTCACGTGCCCCCTGACTTTCGCTTTGGTACCTTCACTACCGATGAGGCGATAGATCGCAGCTCCCAGCATACCGCCAATGATAGGAGCTACCCAGAAAAGCCAGAGCTGTGTAACTGCCCAATCACCCACAAACACTGCAACGCCAGTACTGCGAGCGGGATTCACTGAGGTGTTGGTAACGGGGATGCTAATCAGGTGGATGAGAGTAAGGCACAATCCAATCGCAATCGGCGCAAGACCCTGTGGCGCCCGTTTGTCAGTGGCACCAAGAATGACAACGAGGAACATCATGGTCATGACGATTTCCGTGATTAATGCTGCCAGCAAGGAGTACTCGCCGGGCGAATGGTCACCATAGCCATTGGAAGCGAAGCCTGCTGAGACGTCGAAACCATCCTTACCGCTCGCAATGAGATACAAGACACCACCGGCTACGATTGCGCCTGCGACCTGTGCAACGATGTAGGGCAACAGGTCCCTTGCTGGGAAACGCCCGCTGGCCCACAGACCAATCGAAACTGCCGGATTGAGATGACAGCCGGATATGTGCCCGATAGCGAAGGCCATTGTCAGTACGGTTAAGCCAAAGGCCAGTGCAACGCCAAGGAGGCCAATGCCCAAATTGGGGAACGCAGCGGCCAACACTGCACTGCCACATCCACCGAGAACCAGCCAAAAGGTCCCAAAGAATTCAGCGCCATACCTTTTCATACGTTCCTCCTTTGGTTTGCTGATTTTGTTGCCCGATGCTGCCGGGCATTAGCTTCAAGGGTATATTATCACCTTGCCGCCAAGTTGAAAAGGGGAAAAGTTTTGGGAAGATGAACCAATCCAGAGGAAGCTGTCGCTTGAAGTTGTTCTGGACGCGGATGTAATTTAAAGGGGGCTTTTGACAAAGGGAGTTCTCATGAGTTTTGGGTAGCTTGGATTCACGGTTCATCTACGCGTAAAAATATCCTTGCATCTCCTTTAGGAACAGCAAATTCCATTCCTGTTTCGCCACTCACAGTATCGATATGAAGAGTGTCGAGCGACATGTGTGTATCTTTCTCTGCTGCCACAATGACTACTCCTTTTTCAAAGTCACGGCGATATACCCCATCAGTTATTGAGTAAGGACCGAGGGGCCTTCCCAGGTCTATCGCATAGTACGCAGGAAACCACCAGCCAATTACCCCACCATGGTCCCTGGAACCATAATCAAACGCAAAGTATGTGTTATCCAGCAGCAAACTCGCAGCGAATCCGACTCGGAAACGTGCCCAATCAATCTTTCCTGTGTCATCTGTATCAACTGCAAAGATAACCATGTGTGGAGGTTGAGTTGTCTCCAGTGCGCGTTGAGCTGAAGCCAATCCTTCCTCCAGTCCCGCCCCCCAACTGCCAAGAAAATTCTCAAGCAAATAGCCATTCAGATGGCGTGGGAAAGGTGACCCGACAGCGAAATCACGCCCTGCATTCGCAAAGACTAACTTATCTGAGGGCATCTCCTCCCTAATGATTCCCAACAACTCATCTTGCGCAGATACCCAGGTTTCTGCATCAATCGGGGTCGGTACCCCGCCTGACCAGGCCCCCTCACAAAAGGGATACGCGTCCACCATATCCACGATGATCCCTTCGTGTTGCGGTTGTTCAGCAACGTTATGATAAAACGCAAGGATCAATTTACGCCAGCCAGGATGGCGAGGGTCCATCGCACAGATTTTTTCCCAGCCGGGCGGAGAACATTTGCGCTCAAGTGTTCCATCGCGATTTTCATCAAGCATCAGGTACATATCTTCGGTGATCTGCAACGGGCCGTCTGGGTCTCCCCCATTGGCCACAGTGAGAAGAAATTCCAGCCATACGGGGTCATCCAGTATCCAAGTATGGGAAAGGCCTGCCAGGAATTTCGTTGATGGATTGTGCGACTTTATGATGTTGGCTTCCGCCGGTTCAAACCAACTTGTCATTACAACATCATACCTGGCCTCGTCATATGTGGTTAGTTCATCCTTCTTGGCTAACCAGAGTGCCAACCTTGGAGTGCCGTCAACACTTTCCAGACTATCTTCAACAAGCTGTGTGAGCACTTGTGGAGTGGGTGAGGTGGATAATTCTCCACCACAACCGAGGAGGAGAGTAAAAAGCGCAATGAACAAAAGGAGAGAATAGGGGCCTCTCCTCTTCCCCTTTCCATTCATATCATAACAACTTCTCATTCCTTCGTTCATAGTCTATCGCTCAGGCCACCCTAACACGGCGAACGCTGCGCGTCAGCGGCTTAAAGGGAATATGCTTACCGTGCTCTTGGCGGCAACCTGTTTATTGCCTGAGATTATAGCAGAGATTTCGGATTACCGCTGGAACCTGTTGTTGCCATCGTGGCAACAAGTTGAAATGGGAGGAGATCACCTCATTTTGAATTAAGATACATTCTTCAAACGGCCACTGACGAACTTGTGCAGTACGCTTGACATCAGAGTTTGATAAGAAATACCTTCTTCAACAGCTATTTTCTGGATATCGATCAGGTCTTTTTCTTCTTGTTTAGTTTTCATTTCCCGTATCTCCCAGATACTTCACTAGCTTGCAGCTTTTGCTTTCAGCCTTGCATAATCCTCAGTGACCCTTGCCTGAATCTTTTCAATCTCCTCATCGGAAAGGTGGCGGAACCGCCCCTGCTTTTTGAGATATTCGGCAACCGGCTTGAGTTCCTTATCCACATTCAATTTGTATTTTCCGTTCTCGACTTCATATAATGGGAAAATTCCTGTCTGCACCGCCAGCTTACCCATAGCCACGCTCTGCCCGGTGGGCGTTCTCCAGCCTGTTGGGCAAACAGAAAGTACGTGGACATAAGCCGGCCCGTTTACCTCAGCGGCTTTCTTAACCTTTTCCATCAGGTCGAAAGGATAGCTGGGACTGGCAGTGGCCACGTAGGGTATGTTATGAGCTACTGCAATGGCAGGCATATCCTTTTTCCAGGTCATCTGCCCGATACTCATTTTCCCTGCCGGGGCAGTGGTGGTCGAGGCCCCATAAGGGGTAGCGCTCGATCTCTGGATGCCTGTGTTCATGTATGCTTCATTATCGAAACACACATAGACAAAATTATGGCCTCTTTCCATGGCACCTGATAATGCCTGAATGCCGATATCGCTGGTAGCTCCATCACCGGCAAAAGCAACAGAATAGATTTTCTTTTCCGGGATTTTCCCCTTTTTCATTAAAACCTTAAGCCCGGCCTCAACTCCGGAAGCAACAGCAGCCGTATTTTCAAACAGAGTATGAATCCAGGGAACCCTCCATGATGTGGTAGGAAGCGGTGATGAAATTATTTCGATGCATCCGGTGGCATTGGAAATTATCACATCTTTGCCCAGCGCTTTCATAACCAGCCGAACCGCCAGGGCTTCCCCGCAACCGATACAACCCCTGTGTCCCGGGGCAAAAAGCTCATCGGTGGTTACATCGCGTTTTCCGAAGTTCACAAAATCCTGAGTCATTCTCGCACCCCTATCATCTCGTATTCTGTTTCGCTTCCCTTTTCGGCTATTTCGATTCCCCTGGTTATAATATATTCGAAGTTTTCCGGAGTGACATCACGGCCTCCGAGACCACCAATAAAGCTTACGACCTTAGGCCGTTTCTTTTCAGCATAAAGCGCCGATTTAACCTCGGAGAAAACCGGGCCTACCGGGCCGCCAAAGGAAATGCAGCGATCGAGAACGATTAGAACCTTAGCCTTCCCCGCAATTTTCCGGAATTCCTCAAACGGGAAAGGTCGCCAGAGCCTCAGCTTTACCAACCCCACATTTTTGCCTGCTTCCCGCATGCTGTCAATTGCCATGCTTGCCGTCTCGCCAAGGCTTCCCATAGTCAAAAGCAGGATTTCGGCATCATCAGCTTTATAGGTTTCGACCGGATTATAACTGCGGCCGAAGATTTTCTCAAACTCTTTCCAGCCTTTCAGTATCGTTCCTTTGGTATTTTCGAAAGCCACTTCCTGTGCCTTCTTGGCCTCGGTATAAATGGCCGGCGGACCAAAAGCCCCCATAGTTACCGGTTTATCGGGATGTAATGGCAGCGGATACTTGAAAGGAGGAAGGAATTTATCAACGTCTGCCTGCTCGGCCAGCAGTACCGGCTCCGTCACATGAGAAAGGTTAAAGCCATCAAGATGAACCATCACGGGAAACAGAACATCCGGATCCTCTCCCACCCGGAAAGCCCAAAGGACAAGGTCATGAACTTCCTGCCCGTTTTCGGCAAATACCTGAATCCATCCGGTATCCCGAACAGCCATGGCATCGGAGTGATCGCCCCACACGCTGAGAGGTGCGGAAAGGGCTCTATCGGCTACGGTCAGGACGATGGGCAAACGCATCGAAGAGGCCACATATAGCACTTCATGCATGAGTTCCAGTCCCTGACCCGCAGTGGCGGTGAGGGTCCTCGCCCCGGTAGCGGATGCTCCCAGGCAAGCGCTCATCGCCGAGTGTTCGGATTCAACCGGAATATATGCAGCATTGAGTTCGCCATCGGCCACCATTTCGGCCAGGCGCTCCACGATGTGTGTCTGGGGAGTGATAGGATAAGCAGCAACTACATCTACATTTGCCAGTTTAGCAGCTTCAGCAATGGCAAAAGAACCTTCCAGCCCGACTTTCTTTGCATTCTTTACTTTCTTTGCCATCACTCTTCCTCCTCAACCATCGTTATGCACTTTTTGGGACATTCCGCAGCGCAAATCCCGCATCCCTTGCAATAGAAGAGGTCAAAATCATACATGCCATCTTCTCTGATCTTAATAGCAGCCTCAGGACAATAGAGCCAGCACATTCCACATTTGATGCACTTCTCATAATCCTTGGTTGGCCGGTCGGACCTCCAGTCCCCGGTGCGATATGCGCTGGCATTCCCCGGACTGGAGATTATGCCTCCCAGTTCCAGTTCCTTCCATGTTAAATCAGCCATTCTATTGTCCCTCCGCTATAACTTCTTCGTAAGCTCTCTTCATGGCGGTGATATTCTTTTCAGCGACCTTTCCAAAACGATGCTCCAGCGGCCCGAGCATATCATCCATTTCCACCAGGGGGACCACTTTCAACAAGGCCCCGATCATCGTGGTGTTGGTTATCGGCATGCCTATCGATTCGCGGGCAATCTTCGTGGCATTAACAATAGCAATCCTGTATCCGTTACCATGCGCAGCTTTCATCTCTTTGAGGGATTTCCTTGTATTAATCACCAGCAACCCGTTCTTTTTGAGCCCGGCAGTCACATCAACGGACTCAAATAAATCCGGATTGAGCACTACCACCACGTCAGGTTTGGTGATTTCCGATCTGACCCTGACCGGTTCATCCCCGACCCTGAGAAAGGCTTGAACCGGCGCACCTCTTCTTTCAGGCCCAAAACTGGGGAAAGATTGTGCGTACTTCCCTTTAGCGATAGCGGCCAGTGCAATAAGCTCTGTAGAGGTGACTGCACCCTGACCACCACGGCCATGCCAGCGTACTTCTGTTATTGGCAAGACTAACCTCCTTTTATTCGTTCACTTCCAGAACACAATGGACATGCTGAAATTCGGATGTTTAACATTTGGTAATTGAGTTCGATTTCCGAAGAATTGGAAAAGGTGAACTTATCAAACCGCTAGCTATCAATCAATCTCTGCGTCCTTTGCGCTCTATGTAATGATTCCCTAATATTCTGGTACCCCCGGAGGGACTCGAACCCTCGCTACCGGCTCCGGAGGCCGGTGCTCTATCCACTGAGCTACAGGGGCTCAAACAATCTAATGATACTACTTTTCGCATGTGGCTTCAAGCAAAATACAGGTTCACAGCTTGACAAATCTAGTGCAATTGATAGAATAGTCTGTTGGGTGTCACTTAATAACGGAGGAAGATTATTTACGCTATAGTTGAAACCGGAGGTAAACAGCACAAAGTCTCGCCAGGACAAATAATAGAGGTGGAAAAAATTCCTGGCGATGAAGGCAGTTCAGTAGAACTCGATAATGTTATTTTCATAGCCGATGGTGATAGCTATTCCGTGGGTCGGCCTAATGTCGAGGGTGCCAAAGTCAAGGCCACCATTCTGAATCAGGGCAAGCAACGCAAAGTGATTGTTTTCAAATACAAAAACAAGGTTCGCTATCGGCGCAAAACTGGCCATCGTCAGCAATTCACCAAACTGGCAATTGAAGAAATCAAATTGAATTAGACTAGAACAAGGAAAACAATGGCACATAAAAAATCGGGCGGCAGCAGTAAATTAGGGCGAGACAGCCAGTCCCAAAGACTGGGAGTGAAGAGATTCGACGGACAATTCGTACGGGCGGGGAATATTTTAATCAGACAGCGAGGAACCAAGGTCCATCTTGGCGAAAATGTCGGGTTGGGCAAGGATCACACTATCTTTGCGCTTATAGATGGTAAAGTCAAATTCGGCCGGGCCAATAAATACCGCAAAAAAGTAAGCATTATCCCTGGCCCTGAAACAAACTGAGGCATAAATGAAAAAAGATATCCATCCCAAGTATTATCAGGAATGCCATGTAACTTGCTCATGCGGGCATACCTTCACTATCGGAGCAACCCAGCCAAAACTAAAGGTAGAGGTATGCAGCAAATGCCACCCATACTTCTCCGGCGAACAGCGGATTGTCGATACAGCAGGACAGGTAGAACGCTTCAAAAAACGGTACAAAATTAAGGATTGAACCCCCTTTCCCTCCTAATTGCACATTCAGCGGATTCTCATTATAGCATCGCGGGGTAGAGTATGGGCGAAACATATGATGTGGTGATCGTTGGGAGCGGCCCGGCGGGAATATTCACTGCCCTTGAACTATCCCAATCCTCAAATCTCAGCATACTCCTGCTTGAGAAAGGTAAGAACCTGGAAAAACGCGTCTGTCCGGGTGCTTATGGATACAGCGGGTGTCTGGCCTGTCCCACATGCGCCATGGTAAGCGGCTGGGGTGGAGCCGGAGCCTACAGCGACGGGAAACTAACATTATCCCCTGAAATCGGCGGACGACTGCAAAGCTATGTCGGAGACGGCAAGCTAAAAGACTTGATCAATTATGTTGATCGGCGCTATCTCGATTTTGGTGCCTCCGACGAGATTTACGGGGTTGGCCCTGAAGTAGAAGCTATCAGGGAAAAGGCTGAGGTTGCCGGATTAAAGCTTATCCCCATGCCAGTCCGTCATATGGGCACGGAACGCTGTTATAAAGTTCTGCGTGAAATGCACGATTTCCTGGTAGACCATGTTGAGATGCGAACTAATGTTACTGTTGACTTAATTCAGACTGAAAACGGGAAGGCCACCGGTGTCATAACTAATAAAGGCGAATCAATACAAACACAATATGTAGTCGTATCACCGGGAAGAGAGGGCTCTGACTGGCTGATGAGGGAAGCCAAAGCACTGAAGCTTACCACGCACAATAATCCGGTTGACCTGGGACTCCGGGTGGAAATTGCCCAGGAGGTTTTACAAGACCTGACCGATATCCTTTACGAACCCAAACTGGAGTACCGATCAACCATATTCAACGACAAGATCAGAACCTTTTGTGTGTGCCCTTCGGGTGAGGTAACCATGGAATCAACAGGCGGGGAGGACCCGGTAGTAACTGTTAACGGGCATAGTTATGCCAACAGCAAAACCAGTAGGACCAATTTCGCTCTCCTGGGCAGCGCCATGTTCGGAGAACCATTCAAAGATCCCATAACATATGGCCGATCTATAGCCAAGCTGGCTAACCTTCTGGCCGATGGAGTCATCATGCAGCGCTACGGTGATTTGGAAATGGGACATTGTTCTCAGGCATCCGGAATAAGGGATTGGGCAATCCAGCCAACACTCAAGAGCGCTACCCCCGGCGACATCAATTCGGTGCTTCCCTATCGGTTCATGCATGGAATCAAAGAAATGCTGCTGGCAATGGATAAGCTGGCACCAGGTGTAGCTTCGCCGGATACCATTCTTTACGGAATCGAAGTGAAATTCTATTCCTCACGGCTGCAGCTAACGGAAAATCTGGAAACAGAGATCAACAACCTGTTCGCCATTGGTGACGGGGCCGGCATTACCCGAGGACTGGTGCAGGCTTCCGCCTCAGGGATAATAGCCGCGCGGGAGATACTGCGGCGTAGCGGTGATCTGTGATACTACCTTCCCAACCCAACTAAGGAACCTCTGATCAAGTGGCAATTTCGGTCCGCCTAGGTCATAGATGCGCCGTGGCGTGCGGATGGGGGTTTCCCCCAGCTTCGATCCTCCCCCAAGATTGGGTGATACAGGGGGTTGATCAAAGATTCCCTAATTCAACCAAAAGCATCCGGTTTGGTAAAATCCGGTTGATAGTGGTGTGAACTGTCCAAATCCTGAACCCATCCCCGCCAGAAACCCAGTCGATCAAACACTTTAAGCACCGCATCGTATTCCTCCGGCAGCAAATAACGATCCAGTTCCGAGTGCCCGACGACCATCGGGGTGGGATAATACTGAGACATCAGCGAGACGTGAACCGAAGTGGAAAGTTCCTCGGCAATAAAACGCAGACACTCCCTGCTGTTTTCCACATGTCCCGGAAGAACCAGGTGTCGAATGATTAAACCGGATTTGATTACTCCGTCTTCATCCAGAACGATATCCGGGCCCTTTTGTCGATACATCTCTTTGATCGCTTGCGTAGCGATACGGGGATAATCCGGGGCGCCAGAATATTCCACAGCCAGAGCTTCATCCATGTATTTGAGATCCGGTAAATAAACACTCATAGAATCCTCAAAAGATTCGATAGTCTCTGTTCTGTCATAACTGTTGGTGTTGAAAACGTAAACCGGATTCCGCCCCCTGCTTTCCAGAGCCTTCATTATCACCCTCACCTGAGGCAGATAGTGAGAAGGAGAAACAAAGCCTACCGCATTGATGCCTTTATCGAGAATAATTTCGATTTGCCTGATAACTTCCTCAAGGGGCAATTCAGGATGCGGCCGGTTGTTCCGGCTTATCTGATAATTCTGGCAATAGATACACTGCATGTTGCAATGAGAAAAGAAAATGTTGCAAATTCCCTTTGTGCCGGAGATTACCGGCTCCTCGCCGCGGTGGGCTAAAATGGAACTGATTCCAAATCCCGCACCGCTTTGGCAATATCCCAGCTTATCGGAAGAGCGATTGGCACCGCAATTACGCGGACAAAGGGTACAATTATACAACGGATTGAGAAGTTCGTCGAAGGATGTACCCGATATCACTGGATCACATAACCGCCATCGACCACCATTGCGTGGCCGGTAACAAATGAAGCGGCATCGGAACAGAGCCATACAATCGCTTCGGCGATTTCCGGCGGCTGCCCGATCCGACCCAATGGAGACTGCTTATTCAGGCTATCAATAATTTCCGGAATTGTATCGAGGAGCGATTCAACCATAGCCGTCTGAATGACCCCGGGGCACACAGCATTCACCCGAATGCCTCGATTTCCATAATCCAGTGCAGCAGTTTTGGTAAGTCCCACAACTCCGTGCTTGCTGGTAACGTAAGGGGGCTGCGCCGGGAAACCAACAATTCCAGCCATCGATGCCGTATTGACGATAGCGCCACCACCGGTTTTGAGCATCTGAGGAATCTCATATTTCATGCAGAGCCACACGCCTTTAAGATTTATCCCCATGACCCGATCCCAGTCTTCCTCTGTACAATCGGCTAAGGCAGTTATCGGACCGTTGATTCCCGCATTATTGGCAGCGAAATCTAACCTTCCATAAGTTCCCATCGTTTTATTAATCATCGCTTCAACGTCGGCGGATTTGGATACATCGGTTTTAATAAAGATTGCTTCTCCGCCGGATTTGCTTATCATTTTAACAGTTTCTTCCCCGCTATCCACTACCACATCAGATACAACGACCCTGGCTCCTTCTCTGGCAAATGCCAGCGCTGTCGCCCGTCCAATCCCCGCACCCGCCCCGGTCACCAGTGCTACTTTCCCCTTCATGCTGCCCATATTAAAATCTCCTCCAGTTATCAGATTTGACGGCCTGCATCATATCCGGCTGCAATGGCAGCCATTATAGTGCCCTGTCCTTCTTCCGCAACACCACTCGCATCACCGATTATGTGTGTTTCGATACCCATCCTTTCCGCTATCTCAGCCAGAAAACGGTTCGGACGCCTCTCGCCCGCAAACACGATAGTTTCAATTCCCGGCAACTTTTCCCTACACCGTCCATCAGTTGGTCAAGGCCTACTGGCTTTTCCAGAAGGATGTGAACTATGTGATCAAAGACGGCCAGGTGGTCATCGTGGACGAGTTCACCGGCCGCATGATGCCCGGAAGACGCTGGAGCGACGGCCTGCATCAAGCCATCGAGGCCAAAGAAGGGGTCAAAATCGCCGAAGAATACCAGACCCTGGCCACCATCACCTTTCAAAACTACTTCCGGATGTACCGGAAAATCGCCGGGATGACCGGAACCGCCGATACCGAAGCCCCCGAATTCCAAAAGATTTACAAACTGGAAGTGGCGGTCATCCCCACCAACAAACCCATGATCCGCCACTGGTGTGAGGCAATGGAGGATGGCAATCCTGTTTATACGGATGAGAAATATGCCAGAACAACGAAATACGGTGGAATTATCGCTCCGCCGCAGATGGCTCAGGCTTACTGCATTCCCGTCCTCTGGCCTAAAAAAGAGCTTCCCCCGGATCCGCTGGCGAAGTCCTGCAATATGATGGATAAAGCTGGTTATTTCGGCGTGGTAGCCACTACCACCACTCACGAATATTTCAAACCCATGAAACCCGGCGACCGGCTGAACTACACTATAAAGCTTATCAAGGTGTCCGATGAAAAGACCACGCGGATGGGAACAGGATGCTTTATTACCGCTGAATATACCTACAAAAATCAGGATGGTGAAGTGGTCTGCAAGCAGCCCTTTACCGTGATGAAATTCAAACCGACCGGCTCATGATTACCCCTCACTCTAACTCTCTCCCCAAAGGGGCGAGAGAATTTCTTCTCCCTTGAGGGAGAGGACTAAGGTGAGGGTGAGAACATAGACAGGCTAAAACCAAGGAGTAGAAAATGAGTTACAAATCAATCAAATTCAGCGAAGTTAAAGAGGGGGACGTGCTTCCTCCCTATAATCGAAATGTCACCCGTACCAGTATTGTTGCCGGAGCCATCGCCAGTCGTGATTTCACCCCGGTACACCATGATCACACCGTTGCCCAGAAAGCCGGGGCAAAGGATATATTCCTTAATATCCTCTCTACGAGCGGATATATCGGGAAGTACCTGACCGACTGGAGCGGCCCGGAGGGAGAGTTGAAGAAGATGGTTATCAATCTGGGAATGACTGTCTATCCGGGAGACACTGTAGCGCACACCGGGAAAATTGCCAGAAAGTATACTGAAGGAGGCAAAAATCTGATTGATGTGGAATATGCGCTTTCAGTAGCGATGGGGCCGCATGCATGGGGCACGGTAACCATGGTCCTGCCATAGAGGGATTCCAACTCAGAGCAAATAAGTCTGCCGCCAAGATGCTGAGACACCAAGTTATGAAAGCAGGAGAACATGAAATCGAACCCGGAATTACTCCGTGTCTTTGTGCCTTTGTGGCTGCTCTCCATAGATTTTATTGAAAGGGGGGATAGATGTTACAGGAATATGTTGAAAGAAAATACCGTAGGGACAGGAGACCGCCTGCGGATGTCAACCTGATTAAGGATAAGGTTGCCATTGTTGGCGTCGGGCAGACCAAGTATACCAGGGATTCGCAGCGTGATGAACTGGATATGGCCTGCGAAGCTATCAAGGCTGCGGCAGATGATGCCGGATTGAAAATAGAGGATATTGACGGTTTCGATACATTCACTCTCGATAGGCTGGCCCTGCCGATGCTGATTAATACGCTTGGCGTCCCCGATGTGAGGTTCAGCAGTGAGATAAGCGGCGGGGGAGGAGCCGGAGCTTCCGTGGCCATGCATGCAGCCGCCGCGGTAGCCACCGGACAGGCCAATTACGTGTGTTGCTATCGCGCGCTCAACGAAGCTTCCGGGCAGCGGTATGGCAGGGGAGATTCATATGCCAAGTATATGTTGACCGCCGTCACGCCTCACTATGGGTACCATTGGCCCTTTGGCTTTGTCACCCCGCTGGCATGGGCCGGTATGTGGGGTAAAAGATGGATGTATGAATTTGGCATTACACGGGAGCAACTGGGATGGTGGGCAGTTGTCCTGCGAGAATATGCTCAGAATAACCCGGGTGCACTATACTACGGGCGTCCTATAACCCTTGATGATTACATGAAGTCCCCGATGATAGTCGATCCGCTCAAACTGCATGACTGCTGCGTGGATACCGATGGCGCTGCTGCCTATATTATCACCACTGTCGAGCGGGCGAGGGATCTCAAGCAGACTCCAGCAATTTTTCTGGCTGCTTCTCAGAGTTGCCCGATAGAGCAGGAAATCCAGACGATTTATAATCGCCCCATAATGTCCGGGCTGGTGGAAACCTGGTACATGGGACAGGAGCTTTACCACATTGCCGGGGTGGAACCGAAGGACATCGATGTAGCTCAGCTTTATGATCCTTATTCCATCGGCGGCGTGATTCAACTGGAGGAGCTGGGGTTCTGCGAACGTGGAGATGGAGGCAAGTTCATCGAGGGTGGCGATAATATCCGAGTGAATGGCAAAATCCCCTGTAATACTTCCGGCGGGTTGCTTTCAGAAGCGTACCTGCATGGCTGGAACCTGATGATTGAAGGGGTTCACCAGATTCGCGGAACTTCATATAATCAGGTGAAAGATGTTGAATTATCGATGGTCACCGGAGGCCCGGGCGTTCCCTCAAGCGGGGTCATTCTAAGGAGGTAGCGAGAAATGGTTGAGTATGCCGACAAAAGAATTCCTATCATGCGTCCCTATATTGACGTTGACAATCAGGAGTACTGGGATGCCGTTAAGCAGCATAAGCTGGTAATTCAGCATTGTAAAAAATGCGATAAGTACTTCCAGCCGCCGCGGCCAATGTGCCCTTATTGTCATTCGCAGGACACGCTGGAATGGAAAGAATCGAGCGGTAAAGGGTATATATATGCCTATATTATGTTCACGGCAGACAAAATGGCCTACCCGGCTTTTAAACTCCCCTATGCCGTTGTGCTGGTCGAACTGGAGGAAGGGGTGCGTATCACTGCCAATACCCATGAGATGAAGCCTGAGGAAATCGAACCCGGTGTGCCGGTGGAGATCATGTTCGAAGATCTGCACGATGGACAGACTCTCTACCGATTCAAGAAGAGGGGGGCATAACATGGCAAAGAAGAGCATTAAAGATAAAACCAATCGTGCGAAGTCCGGAGCTAAATCGCGCAAAACCGGGCATAGCATGGCAAAAAATAGCATTAAAAACAAAACTGCCATTGTGGGCATTGGAGTCGTTAATTTCTCCAAAAACATAGGGCGCAGCGAGTGGTACACCGCTTCCCAGTGCATCAAGCTGGCGGCAGATGATGCCGGCGTGAATATTTACGATATCGACGGGATGGTGAAAAATATCGATGACGGCCCTGACCCTTCTTATGTGCAGAAGGGGTTGGGGATTGATAATCTGACTTATCATAGCGAGTCTCACTGGGGAACCAGCGCCATGATGAACGCGGTTCAAGCGATCGCTTCGGGGGCAGCCAATTACTGTGTTTATTATCAGCCGGCCCATCGCGCTTCGGGCCCGGAGAAATCCATATCTGATTACCGGGTCGCCCGGGAGACGCGGGACGACTCGCTCGACCTGATTAGATATGACTTCTTTTCCCCGTTTGGACTTATTGGGCAGACGGGATATGTTGGCATGACTTATCAGCGATACATGTATGAATTCGGGGTAAAACCTGAACAGATCGGGTGGATACCGGTGGTCGAGAGCGAAAGCGCCGCCAGAAATCCCAATGCCATTTTCTTTGATAAACCTATCACTATCAAGGATTACCTGAATTCCCGAATGGTGGTCAATCCCATGCGGGAATACGATGTCGCTCCCAAAGTGGATGGCGCCATTGCCATCATCATAACCACGACGGAGAGGGCCAGAGACTTAAAGCATAAACCGGTAATAATCAGTTCATGTGCCTTTGGGATGGCCCCGGAAGGGCAATTCCACACCAGCTATACAAGGGATTCCATCACCGAATTGCCGGAGATGAAGAACATGGCCCGGGAGTTATTCCGCATCGCCGGTGTTTCACCTAAAGATATCAAAGCCGCCATGCTGGATGATACATTCATCCCGTATGTTCCGATGCAGCTGGAAGCGCTTGGCTTCTGCGGCAGGGGAGAAGGGGCAGCGTTCTGTGAGGGTGGTGATCGCATTCGCCCCGGTGGTGAGTTGCCGATTAATACTGATGGGGGCTCTTTTGGACAGGGCAAACTCGATATGACCCGCATCGTTGAAGCGGTGAGGCAGATAAGGGGGACTTCAACTAACCAGATAGATAACGCCGATATGATTCTCGTGGCCAGCGGCGCTGGCGGCCCGGCGGACGGCCTTATATTGAGAGGATAAAAAAATAGCCACAAAGCCCGACCCTTCATGATTGGCCGGGCAAGGTTGAAACCTCGCGCTAAATTGAGGAGGCAAAAGATGACAGTTAAATACAATGCGGATAAACGGATACCACACCCGGCTAAATGGGCTGTGCTCTACCGCAGCAGCACGCCTTTCTGGGATGGCGTTAAGGAAAAGAAGCTCATGCTGCAACGTTGCAAGCAATGCGGCACATGGTTGAATCCTCCAAGGCCGATGTGCCCGAAATGTCATTCGACGGAAAGCGAGTGGGTAGCATCGAGCGGGAAAGGGAAAATATATAGCTGGGTGACTTATAACGAAGCGCCCGATCCTGCATTCAAAACACCTTATGCGGTGGTGCTGATTGAACTGGAAGAGGGCCCTCGGCTGGTGAGTAATCTGGCTGATATCACACCGGAAGATATTCGGATCGGCATGCCGGTCGAGGTGACATTCGAGGATGTTGCCGAAGACCTGACCCTGCCCAAATTCAAAAAGGCAGGGTAAATGAGCTAAGGTCATTTCAGAGCCGTAGCCGAAGAATCCCCCCCGTTTTCATACGAGGAGTATGGATGCTGCAAGAATACGTTGATCGCAAATACCGCCGAGATAACAAGCCGCCTGTCGAAGCCAATCTGATAAAAAACAGGACGGCTATTGTCGGTATCGGGCAGACCAGTTACACCAAGAATTCCGGCCGTGATGAACTTGATCTGGCTTGCGAGGCCATCAGAAACGCTGTTGATGACGCCGGGCTGAAGATTTCGGATATCGACGGGTTCGATACTTTCATACTTGACCGGCTCGCCCTGCCGATGCTGGTTAATGCGCTGGGAATCCCCGATGTGGCCTTTAGCGGGGAAGTGAGCGGTGGCGGTGGGGCCGGATGCGCCGTTGCCATGCACGCGGCTGCTGCGGTGGTCACCGGGCAGGCCAACTACGTGTGTGTCTATCGTTCCCTCAACGAAGCTTCCGGGCACAGATACGGGCGGGGCGACGATTTTATCGAATATATGCCGGTCGCTTTAACACCGAACTACGCATATACCTGGCCTCTTGGTTTCGTGACCCCGCTGGGATGGGCCGGTGTGTGGGGCAAGCGATGGATGTATGAATTTGGCATCACCCGCGAACAGATCGGCTGGTGGCCTGTCGTTTTGAGAGAATATGCCCAGAACAATCCCGATGCGATGTTCTACGGCCGTCCCATGACCCATCAGGATTACATGGAATCCCCGATGATTGTTGACCCGCTGAAACTCCATGACTGCTGCGTCAATACCGACGGAGCGGCTGCCTATATAGTCACTACCGTAGAGCGGGCCAGAGACCTCAGGCAAAAACCGGCCATTATACTGGCTGCTTCGCAGAGTTGCCCCATCGAACAGGAAATACAGACCGTCTACCAGCGACCGATCATCTCGGGCCTCGTGGAAACATGGTACGTGGGTCAGGAGCTTTACCGGGTTGGCGAGTGCGGGCCGGATGATATCGATGTAGCTCAGCTCTACGATCCATATTCCATCGGCGGCATCATTCAGCTCGAGGAACTTGGTTTTTGCGAGAGAGGCGAGGGGGGTAAGTTCATCGAAGGCGGCGACAATATCCGCATCGATGGCAAGATTCCGTGTAATACCGCCGGCGGACTGCTTTCGGAAGCCTACCTGCATGGATATAACCTGGTCATCGAGGGAGTCCGCCAGATTCGCGGCACCTCTTATAATCAGGTAAAAGATGTTGAGCTGTCGCTGGTCACGGCAGGCCCTGGCGTTCAGTCGAGCGGGATAATTCTGAGGGGTTAGATAAATGGTCAAGTTAATAGAAGGCATTCCCGTCATGCGCCCTTATGTCGATCTGGATAACCAGGGGTACTGGGATGCGATCAAAAACCATAAACTGGTATTGCAGCATTGCAATAATTGCAATAAGTTCATTCACCCGCCACGCCCGATGTGTCCGGGGTGCCGTTCTCAGGATACGCTGGAATGGAAGGAATCGAGCGGCAGGGGAATCATCTATTCGTTCATCATGTTCACATCCCCCAAAATGGCCTATCCTGCCTATGAACTCCCGTACGCCGTTGTGCTGGTAGAGATGGAAGAGGGCTCCAGAATCTGTGCCAACACCCATGAGATCGAACCGGATGAAATATATATTGGAATGCCGGTGGAAGTGATGTTTGAAGATTTGCCGGATGGGCAGAGCGTCTTCCGCTTCAAGAAGAGGGAGGCCTGACATGGCAATCGAGAACGTCAAAGATCGAGCCGTCATTGTTGGCATCGGGGTGGTAAACTTCTCCACCGATATCGGCAGAACGGAATGGTATACGGCCTGTCAGGCCATCAAGCTTGCCGCCGAAGATGCCGGTATGAATATCGAAGATATCGACGGGATGGTGAAAAGTGTCGATGATGGGCCCGACCCGACATACACAATGAAAGGTCTGGGAATCGATAACCTGCTCTATCACAGTGAGAACCACTGGGGCACCAGTGCCATGATGAACGCCGTTCACGCCGTGGCCGGGGGGCTGTGCAATTACTGCGTTTATTACCAGACCGCCCATCGCGCTTCGGGCCCGGAGAGGTGCATCTCCGATTTTCTGGTCGCCAGAGAGTTCCGCGACGATTCGCTGGACATGGTTCGATATGATTTCTTTTCGCCTTTTGGGTTGATCGGTGAACCCGGTTATGTGGCCATGATGTATCGGCGGTATATACACGAAACCGGCATCAGCCCCCAGCAGCTTGGATGGGTACCGGTGGTGGCCAGCGAAAATGCAGCTAAGAATCCGAATGCGATCTTCTACAATAAGCCGATCAGCATCGATGACTACATGCAATCCAAACTGATCGCCGATCCGATACGTGAGCTGGATTGCGCCCCCAAAGTCGATGGTTCTATTGCCATCGTTATCACCACTCCCGAAAGAGCCAGAGCCCTGAAGCAGAAGCCCGCCATCATCACGTCTGTGGCATCGGGAATGGCCCCCGAAGGACAACTCTATACGAGTTACTCCCGGGACGTAATCACCGATTTACCGGAGATGAAGAACATGGCAAAGAGGCTCTACCGCATTGCCGGAATCGGGCCTGAAGAGATTAGGGTAGCCATGCTGGATGATACCTTTTCTCCCTATGTTCCATTGCAGCTGGAAGCTCTGGGGATGGAGGCTCAATCGGGCAGGGCAGATTCGTTACCACTCGAATCGTTGAGGCTGTGCGTCAGATTCGAGGCACCTCGACGAATCAGGTGGCAAGTGCTGATACAGTCCTTATTGCCAGCGGAGCCGGAGGCCCGGCCGACGGCATGATTTTGAGAAAAGCATAGACAAACCCCTCTCTCTAACTCTTTCCCCCAATGGGAGAGAGGACTCCCGCTCCCTTGATGGAGCTGGTTGAGGTGAGGATGAAATTGATAAATAAAAAGGCAGGTGAATTATGGACTTCGCACTGAGTGAAGAACAGCAATTATTAAGAAAATCGGCGAGGGACTTTCTTAGCACAGAGTGCCCCAAATCCGTGATAGCGGAGATCGAGGCCAGCGAAACCGGACATTCCCCCCAAATCTGGGACAAGATGGCCGAATTGGGCTGGATGGGTGTTGCCATACCGGAGAAATATGAGGGGGCCGGCATGACATTGCTTGATCTTGCCGTCCTTTTTGAGGAATTCGGGCGGGCTGCCATGATCGGGCCCATGTTCAGTACGCTCATGCTGGGAGCATACCCTGTATTGGGACACGGAAGCGAGGAGCAGAAGAAATCCTTCCTCCCCGGAGTCGCCGCGGGAAAAACCATTCTGACCATGGCAATCTTCGAGCCTGAAGTGGATTCCGAACCAAAGTTTGTTGCTGCCAAAGCTGTTGCTAAAGATGGCAGGTTCATACTCAATGGAACAAAGCTCTTCGTGCCGTATGCTTCGGTTGCCGATCATATCCTCGTGGTTGCCCGAACGCAAGGTTCGCCGGGCGATGAGAGGGGAATCACCGTTTTCATCGTCGATGCCAAGTCGCCGGGCATTTCGTTAACTCCATTGAAGACCATTGCCGATGACAAGCAGTTTGAAGTGGCGCTGGATGGGGTATCGGTTTCATCGAGCGATGTTCTGGGAAAAGTGAATGAGGGATTGGGGATAGTCAAATCGGCAATTCTCAAGGCCACTGCCATCCAGTGTGCGGAAATGATCGGCGGAGCCCAGTTTGAACTGGAGATAACTGCTGAATATGCACGGAACAGGGTTCAATTCGATCGTCCCATCGGCACTTTTCAGGCTGTGCAGCATCGCATGGCCGATATGTTTATCGACGCTAACGGCGCTCGCTGGACCACCTACCGGGCCATATGGCGCTTGAGCGAAGGACTGCCTGCCGAGAAGGAAGTGGCTGTTGCTAAAGCATTTGCCAATATCGCTACCCAGCGGATTTCCTTTGGTGCGCAGGGAATCCATGCCGGTGTCGGGGTGGATATGAATCATGACCTCCCGTATTATTTCCGCCACCAGAAAGCCTACGATATCCAGATGGGCACCACCGGGAATCAATGGAAGGCTCTGGGAGAGGCGTTGGGGTTTTAGTTGTAGCAAGTAGTTATCAGTTATCAAAAAGGGCGCAATTAAATCGCGCCCTTTTTGACCATTCCCTTGAAAAACAAGACAAGCCCGTTTGTTTATGTTATACTAACAATCGCCACGTAAACCAAGGATATGCGCTGCAGAAATGCCGCTGACCTTTCTACGAGAGGTAAGCGGTTTTTTTGTGGTGACAGCAGGCTCTTACTTGCGCGGCGGAGTCGGCTGTTGAAAGCAATAGGGACCCTGATCCGTGAGGATCAGGTAATACAGTGGACTTTAAACGACGCAAGCAGGAGTATAATGACAACCGAATTCGACCAATTGGGTCTGCACCCGCAGTTGGTGCAGACAGTGACTGCACTTGGATACACCACCCCGACACCTATTCAATCACAGATTATTCCCTTAATGCTGGCAGGGAATGATGTTATCGGTCAGGCCCAGACTGGCACCGGCAAAACAGCAGCCTTCGCTCTGCCTATCCTGCAAACCCTGAAACGAGGGCAACGCTACGTGCAGGCCTTAGTTCTGGCTCCTACACGGGAACTGGCGATGCAGGTTGCACACGCCACATCCGAGTACGGCAGTTGCCAGAATGTGCGCGTGCTGGCAGTCTACGGCGGGCAACCGTACGGCCAGCAGATCAGCCGCCTCAGACAGGGAGTGGATATTGTGGTGGGAACCCCCGGACGACTGCTGGACCTGATCGACAAAGGGGAACTGGACCTCAGCCATGTGAGTACCGTCGTTCTCGATGAAGCCGATGAAATGCTCAGCATGGGTTTCATCGAAGATATCGAAGGAATTCTCAACAAAACTCCTTCAGAGCGCCAGACCGCTCTCTTTTCCGCCACTATCATGCCTGAGGTTCACAGTCTGGCCAGTAAATACATGCATTCCCCGCAATCCATTACCATTAAAAGCAAACATCTTACGGTTGATAGTGTCGATCACCGATATTGCCTGGTCAACAGTAGAGAGGATAAACTGGCGGCTCTCACGCGGATATTTGAGATCGAGGATATCACCAGTGCCTTGATCTTCGTCAGCACACGTATCGGTACCGGCGATCTCGTCAATGAACTTATGGGACGCGGCTTTCCCGCCGAAGCTTTGAACGGCGATTTGAGCCAGCAGACCCGCGAACAGGTTCTGAATCGATTTCGGAATAACCAGATCACCGTGCTTGTGGCTACTGACGTAGCCGCTCGCGGGCTGGATATCGATGATATTTCGCACGTATTCAACTATGATTTGCCACTGGATCCGGAATTGTACGTACATCGCGTAGGACGCACGGGAAGAGCCGGGAAGACGGGTATTGCCATTACCCTGCTGACCGTGAAGGAACAGTGGCGCTTACATCGGATCGAGGGATTCACCAAGCAGAAGATCACCAAAATAGAAATTCCTACGGTGAAGGAAATCGAGGAACATCGGGAAGCGCAGTTACTAAACGAGTTAATGGTCTGGCTGAAGCGTGGCCGTTGCCAGAAAGAACGCCAGATCGTTACCGAACTGGCAGAGGCAGGCCACGATCCGGTTCAAATTGCAGCGACAGCCCTCAAAATGGCCCGGGCAGAGGAAAAGCAACGCCCGATTGCACCCATTAGCGAGATAGTGGAAGTGCGTCCTCAGAAAGCCCAGCGTGAGTTTAAACGTACCAGAAGCGGAAACGGTCGCAACGGTACAAAGAGTTCACATGAACAGGGAATGGTGCGTTTGACGCTCAGTGCGGGCAAAGCACATGGTCTTAGCCCTGCTGATGTGGTGGGATCGATAGCCCACTACGCAAATATTCCCGGTTATTCTATTGGGGCGATAAATATTCTGGAAAAGCACACACTGGTTGATGTGCCGCAGGAATATGTGGCCCAAACGCTGGCCAAAGCCGGCAAATATAGAATCCGTAGAAATGCCGTCACTTTGGAGCTTGCATGAACAGCAATCTTAGTATATTATGTGAGAAATCCATGAGCAGTGAAAATATTCGAAATGTAGCCATTATCGCGCATGTTGATCACGGCAAGACCACACTGGTCGATCAGCTCCTGCGCCAGAGCGGCCAGTTTCGCAAGGGGGAACTTTCCGGGGAATTGATCCTCGATTCCAACCCGCTGGAACGCGAACGGGGGATTACCATTCTGGCCAAGAATTGCGCCATCGATTACACCGATCACAAGGGTAAAAAATTCCACATTAATATCGTCGATACGCCGGGGCATTCGGATTTCAGCGGCGAGGTTGAGCGGGTTCTAAGGATGGCCGATGGTGTGCTGCTTCTGGTAGATGCCTTCGAAGGCGTCATGCCGCAGACTCGCTACGTTCTTTCTAAAGCGCTTGCTCTGGGCCTCAAGCCGATCGTGGTGATCAATAAGATGGATCGCCCGGATACACAACCCAAACAGGTAGTCAATGAGGTTTTTGATCTGCTGATAGACTTGGGCGCTTCGGATATCGCCCTCGATTTCCCTATAATTTACACTTCGGGGCGAGAAGGATGGGCTTCAAGGGATATCACGAAAGCTAAGGCAGGCGACATTCATGATATATTTGATGCCATCATCGAAAATGTTCCTGCCCCGCGGTTCGAGGCTGACGCACCGTTGCAGGCGCTAATAACGACGCTCGACTATAACGATTACGTCGGACGTATCGGCATAGGCCGGGTATTCGCAGGAACGATGCAGGCAGGTAAAGATGTTATCGTTATAGACCGTGAAGGCAACCATTCGAAACAGAGAATCAGTCAGTTGTTCCGGTTTGACGGCCTGGGCCGCAGGGAAGTGGATCGCATTGAGGTCGGGGACCTGTTCGCCGTGGTGGGACTGGAGCACTTCGATATTGGAGATACCATCGCTGACATTGATAATCCCATCCCTCTGCCGACAGTGGCCCTTGATGAACCGACAATTCATATGGTCTTTCGGGTAAACGACGGCCCTTTCAGCGGCCGTGAAGGCAAGTATGTTACCAGCCGGCAAATCCTTGAACGCCTCCGAAAAGAGTTGAAGTCGAATGTGGCGCTTAGATTAGAGGAAAAAGGGGATGAATTCATAATTTCGGGACGGGGGATCCTTCACCTCGGCATTCTGCTGGAAAATATGCGTCGCGAAGGATACGAACTTGTGGTGGGTAAACCGGAAGTTATCTATCGGTATGACGGAAACAAAAAGCAGGAGCCCCTTGAGCTTCTGGTAGTTGACGTGCCGCATGAAAGTGTGGGCGCGGTAATGCATTTGCTGGGAGACCGGCACGCCGAGATGAGGAATATGACGACTATGGGAACTCACACGCACATCGAATTCAAGGTTCCTTCGCGCGGACTTATCGGCTTACGATCGAAGCTGCTGACTGCTACCAAAGGGGAAGCGGTCATGAATCACCGGTTCATGGAGTATGGAGATTTCCGGGGAGAGCTTCCCGGCAGAACCAATGGAGTAATGGTTGCCTCAAGTTCCGGCCATGTTACCACGTATGCGCTTGACCAGCTTGCTGATCGGGGCACCGCCTTTGTGGAGCCCGGCGACGAGGTATACGAAGGTCAGATTGTCGGCGAGCACTGCAAAGACAATGATATCGATGTCAACATTACCCGCCAGAAAAAGCTCACCAATATGCGTGCGGCAGCCAAAGATACCACGATTATACTTAAGACCGCCTGGCGACCGGAACTGGAAGAGGCACTGGAGTACATCGAACAAGATGAACTGGTGGAACTGACCCCGAAGTCGGTGCGCTTGCGCAAGCGATTTCTCAGAGAATTCGACCGCCGCCGCGGGATGAGACCCAAGCCGGATGTGTCCCGCTTCGTTCCGGCGCGAAACACGATATTTACCTTAATCCCTCTACCGGCCAAAAGCAACCCGTCCCCCGCCACACAGAGATCGACAACGACCTTGCTAAACACATACGGAAGTATCTCGGCATCAAGCTATAATTTAAGCAAATCCGCGGACATAATACCAATTTCGGTACCAGCACTGCATCCTTCTTCTACGATGGCGACGGCAACCGGGTGATGAAGATTGAAAACGGCCAGATTATTCTCTATGTGAACAAATACTTCGAAAAGAACCTGTCTAGTGGAACAGAAACAACTTACTATTACCTCGGCAACCGGCGGATTGCTTTTAAGAAGGGAAATGAATTAGAATACACCCACGAGGATCATTTGACGGGTACATCTGTGACCACCGATGAGAACGGCAATGAAGTGGCGACCGTGAAGTATTTCCCCTTCGGGACAACCAGACTGATGACCGGTGATTTGCAGACTGACAAACTGTTTACCGGCCAGCGGCTGGATGATACCGGCCTTCACTACTACAACGTCATTCACTCGAGGGAGGGAATTCAGATTTGAATTGCGGAAGCGGCTTCCGGTTCAATCCTGGAATGGCACAGGAGCAAAATGCCGGATGAAACATTTGATGCCGTAATAATTGGCGGCGGAACTAAAGCCCTCTTTCTGGCCATGTATTTGATCGAGTATGGAGGGATGAGTGTCGGCATTTTCGAACGCAGGCACGAAATTGGCGGATGCCTTGCTACCGAAGAAATAGCTGCCGGGGGGTTCAGGGGTAACACCCATGCCAACATAATCCTGCCCTGGTATTATGTCCCCATCTGGCGGGATTTCCCCCAATTCTGGGATTATGGAGCCCGGATCGATCAGTACCCCGCCGCTGACGGAGCCTCTTTTATTCAAGATCAGAATTGTCTGGTGATCTACAGCGATAAGCATGATCCCACTCAGGAACGCAGCGCAGCCGAGATCGCCCGCTTTTCCACCAAGGATGCCGAGAATTGGCTGAAACTCTGGGGATTATGGCAGCTCGACTCGGTTCAGAAAGTCCAGATCGATATGCTGTTCAATCCGGCCCAGTTCCGCATGACTCCGCAGGTATTGGAACGGCAGATGGCAGTATACACGGATCTTGTTAAAGCCGGATTCGAGCCCGATTCCCTGATTTTGTCCGCCAGTCAATTGCGCGCTGCCCGGGAACTCTGGGAAAGTCCTCAGTTGCAGTATTGCGTTGTGCGTTTTGCACTGACCAGCGTAATGGATGTCAATGAGCCGGGAACAGGAGCCAGTTCGTTCGGGATAGCAGCCACAATGCCAACGCTGGGATTTGCCAGAGGAGGAACCCATCAGATAGCTCATGCCGCTTACCAGATACTCATTGGCATGGGATGTAAATTCTTCACGCATACCCATGTCGATAAGGTAATCATCGAAAATGGAACCGCCAGAGGAATCAGGCTCAAAGATGGTAGCCGGATTGATGCTAGAAAGCTGGTCGTGAGCACTCTGAATCCTGCGCAACTTTGTTTCGAGTTGATAGGCCGTGAATATTTGAGCGAAAAGATCACGCGGCGCATTGACCTGCTGGAAACCGGATTTTCCTGCTATATGGATTACAGTTTTGCTCTGCACGAGGCCCCGCAGTATGAAGTTGCTGATTTCAACCCCGACGTGAATCAGTGTTTCTGGCTGGGGCTTACCGACAATGCTGATCCTAATCATGTTGCCCGGGAGTGCAACTATCGAAAGCTGGGGGAATGGGCTCCGTTGAAGGATTATAATCCGGTAATCTGGTGTCACAGCATAGCTGATCCAAGCTATGCGCCGGAAGGGATGCACATCGCTGTTCATGAGCAGCTTGGCCCGCCGGCCAGCGCCTACACACCGGAAGAATGGGCCCGGATACGGGAGCGTTACATGCATGAACTGGTTGACCTGTGGCAGAAACATGCCCCCAACATAACATGGGACAATATCATCGGATGCCATGCCAATACCCCTTACGATAACCTTCGCATGAGAAATCTTGGGCCGGACGGGAGCAATGCCATTATCGATTGCCCTCAATATCAGCGCAATGAAAATCGTCCCATCCCGGAACTGGCCAATCACCGCACTCCGATTCAGAACCTTTATGCTACCGGGGCTTCCTGGCATCCGGGCGCGAACGCCAGTTCAGCCGAAGCTTACAATTGCTACAAGATCATTGCCACCGATTTGGGGCTGGGCAAACCGTGGGAAGCCCCGGGGAAAGAAGAGCCGGATTCGCTTGTTCATCAGGCAAAGATCATCAGGGACAGAATACGAAAAGAACGTGTTTTTTAGTCCCTGTCATAAGAGATTGAGACCCATTGGAAGAAATCAGGCCTTGACATATGTGCTCAATTAGGTTATCCTTCGTAACAAAGGAGGTGTTACCGATGGAAGCATATTGCATGAAATGTCGCAAGAAGGTTGAGATCAAGAATCCACAGAGTATCACCATGAAAAATGGCAAGCCTGCCACTAAGGGTGTATGTCCGAAGTGTGGCACCAAGGTGTTCCGAATCGGGAAAAAATAAAAAGCCAAAACCATAAAGAAACCCGATACCCCCGATAAGCATTTTTGTCGGGGGTATGGTCTTTTATGAGGAATCAAAACAGACCCTGGCGATGGCAGGAGGGTGATTTCGTGGTGACCAGAACCCTCCCATGGTCAGGGCCAGGGTGTCATAACCAGTGTGGCATACTGGTTTACAGTAAAGATAACACGGTCATCAAGGTGGAAGGTGACCCGGAGATCCCTTTTAATGAGGGGAGGTTGTGTGTCCGGTGCCTTTCATTACCCAAGGTTGTTCACAGTCCATATCGTTTAACGCATCCCCTTAAGCGAGCGGGAAACCGCGGCGAGGGGAAATGGCAGCGGATTTCCTGGGATGAGGCTTTAAACCTCGTCGAAGAGAACGTTCGCCGGATTCAAACAGAATTTGGCCCCGAAGCTATTACCGTGCTGACCGGCACGGGAAGAAATATCAATCACATCCTCGCCAAGCTGAGTTACTCGGCTTTCGGCACCCCCAACATGGCACCCGGATTTTTCAGCGGGCTTTCCTGCTACGTCCCCAAAATGAATGCCATGCAGGCGACCTTCGGAGGATTCGCCTGGGCCGATTGCTCCCAGATGTTCCCCGATCGCTACGACAATCCCAACTGGGTTCCGCCGGAATGCATGATAATCTGGGGCAACAATCCCGTGGTCTCCAATCCCGATTCCTTCATGGGTTACTGGATCGTGGAATGCATGAAACGGGGAACGAAACTGATCGTCATTGACCCGCGCCTTACATGGCTTGCCTCCCGGGCGGATATCTGGCTTCAAATGCGTCCCGGCACCGATCCGGCCATAGCTCTCGGGCTGATTAATATCATCATCAGCGAGAACCTGTACGACCTAGAGTTCGTGGAAAAATGGACAGACGGCTTTGAAGTTCTGAAGGAAAGGGCTTCCCAGTTCCCTCCCGAGAGGGTGGAGGAGATCAGTTGGGTGCCGAAAGAGAAATTAATCAAAGCTGCTCGGCTTTATGCCACCAGTAAACCGGCGGCAATTCAGTGGGGGGTAGCCCTTGAGCAGCATCAGGATGGAATGTCCACCCTTATGGGAGTTCAGGACCTCTGGGCATTGACGGGGAATGTGGATGTCCCCGGCGGGAATATCATCAATCGGCCCGGTGTTGATTACCCTAAACTGCCTCCCGCTGCGTGGGGGATCGAAGATGTCCCCGGGGATATTTTAAAGAAAACGCTGGGACGAAAGGATTTTCCCTTCTTCAAGGGGGCCCACCCTGATAAGATGGCCGAGGCCATGTACAGCGGAAAACCATATCCGCTCAAGATGGCCTGGCTCGAGGCCACCAACCCGCTCACCTGCACCGGCGCCGATCCGAGAAAAGCATATCAGGCATTGCGCAACTGCGATTTCGTGGTTTCGGTGGATTTGTTCATGAACCCTTCAGCCATGGCATGTGCCGATCTGATTCTCCCCGCAGCTTCAGTGCTGGAACGCGACAGCATCCGGGCGGAATTCGTCGGGGGATGGTGGGGGCCCTTGAGAGCAATCAACAAGATAGTGCAGGTTGGCGAAGCCAAATCCGATGAGCAAATCCTGCTGGAAGTCGGCAGGCGGCTCAATCCGCAAAGCTTCCCGTGGGAAAACGTGGAACAAATGCTCGATTCGCTGCTGGTCGAGGCCGGCCTCACTTTTGCTGAGTTGAGAGAAAGGCCCATTCCCCGCTATGCTCCCTTCGAGTATCGCAAATACGAAAAGGGGCTGCTGAGACGGGATCGCGCCCCCGGTTTTCGAACCGAAAACGGGAAATTCAACCTGTATATCCCCGCTTTCGAGAAGATCGGGCTCGATCCCTTGCCCTATTACAAGGAACCACCGGAAAGTCCGGTGAGCACCCCTGAACTGGCTGAGGAATATCCGCTGATACTTACCACCGGGGCTCGCTCATGGGGTTTGTTCCACTCCGAACACCGGCAAATACCGCAATTGAGGGAAATCGATCCCGACCCGGAAGTGGAAATACACCCGGATACCGCCGCCAGGAATGGAATCGCTGATGGTGACTGGGTCTGGATCGAAAACAGCCACGGGCGCTGCAAACAGAAAGCCAAACTCGTTACCACCATCGATCCGCGAGTGGTTCACGCCAAACATGGCTGGTGGTATCCTGAAAAAGAAGGGGCGGAACCGACCCTGTTCGGGGTGTGGGATTGTAACATCAATCAGTTATTGCCGTGGGGACAGCACGGCCCTTCGGGGTATTGCGCCCCTTACAAGAGCCTGATCTGCAAAGTTTACAAGGCGGGAGGGGATTGGATTCCGGCTCGGGGGCCGGAATGACATATCATATTTAGTTGCAGAAGGAATAACATGGCCAGATTCGGATTGCTGATCGATTACCAGTTTTGCACCGGCTGCCACACTTGCGAGATTGCCTGCAAACAGGAGCACGATTTGCCGGAAGGCCAGTGGGGAATAAGAATTCTCCAGTCAGGCCCGATGCAGTATGCCGAGGATAAATGGACTTTCGATTACATTCCCGTTCCCACCGATCTATGTGATCTTTGCAAGGAAAGGGTCGGCAACGGGTTTCAGCCCGCCTGCGTGAGGCACTGCCAGGCCGGAGTGATGAAATACGGCACGGTGAAGGAGTTGGCGGAATACATGGAACTCAAACCGAAGACGGTTTTATTTGCGCCGGAAGTTGAGCCGTGATTATCAGAACAAGTTGCAGATTCTGCTCCTCCCGATGCGGCATGCTCGTTTATCGGGAAGGTGAGAAGATCACCCGCATCGAGGGCGACCCTTCACATCCGGTAAGCCGGGGATGGACCTGCGCCCGGGGCAGGGCGGCCACGGCCCGCTCTTACGGCAAAGAACCCGGTCCCATAATACCAAGGTTGTAAAAATCTGAAAAAATCAACTACTCCCCGATAATCTTAACCAGCACGCGCTTTCGGCGCCCACCGTCGAATTCGCCGTAGAATATCTCTTCCCACGGGCCGAAATCCAGCTTGCCCTCTGTGACTGCAATCACCACTTCCCGACCCATCACCTGCCGCTTGAGATGGGCATCGGCGTTGTCCTCGCCCGTGCGATTATGCCGGTAATGCTCGACAGGCTCGTGCGGGGCCAGTTGCTCCAGCCATTCCTCGTAGTCCTGGTGCAATCCGTGTTCGTTATCGTTGATGAACACAGAGGCTGTGATATGCATGGAGTTCACCAGGCACAGTCCTTCCATAATGCCGCTTTCCTCAAGCGCCTTCTCCACATCAGGGGTTATACGTACGAAAGCCCTTCTGCCCGTGACATTGAAAATCAGTTCCTTCCGGTAGCTCTTCATCATCTCGATCCTCCCTTCTCATCGCTTGCCATAACAGGCCCGCATGGTTCTCCCTACCAGTTCGGTAGCTTTCCGGCGCGAAAAAAGCCTGTTTATCAGAAAAGCATTGCGCCTGTTCTTCCTGCCTGCAATGTGGCTGGGCCCTTTGCCCAGCGCATTCAGTGCCTCGGCAACCGTCTCTTTTGGTTCCATCACCTTCATCTGCGGTACGCGTTCAAGTCGAGGGCTTGAATCCGCATAACCGGGAGTGTTAGTTGGCCCGGGCATGAATCCCAGCACATCCACTCCCTCCCGGCGCAGTTCGTACCACAAACTCTCCGCCAGAATCAGGTTATACGCCTTGGTGGCGGCATAATTGGCGCTCAAAGCCGTGCCCTGCAGCGCCGATGCTGAGGAAAGAAGAATGATGCCGCCGCGCTGACGCTCCCTCATCTTTGCTCCCATCTCGTGGACCAGTATCAGTGGCGATTGCACGTTGACCGCAATTGTAGCCAGCTTTGAATTAAGATCAGCATCAAAGAACGGGCCCACTTTTGAGATAGCGGCATTGCAGATGAGCAGCCCGATCTCAATTCCCTCAGTTTCCTGCCTGACGATGTCGATGAAATCCGGATTTGAGAGGTCTGCTACCACAGTTCGGGTTTCCCGGCCGGTGCCTGACTCAATTCTCTTTGCCGTCGCTACGAGGTCATCTGCCAGCAGGTCAACGAGTACCACGTTGAGTCCGCGATCAGCGACCTGCCGGGCAAACTCCGCACCCAGCCCGCGAGCGGCGCCGGTTATCAAAGCCCACGGCCCGTATTTTGCTTTGAAATCCCCTGATGCCATAAACCACCTCCCCTGCAAAGATTCCTGAAAAGACCCCCTATGCCCTATCTTGGAGGCATGCGGATGGCTCCATCCAGGCGAATGGTCTCTCCATTCATGAAGGAATTTTCCACGATATGCTGAACCAGCGAGGCGAATTCATCGGGATGTCCAAATCTCTTGGGGAATTGAGTTTGCTGTATTAAAGCCTCTCTTGCCTGGGGCGCCATAAATCCGGTGAGCGGTGTATCGAAAGCGCCGGGAGCGATGGAACAGCATCGGATACCGGAACGTGCCAGATCCCGGGCAGCCACCAGCGTCATGCCCACCACTCCGGCTTTGGAGGCGGCATAAGCTACCTGCCCCATCTGGCCATCGAAGGCAGCCACCGAGGTCGTATTAACGATCACACCTCTCTCGCCATCCTCGTTGGGCTCATTGTTCTGCATCTCGAAAGCAGCCAGGCGAATCGCATCGAAGGTTCCCACCAAGTTCAGATTAATTATTTTCACGAACACATCCAGATCGTGAGGCCCTTCCTTTCCCACGATTTTCTGCACCCAGCCAGTGCCGGCACAGTTCACCAGAATATGAATCCCCCCGAATTTTTTCACGGCTAGCTTCACAGCAGATTGCACCGTATTAGTGTTGGTTACATCAACCATGGCGAAAGCCGCCCTTGCTCCAAGTTCGGAACACAAGGCCTCGCCTTTTGGCTGGTTCATATCGGCGACCACCACGTTCGCTCCCATCCCGTGCAAACGGCGAACAGTAGCGGCGCCAAGTCCGCTGGCCCCGCCGGTGATAAAAGCTGTTTTCCCTTCTATCTTCATATCAGTTTTGCTCCTTTTCTGTTTCTTTCCAGAAAAACCTGGCTTTTTCCAGCTTACCATTTCTCCGGTCAAATTCGAATAACCCGATTCCATGACGAAAGACTCCATCCAGACTTATATCGAAGCGGAAGGAAGTTGCATCGTGATAGAGGTTATCGGCGAATTTGGGCAGATTACCCGATCCGAGAGCGCATTCAGCTTTGACCATGAATGGCGGGTACGTTTCCAGATAGCCGTGTTCTTTTGTGTGCAGATCGAGCATGAAATCGATAAGCGCCCTCTGCAGCCGGGCTCCGGGGCCTTTAAGTACATAGAATCGAGTGCCGGAAAGCTTTACTCCCCGTTCAAAATCAATGATATCCAGCGCTTCGCCCAGTTCCCAGTGAGGCTTAGGTTTGAAATCGAATTTTGGCAGTTCACCCCAGTGGCGAGTTACCACATTGCCGCTTTCGTCTTCTCCCACAGGCACGCTTTCCTGCGGGATATTGGGAATCCGCAGAAGCTGGTCGTTAAGCTGATCGGAGAGTTTTGCCGCTTTACCTTCCAGTTCTTTAATTTTGTCTCCTACCTCGCGCATCTCGGCGATTATTTGGGGAGACTTTTCCTTCATCTGGCTGATCTCTTTGCTCGCCTTGTTGCGCCGTTCCCGGAGAGAATCGATTTCCTGCATCAGCTTGCGGCAGTCGGCATCGGTTTGCAGTATTTCATCGATGGGAGCGGTGTCATGGCGTTTGGAAAGCGCTTCCTTCACCAGATCAGGGTTTTGCCGAATGAACTGTATTGCCAGCATAGGAATCACTCCTTAGAGCGTAGCTGTGGGAAGAGGATTACCTCGCGAATGGAATGTTGCCCGGTCAGCAGCATTACCAGCCTGTCTATCCCGATGCCGAGTCCGCCGGTCGGCGGCATGCCGTACTCGAGAGCCGTAAGGAAATCGGTATCGGTACGTTCCATTTCTTCGTCGCCAAATTCGATTCGCATCCTTTCCTGATCTGCGAAGCGGGCTCGCTGATCCTGCGGGTCGTTCAATTCCGAAAAGGCATTGGCGATCTCCATGCCGCCACAGAAGGCCTCAAATCTCTCAACCAGGTTTTCTTTCCCTGATTTCCTCTTGGCCAAAGGTGAGAGTTCTACCGGGTAATCGGTCAGGAAAGTTGGTTGGATGAGATGGGGCTCGACGGTCTCGGAAAGGAGGTGATCGACCAGTTTTCCCCAGCTTAAGCCATCGTCAACAGGTATTCCGGATTCCTTTATTCGGGCTGACAGGGAAGCGGGGTCAGGGAATTGATCAAAATCGATGCCGCTCCTTTCCTTAATAGCATCGCGTAGCGGGATACGTGACCACGGAGGCGCGAATTCAATTGTCTTCTCCCCGAAATTCACTCTGGTTGAACCCGTAACTTCGCGGGCGATGGAGGAAATCATCCTTTCCGTCATGTCCATCACCTCTTCATAATCGGCGTAGGCCTGATAACTTTCCAGCGTGGTGAATTCCGGGTTGTGTTTGATGGAAATGCCTTCGTTGCGGAAAACCCGCCCGATTTCAAATACCCTTTCGAATCCGCCGATAATGAGCCGTTTGAGATGAAGTTCCGTGGCGATTCGCAGGAAGAGATCACGATCCAGAGCATTATGGTGAGTGGCAAACGGTTTAGCCAGAGCCCCGGCGGCGACTTGCTGCAATACAGGCGTCTCCACTTCCATGAAACCTTCGTTCGCCAGATAGCGGCGCATGGCCGAAATAATTTCCGATCGCTTCTGGAAGATATTCCGTACTTCTTCGTTGGAGATGAGATCAAGATACCGCTGCCGGTAACGTTTTTCCGTGTCGGTGAGGCCGTGCCATTTTTCCGGAAGGGGTTCCAGTGACTTGGAAAGGAATGTAAATTCCAAGACCTTAACTGTTATCTCGCCGGTTCTGGTTTTAAAGAGTGGCCCCTCGATCCCGATGAAATCTCCGATATCCAGATTTTGCAGGAAATCGCTTTTTTCCTCGCCGAGGGCGTCCCTTTTGAAATAGGCCTGAATTTTTCCGGCTCCATCCCTGATATCCATGAAACTGGCCTTGCCCATCAGTCTCATCGCGGTGATGCGTCCGGCCACTTTTACAGTTTCGGGGTTATCTTCATTTTCCCGAAAGAGCGCAATCGCTTGCTGAGAGGAATGAGTGCGTTTGTAGTGAGTGGGATATGGATTTATCCCCAGTTCCCTGATGCGCTGGAGTTTATCGAGCCGACTTTTAGTCTGGTCTTCCTTTCTTTCCGTCACAGGTCCTACTTCTTGGCAATAGAGATTATTTTGAGTTTGAAGTTGCCTTTTGGTGCTATTACCTCTACCTCGTCTCCCGGATGTTTACCCAGAAGAGCCTTGCCTACCGGAGACTGGTTGGATATTTTTCCTTCTTCGGGATCGCTTTCCGGACTTCCTACAATAGTATATTTTGTTTTCTCACCGGCCTCATTTTCCACGGTGACTTTGAAACCAAACTTAACTTGCCTGGCCGGAGCCTTTTCTTCGGGCACAACCTCGGCATCTTTGAGCATACGCTCCAGATCGGCGATGCGGCCTTCGACAAGCCTTTGTGTATTCTGGGCTTCTTCGTATTCAGCGCTGTCGGCGGTATCTGCTCTTTCCTTAGCTCGTTTTAATAGTTCCAGTATCTCCGGGCGGCGCGTTTCTATGAGTGAGTCGAGCTCGGCCTGGAGTTTTTTTACCCCTTCGGCAGTGAGAAGCACTTTTTCTTCAGTCATGCAATTTTCCTTTTTTACATAAGTGTTAACTTTGAATCTGAAAGACTTGGGCTCTGTTAAATTTACTAATGGCCCTCGATGGGGAGACGAGAATCAAAAAGGCTGAGAGCACTTGACCCTCAACCAGCCTTTTTATCGCAGTCTATTATACAATGAATCACTATCTATTGTGAATAGCACTTTATTCTTCAGGCTCTCCTTGAGTTATTCCGCTTCTCCCCAGTTACGGCCGATTTTCATATCTACTTTGAGCGGTATGCCGATCTCCATGGCTGAGGGCATAATTTCCTGAACCAGTTGTTTCATGGACTCGATTTCCTTTTGCGGCGCTTCAAACACAAGTTCATCATGAACCTGGATGATCATTTTGCTCTGGAGATGGCGCCGGGTTATTTCATCTTGAATTCTGATCATGGCCAGTTTGATGATATCGGCGGCGGTGCCCTGAACAGGCATGTTTATGGCCATCCTCTCGGCGGCCTGGCGAACCTGATAATCCGATGACTTGATTTCCGGAATGTAACGCCTCCTGCCCAGTACGGTTTGTACGTATCCTTTTTCTATGGCCTGTTTTTTGGTGGAATCCAGGTATTCCTTGACCTTGCTGTATCTTTTGAAGTATGAATCGATGAAATCAGCCGCTTCCTGGCGGGAAAGGCTGGTTGCCTGTTCCAGTCCGTAATCGCTCATGCCGTAGATCACCCCGAAATTTACTACCTTGGCAATGCGTCTCTTTTCCGAATTCACTTCCTCCTTTGCCACATTGAAGACCTGAGCTGCGGTAGCGGTGTGAATATCCTCATCATTGGCGAAGGCAGCGAGAAGATTGGGGTCCTGCGAAAGATAGGCCAGTACCCTGAGTTCCACCTGTGAGTAATCGGCTGATATCAGGAAGCAGTCATCCCCCGGGGCGATGAATGCCTGCCTGATTTTCCTCCCGATTTCGGTGCGAATGGGGATATTCTGCAAGTTGGGGTCGCTTGATGAAAGCCTGCCGGTGGCAGCAACGGTTTGATTGAAGCTGGTATGAACCCTACCTGTATCCGGGTCGACCAGTGTGGGGAGGGTATCAACATAGGTTGATTTGAGCTTGGAAAGCTGCCGATAATCGAGTAGATATCCCACCACGGGATGGATACCTTTCAGTCCTTCGAGAACGCTGGCATCGGTTGAGTAGCCGCTTTTGGTTTTCCGGGAAGTTGGCAATTTAAGTTCTTCAAAAAGGACCTTACCCAGTTGCTGGCTGGAATTCAGATTGAACTCGTGGCCAACCCAGGCATAAATTTCCTTTTCGCTCTTCTCTATTTCTTTAGCCAGTTGATCTGACATGCCGGCCAGTAGCTCTGTATCAAGGGCCACGCCGTTTTCTTCCATTTGGCGTAATACCGAAACCAGAGGCATCTCGACTTCGAAGAAGAGCTTTTCCATTCCGTCTGCTATCAATGCGGATTGCATAACTTGACATAACCTGAAGGTCATATCGGCGTCAGCGCAGGCGTAATCGGCGGCGCAATTTATATCCACTTCTGCCATGGATATTTGCTTGTTGCCCGCACCGATGAGTTCGGTTATGGGGGTCATCTCAATTCCCAGCTTACTGAAGACAAGTTGCTTGAGGCCCAGAGATTTTTCTCCCAGCAGATAGGCGGCGATCATGGTATCGAAATTAAGATTTTCCACTTCAATTCCATGCCGCGATAGAACGGTCATATCGTATTTGGCATTGTGGGCCGCTTTGCTAATTCTGGTGTTTGCCAGAATCGGCTGGAGCCTGCTTGATACGAGGGAGAGAGGCATTTGCTCTCCGGACCTGTTGTGTCCTACCGGAATATACCAGCTTTTTCCCGCAGCGGAAGATACGGATATTCCTACCAGTTTAGCGTATCGTGCATTAATGCTGGTGGTTTCGGTATCGATTGCCAGAATAGGGCATGTGGATATCTCGTTTACCAGTTCATCGAGTTTTTCGGTTGTATCTACAACTTTGTAATTGGTTGAACCGTTTTTGGGGCCTGTGGATTGGCACTGGCTTTCTGACATTGCCGAAGGTAACTTTTCCAGAAGGCTGAAGAATTCAAGATTCCGAAATAACTCGACAACCTTATTACGGTCATAATCGCTTACATCACAGGCCGCCAGATCAAAATCTACAGGAGCATCGGTGACGATAGTTGCCAGGTCTTTACTTTGTCTGGCTATAGCCTCGTTTTCTCGCAGCTTCTGTTGAAGTTTGGCAGGAGTTACCTCATCAATCCGGCGATAAATATCTTCAATTGTGGCAAATTCGGAAAGGAGTTTTGAAGCGGTTTTCTTTCCTATGCCGGGCACGCCGGGTATGTTGTCTGAAGGGTCTCCTACCAATCCTTTAAGGTCTGAGAGTTGAAAAGGCATCAGATTATATTTTTGCCGGACGGCTTCTTCATCGTATAGTTGTGTTTCGCTGAACGACTTTTGAGCAAGAGGCATGAGAACTTGAACCTTAGGGGAAACAAGTTGAAGGATATCTGTATCGCCAGTGACGATGATTGTTTCAATTTCCCGGATACTGGTATGTTTACTGATAGTGCCGAGAATGTCATCAGCTTCGTACCCCTCTATTTCGAAGGCGGGGATATTAAAAGCTCGAACCAGTTCCCGAACAACTCCAAACTGTGAGATGAGGTCATCAGGCGCTTTGGGCCGCTGGGCTTTGTAATCTTCGAACTGTATATGTCTGAAGGTAGGGGCGGCGCTGTCGAAGGTTACAGCGCAATAGGCGGGCTTGAATTCAGTCAGTACCTTGAGGAGCATGCTGGCAAATCCATAAACAGCTCCGGTGGGTTGCCCCTTTCTGGTGGTAAGATTGGGCAGGGCATGGAAACCACGATGGATAAGTGCATGCCCGTCGAAAAGTATCAGTAATGGATTCCGGGATGTCATGGGTTATCCTGTTGACCTTGATTAGTGCCTGGGACTATAGTGCCTCTTGATCTTGCTATTACCTGCATTATAACAAAAAAGCGATGTGGGTATTCGAATAGCCCGGAGATGATACTTTGCTAAAAATTGCTGATGGGGCTGGTAGTTTTCATCAAGACAAAGGTGTGAATAATAGCTCTTATGCATGGGACTCCGCTAAGAAGGCGGGCGTTATCCCGTTTTTCGTATTTATTAAGGAACCATGGTTTGTTTCCCTGATTTCCCGATCCCTTCTTTGTGCACCCTTTCTAAAAAATAGGTAACCCCTGTTATCGCCACTTGTTTTCCAGGTTCCCTAAAATATATCACTTTTCATCCCCGGGCAAAAAGCCCGGGTGTGAAAAGCGCCACTTTTAATTTTTTCCTTTAACCTTGAGTGTCTTAAGCCTTTACGACGGCATCATTGGGGCAGACGCTGGCGCATTGAGGTGAATCGTGGTAGCCTTTGCATTCCACGCACTTTTTCGGGTCAATTACGAACTTGGTGTCACCCTCTGATATAGCTCCTACCGGACATTCTCCCTCGCATGCCCCGCATGCGATGCAGTCATCTGTGATCCTCATTGCCATTTTCTTTTCCTCCTGTTTTAGTTACTTCTATTTCTTGGCTATGGACAATTTTTCTCTTAAGGCATCGGCTACAGGCGCTGGTACCAGATCTGCTATGTAGCCGCCGTATTTTGCTGCTTCTTTCATAAGGCTGGAACTCAGGAACTGGTATTGCACGCTGGCCATCATGCAAAGCACTTCAATTTCCGGTGCCTGCTTCTTGTTCATCAGTGCCATTTCGAACTCCCGCTCAAAATCGGGACTCATCCTGAGGCCCCGCACTATTACTTTTGCACCGATCTTCCTGGCGAAATCTACTGTCATGCCTGTGTAACTTTCCACCCTCAAATTTGGCATATGCTTTGTGGTTTGTTTTATCAGATTTACTCTTTCTTCGGTAGTGAACAGGAGATTCTTATTGGGGGTATCGAAAACTCCCATAATTATCTCATCAAAGATCCCTGATGCCCTGATAGCGATGTCCAGATGCCCGTATGTAACGGGATCAAAACTTCCCGGATAAAGAGCGATTGTCAATTCTCGCTTCCTCCACTTCGGAATATTGAAACGCAGGTATCTCCGTGATGAAGCTTGTTCGTCATTCGAAAAGCGCCATAATTTTCCTCAGGCTTCAATCGCTCCGAATGCTCCATCACGATAGTTGTTTGATTTTCTACCAAGTTGGAACCGGTTATATTGGCCAGCGTATCTGTAGCACTTTTGTCAGCATATGGCGGATCCAGAAATATAAGCGAATAGCGTTTGTTAAGGGTGCGAAGAGCTTTGCTCACATCAAGGCGGTACACGTTTGATTTATGAGTAAAGCCAGTATTTTCCAGATTCTCTCTGATTGCGGCGCAGCATTTGGGATTTTTTTCCACGAAATCGGCCTCTTCCGCGCCTCGGCTAAGAGCTTCAATTCCCAGTGCTCCGGTGCCTGCATAGAGGTCGAGGATACGAGTCCAGTCAGTGGACGCTGATTCCAAAGCGGAAAAGATAGCCTCACGAACCATATCGGCAGTTGGTCGAATTTGCGGCCCCTTTGGATATTTAAGGGAAAGTCCTTTGGATTTACCTGCGATTACTCTCATTTTTGTGTTGGGCCGGGGAATATCCCCGCTTGATATATGACACATCCCCCTCGATAATCTATTTGAGAAACCTTACTTATTTAAGTGATTGATGAAATTTACTTTCACCAATTGAAGCCCTGAAGGGGATCGGTATTTACGTATCTATGAGGATTTATTCATAGGCTATCTGCTGTTTTCTTTGTTTGCTGTCGGATGGTCTTTTCTCTCATTCAAGCTAAATGTGATTATATATAGCCAGTGTGCATTTTTCAAGTGCTGATTTCCCCAGCCGTACTATTCGACCGGTAAATCGATCCGGTATTTTTTTATGGTTTCTTCGATAATTGCTGCTAATTCTTTATTAGGTTCTTTTAATGGGGGGCGGGGTTTTCCCATCCGAAACCCTATGTAATTAAGAGCATATTTAATGGAAACCGGATTTCCGGCTACCATCTGTCGGCCGCCAGGATCGATGCGGCTTTTGACGCCGGCAGCATCGTTTTTAAAGACAGTTTCCTGGCCGGCCCCCAGGGACGCATCACCGTTGGCCCCTGACTTTATAACCAGTTCCGGAAACCATTGTGCAAATCCCCCGGCAATCCGTTTGACCTGGAAATCCGGGGCCTGAACACCAGCCTGCTCGATATAGCGAAAATCCGTAGCCAGAACAGCTTCATTTTGAGTGATGAACAAAAACCCATCCGAACCTGTAAATCCGGAAAGATAACGCCTGTTGGTCGGCTGTGAAACCAAGAAGGCATTGAGTCTGTTTTGGGCCAATCTACGACGGAGTTCTTCGAGTCTGATATTCATATTATTTTTCCAGCTTGAACTCCCATTTACAGCAGATATCATCCTTACTCTGGCGGGGAGGGAGTTTGAGAGCAGTCACCTGAATTGCGGGGTTGAAGTAATGGGCCATCGTCTGGAAGAATTTCGGCCCGATCTCACCACACTGCCTTATCTCACGCCCTTTCCCCTCTTTTTCAATGGCAAACAGGGTCGGGCAGGTATGATGGGTCAGGATAGCATGGTTATCGTTGAAAATTTCCATTTCATACTTGCTGAGGTTCACCCACGGATTCAATTGCAGATATTTCATGAAAGTGACCACGTCGTCGCCGTGGATATTATAGGCCTCGGTCAGGGCTTTCAGTTCGAACAGCTTGGCCCGCTCCCACACTTCGATATCACAATCCACCGCCACATCATTTCCCCAGCGATTCATAACGGTCAGATACCAGAAACCATCAATCCGAAGGATGTACTCGGCATAAGCCTTGAGCAGGCGAAGAAGCACTTTCTTGGAAAACTTATCCTGGCTGAAATTGGGATCATATTCGCCGCTGTAGTCATTAAGTTCCATCGTTTTGTTACTCCGACAAACAAATATGATATGTCATTCCGGCCTCCGAAGCCGGAATCCACTTCTCTTCCCCCATCTGGATTCCCGCCTCCGAGACTGTGTCACAATCTATAAACGCCACCAAACATAATGTCATTCTGAACGCAGTGAAGAATCTCCCATACCATTGCTAATCAGAACGAGATCCTTCGCCTACGGCTCAGGATGACATTGTGACACAAACCTCTCCGCGGGAATGACATTACAGGCTCAACCCCCAGACCCCCGAAGCCACCACTTATTCACAAGGATTCTTAACCTCTCCTGTTTGAATAAACGCTAATCGAATCCTATCCAGGTAGTAACGTTCTCCAGCGGCTCGCGGGTGCTTTCGATTGCGTTCGCCGGAAAGTTGGGGTCGGGGTAGCCAATAGCTATGGAAATCACTATTCTATGCAAATCGGGAATTGAGGCGTACTTTCTGGCCACCTCGGGATACAAAACACCCTGCCCCGCAATGCAGGTCCCCAATCCGAAATCCAGAGCAGCAAGACAGATGGTCTGGGTAAAACATCCCAGATCAAACTGGGTTGGGGATTCATCAAGTGAACTCTCCGCCGAAAGAATTACCGCCGCCGGGGCATCGTAAAAACGAAAACCGCGCTGTACCCAGGCTATCCGCTTTTCCATATCCTGGCGGGCAATGCCCATCAATCCGTAAAGTTGAGATGCCAGTAACATATGGCGCTGTTTATAGATACCGGCATAAATATGCATTTGCACTTCCGGCTTAAACGGCTCCTTGGCATTCAGCTTCCTGATATTCTCCTGCCGAATATTATCGAGCGCCTCGCCTGTAACCACGGTTATCTCCCAGGGCTGCCCGTTTTCGGCTGATGGTGATCGAGTGCCAAGCTCCAGTACCTTCTGAATAATTTCTTTGGGAACAGGATCAGGCTTGAAACCCCTGATGCTCTTGCGCGCAAGTATCGCTTCGATTATATCCATAATTTATCCCTGTCCTGATAATCCTGTCATCCTGTCTAAAGTTACACCTTATACACCCTTCAAAGCAACCCCTGATCAACCCGCTTTATGCCTCATTCTCCTTCCGACAGGATTTCCACCACAAGCTGAGCCACTTTAGCGACCGTATTGGCACATATATCAACCACTCGTTGAGAGGCTTCATCGAACAGCTCCGGCTGGTTTTCCATAAGCGTAATGACTTCTTCATTAATGACGGCTGCAGTGAGCCCGCCCGTAAGCTCACCACAGAGGGTTGTGCCGAACGCTTCCTTAAACCTGTCTACCAGCCTGATCACTTCCCGCATGCCGCGCATGGTACCGGGTTGCCCTTCATCGGTGCTTTCACGCCCCAGTTTCATGCCGATAACCATCGCGCCCGCAAGGAGCGACCCGCAGGTTCGGTTCTCCACCGGAAAACCGCCATGAAGGCAACCGGCAGCCCTGAATACCAAATCATTCTCCAGCCCCAGAGTCTCCTGCAACGCCCGCAGGGTGCACTGCCCGCAACCATGATGGGCCAATTCGTAGGTTCGCGCCTTTTCGGCCGCCATCTTTTTCAGTGTTTCAGTATCCCTGAATTTTTCGTCTGAGTGCATTTGACTATTCCCCCATTCATTTCCGCTTCAGAGATTCTATCTTCGCTTTCACGAAGGCATCGAACTCCGGTTCGGCGGGTGTGTGTGGGCTTTCGACCAGCTCAAGACTGACTCCGATCAGGTCCATTGTATCGATATATGCCATTTTGAAATCTAGAAAAGGGATATCCATGGATTGTAGAACCCCGATACCTTTTTCCTGTAGCTGTGCCAGTTCCCGGTCTCGATCCGATACCCGTATACCGATATGCTGAACTCCGGGCCCCCGTTTTTCCAAAAACTCCGCGTAGACGCTATCGCCAGCGACTGCTTCTATCATTTCAATCCGAATCGGACCGGCATGGTACAAAGCATATTTCATGGAAGCCCGCTCGACCGTCTTACCGTGCAGATTGAAATTCCTTGCCTCGTCATCCCTGACGGCATAAGGCTCCCAGCCGAAAATGGAACGGAACCGCTCCATGCTCTCATCGAGGCTTCTCACCACAATCGATATCTCAAAAACCTGCGCCTCGCCTCCCACTAACTTCAAATCCCGGTTGCTCTCTGCCATCAAATTCCCTCCTGCCGTGTAATTCGTTCATCTTCGCATCTTTGAAATCACTGAATTCTAATATGGAGTGAAAATAATTGTCAATCTGCTAAACTTGATAATGATGGTTTGCCATTAACCGGAGGCACCCGATATGAAAGCAGCTCGAATTTACTCGCCCGGCGATATCCGACTGGAAACGGTCCCCGATCCCATTATTAAAAAAGATGAGGTTCTCATAAAGGTGCACTTCTGCGGCATCTGCGGCACCGATGTCCACTACTACCGGTCAGGCGACTCTTTGCTGGCAGAAAAACCACTGATCCCCGGCCATGAGTTCAGCGGAGAGATCGTCGAGATCGGGGCAGAAGTAAAAGGTTTGAGCATCGGTGAACGGGTGATAGGAAGCGGATTGCGTGACTGCGGGAAATGCTACTGGTGCCGCAATAATCTGGGATTCTGCCCGAATCCGGCTGTGCCGGGAGCCGGATTGGATGGAGCCTTTGCCGAATATGTAGTCGTGCCAAATCCAATGCCGGGTTCACTCTTCTTCCGGATACCGGATGAATTCTCGTGGGAGCAGGCCGCCACAGTTGAGCCAATGTCGGTCTCCTGTTATGCCGTTGAAGAAGCGCGCATGAAAGAAGGTGCCAAAATTGTGATACTGGGAGCGGGGGTAATCGGACTCGGTATTTTGCAGGCATGCAAAGCGAAAGGAGCATCGCAGGTCATTGTAAGCGAACCCGCCCTGCTGCGCCGGGAAATGGCCCGAAAGCTGGGAGCCGATGCGGTTGTAAATCCATTGGAAACCGACCCGTGCCGGGTTGTTCTGGAGACAACCTCAGGTCGCATGGCCGATATAGTTTTTGAATGCTCCGGGGTTACCAAGGCTCTCGGGCAGGCTGGCCAGATGATACGACCTTTCGGAAAAATAATGCAAGTGGGAATCTACGAAAAAAGCCCTGAGCTGTCACCGGAACAAGCCAAGCTGATGTTCCAATTCAGGAATGCAACCCTCCGAGGCTGTGGGGGACAAAGATGGGATAAAGCGCTGGAACTGATGCAATCGGGGGCAATTCAAACTGACGGCCTCGTCACCCGGATATTTGAACTCGACGATATCAGACAGGCCTTTGAAATCCAAAGCAATCCCAATGAGGCTATCAAGGTAATCGTCAAAATCACTTGATCAAATTTATTATGTCAAGTTAATACCATTTGACAGGGAAACCTTAAATCCTTCAAAATAGGGACAAGATTTGCCGGGGTTATTGAGCATCCAAGCGGTATTGGTACGAGGAGGTGATATATGGCGAGGAAAGTGGGGGATGGACTACCCGGAAAAGTCGACGGCGGTAAACTGATCCTCAAAAAGACGCTTAAGAGATTTATCACCCTCGGCGCATATGATTATGCTGTTGTGATTGACGCCGATGCTGAGGAAATGATATTCCGGAGCAATCTGTTTTGGGGCTTAAGCAAAAAACAGGAAACGCTAAAATTCAAGGAACTAAGTTATATCAAGTATGATTACGAAAAAAACAAGCATCGTGATAGCCAGGGCAACCTGCACAAAAAGAATCAATTCATAATATCATTCGTCAGCAAGAGAACGGAAAATTATCATATCTGGGCAACCGGCAAACATGATGAATCGCTCAGGTTCGTGGAGATACTTCAGGAGTACACCGGATTAAATATCGGTTCTCCTTCCA
The DNA here is from genome assembly GCA_041300025.1 of Dehalococcoidia bacterium. Classification (GTDB taxonomy): domain Bacteria; phylum Chloroflexota; class Dehalococcoidia; order SZUA-161; family SpSt-899; genus JBGLNL01. The sequence continues at coordinate 648,655 of JBGLNL010000001.1, read as the reverse complement.
GCAAACCAATTATACGAGGCGCGATGTTATGTCCGTATTGCGAACGTTCAACGCCAAAACGCAAAAGCGTGTGCATCCACTGCGGCAAAAATATTCACTAGCAAAAAGGTAATAGTGTCCTCTTTTAATTGCCGGTTTAACAATGCTGACAATTTCTCATAAATTACAGCTATTAACTGGTCAAATAGCACATCAGGACATCGATCATTTTTGAGTAGCTGATAGTACCGGTCAGGTAATCCATGAGGGCATCAACCATCTCAACGTATTCGATTTTGCCGTTGAAGTTTGCATCATAGGCCAGACAGGACCAGGGTGCCCCATCTTCAAACTCATCCACTCCCATATCCACCACGCTATCAATTATCCGGCTGTCCCCTTCAAAGTCCGTGTCGGGAAGGTTTGGCGCCGAGTTTGTTCCGGTATTTATACATGGCGAAGTAGGCAGTAAATGGAAATCCCCGCAGGCCGGATCAACGAACATCGGAGTCCCGCTGATGTTGCCGGTTCCGGCGTAACCACCCTGGATATCGCTGTAGGTGACAACCGGTGTTCCTGAATTGGTATAAATTTCGCTACCAATATCCCCCCAGAGGATGCAGTTGGTGACCGCCGGGGAGGACTGGAGATTGTACATCCCGCCACCATCGTAATATGCCGAGTTGCCCCAGAAGGTGCAGCCGGTGACCGCCGGGGAGGAATAGTAATTGTACATCCCGCCACCATAATAATCTGCCAAGTTACTGGAGAATGTGCAGTTGGTGACCACAGGGGAGGAAGAGTCAAAATTGGACATTCCACCGCCACCCGTTGCCGAGTTCCCGGAGAAGGTGCAACTAGTGACCACAGGGGAGGAAGAGTAATTGTACATCCCGCCACCATAACCATAATATGCCAAATCTATCGAGTTGCCCCAGAAGGTGCAGCCGGTCACCGCCGGGGAGGAATTGTTATTGTACATCCCGCCACCATAATAATCTGCCGAGTTACCGGAGAAGGTGCAGTTGGTGACCGCCGGGGAGGAATAGTTATGATTGGACATTCCACCGCCACCCCATGCCGAGTTACCGGAGAAGGTGCAGCCGGTCACCGCCGGGGAGGAAGAGTTATTGTACATCCCGCCGCCATAATTATCTGCCGGGTTTCCGGAGAAGGTGCAGCCGGTCACCGCCGGGGAGGAACTGTCATTGTGCATCCCGCTACCCCAAACTGCCGAGTTCCCGGAAAAGGTGCAGCCGGTCACCGCCGGGGAGGAATTATAATTGGACATCCCGCCGCCAACATATGCCGAGTTGCTATCAAAAATGCAGTTGGTGACCACAGGTGAGGAATAGTAATTGTACATCCCTCCACCATAACCTCCCGTGTTGCCCCAGAAGGTGCAGTCGGTGACCGCCGGGGAAGAAAAGTTACGATTGCACATTCCGCCACCATAACCTGCCAAGTTGCCCCGGAAGGTGCATTTGGTGACCACAGGTGAGGAATAGTAATTGTACATCCCGCCGCCACTATTATGAGGGTAGCTGATACCATTAGCATATCCACCGGTAACAATAAAACCATCCAGCATAGCGGTATCATCAAGATTCAATGCATCGGGGTGATAAAACACGTGATAGCAGTTGTCAGCTTTCGTACCGGGATTGCCGATTTCGCCACTGAGAACGGTAAGATTCGACTCCCAGTCCCGATCAACCCATGTTGGGCTGCCGGTGCTGGGAAATCCGCCATAGATGCCCACTCCATTTTTCATCTGGAAGGCAATACTTCTTGGCGTGCCGGGTTCAACAAGTTCGGTCGGGGTATAGGTTCCCGAAGCAACACAAACCGTTCCCCCACCTGCGGTTTCCACAGCATCAATCATGTCCTGCAATGCACCGCTGGCGTTGGCCCATGAGGTCCCATCGCCGGTTCCGCCTTCTGTGACATAGCGGGTGGTATCCGCCCGGGCAACAATTGTGTTTGCCAGTATTGCCCCTGTAACAATCCCAAGTACAAGTGTTAAGACCGCCGCCAAGAGTACATTCCTTTTCATCAAACTATCCTCCTGCAAATAGAAATTTGAGTATCCTCTTCCAATCATTTACTTTCCACTTCGCATTTAGCAACGCAGCCGCGCTAAAATCATTTCAAATTATCCTCAACCCCTACTCTATATGCACACCCTTCTTCACATTCAGCAGCGTGGTTGAGCTGTCTGCGGTGATATCGTAAGTGCCGGGGTTGACCGGGCCCACCGTGACCGTCGCCTTCGTGCCCCCGTTGATCCACTCGGCGGTGGCCGTGCCCGGGAAATAGTAGATGGCCGATCCGGGATTCAACAGCCAGCTATTCGGACTGCCCGGCGGGTAAAACCCGATATTCAGAGGCACTTGCCAGCCTTCCGGCGACGGGCGGTTGGCTCCCTGAAGGTTGACGTAGATTTTCACCATCGTTCCCGAGGGAGGTACATATTCATCCACTCCCATATCCACCACATCGCCAAGTATGCGGTTATCTCCTTCAAAATCTTCGGCTGGCAGATTAGGTGCTGAGTTTGTTCCGGTATTTATACATGGCGAACTGGCCTGCAAGTGGAAATCCCCGCTGCCGGGGTTTACAAACATGGGAGTGCCGCTGATGTTACCGGCTCCGGCGTAACCACCATCTATATCGCAGCAGGTGATGACCGGTGTGGAGTTGTAGTTATAAATTTCGCCACCGGTATCTCCCCAGAGAATGCAGTTGGTGACCGCCGGGAAGGAATTGTCGTAATTGAACATCCCGCCACCATGAGAATCTGCCGAGTTATCGGAGAAGGTGCAGTTGGTAACCGCCGGGGAGGAATATTGATTGAACATCCCGCCACCATAATCTGCCGAGTTATCGGAGAAGGTGCAGTTGGTGACCGCCGGGGAAGAATCGTAATTGAACATCCCGCCACCATGATAATGAGGGTCGCTACCGTTGGCATTTCCATCTGTGATAGTGAAACCATCGAGGATGGCGGTGCCGTTCAAACCGCTGCCATTGGGGTGATAAAACACGTGGTAGCAATTATCATCTGCATAATTTGGTGTGCCGATATCGCCACTGAGAACGGTAAGATTCGTCTCCCAGTCGCGATCCTCAAGGCTCCCGGCATAGCTGAGGAAGCCGCCATAAATCGTAACACCATTTTGATGAGGGGGCACAGGAGATTGCCCGGCGTTCCCGGGGGACGCCCAGAATTGCCAACCGATTGCTCCGCCGGGTGCGCGATCATGCTCAGGTGAATGCCGATGGGAAAGTAACGCAGAGCATCGCCGATGAGGCCCTTTCCATGGAAGGAGTTGATGAAGCTGGACTCGATAGGCTTGATCGCCAGTATCTGACCACCATTCTGGAAAATTACAATGGAGGCCCGGTAGGGATCGAGGCTCTGGCGGCGACGATCAACGAGGAGACAAATACTCTGGTTGATGTAGTGGAACCATACCTGCTCAAGATGGGATTCGTCATTCGCACACCTTCCGGCCGGAAAGTCGGAGAGGCCGCCCGCATCCACCTCGGTTATACCTCGCCCGGCAGCGGCGCTCAGCAGCGGTTGCTGTAGTTCTGCAGGGCGCGGGCTCGGCCCGCCATTATAATCATGAGGCTTTAGTAAATCGCCCCTTCCCGGCGCAAGCGCTCAACCTCATCCGCAGCGTATCCTAGCTCTGCTAGCACTTCATCCGTATGGTCTCCCAGACATGCAGCCGGAATCCGGATTTGCCAGGGCGTATCCGAGAACTTGATGGGGAACCCGATTTGCTTTGATTTTCCCCATCTGGGGTGATCCACTTCAATAACCATCCCCCGATCCTGCAGGTGAGCATTGGAGAAGACCTCATCGATATCCAGAACCTTGCCTACAGGGATATCTGCCTTAATAAGTATGTCGAACCATTCATCCCGCGTTTTTCCCAGAAAGATTCTTCGCAGTTCAGCAAAAACCTCTTCCTTTGCAGGGCTTGCGGCATATTGTCGGGCAATCAGGTCTTCACGTTCTATCGTTTGACAGAATTTTTTCCAGAAGTGCGGTTCCAGAGTGCCGAGGCTGAGGTATTTATGATCCGCTGTTTCATAGATGGCATAGCAGGGCTGGCAACCGCCAAAAAGAGCCTCTCCGCGCCGGGGGACTGTTCCCTTCATCAAATATTCCCCCACTTCAGGAATACCGCTGAGAGTAAAAAGAACGCCATCGGTCATGGAGATATCAACCAATTGCCCGCGTCCCGTTCTCTCCCTTGCGCAGATGGCCATTAAAATACCTACCGTTGCCTGCAGAACAGCCGTGGTCAAATCGGCGAGTATATTTTCTGCAATAACCGGCGGTTCATCAGCACTGTAACCGATCAACCCCAGAGCGCCTCCCATTGCCGCATAGGTATTATCATGGCCGGGAAGATCTCGATAAGGGCCGGTCTGGCCGTAACCGGAAACGGAGCAATAAATGATTCGGGGATTTTTCTGCGCAACGGTTTCGTAACCTATCCCAAGGCGGGTCATCACGCCGGGCCGAAAGCTTTCCAAAATTACATCGGCTGATTCGGCAAGCTGGAGAAAAATTTTGCACCCGGCTTCAGCTTTGAGGTTTATCCCGATATTTTTCTTGTTGCGCGGAGTATCGAAGAACGCCGGGGCATCCATACCTTCTATGAAGTCAACGCCGGTCCCGACGCCTTTCTCTGAAGCTCCGGGAGGTGCGCTTATCTTGATGACGTCAGCGCCCATATCCCCCAGCATCCCGGCAGCGAAAGCAGCCGGGCTCAGACCGGTAAGGTCCAGTACCTTTATCCCGCTAAGCGCAGATGCCATCAACTACCACTAAACGCAGAGTGCAAAATCCAGATCGATTTAAACTCTGTCACTCACAGCGGTTTGAAATACCTGATATCCAGAATGCTGGCTACCCGCTCCTCTTTGGGTTTGAAGACGGCCTGAACCCGCATTCCGCATCTGAGTTGTTCGGGGTCAACTCCGCCCAGCATATGGACAAAGCCGTTATCGGCGCCATCCAGCTGGATTATTCCATAAATAACGGGGGCCTCTACCGGTTGTGTTGGCTTCTGTTCGCTATCGATTGTATAGGTAAGCAGGGTTCCTTTGTCGCTTACCTCAACCCATTCCTTAAGCTGGCTGAAGCAGTCTTTGCAAACTGATCTGGCAGGGACGTAAACGCGATTGCATCTGGGGCACCGGGTACCCCAGATTTTAGCTTTGTCCCTCAGATTGATAAGGAATCGGCTGCCCACCGCGCCGGCGGAATATGTGTTCGGGATGTCAATCTTGCCGTGGTAGACCCAGACATCCATGCCTTCAACTTTAGTGGCTGTTTTTTCTGCTAATTCTGCCATCGGGTGACCTCCTACTCCTCAATCGTCCGGTAGAACGGGACATCCTGCATGCCCAATCCGCGTTCGTCGTAATTTTCTTTCCATGTGGCCTGAACCCGCATTCCTTCCTTCAGTTTCGCCGTATCCCTTTCTTCCAGCCAGTGTCGCTGATAGACGCCGTCATCCAGTTTGATAATTGCCGAAGGATAAGGATTTGCCCATCTCTCACCATAGTGCGGATCCCAGAGAGGGAAAACCAGATAGGTATATTGAACCACTGTCCCTTTTTCAGCCAGTTCCACCCAGTCCCATCCTGTTTCCACCTTGCACTTGGGGCAGACCACGGTAGGGTGCCACATTACCTGCTTGCATTTGGGGCATCTGTTACCCATCAACTTCTTATTTTCTTTAGCCTCGGCGTAAACCTTGCCCAAATATCTACCCGTGGACCAGTCATACTTGCGAGGCATATTAATCTTGACTGTGATATATTCCGGTTTTTTTGCCATCTTAATTACCCCCTAAATCGATCTCTTGAGCAGCGACAGGACTGTCCAGTTTGGTCCTCCCAGCGCGCTGGCCAGAGCAGTTTTAATATCCTTGGTGGCCTGGTGTTCCCCGGCATCCCCGCGAATCTGGAGAGCCGCCTCAGCAACACGGATAACCGGGGTGGCCCCTATCGGATTGGTAGATATTACTCCCCCGGAGCAATTGACGGGGAAATCTCCCTCAATCTCCGTCACACCCTGTTCTATGAGCTTCCATCCCTCATTTTTTTCGCAGATGTGGAGATGCTCGTAGAGGTTCATTTCCTCCCAGTTGGAGGGCTCATATATTTCCGCCATATCGATATCCTTGCGGACGTTTGTTATCCCGTTCCTCTTGTAAATCTTTTCACAGGCAACTTGCTGGGTATAGGTCTCTGTTCCGGTGGGGTCACCGAACGTACCGGCTTTGAACGGTTCCTGATGAACTACTTCTACATCGGCAAGCCATACCGGTTTTTTAGTGATCTTTCTGGCTTTCTCTTCCGAAGCTAAAATGAGCGCGCAGGCACCGCATGATTGCGGGCAGAAATCCAGAAATCTGAGTGGCCATACAAGGTATCCTGATTTCAAGACCTGTTCCACGCTCGTCAGTCCAAGCTTGAGATGGGCATAAGGATTCCGGCAGGCACCTTTATCCGCCTTTAACCGGGCCATAGCGGCATGCTCTTCTTTGGCGCCCGAGGTCTTCATATATGAGAGTGCCTGTTTGGCGAATTCCCCTATAGCGCCCGTTGCCGCACCCTTGCTCCATGAAGGGTTCAACGCGGCAGTGATGGCCGCCGTCGTATCGCCGCAATCCTGCTTTTCAAAACCGATCACCATGACCACATCATAAAGCCCGGCGGAAACCATATAGAAGCCTTCGCAGACTACTGAACCCCCGCTGGTGCCGCCGGTGGCAACCTTGAAACCGGGCTTGCCAAAAGCCCCCGTTTCAGCGGTCATCCCGTGGTCAGGGAGGTAAATCCCTTCAAATGTTTCCATGTTGCTGTAGAACACGCCCTCAATGTCTTTGATGCTCAGCTGGGCATCTTCCAAAGCTGCTCTTACTGCCTCCCCCACCATTTCAGCCTGGTTCACATCGGGGCGATTGCTTTTGTGGTAAGTCTGTCCAATTCCTGTTATTGCTACTCTGTTGGCCATATCCATTCCTCCGAACTACGAGTTCCCCAGAACTACCACGGCCTGGTGCTGTCCGCAAATGCCGGTATAGCCGTGGGCCAGCGCCGTTTTAGCTCCCTCGACTTGCCTTTTGCCTGCCTCACCGCGGAGTTGCAACACAGCCTCAGCAACACGGGCAAGTCCCGATACGCCATTGGGGTTCCCCGGCAACATGCCACCCGAGGGATTCACCGGTAGTTTACCGCCCATAGTGATAAACTTGGAATCGATCAGTTTGCCGCCTTCTCCTCGATCACAGAAACCAAGGCCTTCCAGCCAGAGTGGTTCCTGATAGGAATACTCCGTGGATATTTCAACCACATCAATTTGTTTGGTGGGATTCTTGATCCCGGCCATGCTGTAGGCCTTTCCGGCAGCTTTGGTCAGGGCATCGCAATCAGCCAGATCGCGGTCCCCAAGGTAGTGCGTCTCGTAGCAATTTGAGATTCCCTTAATCCAGACCGGTTTTTTACAGAGTTTCTTTGCCTTTTTCTCTGATGCCAGTATCATGGCGCAAGCGCCATCGGATATTGGCTTGGCATCCAGTGCCCTTATAGGGGATGATATTATATTCGAGCCAAGAACGTCATCTATGGTGAGGTCCTTCGCATTCTGGGCATAAGGATTATTCTTGGCATTGGCGTAGTTCCTGACCACTGCCCTGGCGCATTGTTCAGCCGTGATGCCATATTTGTACATGTAGCGTTTGGCCTGCATGGCAGCGGATGAAGTGAAGTCCAATCCAAGTTGCCTCATCATAGCGGGATCAAAGGCAGCGTTTTCAATAATGCTCTTTTCGCCCTGAGATTCTTTCATGTGCGAGACTACCAGTATTGTGTCGTAATGCCCGGAGAGAATCTGCCCCATCGCTATAAGGACAGTATTGATCCCATCTTCGCATACCTTATCTTCATGTTGCAGGTGCGCTCCCACAACATGCTGGATATTCATGTTGGAAATTGTCCTGCCGTCCCAGAAATCCTGGGAACAGCTGACTTTTGACTCAATATCCCATAAGGAAAGCCCTGTCTCTTGCAGAACCGGCTTAATCGCTTCCCATGCCAGCTCTTCTTCGTTTACATCGCATCGGTCGGAGTAGTATTTTGTCTGTGCTACCGCCACGATGCCCACTTTTTCAACCATCTATGCCTCCTTTTCTTCAGCACAAACTATTATCTTTGATAATAGTTTATAATATTGGGAAAGCTGGTTACTGCGTGAAGTATAACGATTGAGAATTATTTTGTCAAGTTATGCTTTGCCAAATTGTAACATTTACAGGACAACATTTAACCTAATCGACTTGTTAAGCGGGAAAATGATGGCACTAATACAAAATTTATGGTATAGTAATTGACACTTTGATAAAACGTAATGCCCCCGGGTCGGTGAGGTGCGCAGCACAGCCATGCAAGTGCTAAAACAACCCCGGCTCCAGTTTGAGGGGAAAAAGATGGATATTGAATTAACGCCGGAACAGCAACAGCTCGAGAAAGAGATTTTCGAATATATCAGAGATAATCAGCCCCCCTGCCTTAAAGATGAGCTCGCCGAATTTAGTGAGTGCGAGGGCCCGCTATGCAAGCAATTCATCAAAAAGATGGGGGAGGATGGCTGGATGGGCATCGGCTGGCCCAGAGAATACGGCGGGCAGGATCGCACTCCCATCGAGCAGTATATCTTTTTTGATCTGGCTCTGGGTTATTTTGGAATTCCCATACCCGTGCTTACCCTGATGACGGTCGGGCCGGCATTAATGAAAGTGGGCAGCGAGGAACAGAAAAGGAGATTTCTCCCCCGGATACTGACTGGCGAGGCTGACTTTGGGATTGCTTATAGCGAACCTGAGGCAGGCACGGACCTGTTTTCCCTCAAAACCACCGCCGTAAAGGATGGCGACGATTACATCATTAATGGGGAGAAGGTATTTAGTTCCTTCGCGCACATGGCGGATTATTTCTGGCTGGCAGCTCGAACCGATCCCGATCCATCCAAAAAACATGCCGGGCTGTCAATCTTCTTAGTCGATGCCACCAGCCCCGGCGTTACCATTCTGCCCACTGAAATAATGGGTGGGTTCCGGTTAAGCCATGAATTCTTCGATAATGTTAGAGTTCCGAAGGAAAACCTGGTCGGCGAGGAAAACAAAGGTTTTGAATATATTATTATGCAGCTTGCCTATGAGCGGATAAACCTGGTGCCGCACTCAATGTCGCTGAGGTTGATTGAAGATACCGCACGCTGGGCCAGGGATAAAAAACGCAATGGCAAACTGGTCATCGATGAACCGTGGGTAAAGAACAGGCTGGCAGAGATGACTATCGAGGCCGAGGTGCTCAAGTTGCTGAATCATCGGGTAGCCTGGCTTATGACTAAGGGCGAAACCCCGCATGTGGAATCAGCAATGGTGAAGGCTTTCGGCAGTGAGCAATTCATACGTATTGGCAAAAGCTGCCAGGATATCATGGGCCCTTACGGTCAGCTTACGGCAGGCTCCAAATGGGCGCCTGCGGGTGGATGGGTGGAGAAACTGGCCCGGGCGGAACTGGTCCTCACATTTGCGGGTGGCGCCAACGAGGTGATGCGGGACATCATGGCCATGATGGGTCTGGGAATGATGAAGTCGAGGTAGCCAACCATGATCGAAAGCTTCGACGGGAAAACACCGGAAATCAATAAATCGGCTTTCGTGCACCCCTCGGCACATCTGCGAGGGGATGTACGGATCGGTGAGTATTCGATCGTCTGGCCGGGAGCAAGCATCACCGGCGATATGGGAACCGTTCGGATCGGGCGGTGCGCCATCATCGAAGACAACGCCATCCTTCATGCCGGCAGGTGCGAGGACTGGGAGCAGAACAAAAGGTCAATTCTTGAGATTGGCGAGAATGTGACCATCGGGCACGGCGCAGTAGTCCATGCCCGGAAGATCGGAAACAGGGTGATGATCGGCATGAATTCCACCATTCTGGAAGATGTGGAAATCGGCGATAACTGCATTATCGCCGCCGGGGCCGTGGTTCCGGAGCACATGAAAGTTCCCTCTGAAGCGATCGTCGCCGGCGTGCCGGCAGAAGTTAAGGGAAAGCTTCGGGATAAGCACTCATCATGGGTAAGAGAGGCTCAGCCGGAGGACGATTCTTACTACATCGAATACATCCGTAAATTCAGAGAGGCAATCAGAAGAGAATGATACCTTCAGGCAGGATCAGATAAGAGGAAATATGGAAATGAAGCGGTTGAATATGGGCCAATACACCCCCTTCGCCGACATGGGCAAAACGTGTCTTAACCGGGAGATCACCGCCAAGAGTGTGGTCTGGCCCGTTATGGATGAGAAGGTTGAGGCAGGATTCCGGCACAGGAGACTGCGCCGGGCCGATATTAATGAAATCTCCGAACTCTGGAGACAGTCATACCCGGAAATATACGGTTCCACAAATTCGCATTCCTGGATACTTTATCCCGAAGAGTATGAGGAGAATGTGGCTCTGGAAGATAACTGGGAAGAGGACTGCCGGAAAAAGAAGTACTATATGCCTGTAATGGAGGATGCCAGTACCGGGAGAATCGTGAGCAGCATGTTGTGCGCTAAAGACGATATGAACCTCCAGATAAAACTGCTGGTGGGATTCATTCATCCGGAATACAGAAAAGCGGCCACCGGATTCAAAATCATTTCGGTCGCCAATGAATACCTTGAGCAAATGGCCCAAGCTTCAGGGGCTGAGTATATAACTACTTTTGCCGAAACATGGCATTCGATAAGCCAGTATCTGGTCAGGTCGTGGGGATGGAAAATCGCCGGCATATTACCGGGTGAGTATACGCGCTGGCGCGGGGGCGATCAGGAATACAGGGGCTGCACGGTCCACTTCTATAAATTTGTGGGGAAAGGGGAACAATACGCCACAAGGCCGGATGAATGGAGCCTCTTACCTGAGATACGAAAGTTATGGGATACTCTGGAGGAAATAAACAACACCAGACCGCAGATGCCCGGCGGGATCATCTGAGTGTGGCACTGAGACAATTAACTCGTCGGCTCATTCTTCAATAGGCACGCCATTATCCCTCCGTTGCCGGAAGGACTCTGACAGTTTGTAGGCACGCAGTTTCAGATCTTTTCACTCCCCTCACGGGGTTCTTTTCACCTTTCCCTCACGGTACTGGTTCACTATCGGTCGCCAAGAGTATTTAGCCTTGGATGGTGGTCCACCCAGCTTCCCACAAGGTTTCCCGTGCCCCGTGGTACTCAGGAACCTCCTGTGCCGCTATTCAGTTTCGCGTACGGGGCTTTCACCCTCTATGGCCAGGCTTTCCAGCCTGTTCCACTACCTAATCACGGATCACATTATGAAGGCCCTACAACCCCGGACAGTCGAAACCATCCGGTTTGGGCTTCTCCCCTTTCGCTCGCCGCTACTCAGGGAATAATCTCTTTTCCTCGGGGTACTAAGATGTTTCAATTCCCCCGGTTCCCTCTACCCGGCCTATGTGTTCAGCCGGGAGTATCCGCCTTTTAGACGGATGAGTTGCCTCATTCGGGTATCCCCGGTTTGGCTTACCAGACAGCTAACCGAGGCTTATCGCAGCCTTGCCGCGCCCTTCTTCGGCTCTTGGCACCTAGGCATCCTCCGCGTGCCCTTAGTAGCTTTTGACAGGAATCAAACAGAAACTCTATTCACTTGTTAAGGTGCTTATATAAAAGTTGGTTCTTACACAAAAAAGTAGCGGCCTGGTTGACCCAAACCGCTACCCCGGTTTCATCACCAAGCCTTCGAGTCTATCACTCAGAGTGCATCGCGTTAGCCTTCGTTTCGCCTAACTCCTACTCTGTTTTCTCAACACTACCGGATATTATCACACCAAAAACTGGTTGTCAAGGTTAATTCTTTTCCAATAAGAAATGATTCTGATGAGAAAATCAGTTTCCAGTGATGGTTGATCAGAAGTTCCTTAGGTAATGACTGCCTAGAATAGAAAAACCGCTAATGAGAGCAATCTTTGAAGAATGATTAGATGTTATTCTCCATTACCTGAAAATCTCAGAATCTCGGCAAAGTTGTGGATTTTGGCTATGTTGTTGCTTTCCATGGAACCATCATAAGTAAGGGAAATCCACGGTTTGTTATAATCGGCGCTCAGGTGTTCGGACATTGCGGCCACGATCCCTCCCGGCATACACCCGTGAGGCATTACCGAAATCACTCCGGCGAACTTCGGATTCTCAATCCACTCAAGCCCGGTACCGACACTCAGAACAGCTTCGCTGCCACACCTGGGAGAAAGGTGGGAATTGGTATAGTTAAGAACCTCTTCAATAGTAGGCTCTTCGATATCGACGAGCGGCTCGAATTTCTTTAGAACCGAATTCTCATCATGCATCTGAACCTTTTGCTTTATATATCCCCTGATTATCTTCATTGGCCGCTTTTCCTGAATGCCATCCTCGATATTCCGAACGGAAAGGTATTTAATCCATTCCCCGAATGGGGAAACTACCACTTCCAACCCGGCATCTTCGCAGTTTCTTACCAGATTGTTATTGCTGAACTCATTAGACCGCAAGAATATTTCTCCATTGATGCCTACCAGAGGTTTGCGAGGAATATTCGGATCGATCAACTCTTTGAATTTAGGCACAGCATCTCTAAGAAGATCATCAAATTCTTCACGGTGGCGCGCCCGGTCAGCCACCGCCATACTAAGCTCCTGAAAGACTTCATCGGCTAAGCCTTTCCGTTTTTCATATGGTCTGCTGCGCCACAGAAGCTTTTGCAGATAGTCATAGGCAACAACACCTTTCCAGAATAACCGCTCAAATGATATTCCGAGTCCCCAATCGCGGTAGGCGTTGTTGGAGATGCTGGTACGAATGGGAAGGTTAAAACCGAGCTCTTTGAGCACAACCCCCTGTTCCGGGGCGTATTTTCCAAGCCGGCATGGCCCGTAAGCACCGGCCATGAACCCTTCCACCTTAGTCAAGTCAAGGTTATGCCCATTTTCATAATACAACTTCAGAAAATCGCCCAGCGTTACCCGATATGGCAAGCATTCCTTCCCACTGGTAAATCTGTTGCTGTAAAGAAGGTTTTTTTCATCGGCTGGTGGCAGAGCAATTGCCTGCACATTGAAAGCCTGCATAGCTGCTGCCATGATCTCTACGTGGGGACACATTCTTGGCAGAAGAAGAATGCCCTTGGAGTTGTCCAGTAATTCTGCTGACCGGTAAATATCCTTATTTGAGGGATGTGCTTTGCCACTGCGATCGAACCCTTTGATTGTATCGACGAATGCCTCGATTCGAGTAACGATGCCGGCCTCAGCTGCATGTTCATCTATCTCCAGTTGCCCCAGTGGTTTGTTGCCAATGATATCTTCTACCATGTTGAGTACGATTGAGTTTGGGCCGCATCCGAAGTTTGTAAGGATTAACCCGTAAATATGTGGAGTATTGACAACTATATGGGCTCCGGCAATAAGCTTGGCTTCGTACATCCAGTATGGCCGGTCGGAATACTGGCTAACATCAACTGACGAAAGCGGCAGGAAATCGAGCGGAATCGGCACTACCCCAAGTTGAGCCAGTTGATCCGTGATACCGAGGTTTGCCCCGGAATCCTGCGACATGTAATGCCGTCCCAGAATCACTACACCAATCTGGTTATTTTTCTGGATCTGCTCCAGTATCTTCTTCCCGCGCTCTTCCCGAACTTTTTCGAACTCACGCTGAGCTGCCAGCCCTGCTTTTGCTGCTCTTTTACCTTTCCATCTGTTGAAACCCATCTGGCGAGCTACCCTGGCAAATTCCTCAATTACCTCTTTATCGCCCATACTGAAATCAACAAAGGGTATCAAAAGCTTCCCATGAAGCTTGAGAGCCTCACGGATAATGAATGGGGAGGCTTGAACCAGCGGGCAGGAGTATTTTTGATTTTCGTCCCCTTCCTTGACTCCCAAACGAAGGAAACTCGGAAAGAGAATATAATCAACCTCTTGTTCCTGAACATCCTCAGCATGACCATGCACCAGTTTGATGGGGAAGCAGCTATCGGTGTAGCTGAGTTCGCTTGATCTTTCAATCACGTGTCTGTTAGTCTTGTGGGAAAGGACAATTTTGGCCCCGAGCTCATTGAGAAAACCGATTAACATGGGCGCATAATCATATACCAGCAGTGCACGGGGGATGCCCACTATAGGCTTGCCCTCTGCCTCCGGGTCATGTTTGCCAAAAAGCATAGCTTCCCGATCATCAAAAGCGGTTTCCTTTTTCTCATGGCTCTGAGTGCTGTCATAGAGATCACAACGGCTACCATAGAAGGTGGGAGATTCTCCCTCCATTTGCAACCTGCTGATAGTGCAGTTATTCTCGCATCGATTGCAGGTAAAGGTTCTAAGCTCATATTCTTCTTCTATTAGTCGCTGGAAGCCTTTGAATCGAGACTTTCCTTCCGCCATTTCTTCCCGTGCCAGAAGAGCCGCCCCGATAGCGCCGGTGACTTCTTTGTGTTGAGGAACGATAATATTTCTATCCTCAAGCAACTGCTGAAAAGCAGCCACCACCGCTTCATTGTAAAAGACAGCGCCGGTGAGGATCACTTCGTCTCCCAGTCTCCTGTGTTCCACTACTTTAGACAGGTAGTTTCGGGCGATGGAACTGGACAGGCTGGCAGTTATTACCTCCATCTGTACCCCTTCCTGCTGAGCGGAAGCCACTGCCTGACCCATGAAAGCGGCGCACCGTGAGCCAAGATCGATTAAATACGGAGCCTCAAACGCAAGGTTGGCAAACTGCCCGTTTTTGACCTGGACTCCCAGCATTTCCGCCAGTTCGTCAATAAAGCTGCCGGTTCCGGCGGCACATGCTTTGTTCATCTGATAATCGATAACCACCCCGTTGCGCTTGATCACCAGCTTGGCATCCTGGCCACCTATCTCGATAATATCGGCATCCGGGGCCAGTTCCGCTGCTGCCCGGGTTTGAGCTGTAATCTCGTTTTTAATGATGTCACTGCCGATGAAACTACCAACCAGATATCTCCCGGAGCCGGTTACTCCAACTCCAGCTATCTCTGCGGTATCACCCACCGCCGCATATAGATTACTTAATACCTGCTTGACAGCCTCAAGTGGTTGCCCGGCTGTCATCAGGTAATTCTTGGCCATAATGGTTTTCCCGGATTTATCAAGAATGACTCCCTTGGTGCTGGTGGAACCGACATCGATTCCCATGTATCCCTCAAACGGATGGTCAATCACGGGAGGCTCCCAGATATTGCTCTGAGAATATTTCTCAAGCTTGGGCATGATGAAATATCGTTGCCCGACTGCCTCTTCTTCCAGAACGATCACTTTCGATTGCTTATGGGAATCCCTGGCCAGCAAAGCACAACCCAGAGACTCGATGTAAAGGTGGTTCTCCGGAACTGTTACCTCCGTTCGGTGCTTATTCCGGGCAGAAATAACTTGATTGAAAGAATTGACCACAGCGGCATTGGCAGCGACCCCGCCTGTAAAGTAGACGGGTTCCTTTAAAACGCCTTTCTTAAATGAAGCCACCATTCGGGCTACGCTGTCCGAAAGTGCGTAGAGGATGGATTCCATGGGTGCGCCTTTCTGCTGCAGGTGAATTAGATCGGTTTTGGCAAAGACGCTGCACCGGGCGGCAATCCGCGGCGGGCTGCCTTCGGCATTCAACGCCAATCGGGCGAAATCCTCCAGGCTGATTCCCAGCCGATATGCCTGCTGTTCCAGGAATCTGCCGGTTCCAGCGGCACACAGAGGATTGGAGACCACTTTCCATGGCTTTTTGAGGCCATCCTCAAGCTCAATAACCAGCGAAGTCTGTCCGCCAATTTGAATAATGGTCTGAGCATCAGGATGGGAAACCAGGAGACCGGAGATGATTGTCAGAGGATCACTATAACTAGCCCAGTTCAGTTCTGCGGGAATGACCCCTTTGCCGGAGCCCACAACTCCAGCCGAGGCAATATTATCCAGATTTACCTTTTCTGCCAGGCGTGTCAGAAGCGCAATTACTGCTGACTTGGGCCCCGTGGTAATACGCTCGGCATCAAGACTAATTACGCTTGAATTCTCATCTATCAGGGTCAGCTTGGCATTGACTGAACCTATATCTAGTCCAAGGAAATAACCAACCATTTTGATTGTAATTTTAGCACATATGGAAAGGTTTTTACAGGGCAAAACTTTAAAGTCCCCCCAAGCCTTGGGAAAATACAGGTGATTGGTCAGAAGTTCCCCAAGTTGTATAGCTTGCTATTGTGTTACAATATAGCAGGTCGATCCGAAATCATCTTATGAGCCGACGAGAAATCCCTTAACGGGAGGGCTGTCCGATGACCTCGATTTTCCATAAAGTGAATTTGCGCGCGCCGTTAATCTGCAGCTTAGCCGTTATTTTAGTTTTAACCGTTGCCTGTATATCAAATAATAAAACAACTGAGCCCGAACAACCGGATACAGGGGAATTATCGATTCTCTCTGAAGGGGATACCTGGACTCACCGCTTTACTCTGGATGGAGTTAATTATACTGGCATCTACAAAGTGACTGGACATGATCTGGTAAATGGTCAGGATTGTTATATTGTTCAGACAATCTACGAACCACCCATGGGCGGAGTCGTTGGAGAAGCTACGGTGAGAATAGATAAAGATAACAGATTCGTTTTGACCGTAGAGACCCCGCCTTCCTTAGCTGGGACACCATATGAAGTGGATACCTCTATCGAATACGAATTCATCGACTGCCAATACTACCCTCTAAAAACAGGAAATGAGTGTACGGTAAGGGAAACAACAACTTTCTTCATGCCGGGCTCCGGTAAGCAAACCTCCGATAGTGAAACGAGAATGTACATTACAGAAACGGATACGTTTCAATACAAAGTGGATAGCATTGAAAACGTGACAGTGCCCGCCGGAACTTTTGAATGCTTCAAAGTTGATATGTATGACGATGAAGGAACTATATTACGGACATCATGGAAATCTCATCAGATCAAGCATTTGGAAGTAAAAAGTCTAAATCACCAATCAAACGAAACAACTGAATTGATTTCATTTACACTCTCTGAATAAAGCTTTTTATCCCCCTTGTTTTTAGCGCTTTATGATGCTTAGATGGTTTTAACTTTGTATTATAAATCCGCTTCGAGTGTACTAATCCATTCTCACTCGATGCCCAGAGATAAAATGCGAATAAGGCAATCAGTTTTTATAGGCCAGCGAAAAAGTCCATCCAAGAAGAGAGGATTCCCCGGTAGCCACAACATTATCCTCCAGTTCGGTACTCTCAGCCATGACCATACTGGCATTGGAGTGAAGCACAATCTCCCCTTCTTCATTGACGGCATAAAAAACCATGTCATCAGGCAACTGTTCAGGCAATTCGCTTAAAATAATCCCACCGAGATCACTTAAAAAGATGGAAGCGCCCAACCCGCCGACTACCTTACCATCCATCATCACCGGGACCGCAGCAATCAGGGATTTATTCCCGGTCGACTTGCTGGCCACGATATCACCCAATTGTTCTTCGCCGGACATCAATCCGGGGAAATAAGCTCGATCCGAGAGGTTTGCATCTACCTTTCCCATTTCTACAGTTGAATATGACCCATCCGGCAACGCATACCAGACCGTCCCCGGCAAATTGTCTTCCTGCAACTTGGTAAGCAACCCCAGCATCCTCTCCCAATCCGCCGATTTTAGTTCCTCCGTCATCGCCAGAAGTTCCATATCATCAACCATACCACCAACCTGTGCTTCGGTCTCTGCAATTATTGCAGGAAGCCAATGGGTCAATACGTCGCCACTGCCAGTATCCACTGTAGTTGCACATTCATCATCACACGATATCATGGCCCCAAATAATACCAGACAAACTACCACCCCTAAAATAGCCTTTTTCATTTTATACCTTCCCTATTTTAATTAGCCCTTTCGATAACGGTCGGTTTCGGGTTATTCAAACTTCACAAATTTGCCTCCCTGTGTATCATTTCATGTTTTGCAATACTGGTAAATTATGAACCGGGATTTTGGTGATTTCGAATTTCTGCCATCACGAGTCGGCATCTGAAAAATTTTTATTTCGGCGGGTTAAACCGTACCACCACAATATCGCCATCTCGCACTTCGTAATTTTTGCCCTCGAGCCGCTGTTTGCCGGCCTTGGCCACGGCAGCCTCGCTTCCCAATTCCATAAGGTCTTCGTAGCTCATTACTTCCATGCGGATAAACCCTTTTTCCATATCGGTGTGAATCTTGCCTGCAGCAACAGGGGCCAGATCGCCTTTGCGGCAGGTCCACGCCCTGACTTCATCTTCCCCAGAGGTAAAGAAGTTCACCAGTCCCAGAAGCTGGTAGGCCTCCCGGATCAGACGCTGCATTGAGGATTCCTTCAATCCCAGCTCCAGCAGGAATTCTTTCTGTTCTTCCGCTTTAAGCTGGCTGATATCAGCCTCATCCCGGCCGCAGACGGCGATCATTCTTGAGCCTTCGCTATCTGCGATTGCCTGCAGCGCCTTAACGTGTTTGCTGCCGGTTTCATCAGACGACTTGATGTTGGCGATATAAAGCACAGGTTTAAGGGAAAGCAAATTGCATTCACGGACGCTGGCCAGTTCCCTTTCGTTCAATCCCTGCTTGCGTGCCGGGATGCCCTCATCCAGTCCGGCCTTCACCTTTTCACAATCTTCCTTTTCTTTGATCACCTCCGGATCATGTGACTTGGCCTGCTTTACCAGTCGGTCAATCTTGTTCTGGACGGTCTGGCTATCGGCAACAATCATCTCAAGATCGATGGTCTCTACATCGCGGACCGGGTCGATAGTGTCATATTCAAACGGCACGGTATCATCCTCGAAACACCTCACAACATGGATGATCGCATCTACGTCCTTAATATGCCCGAGCAGTTTGTTCCCTCTCCCTTTCCCGGCGGTGGAACCCGCTTTCAGTCCGGGTATGTCCACGGGCTCTTGACAAACTCATGATCAGGCATTATAATTAACATTCGCTACTTTGATTATTTATCCTCATGACTTCCTTTCAAATCTCGTTTCAGTAATTATGCAAGAAAATAAAATGGGGGGCTTGCCGTGCCCCAGATGGAGTGCCAAACGTGAGTTCAGCTACTATACTGCCTGAATTTATTGCTCATAGTGCCAGGAAATCTTTTGCCAGAGTTCCCGAAGTTGTAGGTGTCCCTGATCTAATCCAGATTCAGCATAAATCCTATCAATGGTTTATGGATGAGGGATTAAGGGAACTTTTAGAAGAGATTTCGCCCCTCAATGATTACACGGGAAACCGTCTGGAAATACATTTTCTTGAACATGAAATTGGAGCTGCTAAACATTCGGAGCAGGAATGCCAGGAAAGGGATATGACCTACGCTGCTCCAATAAAAGTCAAAACCAGGCTGATAGTAAAGGAAACAGGGGAGATCAAGGAACAGGACCTTTTCATGGGTGATTTCCCCATTATGACTTCGCGGGGTACTTTTATCATCAACGGAGCTGAGCGTGTGGTGGTTAATCAGTTGATCCGTTCCCCCGGTGTTTACTTCACCATAGAAAAGGACGTGTCCACCGCACGCAGGCTTTGCTTTGCCAAGCTGATACCGGATCGAGGAATCTGGGTGGAATTTGAAACCTCAAACAAGGGCGTAATATCCACCAAACTGAATCGCAAGCGTAAGATTCCTGTTACGACCCTCCTTCGTGCGCTGGGATATGGCAGTAATGAGCAGCTTCTGGATTTGTTTTCTGACATTGATACTGGCGATATTTCTTATATCCAGGCTACCATGGAGCGCGACCCTCGTATCACTAGCGTGGAAGAAGCCCTTCCGGAATTCTTCAAGAAAATAAGGCCGGGGGAGCCTCCTACTGTCGAAAATGGAAAGGCGCTGATCGACACGCTTTTCTTTGATCCCAGACGCTACCGGCTCGGCAAGGGCGGTTGCTATAAATTAAATAAGCGGCTTGGACTCAACCGGCCTCTCAAGCAGCAAACCCTTGTCCCATCCGACTTCGTAGCTATTGTGCGGAAAATCATTGCCATCAATAATGGGTCCGATTCCGGGGACGATATCGATCACCTTGGCAACCGCCGCGTAAGAGCGGTTGGTGAGCTTCTGCAAAGCCATCTCAAAATGGGCTTGCTTCGCATGGAAAGGACTATCAAGGAGCGAATGAGCCTACTTGATCCAGCTTCGGCTACGCCAAGCACTCTGGTCAATAACAGGGCGGTAACTGCCGCCATCAGGGAATTTTTCGGCAGTTCCCGTCTCTCTCAGTTTATGGATCAAACCAATCCTTTATCGGAACTGACCCATAAACGCCGGCTCTCCGCTTTAGGGCCAGGAGGATTCTCCAGAGATCGTGCTGGCTTCGAGGTGCGTGACGTGCATCACTCCCATTACGGGAGAATTTGCCCAATCGAGACGCCTGAAGGCAGGAACATTGGATTGATTACATCTCTGGCCACCTATGCCAGAGTAAATGAGTATGGCTTTATCGAAACTCCATATCGTAAGGTAATTAAGGAACTACCTAACGATGCCCCTGAATTACTCAATAGAACTACTAGGGAACCAGTGCTGGATAAAAAAGGTAAAGTAATAATAGATAAAGATACGGTAATTGACGAAAAGGTAGCTCATAAACTGGCTAATCTGTCAGCGTGCAACATACAAATCATTCCATATGTATCCAAAGAGATAGAGTTCTTGCCAGCAGACGAAGAGGATAAGCACGTAATCGCCCAGGCAAATGCCCGACTGGATGAGAATGATCAGTTCATTGAAAGCAAAATCGAGGTCAGGCGCGCTGAGAAGGTTGCCATGGAAATCCCTGAAGTTATTGACTATAAGGATATATCCACCACGCAAATTGCAAGTGTCAGCACTGCACTCATACCGTTTTTGGAGCATGATGATGCTAACCGGGCCTTGATGGGCTCCAATATGCAGCGTCAGGCAGTTCCTATCATCGGTGCCGAATCCCCGATCGTTGGAACAGGAATGGAACGTGAGGTGGCTCGTGACAGTGGTCAGGTGATCCTTGCCCCTGATGACGGCACAGTAACATCTTCTACAGGGACTCATGTTGAATTCAAAGGTAAAGACGGCAATATTTACAGTTACAATCTTAAGAAATTTGTCAGGAGCAATCAGGGAACATGTACCACTCAACACCCGGTGGTCAACAAGGGTGATCGGATCAAGAAGGGGGAAGTCCTGGTTGATGGCTCAGCCACTGATAAGGGTGAATTGGCACTGGGGCAAAATGTACTCTGTGCATTTATGGCGTGGGAAGGCTATAACTACGAGGATGCTATAGTTGTTTCGGAACGGCTGGTACAGGATGGTAAATATACCTCGATCCACATCGAGAAACATGAAGTTGAAGCAAGAGATACCAAACTGGGGCCGGAGGAAATTACCAGGGATATCCCAAACGTCGGCGAAGCCAGTCTTCGCAATTTGGATCAGGATGGAATTATCAGAGTAGGAGCCGAGGTTGCTTCCGGCGATATCCTTGTTGGCAAGGTCACCCCTAAAGGAGAGAGAGTACTAACTGCGGAGGAGAAACTTCTCCGGGCTATTTTCGGAGAGAAGGCTCGTGATGTAAAGGATACCGCACTCCGTATGCCCCACGGTGAAACCGGCAAAGTGATAAGCGTTGATATATTCTCGAGGGAAAATGGTGACCATCTGGATGCCGGGGTCAATAAAATGGTGAGAATCTTCGTGGCCCAGAAACGGGAACTTTCCGAAGGTGATAAGCTGGCAGGCCGGCATGGGAACAAGGGCGTGATTTCCAAGATACTACCGGTCGAGGACATGCCCTACCTTGATGATGGCAGGCCGGTAGATGTGGTCCTCAGCCCGCTTGGAGTTCCCTCCCGAATGAATATCGGACAGCTTCTGGAGACGCATCTTGGCCTGGCAGCTCATGATCTCGGGTTCAAAGCAGTAACCCCGGTTTTCAATGGTGCAGATGAGGATACTATTGAAGAAGTCTTGGCCCAAGCATGGTTTATCCGGAGGGTTGTTAAAGAAAATCAGGGGGAATTTGGCAGTAAATCGGAACGGATAGAAAAAACAAAACAATGGCTCTCTGAGCGGGGCTTCGATGGTGATAAGTTACTGGGTGATAACAGCAATGGTGAAGCCAGGAGAACTTGCCTGAGGTTCTGGCTGGAGGAGCAAAATATAAGCGGTGTTTCCGAAATGAGTGACGAGGAACTGAAACAAACTGTAAAAAGGCTTGAAAGAGACAAGAAGATACCGTCCCCGATATCAGGCAAGCTGAAGCTGCGCGACGGCCGCAGCGGCGAAGCATTCCATGAACCTACAACTGTTGGGCATATGTATATTATGAAACTTATCCATCTGGTTGAGGATAAGATCCATGCTCGTTCCACTGGGCCTTACTCACTGGTAACACAGCAGCCTCTGGGGGGTAAAGCTCAATTCGGGGGACAGCGATTTGGTGAAATGGAAGTATGGGCCCTTGAAGCCTACGGGGCTGCTTATAACCTTCAAGAGATGCTCACCATTAAATCTGATGACGTGGTGGGCAGGGTCAAAACATACGGCGCAATCGTTAAAGGCGAAGACATATTGAGCCTGGGAGTGCCGGAATCTTTCAAGGTATTGGTTAAGGAATTGCAGAGCCTTGGACTGGCAATTGAGGTGTTTAGTCAGGATGAACAAGAGGTATTGAGATTGAAAGGATCCTCAGAGGAGGTCCCAAGGCTGGGAATAAATCTATCAGGCATAGAGATTGAGGAGAATGAGTAATGTTGGATCTCAACGATTTTGGGAGCATACGTCTTTCCCTTGCTTCACCCGAGCAGATAAAGAGTTGGTCATATGGTGAAGTAACCAAACCTGAAACTATCAATTATCGTACGCTGAAACCGGAAAGAGACGGGCTTTTTTGCGAGCGCATTTTTGGCCCGACTAAAGACTACGAATGCTATTGCGGCAAGTACAAGAAAATCAGATATAAGGGCGTAATTTGTGATAAGTGCGGCGTCGAAGTGGCCCATTCTCAAGTGCGCAGGGAACGCATGGGGCATATTCAACTTGCCTCTCCCGTGGCTCATATCTGGTTCTTCAAGGTAACTCCCAGTCGACTCGGACTCCTTCTGGATCTCTCTCCCCGGAAACTGGAACAGGTACTCTATTTTGCTAAATTCATTATTACCAGCGTTAATGAAAAATCCCGAGCCGATCTCCTTGAAAAACTCAAGGGAGAATTGGAAGAATTGGGAATTGATGCTACCGAGAAATCAACCGAAGAACAATCGGAATCAGATGACAAAGAAAAGGCTCAGGAAAACATAGACGAAACGGCACAACGCAAGGCAGAGCTGGTTTCCAAAATTGAAGAACTGGAACAAATTCAGACTTTGAGACTTCTCGGAGCTGGTGAGCATCGGGAACTATCAGGCAAGTGGTCTGGCCTTTTCATTGCCAAAATGGGAGCCGAGGCTATACTTGATATTCTTCGTGAACTCAATATGGAAAAACTCAGGGATGATCTTTATGCAGAAGCTATAACCAGTTCGGGCCAGAATCGGAAAAAAATCATCAAAAGGCTGCGCGTTGTCAAGTCATTTCTAAGACAGGGAACAAAACCGGAATGGATGATAATGACAGTGCTGCCCGTCATTCCACCCGAACTCCGCCCAATGGTTCAGCTTGATGGTGGCCGGTTCGCCACCAGCGACCTCAACGATCTTTATAGAAGAGTCATAAACCGCAATAACCGCCTCAAGAGGCTCAAGGAACTGGGCACTCCGCAGGTTATAATCCGCAATGAGCAACGCATGCTCCAGGAAGCCGTGGATTCGCTCATTGATAATGGCCGGCGGGGCCGAGCGGTAACCACTAGCAGTGGGCATAAACTCAAATCGCTCTCGGATATGCTCAGAGGCAAACAGGGACATTTCCGCCAGAATCTGCTGGGGAAGAGAGTTGATTACAGCGGCCGCTCGGTTATTGTGTCCGGGCCAAATTTAAAGCTACATCAATGCGGGTTGCCCAGCCGCATGGCCCTGGAACTTTTTAAGCCATTTGTGATGCGCCGACTGATAGCCAGAGGCATAGCCCATAATGTCCGAAATGCAAAGAGAGCAGTAGAACAGAAAAAAGAGGGAGTCTGGGATATTCTGGAAGAGGTTGTAAAAGATCATCCGATTCTGTTAAACCGGGCCCCAACCCTGCACCGGCTCGGTCTGCAAGCTTTTATGCCTATACTGGTGGATGGTAACGCCATTCAGCTTCATCCGCTGGTCTGCGGCGCTTTCAATGCCGACTTTGATGGAGACCAGATGGCGGTTCACATCCCGCTATCCAAAGCAGCGATCGCGGAAGCCAAGGAAATAATGCTTAGCAAATACAATATGCTCTCACCAAGTTCAGGCGACCCGGTGGTTACTCCCACCATGGAGATGGTTCTCGGCTCCTACTACATGACTATGATAACGAAGGAAGCCAAAGATGAGGACAGGCATTTCGCCGATTTTGATGATGCCAGATTGGCATACGATATGGGACTACTTGAGGTTGGAGAAGAAATTAAGGTTCGGGATACTCTTGTCGGTGGTACCCTGAAGACCACTGTTGGGCGCATTATCTTTAATGAGGCATTGCCCAAGGAACTTGGCTTTCAGAATGAGTTGATAGATAAGAAAAAACTCAAACAAATCACCACCACATGCTATCATTCTCTGGGTTGCGATATCACTGCTGACATGCTGGATAAGATCAAGAAACTGGGATTTGACTATTCCACCAGATCAGGCCTGACAATGGCTGTCAGCGATCTTGAGATCCCCAAGGAGAAGCCGGAGATCATTAGCCGGGGAGACAAAAGTGTAGCCAGAATTAAAGCCCAGTACATGGAAGGCCTGATGACTGAGGAAGAGCGTTATCAGAAAGTAATAAATGTATGGACTGCAACCAACACTGAGTTGACCAGCAAACTGGAGAGTTCTCTGGATAAGCATGGGGCCGTTCACATGATGGCCAATTCTGGTGCCAGAGGGAATATGGGACAGATCAGGCAGATGGCCGGAATGAGGGGTCTGATGAGCGATCCTTCCGGAAAAATCATTGAATTACCCATCAAGGCCAATTTTCGCGAAGGGCTTTCTATCTTGGAATATTTCATTTCGACACATGGTGCCAGAAAGGGACTGGCTGATACCGCACTGCGCACCTCTGACAGCGGGTATCTCACCAGAAGACTTATCGATGTAGCTCAGGGGATAATTGTCAAAGAGGAAGATTGTGGCACGGAAGAAGGCCTCTGGGTTTTCAAATCATCCGAGGAGAAAGGGTTGCTCCCCCCACTTGCCGAAAGGATTGTATGGCGCTTAGCAGCTCGCCCGGTTGCTGATCCTAAAACTGGTGAAATAATAGTGGATCGCAACGAGGCGATCGATGACAAAAAAGCTGCTGAAATAGTAGCTTCCGGCGTCACAGAAGTCTGTGTCCGGTCTCCCTTAAATTGTCAATCTCAAGATGGAATTTGCCAACGTTGCTATGGCATAGACCTTGCCCGTGGAAACATGGTAAAAATGAATGTAGCGGCTGGAATCATTGCAGCCCAGAGCATCGGAGAACCAGGAACCCAGCTTACAATGCGCACTTTCCATACAGGGGGAGTAGCTGGCGGTGATATTACAGGAGGGTTGCCAAGGGTTGAGGAGCTTCTGGAAGCCAGAATTCCCAAAGGTCAGGCAGTCATTGCTGAGATTGATGGGGTTTTGGAAATCATTGAGATTGATGATGGATGGAAGATTAAGGTAACGAATGCTGAAACTCGAAGGGAGGCCCACACTCTGCCTCAAGGATACGAAATTACAGTAAGCGAAGGCCAGTCGATAGACAAGGAACAGGTTCTAGCTGTTCCGCCAGAAGGAGAAGCACAAAAGGGAGACTCCAAAAATCTGCCTGCATCCCCGGTTCTGGCCAGTGCCAGGGGCATCGTGGAGATCAAGGATAATCAAATATACGTAGTATATGAAGATGTAGAAGAATGGGAAAGTGCGGCTCCTACGACAGCACGCTTCCGGATAAAAAGTGGTGAAAGTATAACAGCCGGCGATCAGATCACAGAAGGTCCCCTCAATCCTCAGGATGTTCTGCGCATTCATGGAACGGATGCACTCAAAAGGTATTTTGTGGACGCAGTGCAAAGGGTGTATCGATCACAGGGCGTAAATATACACGATAAGCACATTGAAATCATTGTTGGGCAAATGTTGCGACGGGTGCGAGTTGATGCCTCAGGTGATACCGCTATGCTCCCCGGAGAACTGGTAGAAAAATTCGAATTCGAGGCTCGCAATGCCAAGGTTTTGGCTGAGGGCGGTGAACCTGCAACCGCTCACCCGGTTTTGCTGGGAATTACGCGGGCATCGCTGAGTACTGATAGTTTCCTTGCTGCCGCTTCTTTCCAGGAGACTACCAGAGTGCTGACGGAGGCTGCTATAAGCGGGAGCGTTGATAATCTGGTTGGGCTGAAAGAAAACGTAATCATCGGCAAACTGATCCCTGCTCGAAGCAGGATTTCCTTGGATGAGGAAAGTCCTCTGCAAATTGGGGAACCGGATTCAGGTAAAGAAATATCTGCAGCGGAAGCAATTGCCAAAAAGGGCGTGAAAGCAGCGGAACTGGAAGTAATTTAAGGAACCTCTGAATAAGTGGTGACTTCGGGGGTCTGGGGGTGTCCCCTCAGCTTCGATCTTCCCCCAAGATTGTGGGGGATATAGGGGGTTGATCAGAGGTTCCTTAAGACAAAGTAAAGATAAAGGACATGGAGCATTAGCCAGAACAGGCGATAGGATAGGATGGTAGAGCAGAGGATAGGTCAGAGGCTTAAAAATAAGAAACGGGTGTTTACACCCTTGCGCTAAAGGCCCAATGCCGTTACAATAAGAAGCAAACTGGGGCGTTATCAGTTCCAGCAGAGAGGCATAATCCGGTAAGCAGGGAAATCGTCTGATCGCGGTACTTCTTTAAAACCCAAGAAAGCAGGTGCGAGAAAGCCAGCAACCCGAATCCTGCTCCCAAAAGCATCGGTAACAATATGGCCATATCCAGATCGTTAACGGCATCGATCACTATCAATTCGTAATTACCCATCAACAGTAAAACGTACGACCCGGAAATTCCGGGGAGGATCATACAACATATAGCCACAATCCCGCAGATGAAAACATACCAGGTAGCATCATTTTCCCCCGCCTCATCGGAGATCATAGATATAATGACAGCGAAGGCGGTCCCAACGATAAACGAGACGATCACCGCAACGGTCCATCTGGAAACGGTTTTCCCGACAAAATAAACAGAGGCGAGTATCAGCCCGAAAAAGAAGGCCCAGACATATACCGGGTAATCATCAAATAACGGATCGAGAATCCTTGCCAGCGCCAGAATGGCAACGGCCACTCCTGCAAAAACGGAGATGAGAAAATAGAGATTGGTATGCTCGATAAATTCTTTGAGCTTACCGCTGAAAAGCAGTTTGACTGCCACGATATCAAATGACTTTATGGAATAGATCAGCTTTTCGAAGATGCCGACGATGAGGGCGATAGTTCCTCCGGAAACCCCCGGAATAACATTGGCGATCCCCATGCCGATGCCTTTGAGGAAGAGTATCAGATAATACTTCATTTTCTGCTGGTGCGCCTGCCGGTTCCGGGAGCCGAATTCTCTGTAAAGATTTCCTCCGCTTTATCCACGCTGGCACCATCGTGAACGATAGCCCTCAGAGCCTTTATCATGGCCACAGGATACTTGTGCTGCCATATGTTCCTTCCCAGATTCTGGCCAATAGCGCCCTTCTGCATGCCGTCATGGATAAACTCGAATACCTGCTTTTCGGTCTTCACTCTGGGCCCGCCGGCTATCACTATCGGCACCGGGCAACTGCCGGTAACCTTATCAAAATTCTCGCACCAGTAGGTCTTGACCACCCTTGCCCCCAGTTCGGCGGCAATGCGGGAACACAGGGAAAGATAACGGGCATCCCTCTTTGCCAGTTCCTTACCGACAGCGGTGACTGCCATTACCGGAATCCCGTATCTCTCCCCCTCGTTAACCATCCGGGACAAATTCAGCAATGACTGTTTTTCGTAATCGGTTCCCACAAATATGGAAACTCCCACGGCCGCCACATTCAGCCGGATAGCCTCCTCCATCGAGGTGGTGATTTCCTCATTGGCAAGGTCACTGCCGATCACACTGGCACCGCCGGATACCCGCAGGATGATCGGTTTGGTGTTTTTCGGGTTAATCGATGAGCGCAGCACTCCACGGGTGACAAAGATGGCATCGGCATAGGGCATGAGCGGCTCGACAGTTTTGCCGGGTTGCTCAAGTCTCTGGGTTGGCCCCTGAAAGTAGCCGTGATCTATAGGCAGAAACACGCAATGTCCATCGGATTGAATAAGTTGCGAAAGGCGGTTTTCCATTCCCCAGTCCATGTTTTTCCTCCCTGGTTATCTATTCCATCCTCTATACTTCATGCTTGTCATTCTGAGCAAAGCGAAGAATCCCCAATGCATTCAGCACAAAGCTCCACAAAGAATCCCTTTTTAAGGAAGCTGAGGCCCACAGATTCTTCGTCATAAATTCCTCAGAATGACATGTTTTCTAAGGAACCTTGTGATCAACCCCCTCAATCCCCCAATCATGGGGGAAGTTTGTATTGGGGGACACCCCCAGACCCCCTTAAGTCACTACTTGTTCAGAGGTTCCTTAACCAGCTTTGCGAAAGACAATATGCTTTTCCCACTCAGGGGAAGGTTCCGGAAAATCAGTGCGGAAATGAGCGCCACGGCTTTCCTCCCGGGTCAAAGCGGCTTCAACGAGGAGCCTTCCGGCCAGCACCATGTTGCAAAGCTCATAATAAGGCCGGTCAGTCGGTTCCCCGAGGGTCTTGTGCCAGGCAGCAAGGATAATCGCCACTTCCTCTAACCTCTCTTTATTGCGAATGATCCCGGCGTTCTCCCAGAGAAGCTGTTGCAGGGTGGCCAGCCGGAGAGGAGTGGTAACTCCCGAAGTATCGTGCTCTTTCAAACTGGTATTAATTCTAACTACCAATGACTTTTCCGGAGTGGTCAGGTTTCCCTTAATCCGTTCTACAATCCTCCGGCTGAAAACCAGCACTTCCATCAGGGAATTTGAGGCCAGCCGATTAGCACCATGAACCCCGGTGCAGGCAACCTCGCCACAGGCAAACAGCCCGGAAATGTTGGTCTCCCCGTAGGCATTCGTTCTGACCCCTCCCATCATGTAATGGGCAGCAGGCGCCACCGGGACCAGCCCTTTGGTGATATCCAGACCATGATCCAGACAGAACCGATAGATAGTCGGGAAACGGGTAGTGATGGTTTTGCTCGGCAGGTGAGTTACATCTATGAAAACCCGGTCGCTCCGGGTTTTCCGCATCTGGGCAACGATGCCCCGGGCCACGACATCGCGCGGGGCCAGTTCCGCTTCGGGAACATAATCCGGCATAAACCGCTTCCCGTCCACATCACGGAGTATCCCGCCCTCTCCCCGCACCGCTTCGCTGATAAGGAAAGGCGGCACTCCCGGCAGGCGAATGGCCGTAGGATGGAACTGGCAGAATTCCATATCGGTAATCTCTGCTCCGGCCTTATAAGCGAGGGCAATGCCATCGGCGGTGGCAACATCCGGATTGGTAGTCAATTTGAAAAGACGTCCGGCTCCGCCGGTAGCAAGAATTACATTCGATGAATTGAATCGCTCAAGTGAGCCGATCTGAGATTCGAAGGTAACCACTCCCGCAACCCTGCCATTCTGAATGATGATCTCAATAGCCAGACAGTTCTCCATGATAGTAATGTTGTGTGAAGCGCGAACCGCATTGCTCAGAGTTACCTCGATCCGCTCACCGGTGGCGTCCCCCCCGGCATGAAGTATACGCGGGAGGCTGTGGGCAGCTTCTTTAGCAAGCGCTACCGCCCCGAACTGGGTATCGAAGGGAACACCGAGATCGATCAGATCGGCAATCCGATCACCGGCTTCCTCGGTGAGAATCCTGACGGCAACCGGGTCGCACAACCCGGCACCGGCAGCTATGGTATCTTCAAAATGTAATTTCGGGGAATCACCATCGCCAATAGGAGCAGCAATGCCCCCCTGAGCATACTTGGTATTACACTCATCAAGGCTGCCCTTGGTAATGATAAGTACATTGCCCACCTCGCGGGCCAGCAAAGCCGTATACAGCCCGGCGATCCCGCTTCCGATTATTATTATGTCAAACTCTTTATCAGCCATTTTCGCTACCCCCCAATGCAGGGGCGATTCACGGATCGCCTGTGCTAAGGAACCTTGTGATCAACCCCCGGTATACCCCAATCTTGGGGGAAAATCGAAGCTGGGGGAACACCCCCAGACCCCCGAACTCACCACTTATTCTTCAGGTTCCTTAACATGCCGACGGTATCGCCTGTACTCCCCGCAATGACCATGCCCCCGCATGATCTATCTTCACATCAATCAATTCCCCAAGGCAATCCTTTTCGCTTTCAAAAAATACCAGCCTGTCACCCCGGGTGCGTCCCTGCCACCTGTCATTCCTTCGTTTTTCGACCAGTATCCGGACAAATTCTCCCATAAAGGCAGCATTCTTTTCCATGGAAATCTGCTCCTGCAATTTCTCCACCATCCCCAAACGCCTCTGCTTTTCCCCGGCAGGCACATTATCTTCCAGTTTACGCCAGGCAACGGTGCCCGGACGCGGCGAGTAAGCGGCAACATGAACCGTATCGAACCGGAACTCCTCAAGCAGGTCGAAAGTCCGCTGAAATTGAGCCTCAGTCTCTCCCGGGAATCCAACAATAATATCGTTACTCAAAGACACATCCGGAACGGCTGAGCGGATGCGGCGGATCAGGTACTTGTATTGTTCGACGGTATATCCCCGGCGCATTGCCTGCAGGATTTCGTTATCGCCCGCCTGAACCGGCAGATTGATATGCTCACAGACTTTCTCCAGCGAAGCGATCGTTTCGATCAGTTTCTGGCTCATATCTTTAGGATGAGAGGTCAGAAATCGGATGCGTTCCAGCCCGTCGATCTGATTCACTTCTGAGAGCAAATCAGCCAGATCCGGTTTGCCGGGCAGGTCGTGCCCGTAAGAATCTACATTCTGCCCCAGCAGGGTAACTTCCTTAATCCCGCCCTGAGTTAACCGTTGAACTTCTCCCACGATATCCGCCACAGGCCGGCTTTTCTCCCGTCCCCGGCGATAGGGCACAATGCAGTAAGTACAGAAATTATCACATCCCCTGATAATGTTAACAAAAGCTGTCGGCGAGCCGGATGGAGATGCAATCGATTCCCGTGGTATCGATTCAGCATGCATTTGCGCATATTCCAGCAGGTCATCAAACTCCTGAGGCCTGAGGAAAAAATCAACATAGGGGAACCTTTCTTTCAAGGGTTCGGTGTGTGAATCGACCATACAGCCGACGAGTGCAATAGCGGTATCAGGATATTTCCGCTTGAGCGCTTTTAAGTCCGAAAGTTTATTGACTACCTTATCCTCCGCGCTTTGCCGCACCACACAACTGTTGAGGATAATGATATCGGCTTCCTCCGGCTTCGGAACCCGGTGATAACCGAGCCGCACCAGTTCTCCGGCAAGGTTATCGGAATCAGCCTTGTTCATCTGGCAGCCAATCGTCCAAATATAGAAACGGTTCACAGGCCGATTATATCACACACGCTGTGCTGATGCTTGCATAACCCCACCTGCAAGCGTAAAATGTTTTTGCCAGACATAATATAATAAAGGGGGGATTTCTCCCCATATCGGATAGATTCTGGAGGAACAGATGGAAAAGGGAACCTGGACAGTCAAAACAGGACTGGCCCAAATGCTAAAAGGCGGGGTCATCATGGATGTGGTCACCCCGGAACACGCTAAAATCGCTGAAGCGGCCGGGGCCTGCGCGGTCATGGCTTTGGAAAGGGTCCCTTCAGATATACGCGCCGATGGCGGGGTTGCCCGGATGTCCGACCCCGGATTAATACAGGCCATCATGGAATCGGTGAGCATACCGGTGATGGCCAAATGCCGCATCGGGCATTTCGTTGAGGCGCAGGTACTGGAGGCGCTGGGAGTAGATTACATTGATGAATCTGAAGTTCTCACTCCGGCTGACGAGGACAATCATATCTGGAAGCACAATTTCAAAGTCCCCTTTGTCTGCGGCTGTCGCGATCTCGGCGAGGCCCTGCGCCGCATTGGCGAAGGGGCTGCCATGATAAGAACCAAGGGTGAGGCAGGAACCGGAAACATCGTGGAAGCGGTACGGCACATGAGATCGGTAATGGGCAGTATCCGCAAACTTCAGAACATGGCCGAAGACGAACTGATGGCCGAGGCAAAAAGACTCGGCGCTCCCTTCGAACTGGTAAAAGAAGTACACGATACCGGAAAGCTGCCGGTGGTCAACTTCGCCGCCGGAGGAATCGCCACCCCGGCAGATGCCGCTCTCATGATGCAACTGGGAGCAGAGGGCAATTTTGTCGGTTCCGGTATTTTCAAATCCTCCAACCCGGAGGCCATGGCCCGAGCGATTGTCAAAGCCACCACTCATTATCAGGACCCGCAGATCATCGCCGAAGTCTCCCGCAATTTAGGCAAAGCCATGCCGGGACTCGAGATCAAGACCATCCCCGAAGACGAGCTTCTGGCAACACGGGGCTGGTAAAATCGAAACGATGAAAAAAATCGGGGTACTCGCACTGCAGGGAGCCTTCATAGAACATATTTCCATTCTGGATCGGCTCGGCGTCGAGGCGGTTCAGGTGCGCCTTCCCGCTGAACTTGAGGGACTGAACGGCCTGATAATTCCCGGAGGCGAAAGCACCACTATCGGGAAACTGATGCAGGCCTACAATCTGGCCTCTCCCCTGAAAAACCTTATCACCAATGGCTTGCCCGTCATGGGAATCTGCGCCGGGATGATCCTGCTGGCTGACCGGGTCATCG
Organism: Dehalococcoidia bacterium; assembly: GCA_041300025.1. Classification (GTDB taxonomy): domain Bacteria; phylum Chloroflexota; class Dehalococcoidia; order SZUA-161; family SpSt-899; genus JBGLNL01. The sequence continues at coordinate 615,509 of JBGLNL010000001.1, read as the reverse complement.
GGGTCAATGGCTACTCGCTCGCAGTTATGAGTATCGGAGTGAGGCGGAATGCCTTCGGCCGGCAGGTTGACAGCTTTGAAGCCGATATTGCCATATCTACGCTCGGCGAATCTCCGTTCCACGCGATCTTTATTCGCGCTCCCCGGATCGAAAGTATCGGGGCGGGAGTTGAAGTGCTGGCCCGGCTCGATGACGGGACACCGGTAGCTGCCAGATCAGGCAATATGTTGGCCACCGCCTTCCATCCGGAACTGACATCCGACACAAGGTTCCACTCCTATTTTCTGGATTTAATAAAATAATGAAAAGAACCATTACCGACGATATGAACCTGCTCCTCGGCGTTTTGCCCGCCAATATTGCCCAGCCTCTGCATAAGAGCAGCGATTGCCATGAACTGCTGGAGGTGGTGCTCGATCTGGGACGCCAGCCGGAAGCGCGATACCCCAACAAAAGGGTAATCCTCAATTCGGCAGAAGTTACTCAGGAAAATATCGATTACGTAACGGCGCGCGTCGGGAAATTCGGCGAGGACAACCGCGCCGGAATCGAGCGGACACTCCATCGGATTTCAGCCATCCGAAACAGAACCGAGCGCATCATCGGGCTTTCCTGCCGTGTGGGGCGGGCGGTGTTCGGCAACGTGGAATTGATCCGCGATCTGGTGGAATCGGGACAAAGCATCATGCTGCTCGGGGGGCCGGGAGTCGGCAAGACCACCATGCTGCGCGAAGTTGCCAGAGTGCTGGCGGATGAACTGGAAAAACGGGTGGTCATCGTCGATACCTCCAACGAGATCGCCGGAGACGGAGATATACCCCATCCGGCCATCGGGCGGGCCCGCAGAATGCAGGTAGTCCGTCCTTCAATGCAGCATGCGGTCATGATCGAAGCCGTGGAAAATCATATGCCGGAAGTGGTAATTATCGACGAAATCGGCACCGAGCTCGAAGCGATGGCAGCCCGCACAATCGCCGAACGGGGGGTTCAACTGATAGGGACCGCTCACGGCAATAAACTGGAAAACCTGATTATGAATCCTACCCTGACCGATCTTGTCGGGGGCATCCAGACAGTCACCCTTGGCGATGAAGAGGCACGGCGGCGGCGCACCCAGAAATCCATCCGGGAACGGAAAGCCCCTCCCACCTTCGATGTGCTGATCGAGATACAGGACTGGGATAGAGTGGCCATTCATCCCGATGTTGCCAACACAGTCGATTCCATACTCCGGGGGAAAGTATTAAACGTCGAAGAACGCTGGTTCGATAAAGAGGGTAATGTACACAGCAAGAATGAATTCCCTTCCATTGAAGTGAGAGAGCCGGCATCCGATATTAAACCAGCCGGAGAAATGACTGCTTCCCGGAGTATCTTCCCTTTCGGCATTGACCGCAGCCGGCTGCAGAAAGTGGCACACAGGATGCAGATTCCCATCAATCTGGCTGATTGCCTTGACGGATCTGACCTGCTGATGATTACCAAGACTCATTATCGCAAGAATCCCCAGATACTTGAGTCAGCCGAAAACAAAAAAATACCGATCTATGTGCTCAGGAGCAACACATTCTCGCAGATAGAGCACAGTCTGGCAGACCTTTACGGTCTGGATGAGCCCGAAGACACCACCGCTGAAGCCCTCCATGAAGCTGAGGAAGCGATCAACGCCGTCAAAGAAAGGGGCATACCCAGAGAATTGAGCCCGCAGAATTCTTTCATCCGCCGGCTGCAGCACGAGATGATCGCAAGGCACGAACTGAACTCAGAAAGCACGGGCAGAGAACCGCGCCGCCGGGTAAGGGTCTGGGGCTAGCCGCCAGCCGCGGCGGATTCCTGCCGGGGGCATTGGGGTATTCCCCCATGACTTCACGAATTAAGGAACCTGAAGAATAAGTGGTGACTTCGGTCCGCCTAGGCGGATGGGGGTGTCCCCCCAGCTTCGATCTCAGGCTGTCCGAAAAGAGGTGCAGGATTCTTCCTGCCGGGGGTTTTGGGGGTGTCCCCCAATACAAACTTCCCCCATGATTGGGGGATCGAGGGGGCTGAAAAATGTAACCGTTACAAGATCGAAAAATTTGCTGGATGCTGCAATTCGGTTGTAACAGTCTGCTTTTAACGGGAAGGCCGATAAATCTTTTCAGGATTGATTCGGCTTGACCAAGGCAACCCAGAATTCTGCCAACCGTTTAAGGTTCGCTGGCCTCGCTGCGGTCCCTCCCTGCGAGCATCACCCTGAAAGCCATGCTCAACGAATTTTACCTTGGAAAAGCCGTTTTTCAGCAGCAACTCCGCGCTGGGCAGCCCCCGAGCACCGCCTGAACGGCACATGGTAATAATCAGCGAATCCCGGTTGAGGCCCTTTTTGGAAAGTGCCTTGTCCACCTCGGCAATGAAGTTTTTGTTGAAATTCATTTGAAAAGCCGCTTGTTCATCATTGAAATCAAACGGGTCTGTGATTGCCAACGGGATGTTCCGGTCCACGCTGTCTGTGAAGCCGGTGAACATGATCTCCATCGGATCGCGAACATCGATAAACAAGATGGATGCTCCTTGTTCCTGCACGAACCGGTAGGCTTCCGTTGGCGTGATACCAAGCCTATGCTCAGCCCCTAACGCAGAAATCGGCACCAAGAGTATCAAGAGGCTTACCCATTTCTTCCACATACGCAATGTCCCTTCTAATTCCATTCGTTGGGCGTAATGATCACTTGGGTATATTTTCAAGGAATTCTGATGGTTTTTCTCATAAACACTTTCATCATATCAGGTCAATGACTTTTAGAGAGAGTTTGGAAAGTGGCCTTTTTTAGCCCTGGAGATTCAAGCCTCCATGCCTGTCGGGAACCCAAGAGATATAACGCCTACCGTGACCGCAACTAACACTCGGCCTGTGTTACAATGCCCCCGACAATCCAATTCAACCCCCGAGAGAGAGGCATATCCATGACCACCGAACCAGTCCCCTTCCCCCGCTCCTATTGGGTCGTCCCCGGAAAGCTCCTCGCTGGTTATTATTGCGGCCACCAAGGTCCACAAAGAAGCTGCCGCCAAGATTACCGCCCCGGTCAAAGCCGCCATTCGTCACAGCATCAACCGTATTGAACCAAATGGAAGAGAGAGCACAAAAGATGAACCTTTGGGGTTGAATGAGGTGGCAATCGACTACCACTCCCTTTAAATTGCCATTGCCTGCCTCGAAGCAAACACGAAAAAAGGCCCACCGCTTATCCAGCAGTGAGCCTTTCCAGATTAGTTTACCATTTTCTTTGGATCTTTACCCTGTCACCGCCCACTCATACCGAAACTGAACGCCGACCCCGCATCGGCAACGGACATCCCGAAAAAGAACCCGCTCGGAGGAGGAGGTGCCGGAGCTGCATAATAAACAGGTGCCGGATAATAGTGCCGCTCCACAACAACCGGCCGATAGTGCCGCTCCACATAAACCGGTCTGGGCGGCGCATAATGGTAATGATGATGAACCCTGTGCTTGTAGTGGCCATAACCGTGCCCTCGATAATGCCCACGGTCGTCGTCTGCCAATGAAACACCAGCACTGATAAAAATTATAAGAGCCGAAATTGTTAATATTTTCAAAGCGTTGATTTTCATTGTGTCCTCCTATTCGCGTTAACTTTGACGGGTTAGACGGGGCAGGAGAGAGGAGGGTTTACATAGGAATTGGCACTGCAAGCTGGAGGGACTAATCATACCATTGTCTTTCGCAAGGGATGCCGTCGTTATCCCCGTCCATTTTCACACCAGGGCAATTCACAAGGACAAACTTAGCCTCTGCACAGGACGTCATTTGGGAACAATAAATTCTGCCGTCACATTGGTATGTTGCTGACTGCTTAGATATCCGCCCGGCCGAAGACGTCTCAACAAACTGGGTTCCATCGGCAATTCCTATTTTGCTCTCTCTTGCAAAACGGCGCACTTGGTATTGTTCGAATCCTTGCCAAGCAGCGAGCACGAGCAGAACGCCAATGATCACACGTTTCATCAATTCACCATGGCAGGCACAAAACTATGGATTGAGCGAAATGAGCTGTTTGGAATTTCTCTTGATTCGATCAATTTTACCACATATTGGCGGGGGTTCAAAATTTCGAGGATGGCTGACAGGAATAGCAGTCAGAATGTATTGCAGATTAATTCACTATAACAAAGGCATTCTGGATGGCTGATATTTTGGAAGAGCTGTCAGTATCGCTTGTTTTTGGGGAGCCGAGTTCCTTGTGGTATCCCCGGAATCGGTGAGATGAAGCATTGGTTTTGGAGCAAGGCTTTTATGACAGGACCTCCATGACGTTGTTGTCGCTGCCAAAGCAGTTGGGGCACTTCGTAGTGTTGTTGGGATCGTTGTACCATTGCCCGTCCACCCACAAGCGGTATTCATAGCGGCCAGGGTAAAGCATCACGCTCGTCCGCCAGACTCCTTCCTTATCTTTACGCATCGGGTTTATTTCAGGGTTCCACAGGTTGAAGTCGCCCATCAGAATCACCTGCTGCGCTTCAGGCATTTTCAGGTCGAATTTAATCCGGCGACGTTTGACGCCATTGTTTTTTTTTGCTTCGCGAAGCGTGGCCACGGGCTGAATTCTTGCGTTCTGCATAATGCCCCTCCATCGTTGAAGTTAGGAATTAAGATCAAAAGTAGCCCCAGTATCCTCTTACCTGTAATGCCCCCCACCCCATAACCCAATCGTACATCGTAGGGTCAATACACGCACTCTCTATGAGCATCCCAGACAGAATAAAATAGGGTCTATCATGTATTTATTCCTGAACAACCCGTACAGATCGAATCCCTACGATTCGGCGATCTGGGTGGTTCCGGCTCTCCATATCCTAAAAAATAGGGCGCTTCCGGCCGTGCCTTCCTACATATTTTCATGTCGAGCACCCTGCAGGAAATAAAATACATTTTACGCTCCATAGCTTCTCACGCTTTTTTTGATAATCTTAGGTATCAGCCCAGGCCTACCGCTCGAATGTGCCCATGCTCCACAACAGTTTTGAATTTGACGAAACTCTCAGCTGCGATAAGCAATTTCGGTCTTATATCGCGATAGGGGAAATGTTGCTTGGAATCAGGCTGATAGAGTTATAAGGAGAGACATTGAAAAAGGAAGGGCTGAAAAACCGGATCATTTTATAGGAAAATAATTTCACAGCGACCGTCATGGATGAAGGGACTTATGATGGCAGAGAGAAATAGGATATAAAGGGGTAAAGATTCCGGATCATGCCTGAAGTGTTTGAAAAGCGATATCGGTATATTTTGGAAATAGAATAGTCCTCCTGCTAAGCTGTCATTACCCTAACGATGCATAAAACTTTCGATTGAGTGGTTCATTAGCCCTTTATTCATGTGAGAAGGACCCATTTTCACAGCAGCATCCAAAACTTAACCAACAATGAATTCCTTCCGTATGTATTGATCTGGCTGCAAATTTGCGTGCAGCTTGATGTTTCAGCGGAGCATAAGCAGAATTTTTGCAACAGTAGGGATACCAGCATTGAAAGGAGACGCTTTTAAAGTGATATTCAACTCCATCACTTGATCAATACAAAGCCTGCCGTAGGCTGATTTTATCTAACGGGCAAAACGGCTGGCTTGATGTTCTGATCCGACCTGGGCAAAAATGACAGATCAGAAGCCAAGCGAGGGTTTGAAATATGTAAGGCATGCTTGCCATTGAATACAATTTTGGCGGAGTTGCTCTTCGGAGATTGAATAAACCTGTGAAACACATCCAAGCCAAATGGATGTATGTTCTTCAGGCCATTCGTGTAAACGTTGATCATTCTTGCTTCTTCAGGCAATATCTTTATGGCATATATCAGTTCATATGCCGATGTAGCGTCGAAGTCGCCTGTCATTATTAAGCCAAAACCGTCGCAGTTTTTATCGATGGCAATTTCAAAATTTGATGCCATGACCTAATCCTTTCTATTCTGGTAATCGCTTCTTCATTTTTAATCACAACCCCACTCTTATTTTCATTTGGTGATCTCTTGCGGGGTAGTCGGGAGGGATGCCTTAACGCCAAAATTCTTTTCTAACTGGAGGAATTTAACACCTACGCCATAGCCAAAATAAGAAGCACCTACTAACTTTTTGCACCACACAACCTTTGCCTGCACTTGATTCTGGCGAAAGTAATAGTCATCAATTGTGACAAGGACATGATCTTCAGGATACAGCTCGAATGGTAATTTAAAATACATTCCCCTTTCGCTTAGATTATAAGATTCCGCGTAGTACTGAGTTAGCGTCGGGTCGTCTTCAATAGTAATCAAATATTCATAACTAAAACGCTCGCTCGCTCTAAATTCCGGTGTCGCCTGCATGTAGCACCTCATGAGTGTTATCAGAGTTGACTGATTTCTTATATGAAACAAGAGTCAGCATGCCCTTGCCTGTCGATGTTAAAGTCTTCAAGGGCTATGAGGTCTTTTTCGGTTGCTTATCCTTCGCTTTTTTGACCTTCTGCTCGTGTTTCTTAGAAATTTGTTTCTTGCTCTTGTCCTTATCTTTCTTGCCGCCCTTGTCTCCCATTGCCCGGTCCTTTCGTATTGTCAGTCTTTACCCGCCGTGTGTGGCGTCGTCGCGACCCTTTCCACAGGCAGCGCGGTCGTTACCTTCTGACAGTCTTAAAGCCTTTGATGGCTTTTCCCGGGGAGTTCCCTATGTCCGGTTGTTTTCCGGCACCGAAGAAGGCCACGATGATCACTAAAATAATGATGAGTTCGGGCACTCCGATTCCAAACATCTTCGTTATCCTGATTTTTTAAGGGTTAAACTGGCAGGCGTTCGTTTATTCTACAGCCGTTACGGTAATTGCACCGATTTGATCCTTGCGAAATTGGGTAACATCCCAATCTCATTTTTCGCCCGCCACGCATTTAAACGGTTGATTCATAATTCTTACGCCGTCTGCTCTCCCATACGGAGAACAATGCCCTTAGATAGTCGCCATCCAGAAATGACGGCTAAAAAGACTGTGGTCGGGACTCTCCCTGGGATATATGGGAGGCCTTGTTCCCTGTAAACACAAGCTTTCTGGATTGAGCATCATACGTACTCATATTCCTGTGAAAAACATCCAAGCCAAAAGGGGATATGTCTTTCAGGCCATCCGTGTGAATGAAGATATTTAAAATGTCTCCCGGCAATTTTTTTATGGCATAGATCAGTTCATATTCCGACGTGGCGTCGAAGTCACCTACCAACTTTAAGCCGAAGCCCTTGCTTATTTTATCGACGGATACTTCGAAATTTGATGCCATGAACAATCCTTCCTTTTCCTGGTTAGCTCTTCCCCATTTCAATCACAGCTTCATCCTTCCTCATGTTTTGTGTCTTCATTCGTGGGGCAATCGGGAGGGATGCCTTTAAGCCAAAATTCTTTTGCAACTGGAGAAATTCCACACCGACGTCGTAGCGAAATGTGGCGGTATTTTCCAACTCTTTACACCACACGACTCTGGCCGGGACCTGATCCCGGCGCGATATGTGGTCATTGATTACGATATGGATGTGAGATCCCGTATACAGCTTGAAGAGGGACTTGAAATACTTACCTGTTTCGCTCAAGTTGCATGATACCGCATAGTAGGGAGAAAGCGTGAGGTCCTCTCCAAACTGGATGATGTATTCATGGGGAAAACGTTCGCTTCTTCTAAATTCTGGCTTCGTCTGCATACGGCACCTCACGAGAAACTTTAAAGTTAACTGATTTTTTTTAGCAAAAGCGGTCAGCAGGGAAAACGTTTAGATTAAAAGTCCCTTCTCAAATGCGCAGCAGCGCAGGCAGATAGGCAGGAAGTGGAAGAGCCTACATTCGTATGATGACTAAGATCAATGAAAATAGTATTAGCAAATGGCCTGCCACCAACCAGAAAAAAGCAAAGGTTGCGGATCTTAGTTTAATAACGGAGGATTAGATGAATAGGAGAGAGCCGTAGAAACGGGGAAACGATTTGTTTGGCCTCAATATCTGGTGGAACCTCAATAGGCTGAGGGGTCCAGTGATGAAAGCCGTGTCGCTTAATCCGGCTCCTTGGCCTCCGGGCGGAGTATCCCGAGCTTATGGATCCTCGCTCTCAAGGTACTCGGGTGGAGGCCCGGGATCGGCCAGCTGGCGAAAATCAAATGAAATTGGACCGGATGATCAGGAGTATATCACAGGTTTGTCGTTTCGGTGATTTGTCGGATATCTGCCAGCTACCCAACAAGCTAAAATCATTGCAGATTAGTCCCGTATACCCTATTCTTACCTCCGTAGGCCCACCCATGTCAAACCCAAACAGAAGGTGGGTACCCGCTTCTTGCCTGGATTAGCATGGCTTCTACCACACGTTTCTAAAAGGCGATACATTGAGGGTCGTTGTCACAAACGTAGCCTTTTGGAGAGTCAAGTGTACAGCGATATTGTCGACAACCCAGCTCACCTGCACCGGCCTGTCAGGGAGCTATGTATCAGATGTTTCTATTCTGTGGCCCAACGCTCGGCATCAGCCGCGCGCCCTGCGCGTCAGGTGCAAGTCAGGCATCGCCTTTATCCAAGATTCGAAATCTGAAACGGACGCTGCCGATCTGAAAGCGGTCCCCATCTCGGAGCCACACCTCGTTAACGCGCCTGTTGTTGACTATAGTCCCAGCTGCGCTATGAAAGTCGATAAGCACAAATCCATACTGGCCACGCTCGTCGGAGCTGGAACGGATGGGCTGAATTTCAAGTCGACAGTGGCTCCTGGAAATGTAGTCGCCGTCCACGACGAAGTCGCAGTCTCGGCTGCGGCCAATCGTCACGCTCGTCATTCCTTCCGTCAAGACCAATGACCGACCTCGATTCTCTCCTGTTTCGACTTCTGCGATTGCTATCGGTCTTTCTGGTGCGAGTCGAATCTGGTCTGGCGTGCCTGCGGATTGCGCCGTGATAGGCACCTTCGTCAAACCCAGCGAAGCCCGAACGGCAGCGATCAGGTTGGTCAATCCGACGTGCTCTCGGCGGCCGTGCCACCCCACCAAATCCGCCGTCTGAATGATCCGGAAACGCGCAGGGGGGCTCGCGGCATCGATAAGTGCTGGCACGAGTACGCCTCGATCGGCAGCTGCTGCCGCCTCGGCGCGCACCCAATCGGACCTTACTGAAGCGGATGACCATAACACGACGACGCACGCAACGTGCGAGAGCTGCACTTCAATGACGTCCTCCCAGGTCTGGCCAACCGGTATCTCTCGGTCCCAAAAAACGGACCAACCCTCCTCGCGGAGGCGTTCTGCGACTTGCTTGGCTATGCCAGCGTCTTCTCTTGCGTAGCTCAAAAAAACTTCAGTCATCGAATCCGTAGCTGCTGCTCCCTGTGGGGATTGCACTGCCTAATCGGTAATTATGCAGATCTATTTTTATGAAAATTGTAATGATATTCAGAAAATCTTGTCAATATCACCAAGCTGTGTTCTTCGGTGATTTGTCGGATGATCTGTCAACTGCCAACAATTAGGAATCATGACAGATTATATTCTTCAAGCTCACGATTCTGAGATTCAGATACGGTGCTCTTCGCTGTCAGTACCACCTAAACGGGGATGATCGCTTTTCGTTGGATATATTCTCGGGACACAATCTATCCAAATTTATCCCTGCCGAGAATATATCCACATTTTTTCGGAGCACGCTTTGTTTGAGATTGCCTGACGAACGACATCAAATTTTCATAAATCCCAAAGGATTCTATATCGCCGATATACGTACCTTGAGTCGGGTTGCTATTTGATATGGGTGTACGAAACCGCTTCGCGGTAGCTGTCCCACCCGCAACAATCAACCCTTAACGCTTGCCTGTAGTACGTGTCGTTTCTTTTCCCCCTGATCATGTCAGGATACCTCTCGGATGTCGTTAAACCCCAAATTGAGGAGGTGTCACATGACCGAACTACGTCAGAAGATGATCAGGGACATGGAGTTGAAGAATCTCTCCCCCCACCCCCAGCACGCCTTCCTGGCCGCAGTCACCGGGCTTGCCAGACACAATCGACAATAGCCCGCTGAGATCACCAACGAGATGATCGAGGATTATCTGCTGTTTCTTAAAAAGGCCAGGGCCTCCTCCAGCCGCCCCCAGGCCTTCTGGATCAGCGCCTGGTTGCCGTAGGTTATCATCCTCTGCTAAAATTAAGTTTGCAATCATGTCCCTCGAATCCATATTCATCAAAGGTGCCCGCGAGCATAACCTTAAGAACATCGATGTCACTATCCCCAGAGACAAACTGGTGGTCATCACTGGTGTCTCCGGGTCAGGGAAGAGTTCGCTTGCTTTCGACACCATCTATGCCGAAGGGCAACGCCGGTATGTCGAATCGCTTTCGGCCTATGCCCGTCAGTTTCTGGGGAGGATGGAAAAACCGGATATCGATTACATAGAGGGCTTGAGTCCGGCAATCGCCATCGACCAGAAGGGCACCAGCAAAAACCCCCGATCCATCGTGGGCACGGTCACTGAAATCTATGATTACATGAGACTCCTGTTTGCTCGCGTCGGTCGTCCCCATTGCCCGCAGTGCGGAAGGGAGATCACTCGCCAGACCGTTCAGCAGATCGTCGATTCCATCCTCGAACTGCCTGAAGGGCAACGCTTCATGGTTCTGGCTCCGATGGTTAAGGATCGCAAAGGAGAATACGCCTCAGTCTTTGAGGATTTGCGCAAAAGCGGTTACGTGCGGGTGCGGGTGGATGGCGAGATACGCGATCTCTCCGAGGAATTCAATTTGGCCAAATACAAACGGCATACCATCGAGGTGGTGGTGGATCGGCTGATATCCGGTGACAGGGAACAGGCCGGAAGGCTGGCCGATTCGGTGGAGACTGCGCTTAAGCTGGCTCGGGGTGTAGTGCTGATCTCCATTATCGAAGGTGAGGAAAAACTGTTCAGCGAAAGTTTCGCCTGCCCGGATTGTGGAATCAGCCTGGAAGAAATCGAGCCGAGAACCTTTAGTTTCAACAGCCCTCATGGGGCCTGCCCGGAGTGCACCGGAATCGGCTACAGGCTGGAAATCGACCCCGAACTGGTCATCCCCAATAAAAAACTCTCACTGGCCGAGGGCGCTATAATCCCCTGGGCAAAATCGGGTGCCATGAGCAGTTGGTACAATTATCATATCGAAGAACTTGCCAGTAACCACGATTTCTCCACCCGGACGCCGGTGCAGAACCTGACCGCGGAGCAAATTGAACTGGTGTTGTACGGTGAGCAAGGGGAATATCACAGATATCGGAATCGCTTCGGCAGAACTCGAGAGCGATTCAGCGGTTTTGAGGGGGTCATTCCCAATCTCAATCGGCGCTATCGGGAGACGGAAAGCGAGAACATTCGAGTTGAGCTCGAAAGATATATGACTGCCCGTCCATGCGCTGTCTGCGGGGGCCAGCGCCTCAAGCCCGAAGCACTGGCAGTTACTATCGGGGGCCAAAACATTTCCGAGATAGCTTCCTTTTCCGTTGCTAAAGCCCTCGAATGGATCGATCAACTCGAAGGTTCAAAGAAGGAAAAAAGCGAACCCATCTTGAACGAGAGAGAAAAGACAATTGCCCGGCAGATTCTCAAGGAAATCCGCTCCCGGCTGGGATTCCTGATGAACGTTGGTCTCGATTACCTCACTCTGGATCGCCCATCGGGCTCGCTATCCGGCGGAGAAGCGGAGCGCATCCGTCTGGCAACTCAAATTGGCAGTGGACTGATGGGGGTACTTTATATTTGCGATGAACCTACTGTGGGCCTGCATCCGGTTGATGGAAGCCGGCTGATCGAAACCCTCAAAAAACTGCGTGATCTGGGCAATACTATCCTGATCGTGGAACACGATGAAGCCATGATGCGGGCTGCCGACTGGATCATCGATCTCGGCCCCGGCGCCGGTGAGCATGGGGGAAAATTAATAGCCGCAGGCCCGATAGAGGAGATCGAAAAGTGCCCTGAATCGATCACCGGTCAATACTTGAGCGGAACCAGAACGATTCCAATTCCCCCAAAACGCCGCACCGGATCCGGCAATGAACTGGTCATCAAGGGAGCTCGCGGGAATAATCTGAAAAACATCGATGTGCACATTCCGCTGGGGGAATTTGTCTGCATTACCGGCGTTTCCGGGAGCGGCAAGAGCACGCTTGTAGATGAAATACTGTACAAGCGACTGGCCCAGGTATTTTACCGGGCAAGGGAAAAACCGGGGGATTTTGACGAAATTCTGGGCATTGAGCATATTGATAAAGTTGTCGATATCGATCAGGGGCCCATCGGGCGCACTCCACGTTCCAACCCGACAACCTATACAGGCGCTTTCACTCGTATCCGGGAACTATTCGCTACCTCTCCCGAGGCTCGCGCCCGGGGTTATAAACCGGGCAGGTTCTCATTCAATGTTAAGGGGGGACGCTGCGAAGCCTGCCGGGGCGACGGCTATATCAAGATTGAGATGCAGTTCCTGCCCGATGTCACCGTTCCCTGTGAATCTTGTAATGGTAAACGGTACAACCGGGAAGCTCTGGATATTAAGTTCAAGGGGAAAAACATTGCCGAGGTGCTGGATATGACTGTTCAGGAAGCCTTTGATTTCTTTGAAAACATACCGGCACTAAAGTCCAAACTTGGAACGCTGAAAGACGTCGGACTGGGGTATATCAGGATGGGCCAGCCGGCCACGACCCTTTCCGGGGGAGAGGCCCAGCGTATCAAGCTGGCTACGGAGCTTTCCAAACGCGCCACGGGGAGAACCCTTTACATCCTCGATGAACCTACAACCGGGCTTTCTTTCCATGATGTAGCTGCCCTGCTCCGGGTACTCCAGCGGCTGGTTGATTCCGGGAATACGGTAATCTTAATCGAGCACCATCTCGATTTGATCAAATGTGCCGACTGGATTATTGATCTCGGTCCCGGCGGTGGGGACCGGGGAGGCGAGATTGTGGCCATCGGCACCCCGGAACAGGTTGCCAGAGTAGCAAAATCCCAGACGGGACAATATCTTGCCAAAATAATAGACTAAAACGAAAGTCAGTTTTACATAATCGGTTTTAACCGCCGGAAAATGGATCTTAGCTGCAATTGACAGATGGATAATACAAAAAACAATTACGATAACGGCCGCTCAAAAGGCATTGGGTCCCGTTCCAGTTGGATAGTAGTTGCGGCAGGGTTTGTGCTGGTTCTTATCCTGTATGGCATGTATTATTCGTTCGGGGTATTCCTCAAGCCCATGCTGGATGATCTTGGCTGGTCCACGACAATGACAACCGGAGCAACCTCTCTTTATCTGGTAGTTCATGGTACGCTCGCCATTGTGATGGGTCATCTCAGCGACAAATATGGGCCTCGATGGGTAGTGGCAGCGGGCACAATCCTGATCGCGCTGGGTTATATACTGATTTCTCAAATCAGTGCTCCCTGGCACCTGTACTTATACCTTGGAGTGATGGTTGGCATCGGGATGGGAGCGGCTTACGTCCCGCCGCTGGCCACGGTGGCAAAGTGGTTTGTAACCAGAAGAGGACTTGTGCTGGGTATAGTTGCTGCTGGAGTAGGGGTAGGGCAGATAATAATGCCACCCCTGCTGAAATACCTGATCACCGAATCAGGCTGGCGTGATGCCTTCATTTTTATGGGAGTGATTACCTGCATCGTTGGGATTCCGGCTGCGCTGCTGCTGAAGAATCCACCCGATAATGAAACAAATGAGGTAAATGATGCTGAATTTCAGGATAACTGGCCAGTCAGGAAAGCTATTGGCACATCTGCTTTCTGGTTACTGCTGATAATCTTTGTCGCCCTCGTTTTCGGCACCAACATTGTAATGACTCACCTGGTGGCACATATCGAATATAATGGATTCGATCCCATACCTGCTGCCATCACATTAACCCTGATAGGCTTTAGCGGAATCTTTGGCAGGATCATCAGTGGTGGTGGTGCCGATAGATTCGGGAATAGAGCGATGGCAGCGGTTTGCCTTGGGCTACAGGTATTGGTATTTGGTCTGCTGATCTGGATTGACCAGCTATGGCTTTTCTATATGACCGGCGTTATTTATGGCCTGGGTTATGGAGGGACATTGCCGCTTGTAATCAAGATGAGTTCGGAATTCTTTGGCACCGGTTCCGCCGGGGTGATTTTCGGGATAATCCTTTTCGGAGGCTCGATCGGAGGAGCAATCGGAGTCCCGCTCGCCGGCTATATTTATGACGTCACTGAAGATTACGCGCTTGCTTTCATGATTTCGGCAATAGTTATAACAGCGGCATTCGTCATCAACCTGTTTCTAAAGCCACCTCGTGAAAATTGTAAGAACGCTAAAGCCTGAAAAAGAACTGCTTAATAGAAACTTCCCCTGTTTGACAAGTTGATGCATCAGGGATATCCTTTATACGGCCTTCGGGTGTCAGGGTCTTTTCAAGCCCATGAATATGATCTTTCCAATTTCAAATACAAAAATAAAATCATGCATTTAAAGAGAAAACTCTTGAGCACCGTATCCCTGATAGCCGCCAGTCTGGCGATGGGCCCGCTGTTTATATTAAGCTGGGTCATAGGGCTTGCAATAGGCAAAATGGGAGGAGGTAAATCAGCAGGCAAACCCGGCAGCGTAAAATCAGTAATTATTCCTTTATGGAAATGGAAAATTCACTTTCATCACTGGCTCTTTTCACTTGGACTCATAAGCATTAGCGCTGCATCGGATATATATCTTATGAATCCACATGTGACTTGGGGTTTACTGGGAGGTCTGGCTTTCCATGGGATATACAGCTATGGCGACTGGCACAAAATCATAATTCCGCGACATAGAGACCAAAGAATCGGGATAAAAAAAGGCGGAGGGCAATGACCCTCCGCCTTTCTCAATCACCGGGGAACTTCGTTCAGATCCTTGCTCCATTACGCAGTGACCTGACCTGATTACTGAACTCGCGTGCTTTCAAATCATCCATCAGCACTTTGCTGGAGGTATAGCACCATTCCGCCAGTTCGTCAAGATCGCTATACGTCAACTGCGAGCCATCTATTTCCAGATGTGCTCTTATCTGACGATTAACAAACTTTGGCGCAGCAGGCCCCATATAGGACTGCGCTATTTTAATGACCTCGTCATACAAGGCCAAGGTATTATTCCTCCTCTTCTTGCGATAAGAAGCGAACTGCCATTACCATACGCTCGAAGCTTTGAGCCAGGTCACCAATCTCGTCATCGGACTTAACGGAAATAGTCACACTCATATCACCCATGCTGACTTTTTCAGCAGCATCTCTAAGAGAAGCGATAGGGCCGGTAATTCCACGGCTGAGGTAAAAAGCTAAAATCGGGACAATAATAATAAGACCTACTATAACTCCTATCAGTGTGAAGAGCATCTGGCTGGTAGCATCATTGAGATCATCTTCCAGTTTGTCCAAACTTGCAAGGGGTTTAAGCGCACTCTCTGCGTCCTGTTCCACCATTACCAGCCATCCGAGGCCTTCGAACCCTTCATAATTCAATGAAGCATTATCGTTGGTGGCTCGAGCAAAGCCGCCTATCCAATCATCCGTCACGGAAATGCACTGGTCTTTTACTTCGCCATCTTCGAGCATCGGGTATTCGATTTCGACATCAGGCTGTATCATTACCGTCGCCCGTTTTTCAGCATCGTTCAAAGTGGGGTTGGCATCTTTGTATCGAGCATCATCGGTAGTATCGATAATAAGCTTATGGTTGTCATTGATGGGAGCCCATATCACCAATTCACTGCCGGGAACTTTCATTCCAAATTCCTCAGACATACTGGAGGAATAAACCTGCACAGAAATTACCAGTACGCCCAAAGGGATTCCCTCACTTGGATCCTCAATTAGAACAGCGATATCGATATAATATGGGTATGGAACCCCGGCCATACCTGCTGATGATTTAAGTTCGCTTACATATAGACCAGTCGCCCAGGCTGACCGGCCTGTATCGCTATCGATTTCCGGCTTGCCCTGCGGTATTTGCGTCAGCAACTTGAACATCGAATCTAAAATATAAGCATCTGCTATATCAGCATCCTGCACTTCCGCATTCCCAAGGAATGTCTGAGCAGCCTCGCGGGCAGTATTGCCAGATGGATCATCCTTATCATATTTTGCGGCATTTATAATAGTAGTATTACCTGCCCACGATTTGACCGCTCTAATCTTCTCAGCTATCCACGTCTCGAGTTCAACAGAAATATTCCAGGCCTGAGATGCCTTGGTAGCGGCCACAGTATCTTCTTTCAGGGCAGATCGGCTATCATTCACACTGTCATTTGCGGAGTTCTCTGTATTGGCCATACCGGTATACATCAGCCCTCCAGCAATTACCAAAGGGAGAAGACTGACCAACAACATCATCAATACGATTTTCCCCCTGAGACTCTTCTGAAAAGGCCGCTTTTTATACTGTTTCACCTAACTTGCCCTCCTTCCTACTTTTTGTTTTCACACATGGCACCCGGTTTATCGCGAGATGCCTTTGACCCTTTTATTTAAGGAAATCCCTTTGCTAATCGCCATTGGTTCTGGCAATTTCATCTTTGATTTTTTTAATGTCGTTCTGGGTAAAGAGTCTCCAGCCATTCCGGTCCTTCCGACCCACATCTGACAGAACACCTTCTTTCAACCACCGGAAGAAAGTAGCCTTGCTTATTCCGGCTATATCACAAGCCTCTGATGTTCTGTAATACTTCCGGCCTTTGATTTTAAGTGCCATTTTCTTTTTCGGTATTTTGATTATGCAGAACCTTTCAAAGTGGCTCTATTCTTACCCAAAGCACAACAAATATCAATTCCAAAATTGCTGTAGTTCTATTATACAAGACCTGTCAAGACGTCTTCACTCTAAGTGCCAAGAAGGGTGATCTGCATTTTCTATCATTATGTTATCTTCAACATGCACTTTCCCCGGTAATCTGGTTAAATAGTAATTGTAATTTTGTGCTCTGACATGGGGATAGGGGGAAGTAACTTTGCTGGATGAAGAGCGATTGAAAGAAGAGTCTAAGCAAGAGAAGGAGTCAATGGAATTGTGAAGCAGGAATCAGATACACCGCAATCGCGCACACGAAGGTTGTTCGGCAGCAAATCCGAAGATTATAGCACCAGCAGCCTGCTTAAGGATCGGCAGAATCTTCAATTAGTTATTAAAATGGCGGGAATAACCGGTCGGGGCAGAGTGCTGGATGTAGCTACGGGAACGGGATTCATGGCAATGGCTGTGGCCGATACCGGGGCTGAAGTGATCGCTACCGATTTTACACTGGCCATGCTGGAAAAGTCCCGAGAATTTCTTGGCAATCGGGAGAACGTGTCTTTATCTCTGGCCGATGCCGATTGCCTGCCCTTTCCCGCGGATGTTTTTGATGTGGTTACCTGCCGGGTTTCGGTGCATCATTTCGCCAACCCCCAGACCGCTTTCAATGAGATGGCACGGGTCTGCAAGCCGGGCGGCAGGGTTTTGATTATGGATGTCACCTCCTCTGAGGATGAGGCAAAAAGCAGGCTTCACAATAAAATGGGCAAGCTCCGCGATCCATCCGAGGTCTGGCAGTGGCGGCCATCAGATTTGGAACGCATGCTGATTGATGCTGGTTTAAGCGTATCGGAAGTCAAATTGTGGCCGCATGTTATGGCTTTTGAGGAATGGATTCATCTGGGTGGGGCTGATGAGGAAACAGCCGAACAATTGCGGGGAATGATGATCGATTCGATAGATGGTGACAAGGCGGGTTTGAACCCTGAATTAAGGGATGGCGAACTCTTTTTTACCTGGACAACAGCAATCCTGGTGGCACGAAAGTGAGGAAATATGGAAAATGGCTACGCAGTGGAAACGCGGCAACTGGTGAAAAAATTTAGGAAGTTCACTGCGGTTGATGGCTTGAACCTGAAAATCGAGCGGGGGCAGATCTACGGGCTCCTGGGCCCCAACGGGTCCGGGAAAACTACCATAATCAAGATGCTGTGTGATCTGCTAAAACCGACGAGCGGCCAGGCATATCTTTTGGGCAAAGCAGTCGGGGATAAGTCGATTCCCTCCCGAATTGGCTATATGCCGCAGGAGACGGCTTTGTATATCGATTTAAGTATCCACGATAATATCTGTCTTTTCGGTGAGATTTATGGTATGAGCCGGGCGAAGATCGGTCAGGAAGAGAAAAGGCTTTTGGAGTTTGTCGGTTTGTCTGAGTGGCGCAATACGCCGGTGGCCAACTTGAGCGGCGGCATGCGGCATCGGACCTCACTTGTTTGCAGCCTGATCCACAGCCCGGAACTGCTTTTTCTGGATGAACCTACTGTCGGGGTTGATCCGGAACTGCGGGCTTCGTTCTGGGAATTTGAAATCAAATAAGGCAGTCATTACCCGTGGTGACCGGGCCGATATCCAGTTAGGAGCACTTAATACCTCTACCAAATGCCTTATTCTTACCGGTGGTACTAGGCCAATACCAAGCGTTATGCAACAGGCAACGGAAAAGGGAGTGCTTGTTATGCTGGTGAAAAAAGATACCCCAGCTACTCTTGCTGATTTGGAGCGAGATTTAGGTAAGTCTGTTAAAGCGGTCGCATAAAAAGCGAAAACCAGCAAAATTGCTAAATAGCGTTAGCCCTTTAAAAGCGGTGAGGAGATGATAAATCACCATCCCCTCACCGCTTCCGCTTGTTCAATCGGACTCCTGTTCTTCTCTTGCGATATCGATATTAATAAAAATTAAGACTATTTAATCTCGACAGTGCCGCCGGCTTCTTGAATCTTTGACTTTATCCGATCTGCCTCATCCTTAGCTACATCTTCTTTTATAGCTTTAGGAACGCTTTCCACCAAGTCCTTGGCATCCTTCAGCCCCAGCCCGGTCACTTCGCGAACTGCTTTAATGACGTTGATTTTGCTGTCGCCGAAGCTTGCGAGTATGACGGTGAATTCTGTTTTTTCTTCTTCCGCAGCTGCCTTTCCCGTGCTTGCTGCAGGGGCAGCAGCAGCCACAGCAACCGGTGCTGCCGCACTAACCCCGAATTCCGCCTCCAGCGCCTTTACCAGGTCGGCCAGTTCCATGACCGTCATTCCTTTGATGACCGCAATCATTTCTTCTTTTGTCATTCTATACTCCTTCTCCCATCTGTTTTAATCTAGCTTGTAATACACCTACAAATCCTTGCAGGTTGCCGTTCAGGACAGTTATCAATCCGCTTATTGGTGCCTGAAGCATACCAACTAACTTGGCAATTAATTCCTCTCTGGGAGGCAGCTTAGCCAGCACGGAAATCTCCTGGGCAGTAATTGGCTTGCTACCAAGGATGCCGCCTTTTATTTTCAAGGGTATCTCTTCTGCGGATTTCTGATACTCCAGCAGAATCTTGGGGGCCTGTGTGGGATCATCATAGCCGAATGCTATGGCTGTTGGGCCTTTAAGGTACTGAGATAGATCGGCTTTCCCAACTTTGCTGGCGGCAAATTCTGCCAGGGTGTTCTTAACCACATGATATTCGACTCCCTGCTTGCGAAGCCTCTTACGCAATTCCGTCATCTGGGCTACTGTGAGTCCCCGGTAATCGGTGGCGATCGCTATTTGGGATCGATTGAGCCTATCACTGATCCAGTCAACCATCTCAAGTTTCTTCTCTTTTTGAACCATTCTCAAATTCCTTTCGTTTTAATCCCTAATAAAAAAGAGGTCCTCTGCTCCTGTGCGAGGACCTCCCTAACATCCATTCAATACTTGTCGTGCAAGTAGTTGGAACGCAAGACCGGGCACCTCGGCAGGCAGATTTTAAGCTTATGCAAGCACCTGCTATCTTCAGTATGGCCTGTTTATTACTCTCTACTCTCTCCCTATTAAACTTTCCTCCGGAAAAATATCTTACTACTAGCTTTTTTCCATCGAGTTAAGATCCAGTTTGATGCCTGGCCCCATGGAGGTGGCTACAGACATGCTTTTAATATATTGTCCCTTTGCTCCACTGGGCTTGGCACTGGCTACCGCTTCATATACCGACATCAGATTCTCGAAAAGCATGTCTTCCGAAAAGCTCACTTTCCCTATGGGAAGATGAATCAATGATGTGCGTTCCAGTTTGAATTCCACCCTGCCAGCTCGAACCTCATTGATAACTCTGGGCAGGTCCTCAGGGTTGGCAACAGTACCGGATTTTGGATTTGGCATGAGCCCGCGCCGCCCCAAAATCTTACCCAGCTTCCCGATCTTAGGCATCATATCCGGGGTAGCAACAGCCACATCGAATTCCAGCCAGCCTTCCTCTATTTTCTTCATGATGTCACTGGCACCTACATGATCAGCACCAGCTTCTCTGGCAATCCGTTCGCCTTCGCCCTGAGCAAAAACAAGAACGCGCACTTTTTTGCCCAAACCATGGGGAAGCGCTGCCATCCCACGTACCTGCTGATCGGCATGGCGAGGATCAACTCCCATCCGAAAGTGCAATTCTACTGTTTCATCGAATTTAGCAAAGGAAGTTTTCTTGGCCAACCCTACTGCCTCCTGAGGAGTGTAGTATCTCTCCTCTTCCAGCAGCTTGATTGCCTCCTGATATTTCTTGCCATGTTTTGCCATTGTTTTTAACCCCAATTTATTCCACGACCTCAATTCCAATGCTTCGGGCGCTGCCCTCCACTATCCGCATGGCACCTTCCGTATCTATTGCATTGAGATCGTTCATTTTCGCCTTTGCAATTTCCCTGATCTTGTCACGTGATATTTTTGCCTTTACGTCACCGCCTCCTTTCTCAATGCCCGCTGCCTTTTTTAACAATTCGGATACCGGCGGTGTTTTGGTGATAAAGGAGAAGGAATTATCCTCATATATAGTGATCTCAGCGGGAATAATCGTGCCTACCTGGGATGAGGTACGCTCATTGTATTCTTTACAGAACCCCATGATATTAACTCCATGCTGACCCAGTGACGGGCCAACTGGGGGTGCAGGAGTAGCCTTACCAGCAGGGAGTTGAATTTTTAAAATTGCCTTTACTTTCTTCTTTTTTGCCATAATATTAAATTCCTTCAACTTGGGAGAGATCGAGATCAATCGGGGTTTCCCTCCCGAAGAAAGACACCATCAATCTGACTTTCCCTTTCTCAAGATTTATCTCATCCACTGTGCCAATAAATTCGGCGAAAGGGCCATCTATGATTCGTACATTGTCTTTTTCTGCAAACCCGAGCTTTATCTTGGGAGTGGCGGACTCAATCCGGCTCATGATATGGGCTACTTCTTCCTCTTCCATGGGAACCGGTATGGTCCCGGATGCTACGAAACCAGTAACTCCGGGAGTATTGCGCACTACGTACCAACTTTCCTCATCCAGTTCCATCTGGATCAGGATATAACCAGGGAGCGTTTTCCGCGATATTGTTTTCCTTTCTCCTCCCTTGATTTCAATCTCGTCTTCTTTGGGTATCACAACCTGAAAGATTTTGCTTTTCATATCCATGGAAGCAATGCGCATCTCCAAATTGCTTTTGGTACGCTCCTCATATCCTGAGTAGGTGTGAAGCACATACCATTTTTTCTTGCTTTCTTCCATGTTATCTTAATCAAGAAGAATTAGATCAACAAGCTCAGTGAAGATCGTGTCAATTCCCCACAATATGAGCGATAATATCCCCGTTACAATCAATACAATCCCGGTTAACCGAGTAGCCTCCTGCCTTGATGGCCAAGCTACTTTCTTGAGCTCCCCTGCTACTCCCTGAACAAGGTTCGCTCCAGGTACTCGCCTTTTGCTTTCAACCTGTGCCTTCACAAACCCTGCTCCTTATTTAACCTCGCGGTGCTGAACATGCGCCCGGCAGCGCGGACAATACTTAGTAAGCTCGATCCGGCCCGGGTCATTCCTTTTGTTCTTGGTTGTTGTATATGTTCTTTCCTTGCACTGGGTGCAAGCAAGATAAATCACTATACGAGTCTCGCCTTTCTTCTTTGCCATCTATTCATTTTCCAAAACAGCCGGGAATCCTTACTCTCCAATGCTGGTAATTACGCCGGAACCTACCGTTTTGCCCCCTTCTCTAATAGCGAACCTGACACCTTCCTCGAGGGCCATTGGTGTTATCAGCTTCATCTTCATTCGCACATTATCACCGGGAAGAGCCATCTCTACACCTTCGGGGAGGCTAAGCTCACCGGTAATGTCCATTGTTCTGATGTAAAACTGGGGTTTATATCCGCTGAAGAACGGGGTATGCCTGCCACCCTCTTCTTTTGTCAGCACATAAACTTCGCCAGCGAAATTGGTATGGGGTTTGATAGACCCGGGCTTTGCCAGCACCATACCTCGCTCGATATCTTCCCGTTCAATTCCGCGCAACAGACACCCGACAGCATCGCCAGGTATAGCTTCATCAAGGTTCTTGTGGAACATTTCAATGCCGGTTACGACTGCCTTACGGGTTTCCCTAAGCCCAATTATTTCTACCTCTTCGTTGATCTTGACAGTACCCCTTTCTACTCTTCCGGTAGCCACGGTTCCACGTCCTTTTATGCTAAAAACGTCTTCAACAGGCATTATAAACGGTTTGTCAGCAGACCTTTGTGGCATGGGAATATAGTTATCAACCACATCCATAAGCTTCATGATGGCCCCGCACCACTTACACTCCCTCTTGCCACAACCACATTCCAGAGCCTTGAGAGCACTCAAACGCACGATGGGAGTTTTATCACCGGGAAAGCCATAGTGCGGTAATATGTCTTCCCTGAGTTCCATCTCGGTTACTTCGAGCAACTCTTCATCATCCACCATGTCTACTTTGTTCAGCGCAATTACGATTGAAGGGACTTCCACCTGCCGCGCCAGGAGGAGGTGCTCCCGCGTTTGTGGCATTGCCCCGTCATCCGCAGCAATAACCAGTATTGCACCGTCCATCTGAGCCGCACCGGTAATCATATTCTTGATGTAATCCGCATGTCCTGGGCAATCAACATGAGCATAATGGCGCTTTTCGGTTTCATACTCAATATGTGAGATCGCAATTGTCAATCCCCGGGCCTTTTCCTCGGGGGCATTGTCAATACTGTCATATGCCCTGAATTTCACTTTAGGATTATTGGCCCCCAGAACCTTCGTTATGGCTGCGGTGAGCGTTGTTTTGCCATGATCAACATGACCAATAGTCCCTACGTTAAGATGCGGTTTGCTGCGATCAAAACTTTCTTTAGCCATATTTCCTCCTTAAATTTCAGTTTGTTTAGTTCGAATGGAGCCCACAGCCAGACTTGAACTGGCGACCCCGTTCTTACCAAGAACGTGCTCTACCACTGAGCTATGTGGGCGAGTGGTGGAGGGGGCAGGGTTCGAACCTGCGTAGCCTTCCGGCGGCAGATTTACAGTCTGCTGGTATTAACCGCTCACCCACCCCTCCTGGGAGAGCCCGAGAGGGGACTCGAACCCACTAGCCTGCCGATTACAAATCGGCTGCGCTGCCATTGCGCCACTCGGGCGCAGATTCCCACGAAAGAGTAGTATAAACTGAGTCTATAGGAAAGTCAAGGAGTCTCACAATACCACAAAAGTTAAACTAGAAGAATTCCCTTTGGTCCTGCAACCAGGGGAAACATGCCGAACTTACTGTTGCCTGACTTATCCTGATGGGGTAACCCCCACCACTTTCAATAGTAACAGAATCCCCTTCCATGCGCAACGCTTTAATAGGTGCAATATTCGGGGATATATCTATTCTTATCTTCTAACTTCAAACCGAAAGAGTCAGCTGGTTCATCAGGTGAAACACCAGCTTCACTACGCAATGAGCATAACATAAAATGAATGATTGAAATTCACTTAAAAAAGCATGTAGTTCCCGGGTTCATCCGGAGGCTTCTTACTTGGAGGTTGTTTTATTTTCTCTATTTTCCCGGCCCGCGACTGTCTGGCCAGCCATGCCCTTTCACCTTCAAAGAACTCGGTATTGGCTCCCTCCAGATCTGAGGTAATCTCCCTGATACTTTCAAGTATTCTGACGGTAAAATACTTTTCCTGATCGATCCCTTTCAATTTCGATATTTTGCGCTGTTTGGCCACCCATTCGGGGGCATCCTTCAGGCGGCAAATCGGTTCACCCGGAAACCAGATGCATTGCTTTACGTTTACGTCCTGCGGACACAGGGGCGCATCGCAATTCTGGTAATAGCGGCAATGTATCCACTCTATCGGCAATTTCAACTGTTTCATGAGCTACCTCATTTGTAACATTCCGTTTATCGCAGTGCAAGTCACAATTCGCATTTACTTATTGACAAAATCAGGCTATATGTATACCATTTATCACACATTTGAATTCTAAAAAACCTCAGGAGGTTACTATGGACGACGTAGAGAAACTGGTTGGCACCTCGATGGGAGAAATCGAGAAATTATTGAACACCAAATCGATGGTAGGGGAACCCATCACCCTCGAAGAACACACCGTTATTCCCCTGATGAGCATCAGCTTCGCTTTTGCTGCCGTAGGCGGTTCCGGTAAAGGCTCGGGAAAGGGGGAAAGAGGGCCAAAAGGTGAAGGCAGCGGCGAAGGGATCGGCGAAGCTACCGGTGGAATCGGAGGGATCAAGCCTGTGGCGGTAATCATCATCGGCAGGGATGGAGCCAGAGTTGAATCGATCAGGGGTAGCGCTTCCAACATTGTGGAATCAATAGGAAATGCTGTAGGCAAAGTGGTTGAAAAACGTACCGAATCGAAAGAAGAATAGCTGATAAGGCAGTTTTCTTCAACATATCCTCCTTGCCTTGATGGCAGGAAGGCAATTGCGGTGATAGCCAAAGATGAAAAAACATAGGGTCGGCAAACCGATTACCATCAATAAAATCACCGCAATTCCATTGGAAGAAGCCCAAATTTATTGTACAGAAGAAAACGGGTGGGCTTGCTGCTATGTTTCCAGAGTACCAATCGGGGTAGTCCTGATCACCCCTGAGAAACAATGGGCGTGTGATACCAGTGGGGAAAGGGTGCCGCTTGCGAATTTTGTTCGCAAATTTGATGGCCTGCAGGAGATAATCGATAATATCTAACCTGCTCAATCCGCACGAATATCATCCCCCTTTTCTCCCTGAAAACCACGGGGACTCTCCTTTGCCTTGTGTTACAATCTAAACGCCAAATACTTATGACTAAAATAGCAGTCGCCATGAGCGGCGGTGTGGATTCGTCCGTCACAGCTGCACTTTTGAAACAACAGGGGCACGATATCATCGGCATTACCATGCAGGTGCTGCCCCCTGATAGCACATCTGTTGACGAAGCATTTGCGGCCGGGCAGATCGCTGAGATGCTGGGTATACCGTTTCACTTAATCGATCTCAGGGATACCTTTTCCCGGGAAGTGATCGACAATTTCTGTGACGAATACAGACACGGCAGAACACCCAACCCTTGTGTCCGGTGTAATTATTATATTAAGTTTGGCGCTTTACTTGACGAGGCACTGGCCCTTGGCGCTGATTTTCTGGCCACCGGACATTACGTCCGAATTGCCATGGAGGATGACCGATTTTTACTCCGTAAAGGGACGGATATGGCGAAGGACCAATCTTATTTCCTGTACAGGTTAACACAGGAACAGCTTAGACGGGTTTCGATGCCGCTGGGGGATTTTACCAAAGCGAAGGTACGCCGCATAGCCAGAGACTTGGGACTTCCTCAAACCAAAGAAAGTGAGAGTCAGGAAATTTGCTTTACACACAATGGGGGCTACCGTGCTTTTGTTGCAGCCCGTATGCCGGGGGTTTGCAAACCCGGCCCGATCGAAAACCGGCAGGGTAATATTATCGGGGAGCACCGTGGTATAATCAATTATACGATCGGGCAGCGTCGAGGGATCGGCATAGCAGCCAGCGAACCCCTCTACGTGATAGGTATTGATGCAGAAAGAAATGCCGTTGTTGTTGGCTCGAAAGATGAAATCTATCGGAAAGAGCTGACGGCAAAAGAAATCAGCTGGGTTGCTGCTGAACCGCCTTCCCGCCCAATCGAGGTAGAGGCTAAAATCAGATATTTGCATACTGCTGCCAGAGCGAGCCTTTCCCTTATTGATGATAGCAGGGTTAAGGTAACCTTCGAACAGCCACAAATGGCGGTCACGCCAGGGCAGGCAATCGTTTTTTATGACGGTAACACGATCATGGGAGGCGGAATAATCGAGTGAATAAAGGGGGCCAAGAGAATATACATGAAAATAGCTGTAGCTTCAACTGACAGTAAAACGGTTAATCAACCTTTTGGGAAAACGCCGCAATTTTTGATAATCGAAGTTGGCGATGACAATTTGTTTGAGATAACGGAAACCAGAAACAACGCGCCTGATAAAAACAAATGCGAATCTCAAGAGGGTAAAGAAACACCTATGTCGCGGTCTGTGGCCATGCTCCTGGATTGCGAAGCGGTATTTTCCGTAAAGTTCGGAATAGGCGGCTACAACGAGCTGGCGAAACACGATATCCATCCCTATCAAACAAAGGAATCTATCGAAGCGGCTATCAACGGCTATCTGAAGTACAAGGAAGCTGATGCAAAAGCTGCCCAAAAATCTAAAGGGAAACACTGATGAGCGCTGATTCTGCCATAGTTGAGAAAATAAAAAGGCTGAAAAGAGAACGAAACGCCGTTATTTTAGCTCATAACTACCAGCTTGGTGAAATTCAGGATATCGCTGATTTTACCGGTGACGCCCCGCCGCCACGCCGGATGTTACGCACGTCGCCCGGGATCTCCGGCTCGGCGGGCGGCTGGGCGGGCGGCTCGATCCCGATGGGATTGTTAGACAAATCTAGCACCCGCAAGTGTGATATTTCTGTCACTGCTTCATACATGATAAAGCCATAGAGAAGGGTTGGTATGCTAAAGACCTTTTCATACTATTGGCAAAAAATCGAATAGTAGCGGACTGGCAGTTACGTAGTCAGAAACATGCACGAAAATTTCATAGCTACTTCTGGGTATTTCAAAAGATAGACAAAAAGATTATAGTATGTGCATGACCGGATTATGTATGTATGAAAGCATAGAAGATGATAATACTAGGGGACTATGTGATCTGTTAAGATATGAATGGTTTGCAGATGATCCCTTAGGAAGTACAAAACCATGTACCTTTGATTGGGACAGGTATTATGAAGTATATTCACCCCAAGATAGGATTTAAGAGTACATGAAGGAATATCCATCGCTAAGTCGTGACCAACAGCACGGTACCTTGGTTTATGGTTTTGATAAGTTAATCACAGACATATCTACAATTCCATCAACTGCACATGATAGAGAAAAGGAGCCGGTCCATGCGTAAAGAATCACGTCAACGTCTTGCTAAAGAATACAGCTATGCTGCCAATAAGATGCAAGAATCCAAAGAGCCATTAAAGAAAATATATTACTTCAGTGTGTTATTCGGCGAGGCTCAGCGTGTGCTTAATTGGGAGTGGGATCGTGATCTTGCTCTTGTTTACTTGCTTACACAGAATGCATATAACCAAGTCGCTGGCACACTACAGAATCCGTCACAAGTAGCAGTGTTTCCTATAAACTGGGAGAATATTCTGGGACAATTAACTCAAATTACTGCTGATTTCGCCGCTCATTTTGAGAAAATAGCAACTAAGAATAACAAAGAAGAGTTGTATCAGATATTGGGACAATTGGCTGAGGTTACTTACTCGGTATTGGGCAACGGCGCTTATTTGAAAGAGAAAGGACATATTAAGGCTTAGTTGTCCATCGTTTTTTTTTAGCAGCTTTCTTGGCGATTTTGCTACGTTGCTCAGGGGTAGGTTTGTGGCAGCTCTGGCTTATCACCATTCAACACACCCTTGCGCCCCAGCTCCTTCGCCTCGAAGTTATTCTTAGGCAGCTTCTCCGGCTCTCGTTCCTCTGTAGCCTCTTGAACCACACGAAAGGCATTAACTGCGAAGTCATGGCCTCTCTTTTTTCTAACCATATTTCAACGCTATCATATCGCTCAAGCATTAGCATTCAAAATGATACACTACCAGAAATCTGGTTTTCTTGACAATCTACAAAACTTAAACTTACAATAACATGATGGTGCGGGAGCATTCTAATTATCATGATAATCAATGTTGCCCAGCAATTAAAAGGGCATATCGGCGAGAGCCGTTCTTATACTGTTGGAGAGACCTCAGAAGATGGTTTTCCCATTGAGGGAGAAGCTAAGCTGGTTCTTACCAATCGTAGCATATTGGTAACCGGACAGTTCAAAACCACCGTTAAATGCATTTGCAGTCGCTGTCTGGAAGAATTTGATTATTCCTTTGATTTCAAGGTTGAGGAGGAATTCTTCATTACAGGAAGCGTATCGATCGAAGGCCATGCCCAGCAAGATGAAAATAGTGAAGATTTCTTTGTTGGAGAGGATCATATTCTGGATTTGAGTGAAGCTTTCAGGCAGAGCGTTTTGCTTAACATACCCCAAAAACCAGTTTGCCGGCCGGATTGTGCCGGATTGTGCCAGCGATGTGGTTGTAATCTTAATGTGTCTTCCTGTGATTGTTTTAAAGAGCGGATCAACCTTCGTCTGGCTCCCTTAAAAGGGTTGCTTACACATCAACTGGTGGAAAACGGAAGAGAGGATGGTTAGTAATTATGACTGAGCCAAAACGAAAAACATCAAGGACCAAGACTGGCATTAGGCGGAGCCATCAGGCGCATACTCCCCCAAGTCTTTCATTATGTCCGCAGTGTCACAGCCCTAAACCTCTTCACCAGGTATGTCCTGTTTGCGGAAACTACCGTGGTAGAGAGGTATATAAAGTTAAGCAAGGATAGGCAAGCTTATGAAAGACCAGCCTCTACCTTTTCAAACTAGCTGGAAAGATGAGGCCCGAGGGAAATCAAAGGCCAGTCTATCCGGGGAATTGTGATCGGGAGATGATCCAATGAGCAATGCTGCGTTTGTCTTCCCGGGGCAGGGATCGCAGATTGTGGGAATGGGGCGTGACCTGTTTGAAAATTCCCCCGAGGCAAAGCAAGTCTTCGAAGAGGCTGATGATGTGCTTGGGTTTTCCCTATCGTCGCTTTGCTTTAATGGCCCGGAAGAGGATCTCCGGCAGACTGTAAATACCCAACCGGCAGTAATGACTGTGAGCGTGGCTTACCTTAAGGCAGCCCAGGCTAATGGATGTGATATTTGGCCAGCCTTCGTTGCCGGACATAGCTTGGGCGAATACTCTGCTCTGGTGGCTGCGGGAGCACTAAGATTTGCCGACGGTATTGGCTTGATAAAAGAGCGGGCGCGCCTGATGCAGCAGGCAGGGGAAGAACACCCCGGCGGAATGGCCGCTGTTATTGGGCTTGATCTGGTTTCACTGGAGGAAGTTTGCCAGGAGACTGGTACGCAGATTGCCAATCTCAATTCTCCCGAGCAGATAGTCATTAGTGGCACAAGTCAGGGATTGGCATGGGCGATGGACCTGGCCAAAGCCCGGGGTGCCAAGAGGGTCATCCGGCTCAGCGTCAGCGGTGCTTTTCATTCCCATCTCATGAGCCCGGCGGCCAAAGGTTTGGCCAAAGCGGTTTCCAAGTGTGAATTCTATCATCCGAAAATTCCGGTGGTAGCAAATGTCACCGGACAACCTAAATCCACAGCCGAGGAGGTAAAAGAAGGCATCTTAAAACAGGTATGCGATTGCGTCCGCTGGCAGCCATCCGTGGAATACATGATTAATGCCGGTGTTTCGACCTTCATTGAGATTGGGCCTGGACAGGTACTCACTGGATTGATCAAAAGAATCAATCGGGATGTGAAACTTGTAAACATAAACAGCCTGGAATCAATTGGAGCAATGGGGCATTAAAGAATTAAAGCAGACCGACTGGTAGCCCTTTAAAATTATGGCAAACGTTCGCAGAAAAGCCAGAACAGTGGCTTTGCAGGCCCTTTATGAATCCGATTGTGTCGGTCATGACCCGGTTGCTGTAGTTGAACGGATGGGTAAGGCGCAGGGCCTTAGCGAAGATGCCATCGAGTTCATCCGGGAACTTGCCAGCGGCATTACGGACAACAGGGAGGAAATCGATAATCTGATACAGAGGTTTGCTCCCAGTTTTCCTGTAGATCAACTATCCGTGGTTGACAGGGCAATATTGCGGATTGCCATTTTCGAGATCGTTTTCAGCAAAAAGGTTTCGGTGAAGATAGCTATCAATGAAGCAGTGGAACTGGCCAAGACTTTTGGCACTTCCGGTTCCCCCAAATTTATCAATGGGGTTTTGGGTTCAATAAATTTGATGATGATACAAAAGTAGATTTCGTGCTATAATGCTCTTAAAACACTTTCATGGAGGGAGAAAGATAGATGGCCACAGTTTTTGACCGCGTAAAGAATATAATAGTGGAGCAGCTTGGGGTTGAGGAAGAGGAAGTCACTATAGAGGCTTCATTTGCTGATGATTTGAATGCTGATTCTCTTGATCTTGTAGAACTGGTGATGGCTTTTGAAGAATCGTTTGGGAGTGAAGATAACCCTATTGAAATACCCGATGACGATGCGGAGAAAATCCTGACTGTGAAGGATGCCGTGGATTATCTGAAAGACCATGGGGTTGA
The DNA here is from genome assembly GCA_041300025.1 of Dehalococcoidia bacterium. Classification (GTDB taxonomy): domain Bacteria; phylum Chloroflexota; class Dehalococcoidia; order SZUA-161; family SpSt-899; genus JBGLNL01. Next base: position 584,873 of record JBGLNL010000001.1, on the reverse strand, counting down.
GGACGAATAATCATATTGATGGTTAAAGAAAGGGATTCCGGATTTTTCGGGAAGTGCTGGTGGGGCAGTAGGGGGGTTACTTCATTAATCGAAAAAGACTCACGGTTTATTTTTAGCCGGGGTCTTTTTATTTGAGCAATCTATGCGCCTCCGGTTTTCAGATTACCCCTCACTTTTCATGATTGCGGGGTAATTTCGCTAATTAAGAGATGGCCGGGGATCTTTTCAAAAGTTTCTTATTTTTCAGCCAGGGGGGTCCGAATTGACAGCGCTGTCCGATATCAATCACGAGATTTCTATTTGTCATGATTGTGAACTGGCCAAAACTCGGAATATGGCCGTTCCCGGGGCAGGCTCCGAGAATGCTGAAATCATGTTTATCGGTGAGGCCCCGGGGTTTTACGAAGACCAGCAGGGCAAACCGTTTGTAGGTTCTGCCGGGAAGTTTCTGGATGAATTATTGAAATCTATCGGGCTTGATCGCGCGAATGTTTATATTTGCAATGTAATAAAGTGTCGTCCTCCAGACAATCGCGACCCGTTCCCTCAGGAAATAGAAGCCTGTAGGAAATGGCTGGATCGCCAGATAGAGATCATCTCCCCCAAAGTGATTGTTACGCTGGGACGTTATTCGATGGCCAGATTCTTTCGTGGTGCCAGTATTAGTAAGGTTCACGGCACTGCTCAAATGATTGATGGGCGACTTTGCTTTGCCATGTATCATCCGGCCGCTGCCCTGCACCAGCAAAGCTTGCGCAAAACCATCGAGGCCGATATCCTCAAACTCCCCGAAATAATGGCTCAACAACAGGATGAAAATTCCCGGATCGATCCTGAAGCAGAACATGGGCCTGAGCAACTTAGTCTGTTCTGATTCCGTCTTTAATATAGAGAGAAAGAGTTCCTGAAGGGGATCTATTAATTTGCCGAATGCAGGATTGCATTCTATTAGTAGAGAACATGGCAAAGAAAAAACAAGAATCGGCCAAAAAGGTTAGCAATGCTTCCAGCAGCGGTTTCAAATGGGTACTGCTGGAATTAGTCCTCATCGCGGCAGTCATCGGGATAGTTTACTGGTATCGGGATGAGGTGGGGGAAGCGGTTTTCGAAACCTTCGGATTCGGTATAGCCGTAATTGCCTTGTGGGTAGTTGCTATCGTCTGGGTAATATTGAAACGTAAATCCCGGGAAGTTTGGAAATTCTGGAACAGTTGGCTGGGGGCACTGATTTTCAGTGTAGCTGTCCTCGGCATAATGAGCCTCTTTAAACCTGATCTTTCGGTGGCCGGGGTCAAAATGGGCGGGGATGATGGAGCGACGCTTGCCGGTTCGATAGGGCAGGCGGTTATTGTGAATTCATGGGAATGGGCCCAGCTTTCAGTAATGATTCTGGCAAGTGTGATTCTCTTCGCCCCCAGAAAGTCGCTCAATGCTACCCATCAGGTATCGAGTTCGACATGGGAATGGACCAAACCTGTGATTGTCTCTTTTCTCGTCGAACTTTCGAGCATGGTGCGGGAAGCCTTTTTGTGGTTGTTGGGGCTCATCCCTCTTTTGCTGACGAAAACCGCCGCGTCGTTCAAAGAGGAAAAACCTCATAGCAAGCCGAAGCCCGGCAAAAAGATCAAAACAGAATCGGGCGCAGAAATTCAACCCGATGTTGCCGATGAGCCGGTAGTAAGTGATGCTAAGGCAAAGCAGATGGCCTTGCCCGGACTTGACCGAGAATTGCCTCCCATTGAGATACTGAATGAGGCTCCTAAAGCCAAGTTTGCCCAGTCGGATGATGACGAGCGAGCCAGATTGATTGAGGAAGCGCTGGGAAGCTACGGAGTGGAAGTCAAGGTCAGCCAGATCAATCCCGGACCTTCGGTGACGCAATTCGGGGTGGAGCCGGGTTGGGTGCGCAAGTATAAAAAGGTGGTTGAAAAGGATCAGGATGGCAGGATACTGGTGGATAAAGAGGGGAATCCCAAGTATCGTATGGAGGAAGTATCTCGAACCAGAGTGAAGGTGGAAAAGATTACTGCGCTGGCTAATGATCTGGCTCTGGCTTTGGCCGTTTCCGATATCAGGATTGAAGCCCCGATGCCGGGCAAAGCGATGGTCGGAATCGAGGTTCCCAACACCAGCACCGCAATTGTTTCTCTGCGTGCTGTCATTGAGAGCTCGGTTTTCAAGAAGGCGGCTGGAAAGTCAAAACTGGCCACGGCTCTGGGGTTGGGCCCGGGGGGGGAGCCGGTGGCGGGGGATATCGCCAAGATGCCCCACCTTCTTATCGCAGGGGCTACCGGTAGCGGCAAATCGGTTTGCCTTAATTGCATCGTTGCCTGTATTCTTACTCAAACTCCGCCGCAGGATGTGAGGCTTGTCCTTATTGATCCCAAACGCGTTGAGATGGTGAATTTCAATGGTGTTCCTCATCTGATAACCCCGGTGGTTGTGGATACGGATAAAGCGGTGGAAACATTGAGACGGGTCACTATTGAGATGGACAATCGCTATCATAAATTCGCTTCCGTCGGAGTCCGAAATATCGATGCCTACAACCGCCATCCCAAGGTGGCCGAGCCCATGCCATATTTTATAGTTATCATCGATGAGCTTGCTGACCTGATGATGACCAGCGCGGATGTTGTCGAACCGCTTATCTGCCGCCTTGCCCAGCTTTCCAGGGCCACTGGAATTCATCTTATAGTGGCCACACAGCGGCCTTCGGTTGATGTGGTCACCGGTCTCATCAAAGCCAACTTTCCCACCCGGATCAGCTTTGCGGTTGTTTCCTCTATTGATTCTCGTACCATTATTGATACAATCGGGGCGGAGAAGCTTCTCGGCAAAGGGGATATGCTCTACGTTCCTCCTGAAGCAAGCAAACCAAGACGGATCAGGGGTTGTTTCGTTTCCGATGAGGAAATCGAGAGGTTAGTAGCCTGGTGGAAAGAGTGGGCTGCCAAGCATTTTCCTGAAGGGACCGATGCGGCTGCTCAGGAATTCGCCTCGCTATCTGTCACATCTAAAGAAATAGACCCTTTCCTGGCAAAGGCTAGAGAAATATGCGAAGAATCAGGGAAAGCTTCCGCTTCACTTCTGCAAAGGAAGTTACACATTGGATATCAACGGGCGGCCAGTATCATTGAACAGCTAGAGGAAGAGGGATTGCTTGATAATGAAGAAATCTCAAGTCCCGGGGAAGGAGAGCTATGAAACAGCTTATCTCATATGGAGCATACGTGGTAGAAAGGGAGAGCCTGCGGCGGAAGAAACCCCGCACTATCCATCTGAATCCGCTGCCGGAAGTACCCGCGGAAGAAGCAGTGTGCTTTTCCTGTGGTGCCGAACTGCATAAATCCGAGTTGTACCAGCACTACCGGGTTTGTGAGGTTTGCGGATTTCATCATTACATTTCTGCATGGGAGCGCCTCTACTTACTGGCCGATCCGGATAGCTTTCAGCAACTTGATTTGACCGGAGCAATTTCAGATCCGTCTCACTTCATGGGCGATGCAGCGTATCAGGAACGAATACGTGAAGCACAGGAAAGGACCGGGCTTTCGGAGGCTATACTTACCGGGATATGCACCATCGGTGGCAACCCGACCGTGATCGCTGTGCTCGATTTCGCCTTCCTTGGCGGGAACATGGGCATGGTGGTTGGCGATCGGATAGCGAGGGCTTTTGAAGAAGCCATGAAGCAAAATCTCCCCATCGTTACGGTGGTTTCATCCGGCGGTGCCCGGATTGAAGAGGGGGTCCTCTCTTTAGCGCAGATGGCCAAGACAGTAGTTGTAGCCAAGAGGCTCACCCGCAGGAATCTCCCTCATATTTGCGTTCTCACACATCCTACCACAGGTGAGGTTTATGCCAGCTTTGCCAATCTGGGTGATGTTATTTTTGCCGAACCGGGTGCTATGATTGGATTTGCACCCATCCGAGTGGTACAACAAAGCTCCGATGGAACCTTCCCTGAAACGGGGCATACTTCCGAATCACACCTCAAACATGGCCTGATTGATCAGATCGTCGAGCGAACCAAACTGCGCCATTTACTCTCGCTTACTCTTGACCTGCTCAGTTCCCGATATCGGTTGAGTGTGAAGAAAAAGGTAACCCCATATCTGGCCCCTACTCATCCTCAGGAAGAAGCATGGCAAACTATTCAACTGGCCCGGCATGAGAATCGGCCAAATGCCCGGGATTACATCTCCCGGATGACTTCGGCATTTGTTGAAATCCATGGTGATCGATCATACAGTGATGATCCAGCCATCGTGTGCGGGCTGGCCGAGCTTGGCGGAGAGGCGGTAGTAATGATCGGGCAGCAGGAAGATAAATTTGAATATGTTGAAAGAGATGATGTCGCCGCTTTTCAGCTTCCGGGGATCGTGCGGCGGGACGATTCCGCCGTTTAGAAAGGTTTTATTTTTACTGCATGCTGAGGGACCATTCAAAAACCGAAAGTCCCAATGCCGGATGGCCCATGAGCGCCGCTGCCGGGGCGCTTGAAGTCCAACTTGAAAAAACGGGACATTACAAATTAGGAGATGCACATAATAAGCTATCGTCTCGAACCATCAATTCAATGCTAGGCATCATGTGTCTTGTGGTAACAATCTGGAGTTTGTTATGCTTGGGTATTGAGGGGGTAAAACTTGCCTTTATATCCTAGGCCGGAAATCGCAAATCTGCAAAATTGCCCGCACGGCGGGCCCAATTACGCCGAACTGGAACTGCTGGGTTTGCGGCCGGAAGAAGTGCTCGATTTTAGCGTCAGCGCCAATCCTTTCGGGCCACCACCGGGGATGCAGGAAGTTATTACTTCAGCAGTGATCGACCGCTACCCCGATTCCGAATCGATCGAGCTCAGAAACTCTCTGGCAATTCATCTCAATACAAATTCGCAGAACATCATTATCGGCAACGGCTCGACGGAGATCATTCGCCTCATCGCATTTGCTTATTTTGCTAAAGACGATCCGGTTATCATCGTGGAGCCGACCTTCGGCGAATACGAAATCGCCTGCCATATCTCTGGCGCAAAGATTCTAAAACACCACACAAAGAATAGCAATAACTTCAAATTGAATATGGACGAGCTTATCAAATCGATCCAATCCAATCGTCCCAAAGCGGTTTTCCTGTGCAATCCGAACAATCCAACCGGACAATATTTGAGCCGGGACAAAGTCGAACAAATTCTCTCAGTTTGCGAAGACACCCTGCTCATTCTGGACGAGGCCTATATCAGCTTCACCGAAGAGCCCTGGAATTCCCTTGACATGGTCAACCGAAAAAACGTCATAATAATCCGATCCATGACCAAGGATTACGCACTGGCCGGGCTGCGCCTGGGATATGCGATAGCCAATCCCAAAATCATCGAAACACTGAAAAAAGCATGTCCTCCCTGGAACGTGAACGCCGTTGCCCAGAAAGTCGGTTTGGCTGCTCTGAGCAATCAGGATTACCTCGCTCGCTGCAAAGATGATATTTCGAAGGCAAAGGGGTTCCTGATCGAAAAGCTAATATCTCTTGGACTGAACCCGCTGCCCTCACGGGCGAATTTCTTTCTGGTCAATATCGGCAATGCCGCCGATTTTCGCCAGAAACTGCTCCGGCATGGTATCATGGTGCGCGATTGCACTTCATTCGATTTGCCGCAGTATATCCGGATTGCCCCCCGGACTATGCCCGAATGCAAAAAACTGATAAAGGCAATAAAGCAGGAGTTAAAGTGAAAGGTCTCGTTCACATCTATACCGGCGATGGCAAGGGCAAGACAACTGCCGCTCTGGGGCTGGCGCTACGCGCCGCCGGACAGGGCTTCAAGGTTATAATCATCCAATTTCTGAAAGGCAATCACAAATGCGGAGAGCATCTTTTTGCCTCTAAATACAAACCATTCGAAATAATACAATTGACCAAAGGTAACTGCTTCACTCTGCCGGAGGAACAGTTGCGAACTGATGTTGAAAAAACAATGGTTTTAGTCGAAGATGCCATTACCGGCGGAAAATACCAGATGGTCATCCTCGATGAAGTTTTTGCGGCCATAAACAGGGGCCTGCTGGAAGCGGGGCAAATTGCCGACATGATAAAACGCAAACCCAAAGAAGTCGAACTGGTTCTCACCGGGCGCAATGCGCCACCGGAAATCGTAGATTTGGCCGATTACGTCACCGAAATGCAGCTGATCAAACACCCCTATTCGGATGGAATCAAGGCACGTCGAGGGATCGAATTTTAAATGGCAGAACATGTCAGCATCCACGAATACCCCGTGTTCAAAAAGGGTGTCTTCAAAGAGCACCCGTCTCTTTTTGACCCTTATTTCCTGCACACCCCTGACCATCAAATAAAGAAATACCGGAAAGCTCGAAAAACTCTCCCCCGGTATGAAGAGAAATACACATGGCCGGTAATCGAGGGCCCGGGCTTTTGCGGAACCACCCACCCCGGCACAGGGAAGATTTTCAATGGGGTCATGACCGGCGCTACCCATCCGGTCTACAACAGCGATTGCATGTACATTAACCCTTCACAAAATCTGTTTGCCATATCCGACCCCCCCGGCGTTACCACCTTTTCCCGCGGACTCCTTGAGGAACTCGACAGGCTTATGCAAACAGAATCCGCCGAAAACCTCGAAGCCCTGATTAATGAGGTCAACCGAAACGCAGGCACCGGCGTAAGAGACAGGGCAACTCTGACACTTATCTATTTCCCCCCAAGCAATCCCAATGAGGCGCTGGCCCTGTTATCCGGAGATTCACATTTATTCCACGCAAACACTGTCGAACAGAAAATATCCAGACTGGAAGCATTGCCAAATCGATGGGGAACGCCCAACGCCTATTTCGAGATGCAAAAGGTCAATATCAGCAAAGGCGATTTCTTCGTCCTTGCCAGCGACGGTATAAGCGCCATCCGCCCCACAAGCAGCAACCTGAACCTCGATACGATCATCTTGAACATGGTAACCAGCGACCCGAATGATTTTGCTTTCAACGTGGCGCAAGACTGCAACAATATCGTCGAAGAAGAGATCGCGGGAAAGGTCAGAACCGTTTTTAGTTGTGGCGACGATGTTTCCGCTATCCTGATCGACCCCGCCAAACTGCTGCCGGCTAAATCTGAAAAGAGCTATATTCTTGGCGGATATTTTATTTAAGCCATAAGAGAGGCATTTGATGGAATTAAAGAAGAATCTGCCCCGGCTGGTCATCGCCGGCACCGAAAGCGGTGTCGGCAAAACAACTATAGCTACCGGCATCATGGCCGCATTGAAAAACAGGGGGCTGATCGTCCAGCCATTCAAGGTCGGCCCCGATTACATCGATCCCACCTATCACACACTGGCCACAGGAACTCCATCCCGCAATCTGGATAGCTGGATGCTCTCACATCAGGCGATTTCAGAACTGTTTGCCCGCGCCGCTCACAAGGCAGACATCTCCATCATCGAAGGAGTGATGGGTCTATTCGATGGCCACAATGGAACGGATGAATCAGGAAGCACTGCCGAAGTAGCCAAACTGCTGAACGCCCCTGTCATTCTGATTATCGATGCCGGCAAGATGGCCCGCAGCGCCGCTGCTATGGCCCTTGGTTATGTCAAGTATGATCCGGGCCTGAACGTTGCGGGATTCATCGTCAACAACATTGGCAGCGACCTTCATTACTCGTGGGTGAAGGAGGCAATCGAGCAGGCAACTTACCTGCCGATTGTGGGATACCTGCCCAAAGACGCGGATTTCGAGATGCCGGAACGTCACTTAGGATTAATTCCCACCGTGGAAAATGCCGAGACCAAATTCATCGAACCCCTGCGCCAGCAAATCGACCAGACCTTTGATATCGATCGATTGATCAAAATTGCCCGCTCGGCCCGTCCAGTTGCAGGGACTTCAAATTTGGAACCATTACTATTTCCCGCTGAAGACCTCAGAGCCGTGGTGAACATCGCCTATGCTTGGGACGAAGCTTTCAGCTTTTATTATCAGGACAACCTCGATTTGCTCAAGGCCTACGGGGCCAGATTACTCCCCTTCAGCCCAATGCATGACGGCTCCATACCCAAAGATGCACAGGGGCTTTACATTGGGGGCGGTTTCCCGGAAATATATGCCGAACGCCTGAGCCATAATCAGGCCATCATGGATTCTATCAGAAAAGCGGCCTCAGAAGGCATGCCCATCTACGGGGAATGTGGCGGGCTGATGTATCTCTCCGAAGGAATCACCGACTTCGATGGCAACCGCTACCCGATGACGGGGCTGGTCCCCGCCTGGTCCCGGATGACCAGAAAGCTGGCGCGCATGGGATATGTGGAATTCGAACCGATCGAAGACACAATCCTGTCCCCAAAGGGAACTCGACTGAAAGGCCATGAATTCCACTGGTCGGAGATGGAATCTGATCTTTATCCGCCGGCCCACCGAATCATTCACCCGCAGGAAAGAAGCGAAGGATACGTAAAAGGCAACCTGCTTGCATCCTATTTGCACCTTCACTTCGGTACCGATCCGAGGCTGGCCAAAAATTTTATTGCGTCCTGCCTGCATTGAATTTGTTTTTGACAAAGCTGAGCTGATTGGATATACTGTCAACTGAAAACTGAATAGAAATCCGCCGGTTTCCGCCTCGAGCGGAAAAAAAGGGAAACCCGTTAAAAGCGGGTGCGGTCCCGCCGCTGTGACCGGAGACGAAACCCATCGTTAAACCACTGTTCCGCTGAAGCGGAATGGGAAGGGATCGGGAAGTAGGAAGATCCGGAAGCCAGAAGACCTGCCGGCAGATTTGTGAAAGCCTTCGAGGCAAAGGTTAAACGGGAGATGGTAAATCCCTGAACCATGAAATGGTTTGGGGATTTTTTGTTTTCTCCCCACCAAAATACCGAGGAGGATAGGATGGGAAAATCATATCAGGAAACGATCAAGTCTATCAAACCGCTGGATGAGGCAGCCATGCAGGCCGCCCGCCAGCGTCAGGATGAACTAACCAAGCCGCAGGGATCGCTGGGCAGAATGGAGGAACTTTCCATCCAGATTGCCGGGATCACCGGAAATCCCCGGCCCAAGATCAACAACAAGGCAATTATCGTGATGGCTGCCGATCATGGCGTAGTTGCCTCCGGGGTAAGTCTTTATCCGCAGGAGGTAACCGCTCAGATGGTGCACGGGTTCCTGGCCGGCACCGCCGGAATCAATGTGCTTGCACAGCACATCGGGGCACGCGTGGTGGCAGTGGATATGGGAGTGATGGGAGGATTCGCACCCCATTCCAACCTGATTTGCAAGATGATCGATTTCGGAACCAAAGATATGACCCAAGGCCCGGCCATGACCCGTCAACAGGCCATCGATGCAATTGAGGCAGGAATCGATGTGGTCGAAGCTGAGATAGCCAAAGGATTGGATATCGTCGGAACCGGCGATATGGGGATTGGGAACACAACAGCCTCAGCCGCTATTTGTGCTGCCATCACCGGCAAACCAGTTTCCCAAGTCACTGGCCGAGGCGCCGGTCTGGGAGACAAACAGCTTTCTGAAAAGGTAACAATGATTGAAAAAGCGCTGGCAATCAACAATCCAGACCCAAAAGACGCCATCGACGTGCTGGCCAAAGTCGGCGGATTCGAGATTGGCGGGATTGCCGGAGTTATTCTCGGAGCCGCCGCCAGCCGTATTCCGGTAGTCATAGACGGATTCATTTCCGGGGCAGCGGCACTGATCGCTGCCGAACTTTGCCCGCAGGTCAAATCATATATGATCCCCGGTCACCAGTCAGTTGAGATCGGGCACCGTGCAATGTATGATTACATGGGACTCACGCCAATACTGAACCTGAACATGCGTCTGGGCGAGGGCACCGGCGGGGCACTGGCAATGAGCATAGTCGAAGCTTCCTGCAAAATTCTCGATGAGATGATCACCTTCGCCGAGGCGGAAGTTTCCGGCGCTGATAAAGAGGCCAAATAAACCAGGAGAGCAGGGCTAAAAACGCACGGTAAACGATGTCATTCTGAATGAAACGTAAGTGAAATGAAGAATCTCCTCATCTGAGGTGAGATTCTTCGCTTCGCTCAGAATGACATCTCACTTTGTGAATCTATAATTACTACGAACTCTGCGCTCTTGCGCGCTCTGCGGTGAATAAATAGAAAATGGGATTCTGGATCGCCTGGCAATTCCTGACCATATTCCCGGGGCCATCCCTCAAAGGTGAAAAGGAACAGGGGCTGGGTTCCTCGCTGCCCTGGTTCCCCATCATCGGGCTGTTTCTCGGCGGTATCCTGCTGGGTTTAGATCAGCTATTCGACCTCTTCCTCCCGCAATTTCTGAACAGTGCGCTTCTCCTCGTCGCCCTGGTCATTATCACCGGGGCGCTTCATCTCGACGGATTCATGGATACCTGCGACGGGTTCGCAGTGAAAAGCTCCGCCGCAGAACGTCTCAAGGTCATGGCGGATAGTCACGTCGGCGGATTCGGAGTGGCCGGGGCATGCTGCCTGTTTCTGGTTAAATTTGCATGCATCGTATCGCTGCCTGATGAACTCCGGGCAGTCGGGCTCCTGCTGATGCCGGTAATTGCCCGATGGAGCGTGGCATATGCCATCATGGCATTCCCCTCAGCAAGAAAAGGCGGTTTGGGCGATCTCTTCAAAGGGAAAACATCCTGGACTATGACCCACATCGCTACTATTATTACTTTGGCAATTGCCGCCGGATTTCTTAACTGGATTGGTCTAGCGCTAGTTGCCGGAATATGGGTCATTGCTTTTCTGATCGCCAAAGGATTGAGTTCCAGACTTGGCGGACTAACTGGTGACACCTATGGGGCAATTATTGAAATATCAGAGGTTTGCATCCTTATTGCAATTGTTATAATAGGAAAAGCGGGAGGGACCAGTTGGCTAGACTTATCCTCGTAAGACACGGGCAAACGGAATGGAATCGGCTGAAGCGCTATCAGGGCCAAACGGATATAGAACTGAATGAGACCGGGATTCAGCAGGCCCGAAAAGCCGCCGGGCGCCTCGCTAAGGAAAAGATAGACGCCATTTATTGCAGCGATCTGGTACGCGCCCGCCAGACCGCTGAGATCATTGCCGTTCCCCACAATATGGGAGAGGCGATTCATGAATCACCTTTGCTGCGAGAAATGAGCTTCGGCGACTACGAAGGGATGACATTCGAAGAGATGGACCCCAAATTCCAGCTTATCTTCAGCGCCGATCCTTCATGGAGAAGCAGCGGGCCGGATGTCCGCGCTCCTGGAGGCGAGAGCATCGCTGACCTGGCTGCCCGTATTGAGCAATTTACCCGGCAAATACTTGAAAAACACGATCTGCAAGAAACAGTGCTAATCGCAGCTCATGGCGGCCCGCTGCAGGTATTAATTTGCCAGCTTCTGGGAATCGGGATCGACCACTGGTGGCAAATTCGTCTGAGCAGCGCTTCAGTTTCAATCGTGGAAACTTATCCGCAAGGAACTTCAATCACACTGCTCAACGGGGTCAGCCATCTGAAATGATTAACAGTTCATTTCTGGCCAACCACTGATTCTATTTTATCTTGATTTAACAAAAAGACTTGCATATTTCTCGTGCTGATTTATAATATCAAATGAACATAATGAGGAATAAGCTATGAAAATACGCATCAAACTTTTAGTGCTTTTTATCATAGTGGGGGTTGGGGCAGCAGTTGCCATGAACATGGGATTGTTCGAAAGTGAAGACCCCCCTAAAGACATAAAAGATAGAATCAAGGCCCTGGAAACCGATGATTTTGAAATAGCCAGCATTAAAGACACGGGGAATTTATACAAAGTTCAATTAATGCTATCAGATGTAGTTTCAGATAACGTGGCAGAAAGCTGGGCAAAATGGCTTTGCGAGGAAGTTCATACAATTCTGTGGGAAGAATCTTTGGATCGTGATATTAGCGTAAAAACATATGTCGACGTAGGAGATACGACCAAATATTATGGGGAAACTTTCTACGACGCAAGTGAACACTGGTACGAATATACAAAAGCTAATCAAATATAAAATTATGAATTGGTTTTGAGAATGGGAATCCGGGATATGCCCCCAATCCCAAATTTTCCCAGCGACTCTCTCTTTCACTCTCTTGTATGACACAAAAAGTTCCTGATGTGATGATGTTGAGTTTTTGATCCGAGTTACTTCCCCACCATTGGCTTCTCTTTATCATTACCCCACAAACCATGCCATCATGCTCAAATAGCTACTACGGTTGCAATCGAACACCCCGATAAAGTAAAATGCCAGCGTATGGAATCCAGCAATAAATTACGCAACCTGCCCGGAGTGGATAAGATAATCTCTGCTGAACGGCTCGCCAAACTCAGTAAGGAATACTCACACGAGACCATCGTCGATATCACCCGCCAGCTCCTTGATGAAATCCGTGCTTCCCTGATGCAGGGAAATCACCATCCCGATTTTGACGAAATTGTCAATTCAGTGGCAACCAGAATCGAGGCTATGGGCACCGTCGGCCCCCGGCCAGTTATCAACGCCACCGGCGTTATCATTCATACCAATCTGGGTAGAGCCCCTCTCAGTGCCGAGGCAATTTTTGCCATGAAAACAGCATCTGAGGGATTCACCAATCTGGAGCTCGATCTGGAAAGCGGCAAGAGGGGTTCCCGCAACGTTCACGTTGAATCTTTGTTATGTCAACTGACTGGCGCCGAGGATGCCCTGGTAGTAAATAACAATGCCTCAGGAGTTCTGCTGGCCTTGAGCGCCCTTGCCAAACACAAGGAAGTGATCGTCTCCCGAGGGCATGCGGTGGAGATCGGCGGCAAATTCCGCATCGTATCCAGTGCGTAAACTTCACCAATATAAGTGCTGGCATAGAGCAAACTGCCGGAAACAACTGGTGCGGCAAAGGAGGTCAACTGGGGTGCGGAGGAACCGCCACAACCGAAAAGGGAACTTGATCCCGAGTCCTCATCGACCGGGGTAAAATCACGGATGGTTTTTTCGGAAAGGTTCAACGCCAGGAACTTGCCATCCGAACAAGCGTAAAGGGTATCATCCGATAACGTGATTCCATCCCAGCCGCTGGGTTCGAACCTGCCGGAAACACAACCTGTCAGCAACGAACCGCAGATCAGGATTGCAAGTGAAAGCGTCAGTATTAAACTGCGTCGTGAAACAATGCGCATTTATTTTTATCTGAGACAGCACTCCGGGTGCTGATTAAATTCGGATTTCTAGGGCACCGGGTCAAATCCGCCTTTGGCGAATGGATGGCAGCGCATGATGCGACAGGCGGTCATCCAACCACCTTTGAATAAGCCGTATTTGCCGATTGCTTCATACCCATATTGAGAACACGTGGGCTGGTAGCGACAAGATGGGGGAGTTAATGGAGATATAGCATTCTGGTAAAAGCGAATAAGGACTAATGCAACTATCCTCATCTACCCTTCTCCCAGCAAACCAGCCTTTCCCATAAGACCGGCAAATGCGGGTTCAATATCCCCATATTTCTTTCCAACCATCTTTTTACGGGCAATGATTACGATATCCCAGCCGGGTTCGATAGAATGCAGCCTCACCGCTTCCCTGAGTAGCCGCTTGGCTCTGTTTCTTATGACTGCATTGCCTACTTTCTTACTGGCCACAATGCCTATTCGGCTTGTTCGCAAGTCATTGGGCATTGCTCTCAAGGCCATGAGATCATTCGCCCAGTATTTCCCGGCATCGAAAACTGCGGCGAACTGGGAGCTTTTGGTTAATCGTTCCGCTGTTCCCATCCCCACCGTAGCTTTTCGAATCATACAGTCAAACTATGACGGCCTTTAAGCCGCCTTCGAGCCAGAGTTGCCCGACCGCCTTGCGTACTCATGCGTTTCAGAAAGCCGTGCACTCTTTTTCTGGGTATCTTTTTTGGTTGATAGGTTCTTTTTGGCATTTTGCTAATTCAATATCCTTAAAGCACGTAGGGTATTATACATTTATTGACTCTTTATTGGCAAGCAACTACTTGGCAGATTCCAGCACCAGCACCTTTGGATTGTCCGGCAATTCTGCTTTGATAAATTCCTTTTCGCTATTACCGACCTGTTCAACATTGGATTTACCCTGCAGGAAATCATTCACGCTGGCTATCTGGAAGGAGCACTTGCTGTTTCTAACGTGCATCGGTATGATGACCTTCGGGTTGATTTGCTCGCATACCCGGGTTGCTTCGCTGGCATCGATGGTGAAAAATCCGCCGACGGGGGTCATCAGTATATCCACTTCCCCGATTTCCCGAATCTGCTCATCTGATAGCAAATGCCCGAGGTCTCCAAGGTGGCAGATTCTTATACCGTCAACGGTAAAACGGAAAATTATATTATCGCCCCTTTCTGCGCCACCGGATTTATCATGATAGCTGGCAATTCCCTTGAACTCGATTCCCTTGACCGTTGCATTTGCAGCTTTATCGATTACCTGCGGGTTGCCACCCACGTTTCCGCCGCAGTGATCGCCATGATTATGGCTGATAAGCTCAATTTCAGCTGACTCGCTGATGGGTTCATAACTGAGTCCGCTGTATTGACCATACGGATCGGTTATAATTCTGGTGCCGTCGTCACCGATTATAAGGAATGATGAGTGTCCCAGCCACTGGATTTTCATCTTCCCAACCTCCTGAGTCAAAGCTTCCTTGCCATTTGCCTCCTGCTGCAAATTCTCTTCCGGAACGGATTTTTCTGTGACAGGTGAGGCTACCTTTTTGGATGATCGCTGGGCAATTGGCCCGTTGCTCTGTTCTTCCAGCTTGCTCTTAACATTCTCGATTTTCCCTTCCAGTTGCCTGTTTACCACGCCCAGTTCTTTGATCTTTTCCCGTTTTTTGGCAATCTCATCGCGGAGCTTATCGCCATATTCCCTTGATCGGATGCTCTGGATTGCCTCTTTAAACTGTTCAACTTCAGCCTGAAGTTTGGAAATGGTTTCTTCATTCTGCTGGAACTGGCCGGTCAATTCTTTAAACTGGCCTTCTATTCTGCCTATCATTTCTTCGTACTTGTGGCGCTTTTCATCTCGTATTTCGTTGACCTTATAAATGGCAGTATCCCAGGCGCTGTTTAACATATCCCTTATTTGTTCTCGCTGTATTTTGTTGAGGGATAATACTTTCAAATGCTGTTGAGTTTTTTTGATCTTTTCCAGTGCCTGATTAGGGTTGCCTTCATTTGCTTCATCGAGAGCAGCCTTTGCCTGCGGTTCAATCTGTTCGAAACTCCGGCTCCAGATGGCCAGCCGGGAGTTGTGGATCAGTTCGTTTGTCTGGTGCCATTTTTCCCAGCATGCCTGCCTGTCCTCTCTCATAAGTACTAAGTTACCCTCAGTTTCGGATGAGGCGGAGGCATTCCCTCCATTGCTTTTAAGCAAAGCAAGGGCTTCTTTTAACATCCCCTGGGCTCTGGAGAGTGCCTTAATATCATCAGGCGCTGATTTGGCGAGGGTGCAGGCCTGATCAATTTTTTGCTCCAGATATTGCCGGTCCTGAGTCGATTTTCCCTTGAGATCCTGCCACTCACGCTGCTGCTTTCTCTTCATCTCGTTGCAGATATTTGCATGGGCCTCCAGCAAACGCTCTTTATCATCAGGGGGAATCGGGGTTAGCGATTCGATGAGTGCGGGTATCTCCTGAGCTTTATCCCAGAACTCTTTGTATTGGAAATTAGGTATGGAAGTTATCTTGAAGGAAAGCTCTTCAAGCCGCTCCTCTATGGCTTCAACATTAGATTTTTCTTGTGCAATCCACTTTTCCCATTCTTCAGCCATTGATTCTGTCATTTTATCATTCTCCATCTAAAATTAATTTGTGTTTCGGCTGGGGAGTGTCCCCAAGAGATATCAGGAATTATCCTAATGAAGATATTACCCTTTAGCCATTGCCAGAGTCAAATTTATCAGGGTTCTCACCGGAATTCCAGTGGCTCCCTTTGGCCAGTAACCACGTTCTTTATCAAGCAGGAATGTTCCGGCGATGTCCAGATGTACCCACGGTGTTTTTCCCACGAATTCGGCCAGGAATTTGGCTGCCGTGATAGCTCCGCCACCTGCACCGCCAGTGTTTTTAATATCGGCAACATCGCTTTTGATTAGCTCTGAATAATCGTCGTACATCGGCATTTGCCAGATTTTCTCACCCGTTTCTTCGCTGGCGCGTAATACGATATCGGCAATCCGCTGGTTATTACTGAAAGCCCCGCTGCATATATCGCCCAGAGCGACATGGCAAGCTCCGGTCAACGTGGCGATATCGATAATCGGGGAAAGTTTGAGTTTTCCGGCATAGCTTAAGGCATCGGCCAAAATAAGCCGGCCTTCCGCATCGGTGTTAAGCACCTCAATTGTTTTGCCGTTCATGGCTTTGACGACATCTCCCGGTTTGCAGGCGGTCCCGCTGGGCAGGTTCTCCGTGGCCGGTATCAATCCGGTCACATTAATCTTTGGCCTCAGTTGCCCGATGGCGCTCATAGTGGCAATTACTGATGCTCCGCCTGCCATGTCGCCTTTCATCTCATCCATTTTGGCTGAAGGTTTGATGGAAATTCCGCCGGAATCGAAGGTGATTCCCTTGCCAACAAGGCCCATAGCTTTGCCGGAATCCGGATCGCCCTTGTAAATCAGGATGATAAACTTCGGCGGTTGCTGGCTTCCCTGTGCTACGCCCAGAAGTCCGCCCATACCGAGTTCGACCATCTGCTCTTTTTCGAGTATTTCAACCTCAAGCCCCTGTTTTCTGGCAACTTCCCGGGCTTTTGCGGCCATGTCGGTTGGGGTCATGAAATTGGAAGGTTGATTAACCATGTCACGAGCAAGAATTGATGCCTCAGCCAGAATTTTGCCTTTTCTGACTGCCGCTTTAAGTTTAGAAATGTCCTTTTTATCCCTTCCCACGATGGAAAGCTCTTCGATTTCTTTCTTATCCGATTTCCTGGACTTGTGCTCCTTGAAAGTGTAGAGCCCCAGCAAACTCCCTTCGGTAATGGCCTGAGCCGCTGCATGAGGAGCAATGCCCCCGGCTCCGGCACCATGCAGAATGGTGGCAATATTTTTCGCTCCTGCTGCCCGCAGCGATCTGCAGGCAACGGCGCTCACCTGCCGGATTCTCTCCTCGTTGAAATCCTTCTTCTTCCCCAGCCCAACTACCACAACCATTTCCGGAGCTATTTTACCCATCGTGTGCATGAGCGTAGTTTCATTGAGCTTGCCCTTGATTTGTCCTCTGGCGATAAGATGGGAAATAGCGCCGTTCAGCGCTTTATCCACTGCCCCGGTGGCTCCGCCGGGTGTCTTCGTCCCTTCAAAAAGGTTTACAATTATGCCATCAACCTTGAGTTCAATTATGTCTGCGGTGATAACCTTGATTCTCATAGTCCCTCCCTGATAATCCCCAATATCAAATCCGCTTTCGTGTTTCCAACTCTGTCTTTTTCGGTCCCACTCTTTTTTTCAGGATTCATGGATTGGGATTTTATATTTGATTAAAGCCGGCAATACTCCCGGAAAAAATATGTTGCATTCACGATATCGTTCTCTTCAAGCGATTTCAGCGCTTGTTCCAGCAGATAGACTTTGCTTCGAAGACACGCTTCGAGTCCCAATCCTGCGCATCAGGCTACTTCAGCTTTGTCCAGCTCTCCCGATTCTGACTCTATTATAGCCTTCAGCTCTTGGCGGCAGGTCTCGTTATTATCACTTTGTATCCTCTCGCTAAGCCTGCGGATTTTCTCCTCGCTGCTGACAATTTCCATACTAGCTTCCCGTTTCTCCAGCTTACAGAATTGAAATATCTTGCTTCATTATATCAGTAATATCGCTGAAAGCATCAACTTTTTTTGGGTTGTTCGGTTCGCTGAATAATCTTGATTTGACAGATTGGAACATCGGCTTTAATCACAACGAGAGTGACCTGCCACCATTTTATCTACCAGATGAAATTAGGGAAGCTCTGATCAACTCCTCGTATCACCCCAAACTTGGGGGATACAGGGGTTGTATTCGGAATGTGCAAGAGCGTATAATGCAGTCAACAGTAGAGGGGGGAAACCTTTGAATTATATTCCCGGGTTGGTTGATACTATCGGTATATTTGGGAATTCTTCAGAGTAGATGGTGTGAACGCAAATCAGGCAATACCCGGCGGGATATCATGAATCCCCAAATTCCGAATAATAAGCGTTAGGCACTATGCACAGATCACTAATGGCAAGTAGAAAAGACAAAGTTTGCTTCAATATGTAGGACTGGGATGAAACCTATATTGGACCTCAATCTACTATGAGTAGCAAACCAAAGACACAGAAAGTTCTTCCCGGTATTATCGGCGTGTCCATAGTAGCGATTAGTATTTATTTAATTAGTACTGCTTCTTCCTTCTGGTCATTATCCAATATATTCATTTATCCAATACTTCTGATTGCAGTACTTAGTGAGCTATATCTTGTTTTTCCTCAGTGGAAACGTATTGTTCTCGTCATTGCTGGTATTACCATAATAATCATAAGCGGTTTCATATTCTATATCGGTATATATATGGCTGTTTACGATCATTCTTACTTTTGGTCAATGTGGAATATATTCACTTATATTTCATTAATTGCAGCGTGTGGCGGGCTGAGTTTCGTTTTTCCCCAACTGAAGAGTGTCTTAATTTATATTGCTTCTGCATTGATTATCATACCATGTGTCGTTTATGCCATTTACGTGATGGTTGCCTGGACCAAATATGATTTAATATGGATTCTATATGGAGTTATTTTGCTAATTATCGCAGGCGCTACAGTCATGTTTGCTTCCAGCAAGCTATCCACTAAATACCACAACAGATTTCTTAAAAGAAGCCTCTCAGTAGTATTATGTGCTGTTCTTGGATCAATTGTTTTCATAAGCATTGTCTACATTGATTTCGACCATTTACTTGATAGATACGAGTATGGCAGCGCATACATTGCATTTGATGGAGAAACCGATTGTTATGCAGTATATTCTGCACTTGAAAAAAATGGGTACTACGTGCAAGCAGAGTATAACAAAGTTGAAGATGACCCTTTCGATCACGACCAATTATATTTTCATTACAAAGAGGACCATGACTATGGAGAATGGTATGAAGAAGACAGGTATAATTCTCCGTACAAGTCTGGGGCTGTACAATGCAGAAATTATTATTATGATGATATATTTATCAGCATTTCTTATAGACCCCAAACAAATATCGGTACATATCTCAAAAGGCAAGAGGCGGAACGTTGGCTAAATGAAGAGTCTGAGAAGATAGCAGAAATAGTCGAATCAGAGACAGAACTGGTTCATACAAAAATTACGGTGTATGATGAATGGGATTACTGGGATTAACAATGCTGTTTAACACCTATGAGGACTCTTTTTGTCAAGGGCTACCTTCCTTTTGAATATAGATAGCTACAAGGTCTCCGATCTTTCGGAGAGCACACCTCCCCCATCGTAACGAAATCCGCCATTTCGTTACGTCCAAATTGCTTATGCACACGACGGGCCGGAGCTCTCCGGTAAATTCCGGCTTTATTTCAACAACTGGTTTGCGGAAATCTCTTCGTTCCGCACCAAACACCTATAGGGACTTTTGCTCGTGTTCATATACTGAACCTGCCATCCTTTAATTGATCCCGTATCCGTATCCTTTTCCTGCTAGGGGGGTTCCCGACAGGTTCAACGACGGCATTAACAGCCGACCAGTGGTTGATCAGAGGTTCCTTAGGAAAATGAAAAGAGTTGAGCTGGAAAGAAAAGCGTTATTCAAATCCGTGCCAGCTCACCAGTGTTTCCAGCGGTTCCTTACCGGAGCGGAAAGTGGCCGCCGGACTGGAAAGATCGGGGTATCCCATCGCCAGCGCCAGTATGATGCGCTTTGATTCCGGTATGCCCAGCAAATCACGGAGAACATCGGGATAGATCACCCCGGCGGAGATGGGGCACGTCCCGATACCATAATTCCAGGCGGCAATCATCAGGTTCTCCAAAGCCATCCCCGTATCTAGGATTGACCACTCCCCGAGAGAAGACTCCATACAGGCAATCACCCCGCACGGAGCGTAAAAGAACTGCGTCATGGCAACCCACCAGTTTGACATATCCTTCTTTTCCATTCCCAGTTCCGGAAGAAGCCGTTTGCCCAGCTTCCGGGATCGTTCATGATGAGCGCCGGTGAATTTTGGCCAGGGAATATCCAGATCGGGCTTCTCCCCCGATTTCACTTTCTCTGAAACGGCAGCCCTGAGTTTTGTCATAGCTTCCCCACACACCACGGCAAACTCCCACGGCTGAGTGTTTTCCCAGGAAGGAGCCTGCAAGGCTGCATGCATGATCTTTTCCAGAATATCTTTCGGGATGGGATCGGATTTGAAAGCCCGCACACTTCTGCGGCCCTCGATTGCTTCTATGGCATCCATATGGCACCTCCTCAGAAAAACCCCTCGCTAAGGAACAATCGCAGACCGGGAAACCAGCCCCATATCCTGCGCCTCGAAGGCCTCGTTGATCTCCTCGAGCGGATACTTTTTGGCAAGAATTTTATCGAAGGGGTATTTGCTTTTGGTCCGGCTCAGGAAATCCATCGCTTTCTTCAAAGTGTTTGCTTTATAGGTGACCACTCCATAGATAGTCCGGGAACCTAAAACAAGCGCGCCGGCAGGATCGATTTCTATCTTCTTTCCGATGCTGATATTCCCGATCTCAAGGTACCTTCCCCCGGAGCCGAGCATGCTCAGCCCTTCAGGAACAGCGGCGGGGATGCCGACCAGTTCGGCCACAACCTCCGCTCCCTGATATCCGGTCAGTTTCATAACCCTCCCAATACGTTCCTCAGGCGTCTTAAACTCGTTCATATCGATGATCTCGTCGGCCCCGAAGGATCGGGCGAGTTCCAGCCGATCGCGAATGCCGTCGATGACGATAACCTTTTGCGCTCCCATCTCCTTTGCCACCGCCGTGGCATTGATGCCCAGTCCGCCGGCACCCTGTATAACAAGAGTTTCCCCCAGCCCGAATGACACCTTCTCCAGCCCGTAAATGACCTCTGAGAGGGCGCAATTAGCGGGAGCCACCATTTCATCCGTCAGATCATCGGGAACCCTGATGATCGTCTGGCCGGGACGGACGTAGTAATATTCGGCATAAGCGCCCAAAAAGTGTGGGAATGGCTCGCAGGGAGCCATATACATCAGATTGGACGGGCAGGCAGCATCGTCTCCCCTCAGACAGGCAGGACAATGTCCGCACGGGATGAAATACCGGTAGACCACGCGATCCCCCTCTGCCAGCGGCTGACCGGCCGAATCGGTGCTGAACATTGAATGCTCTCACAAGGAGGAATGATGGAAAAAGATGATCGCTTCACCAAAGAAAACCTGAAACGCTTAGTCGACGGCACCCTCCACTGGGAAGAGGTGAAGAAAGCAATTCGCCTCGATCCCAAGGATAACGACCGGTTCTTTAAATATCTGGAAGTCCTGCAGGAAAAAGTCCCCTGGGACGATAAGATACTGCTGAGAATATCCGATCACCTATACATCGTCGCCAAAGGGGGCGGCGGCCGTATAACCAAGTGCGACTGCGGCTACGAATTCGGCGATTACCGCATCAACTGGAAACTAGGCTGCCGGGTTTACGTGCGCAAAACCAGAGAGGAGATCGGAGAGGTAGTGACCATACCCGAAGCACGTCACAACACCGACCTTGTGGAAATGCGGGAATTCTACTGCCCGGGCTGCTATGCCCTCTTGGGAGTGGAAGTGGTTCCACCCGGCTATCCGCCCATATTTGAAATGCTCCCCGATCTGGATAGCTTCTACCGGGAATGGCTGGGCCAGCCCCTGCCGGATGAAAGCCCGGAGTGGTTTGCGGATAAGACTCTGGAAAAACCTGCCGAGTGGGCTAGGGAGGGATAAAAAATGGCTGACAAAAAATATTTGATTGCACTGGACGCTGGCGGAACCATGACCGATACCTTCGCTGTGGACAAAGACGGCAATTTCATTCTGGGAAAATCCCTTACCAACCATGAAGATGAATCGCGAAGCTATGTGGAATCAGTGGGGGATGCCGCCGGATACTGGGGCATGAGTTCCGCTGAACTCCATGCGCAGGCTATATCAGCCACTTATACGGGCACCACCATGCTCAATGCCCTGCTCACTCAGAAGGGGAGTAATGTCGGGCTTCTGATCACCCGTGGATTTGCCCACCTGCCCATTATAGAAAGAGGGCTTACCTGGATCGGGCAATCCTACGA
The DNA here is from genome assembly GCA_041300025.1 of Dehalococcoidia bacterium. Lineage (GTDB taxonomy): Bacteria > Chloroflexota > Dehalococcoidia > SZUA-161 > SpSt-899 > JBGLNL01. The sequence goes on along the minus strand of JBGLNL010000001.1, from coordinate 562,554 downwards.
AGACATACTGCACCAGCAGCTCCACGAACATACCCCCTGGCTGGTCCAGCCCAAAAATATCAAAGAGGTTACCGAGAGGATCAATGTGGGCAGCTATTATATGGAACACCACTCCTTCCCGGGTACCCCGATAATTCCTATTGTGGAAGAAGAGGTGCGAAAGGGGGTTGAGGAACTGGTGGATAACAATGTAGAGATCATTGGGATTCTGTTTCTGGGCTCCTATACAAACCCGATGCACGAGGCTCGAGCTGCCGATATAGCCCGGGAGATAGTGGCTCAGAGGGGTCGGGCCATACCCGTCTTTACCTCCAGCGAGATCTGCCCTGTAACGAATGAAACGGAGCGGTTGAAAACCCTGCTCATACAGTGCTACATTGCTGAAATCGGGAAGGCACAATTGCTTAAAGTTGAGGAGGCAGCCAAAAAGGATGGATACGAATATGGTCTGCTGACCCTGCTTTCTTACGGGGCCGCCGCATCCGTGCGCTACCCTAAGCTCTGTGAGGCAATTGTATCCGGCCCTGTTGGGGGGCTGTTGGGTGGACAGTACCTCTCCAGTTTTCTTAAATCCGAGGGGATCATTTGTGCCGATCTGGGGGGAACCACCTTTGACGTCGGTTTGATCGTTAGAGACTTGCTGCCGGTAACCAAATCGACGGATTTCGCCGGCCACAGATTAAGGCTACCCATGGTAAGCGTCGATTCCATCGGGGCCGGCACCGGTACAGCGATACACGTGGATGAAAACACCAAAAGAATTACGCTGGGACCGGAAAGCGCAGGCAGCAAAGTGGGCACCTGTTATGAATATCCTGATATCACTATAGGAGACATCGACCTGATCCTTGGTTATCTAAGCGAAGATTATTTCCTCGGCGGAAAAGTCAGGTTGAATAAAGAAAAGGCCCTTCAGATGCTGAAGGAAAGATTGGCAAAACCTCTGGGACAGGATATATACGAAGTATCCAGTAAAGTTCTGGACCTGCTCCACTCTCGGATGTGCGATCATATCAATCAGATGCTTCTCTCCCGGGGACTCAACCCGGCCGAGTTCACCATGCTCATCTATGGCGGCAGCGGCCCGCTGCACGCCTGGGGGCTGGAAAGGGGACTGGACATTGGCAATGTGCTCATGGTACCATGGGCCGCTGCCTTCTCCGCTTTTGGGGTAGCCGCGGCTGATTATTTCCATCGTTATGATAAAGCAGTTACATTTTTCCTCACCCCGGAAATGCCCGATGAAGTCAAGCTCATGATGGGTGGGGGGTTGAGTATGACCTGGCAGGAACTTGAGGAGAAAGGATACGCGGAACTGGAGGCCGAAGGGATTCCTCGAGATCAGGTAAATTTCCGTCATGGCATTTCCTGCCGCTACATCGGCCAGCTATCGGAGTGGGAGGTCCCCGTCGAGACCGGCCGGGCAGGGAATATTGATGACCTGAACAAAATCATCGGTGCCTTCGAGAAGCACTACACCCGGATTTATCCCAGTGGGGCTCGCTATCCGCAAGCCGGCTACCAGATAACGGAGATCTATCTCGAAGCCGTGGCAAAAAAGACCAAGCCCATGATACATGCCTACCCATTGCAAGGTCAGGATCCACCAAACAAGGCCTCTAAAGGCAGCCGTCAGGTCTACATGGACAGTGAATGGCAGGAATTCGCGGTCTGGGAAATGGACCTGCTTCAGGTAGGAAACAGGATTGACGGGCCAGCTATCATCGAGCATCCCATGACCACTCTGGTGGTCCCGCCGCAGAATTACGTGGAAATCGATCAATACAAGTTCATGCACTACCGAAGGAAATAGATTAAAGATTTGAAACTGATTAAGAAGGGCCTTCCCGTTGGGGAAGGCCCTTTGCTTTAACTCAATAAATCCGGAAACGCTTATGTTCCGGCACGTGAGTATCTGCCCTCAGCAAAGATTTCATGAGAAGTATAATCAGCCGGGAAGTAAGTATCGCTCCTCTTATATCTTTCGGGATCATAAGGTTCGAGTTTGAGCGCTGCTCTCTTCTCATCGATGAGCGCGATGGCATCCTTAACCGCTTTGACTGCATCAGGCTCAAAGTAATATGCCGCACCGACTTTCTTCTTGAAGCCCTCAGTTATCAATTCCACTACCTCGGGACTATTGTCATACGGGTGCCTGCCGATCATCCAGGTAGTAACGCCTGAAGCAACTACATACTGCCCAATAGAAATGGCTTTTTCAGACATCCACTCCGGAGCGAATCCAACAGCAGGCAAATCACTGATATCTTCACCCAAACCACCCTCGGTAGCGACCTGAGCCAGCAAAGTAAGTATGCGTGAGTTATCCACACAGGAGCCCATATGAAGTACCGGCGGAATCCCGATGGTCTGGCATATCTCCTTCAAACCGGGGCCGCACATTTCCATCACTTCCGGAGTCAACAACCCGGCCTTGGCATCGGCAATTGCATTACATCCGGTAGTGGCTACTATGATATCGTTCTTGATTAATTCCTTGACGATGTAAGTCTGGTTTTCATCATGGGGCAATCTGGCATTGTTACAGCCCACCACGCCAGCGGCGCCGCGGATTCGGCCATTGGCAATATTATCGATAAGGGGCCGCAGTGACTGGCGGAAGCTGCCGCCCAGCATGTAATTAATATATTCATGCGAAAAACCGGCTACCAGGTTATCTACATAGTTCGGAATTTGCGTTTTCTTCCGGTTGGGGAAATTATCAATTCCCATCTTCACGATTTCCTTGGCATTTTCCATGGCCCGATGCTCATCAAATTGGACCCTATCCGCACCAGTAATATGAGCCTTCGGTGAAGTGGTGATAACCTTGGTATGATACGGCCCGGCAGCGGCCACAAGACCCTGCATGATGCACTGAATATCAACAACCATTGCCTCAACAGCGCCGGTTATAATGGCAAGCTCCTGTGAGAGATAATTGCCAAGCACCGGTACCCCCTGACGCATGAGTATCTCGTTGGCAGTGCAGCACATTCCGGCAAGATTTATGCCAGTCGCGCCTTTGGACTTGGCATATTCCACCATTTTCGGATCACGTGCCGCCTGCACGATCAACTCTGATAGGGTTGGCTCATGTCCATGAATGATAATGTTTACTTCAGTCTCGCTTAGAACACCAAAATTTGCTCTGGTTGCCACCGGCCCCGGTGTGCCAAAAAGAATATCGCTTATATCCGTGGCCATCATGGAACCTCCCCAGCCATCACCCAGCGCACAACGCATTCCATGATTGAGCAGATGCTCGGCATCCTGATCGTTGCCTACATGGGTTCGGTGCAGAACTTCCACGATCTCACGATCAACTCCACGCGGCGCAATACCTAACTTCCTCCAGACTTCCTGCCGCTTTTTGGGAGCCCGCTTGACGTAATCCACCTCTTTCTTGGTGCTGCTGAAATTATCCAAAACAGCAAGCGCCACATCTTTCCCAAGCTCGTTTAGTCCCTTACCTTCAGTCTCAACTCCAAGAAAACCGGCCACTGCCATTAATTTCTGTGGATCTTTGATTTTGTAATCCGGGGCATGTCCCTCGCAAGCCGCCAGCAGCGTCATAGCCATATCCCGGCCATGATCGGAGTGAGCAGAGGCACCGGCAGCGATATCACGAATCATATTCCTTGCTGCCACAGTTGCTCTCGTAGCACCGCACAAACCGCGCTCGGTCTTGCCGGTGAGACGACATGGGCCCATGGAGCAATTCTTGCAACAGCCACTGGCACTGCCTATCGGGCACGGCTTCAAGGCTTCTGCACGATCAAATACGGTCTCAGTTCCATCAGCCCGGGCCTTTGCAAGCATCTCTATTGTTACAGGGTCAACTGATATCCTCTTTGTTTCCTTTTTACCTTCTTCGGCCATTATTCCTCCTGAATCATGTTTTGTGGATAAACAGAAAAACTCGCCATCTAAAATGTTATCACAATCACCATTCAACTGTAAAGTATCACTCTACTTAAATTAGAAATCGGTTTACAGTAATGGATTAGGGAAACTCTGATCAATCCCCTGTACAGGTTGTCTAAAAACTCCCAGGTATGTCATTCTGAACACAGTGAAGAATCTTTTTTGAAACTGATCCTCGGAGATTCTTCGTCATAAATTCCTCAGAATGACACACTTTTTGATATTTTTGGACAGACTGAGAGCGAAACTGGGGGGACACCCTATTAGAAACTAAGATCACTGCCTGATGCTAATAAAATCCGTCCGAATAAAGCGTTAGCTTCCTTAACAGCATATCCCGGAATTGGGATATATTTGCTGGATTGAGGATAAAAACGGCTATACATTCCCTAGAGGTTCGGGGGGGGATTTACCCGAAAAACCATCAGGCAATTCCGCAGCCTTTTCTGCGGATGATTTTGATCCGGTTTCGATGTATGGCGCTGACTTTTGAGAAGGAGGTTCTGATGGTAAATCGGATACCGGAGAATCGAATAGTTTGTTGAGAGCATCTCCTTCGATAGTTTCTTCTATAATCAAACGCTCGGCAATTTGAACCAGTTTGGCATGGTTTCCAGTCAGTATGTTCTTGGCGACGTTATATGCATTCTGGATAAGCCCATGAACCGCTCCGTCGATCTCGTCGGCAATCCTGTCACCATAATCACGTTCTTCCGATATTTCCCTGCCCAGGAAAACCATCTCCTGCCGCTTCCCGTAGACCCTCAAGCCCAGACCATTCAATCCCTTGGCTTCCTTGATGAATACTTTGATCCCGGAAGATTCGGTATCGATCTGATGTTCATGCAGCAGCTCGATCAGGGTTGATTCTTCCTCCTTACGGGATTGGAGAAGGCGACCATCTTTGGTCTTAAGTAAAATATCATTCCCGTACACTTCAAAATATTCAACGTTGCCTTCACGCGCTTCTGCCAGCGCCTCATTGATGGGAATCTCTTCGTACTCTATCCTCTCGCTCATACCGTAACGCATAATCATCGTCCTGGCGATATGGGTGGATCGTTCCAGATCGTTGCTGGCACCAGTAGTGATATCTCTAAAAATAAGCTCTTCGGCAACGTGCCCACCCAGCATGGTGGCTAATATATCTTCAAACTGTGAGCGGGATGTCAGATAACGGTCCTCAGTGGGCAACTGCTTGGTGTAGCCGCCGGCCAGCCCTCTGGCTATAATGGTTACCTTATGCACCGGGTCAGCATTGGGCAGCATTCTGGCTACCAGTGCATGGCCTGTTTCATGATAAGCTATGATCCGTTTTTCCTTTTCGCTGATAACACGGCTTTTACGCTCCGGGCCAAGTTGCACGCGGTCTATCGATTCCTCCAGTTCATCCATAGTGATTACTTTTTTCTCCCTGCGTGCAGCGAGTATGGCAGCCTCATTAACCAGACTTGCCAGGTCAGCCCCGCTGAAACCGGGGGTTTGCTTGGCAATAATTTCCAGATCGGCGGTCAACTCCAGAGGCTTGCCTTTGGTGTGAACTTCAAGGATCGCTTTCCGCCCTTTGATATCCGGCAGATCGAGAATGACGCGGCGGTCGAATCTCCCCGGTCGCAACAGGGCAGGGTCCAGTATATCCGGCCTGTTAGTGGCTGCCAGGATAATGACTTTGGTATTGGTCTCGAACCCGTCCATTTCGGAAAGGATCTGATTGAGGGTTTGTTCCCTTTCATCATGCCCGCCACCGACGCCGGCGCCGCGATGGCGGCCAACGGCATCGATCTCATCGATGAAAACCAGGCATGGAGCATTTCGTTTGGCCTGATCGAACATATCTCTAACACGTGCAGCGCCAACGCCGACGAACATCTCCACAAACTCGCTTCCGCTGATGGAGAAGAAGGGCACGCCGGCCTCACCGGCCACGGCTCGGCTGAGAAGAGTTTTTCCCGTCCCCGGCGAGCCAACCAGGAGTACGCCACGAGGGATACGCGCTCCCAGAGAAAGGAATTTCTCGCCATGCTTTAAAAATTCTACAATTTCCTGAAGCCCCTCTTTGGCCTCTTCAGCTCCAGCCACATCATCGAAGGTCACAGTAGGCATGTCACCGCCAAACAGTTTGGCTTTGCTCTTGGCAAAGCCCATTGCCTGATTAGCTCCGCCCTGCGCGCGGCGCATGATGAAGATAATGAAACCTGCGATGAGCAAAATCGGCAGGAAATTAATCAAAATCATCGTCCAGGTACTGCCAAGGCCGCTGCTATCCTCTTTATAAGTAATCTTTATGGCATTGTCACCACTGATTTCAATGCCTTCACCCTTGAGGACGCCTTCCAGTTCCGTATTTTCCCCGATACGCGATTTATACTCCGCTTGAGTCTCTTCGCCAATAATCATTTTGCCAGTGACTGTTTCTCCCTTGACCTCAAGCTCTGTAACATCGCCTTCCTTAACTTTGGTAATCAACTCTGTTAAGGAAAGTTCTTCGGGGCCGCTGCCTCCATCGCCATTAGAAAATACGGAGAAGAGGATAGCGACCACTGCCACTATGACGATCAGAATAATAAAGCTATGCTTTGGCATTTTTATATCCAGCTGATTTTCTCTCGGTAATGAAACATTATATCACACAATAGCCCCAAATTGCGGGGGCTTACTTTAATTGTTCGAGGATGCCCTCATCCATTTTGGGGCTGTTTTCTTCGGCAGGGAAGGCGCCTTCTTTCACCTCGGATATGTATTTGGTGATAGCGGCTTTCATCGTCTCATGGAGTCTGGCATACTGCCTGGCATGTTTGGGAACAAAATCGGCAATCAAACCAAGCAGGTCATGAATCACCTGAACCTGTCCGTCGCAGTCCTTCCCTGCACCAATACCAATTGTAGGAATGTTTACCTTTTCCGTAACCAGCCTGGCCAGCGGAGCCGGAACCAGTTCCAGAACGATGGAAAAAGCCCCGGCCTCTTCCAGAGCTTTGGCATCTCGAATCAATTTTTCTGCCGCTTCAACGCTCTTCCCGATAGCCTTTGGCCCACCCAGTTGATGCGTTGATTGAGGTGTGTACCCCAGATGTCCCATAACCGGGATGCCGGCAGCCACAATGCGGGAGACCTTTTCCGCCACCACTTCGCCGCCCTCCAGTTTGACGGTCTGGCAACCACCTTCCTGCAGGAACCGCCCGGCATTGCGAAGAGCATCTTCCACGGAAGTGTGATAGGTCATGAAGGGCATATCACCCACCACGAGGGCATTTTTGACTGCCCGGGAAACGGCTCTGGTGTGGTGAAGCATCTCTTCGATTGTCACAGGGATGGTGGAATCATACCCCAGCATCACCATTCCCAGACTGTCACCAACCAGGATAAGAGGGACTCCAGCCTCATCGACGATCCTGGCGGTAGAATAATCATAGGCTGTCAGCATGGAGAACTTTTCCCCCCGCTGCTTCATCTCTATTAGCTTGTTGATGGTAAGGCGCATTTTGCCCTCCTCTGATAACCTAAGGTAATGCTCAAAATTTTCTCAGCCTTATTAATCCGGCAGATTAAATATGCTATGTCATTCCGGCCACCGAGCCGGAATCCAATTCCCCATTCCCCTATTGCAGGATGTTATGAAAACTCTTTTTCAATCCCATTGTATCAGGTTGTCTAAAAACTCCCAGGTATGTCATTCTGAACACAGTGAAGAATCTTTTTTGAAGCTGATCCTCGGAGATTCTTCGTCATAAATTCCTCAGAATAAGCGAAGAATCTCTTCTCCAAACAGGGAGATTCTTCGGTCATCCGGGCGGATTCCCTCAGAATGACATTGCGTCAGTTTGCGGTTGACACGACACTAGAAGGAATGGCGATTATGATAAATAACGAAAAGCTTCCAGTAATTCACCCCGGCGAGATATTGAAGGAAGAGTTTTTAGACTCGATGGGAATAACCCCCTATAAGCTGTCTAAGGATACCGGCATTCCGCAGACTCAGATCGGTCAGATAATCCATGGCAAGCGGTCTATCACTCCAAGGACTGCCGTCAGGCTGTCGTTATATTTCGGAAATTCCATAGAGTTCTGGATGAACCTTCAGAGAGACTACGATCTTGAGCTATTGGAAGAGGAACAGCCGATCATCCAAGTGCGGCGGCCGGATGGTACTGAAGTAGTTTTCCAGGGACGGGGGCCGATCCCTGCTGCCGCATAAAGATTGACTCCCATAGTAGTTGACAGTAATTTACTATCGACAGCAAAACATGCTAGAATCAGCAAAAAGAAATGAATATTAAAGATCGACCAAATCATAAGATTTATATACAAACACTCCGTAATATGAGCTCAGAAGAAAGATTGAACAAATCATTTGAGCTATCTGAGTTCTCTAAAGAACTGTTTCTTCATGGCTTGAGGAAAAGGTTTCCAGAAGCATCAGAGAGTTTGATTAAGAGGCTATATTTAGAACGGTTAGAGAAATGTCACAACAGGAATTATTGAAGCAAGTCTTGCGAGTTCTTGATGATGCACAGATACCATTCATGTTAACCGGTTCCATCGTATCAAGTCTCCAGGGGGAACCCAGGTCAACCCATGACATAGATATAATTGTGGCTATTGAACAATCCTCAGTTAATGATCTGATAGCATCATTCCCTCAACCAGAGTACTATTTGGATTCATCGGCTATCATCGAAGCAATCACGCATAAAGGTATGTTTAATCTCATTAATACCAGCACCGGAGACAAGGTTGATTTTTGGATACTCACGGATCAGCCATTTGATAAATCCCGCTTCATGCGCAGATATAGCGAAGATATCATGGGGATGAAGATTGTGGTTACCAGCCCGGAGGACACTATCCTGGCTAAATTGAATTGGGCCAGATTGTCCGGGGGCAGTGAGAAGCAGTTCACCGATGCACTACGCGTCTTTGAAGTTCAATATGAAAAGCTTGATATTGAATACCTGAAACACTGGGCAAAAGAACTCGAAATTGAAGAACTACTGGAGAAGCTTCACGAGGAAGCAGAAATCCTGTGATTTCCTACCCCCGCCTAATTTATGTAATTTCGGGGACACCGTACTTAATTATTGATTGCAAAAAGTTCAGGGAGCAGGGATCGGGGCTATGCGAACCGGGGAAGGGGAAAACCGAAAACTGCCAGGCATTTCACCCTCCCTTTAATCCCTACCCTCAAGGGAGGGAAATTTTAACCATCAAACCAATAAACAAACCAGCCAACCATCCCGTTGAAATCCCCATCAGCAAATGACCAGCCCCACCCATTTAAGTTACCGGCTTGGATGCCGGGATCAATCCCAGCGGAAGAACCGGATAGTGACCGCCAGACATGCGGCTGTCCATCCGGCCATTACGGCAATATCAATTCCCATCGAGTGCAGAGGCACGCCGTCGACCATGATTTGCCTGAGGGCATCGCTTACATAGGTTAACGGCAGAACATCCACAACCGGCTGAATGAACGAGGGCATATTGGTTACTTCAAAGAACGTCCCCGAAAGAAACATCATGGGAAAGGTGATGGCGTTGATAATCGGGATTGCCCCCTCTTCGGTTTTAACGAAGGCAGCAATCAGGTATCCGATACAGGAAAATACCAGTGTCCCCAGAATCACGATCCCGCACAAACTGAACCAGTTTCCCACCATCTGAACATCAAAAATGAGTCTGCCTACACCAACGATAATGGCCGCTGTCAAAATGACGATGATCATCCGGAAAACGAGGTCACCGAATACCAGCATGGAACGCCTCAACGGAGTGCATCCCAGCCGCCTGATGATGCCCGCCTGCCTCTGCTGGATAACAGGGACTCCGCCAAAGATGCCGGTAAACATGAGCGACATTCCCAGAATGCCCGGTACAAGGTAATCAATATATCTCAATTCCTTTGTCTGTATGCTGTGTTCCTCCAGATTGATAATCACGGGGGCTCCCTGTATGATGCGGTCCACTTGATTGATGACCTCGTTTAATATGGGAACCATTATCTGCTGGTTATATGTCTGGCTGGGATCGTAATAAACATCCAGATTGTCTGGCGAGTGAGCGTCAACGGAGCTATCCATATCACCGGGTATTACGATGACGGCATCGATATCGCCGTTTCGCAAAGAATCCAGCGATTTCTCCAGTTCTCCTGCTTCCACTTCGAATACGCTGTTATCATCAATTATCACCTGCCGGAGGCCCTCTTCGATTGCCCCGGCGGTAACCGGCGATCCCTCATCAACGAGGGCAACATCAAAGGTAGCGACGCCGGGATCGCTGAAGGCCCATCCGAAGATGAGGATGAACATAATCGGAAAGATAAAGCTGAAGAACAGGGCTCCCCTGTCTCTGACAAACTGCTTGTAATTGGCAATGAATACGCCTTTAAATGCCTTCAATCCCTTATCCTTTTTCCGGTCAGCTTGAGGAAGACATCTTCCAGAGTTGCCTGGCGGATGGACATATCGTGTATTTCAGTTTGGCTTGCCGAAGCCAGATTCAAGAGCGCCGATATGGCGGCAGGAATATTATTGGTGTAAATAATGATTTCTTCTCCCTCCTCGGCTGTACTGGTTACGCCGGGGAGCGCCATCAGCGCTTCCGGAGAGGGGTATCGTTCCATCCTGAACTGGATGGCGCTTTCCTTGAAGTGTTCATCAATCATTTGACGGGGTGTCCCGAGCGCGATGATCTCTCCGTGATCCATGATGGCCACCCGGTCGCAGAGACGTTCTGCCTCTTCCATGTAGTGAGTCGTCAGGAAAATGGTCTTGCCGGCATTGCGGAATTTCTCTATCACTTCCCAGAGAGTACGGCGGGCCTGCGGGTCAAGTCCGGTAGTGGGCTCGTCGAGGAAGATGATATCCGGATCGTTGATGAAAGCCAGCGCCACCGAGAGCCGCTGCTGCTGCCCTCCGGAAAGGTTTTTGACCAGCACCTTGGAGCTTTCTTCAAGAGCTACTAACGCGATCGCTTCGGAGGCGGGTATTGACTTGCTGTAGAGGTCGGAAAAGAACATCACGATTTCCCTCACGTTAAGCGTGGGGAAAAGGGCCGGACTCTGTGGCTGTACCCCGATCCTTTGCTTAACTGACCGGACATCCTTTGAGACATCCATCCCCAGCACCGTTACGGATCCGCTATCGGAAAAACGCAGCCCTTCAATGATCTCAACGGTAGTCGTCTTTCCGGCCCCGTTAGGCCCCAGCATCCCGAAAACCTCCCCTTTGTGGACTTCAAAGCTGACGCCGTTTACAGCCCGGACGGCTCCGTAGGATTTGTGAAGCTGGCTGACGCTTATAACTGTGCCTGACTGATTGTTCATATATTAACTTCAAATAGAATCCGCCACCATCTTCATCCCGTCGTTTACCAGCTTTTGAGCCCGGGCTTCGCCTGGTGCTTCCGCCATCACTCGGATGGCAGGTTCGGTTCCGCTGGGACGGATGAGCATCCACGAATCGGCAAAATCAAGCCGTATTCCATCGAGGGTATTGATCTCTTTTGGATTGAATTGATAAGCTTTTGCTGCGATTTTTTCCATGGCCGTCTCCTTCAATTCATTCGGGCAGTAGACCTTCTTCTTCCCCGGATGAAATCGGGGAAAGCGGCTCAGGAACTCTCTGATTTCATGAGGGGATTCGATTTCGCTGAGCAACGTCAGGGCGGCAAACATCGATTCCGGGTAGTAGCCCATTTGGGGCATGATGTAAACTCCCACATCCTCCACCCCGATGGCAGCTTCGTTTTCTCGAACCAGATGGGCAAGGTTCACATCGCCTACCCTGCCTCTTATCACTTCAACGCCCAAATCTTCAAGCGCCAGATCAAGCAACTTGCCCACCTCGATGGTCGCCGCCACTTTCCGGCTATCGCTTTTTTCAACCATCAAACGGGCGATGAAGGCCACCATCTCGGTAAATCCCAGAAAGCCTTCTCCATCGCAAAAGACCACCCGATCCGCATCGCCATCAAAGCACACTGCGAGGTCGGCTTCGTTTTGTTTGAGGAATTCAATCGTGCCCTTCAGGGTTTCACCGGTTGGCTCGGAAGACCTTCCGGGGAAATTGCCGTCAGGTTCATCGTTCAAAGGTAATACGTTGAGTCCGAGCCGCAAAAACAGGTCGCTTGCAAATCCCGAAGCGGCCCCGTTCCCGGGGTCAACCACGATCTTCAAATCCCTGTTAAAATTCCCTGCAGCGAAAATATCCAGCAGGCGCTGGCGGTACGTTTCGACCGCTGTTTTATCCTGTGATATGCTTCCCGGTAAAATCGAAGTACGGAAGTTCTTTTGTCGGTAGATCGCCTCAACTTCATCTTCCTGCACCACGCTGTATCCGATGGTATCGGCATTGAACACCTTGATTCCGTTATATTCTGGCGGATTGTGCGAGGCGGTGATCATCAATCCGGCATCAAAGTTCAGCTCCCGTGTGAGAAATGCCAGCGCCGGAGTGGGAAGGATTCCCAAGTGCGTTACGTCGATTCCGGTGGAAATCAGCCCGGAAGTGACTTCATCCCTGACCATTTCCCGGCTCAACCGGGCATCGGTAGCGATGCAGACACGAGCGTTTTCGGCCAGTGTGCTCCCCAAAGCCTGCCCGATCTGGTAACAGAATTGCTCAGTGAGCAGTTCACCTACAATCCCCCTTATCCCGCTGGTTCCAAACAATCGCATAATTATTTCATTATCTCATAATTTTGCGGCATGCTGCGGGGTGCCCCGGAACGTAACCCGGGCGCTGGGTATATCCTTTCTCTCCCATTGCTCGTGGAATATCTGCCGGCAGATGATGGACTTCATCTTCCATTTGCCATCCGCTTTGACGTATTCCTCATGGTAAATGCCGCCGACGCGTTGTGCCCGGTCGCCTTTCTTATCGATCAAAAAATTGTACAGGGCCCACGTTCCTCTGGCGGTGGTTTTGCTGGTGATTTCTATTTCAGGCTGGTGGGCATGGTGAATAGCCACAATATCGTCGACCAGCCCCATTCTGAAAAACTGCAGGGTAGCTTCCTTGCCTTCGGTTTTGATTTCATCGTTGAAGTAGCTGGTTTTGACATCATCTATAAAGCAATCTGCCATCTCATCCCATAGCTTGCCATCGAGGCAGCGCGAGTATTTGTGTTTGAGCCTCTTGATAGCTTCGATATCCTCCAGAATCCTGATGCGCTCTTCCAGTTGGGCCAAATCCGTCATTTGGAGACCCCCTTTCAAACTTCTATATTATAACAAACTCGATCTCTATTGCGATTTTACCATGACAATGGCCCTGCTAAACAGGACAAAAGGATTTTTCAATGGCTTGAATCCGATCTCTTCTGCTTCGGCCACGAAGTCCCGAAATACGTCTTTCGAAATGTGCATTTTGGGTTCGGCAAGGAAGAACCTGCCATCCGGATTGAGCAGGGAGTAGACTTCGCGAAGGAACCGGGATGGGTCGGGGGTTTCATGAGCCATCCAGAAGGCCAGCACGAAATCGAATTTTTCGCCAAGTCCGATTTTATCAGCTTCGCATCGATGCAGCCTGATACGATCAGATAGTCCGGCTCTTTCCACCCGTTCGGCGACCATTTCAAGCATCTCCGGCTGAAGATCGGCGGCAACCACGTGCCCATCCTTACCTACCATTCTGGCCAGTCCCAGAGAGGCAAAGCCCCGGCCGCAACCGATATCCAAAGCCTTCATACCGGGCTTGACGTGCGGACCAAAGAGTCTGGAAGGGCTGTGCACCAGCGGACGCAGGAAGTTATCGAAGAGATGCACATGATCTGGGGGACAGACACGTTCCGTTGCCGGGCTGGCTGCTTTTTGATTTTGGTTGATGTTCATGTTTAACCTCCTTAAGTGATATGTTTAGATATTAAACCATTAGCAGAATATCAACTGATTTGCGAGCGCTTTTCTATCAGGTCCATAATCTCATTCATTTCGTCCATAACGGTGGTATACGTCTTCAGTCTGGATTTAAAATTGTCTCCAAAGTAAGAGCGGACTAATTCATACATCCCGGCGTGATATGCCTCATGGTTCTGGTAACCTTTCCATCCAAGATCAGTAAGAAAAAGGGCCACCTCGCGGCTATCGGTGCCGATGCTGTTTTTGCGGACTAATCCTTTTCTTTTGAGTTTATTTACGGTTTGCGAAACGGCTCCCTTGGTTACTTTCATGATCCGGGCCAGCTCGGACATGTTTATACCCGGATTCAGCCCGATGGCCTGAATGGTGTGTATTTCCACTCGGTACAGCATGATACCTGTGCCATAATCCTGAGCGGGAGTATGAGCCGCTCCCATTCTCGAGACTACCTGATCAAGCAGGCCCATGAAATGATCAAAAACTATTCTTTCTTTTTCCATGGCATTAGTATAGTACCTAAACTATTATTTGTCAACTTTTTAGAAGGGGAAAGGGAGGGGAAAATCTGAGGGGCTCCAGTTACCGGAGGTACTCATAATTTCGACATGGCATTTTTCATTCTTTCCAGCGCTTGCTTGAGTGTAACCCTCGGACAGCCAAAATTGAGCCTCAAGAAACCGGGCCCGGCGAATTGTGCCCCATCGAAAAGGCCCACCCCGGCATCTTCAAAAAACTTTGCCGGGTTCTGGATACCTGAATTTCGGGTATCGATCCAGGCCAGATAAGTTGCCTCCACGTGATTTAGGGAAAGTCCGGGCATTTCTGCAATTGATCTTTCCAGCATATCTCGATTCTCCCGCAGGTAAATCAAAAGTGCCTCAAGCCACGGGCCCCCGTCGCGATAAGCCGCCAGAGCAGCCGTATAGCCCAGCGTATTTACAAACGGCACGATCCCGCTCGCAGCCCGCTGGAAACTCTTTCTGAGTTCGGGATTTGCGATGACGGCAAATGAACACCCCAGTCCGGCGATGTTGAAAGTTTTTGAAGGTGCCATGAGGGTTATGGTGCGATCGGATATCCGGGGGGAAAGCGCTGCGGTGGGTATATGCTTTTTGTCTTCATCCAGCACCAGCCCGCAATGAATCTCATCGGAGCAGATGATTACATTGTGGCGGAGGCAAATTTCGCTTAATATCGTCAGTTCCTTCCGGCTGAAGACTCGACCGGTCGGGTTGTGAGGATTGCAGAGAATGAACAGCCGAGTGCGAGGGCTGATGGCGTTTTCCAGCAGATCGAAATCAAAGCCCCATCGATTGCCCGTTTCCACCAGAGGCACCGTAAGCAAATTGCGGCGGGAATATTTTGGGGCAGTGAGAAACGGAGGATAAATCGGCACCGTTGTCAGCACATCGTCGCCGTCCTCTCCAGTTGCCCGGCAGGCCAGATTGAGCCCGGTCACAAGGCCGGGCAGCCATACAATCCACTCCGATTCAATCTCCCATCCGTAGTCATGACGAAGCGTCAAGATGACCGTTTCGGTAAGTTCTTGAGGTGTAATAGTATAGCCAAAAACGCCGTGATCAATTCGCTGGTGCAGAGCTTCAATCACAGCAGGCGGCGAAGGGAAATCCATATCGGCCACCCACATGGGAATGATATCGCGGCCCCGGTATTTTTCCCATTTCAGGCTGGCGGTACCGCTTCGGTCAATCGGGGTATCGAAATCAAAAGATATAATCTTCCTCCAGTGCCCGGTAGATTTCCTCCGGCGTTGTATTTGCAGCCATTGCAACCCGTCTTACTTTTACTCCTCTGGCGTGGTAATGGTCAAGAAGGGGCATGGTTCGTTCATAGAAAATTTCCAGCTTCTTCTCGATTTCTTCGAGCGAATCATCGATTCTGGCAGACCTGTCGCCGCCGGAATTAGAGGCTATTCTCTGCTTTACTATTTCGGCCGGACATTCAAGATGCACTACCAGCCTTGCACCGATGATCGTATCAATATTCCGGGCCTGGCCTGCGTGACGTGGCAGCCCGTTCAAAATAAGGAGAGCCTCTGTATTAATTTCCCTCTCCTGAATGAAAGAGCGGAGGATGTTGCTCGCGATGTGGAAAGTTTCGTTTTCCAGCAGCGCGCCGGTTTTCAGGCAATTGCGAATGACTGCCATATCCTGTTCGGTCAGAAATGAGGGCCGGTGACCGGTTAAAGCGATCTTGCGAAGATTTTCCCCGAAGTCAAAATGAGCGCATTTATGTCCCCAAAGTCCTTGCCGCTCGAAGAGTTCCCCGAGCGGGGTTTTCCCGGAACCTGTGGGACCGAGAAGGAGTATGGCTTGGTACTTATCCATGTTAATGGCCGCAGCTATTACTCCGGCAACTAAATATGATATGTCATTCCGGCCTCCGAGCCGGAATCCAATCAGGCTGTCCGAAAACTATTTTTCAGCCCCCTTGTATTCCCGAACTCCCTTTTCGTCCCCCTTTCACAAAGGGGGAAAGAGGGGGATTTGAAGCTGGGGGACACCCCCAAAACCCCCGGCAGGAAGATTCATGGCAGCCGTTTTGATCGCCAGCAGCAACTCCTTTCCCTGAACCGATGGATTGTAACTGGTAGTCAGAATATCGATATGGCCCGAAACCAGATCTACCCAGGCGGCCCGGGCATTTTCCAGATGCCCCTTCGCGCCGGCAACGGGATCGATGTCTTCATGCTCCGCAATTAAAACATCTCCCACAAAACCGTACCCTTCCCTGATATAAACCAGATCATTGGCAGCCTCTGAAAGGCTCGCTCTGGCTTGTACAGCGGCAAATTGCATCTGGGGAATATCAGGGGAAATGCCGGAAAGGATATCATACGCCGATCTTATTTCAGCTTGAGCTTTATCTATCGAATAGCCGGGGTTGCGGAGAGCATTTTCCAGTTTATTTTCAGCTTCGATGATGTCTTCCCACAACCGCTCCTCATCAATCAGCAATTCCAATTCGTCTCCGGGCAAATTCTCTTCATTTGTCTGCAGATACTCGTCCCACCCGTTCCAGGCACTTTCAAGCTGGCTTTTCTTTTCAGCAATTAAAAGTTCCCCCGATTTCCGGGTAGCCTCGAGTTCCCTGCTGGCATTTTCAACCCCGATCTCAGCATCGGAGATGCTGAACTCCGTAGCCTGCTTCAGGGCAATCTCAGCCATAGTTAACGAAGCCTCAGCGCTTTTCACCGCCGCTTCCGCTTCAAGGATACTGGTGTCCTGATGGAATTGCTTCAGGTTTATTTCCGCCGTGCGCAGGTCAGAGCGAGCCCTGCTGACAGCCCTTTGAAGCGAATCATCATCGAGCCTGGCCAGCACATCTGCCTCCTTCACTTCGTCGCCAAACCCCACATTCAGTTCCTCAACGATTCCGTTAATTCCGAAAGAGAAATTGGCCCGATGCGGCATGGAAATGTTTCCCGGAATGCTGAGCATGGTAGTCAGATCGCCTGTTTTTGCCTCGAAGGTCTGGGGCTGGCCTGACTCCGGAGAAGATGCGTCGGCGTGATCATCACAACTGCAAGCCGTCATGCCAGCTGCTGCCATGACCATGATTGTCAGAGCGATAATTGTTTTTTGGCAGTAATTCATAGGCTTACCTCCCTGGCTCTCTCAAGCTGTTTGTTAATCCGGCAATTAAATGCAGCCGGTGGAAGTTCTTAAAAAAGTGCGTAATCAACCCTCTCAATCCCCCAAACTTGGGGGAAGTTTGTATTGGGAGACACCCCCACACCCCCGAAGTCACCACTTATTCACAAGGTTCCTTAATTATCAGGCGGAGTGGAGCCGTGAGTTTATGAATTTTCTGGCAAAATAAAAGGCCGCGGCCAGAATGGTGATAACGATTATATCGACCACGGCATTGGCCCCGGTGACTTTCACATCAAGCGCCAAATTGAGGGCAAACATACTTAAAGTGACAATTGCAATGGAGAGCCCGATGGAAAGGACCACTCTCTCCAGAACGTTCACCTGTTTGCCGGAAAAGAACACGAAAGACCATGCCAAGCCGGGAATGAAGAATATCAGGAGAACTGCCAGAATCGCCCTGATGACCGGGACATGGTCAAGGCATGAAGCCACCGAGCTACTGATATCGCTCAGGCAGCAGACAGGAGTGGTAAGATATTCCATTCCTAATCCTATTCAGCGGCATTTTTTTGATGGGAAAATCCTGATTCCAATTAACCCTCTAATCCTTCCTCTTCATCGCCAAGATATTCCTCGTCGCTGAAGGTGCCTGCCTCGCGCCCCTGATAAACAGTCACCACAAAATCTTCCCGGGGAACGTCGGAGGAGAGCACCAGTTCCTCGTCAATTAAATTGATCATTTCTCTAACTTCCTCAGCGGTCATGTTTTCCCCTACGCAAAGGACGCCATTGACTATACTCGGAGTGAAATGCAAATCAATCCGCCCCACTATCTGGTCTTCGCCAACGGCGATCGCATATGCCTCCGAATAGGGAGTTCGGCATTCCCTCTCAAATCTATACTCAGTCATTGTTTCCTCCTCGCGAATTTCATTGATCATATCCATTTAAAATTCTTCTGAAGGCGTCGGTGCGTGAAGGGTTTACCGCTTTCGCCTGAATACTCAGCTACTGTTTGCCCGCTGCCCATAAGCCGCCATTTGTAGATTACCATACCCTCCAATCCCACAGGGCCGCGAGCGTGGATCTTGTTTGTACTGATGCCGACCTCCGCCCCCAGACCGTACCGGAACCCGTCGCTGAACCGGCTGCTGCAGTTCATGAACACACCAGCCGAATCCACATAATCCATAAATTTTATTCCCCTTGATCGGTCATCAGTCACAATCACATCTGTATGGCCTGAGCCATACCGGTTAATATGATCGATTGCTTCCTCAAGGCTATCCACTATCCTGATCGATAGAATCAGGTCAAGATATTCGGTAGACCAGTCTTCTTCCGTGGCCGCTTTGACATCAATTATCTTTGCCGTTCGAGCACAGCCGCGCAGTTCGACGCCCTTTTCCTCAAGGGCCTTCTTGACCTTCGGTAAAAATGATGCGGCTATGTCCTGATGGACCAGCAGCGTCTCAGCGGCGTTGCAGACAGCCACGTACTGAGTTTTACTGTCGACGGTCACCTTTACGGCCATCTCAATTTGCGCCGGACTATCGATATATACATGGCATATGCCTTCGGCATGTCCCAGAACCGGTATGTTAGTATTTTGCATGATATGCCGGACGAACTCGTTGCTTCCTCGGGGAATGACCAGATCGATATATTCATCCATTCCCAGCATCTCGGTAACGTCGGAACGGGCCTCGAGAAGGGTGAGCCATCCATCCGGAATGCCAGCCCCGGCACTGGCTTCGTTAATGATGTCTGCCAGTATGCGGTTGGTATTGGCTGCTTCGCTGCCGCCTTTCATCAGCACTGCGTTCCCGCTCTTAAGACACAGGGATGATATTTGCACCAGCGCATCGGGCCTTGATTCGAAAACGATGCCGATCACTCCAATGGGGCAGCTTACCTGATAAAGCTCCAGTCCTTTGTCCAGTTCCATCGCGCTCAAGGTTCTACCCACCGGATCGGGAAGCCCGATCAGGCTTTTCAGTCCATCGCAGACTTCGCTGATCTTATCCCCTTCGAATTTCAGCCTTTTCAACAGAGGGGCAGCCAGCTTTTCCCTTTGGGCTATTTTCATATCAGTTCGATTAGCGGCGATGATATCCGACTGCCCTTGCTCCAGCGCCTCGGCGATCTTTCCGAGAGCTTTGTTCTTAGCATCACCTGAAACGGCCGACATCATGATTGAGGCTTCTTTCGCTTTTTCTGCCTTCTGTCTTATATCCATGGAATTACCTCACGCAATTCGAACTTGCCGCCATTCAGGAAATAACCAGATTGTCCCGATGAACCACTTCCGTGCCATATCCGTATCCAAGTATCGACTCAATCCTATCGGAGCGAACCCCCGAGATTTTTTTCACATCAGACAAGCCGTAATTAGTTATGCCGACCGCAACCCTGTTTCCCTCAGGATCGATGATTTCCACCATATCGCCTCTTCCGAATTTGCCTTTGACACCCACCACTCCTGCAGGCAAAAGGCTCTTGTTTTGTTTGCGCAGAGCATTTGCTGCACCGGAATCGATGATAATATGCCCCTTGCCCGGCTGGCTGAGCATCCAGCGCTTGCGGCTTTCCAGATTGGAAGTGGCTGCCTGGAAAAACGTGCCCAGTGATTCGCCATCGATAAGCCTTGTGATTACGTTGGGTTCCGAACCGGCAGCAATGACAACCGCTGTCCCGGATGTTGTGGCCAGCCTGGCAGCCTCGATTTTTGTAGCCATCCCTCCGGTGCCTCCTGCCACGGTAGTCCCGCGGGCGAAGCTCTCTATTGATTTATCGATCTTTTCAACTCGCGGAATGAGTTCTGCTTTCGGGTTTCGGGCAGGGTCTGCATTGTAAAGCCCGGCAACATCGCTCAGAATAATAAGCAAATCGGCATCAACCAGATTGGAAACCATGGCCGAGAGATTATCATTATCGCCGAAGGTCAGCCCCTCAAGTTCCTCGACGAAGACCACATCGTTCTCGTTGACAATCGGCACCACTCCGAGTTCCAGCAGTGCCAGCAGGGTGTTGCGCGCATTTAGATAGCCAAGTCGATTAAGAATATCCGGTTTGGTGAGCAGTGTCTGGGCGACTGTGATGCCGTGGGCATCGAATAGTTCATCGTAAATCTGCATCAAACGGCCCTGACCGACTGCCGCCATCATCTGCCGGTACGGGGTATCCCGGCGCTTCTTACGGCTGCCCAAACGTTCTTTGCCTGCAGCCACTGCCCCGGAGGAAACAACGATCAACTGCAATCCCCTCTGGTGAAGCTGGGCTGCCTGATCCACGAGGCCAGCCATTATCTTTCGGGAAATTCGGGGACTGCCCCCGGTGATGAGATTGGTTCCCAGCTTAATCACCACACGATTACATGCAGGGGAACCCGTTCTATATTTTCTTGCCATGCTGTCCGGTCCTCAATTCAAGAGCGAAGGATTTCCACTTTGTGCCAGCTCGGTCTTCCCGATCCTTTTTTGACCACACGCAGATTGGTTACGTTATCCTGCCCGGCATCCGTTGTAATATGCCGCTGGGCCAGTTGCCCCAGCGGCTGGGCCAGCATTGCCGCTATAATCGAAGCTGTGGCCATTCGCTGGAACTTGTTCCAGCCGCTATGCCCTCTCCCGGCGATCATCGAGGCTGCTCCCGCTACCAGCCCGGCTACCACCAGATTCGTACCGCACATGGCAGAAATGGCCATATCCCTGTTCCCCTCATGAAGCAGTCGAAGGGCTTCCTTTGCCGACTGCTCCAGCGTTTCGGTGGGAATATCACCAATTATATAAAAACCACTCAGACCGGCAGAACCGAGCATACGGACTTTTCTATCGAGCCGCTTCAAGAGCACGTTGATCGTTGCATGCTCCATGGCATGATTCTGCCGCAACACCCGGAGCATATCGCGCAAAACGTATCGCTTCTCCGGCGAACCGGTGAAATACTCACCCGATGGCTTCCTTGCTGGCCATGACATAATTCAATCTCAACTTAAACTAGGGATAACATATCATAGGGGCAACCAATAGGCAAGAAAACCAACCTTTGGTGCCTGATTTCATAAATTCCTGTAACATAGCCTGTCTTGCCCTGCTCAGCAGTTTTCCCTGTCACCCTGCCCCAATATAAGCATCGTTCTCAGAGGGTTGGGGAGTGAACACTACGCCAGATTGTCTAAATCAGTGCCAGCTTCGAGGTTCCCGAGAGCTTGTCTGGTATACCGGCAAATTTTCCCATTCTGAATGGGGAAGGCGGGACTCGAACCCGCACGGGTTGCCCCACATGATCCTAAGTCATGCTCGTCTGCCAATTCCGACACTCCCCCGATCAAAGACTATTTCATTGTATCATAATATGTGATGTCAAAAAATTGCATTTGCGAATCGTCCGCAAACTTTCCATTTACATCCATAGGCGAAACCGTTAATATGAGATGAGAATCGAACGGAGTAAATTCCCATGATAACAAATTGCACAAAGCTGCTGAATCATCTTTATGTTGAAATGAAGAGACTGGCGGATGTGGCGGTGGTGGGATTAAGCGGAGGAGCTGATTCCTCACTCGTTGCCATACTTTCCATGAAAGCCTTTGGCAAAGAGAATGTTTACGGTATCAGCATGCCTTATGATGAAGTCGATCTGCGAACGTTTAATGCCATTTCAACTAAACTTGCCCTGCGAATCGGTATCAACCATCTGGTTCGGCCAATTGGCAGGATTGCAGATGCCATCAACGATCAGATTGCCGTGGAGTTAGAACCTGATGACCTGAATAAAGGCAACTCCAGAAGCCGCGCCAGAATGTGTGTTCTTTACGGTATCTCCCACAATCTCTCTACCCAGATACCGGGCAAACGTATCCGTGTCATGGGCACCGGTAATCTCTCGGAAGACTTCATCGGGTACGACACCAAAGGCGGGGATGCGCTGGCTGATTTTTTCCCGATCGGGGATTTATTCAAATCGGAAGTTTACCAGCTGCTGGAATATTTCAGGGATAAAGGTGTTATAGAGGAAGAACATATCAACCGCGTCCCTTCGGCCGGGCTTGTAGATAACCAGACTGATGAAGGTGATCTGGGTTACTCCTATAACAAGATGGAAGGGAGCGTAAGGTTCTGCCTGGCAAATTACGAACACATGACCACAAAAAATCTCGATGAAATTACCGCTTTCGTCTGGCAGCGCCATCTGGCTCATAGACACAAACACGAGGCATCCCCAAAAATTGAACTGCGTCACCTGTGCGATTAGTACTTGAACATGTTCCAGAACAGACTAACCGAACTGCTGGGAATAAGATATCCCATAATTCAGGGGGGGATGCAGTGGGTTTCCCGGGCCGAACTGGCCGCTGCCGTCTCCAACGCCGGTGGACTGGGCATCCTCAGTGCCCTGACATTCCCTTCCCCTGAGGAACTTTCGGCAGAAATCAAAAAGACGAGGGGAATGACCGATAAACCGTTTGGCGTGAATTTAACTCTCCTGCCCACCATGCGCCCTGCCAACATCGAAGGCTACATAAATACGATCATCGAAGAAGGCATCACTATCGTGGAGACGGCAGGAAGAAATCCCGCACCTTACATGGAAAGGCTGAAATCGGCGGGAATTAAAGTGATTCACAAATGCGTTGCCGTGCGTTTTGCCCAAACAGCGGAACGCATCGGATGTGATGTTATCAGTATCGATGGATTCGAATGCGCCGGGCACCCGGGCGAAGAGGACCTGACCTCGCTCATCCTGATCCCGCTGACAGTCGATGCGGTCAAAATACCGGTGATTGCCTCCGGTGGATTCGGCGATGCCCGCGGATTCGTGGCTGCGCTGGCACTGGGCGCAGAGGGAATCAATATGGGAACTCGATTTGTGGCAACACAGGAAGCGCCGGTTCATCCCCGTGTAAAGGAGTGGCTGGTCCGATCATCGGAGCATGATACCATGCTGGTGCAGCGATCCCTGCGCAATTCCCACCGGGTGCTGCGCAATGACGTGGCGGAAAAGGTGGCTGAAATGGAAAAACAGGGTGCCACCCTCGAAGAATTAATACCGTGGATCACCGGGCAGCGAGGGACAAAATTGCTCGAGACAGGGGAACTGGATGAAGGATTGCAGGCCTGCGGACAGGTGGTTGGCCTAATTCATGATATTCCCACCGTGAAGGAAATCATGGATAGAATTGTGAAAGGCGCCAGCGATATCATTGCCAATCTTAAGGTGGAACAATGAAGGAGAGCAGGATACAGCTCAAAATAAAGAAACTTCATCCTTCGGCCAGTCTCCCGCAGCGCGGTTCGCAGTATGCCAGCGGATTCGATTTATTTGCCTGCCTTCAGGAAGGCTCGATAATGTTGGGGAAACAACCGAAGCTCATTGGAACCGGCATCGCTATGGAAATACCCCCGGGGTATGATGTTCAGGTGCGCCCCAGATCAGGGCTTTCCGCCAGAGGTGTGGGGGTGACCTTCGGCACTATCGATAGCGACTACCGCGGCGAGATCATGGTGACCATGTATCTTTATGGGGAAGGATCATCCTTTGAAATAAAGCACGGAGACCGCATTGCCCAACTTGTAATTGGAAAGCTTGCCGATGTTGTTGTCGAAGAGGTAGAGGAACTTTCCCCAACAGAGCGCGGAAGCGGAGGGCACGGTTCTACGGGAATGAGGTGAGATGATATGAGCAAAAGACTGCCGCGCATCACCTCAACCGAGGCTCTCAAAGCCTTGCGAAAAGCTGGCTGGTATTCAGTTCGGCAGAAGGGCTCTCACATCATCCTTAAAAACGACAATAATCCAAAATCGAGAGTAATTGTTCCCATGCACCCGGGAGATGTGCTATTACCCAAAACAATGGCGAGCATTCTTGAGCAGGCAGGTCTGACGGTTGACGAATTTAAAAATCTACTGTAAAAAGGAAGTATCATGACTGAGTACACCATTATTCTGGACCCTGATGTAAAGGGAGGCGGCTATACGGTCACGGTTCCTGCCCTTCCCGGATGTATCACCCAGGGGAAAACCAAGGAAGAAGCGATCGAGCATGCCAAGGAAGCCATTTCCTTGTATATTGAAAGCCTCATAGCTGATGGTGAACCCGTGCCTGAAGAAGACAGACCGGTAGAACTTATCAAGCTGGCAGTGTAGATAGAAAGTGTAGAGAACATGAGCGGAAACTGGCAACACCCCGGCGGCAAACTGCGCGGGATGGTGAGAAATCTGCTCAAGGATGAGCTGGCGGAAATTGATGAACTGGTGAAAGGAATTTTGAAATAGCACCCTCACCCTGCCCTCTCCCATCGAGGGAGAGGATTTCAGTTCTCAATCCGAAAAAATGAGGTTCAAATTGCAGAAAACCACCTTGATATCTCCCGTCAGGGAGAGGGTTTATTCTCCCTCCCCTTGTGGGAGGGAGCTAGAGGGAGGGGGGAAAGATAGAAATGAAGAAACCTCCAAAGCAGATTAACTTTGCGCGTGAACTTCGCCAGAATCAAACAGATGCTGAAAAAGCTCTCTGGGCAAAACTACGAACGAAACAGATATCCGGGGTGAAGTTTCGCCGACAACAACCGATCGGTCCGTACATCGCAGATTTTGTGAGCTTTGAAAAGAAACTGATCATCGAAGTCGATGGCGGTCAACACAACGAGAATGAAAACCACGAAAGCGACGAAACACGATCCAAATGGCTTAAGAGTCAAGGGTTTCAGGTCATTCGGTTCTGGAACAACGATGTTCTTAAAAATATGGAAGGCGTACTGGAAAGTATAAACGAAGTCGTCAGTGAAAAAATGATTATCACCCTCACCCTGCCCTCTCCCATCGAGGGAGAGGATTTCAGTTCTCAATCCGAAAAAATGAGGTTCAAATTGCAGAAAACCATTTTCACAAGGTTCCTTAAATGAAGGTGGTCATAGTCTTCTTTATGGATTGGGGAAAACAGAAGACGCACGGTAGAGTCAGAAGATTCGTGTGACTTATTGGTTTTGAGTTGAAGGGAAGGGCACTTTTCTCAATTCCCTTGAATCGAGCTTAACCTGACTTGATTTTCCTTAATTCATCCATGAGCCTGTCATAGCTTTCTATGACCTGCTCTGCTTCACTGATGTCATTCTCGGAAAGGCCATACTCTTCCCACTGTGTCGAGTCTCTCATGGATGCTTTGAATCGCCGATACCCGGAGATGGTGTCTTTGAGAATTTCCCCTGCATTGGCGCCACCAAGCAGGATACATACGTCAATTCGGTCAGATCTCTCGTCCGTGTGAATGATCTGAACCAGGCTCGAACTCATATTGGGTATATATTTCTTATTCCATTTCTCGAATTCTTCGCTTACTGTTTCATCTGGAAAGTTATCAGCAATTAGCCGGGGGATTTTAACCAACAGGTATGATGCCATGACGTTTTTGAAATTGATCTCCGCGAGGGGATAAGCGGCAGCGCTTTCCAGAATGTTTGCCAGGTTGCCAAAAATCTCTATGCTCCTGCCGATGGCAACACAGGGAACAAATACCTGGATTTTAGATCCCCTGCTCAACCTGCACATGCGGATAATCCCGGAATGATGCAGGTTCAGGTGAAACAGCCACAACAGGTAGCTGACGATCTCATCAGCCTTGAACTCTTTTCCCGATCGTCCCACACCCCTGATATGTCTTAATTTGTCATAATTCAGCAGGAGCAGCATATCAGCGTTTGTTTTACCTCCGGAAGTGAGCATCCTGGAAACTCCATAGAACGCATTCAGATGGGAGTGATCAGCTTCGTTGCTGGAAGGTATTATAAACGTGGCTATGGTGGAGACATCCTGATTGCATAATCTGCAGAGGTTGACCATTACTGGCCCGACCCCGCTTCCGGTTCCCCCTCCGCCGGCAGCAGTGATGAATACTGTCTGGCTGGTATCTTCGCTTCTTATACCGCTCATATGCAGATAGGATTCGAGGTGGTCATCGTGTGAAGCTGCATCCTCTCCCAGACCGCAGTAGATGCTTCCTCCGACGGAAGTATCACCAATTGCGTAGTGGTAGAATCTTACCCCTCTGGTGACGACCTCGCTGGCCGCATCTGTTTTGGAGCGTGCCATCGAGTCAATAGTCAGGAAAGATACCCCGGACATATCTTCACCGAAGAAATTGCACAGGTTAGTTGTTATCTCTGCTCCGGTTGTTCCGATGCCGATAAAACTGCCCCCGATGTGCGGGACTGCAAAGCCGGATTTGTCCGCCAGGCGCTCGATCAAAGTGCTCATGGCCATTTCCCAGTCTATTACTGGCAATCCGCACTTGCTGCACTCCATGTTTTCCGGAGCGTTATCATGCCCATTCGGGCAGAGTATAGTTTCCCGGATTTCCTTTTCCATCAATTGTGTCCCGTTTTTTCTTCAAGAGCTTCGGTCATATAATCTTCCAGCGCCTGTCCGGTTGCTTTTACCTGACTGGAATCCCCGGTTTCCAGACCGGCGGCGAACAGGTTGATGGATTCTTCCAAGCTCATCCCGAACTCTTCCTGCATAATAGGAGCAAGGCGCTTGAGACGGGAGATATTTCCTTTCACTGTTTCATTGTCGTTCGCTTTATAACTAAGCACCGTTTCAGTGTAAGTAAGGGCAAAGAGCAGGAAATAGGGTACATGCCGCCACTGCGGGAAACTTTCGTATCGCTGTGCCAGTTCCTCCTCTTCTACCCTGGCGATCTGCATTGCTTTTATGGAATCGCCAAGCAGCCCGGTGAAGCTCAAAATATCTTTGTACATTTCGTCGGCAGACCTGCTTTCCAGAGCAGGCATGAAGGAATGTATTCCGATGGATAAATCCAGAACTGTTTTTTCTCCAAAGCTTCGCAGCTTTCGCCAGCAGGTTTCAATGCTTTTCCAGTCCTCTCCCGGCAGGGCCAGTGCAATGTGGTTAAGTTCAAGTACCATTCCCCATATTTGTCCCGCAGTTTTCCATACGAGTTCTCTCTCATCTTGAACTCTTCGCGATTCTTCCTGCTTTTCTCTTTCTTCCTTTTGTTTTTGAAGCCTCTCTGCTCTTTCAATTTGTGCCAGTTTACTTTCCTCGCCAAGTTCCTTGATGGCCTGTCCCAGTGCCGCAGCGATTACTCCGACATCGCCCTGTTTCTTGAAGGTGATAGTTTCTTCGAAAGGATTATCATTCTGATCGATCCAGTTGATTACTATCCTCTGGTCCGCATTGATTTCGTTTGAGGTAATCAGTACCATGGGTATCCTCAGTCCTGAACTCGTATTTTGCCAGAACTGGAAGGCTTTGGGCTTTTCCTTAATGCAAACCTCTCCCCTGGAAACGGTCATTTCTCCCCATTCCCTTTCATGCCAGTTCACATCCTTTACGTTTGCCAGGATGCGACTCCCGAACAACATAGAAAAGATAGACATTATTCTTCCCGATAGGTCAGGATTCCGCTCCTTGAATCGAAAGTGACATGGCGGTAGTGTTTCATGGCATAAAGCTGGAGATATCGCATGGCATAGTTCTCTCTGACTGGCAACTCATCCGTCCGGACGGTTCCCTGTATTTTCATCTTTTCATCCAGTAGATATTCGATATTGGGATAGTTGATCACGAATTCGCGTACTGCCATATGATGCTTGATGATTGTTGCCTCTTCCCTTATTACCTGAATAGCTATTTTGATAGCATCCATGCTGGCATCCAGCGTGGTTCGTCCCGGTTTCACGTTCCGGTGCTTTGCCAGCTCTCGAGTGTCAGGAGGGATGAATTCGCTTTTGCCCCAGCTGTATCCGGAGGGTACCATGGAGTCGATCTCTTCTTCGAGGGCATTGATTTTACCTAACAACTGCTCGATCATGGCATTAGTCCAATCGAACAATTTTCTGATTGCTTTTACCACCTGCAGGCGGTCTATGAGCTTTCTTCCGGGCTGGGCAGGAAACCTCAGTTTTTCCAGCTTCACGAACTCTGCATTGAAACTGCTTGCCAGGTTAGGATCATTGGTTGCCTCAATCGCAGGCACCAAAGAAGTTCTGATCATTTCCTGCAGGCCTTTGATGGTGGCGTCAAGCTCGCTTGCCAGATCGGAAGTTGCACTGTTGACCAGACGTTCCGCCGTTGCCATTGAGCTTAAAGCTGCTTCGATCGCCTCCGGATAGTTACCGGAAACGAAGAGATTATGAGCAACATCCATGCTGACATTGGCGAATTCACTATCGACTTCCTCTTTAACCATCTGGCCGATATCTACCCCTGATGAAATTAAGATATTAGCGATTTCCTCGAATTTGTCATTCAGTTTCTTTTGTTCTTCCAGTGCTGATTTGTCATCAGCAAAGTGCTGCTTGGAGAAATGGCTTATAGCGCCTTTATCAAAGGCGAAACCGAATTGGATAGCCTGACTCATGAGGTCTCGGTAACTGTGGCGTTTGTCGTCGATATATACCCGGAGTTTTCCGCTCACCAGGCGCTGGGCATCGAAAAGGTTTTCCTCCATTCGGGAAAGGAGCCTTAATTTCTCATTCATTGTTTCTGTATCCATTATATCGATGTTAGCTGATATGAATGCCATCTCCTGTTCACATCGTTCCACAACGGATTTCTCTGCAAACAGGTCAATAGAAGGGCAGAATTTTTTTGCGGCGCTGATCTGTTTACTCATATTGGTTTTCATATCATTAAGTTCAGTCATGATTTTTTCCAGCCGGAAACGAAGACTCAGCACCCGTTCGTGACGGGTAAGCCAGTGATCGATGGCCGAACCTGCATTGCCAATGGCTATGGTAGCCACCAGAAACCCGAATATGGTGAGAGCTCCGAAATCAACACTGTAGAGAAAGGAGGATTTGAGAGCCATAATGGGAATCAGGAAAGCCAGATTGGCAGCGAGTAATGCAAAGGTGGGGGCCAGCCAGTTGATGTATCTGTATTCCTCTATTCGCTGGCGGAACCATTCAATCATGGAAAGGGCTAAGAAAGCGACAAAGATGGAACCGATAAGAGTAAAAAGCAGAATGAATCCCAGAATCCGTCCGCTCCCCTCAATAGGCCAGTAAATCTTTATGTTGTCGTAGAATGTACAATCTTGCCCGCTTATGCTTTCTTTTAATTGATCGAACATCTGGGAAAGTTCTACAACGGGAGCCGGGGACTTTGCGGCGAAATCGATCTGGCCAAATAAAGGTGCCAGATCACTCGAAATATCTATCGTTTTGTCTGCCGGTACGATGAATGGCAGGTAGAAAGCCAGAAAAACCAGAATGGCTTCAGCAACTCCCACCTTTATTCCTTTGGTGCGGAAAAGGGCCACGCCGATAATCAGCGGGATCGCCAGGAAGTAAGCCGGAGTGAACATAAGCATGGCAGCCACGGCCCCGCTGGCAATCCCCAAGGCTGTGCCAGGAGCGCCGATACAGGTTATAGAAACGATGAATAATGTTCCCCCCACGATCCCCAGCACAAGCCATGGGAATTCGCCCTGATAGATAAATCCCGGCATGGCGAGGGCGAACATAATCAGTACAGCCACAGAGCGCATTTTGAAAGCGAACCCGGCTATCACGATACTGAAAATCACGGAGAGGGCATAGGGGAAATAGGGTATGGTTATGAACAGGAGCAGGCTGGCTATAAGGAGAAAGAGCGGTTCGAGTATGCGCAGCAGAATCTTACGTAATTGGGCGCTTTGTTCTTGGAGCTTCGGATCTTGCATAACATCCACACTGAGCGATTGCCCAGATCAAAGAGTGATAAGCTTATCGCAATAAATACTATGGTTGACTCTTCTGGGAATCTTTCCTTTTCCCTTCCCCGGCGTTTTTTCCAGTGCTGTCGAAGAGATTCAGCGAAAGTGCAAGCTGAGTAGGATCATCGTCCTCAATCAGGATTCCCTGTTCCTGCAGGAAGGAATGAGCCAGATTCCTTTCCCCCAGAGATGATGCCTCATAGAGATGCTTCATATCCAGATAGGAATACAAATGCTGGGGGCGGGCATTAGCGGCAACCAGCAGGAAACGGATTGTCCAGGGATCGTCAGAAGGAACCTGTCTGATGTACACACTTCGGGCAACATCCTTTTCTACATAGCCGGAGAGTGCTGAGGTAAGGTCTTGCTCCATGTCCTTGTTCCATATTCCCGGCGGTGCTACTATTGTGAACCAGAGAAACTGCGTTTTGTAATCCCGGGTAAGTCCGAGCGTATCTGGTGACTTGAACAGGCCCATCACGCTGACCAGATACTTGTTCAAATGTTCACGGTTTATAATTTCGTGCAGAATGTTTTCCCTGTTCAAAGCATTCTCTTCGCCCTTTAGGATACGTTGCATTATCTGGAGCTGCTCGGTTTCGGTAAGCTCTGCGGTTCTGTCATAGAAACCCCTGTCCCTGGATAGATTGCTCAGCATCTCATAGTACCTGTCTGTCATATCAACGATTTCCGGAACCAGTTTGCGGTAATCTGAATTTACCTCGAATTTCTTCTCGATGCTGGTATATTCCTTGATCTTTTCCCGAATTGCATTTACTTCCATTCGGTAATCTTCAATATCTTCATCTATCCGCCTCGTTCGCTGCTGAATATCCGCCAGATTTGATTTAAGGAGTTTCTTTCGTCCCGGAGGCGATATTATGGGTTTGATTTTGGCCAGTTGCTCTTCTATTCGGTTAGCCTCATTTCTGGCTGAGATGCGCTGCTCCTCAACCTGGTCACAGAGTTCATCGCTGGATTTTTCTTCCTCAACAAGGGCTCTCTTGATCCTGCGGCAATTAGTCAGATATTCATCCATATTTTTGAGCTCAGTGCTCAGTGGACTGAACATGGAGGAAAGGAGTGAATACAACACCACCAGTTCCATGTTGGTGATTCTTCTTATTACCGCCATTTCCTTTTGCTGTTGTTCAGATTCGTCTGAAGCCTCGAGAAGCCTGTGCAGCTTCTCCGCCATTTTACGTGCTTCAAGGTATGCCCTCAGACTGAGCAGGTAGTAATGGAGCAGATCGGAGAGCTCGATAACATCGCGCACGATCTGGGTTTGCCGTGGGGTCAGCTGCGCAGTTGTAAGATCATCCGGGAGGCCACTCATATCCTCTTTTACCATGCTCTCAAGTTCAAGGTGCCTGGAAGGCAGGTCCTGTATCAGATCATGGAATGCGGTCAGGATTTTGTGGATTCTGGCCTCGATGGTGCCTTCGACGGCGTCCAGCCCGATTGCTCTAACGGAATAATATAGTTCATTCATCAATTTCTTGACAGGGTTATGGATGCCCTTCAGATAGACCACGAAGTCGGTATCAACGGAGCGGTCCTCGTAAATCAGGTTATTTACGCTTTCCTCGAATTTCTCAATATCGTATTTCCCGCGACGGGTTAGCCATTTTTTATAAACTTTGATAAGTTCATCCCGGCACTCGTTTAGAAGACGGCATACCCCCTGAGTTTCAGTGACGCCTACTCCCCCGAAAATTTCCTTCTTTTCTGACATCAGGGAGCGCATTTTATCCAGCCTGTCAAGGTAAACTTTGATTGAGTCTATATGCTCCTGAACAGGGTAGGAGATTTTGATAGTGGAAATAGTATGAACCCATTTACCTTCTGAATCGATGTTAGTTCCGATGCTGGAAAGGAGGTCAGCGGGGTCAAAATTGAGACATTTGATAATCACATCGCCAATAGCATCATCAATTATCTGGTGTGCATACAATAACCCTTTGCCCTGCCCGAACGCAGGCCCGAGCGGCATGATGAAAAATGCGTTATACGGATCCTCGTAAGATGTGCCGAATTTCTGCTTTATCAGATCGTTGCTGGTCCTGTTAATCAGAACGCTGTGTTCAAGGAGTGAGGAATAAGCGGAAGCACCTTTGGCGGGAGGATCATCGCCGGGACATGGTGCGATGCAAAGCCCGATTATAGGTGTGCCACTGCCAATGTGCTTGCGCAGGTGACGGGCGAAGTCAGGGGCCATCCCGCTGCCGGAACCGCCTCCCATGCCATATACTACGAAGATGATAGGCTGAAGAGTGGAGGAAACGACCTGTTCGCGGAAAGCATCAATAATGTCACTGGCAAGCCGCAGGAGATAATAGTTCAATCCGTAAATTCCCTTGGCCAGAGCGCGTTTTCTGCCTACTCCTCCGGCTAATGGAGGAATCTCCACTGCTGAAGAAAGCCAGGGTTTGTAATTAGCAGGAGTAGGAACCCCTTCTCTTTTCAGATGATCCGGATATTGCCCGATGAAATCGAACATTGCTTCCGGGGTGGGGAATTTTACCGACTTGGCACTGAGGGCAATTCGCTCTTTAGGAATGTTAAGTTCCTTGAGATCTGCCAGGAGATCATTGTAACTCTTTGTCAGCCGATCAATTTGGGCATTGGCTACATCCAGCGCCAGACAGGAAATCTTTATCCCTTCGATTCGCAAAAGGGGCAGGATCAGATTGCGGTTTTCCATAATGGAAGCGATCACATCGCAACCAGTGCCGCCGACCCCAACGAACTGAGGGGCGAAATTCCTTTTTACCGTCTCGGGCATGTTTTTCACCTCCTGCCCATTTCTTTAAGAGTGTCCCGTATTTGCGCTATATCGCTGGTGAGGCTCTTTTCGCCCAGTTTGTGAATCCTTGATTCCACAATATCGAGTTTGTCTGCCTGATCAATAGCTCGTTGTTTCAGGAAGGCAACCGTGCCGCGGCCGCGCAGCAGTAAAACAATGGCCAGTATAGCGATCACTGCCAGAACAGCAGCTACTATATAAAGAATGGTGCTTGATGAGGAGCCTGATCCCCATCCTGAACTTGGAAGGGTATCAAGCAGGTCAGTAGCCTGTTCGGTATATCCCTTCTTGGCCATATCCTCTATCACCTTGGCCAGATTTGAATTATCGCTTAGCGCCTTGCTTTTTTCCTCTTTCTTGTCGTTATATCTCAAGAGGGAGTCGTCAACGGCTTCGGCATCTATGCTTTGCATGAGTTCGCCCGACTCCAGCGAAAGACTCAACAGCGATAGAGTTCCCGGACGATGCAAAGTTATCGTACCCGATACGGGATCATATAACAGCGCAGTTGTCATATTTTCAGGAACATATCCCGTAAGTTTAAATGTCGGTGTTCCCGCCACGGCATCGAAAGAGATGCTCTTCTGACCGGGTTGCCATTTACTGAGATTTACCCCGGAATAGTCGCCGGTTTCCAATTCCCAGAAGCGATCGCTGCTCCTTTCCATCTGGGTTGTCAGAACGATGTTCCCTTCCACGCCGGTCGCAATATCGAGGGTGAACTCGATTTCGTAATCTACCCCCGCTATGATACCTGTAATCAGCCCGTCAACTGGTTTTTCAACCTCCGGTTTTGGAATGATTTTATAATCGGATATTTGCGCCGGGGTTACATCGGCCTCAGCAGGTTCAATGGATATAACGAGCAAACTTATAAGGATAAGCGAAAGTATCAGCAGCAAAGTTGCAACTGTGAGCGATTTTTCTCTAATTGAAAGCATGAAGAAACTCCTTCAACTGGATTTGTTAGTATTTTACCATTGCCGCCAAGTATTGTAAAACTATTTCATCTTCTGCCGGGTACTTTGAAAGACGATGCTGCAAGCCAAAAAGTTCCGATAACATGTCTCGGCAATTGGGCCCTGAAGTAATTTCATGAACCTCTGACTGATTGGTGACTTCCGGGTTCTCAGGCTATGCCTGCTGGAATAACTGTGGAGGCAGGGTGAAAATCTCCAGCTTCGAAGGTTTTCCTTGTGATTGTAGAAGCAATGAGGATGATCTGGGTTGATTTTATTGTCAGTCATTATATCACTTGCGGCTGGATCAAGCTGATTTATCGATGCCGGGCTTCGCATCTGCATTTGTTGATGCCCAGGAGGAGACAATTCCCTTTTGAGTAGCCAGGCGGACTGCCTGTTGTCGATTGCGCACATGTAATTTATCCATAATGTTGCGCATGTGGACTTTAGTTGTGTTTTCGGTAATGAACAGGGCATCAAAGGATTATAATCGCTGTTCTGGCCGCTCAGGTTATGTCCACGTACTCCAGAGGATAGTTGCCTTTGTAGATGTTACCCAGGTAACCATCAATCGATATTTCATCGCCCGAGGTAAAGGTAACCCCTTTGATGGCGCATGTTTTATTGGCATCATTTACCAGCAGGTCCTTGCAACCCACGACACAAACCTTTCCCAGCCTTACTGCGGTAACGGCCGCATGTGAAGTGGCGCCCCCTTTGCAGGTCAGCAGTCCATCGCAATCGAACACCATGCCTATATCATCCGGAACAGTATCAGGCCGCACCAGAATGCGATACCGGTTCGGGAACCTTTCCTTTAGATTCTGCAAATCTTCCATATCGAAAGCTATTAATCCGCTCAAAGCGCCACCCCCAATGCCGATTCCCCTGCCAGCAAGTTCCATTTGATCGAAGGGGGTAGCAAATACAGATCGTTTATCCCTTTTTTGAACCTCCTGTCGCCGGGCCTGAAGTATATACAGATTTTCCGGCTTATCACCCTCAAAAGTGAATTCGATTTCCTGCGGGCCCAGATCATATTTCTCCACAAGTTGAGATGCCACATCAATTAATCTGCGGTATATCTGAGGGGAAAACGATTCCAGGGAGATATCCATATCATACTCGTATTTTACCCTCTGCTTTTCCGTAATTGGCAGGGTATGAAGCCAGCCTGTAACCACATCCTCACCCTGGCTGCAAATCCGGAAATCGCCATAAGGATTGATCCCCGGTTTTTTGGCAGAGGGGTCGTGAGTCAGCAATACGCCAGTGCCGGAACGCTCATTAATATTGCCCAGAACCATTTCCTGAATGATCACAGCGGTGCCCCAATCATCGGCTATCTGCAGGTGCTTCCGATAGACTTTGGCCCGATCAGAATACCACGAATCCATGACGATCATGATGGCACGCCGCAATTGTGAGAAAGGATCATCATTAAAACTGACACCATTTTCCTGCAGAACCTTTTTGTACTCCAGCACGACCTCTTTCATTTGCTCACGAGTAAAATCAGTATTTTTCCTGATATGGTGTTTCAACTCAGCATGTTCGTTTATCCGATCAAATGGGGCTCTCTTTATACCGCAGGCCATCCCCCAGCTTTGAAGAAAACGCCGGTAACAATCCCAAGCAGTTCTGCCCAGACCCGGCTGTCGGCTCAATCCCTCGGCAATCTCATCGTTTATACCCACGTTCAGCAACGTAGTCATTGCTCCGGGCATAGAATTAGCCGCACCTGAGCGAACGGAGAGCAACAACGGATTTCTGGTGCTGCCAAACTCATGTCCGGTAACCTGTTCCAATTCTGCAATCTGTTGCCAGATGAACCTTTCGAGTTCCTCGCTGATGTGAGGATGTTTCATGATTATCTGCCGATGCCGAAACAACTCGGTAGTTAAAACAAATCCTTCCGGAACGGGGAATCCCGCTGCGTACATTGCCTTCAGGAAAAAGGCCTTTGCCCCCAGGAATATCTGGTTATCCAAATTAGGAGTCGGCTTGATCAGCGAACTGATAATCAATTCGGGATCGTAAGTCATCATGTCACGAATGGTTTCCGCAGGTAAACTATCCGAAGTGTTCCTCAGGGCAGTCAGGGTAGCGGCAATAAAATTATCCAGAGTTTGAATCAAAAAAGTGGATGAAAGTACCTCACGATAAAACTCTTCGGATCGCCGGTGCAGAATCTGTTTTATTTCCACTTCCGAAAGGGGATGTTTATCGGGGATGTGCTGGGGCGTGATCACTCGCAAAGGGCGATCATAAACACTCAGGAAATAGTTTTCGATGATTTCCTTCACATTCCGTTCCAGAAACTCGAAAATGTTGGTATATTGCTCCAGAGAACAACTTGACGAGGTGAAACTGGATTCAAGCATTTTGAGGTTGGTGTTGAATCTCTCATGAGAAATGCCGTCAATTTCCATCCCTTCCCGGAACAAAGCCAGAGCATTGTAAATACGGCTCAGATTCCTGGTGGTGATGTAATTCAGATTGATATCACTGATAATTTGTTCAATCAGACGGGAGGCCAGATTCTCAAGGCGAAAATTAAGACCTAAGGCTTCGAACTTTGGCTCATTGTACTGACCGTATATCGAAGGTATACCGGCAGCAACGTGCCGCTTATAATAGATGCTCTCGGTACTCTCGCTGTATTCGGGATTCAGGATTACCTGCCTGAGATCCCTCATAAGAAGATAGACCTGTTTTAATGCTCCTTCTCTATCGTTAGCTGCCATGAAAGCGGCCAGTTGTTCGATCTTTTCCTCTTTGAGGATTCGGCCTTTCCTCAGCGTTGAGGCGATATTATTCATCTCAAATGAATACTTTTCACACAGCAAATCATGAATTCGAATTAAATACCGCACCCGATCCTTATCACTTTCCTTGTAATCTGAAAGAGAAGCAAGATAGAGTTCCAGCACATTGGAGTCCACATCAAAAAGCCTTTCCGGATCACATGTCATTCGCTCGCACAGGTCATTAATAATTCCATGAACCGGCAGGAACCATTCTCCCTCCAGATCGATGGCGTCAAGGACGTCAACGGGAAGAAGGTCCATCACTGGCTCCTTACTTCCTTCGTACCACAACCGGATGATCTTCCGCGTCATTTCCAGGTGGGTGGCATTACTCTCTGTATGAGTCTGTTTGCGCAGGAAATGAATCAATCGATCCCGCCGATGGGAAAGCTCATCTATTCGGGTGGTAATATCCCGCAATTCGCCTTCCGCCCCGATCTCATTAAAATAGACGGGGAAAATGCGGGCCAGTTCCTTGGCCTGTTTGTATACCGGCGCGATATCCGAATTCAGGAGCCGGGTAATATCCCTCTGAAAAAGATCGGTATCGGCTATAAATATTCCCCCCAGCCGCAGGTTGACGATCAGTGCAGCTATCAGCGATCCCATTTTGGCGGGGGCATGTTCTATCAGTTCCATCCAGACACGGATGTTTTTGACGTGATTTACGCTGGCGCGTACCTGCCAGTCAGCATCAACGTGTATTTCCCCCGGCGTGACAAAACCGAATTGAACCAGGCTGTCCGTAAAAGCATCGATGATACCCTGATCCCCGGTATCGATCACCTCTTTGCCAAGGGTCATGAGGCAATCCAGCACCGTGCTGGTATGCTCGGATTTTAGATCATGAAACAGCGCAAACAGGTTATCCGAAAAGGTTCTTACCTCCTCCGGGTTCAATTTCTGGTGCACATTGCCCAGCAGCCGGTTGATATCCAGAAGAAGGCTATCCTTGAGATAGTTCATGCCGGGAAGATTGAGCAAAAACACGATGAAAAAAATCCGCTCCAGAGCGGAGTCAAAACGGTCAGCAGCCTCGTGAAAATGACTGGCTATATCATCGAAAGAAGGGATATCGATCAGGTCATCCCAGCCGGTAGCCCGGTTCAACTCTTCACGCAAGCCGGAAAAATAAGGTCTGCCAATAGAAGCGATTACCTCATCGTAATCCCGGGCAAACAGTTCCTTTTTGGCCGCAAACCAGACCTCGGTTTTAGCGGTCGATTCCCAGAAATCGATCGATTTGGCCAGCACCACTCTGGTTATGGCAAACACTTCTTCATCAAACCGGGGGAATCTGGCAGCTTCTTGAAGGTGGATCTTGAAATATCGGGAATTGCGCATGACCACCGGCTCGTTGATGGACATGCAGTTCTGTATTGCATCCAGTGCTTCCCGGATCACCGGTTCCCTGACCTTTTCCTGCCTTGAGAGAATGCCGATAAATTCCAGCAGGGTCTGGATAATGGTACCTTTTAGATCATCTTCCGTGGCCAGAGGGAACAGAGACCGGGAGATATCGATCAACAATTTGAAAGCGCTTTGGGCTTCTTCGAGAGAATCGTAAAACCAGAAGTCCTGCAGCAGGATTTCCCGCCAGCGTTCTACCACGAACCGGCGATTGGAGTAGGGGTGATGGTATTCCAGTATGAATTCCCGGGTTCTCTGGTTAGTTCCCCGGTGAGAACTGGAAAGATCGATGAAGCGCTGGTGCTCCGGCGGAATGATGATGTCTTCGGCACGAGTTTCGGCCAGGTTAGCTTCCAGCGCCTTCGAGGATAATGCTTCTTCCATTCACGGATTCCCTCATATCAACTGGAACTATTATTGTACCATACATTCAAATTCGGAGCTATTGCGCTGGCAGTGTGCACAAATAACCGGGAATCCGATGGAGTGAAGAACGGTGGCCTGGGGAGAGAGTCAGATTACCAAATATGGAATTCAGGGTAGATATTATTGGCTTAAGTCAGGGAGATGAAATATCCGGCAATGCCCGCTACAAAGCCGGCGTAAAGCCCTTTTAGTTGGGTAGGCAGTACTATCTCTCACAGCGAACGATGAACTCATGCCCATCGGTATCTATCACAATGGTGCCATTCACGCTTGTCACGAATACATCGGCCCCCATCTCTTTCAGGGCACTTAGAGTTGGCTTATTCTCTGGATGGTTTGACATCACAACTGCGACCACAGGCTGAACTGTATGCAGAAATTCTGGTGAGGACGAGGCGGTCAATCCATGATGCCCAACCTTAAGGATTTCGACTTGTTCAACAGGGAAAATGCTCTGCTCAAGCATGTGCCGTTCTGCGGCTTTCTCAGCATCAGCAGCGAACAAAAAGTCAATCGTTCCGTAACTGAACATGAGAACAATGGAATTATCATTAGTTGAGCCATCCAGATTTGCCGGGTTCAGAACCCTGAATACTAATCCCTCAACCTCAATGGTGTCCCCCAGCCGGGCCACGAAAGTTTCGGCCCCTTCTACTTCAATGGCTTTCATAAATTCCCTGCACAATCGACGATTGATTTCTTCGCCGCTATGCCAGATTTGCCCAACATGGAATTCAGCTAGAACTTCAACGAGTCCGCCAATATGGTCATCGTGGGGATGCGTGGCGATCACAATTTCAAGCGGTCCATCCACATAATGGCTCAGGTAGTCCACAATGCCGGGTAGCTCGCGCCCCCCATCAATCAGTATTTCGGTCTTTCCAAGATCAATCAGTATGGCATCGCCTTTGCCGACGTTGATGAAATGGACTTGCAGCGAATCAAGCGATGAGCCGGGATCAGAAATGAGAAGTTCGTTGGCGGCATAAGAGCAGGCGATGCCTTCGGAGGCAGAAATTGGCATGGGGCTGGGAGGGGGTGGCGGAAAATGTGCGGACACGGCCAAAATTGATAATGCCGCAAGGCAAGGTAGTAAGAGCATCGGCGGCTTGTGCATGAACATCTCTAACTTCCCACCAATTATGATATTATGATCAAGCGTCCGGCTTGGCGTCTGACACCCTGGTGGCAGGCCACTACTTCTTTATCTAGCTACAACTTTATCACTTGATTGTTTAACCGCGGTTGATGTAAGGTTAAAAAACGGTTAAAATTACCGCTGATGACAGGAAGGCAGGTCACATGCATAAGATACTCATTATTGAAGATGACCCGGATGTTGCCGATCTGGTGAAGACTGGCCTCATTTATGAAGGCTTTGAAGTTGAACTGGCTCAAAACGGACGTGAGGGGCTGGATTTGGCTCGGTCTAATTGCCCTGACCTCGTGGTTCTTGATCTTATGCTTCCGGATATGGATGGTATCGACCTGTGCCGAGAGCTTCGTGCCGATGGCGACGTTGGGATCGTGATAATGACAGCTAGAGGCATGGTCGGGGAGCGAGTGAGAGGGCTTCAGATGGGTGCGGATGACTATGTTCCCAAACCTTTCGTTTTTGAGGAGCTGGTCGCTCGCATCAAAGCCGTGCTTCGAAGACGTTCGGTTGACAGTGTAATTTGTGTGGCTGATCTTTCGATTGATCTCGAAAGAAGGGAAGCACGTCGTGGAGATCGCAGTATCGATTTAACAACGCGCGAATTTGAATTGCTCAAGCTGCTGGTTCAGAATGTTGGGAAACCTCTCAGTCGGGATTTCATCCTGCAACGGGTATGGGGTTACGATTTCGAAAGCGATACGGATCCGGTCAAAGTCTATATTAATTTTTTAAGGCGCAAATTGAATGCCGAAGGTGAGCCGGATTTGATCCATTCGATGCGTGGTTTTGGTTATGTCCTGAAGGAGCCATCTTGCGAATAAGCCTTCGAACGCAGATTTTTCTGTGGTATGCCATAGTGGTTACTTTCCTGATCGTTGGCATTGTATTTGCGGCGCAACAGGTAATCGAACAACGTCTTGAGGCATCGATTGATCGCGGTCTAGAGGAGCGAACTGACATGCTTGCGGCAACCATATTGGGCAGTCCCAGATTAAATGCCGAAGCTTACGATGACCTGATTCAATGGCTGACAGAGCAACAGCTTTCGTATGTACCTGCGGTCCTTCGTGTAAGTGACCCCAAAGGGAATGTTCTCGCTTCGTTTGGGGATGTTCCGGATGCAATGGTCCCGCCCATGAACCAGCAACTGCTCTCTGAAGACGACGAGGATGGCTGGTTCAGAACCATCAAAATAAGAGGGCACCCGGCCCTACGGCTCTACACAATTCCGGTGCAAGATCCACTCAATGCTGCGCCTATCGTGATTCTGCAGACCGCCGATAGCCTTGGTCAGATAGCTGCTGCCCGGGAGGAATTGTGGTTTTATACCTTTGGGGTTGGAATTGGCGGCAGCGTGATTGCTTTACTGGTGGGGTTTTTTCTTCTGCGCCGGGGGTTTCGCCCACTGGATAGAATACTCTATCGGATTGAGGGATTTGGAACGGCAACGCTTACGGATCGCATCCCGGACGAACGCCGCCCTCCCGAGTTGCAGAGATTGGCAAATATTGTAAATGAAATGCTTAACCGACTTGATAAGGCTTTCAGGGATAGGGAAACTTTCGTAGCCAGCGTTTCACATGATTTGCGGACTCCGCTAACCATACTGCAAGGCCAATTAGACCTAATGTTGATGGGCCACGAAATAGATGAGCCCGCCAGGCAAAATCTAAATCGAATGGTGAGAGAGGTCCGCCGGTTGTCTCGGATGACGAATAATCTGCTGTTGAGCGCTCATCTGGAAACATCTCCGGTATTTGTTCCTATGGATGTTGATCTTAAAGAACTAATGGAGGAAGTCAGTGCAGAGGCGCGTGTTCTGGCCGATGATGTGAGTATCACGATTTCGGCTCCGCAGCCGTTGATAATCCCCGGAGACTATGATCTTATCAAACAAATGACCCTGAATATTGTTGACAATGCTATCAGGTTCACTTCGAAAGGGGGCCGGGTTGAATTAGATCTGAGCCAGCAGCAGGATTATGCGGTAATCAAGGTGTCGGATAGCGGTCAGGGCATCGCAGCGGAAGAGCTCGGGCAGATTGGAAAGCCATTTTACAAGGGTGAGGCGCGCCACGAGAAGGGGCGTCGTAGCGGAGTAGGACTTGGCTTGCACATTGTTAAACAGATTATTGATCTTCATCAAGGTCATATGGATATCTGGAGCCGGAAAGGAGTTGGAACAACCGTAACCTTATACCTTCCTTTGTATCCTCGCCAACAGCCGCCTCAGCTAAAGTGATCTTTAAATAATAGGCGATATTGGTCATTCCGGTTAACGGAAGGATGGAGCCGTGCTTATCCGACAATACCCTTGGACATTATTTCGTCTAAGATTGTAGTCCGGATTTATAACATGGTTGATCCCAGTTGTCGGCCTTCTCGAATTCGGCCCAAGCCATCGGGAAAATGGTAACAGTACTCTGACGAATCTTTTCCTTTCGATCCCCCGGCAGGTTCGTATCGAAAAGGTGAGGGCCAACGCTGCGCCCCCTTTTATGCTTTCTGAGCAGCATGTCTGGCGGCTATATATCCCCATGTCATCGCCAATCCGATGGTAAATCCGCCGCCGCCATAGGCAGGGCCACTGACACTTGCCATCGCATTACCCGCCGCATAAAGTCCTTCAATAACCTCTCCGAAAGCGTTCAATACCTGCCCGTTAACATTTGTGCGGGGACCGCCTTTGGTCCCGATAGTTCCGATATATACCGGAAGGGCATAGAAAGGTGGGCGTTCGATGGTTCCCAGGCAGGGATTCGGTTTACTCCGAGGGTCACCGCAATACCTGTCGTAGGCCGTTCCGCCGCGATCAAAGTCATGGTCAACCCCCTCGCTGGCAAACTCGTTAAAGCGCTCAACAGTAGCTTTCAGATTATTCGCATCGATCCCCACCATATTTGCCAGTTCGTCGAGGGTATTGGCTCTGGGCAGCCATGCCGGGTCTATCCCATCCCCCGGCATCGATGTCATCAAAACCCAGTATCGATCCCGGTACTGCTGATCGAAGACGCACCATGCAGGGTAATTGGTGAAGTCAAAAGGCACCGGATCGAAGGTGCGAAACACTTTGGCAACATCGTTATAGTTGTGAGCCTCATCGACGAAGCGTTTCCCATAACGGTTTACCATGATGGTATGGGGAAGACATCTCTCGGCCATAGTAAGTCGGTAAAGCTGTTTTCCATCGTATTCTTCGGTGGGAATAAATGACGTGGGAACTCCCCACATTTCGCTCATATTGGCGAGGTCCGCGCCAACCGCCATAGCCATCCTCAGGCCGTCCCCTTCACAGCCGGGTGGTGTCAAAGGATAGGTATATGGGCCGGGCAGGAAGTGTGATTTAAAATCATCGTTCCACTCGAATCCTCCGGTTGCCAGGATGACCCCTTTTGAAGCACGAATAAAGAAATCCTTTCCGTCCTTTTCACATCGCATGCCGATGATCCTGTCATTCTCAGTAATCAGTTCAAGTCCGCGCGTTTCAAGAACAGGTTCGATGCCTCGATCAAGACACGCTTTAAACAGGTTACCGATCAATGCCATCCCCATCCCCATTATGCCCCTGGACATCCGTTCTGCCAGCATGCCGTAATCCAAAGACATTGGGCAGTTAATGGCATTGGTTGCTTCATATTCAGCATAAGACATTGGCAGGATGGACGCCGTGCCCCAGCGCATTCTGGCCCGCCACTTGCCAAGTTCGTTCGAATCGAAAGCCGGAGGGCCGAGGCTGCGGCCCTTCATCTTGCCGCCGGGGGCCTCCGCCTTATAATCCGGCATTTCGGCTTGCCGGCCTTCAGATTCCAATCGTTCGGCAATCCAAATCTTGATGATGGCTTGACGAGGCACGCCAATACGCCTGGCTTCCTTATCCAGCGATTCGATCATCCACGCAGGGAAATCGACGTTTATGCGCCTCTGTTCGAGAGATGACTTTCTGATACTGGAAAGGTCGAGGTGTTCGGAGATATCTTCACCAGCATCGAACTTCCTGTCGAATTCCTCAGCCTTTATTGCTTGCGTCTTTGATGCTTTCATAGATGGATACCTCCCACTGACTGGATCTCCTTACCGATATGATCCGGATAAGTTTGTCCCGGTAGGTGATCACGCCTGACCAGTACCTTTTATTGATCCTTCCGATAACCATATATCGTGGTTCCCCGACGACCTTTGCCGGTATCTCGATCAAATCCGGGTCGGTCCAGAGGGCTTGAGCTTCGGTAAAATCAATACTGTGTTTGGAAAGATTGATCCTGCTTTTCTCTGGATCGAACTCGAATTCAGACATATAATAATTATACCTATTGAATACCTCATGTCAACCATTTCGGGCTGCCAGGATTGTAAAAATCCCTCATGCGTAGGATGGGTGCTAACCGATCGCAATAATACGAATAGTGAAACCTATCCCACAACTCGCTCCCAGCGTCTCGCTGGGAGCGCCAAGGCGAGGCTCAGCCTCCAAACCAACCGGAGTGCCCAATCGGGCACCCTTCTTCCGTTCCCCGTGCCCTCATTCCACTTGCCATAAAGGGTTCATGGCAAGGCAGTGTCAACCCTTTGGCCTTTAGTGAATCGCCAATGTAGGGCGTAGTGCGATTAAGGGGCCATCCGCCGGAGTGGAAATGGGTCAGGAGGCGGGAGTATAGTAAGTAAGAGGGACAAACCAGCGCAGCCGCCCTTTTTTGTAATGCAACTAAAGACAGATTTGATGGGCCTATGGTGCTGCCCTGCAAATTTTCGACATGGATTGCAAAGAAGTCCAAAAGGGCGAAGCCCCTTTGTCGGTGGGATTGCTCATAAAGATGAACAAATCTTGAGCATTAGTCCCTTCGGATGGGGGACGGAACCAATACCTGCAGGTCACTAACCCTACTAACAGGTCTGGATTTTCAGCATTTTTGGTGGTATGCTAGCACATAAACAATTATCGAATCAGGCTGGATATCCTGTCTTAAGTTTTCACAGGGCTCAGGGGAAGTTGTTCACCAGACAACATGAAGGAGGACAGGGGGATGATGACAAACTTGAGAAGCGGCAGTGTTTGGCAGAT
The DNA here is from genome assembly GCA_041300025.1 of Dehalococcoidia bacterium. Taxonomy (GTDB): domain Bacteria; phylum Chloroflexota; class Dehalococcoidia; order SZUA-161; family SpSt-899; genus JBGLNL01. The sequence goes on along the minus strand of JBGLNL010000001.1, from coordinate 517,802 downwards.
GTTCGGGCGGGCAAATTCTGCGGGCAAATTCGTTTTTTCTCTCCCCGTAATGCTGATGTTATTCTTATTGATTGCTTGCGTCAATAATGGGGACCCCACAAATGAACCCCCGACACAGCTCTCAACACAACCTCCCGACGATGTCGTGTTCACCATTGGCAACCTCACCGATCAAACCGGCGTAGCTGCAAGCGCTATTGCCATTATTGATACCACGCTGGATGACATGGTTGATTATTATAATGAGGAAAATTTAATCCCCGGTGTAAAGCTGCAAATAATGAGCTATGATACGCAATACGATCCCGCCTTAGCTAAAACCGGATATGAACGGCTGAAAGCAAAGGGAGCAGATATTATCTGGACTCCGGTAACAACCACAATTCCAATATTGAAACCGGTAGCTGATCAGGATAAGTTCCCTATTTTTGCCGCATCAGCCAATGGGGATGCTCTGATGCCACCCGGCTATATATTCAGCGTGGGGACAATTCCCCAGTATGATGCTTATACACTCCTCAAATGGATCGCCGAAAACGATTGGGATTACAAGGTAAACGGCCCTGCCAGGATCGGTGGGGCCGGCTGGAAGGATGATTACAGCCCTCTGTTTTTTGATGGCATGAAGGAATATGCCAAGGCACATCCGGATCAATTTGAATGGAAAGGAGGGTATCTGACTGATTTTGGTTTCATATGGACCTCCGAGATTGAGGCCCTTAAAGACTGCGACTACATTTATCCTCCCGTACCTATGCATGTATTCGTAGAAGATTACCGCGCCACAGGCTATAAAGCAAAATTTATCGGGACCGATCCCCATGCCGGTTTTCTCGATATGATAGACAAGGGAAATTACTGGGACGAAATTGACGGTATGCTGTTCATCCGCGCATCTCGATGGTGGACTGAGGAAGGGGTGATCATTGATCTGACAAAAGAGCTTCTTTGGGAAAATCACAGCAGTAAAGCTGAAGAGATCATGAGATCGGGTGTCGGGTATCTTTCGACCAGTTGTATTTACCAGCTTTTACATATAATCAGAAACGCTGCTGAAAACGTGGGCCCCGAAAACCTTGATTCTCAAGCTGTCTATGATGCAGCAGTAACATATACTGAAAATATCGACGGCATCGACATGTACAGTTTCGATGAAACCAAGCGGTGCTCGACCAATTATTACATTGTGTACGAAGCCGATGGCGAGAGGCAAAACCTCTATAGAGCTGATGCTAATTGGCTCCCTATGATTACGGAACCTTATTATTAATCCGGCAATTAAACAAAATCTTTTCCAATGGATGTCATTCTGAACGAAGTGAAGAATCTCCCCTTTTCCAGTCAGGGATTCTTCGGTCGTTGAACTCCCTCAGAATGACGGGTTATGTAAGTATTTAGTTGCAGATTTAATAATGGGAGAGGAAAATGAAAAGAAACTCAACCATATTATGTATTGGCTTTTTGATGTTTGGCTTACTGGTACTGCCTTTTCTCACTGCCTGTGGCGATGACGGGGGAGGTCCAACTCAATCAGTAACTTCACCGGCAGAAACCTCGGCACCGCCCGAAACTACAGCGCCGGTTGAATATCTGGTCACTTACACCGAGGAACGTGAACCCTGCAAGTGCCGGAACGCAAACAAAAATCTCTACTGGGGAGAGTTGCATGCTCATACCATACTTTCTTACGATGCGTACGTTTGGGGTACCATGACGACTCCTGAACAAGCGTATGAATTCGCTAAAGGCGGGACGATTACATTATCAGCACGCGGTTCTGACCAGATACAGCAGGTCCGTCTCTCCCGCCCGCTCGATTTCACCGCACTGACCGATCACCAGGAATACCTGTCCGAGACGTATTTATGCACCAACGAAGACTCAGGCGCCTACGATTGCCCGCTTTGCCAGCAATTTCGTGCAGGCGGGCTGACCAATTTAATACCGTTTTCGTTTAATCTTGCGGCCGATCCAGCTTCTCACATTAAACAGATTTGCCAGTCACCCGGAGTTGACTGCGAGGCAATAAGCAGAAATGTCTGGAAAACTATCTTGCAGAACGCCGAAAATGCTTATGATCGCACCTCGGATTGCTCGTTCACAGCATTTCCAGCGTACGAATTCACTTTAAGCCCGAAATTGAGCAACAAGCACAGGAATATCATTTTCCGAAATGCTGAAGTCCCGGAACTGCCGCCCTCCGCATTTGAGCAAAGCGATGAACAGGGTCTCTGGGCGGAACTGGTGGAAACCTGCCTGCAAAAGGATAATGATTGTGACTGCATCGCCATCCCGCATAATTCCAACTGGAGCAATGGACACATGTTCATGCTGGATTACCCCGAAGGGATGAGCCTCGAGGAACAGAGAGAAGAGGCTGCATTCCGAGCTCAAATGGAACCGCTGGTTGAGATCGCCCAGCACAAGGGCAGCATGGAGTGCCGGAACGGCTTCGAAGGTATTCCCGGTGATCCATTATGTGATTTTGAGAAGATACGGGATGAGAATACAAAGGAATGCACCGAGCCCGGCGCAGGCGGCATGTCTGGCATGGGGTGCATCTCCCGCTACGACTACATTCGGAATGTCCTCAAGCTGGGTCTTTCGGAATGGCTCCGGCTGGGAGTAAATCCGTATAAAATCGGCATTGTCGGCGGTACTGATAACCATAACGGACTTCCCAGTAAAGTAGAGGAATATGATTTCCCCGGTTGCATGGGTATGTGTGATGACAGCCCGGCGGATCGACTTGGGTATGAACCCGGCCTGCCCAGTTTTGCCCTCTACAATCCGGGGGCAATCACCGCCATCTGGGCCGTCGAGAACAGCCGTGATGCACTTTTCGAATCCCTGCGCAGCCGTGAAACCTATGCTACCACCGGCCCACGTATCACCGTTCGTTTCTTCGGTGGATGGGATTTTCCCGCTGGACTTTGCGAGGCGGACGATTTTATTTCGAAAGCTTATGAAACCGGTGTTCCCATGGGAGCAGATTTAACGGAAAAACCGGAAAATGCCAATGCCCCGACCTTCGCCATCATGGCGGAAAAGGACCCTGGAATCAAGGGGCACCCCGGAACCGATATGCAGCAGATTCAGATTATCAAGGGCTGGGTCGATTTGGATGGAAACGAGATGGAGAAAGTATTCACGGTAGCAGGTGATCCATACAACGGGGCAATTGTTGATCCCCAAACCTGCGAGCCGATCGGGGAGGGCTGGGAACATTTAAGCACCGTGTGGACCGATCCGGAATTCGATCCCTCACTTCCCGCTTTCTACTACGTGCGGGTGGTGGAGAATCCCAGTTGCCGGTGGCTCCAGTACGACTGCAACAAATTCGCGGAAGATGATATGCCGGAATCCTGTTCCAATCCCGTTATCAAGGACGTAATCCAGGAAATGGCCATAACTTCACCGATCTGGTATGAGCCGGCAAGTTAGGCATCGATCATCACGTTCTTACAAAGATCGTGGGAAGCTCCGCCTTATCTTATAACCGGCTCCAGCCCTTGGGTTAACATGCTGAAGGCGACTTTCTTCATGCTGTGAACGATCATGGATTCCACGCGGATCACCCCTGATATACGGATAACTCGTTCATTAATAAAATCCGACATATGACGGGTATCGCGGAAATTGGTATACGCTATCATATCGTGCGATCCGGCGGTGATAATCAAATTGGATGCTTCGTGGATGTCTGTTAAGGCAGCTGCCACCGATCGAATTGTACCGGGGCGGACTTTCAACAGTAACACGGCCAGTACATTGAATCCGATTATGGCAGGATTCACCAGGGTGGCAATCCGGACAATATCGTCATCGAGTAGAGAGCGGACTCGCTTCTTTATCGTGGGCCTGCTGATATTCAGTTTGACAGCCAGTTCCTGGTTGGTTTGATCGGGTTTGGTTTCCAGTTCACGGATAATTGATAAATCCAGCGCATCCAGCGCATGGGGTTTGGGCACGACTGGAAACGCGTGGTTGGTGGCAGTTAATGGATTGAGGCAAAACTTCATCCAGTTAACACCCATCATCACTTCTGTACTGACGATCTCAGGAAAAGCCCCAAGCCGGTTATCCACAAAATCGAGCATGGTCCCCAGATCGGGGAATAGGGAAGCTGCGATAACATCATATCGACCCGTTGTGGTTAACAAATACGAAATATTGGCCAAAGGCTTGAGTTTATTGGCTACGTTATCGGCTTCACCCGGCTGTGTAGTGATGGCCATTGTAGCATGCGTAGGGTAACCCAGGGCTGGTGGAGAAGTCAGGGTCACAAAAGTAACCATTTTCTCATCGATGAGATGCTGCAACCTGCGGCGCACAGTGTTTCGGCTGGTATGGAGCTTATCCGCAAGCTGCTGATAGCCCTGCCGGGGGCCGATATCCAGCTCCCGGATCAGGGATTTATCAAGGTCATCCAGTTCAAAACGCCGATTGCTCTCCATTGTTCATCTCCATCGGTTTTTTTCATAACTGCCGATATGGCGAAATGTACTCAGACGGATGTTATCATGGACGTAATGATAACATAAATCCATGCTATATTTCCATAGCGGCCTTAATAATTGACACGGATGCACGGAAACGATAAACTCGCTTATATCGGGAAGGTAGTATCGTTGAATCTATTGTCAAGGAGGATGGTTGATGGTGAATCAAACAGCAACTGCTACAAAATCCAGAGGAAAGCCATGCCCCAGCACAGACAGGACCAGGAAATTGAAGCAGGCTTATATGGAACACAGGCCAAGCATTTGCGCCGACCGCAGTGTGCTGGTCACCGAATCGTTCAAGGAGACCGAAGCGCTGCTACCCGTATTGAGGCAGGCAATCGCTTTCGACCGGGTATTGAGCCAGATACCCATCTGGATTCAGGATGGGGAACTAATCGTCGGGAACATCGCTTCCAGACCGCGGGGAGTGTTCCTTTTCCCCGAGTATGATGATACCTGGCTGAAACCGGAACTCGATACCATTTCCACCCGGAAGGGCGATCCCTGGCTTCTGAGCGATGAAGACAAAATCCGGTTACAGGGTTCGATGGATTACTGGCCCGGGAAGAACCTCGGTGCCATTGCTGATGCGCTCACCTGTGATGAGGTCCATCAGGCCGAGAAAAATACCTTCATCGATATCGATATGGCCAAGCAGGGCGGCATCGGTCATATTGCCCCGGATATCGAACGGGTTGTCACTCATGGGCTGAATTCACTGATTGCGGAAGCGGAGGCCCATATCAACCGGCTGGACCCTGCCAGCCCGGATTACTATAGCAGGTTGCCTTTCCTCAAGTCGGTCATCATAGCTGACAAAGCGGTGATCAAATGGGCCGGGAGGTTTGCCGCCCTTGCGCGTGAGAAAGCGGCTATCGAGAATGATCCTCGAAGGAAAGCTGAACTGGAACAAATCGCCGAGACCTGCGAGTGGGTTCCGGCAAATCCGGCCCGGAACTTCCGGGAGGCGCTGCAGACGGTTGTTTTTATTATGGATTCGGTACAGATCGAATCGAACGGGGTGTCCATTGGTGCCGGGAGGCTGGATCAATATTGCTATCCGTACCTTGAAAAGGACCTTAAGGAGGGGGCGCTAACCCGGGAAGAAGCTCTGGAGCTGCTGGAATGTCTATGGCTCAAGATAGCGGAGTCGAATCGTACCGCGGGTGAACTGCTCACCTATGCACATAACGGATACCCTTTCTGGATTCAGGTACCAATTGGCGGACAAACCCGAAACGGATACGATGCCACTAACGATTTGTCCTATCTGCTGCTGGAGGTTTCCAGCAACCTGCAACTCCACGAACCGACGGTATCAGCCAGAATACACAAGCGGACACCGGACCGGTTTCTGATGAAGTGTTGTGAGGCGATCAAAGCTCACGGCGGCGGGCACCCTGCCCTGTTCAATGACGAGGTGATCATTCCCAGCCAACTGGCCTATGTCCCCGGTATAACAAAGGAGGATGCTTACGATTACTGTATCATAGGATGCTCGGAAATCGTCTTTGCAGGGAAAGGCACTGAAGGAATCCCCTATCACGCCATGAGTCTGGGGAGACTTCTCGAATTGATGCTGCAGGGGCGCGACCCCATTTCCGGCAATCCCTTACCTTCGGCTAAGGGCAATATGTTGACGTGGAATTCTTTTGATGACATGATGGTGGTTTTCAATCAAGTCGCCGGGCGATTTGCCAGGGCAATGTTCATGCAGCAGCTCCCCCTGATCGAAGCACACGCCAGGTACCGTCCCTGTCCCTATCTATCCTCGCTGACCCGAGATTGCATTGAGAGGGGGCAGAGTTATTATGATGGTGGAGCCATATACGGAAACCGGGCAGCCGTTGCCTGCATCGTCGGTGTTGCTACTCTGGCCAATTCCATTGCTGCGATTCGCAAGCTCGTCTTCGATGATCGGGTACTTGACATGTCTCAATTAAAACACGCAATGGAGACGAACTTCGAGGATACCACAACGACGCCGACCGGCCCTGAAATCAGGGAGATGTGTCTGCGGGCACCGAAATACGGGAATGATGATCCGTACGTGGACAACATCGTCAAAGATTGTCTCAATATCATACTTAAGGAATTACGCAGCCATGAAACGATACCCGGTCAGGGATACGGCGCGACCATCGCCCCGGTAGCTGCCCACATTGGATACGGGCTGCTTTGCGGAGCAACCCCCGATGGCCGGAAGGCAGGGACCCCTTTGAGCGATGCCTGTTCCCCGGCGCAAGGGACAGATGTCAGTGGACCAACTGCCACCATCAAGTCGGTCGCCAGTCTGGAACACATCAATCTGGTTCAGGGAACGATCTTCAATATGAAGATGCACCCGGGGCCGCTGGAAACGAAAGCGGGAATGAAAAAGTGGGCTGATCTGATCCGGACTTTCTTTGATCTCGGCGGATGGGAGATACAGTTTAATGTGGTGGATGCCGATACCCTCAGGGATGCTCAGGCACGTCCGGAAAAATACAAAGACCTTGTTGTTCGAGTGGTAGGGTACAGCGCCTTCTTTGTGGAGTTGGATAAATCCGTCCAGGACGATATTATCAGCCGGACCGAGCATGCTGTGTAATTAGGGGGGAGTCAGGGATCAGGGGTAAGGAATCAGGATACCTTTTCCTCCCTCCCTTGAAGGGAGGGACTGAGGGAGGGTGAAAGCAAAAAGATATCACAAGAAAAATCATGTCAAATGAGTTAACCGGCCGGATATTCAACATTCAGAGGTATTCCCTGCACGATGGCTCCGGGATCAGAACGCTGGTATTCTTCAAAGGCTGTCCTTTAAAATGCCTGTGGTGTTCTAATCCGGAATCTCAAAAAGCCGTATCCGAGTTGGGATTTATCGAAGCCAGATGCGTCGGCGCCGATGCATGCGGCGCACCCTGCGTTGCCGCCTGTCCGCTCCAGGCGATTAGCCTAAACGAGCATGGTAAGCCGGTCATCGACCGGGAGCGGTGCGATGCCTGTGGAAAATGCGCCGCGGCATGTCCCCAGGATGCGCTCAAGGTTGTCGGCCGCCAAATGAGCGTAGAGGAGGTCATGACGGAAGTGGAAAAAGATCGGCCTTTCTACCGGCGGTCTGGCGGGGGGCTCACCCTGGGTGGTGGCGAACCGCTGGCGCAATACAAATTCGCCAAAGCGGTTCTCGAGGCAGCCGAGGCCGAATATATCCACACCGCTATCGAAACCAGCGGCCATGCTCCTTGGGAACACTTTGAAACCCTTCTAAAACATGTTGATCTTCTGCAAATGGACCTTAAACACATGGACCCTCACAAGCATAAGGAACTGACCGGGCAATCGAATGATTTGATACTTGATAACCTCAAGAAAGTTCTCTCCATTAAGGAACCGCAGGATGTTATCATCAGGGTTCCGGTGATTCCCGGCTGCAATGATACTGTGGAAAACAATCTCCATCAGGTACATATCGCCCAGTTCGGTATCCGGGGTGAGCACCACTGATCCGGTGGGAAAGTTTCCGATATCTGCCGGGAACTGGCGAACCGACTTGTTCCCAACAGCGGGAACATACAAGCCCGGCACCCCGGCCAGATCGTTCAGTAGTTCATAGCGATGAGATTCCAGCCCATTGAGCAGGACCGGGATTACCCGGGGCAAAACAGCCTCTCCCTCACCGATAGCAAAGCAATCAATGATCGATGCCAGTGGTTCCGGATTGGCTGTCACCGCAGCGCCCCCGGCGATTATAAGCGGATGCCGCTCATCACGATCCGCAGCAAAGGGAGGGATGCCGCTTGATTTCAATAGTCTCACAGCGTTAAAATAATCTTGCTCGTAGGAAAAAGAAAAGGCAAGAACATCAAAATCGCTCAGCGGCCTTTGAGATTCCAGCGAGACAGGCTCATTTTTTTCATGGAATACCCTTTCACAAACAATCTGATCGTATCCGTTCAATAACCTGTAAAGAGCCTGGAATCCGAGGTTGGACATGCCCAGAAAGTAAGAATTGGGATAGATGAGAGCAACACTGTTTCTGCCCCCCCAGTCCTTAAAAATGGTTCCCTCTTCTAAGGCAAGTTTTGTTTTTGCTTCTTTTAGCGTATTCCAGTTCATGCCACTTCTCTTCTATCGAACCATATTATAGTCCTCAGGAGACAGGATATCGAGTAAATAACGGGACTTGCATGTTTTTGCCATTGTGCTTACTGTTATATGGTATTAATATAATAGTTAAGTGGGGTTATTAATGGTTTTGGAACAAGATATTGCAAATATTTTCAATAACAGGCTGGGGAAAGATGGTTACCGGAAAATCGCCTTGCTGAACAATCCCAGACTCAATGAATTCCTTGCCAAATATATCGAATTATGCAATCCCGATAAGGTCTTTGTCTGCGCCGATACTCCCGAAGATATCAAGTACATCCGCGATGCAGCTATAAGAAACGGCGAGGAGATGAGGCTTGCTATCGAGGGACATACTGCTCATCTCGATGCTTACGGGGATCAGGGCAGGGATAAGGAAAATACCGAAATCCTGGTTTCCAAACAGGTTGATATTGGATCCTCCATCAACACGCTTGACAGAGATCAGGGAAATGCACATATCCACGAAATACTCAAAGGTATTATGAAGGGCAAAGAATTGTATGTGTGCTTCTTCTGTCTCGGCCCGACTGACTCGGAGTTTTCCATACCCTGCTTACAGCTTACTGATTCCGCTTATGTGGCCCACAGCGAGGGCCTTCTTTACCGGCGCGGTTACAAAGAATTTATGAGGCAGGGTTCTGGTGCCCGTTTCTTCAAGTTCGTCCATTCTCAGGGTGAAGTCGATCAGAGAAACGTATCCAAAAATCTTGATAAGCGCAGAATCTATATCGACATAACCGATGATACGGTTTACAGTGCTAATACCCAGTATGCCGGCAATACCATCGGGTTGAAGAAACCGGCTATGCGCCTGGCCATAAACCGGGCTTCTCAGGAAGGCTGGCTCTGCGAGCACACGCTGGTTATGGGAATCCATGGCCCCGGCGGCAGGGTTACTTATTTTACAGGGGCATTCCCTTCCCTGTGCGGCAAAACCTCAACTGCCATGCTGGAGGGTGAAAGAATAGTTGGCGACGACATTGCTTATCTCAGGAGAATAGATGGTCGAGTTCGGGCGGTGAATGCGGAGAAAGGCATGTTCGGGATAATTCAGGGCATTAATTCCAGGGACGACTCAATTCAATGGGAAGCGCTCCACGGTCCCGCTGAGGTCATTTTCTCCAATGTTCTGATTTCAGAAAACGGGAAGCCTTATTGGACTGGAATGGGAATTGAAACATCTCGAAAGGGCATCAATTATTCCGGCGAGTGGTTCGAAGGCAAAACAGATGCTGAAGGGAAAGTAATACCCTGCTCTCATCCCAATGCCAGGTTCACGCTCGATCTTCACACCCTGCCGAATCTTGATCCCGTGCTGGACGACCCGAGGGGAGTGGTAGTGAAAGGGATTGTTTACGGAGGGCGGGACTCGGATACGTGCGTTCCGGTGGAGGAAGCCTTCGACTGGGCCCACGGAATTATCACCAAGGGAGGTTCGCTGGAATCGGAGACCACCGCTGCCACTCTGGGGAAGAAAGGGGTAAGGATGTTCAACCCGATGTCCAATCTTGATTTTCTCTCCGTACCCATCGGGAGATACATTCAGGATAATCTGAATTTTGGCAAGAATCTGAAGGAACCGCCTCATATTTTCTCGGTGAATTACTTCATCAGGGATAAAAATACGGGGGATTTGCTCACCAGAAAGACCGATAAGAAAGTCTGGTTCAAATGGATGGAGCTTCGCGTGAATGGCGAGGTCGATGTGATCGAAACCCCAACTGGCCGGATACCTAAATACGAAGACCTTGTCCCTCTTTTCAAGAAAGTCCTGGGGCGTGATTACAGCCGGGAAGATTACAACAGGCAGTTTACGGTACGGGTGCCGGAACATATTGCCAAGATCGACCGGATCATTAATATATACAAAAACAATATCCCCGATGCACCGGCCCTGGTGTTTGAAGCACTGGAGGCTCAGAAGCAAAGGCTGCTGGAGGCAAAGAAGAAACATGGGAATTATATTATCCCTGACAAATTATGACTGCCAGGCACACTTTAAAGAGTAATCTATGCCTTGTGAGAATGCGATGCAAAAAGAACACAATCACCCCAAAAAATTCCCCACCAGTTTTGCTTTGCTCCACGATCGTGACCTGAACAAAGGGATGGCGTTTACTGAAGAAGAGCGGGATGCTTTTGGCTTGCATGGACTGCTGCCGCCAAATGTTAATACTCAGCAGGAACAGGTGATGCGCGTCATGGAGAATTTCCATAACAAATCGTCTGATCTGGAAAAGTATATTTACATGGTAGCTCTTCAGGAAAGGAACAAGACACTGTTTTACCGCGTGGTGATGGACAATATTGAGGAAATGATGCCGATTATCTATACCCCGACGGTAGGGCAGGCATGTATCCAGTACGGGCATATTTATCAGACACCGCGCGGATTATTCATTTCGGCAAAAGACAGGGGACGGATGATCGATATCCTGTACAACTGGCCTTATGAGGATGTTCGTCTGATTGTTGTTACCGACGGAGAACGCATTTTGGGACTGGGTGATCTGGGAGCCAGTGGGATGGGCATTCCTGTAGGCAAGCTCAGTCTATACACTGCCTGTGCCGGTATACATCATTCGCTTTCCCTTCCCATAACGCTGGATGTGGGAACCAATAATGAGACACTGCTGAACGATCCCCTTTACATCGGTATCAAACAACGGCGGCTCACGGGGCAGGAATATGATGATTTTATGGAAGAGTTCATCATGGCTGTACAGGAACGCTATCCGCATGCCCTTATCCAGCTTGAAGATTTTGGCCACACCAATGCCTTTAAACTGTTGAGCAAATACAGGAATCGAGTTTGCCTTTTCGACGATGATATTCAGGGAACCGGAGCGGCAACCATGGCAGGAGTTTACTCAGCCCTGCGGATTACGGGCAAGTCCATAACTGAGGAGAAATTCGTCGTTCTCGGCGCCGGTCAGGCAGGAATTGGAACAGCGGATATGATTGTCTCTGCCTTGATTGAGGACGGGTTTAGCGTGGAAGAAGCCCGCAGACGATGCTGGCTGATCGATTCCCAGGGACTGGTCGTAAAAGGAAGGACGAATTTGAATGCTCAGAAAATGCCCTATGCCCATGAGCACCAGTTCCATCAGGATCTGCTCTCTGCCATCGAGTCAATCCGGCCCCAGATAATTATCGGAGCCTCGGGGCAACCCGGCAAATTCACCAAACCCGTTCTGGAGGCAATGGCCAGGTTTAATGAAAGACCGGTTATTTTCTCCTTATCAAACCCGACCTCAAAAACCGAATGCACCGCCAAAGATGCCTACATATGGACTCAGGGCCGTGCCATTTTTGCCAGCGGCAGCCCTTTTGCCCCGGTGGATTTTGAAGGGAAAACATATATTCCCAGTCAGGCGAATAATGCCTGTATTTTCCCCGGAGTGGGACTGGGGGTTATTGCCTGTGAGGCAAACAGGGTTATTGATGAGATGTTCTTTGCTGCGGCAAAGGTGCTGGCGCATCAGGTATCTGAAAGCGATCTTGAACGGGGACTCGTGTATCCGCCTTTAACCAGAATCAGGAAATTTTCGTTCGCCATTGCTTTGGCGGTGGCGGAGGTTGCCTATAACAGGGGGCTGGCCGGGAAGCCCAAACCCGATAACCTTGAGGCATACATAAAATCCCAGATATATGAACCGAACTACGTCAGCTACATTTAGCCCTATACCGTACGGAAACTTAAGGTAAACTGGCGAAGAAAATCGCAGGGGCACAACATGTCGTGCCCCTGTTTCAGGTTTTTGGGCTCTGCTTTGCTAAAATATAGTGGTGGAGGGACTTGATTGCTTTCCCAAAAAAGTTTGAAGCAGGAGGATTTTGATAATGAAGGCCAGAAATAAATGGGTATATTCCTTCTCCGAAGGCAATGCCGGAATGGTCAATCTGCTGGGTGGCAAAGGAGCCAACCTGGCCGAGATGGCAGGTATGGGGATGCCTGTACCTCCGGGATTTGTCATCACCACCGAAACTTGTACAGCCTATTTTGAATCCGTCGGCAGCCTTCCCGACGAAACCGTGAAGCAGGTCCGGGCCGCAATGCGGGATATGGAAAAAGCTATCGGACGCACTTTTGGCGATCCCCAAAGTCCCCTTCTTGTATCGGTGCGTAGCGGGGCCCGCAAGTCAATGCCCGGCATGATGGAGACGGTTTTGAATGTAGGATTATGTACCGCCACGATTCCCGGCATGATTAAGCAATCAGGCGACAAGCGTTTTGTATATGATGCATATCGACGACTGATTACCATGTACTCCGACGTGGTAATGGAAAAGGCTGCCGGGATCGAACCGGAAGATGAAAGAATGACCATTCGTCCCCAGCTTGAAAAACTGATGGACGCCATAAAAGAAAAAAAAGGTTATAAACTGGATACCGATATTCCTGCTGAAGATCTTAAAAACCTGTGCAATCGATACAAGCTAAAAGTGAAAGAGGTTCTGGGTAAGGAATTTCCCGATGATCCCTGGGAGCAACTCTGGGGCGCGATCGGTGCGGTTTTTCAGTCATGGCGCGGGAAAAGGGCCATTACCTATCGCAAACATGAAAATATCCCTGAAGAGTGGGGAACCGCGGTAAACGTGCAGGCAATGGTCTTTGGGAATATGGGGGAGAGCAGCGCTACCGGCGTGGCTTTTACTCGTGATCCTGCCACCGGCGACCCCAATTTCTACGGCGAGTGGCTGGTGAATGCCCAGGGCGAGGATGTAGTTGCCGGCATTCGTACTCCGAATGCGCTCAACAATTACTGTAAACAACCGGGCCAGAATGACATGCTTCCATCTCTCGAAGAATCAATGCCTGATCTTTATAAACAGCTTGTCGATATTCGGGACAAACTGGAGGCACATTACAAGGACATGCAGGACATTGAGTTCACCATCGAGAACGGCCGTCTCTGGATGCTCCAGACACGGGTGGGCAAGCGCAATGGGGCGGCTGCAATACGCATGGCTATGGATATGCTGGATGAGAGACTGATCGATGAAAAAACGGCGCTTAAACGGGTCAACCCCGTCCAGCTTGATGAATTGCTGCATCCCATGCTTGATCCGGCAGCTGAGAAAAAGGCGGTCCAACTGGCGAAGGGACTCCCGGCCGGCCCCGGTGGAGCTATTGGGAAGATCGTCCTCACCAGCGAGCGGGCTCACGAACAGGGCAAAAAGGGGGAAAAGCTTATTCTGGTTCGCAGCGAAACCAGTCCGGAGGACGTGGAAGGCATGCATGTTGCCGAAGGTATCCTCACTGCCCGCGGCGGGATGACCAGCCATGCCGCCCTCGTAGCACGGGGATGGGGCAAGTGCTGTATTGTCGGCTGCGGTGAACTCGATATTGACTATGAAGCACGAACTGTCAAAGCCGCAGGCAAGACGCTCAGAGAAGGTGACTGGATCAGTTTGAATGGCACTAAAGGGGTTGTTTACGAAGGACAGTTGCCGGTAGTCGATGCCGACCCGCAGAGAAACCAGTGGTATAAGAAACTGATGGAAATAGCGGATCGGACGCGCAGGCTCGGTGTCCGCACCAATGCCGACAGGCCAGGCGATGCGGCAATAGCCATCAAGTTTGGTGCTGAGGGAATCGGCCTTTGCCGGACGGAGCACATGTTTTTCGAAGGCAATCGAATCATCTCCATGAGGAAAATGATTCTGGCTGAAGATGAAGAAGCTCGCAAAAAGGCGCTCGAAGAGCTGCTGCCTTATCAGCGACAGGATTTCATCGATATATTCAAGGCCCTGAAAGGACGCCCCGCAACCATCCGTTTTCTCGATCCGCCCCTGCATGAATTCGTTCCTCACGATGAGGCGGGACAGCGGGAAATGGCTGAAGCAATGGGTATCAGCGTTGAAAAAATCAGGGAGAAGGTGGAATCACTTAACGAATTTAATCCCATGCTGGGCCATCGCGGTTGCCGGCTGGGCATTACTTATCCGGAGATTACCACTATGCAGGCACGGGCTGTCATTGAAGCTGCCTATGCCGTGAAAGGGGCAAAGGCGGAAATTATGATTCCGCTGGTGGGGCATGTCAGGGAACTGGTAAACCAGAAGGAAATTGTGCTGGAGGTGTTCGCGCAAATCAAGGCCGAAAAGGCAGGGAAAGAGGCTCCGGAGATCAAAATCGGCACCATGATCGAAGTCCCGAGGGGGGCCATCACCGCCAACGAAATCGCCGCCGAGGCGGAATTCTTCAGCTTTGGCACCAACGATCTGACTCAGATGGGCTGCGGTTTCAGCCGGGATGATGCCGGGAAATTTCTCAAGGAATACGTGGAGCGGGGCATCTACGATCGTGACCCATTCCAGACTCTTGACCGCACGGGTGTGGGCGAACTGATGCGCATCGCCGTCAGGAAAGGACGGGAAATCCGCCCCGATCTTAAGATGGGCATTTGCGGTGAGCACGGCGGCGACCCGTCTTCGATTGAATTCTGTCACCAGATTGGTCTGAATTACGTCAGTTGTTCACCGTTCCGGGTGCCTATTGCCAGGCTGGCTGCTGCTCAGGCAGCTTTAGTATGATTCATAGATTGCATGGTGTCACAGCATGTTCCAGAATGACAAATATGGATATCGCCAATATTATTCGACAGCGTCTGGAAGAAAGGGAAGAATCGCTTTCTCCTTTCGCAACCAGGAGCAGCCGGGCGCGCCGTAATCGACCCGAGGAACCTTCACCAATACGTACCGAATTCCAGCGGGATCGGGATCGCATTATTCACTGCAATGCTTTCCGCAGGCTCAAGCACAAGACTCAGGTTTTTATTGCCCCGCTGGGGGATCATTATGTTACCCGGCTCACTCATACGCTGGAGGTTTCGCAGATTGCCCGCACCATCGCTAGGGCTCTGAATTTGAATGAGGATCTCACCGAGGCTATCTCACTGGGACATGATCTGGGGCATACGCCATTCGGGCATGTGGGTGAAGAGGTGCTCAATGAGTTGTACTCTGATGGCTTCAGGCATAACGAGCAGAGCTTGAGAGTGGTTGAGTTTCTGGAAAAAGATGGAAAAGGGCTCAACTTGACACAGGAAGTCAGAGAAGGTATACTTAAACACTCAAAATCACGTGAAGGAATTTTAGGGAAAAACTGGGATGCTCCCAACACTCTGGAAGGCCAGATTTGCAAAATCTCCGATACCATTGCCTATATAAATCATGATATTGGCGATGCTATCAGAGCCGGGCTTATCACCAGTGATGGTTTACCTCATTCCACGATTATCGTGCTGGGTAAGACCCATTCAGCCAGGATCAATACCCTGGTCAATGATGTTATCGAACGTTCCTGGGCAGCTACCGGATTGGAGGAAAGCGAAGTAGTGCCGGTTATTTCAATGAGCCCGGGCATTCTCGATGCCATGAACATTTTACGTGAATTCCTTTTTGAACGGGTCTATGACGCAAATGCTATGGAATCGGAATCCCTTAAAGCCCGAGAGATAATTCGAGAATTGTACAGGTATTTCACGGGAAATCCTGATAAACTCCCGGAAGAATTGAAAGGATTGGCGATCGGCGTGGATCGTGCCGCAGTGGATTATATCGCTAGCATGACCGATCTCTACGCACTTCGCATTGCCGAAGAGGTCATGAAGTGAATACTGCCGAAGATATTAAGCAGAGACTGGATATTGTCAGCGTCATCTCCGAGTATGTGGAACTTGGGAAAGCCGGGCGGAATTTTCGGGGGCTGTGTCCTTTTCACACTGAGAAGACCCCTTCATTCTTTGTGTTTCCGGAGCGGCAAAGCTGGCGTTGCTTCGGGTGCAATGAGGGTGGAGATTTGATCTCCTTCGTAATGAAAAAGGAGGGGCTGGATTTTGGTGAAGCCCTCAAGCTCCTCGCCCCGCGAGCGGGTGTCATTCTGCCGGAAGAGAGGCAGAAAACGGTTGAAGATGAACTGGCCCCGAAGCTGTATCAGATAAATGAGGCGGCAGCGGATTATTATCACCAGCTTCTATTGACATCCCCGGTGGCGGCGGGCGCGAGGAAGTATGTGGAAGGCCGTTACCTTACACCGGAAACTGTCAGCCAGTTCCGGCTGGGTTTCAGCCTGGATTCGTGGGATGGCCTAAAACAGCATCTGCAAAAGCAGGGATATAAAGAAGCTGATCTGGTGGCTGCCGGGCTGGCCATTGCCAAGGAAGGCCATACTTACGATCGATTCCGTGGACGGCTCATGTTCCCCATAACTGATCCCAAAGGGCGGGTCATAGGATTCGGAGCGCGTGCGCTGGATGATTCCACACCTAAATATTTAAACTCTTCCGAGAGTCCGGTTTTTGCTAAAAATGCCGTGCTTTATGGCGTGGATCGGGCGGTGGCAGATATCCGCAAGCAGGGGAAAGCCATTATCGTCGAAGGGTACATGGATGCGCTTACTGCCCATCAGAATGGCTTCCGGAATGTGGTTGCTTCCATGGGAACATCCCTCACCGAGAACCAGATCGCCATTCTGAAGAGCCTTACGAAGCATATTTGTCTTTCACTTGATGCCGATGCCTGCCGTTGAGCCTCTTCTTTTATTCTTTCGGCTTCGGCACGGGCTGCACTGGCAATCTGAGATGATTCCTGCTGAGCCTTGCTCTCGGCTTCGCGCAGAGCGCTTTCAGTCATTTCGTCGGCTTCCAGCCGGGCCTTCTCTTTGAGGCTTTCAGCTTCGGCACGGGCTGCACTGATAATCTGAGATGATTCCTCATGTGCCCGGTTTTCGCTCTCAGTTCGGGCTCCCCGGAGTATTTCCTCAGCCTGCCGTTGAGCCTCTTCTTTTATTCTTTCGGCTTCGGCCTCAGTCGCTTTCCTTATTTGAGAGGCTTCTTCTTGAATCCTGGCTGCAGCTTCCTGTTGAGCATTGTTGATGATCTCCTGCGCCTGCCGACGCGCTTCTTCCGTAAGTTTTTGTGATTCTGCCTTTGCTTCCTGACGGATTAGAATACATTCGCTCTCGATTTCCCCGGCTTTTTTGAGGGTGTCCTCAAGCAACTGCCCGGCCTCCGCTTCCGCCTTTTGTCTGATTTGAGAGATTTCCTCCTTGCTCTCTGGAGGTTTTATCGCAGCAGTATCCCCAGTGCCGGGTCCTGATAAATCAGTCAATTTATCATGTGAGATTATGCCTGGCGTTTCCCGAACTTCCTTTGGCGGCTGAACCTGTTCCTTGAGCGGAGAAGGTTTAACTGTAGCTCCAGCGCCGGGCCCTGATAAATCAGTCAATTTATCATGTGAGATTGTACTTGGTGTTTCCCTTACGTCCTTTAGAGGTCGAATCTGTTCCCTGAACGGCGGCGTGTTAATTGGCTTTGGTGGTATCTTGAATACTTCAGGACGATTAGACGGGGATGGTTCTGCCTGCCTCGGAGGTCTTATCTTTCCAAGGTCTTCGGATAGTTCAGAGAAATCCTTCCGGGGAGGAGCAACCGGTGGAGGCGTTTTCGTTGCTAAAGAGTCTTTTGGTGCTGCGCCAAGTTCCTCGGCGTACACAATCCCGCGAAAAGATGCTGATTCCGGGGGTGGAATCGGGTTAGTAGGTTTAATAGGTTTAATAGGTCTGAATGCATCACGTTGTGGCCGAGGGGCAGGTTCGGATTTAACCTCTTCTAAAGTGTCATCCAAATTTTTCTTCTCAGCAGATGGTTTTGGTGGAGAAGGCTTTTTGAAATCGAAGTCCTCTGATAATTCAGAGAACTCCTTCATTTCCTTTTTAGCCATAACACTCCCTCCCTGTACCCATTATCCACAACAGGATAAAAGGTTTTTTTACATCAGAATTGAGCTTCTGTACGTATAACATAAAAACTCGTTATCTGAGTATTAAGCTCTGAACCCGATTAAATATAACTGCCCTGATGGATATAACTCATCTGTAATCGAAAATAAAATAATCAACCGCTAACTTATTATATTCTTAGACACGTATTATAATGTAATTTACATGTAATTGTCAAATTTTCATGACATGATTAAGCAAATACCAATCATCAAACTGGTTTAGAAACGTGTAAAAATAACAATTTGTTGACAGGGCTATTATATTTCCATACCTTCATAAGCCAGACTTATTTGAGCATCAAGTTCTCCGGCCAGTTGCTGTATCTGCTTACTGATCTCACTTTCAACTTCCGGATTCATATGGGTAACGATCACTCTGGGAAGATAGCCTCTGATCTTCTGAAAGCTGATTAATTCCTTTTTTAGCAGACTTGGACACAGGTGTCCGGGTTTAGGCGCCATATCGGCTGATTTATTGGACAGGGCAGTTTCAATAATCAGAATCTGGGGCGCGATGTGCTCCCAGCAGGAAGCCAGCCCCGGGCCAGTGTCCCCGCTGAAAAAAATACTTTCCCCTTTGCTGTCGGTGATTTGGAATCCGACGGCGGGAACAGCATGACTTACCGGAACAGCCATCACTTCATAAGAGCCAATCATTGTACTTATGTAAGGTTCCAGAACATTTAATCTCAGTGCAGGTTTTTCGGGAGAGGGCCACTCAGTGAACTGGGGATACAAGGTGCCGTTTATCAGGTGGGTGGTAAGCACATCCAGCGTGGTCTGGGTAGCATGAATGTTAATAGTGCGGTGCTGATTTTTAAGGGCGATTGCAGGAACATCGCGAATGTGATCGTAGTGTCCGTGAGTAAGCAGTATGTTTTTAATCCGCTCCTGCTCGCTGAAGGATAAAGCGGAAGTGAGCCCTCCGGCATCCACGGCCATCACATCGTCGATAAGAATCGAGGAAAGGCGGGTATCTTTCGATTCGAACATATGAGCGCCAAGGATTCTGATTTTCATTATAGATTCCCTTCAATACACGTAGTATCGAATCCACCCCGGATATTGTAAATGGTGGTGACCCGAAGTCGATTGGTTTTAAGCGCCTCTTTGAGGTCGCTGTAAATCCTTCTGGTAACCGCTTCCTGATAGATCCCGACGTTCCTAAAGCTGATGAAATAATATTTAAGGCTTTTAAGTTCAACGCATTTTCCTCCGGCAGGATAATACTCAATAATTACCTGTGCCAGATCAGGTAATCCACTGAACGGACAAACGGCGCTGAACTCATGGGTTTCGGTTTTGATATACTGGTTCGGGCTGCCAAACTCGAATACTTCCAGAAAATCCGGACGTATGTGGCTTTCATCCTGGAATTCAAACGGCATTCCTTCTGCAATTGGCATTTACTTATCTCTCCTGAATCCCCTCATTTCCCCTGCAAAAGGAGGGAATTATTCCTCAAGGTATATTTAATATTTTATGAATTTGCAGGCTTAATTTCCACTCCGGATGAGCCAGACAATAATCCAGAGCTGCCTTTGTGTTCACTTTCAGTTTGGGACCGGCCATTGGCTGCAGGTAGAAATGTTCGAATTCCATAGGCAGATAGTCCTGCGGGTCAATCCCGTCCTGAGGAAAAACGAATTTCAGTTCATTCCCATTTTTGAGTACCAGTTCTGCCCCTGCCTTGGGGCTGACGCAAGTCCAGTCGATACCGTTCGGGGGCAAAATGGTTCCGTTGGTTTCAATGGCAACCTCGAATCCGACCCTGTGAAAGGTATCAACCAGTTCCTGATCCATCTGAAGCAGAGGTTCTCCGCCGGTGCAAACGACGAATGGATTGGAATTGCCTGTCTTCGGCCATAGCCCGCCTGCTTTTTGGACGATCTCTGCGGCGGTTTCAAATACGCCGCCACCGGGCCCATCCGTCCCCGGAAAGTCTGTATCGCAAAACCGGCAGACGGCACTGGCCCGATCTTCCTCCCTGCCTGACCAGAGATTGCATCCGGTAAATCTGACGAAAACCGCAGGCCGCCCGGTGTGAAACCCCTCACCCTGAAGGGTATAGTACATTTCCTTGATTGAATAACTCATCGAATATTATCCGGGTACTTCAGCGGATCAGCCAGCCCAGCCTCCCGAAATCCCTTCAGCCGAAGCTGGCAGGCATCGCAGTGACCGCAGGGATTGCCGTTTACTGAGGGATCATAGCAGGAATGAGTAATCGAGTAATCGACTCCCAGTTCCGCTCCTTTCCGAATAATCAGGGCTTTGGTCAGGTCGATCAGGGGAGTGCGAATGGTTATGCGTTGATTTCCTTCGGTTGTTGCCTTAGTAGCCAGATTTGCCATTTTCTGGAAGGCTTCAATATACTCCGGGCGGCAATCCGGATAGCCGCTGTAATCGAGAGCGTTCACCCCGATGAATATATCGGTTGCCCCGATCACCTCCGCACGGGCCAGAGCAAAGGAGAGAAATATAGTGTTGCGCGCCGGGACGTAAGTTACCGGAACGCCGCTTTCGAGTTGGCCAACCGGGCGATCTTTGGGAACTTCGCCTTCGCCGGTCAGTGCCGATCCTCCAAATGAACGAAGATTGATATCCACGATGGTATGATCTGTCACTTTATATGACCGGGCAACCTTTCGAGCCGCTTCGATTTCGAATTCGTGGCGCAATCCATATCGGAACGTAAGGGCATAGAGAAGAAATCCCTCCTTTTGGGCAATTGCCAGAGTCGTGGTGGAATCGAGTCCCCCGCTGAGGAGTATGACCGCTTTCTTCTCCATCTACAGATACTTCAAATCCAGCGTTTGGCCCGGAAAAAAGCGAGCATGACCAGCATGATAAAACCCATTATGGCTACGATAACCGGGAAAGCGATCGCATCGTTTTTAAGAGGGAGATCTATGTTCATCCCATAAACACTGGCAATGAGTGTCAATGGCAGTAAGATAACCGATATAACGGTAAGCACACGCATTACCTGGTTGATGCGAAATGAGGTCAGGGTATTATTAGTATCATTCAAGCCTTCAATTACCTCTTTGTATTCATCCAGAGTATCCATCATCTTATGATTGTGGTCAGCAAGGTCTCCAAAGTAAACTTCCGAGTCTTCTTTTATGAGTGATAGCTCGCTCTTTTCCAGCCACTCAAGCACCTCCGTTTGCGGCTTGATCATTCGCCGGAATGAGAGCACATCCCGGCGCAGCATTGAAAGCTCTTTTACTGCTTCGCGGGCATCATAACTAAAAACTTTCCCCTCAACTGCGTCAATATTACTGCCTATTTTGTGCAGCAGGGGAAAGCAGTAGTCTACCAGCCTGTCAAGGATGACATAGAGGAGGTAACCGGGGCTGCTGCTCATCTTTTCCCTTCTGGTTTCCTCATTGGTATCACAATCCACAAAGAACTTTGTTAGAGGTTTAAGATTCCCTTCATGGAGTGTAATCAGATAATCTTTTCCAAGGAAGATGGAGACCTGGCTCACTGTAGTAACGCGAGCCTCTTTGTTGAAGACAGGGAAATGAAATACCAGAAATAAATAATTGTCCTCTTCGTCGTAGTCGATTTTGGGGCGCTGAATCCGACTCAGGCAGTCATCCAGCTCCAGCTTGTGGAACGGGTAGTTCTCTGCCAGATACTCGGTATCTTCCGAGGTTGGATTGTGGATATCAATCCAACGCAATCTCTCGGATGAGATCGACTGGATTTTGGGTTCCTGTTGAGACGTGCCGCCCTTACCGCCAGCCTTATCCGATGTATTTTTCCGCTGCCATCGCCGCGATGGCCCCGTCCCCGGCCGCGGCGACGACTTGCCTGATTGATCCTTCACGAATATCACCTGCCGCAAAGATTCCTGGTATTTCAGTTTCCATCTGGCTGTTCACCGGGACCGTTCCGCCCTGGCCGAGTTTTATGATTCCGGACAAGTATTCCGTATTGGGCCTGGTTCCCACCGCCATGAAAACCCCGCTTATTTTAAGTATTGATTTCTTTCCCGTTTTGACGTTATGTAAATGCAGGCTGTTAACGCTATCAGGCCCTTCGATGGCGTCCAATACTGTATCCCAGATAAACTCTGTTTTGTTATTTTTGAACGCCCTTTCCTGCATAATCCTGTCGGCCCGAAGCTGATCCCGGCGGTGAATCACATAAACCTTTGATGCAAAGCGGGTAAGAAACAGGGCGTCGGTAATAGCGATGTTGCCTCCGCCAATTACCGCCACCTCACGGTCACGGAAAAAAGGCCCGTCGCAGGTAGCACAAAATGACAATCCTCTTCCCAAGAGTTCCTCTTCGCCCGGCACCCCCAATCTGGCATGCTCGGATCCACCGGCAATAATGACAGCATCAGCCGTATAACTGCCCTCGGCCGTTTTTACCACCTTTGCACCATTGACCAGTTCAATACCGACTGCCTCTGCCATTTTTATTTCGAGGCCATGCTTGATCGCCTGATCCTTCATCAACTCGCCCAGATCAAAACCGGAAATGCCATCCGGGAAGCCGGGGTAGTTTTCCACCCACTCGGAACTGGCAATCTGCCCGCCGGGGACGATCTTTTCCAGCAGCAACGTATTAAGGCGCGCTCTGGTGGCATAGATTCCGGCGGTCAGCCCGGCAGGTCCTCCCCCGATTATAAGCAACTGGTAATCGCTCATACTTTATCCCATCAAATTATCCAGGTTCTTCTTGAGTTCCTCCTTGGCCCGCAGCCCTACGATCTGACTCATGGGCTTGCCGCCTTTAAAGAAAAGCAGTGTAGGTATGCTTTGAACACCGTATGCGGAAGCAACCCGGGGGCTTTCATCCACGTTTACCTTGACGAAATCGGCCCTTCCGTCATATTCACGGGCCAGTTCCTCGACTATTGGCCCTACCTTAATGCAGGGTGCGCACCAGGGCGCCCATAAATCCACGAGAACCGGTCTGGGAGAATCCTCTACTATCCGTTTGAAATTGGAATCATTTACCTCTATTGTATTGGACATAATTTCCTCCTCTTGCGTTAGGGAACCTTTGATCAACTCCCTGTATTCCCCCATCCCTGTTCATCACCTGAAAACCGAAAAGACTATTTTACCCATCGCCTGCTTTAAAATTTAGATTTCTATTCTCTATTTTTGGTTCCTGATCGCCCGGATCAAATCCCAATTGCTTCCGTCACTCCCTGCTCAATCATTTGTTCGGCAAGCTTGATGGAATGTGTTATGGCGTCAGCATCGCTTTTGCCATGGGTTATAATCACATTTCCGTTAACCCCAAGCAGCAGAGCGCCTGCCGTGTGGTTCAGAACACGTGTCTTAGCCGCTTTGATGAGTGAGTTTCCATTTCCAGAATTCCCGAAGAGCTTCATCAGCACCTCACCAAGTCCCTCTCCTAATTTGATCACTACGTTGCCGGTGAAACCATCGGTAACGATTATGTCCACTCCCCCTTTGGGGATATCCTGTCCTTCTACATTGCCGATAAAGTTCAACCCATCTTTTTTCAGAAGAGGATGGGTAGAGCGAGTCAGTTCGTTTCCCTTGAAATCTTCCTCCCCGCTGGAAAGAAGCCCCACCCGCGGTTCAGGGATACCATATATCTTCTTCATGTAGATACTTCCCATTTCGGCAAACTGAACGAGGTTCTTTGGCTTGCAATCGGCATTGGCACCTACATCCAGCATTAGCACCGGCCCTCCAAGGGATTCGAATGTAATTCCCAGGGCAGGCCGAGAGATTGGCTTCTTCCTTCCCAATATCAGTGATGCTCCGGCAGTGACAGCCCCGGTACTCCCACCGGAAACGAAAGCGGCAGCCTTGCCATTCTTAACGAGGTTCATTCCCACCACAATTGATGAATCCTTCTTGCGCCGAATAGCGCGAATGGGATCATCACTCATACTGATGACTTCCGTAGCCGGATAGAGGCTGATACTGACACCATCGATATCATACTTATCCAGTTCCTTATGCACCGCTTCCTCTTGGCCTACAAGAATAACCTCGATCCCAAATTCCCTGGCTGCTTGCACGGCTCCCTTCACCACCTCCTGCGGAGCATAATCGCCGCCCATGGCATCAACCACAATTCTGTTTGCTTTAATCTCTTCAGATTTCTTCGTCATCCGTTGACAGACCCTCCATTAATCAAGACCGGAGACTTGCATCTTCAATTATGAATGATATCAGATTTGAAGAAAATAGAAAATGCACAATATTTCCCTGCCTGCCAAACTTGACTGACGATCGCCTCTCGGATAGTATAGGAGCATCGAACAGAGAGATCAGTTTAATGAAACAGGACAAATTGATAGAGATCGAAGAGATCAAGAAACTCAAGGCAAGGTACTTCCGTTTCATGGATAAGAAGCTCTGGGATGAACTGGGAAGCGTATTTGCAGAGGATGCCTCTTTGCAGTATGGGCCGAATCCCGGGGATGTGTTCGAAGGTAAAAAGGGGATTATCGAAGGGCTGCGCAGCGTTCTGGCCAATGCGGTTACCGTTCACCACGGACACATGCCGGAGATCGAGATAACCGGTGACACCACCGCCAGAGGAATCTGGGCAATGTCCGATTATGTGGAGATGCCGGGGCTTACCCTGAAAGGTTATGGCCATTACGAAGAGGAATACGTCAAGAATGATGGCCGGTGGAAAATCAGACGTTTAAAGCTGACCCGGTTGCGAGTCGATACGAGGCAGACCGGAGGAGGTGGCTAGTGGAAAAGCTGATCTACCTTCTGTGGGCTCCAAAGGAGCGTAATTTTGATGAGATTCGCCGGATTTTACTTGAAGATTGTGCTCCCGGGCTGCTGGAGCTTAATCCGATAGCACTTTCCATGAATATCAAAGATTCGGATGCGGACATACCTGCTCCTGTGCCGCCACCGGCAGGGGAACAGCCGCTTGCCGCGGAAGTATCAATCTGGCTCGATTGCTATGAAAACAGGGGCGCTTTCGAGGAAATCTTAAAACAGCTTAATTGCCGGATGGCCGGCTATCTGGTTACCGAATCGCTTTACACGGATTACGGCGATAATGAATTCAGTAAGAAGCGCGACTGGCCCGATGGGCAGCGATCCCCCGGAGTTCTAACGGTGGCTGTGTTCGAGAAGCCGCAGAGCATCCCGTATCTGGAATGGATTGCTCGCTGGCATGGGGTTCAATCGGTTGTTTCGGCTGAAGTGCAACCCCGAACACGCTACGTTCGCAATGAAGTTGTCCGGGCGCTTACCCCGGATGCGCCGCCATACAAAGGAATCGTCGAGGAAGCATGGCCTTCGGCGGAGCATGTCACCGATCCGATGCTTTTCTTCTGCGCCGGCGGTTCGGCGGAAAAGCTCGCAGAAAACATCAACCGGATGATGGAGAGTGTGAACGGGTTTCTGGAGATGGATCGCTTCCGCAGCTATACCATGAGCGAATACCTGCTCAAAACCCGGGCCTGAAGGCGGTGTAAACTTCCCCGACTTAAACTTGGCAAAACGAAGAAACTATGAGCCGGGCTCATGGCCCCAGATATTGCCATTCTCTTCTGCTAACCGCTTCTATAATGCAAGGTGTTATGCCGGTCAAATATTTACAGATCACAAAGCCACCGAGATATTGAGGCTACTTGATTCTCGTTGGTCAAATTTGCAGCATTGCCAAGAGTCCCGCTTTCCAATTGATTCCATATTTCGCTAGACATCTTTTTCTGTATTGCAGCCCCGACAAAAAATGTTTGGGGAGATAATCGGTTATCGCTAAAAGCCTTTCGAAGTCGGGACAGTGCTGTTCTTGCAGTTTTCCAGTGCTCATCTGCACCAGCAGGATCAATACCGCCTTTAAGTTCACCGAGTGCCAGATATTGTTTAGGGGAATTATATATAGAAGATGATATATCCTTGTATGCGCAATTAAAAAGGCAAAGGTCAACGTTGTTTTTGGTCAAAGGTACAGTTAGATTGAATATCACTGTTCTTTTCCGTTTGCGATCAGTCCAGCTTAAACCACGCAGATGTAACTCAATATCAGCATCTTCTTTTGGCATTTTCGCCCAATCATGATTGGAATTATGTAACCAATGATAAGAAATACCGGCGATTGTTAAGCTTGAAATAATTGCCCTTGTGAATTTACGTTGGGTCAACTGTCCTCCGACATTACGCATCGATCCACCGAGTGCGTCACCTCGTGTAAAAAACCTGATCTGGGGCTGGGCTCCGGATGGTTCTGCGATCAGGCAGCCGAGACCGAGGAAATGATGAGTGAGCTCTACAACTTCGAGATTTTTTATCTTGACGGGCTCAATGACTGGGCATGGGGCGCATGGCCGGAAATCGATGAGCGCGCCGTGAAGTACAGCGCCAATACAATTCGGCTGGGCCTCCAGCGAGTTAAGGAAATTTGCGGTGTAGAAACCACTGAAGATCAATTGAAAGAGGGTTTCAGATACGTAGCCAAGTGGTTGTATGGCATGCAGAATATCACCCGTATGATGAATGCGGCTGATCCCCAGCCCATCAGCCAGGCAAACGTTAATTTACCATACGGCCTCTGGGCCATTGCCACCGAGTACCGGGAACAGGCAGTCGATGGACTCAGCACCATGGTACGGGAAATAAAGAAAAAGATCGATGCGGGAGAAGGCGTGGTGCCCAAGGGAGCTCCCCGTGTTTACCTGGCACTGAGAACCAATGTTGATACTACCCCGATCAGAATGGTGGAAGAGCTTGGCCTCTGTCTTCCCACGGTCTTCGTGGACTGGCTTTGCCCGCAGGAGCTTACCAAAAGCCCGTACACCGATATGGTAGATAAAATCGCCGAAGGCTTGTACCGTCGCCCCCAGCTTTGCGATGCTTCCGCCGCCATTGAATACTGGAAGGCTGTTTGCCGGGATTTCAGGATTGATGCGGTGATAATGTCTTATGCCTATAACTGCCGTCCCTGGGCTATAGACCCGATTATGGCGAAGCTTGATATCCAAAAAGAATTCGGCATTCCGGCCATCGTACTGGAAACCGATGGCTATGACACCCGTAACTACAGCGCCGAGCAGCTTAGAACCCGTCTTGAGTCGTTCGCTGAAGTTGTCAAGATGGATAAGGAAATGAAAGCTGCTGCAAGGGGATAGGGTTATAGTTAGGGGCGCGTTGCAACGTATCCTCAGATGGAGAACATGAAACAATGATAACAGCAGGAGTTGATGTTGGCGCCGCCACGGCCAAAACGGCCATTGTCAAGGATGGCGAGATGATTGCCTTCAAGGTTATGCCCACCGGAGCAAGGGTGCAGGAATCAGCCCTGAAAGTTACCGAGGATGCTCTGGCAATAGCCGGACTTACCATGTCTGATCTTGATGCGATCATTTCAACAGGTTATGCCCGTCACTCGGTGTCCTTCGCCAGCAGAGGTATCAGCGAGATCATCTGCCATGCCAAGGGTGTGAACCACCTGATCCCTGAAGCCAGAACCATCATCGATATTGGCGGGCAGGACAGCAAAGTTATCGGCCCGCGTGCGGATGGGACGGTGGCTGACTTCGTGATGAATGACAAATGTGCCGCCGGCACCGGCCGGTTCCTGGAAGTGATGGCAGATGTGCTGGAGCTCACCATCGATGAGATGGGCCCGGAAGCACTCAAAAGTAAAAACCCTTCCAGTATTACCAGTACATGCACTATCTTTGCCGAATCCGAGATGGTTTCTCTCCGCGCCGAAAATACCCCGAGAGAGGATATGGTAGCGGGAATCCACCGTGCCGTAGCACGAAGGGTAGTCATCATGGGGAAGACGGTAGGTTACAAGGATAAAATCGTATTCACGGGCGGGGTGGCCAAGAACATAGGCGTGAAGTATTTTCTGGAGAAAGAGCTCGGAATGGAAGTGATAGTAGGGGAGAATCCGCAGATAATGGGGGCTCTTGGTGCTGCCCTGATTGCCCAGATGTCACCGAAGTAATTGAATCGCGCCATCGGTAATATCGATTTCTGATATAATTTGTGTGCAATGGAAGAGGATTTAGGCACATTTGAAGCCTTCTGCCGTATTGTTGCCAGATTGCGTGCTCCCGATGGCTGCCCCTGGGATCGGCGGCAAACCCACGAATCCCTGAAGCCTTATCTCATAGAAGAAGCCTATGAGACTCTCCAGACCCTCGATGATGAAGACCCCGACAAGCTATGTGAAGAGCTGGGGGATTTGCTTCTCCAGATTGGCCTGCATGCCCGGATAGCCGAGGAATACGGCGAATTTGAGATGGCAGATGTCCTGCGGGGAATCAACGAAAAGCTTATCCGGCGGCATCCGCATGTATTCGGGGAGACGAAAGTTGCTGATGAAAACGAGGTTATGCTGAACTGGGAAGAGATTAAACGTACCGAGGGAAAAGCTGAGAAATCACTCCTCGATGGCATTCCCAGGGGTATTTCTGCCCTGGCCTATAGCCAGATCGTTCAGCAGCGTGCCTCCAGGGTTGGCTTCGACTGGGACAAGATTGATGGTGTGCTGGAGAAGGTGAGTGAAGAGCTGGAGGAGATAAGACAGGCTGAAAATCATCAGGAGAGGGTATCTGAATTTGGCGATCTGATTTTCGCGCTGGCCAACGCTGCCCGTTGGATGGAAATTGATCTTGAAAGTGCGCTAAAGGGAGCCAATGAACGATTCTGTGAGCGCTTTGCTTACATGGAGAAACTGTGCCGCCAGCGTGGCGTTTCGATGAACAGGTTGCCCATCGATGAACTTGAGGCGCTGTGGCAGGAGGCAAAAAAGGCTCTAAAAAATCCCCCCTCTCCCACTTTATGAAAGGGAGACTGAGGGGGGATTTCCTTAATTAAAAATTACCGGTTGGCTTTGCGAATACCCAGCAAGTCCATTGCCACGATTCTTTTGACGGTGTTTGAGGATCCCTCTACTATCTCATACAACGGCGCATCGCGGTAGTAACGGGCCACCGGGTACTCGGTGGAATATCCATATGCTCCCATGGTTTTCATTGCCATGCGGGAGGCTTTAACAGCGATTTCACCGGAAAGGTACTTGGCAACTGCTACTTCGTAGGTGTTACCGATATCCCCTTTGTCTTTTTCCTGAGCAGCCTTGTATACCATGTATCGGGCGGCCTCCAGTTCACAGGCGACCTGGGCGATCAAGTCCTGATTCATCTGGAAATTACCGATAGGTTCGCCAAACTGGTTGCGTTCCTGGCAGTAATTAATGGTGTAGTCCAGACAAGCCTGCGCTACCCCGATGCCGCCGGCCGCGGCGGAAAGGCGTGTCTGATTCAGAGAAGTAAAGACGATTTTGGCGCCGTCACCCGGTTTACCCAGGATGTTTTCTTTGGGTATTTTTGCATCTTCAAAGAACACCTCTCCGGTGGGTGTTGATCGGGTTCCCATCTTGTCCAGAGCGGTCGTGCTGATGCCCTTGAAGTTCTTCGGCTCAACAACAAATGCCGAGAGCCCTTTTCCCCGGGCTTCTTTATCTGTATAGGCATAGCATATAAGAACATCGGCAACATTGGAGTTGGAGATCCATGTTTTGGAGCCGTTGATTAGCCAGTGATCACCTTTATCAACTGCGGTGGTTTTAATACCCATCACATCTGAGCCGGCTTCCGGCTCGGTGATGCCGAAGCAACCCAGATAATCCGCATTGACCAGCTTTTGAATGTACCCTTTTTTCTTCAGTTCGTCAGAACCATATCGGTAAATGGTATAGGCGCAACCCAGCGTTTCCATATTGATCTGAACCCTCAGGGAACTGGAAGCCCGGGCGATTTCCTCCGTTATAATTATGGCTGCCAGCCATCCCATATTGTTGCCGCCATATTCCTCAGGAATAACGGTTCCGAAAAAGCCCAGTTTTGCCATTGGCTTGATGGCTTCTTTATATGGCAGATAGTGTTTCTCATCCCACTCATCTGCATATGGGGCAATCTGTTCATCAGCGAATTGACGAACCGTGTTCCGCAACAACTTCATATCTTCGGGTAGTTCAAAATCCATTATTTATCCTCCTTAAAATTGAAAAAATTACCGTTTCATTATAGCAGATTTCACTGTTTGCCGTGAACACCGCGGAACTTTAAGAATTGCTTTGCCGGTAATTTGTCACCCTATAAACTAATCCCTCTGGCAAATCAGGGATAACCATTATTTCAGAAGGCTGGTATTGTGTATATTATTATGGTAAAATCAGGGCTACTTCGTTTCTAGAGAGGGTTTTGTAAAGGGGAGTTTACTTTGACCTTGTCTGGTAGGAAGAGTATAATATAAAACACAGGCTGAAATTGTTGAGGTGAGAAGATGCCCAGTCGATTTGATAAATTCACCGAAAGAGCCCGGAAAGTGCTGGCTCTGGCTCAGGAAGAAGCTCAACGCTTTAATCATAGCTATATCAGCACAGAGCACATACTTTTAGGGATTGTCAGTGAAGGAACTGGTGTTGGTACCAAGGTGCTGGCAAACCTTGGCGTGGACTTGGAAAAAGTCAGGACGGCCGTTGAATTTGTGATCGGTCGTGGGGAGAGTAAGAGCCAGGGTGAAGTAGGCCTAACCCCCAGAGCTAAAAAAGTAATTGAACTTGCGGTCGATGAAGCAAGGCATTTAAACCATAATTACATTGGCACGGAGCATTTGCTTCTGGGCTTACTGAGGGAAGGCGAGGGTGTGGCTGCCGGGGTGCTGGAAAGTCTGGGTGTAAGCTTGGAAAAGGCCCGCGCCGAAGTGTTACGCTTCCTCAATGAAAGTTTACCTCAGGGCAAAACTCCTGCCGGTGCCGGCGCGAGTTCCGGGCCAAAATCCGGAATTGCTTCAAAAACTCCTACTCTCGATCAACTGGGAATCGATCTTACGGAAGCTGCCCGTGCAGGTAAGCTCGACCCCGTAATTGGCCGGGCTAAAGAACAACAACGGGTTATCCAGATTCTCAGTCGGCGGCGGAAGAATAATCCAGTACTTATAGGCGAAGCCGGCGTGGGTAAGACCGCCATTGCCGAGGCCATCGCGCATCGGGTCGCCAGTGGCGATATCCCGGATACCTTGCGAGGCAAAAGGCTGGTGACACTTGATATCGGTGCGCTGGTTGCCGGAACTAAATATCGCGGGGAATTTGAGGAGCGGTTGAAGAAAGTTATCGCCGAGATTAAGCAGGCTGGCAATGTGATGCTTTTCATAGATGAGATTCATACACTTGTTGGAGCCGGGGCTGCCGAGGGGGCGGTCGATGCTTCCAGCCTTCTCAAACCGGCTCTGGCGCGCGGGGAGTTGCAGTGTATCGGGGCGACCACGGCGGCCGAATACCGTAAATATGTGGAAAAGGATGCTGCTCTGGAGCGGCGTTTTGGTGCGATATTGGTCGAGGAGCCTACAATCGAAGAAACCGTGGAAATCCTCAAAGGAATAAAATCTCGATACGAAGAATATCATCATCTCTCTATAACTGAAGCAGCATTAAAGGCGGCCGCCAATCTGGCGGCTCGCTATATTCCGGACAGGTTCCTGCCGGACAAAGCCATAGACCTTATTGATGAGGCTTCCTCCCGGGTGCGCATTGAAAATATGACTCCTCCTCTTCCCATAGCAGATTTGCAGAAACAATTAGATATATTGCGCACCGAAAAGGAACAATCTATTGGCGCCCAGCAATACGAATACGCAGCCGAGCTACGGGATAGAGAAATGAAGCTTGAGGAACGGATAAGCAAATCCAAGCAGGAATGGAAAGATGACCGGTCCGGTGCAAAAATTGAAGTTGGGGAAGAGGACATTGCCGAAGTGGTCAGCATGTGGACCGGCGTCCCGGTAACGAAACTGGCGAGCGATGAAACAACCCGGTTGCTTGAGATGGAAAAGGTTTTGCATGAGCGCATTGTGGGGCAGGATGAAGCTATAGAACTGATTGCCAAAGCGGTACGCCGGGCAAGGGCAGGGCTAAAGGATCCGCGCAGGCCGATCGGCGTGTTTATTTTCCTTGGCCCCACCGGAGTGGGAAAGACGGAACTGGTCAGGGCACTGGCTGAATTCATGTTTGGCAGTGAAGATGCTCTTGTCAGGCTGGATATGTCGGAATATATGGAAAAACATTCTGTTTCCCGATTGATGGGGGCCCCGCCGGGGTATATCGGATTTGAAGAGGGCGGCCAGCTCACAGAAGCGGTGAGATCCAAATCATATGCCTGCATACTTTTGGATGAGATTGAGAAGGCGCATGTGGATGTGTTCAATATCCTTTTGCAGATATTTGATGATGGGCATCTCACCGATGCCAAGGGGAAGCGTGTGGACTTTCGCAACACTATTATCATCATGACCAGTAATATTGGTGCCGAAACCATCAGAAAAGAAGGCACTATTGGCTTTGTGAGCCGAAGCGATGAGGCTCATGTCCAAAAACTCTCGTACGAGAAGATGAGAGACAAGCTCCTGGATGAGATGAAGAAAAGCTTCCGCCCTGAGTTTATCAACAGGCTTGATGGCACCGTGGTATTTCATGCGCTGACTAAAGAAGACATCGTCAAGATTGTGGACCTGATGATCGGGCAGGTGCAAAAGCAGCTCAAGGAACAGGATATCGGGTTTGAGGTAAGTCAGGAGGTCAGGGAGCTTCTCGCAGAGAAAGGTTATGACCCTCAATTCGGGGCGCGTCCTTTGAGAAGGACAATACAAACCATGATCGAAGATCCCCTGTCGGAAAAGATACTTCAGGGGCAATTCGGGATCGGTGATACAATATACCTTGAGAGAGAAGGGGATGAGATCATGTTCCAGTCCGCTCCTATGCCAGCGCCGGCCGGATGAGGGTGGGCAGCTTTGAAACGGTGAAAGGGGAGCCTTCTCCAAGGCTTCCCTTTTTTATATTTCCCCGCGTATAATGTAGAGAAATGGTCAAAACGCGAACTGTATTCATTTGCCAGAATTGTGGGGCTGAAAGCCTGAAATGGGCTGGGCGTTGTTCGCAATGCGGGGAATGGAATACCTTGGTGGAAAAGGAGGTTTCCGGCTCTGCTTCGCAGTTCACTCCCTCGCCTGCGTATGAATTGGGGAGTATTTCTCTTGACGATACTCCTCGCCTGGTGATCCGTTTTTCAGAGTTCAACCGTGTGCTGGGAGGTGGCATTGTTCCCGGTTCGCTGGTTCTTATTGGTGGTGACCCCGGGATTGGGAAGTCAACCCTCTTGCTTCAGGTGGCGGCTGCGGTAGCTCAGGAAAGGGGCGAGGTGCTTTATGTTACTGGTGAAGAATCGCTGCCTCAACTCAAATTGAGGGCCGACCGGCTGGGAATTGAAGGGGAAAATCTTCTCATACTTCCTGAAATCAGAATGGAAGCTATTTTGCACCGGGCCGACGAGTTGAAACCCAAAATGATGGTCATAGATTCCATTCAGACCGTCTATCAGGAAGGAGCAGGAGCGGCTGGAAGTATCAGCCAGGTGAAAGAATGTACTATGCAGTTTATGCGCTGGGCCAAATCGAGTGGTATACCTGTGTTCCTCGTGGGGCATGTTACCAAGGAGGGGGCCATAGCCGGGCCGCATGTGATGGAACACATGGTGGATGTGGTCCTTTATCTGGAAGGTGAACAGTTCAGCGCCAACAGGATTTTGCGCAGCGTGAAGAACCGTTTCGGTTCTACCAACGAAATAGGCATATTCGAGATGAGGGATCGCGGACTTTTTGAGGTAACCGATCCTTCTCGGGCGCTTCTTTCATATCGAACCGAGGGAAGCGTTGGATCGGTTATTGTTCCTACGCTTGAAGGAACTCGACCGCTTCTGGTGGAAATCCAGGCCCTTACCAATCCCACCAGCTATGGCATGCCGCGCCGTACTGCCAATGGAGTGGATTTCAACCGGCTTGTACTCCTTGCTGCCGTGCTCTCTCGCCGGGGCGGTATATCGCTGGCCAATCAGGACATAATTGCCAATATAGCCGGGGGAATCAGAATAAACGAACCGGCGATTGATCTTGGAATAGCGCTTGCTGTTGCTTCCAGTTTTCGCAATGCCAGAATTGATCCCGGTCTGGTGGTTATGGGGGAAATCGGGCTTAGTGGAGAGTTAAGGCCTGTCTCACAACCGGATCGGCGCATCGCGGAAGCAGCTAATCTGGGATTTGAAAGTTGTATCCTTCCTTCCCCGCTTCCCCCGGGGTTTGCCTCACTTGGTGGCATAAAACTCCAGCCGGTAGGAACCATCATGGAGGCAATTAAAGCAGCGCTCATAGTACGCTGAGTATTTAACGTATTCCCACCTTCGCTTTAATGGGGCAATTAAATACGAGACAAATTTGCCCAATAATGTATGAAGTCGGGGGGAATCCAGATGGGTGGAAGGGATACACACCCCTTAGTCAGTCTGTCCGAAAAGAGGTGCAGGATTCTTCCTGCCGGGGGTTTTGGGGGTGTCCCCCAATTTGTAATTATGAGGGCACCATAAAGGCAGCCGGGCCTGCATTTTACCCTCCCTCATATCCCTCCCTTCGAGGGAGGGAGGGGGGAACACGAGGGGGGGCTGAAAAAGAGTTTTCGGACAACCTGATTGGATTACGGCTCGGAGGCCGGAAGGACATATCATATTCAGTTGCCGGAGTAATAATTACACGTGTGTAAATACCTGGCTTTTGTTGACATGCGAGAACTGGTAATTTAGAATTCGATTGCAGGGGTTTGGAGGCATAATTAAATGATTGAAATGACTATTGACAGTATACGTGTGAGTATGGTGAATTATCAGCGTGTGGTGATCCTTAAGGAGAAGGATGCCGAGCGTTTTCTTCCTATCTGGATTGGGCCTGCCGAAGCTGATGCTATTGCTATGAAACTGCAGGGCGTTGAACCTCCCCGGCCATTAACTCACGATCTGCTGTTTACCAGTATCAGTATGCTAGGAGCTTCCGTGGGTTCCGTTATAGTGAGTGATCTTCAGAACGATACCTTTTATGCCCGTTTGCTCCTTAATGTAAATGGAGAGCAAGTAGAACTGGATTCCCGCCCCAGCGACGCCATGGCCATTGCCATTCGGGCCGACGCCCCTATTTATGTGGAGGAGTCCGTGCTGGATCGGGCGGGTATCATGCTTGACAGCGAAACAGGGAAACCTATTCCCCAGCATGGAGATGACAGGGGTGAGCCCACGGAGGAGGAGTTAAAAAGCCTCTCGGCTTATACCGACTTTATTGATACCCTGGATATGGAAGGGCTTGACCATAAATCAAGTTGAGTCTGGCTCATGATATTAATATTTAAAGGTCTTGTTCAATTTGATGGATAGGGCCTTTTTTGGGAGTTTGTGCCCCTCTTCCGGGATTATTCAAGCTGTTTGGCTTTTGATTCGTTTGCACCGTGAGATTGCCTATTGACACACTCTAAACCTGTGATAAAGTTTAACAAGTAACAAGTGGTTATCGGGATGAACAAATGGATGCTTGCTGCCCGATTAACAGGGGTCGGATGGTATGTAGGAGTGTGCATTGCGGCCGGTACTTTTGGAGGTATCTGGCTGGATGGGAGAGTGGATACGGAACCACTGTTCACCTTTCTTGGCTTGGGTTTAGGAATAATAGTGGCTTTTTATGGAATGTACAGAATGCTGGCTGAAATCCTTAAGGACGGGAACGGCGAGGAGTAGGATATTTGCGCGCAGGATGTCTGACTAAGGCGGTAATAGGCGGCATAGTAATTCTGGGTTTGGCGATTGTCAGCCTCCTTTTTCTACCGTCACCGGAACCTCATGTTCATCTGCCTGCGGAAGAAGTGTTCGATATTTCCGGATTCCCCGTAACCAACTGCATTATAGCTTCATGGTTGGCCATCGTAGTTCTACTTGCGATGTTTATTGTGGGTACCCGTCGGATGAAGCTTGTGCCGAAGGGTTTCCAGAACTTAATCGAATGGATATATGAAACGTTGTATAATTTTGCCGAACAGGCCGCCGGATCGAATCTGCCCCGCCGTTGATTATGAATTCCAGCAGATTGTTCAGGCTGGGGATATCCACAGCGGCATTGTAT
The DNA here is from genome assembly GCA_041300025.1 of Dehalococcoidia bacterium. Classification (GTDB taxonomy): domain Bacteria; phylum Chloroflexota; class Dehalococcoidia; order SZUA-161; family SpSt-899; genus JBGLNL01. The sequence goes on along the minus strand of JBGLNL010000001.1, from coordinate 481,390 downwards.
AGCGGTGTAATTGCCGGAACTATCAATCCTCTGATATTCATCTGGTGTTTTGCCTGAGTTTCTTAATTGCCAGTTTATCATTTCGGAAGAGGGGATTGCCAGTTCACGAATAAGTGGGATATGACTTTGCCGGCATGTTCAGTTGAGCGATGTTTCGAGAGGAAAAAATAATTTGTAGCGAAAGTAGAAGAATTATATCGCTGTGGCTTCGTGATGTGATAAAATTCGAATTGGATTGAAAGATGGATTTCGAACCGAACTGCCGGACGACCGCCATGGCAGTCATGCCGCATCGTGACCCCGTTAGAGCACTTGAACTGGCTATGGGGCTGGATATACCTTTCTGGCCTCAATTGCCCCGGATATCTTTCAATGAGGATATGTTTGCTCAACTTGCTGATGGATTCCCCGGAGCTATTATCAATCCTGACGAAAAACGAGTCGAATTCGATACGGGACGATTCGCTGAAGAACTTGCGGCCTATTCGGCTAAGATGAATGATCCTGAGACTTTTGCACTTCATGACCGCAACTCAAAGACGTATTCCCGCTTTCTCGATGCTGATTTCAGCGGCCGGGCGGCAATACGGGGTCAGATTTGCGGGCCTGTAAATCTGGGGTTCAGAGTCACCGATGAAGAAAAGAGACCCATAATCTACAACGATGATGTCAGGTTACTGCTGTTTGATTTCACATTGCGCAAGGTTAATTTCCAGTATCGGCAACTGGCTCAAAAGCACCCGAATGCTTTTGTCTGGATCGATGAGCCGGGACTGGGCTGGGTATTCAACTCGTTTGCCGGATACAACGAGTTTCAGGCGCAGGAAGATTATTGCAGTTTCCTCGATGGATTTGAAGGGCCCCGAGCCTTGCATCTATGTTTGAATGTGCATCTGCCTTATTTGCTGGGACTGGGGCTGGATTTGCTTTCCATTGACGCATTTCAGCTTGAGGTTATGCCTAAAAGTTACGCTCGTGATATTGCCCGTTTTTTGAATTCCGGGGGGGTTATTTCTTGGGGGATTGTGCCTACTGAATCAGCTACGCTTGATTTTCAGACCCCGCAGACTCTGTTTGAGCGTTTGACCGATTACTGGAAGGTGGTCGCTGATAACTCCGATATTTCGCTCGAAAAAATTGCCCGGCAGGCATTGATTGCTCCTTCGAAATGCTGTATCAAAAACGCCGTTATGGCTGATTTGGAAGGGGGGCTGCCTCAAGTATCGACTAATGGCGCGGATACTCAAATGGAGGAAAGTCTGGTGGAACGGGCTTTTTCTTACTTGCCGCTAATTTCTGCAATGCTCAAGGAAAAATTCGGTTTGGGTTAGAGCTATTTGGGGGAAAGCTGCACAATTGTAGCTCCGTCTCCACCTTCCCAGGGTTCGGCCGGTCGGAATGATTCCACCAGCGGGTGGCGGGCCAGTTCCCGCCGCGCTTCAAGGCGGAGGGTTCCGGTACCTTTCCCGTGAATAACGCGCACCGTATAAAGCCCGGCCTTGTATGTCTGGTTGAGGAATTTATCCAGTTTGATAAGAGCTTCATCGACGGGAAGATGGCGCAGCATTACTTCCGATTCCGGTGATGGCATTTTCAATTTCTCACTGAAAGTTATTATATCGGTTTTTGTTTGGGCAAGGTAGACCTTTGCTTTGGCTGGTCGTATAATATTCACTACGCAAGGGGGTATAAATGTTAAAATTAGCACTTTCCGGTAAAGGAGGGGTTGGCAAGACGACCCTTGCCAGTCTGCTGGCGCGGATTTATGTATCGAGGGGCCACAAAGTGCTGGCGATTGATGCCAATCCCGATGCCAACTTTGGAACGGCGCTGGGTATTTCCGATGAGGAGATGAAAAAGATAACCCCCATATCCGAGATGAGCGAATTGATAGAAGAACGAACCGGAGCCAAACCCGGTAGCCAGGCCCCCTATTTTAAATTGAATCCGAAGGTGGATGATATCCCTGACCGGTTTTCCGTTGAAAAAAACGGGGTCAAGCTGCTTATGCTGGGCACCATCGATACCGGTGGAATGGGATGTATTTGCCCGGAAAGTGTTCTGTTGAGAGCTTTGATCGGCCACCTGATTTTAGGGAGAGACGAGACCGTTATTCTGGATATGGATGCCGGGGTGGAACACCTCGCACGGGGAACGGTGAGGGGGGTTGATGCTTTTATTGTGGTGGTGGAGCCGGGTCAGCGGAGTATCCAGACCGCCAGATCAGTCAAAAAACTGGCTGCCGATTTGGGGGTAAATAAAACCTATGTGGTGGGAAACAAGATCAGCGGGCCTGAAGATGAAGAATTTGTTCGTAAGAACCTCCCCGATTTTGAAGTACTTGGATTTTTAAGCGTTGACCCTGCTATTCGAGATGCAGATTTCAAGGGTCTTAGTCCTTATGATGTCGCTCCTGCGTCGGTTGTTGAAGCGACAAAGATCGTGGATCGTCTGGAAGAAATCCATGGAGGTAAAAATGGCCAAAAAAACAGTTAGGGATATCGATGTTCAGAAAAAGCGGGTACTGGTGCGGGTCGATTTCAATGTGCCGATGGATAAATCAACGGGTGAGATAACCGATGATGCCCGGATCAAGGCGTCTCTTCCTACCATCCGGTATCTCATCGATCAGGGTGCCAAAGTCATTCTGTGTTCGCATCTGGGCAGGCCCGATGGCAAGGTGAAGGATGAGCTGCGCTTATCACGGGTTGGCGAAAGGCTCGCCGTTCTTCTGGGAAAACCGGTGAAGTGCATGACGGATTGTATTGGGCCTGAGGTGGAAAAAGCTGTTGGGGAAATGCGATCTTCGGATGTGATCATGCTGGAAAATCTGCGTTTTCATGATGAGGAAACAAAGAATGAGCCTTCGTTTGCTAAATCACTGGCGAAGCTGGCTGAGGTTTATGTGAACGATGCCTTTGGCACGGCTCACCGGGCGCATGCCTCAACTGCCGGTGTTGCCGATTATCTACCGGCTGTTTCCGGCTTTTTGATGGAAAAGGAAATCGAGTTTCTGGGCAAAGCACTGACCGATCCTGCCCGTCCCTTCGCTATGATCATTGGCGGGGCGAAGGTGGCCGATAAGATCGCACTGCTTGAAAACATTATCGAAAAAGTAGATTTGCTGATTATTGGCGGAGGCATGGCCAACACTTTTATTAAAGCGCAGGGGCACAGTGTGGGCAGTTCCAAAGTGGAAGATGATCAGCTTGAGTTCAGCAGGAATGTGATGGCAAAAGCCAGATCAAAAGGTGTCAAATTGCTGTTGCCGGTTGATGGCATAGCGGCTGAAAAATTTGAGGCCAAAGCCAGTCACAAAACTGTTTCTATTGATGCTGTTCCCGATGGCTGGATGCTGCTGGATATCGGCCCCAAAAGCATCGAGAATTTCAAGCGGGAATTGAAGGTTTGCCGGACAATTGTCTGGAATGGACCGGTGGGAGTTTTTGAATTCCCTTCTTTTGCCGCAGGTACGAAGGCAATAGCTTTGTTCATTGCCGAACTTGATGCTACCACTATCGTTGGTGGTGGCGACACCGCCGCTGCCGTTGCGCAGTTTGGTGTTGATGCAAAAATGGCTCATGTATCAACCGGGGGAGGAGCTTCGCTTGAGTTTCTCGAAGGCAAGGTCTTACCCGGCGTGGCAGCGCTGCTGGATAAATAAACAAAAGGGCGAGTTTCAAACTCGCCCTTTTTAGATTTAATAGCGTGAGCCGGTTTCTATCAGCTTGATTGTTAAATTCAAATCCGGTTGCTCGACCTTGAGAAGCTGTCCTTCCTGAGTTACGTAGTGGACCTGTGCCGGCGATCCCACATCGCATACGAAGGCATTGTAAATTTTCCCGCCCATGTCGAGTTGCTCTGTGGATGCCCTGATATTTATCTCAAGTTCCGAAGTTTCAAGTTTATCCGGATTGAATACCGGCACAGTAACGGATTCCCCTTCTTTCAGAGGCCAGACAGAGTAGATCATGTCCAGCCAGGCTACTGTATTCTCAGTAAGCAGCATTGTTTCAGGATTCAGGGTGATGTCCTTCTCCGTAGTGGCACCTTTAATATTGACCCATGTTGTTGCTACGCTGTTAGCTACATTGCAGCCGACCGACTGCTTGATGGCCCCTCAGCCGGAGCCAATTTGTTCTGCTGAATTGTAATTTAACGGATTGCCAAACTCGCCGATTTTCAGGGTGGCATCCGATGTGAATATTTTCCCCAACCAGGGATTGCTTGGTGCCAGGGTGAGGTCTGACTCAATAATATAGGTTCTGGTCCCTGCTGCTTCCGGAACCGCGGTTACTTTATATTCGTTAGTGCCGCATTCTGCTTCTCCAATGAGATAGCTGAACTTCCAGTACTGACCTTTCTCCAGATGAATCTTTTGGGGTATGGATATGAAAGGGGTTGGTGATGGGGTGGGCGTAGGAGTTATTGAAACAGTGGCTCCCCCGTTATCATCACCCTCGCAGGCTGGTAAGGAGAATACCAGCAAAATTAGAATCCCCAGAAGTATGTACTTACTGTTCATACAAATAACCTCCAGAATTGATTTTGTTCTAATTATAACATTTTGGTTTGGTGGAATTCACTCCCAGACTTGGTCCCCGGCGAATCCTCCATCGAGGCCCAGATTGTCGGCTTCTTCGCTGGTGTGGGTATTGAATGTTTCCTCGAAAGATAATGGTTCTGTGGTCGCAATAAAATTTACGGAAAAGAGGCGTTTGACCGGCGCTTTACATTTAGGGCATTTAGTAAGCGGCCTGTCGTTTAAACTCTGCAGTATCTCAAATTTAGCTTTGCATAAATCGCAGGATGAAGGGCTTGTTGCTTTATATTCGTAAATGGGCATGGAGAGGCGCTCCACTTGCATCTAAACTGTTCTTCCGCAGCATTTTTTATATTTCTTTCCGCTGCCGCAAGGGCAGGGATCATTGCGTCCCACTTTCTTTCCGGTGGGGATCGCTTCCTGCTTAGGCTTTTCCGGGGCCTGATGCTTGACCAGACTGACGTGATAGATTCTGTGCACTATATCCTGTTGAATCAATTCCTGCATTTCCTGGAATCTGGAATAAGCCTCCGTTTTATAGGCGACCAGCGGATCTCTCTGGGCATATGCACGCAGGCCGATCCCCTGCCGCATGTTTTCCAGTACGGTCAGATGCTCTCGCCAGTGGTTGTCTATTGCCCGAAGCATGATCAGGCGTTCCAGCATGCGCATACTTTCCGGGCCCATTTCCTCTTCACGCTGTTCATAGAACGAAGTGGCATGATCGAGCAGCTTTTCTTCAATTTCTGCCCGGCTCATCATATAGAGATTCTTTGCGGTGGCATCCTGAGGCAGAGGGAGAATGCTCTCTGTTTCTTTGATCAGGGCATTGAGATCCCAGTCATCCGGATCTTCACCGGGCAGATTTTTGTTTATATAGTTTGTGATGGTCTTTGCCACCATTTCCATGATGTTCGCTTTGAGATCAGATCCGCTTAACAGTTTTCCTCTTTCACCATAGATGACTCCGCGTTGCTTGTTCAATACATCGTCGTAATCCAGCAGGTGTTTGCGGATATCGAAGTGGTAAGCTTCCACTTTGACCTGAGTGTTTTCAATGGCCTTTGAGATCATTGAATGTTCAATGGGAGTATCTTCGTCGAAGCCGAATCGATCCATGACCCCGCCGATGCGGTCGCCGCCGAACCGGCGCATGATATCGTCCTGAACGGATACGAAGAACCGGGAACTGCCGGGATCGCCTTGCCGGCCGGCACGGCCTCGCAACTGATTATCGATCCGGCGGGCCTCGTGGCGCTCAGTACCGATAATGTGCAATCCGCCCGTATCAATAACTGCTTTCTTTTCTTCCTCGCACTGGCGATAACGCTCTTTGAGTATCTTGGCCCAGCGATCCGGATATTTGTCACAAGGGTCTCCCCCTACGCGCAGTATGCTGAGGGCATCGTTCCACTGCATTGTGGATATTGAGGCAATGTCGATCTCTTCCTTACGTAGCTGGTCCCGCGCCATCTCCTCCGGATTGCCGCCAAGCAATATATCCACTCCTCTCCCCGCCATATTAGTGGCAATGGTCACGGTGCCCGCGCGTCCGGCCTGAGCGACGATGTGGGCTTCTCTCTCGTGCAATTTGGCGTTGAGGACGTTATGCTTGATCCCGTTTCGGGTGAGCATATCACTCAGGATTTGAGATTCCTCTACCGAAGTAGTACCAACCAGTAACGGACGCCCTGCCTTCTGATATTCCTGTATCTCACGGATGACCGCACGGCGCTTGCCCTCGATGGTCCGATATACCTGATCCGGATATTCGTTCCGTATAAGTTCGCGATTGGTGGGAATTACAACCACATCAAGTTCATATATTTTATGGAATTCTTCGGCTTCTGTTACTGCTGTCCCCGTCATTCCGGCGAGTTTATCATACATCCTGAAGTAGTTCTGGAAAGTGATAGTGGCCAGAGTAACGCTCTCTGCTCGAATGGGAAGATTCTCTTTGGCTTCCAGTGCCTGATGCAGACCATCGGAAAACCTCCGGCCGGGCATCTTTCGTCCCGTGAACTCATCTACGATCATGATCCCGAGGCCTTTTTCATCTATGCGTTCGATGACGTATTGGCGGTCGCATTGGTAAAAAAGCTTTGCCTGCAATGCGTTGTTGGCAATGTGCCGATTCTGCCCCCGCTCTTCGCTTCTTTCCAGATTTATATCTGATGTGCTTGAGCTGCCGTACATCTCAGTATCTTTAAATGCATGCGCAATTATTCGCTGGCCTCTGGCCGTGGGGTAACTCATACGGGATTTCTCATCGTAAACATAATCATAATCAGCATCAACCAGTGCAAAGGCCTCGTTGTTGCCCATCTGGTTTTTCAGTTGCTGGACCTCGTTTTCGGTGATCCCTTTCTTTAAGTCGATAACTGCTCGGGCGGCGATACGGTATGCATCGCTTGATTCCTCGCCTTGACCGCTGATAATCAGTGGGGTACGGGCTTCATCGATGAGTATGTTATCGACTTCATCGACAATGGCGTAATTGAAATTTCTCTGCACCTTTTGGGAAAGGTCTACCACCATATTGTCGCGCAGATAATCAAATCCGAATTCATTGTTGGTACCGTAGGTAATATCGGAATTGTAGGCCTGCTTGCGGGATATCGGACGCAGATGCGGCCAGGACTCATCTTCCGAATCGTAGTCAGGGTCGAAGAGAAAAGCGGAATCGTGCTGGATGCAGCCTACGCTCATACCTAATGCGTGATAGACAGCCCCCATCCATTGTGTATCTCGTTTGGAGAGGTAATCATTCACCGTAATTACATGGACGCCTTCGCCGGTGAGTGCATTAAGATAGGCAGGCAGGGTGGCGACCAGAGTTTTGCCTTCCCCTGTTTTCATCTCGGCGATTTTGTTTTCGTGCAGCACCATCCCGCCGATGAGCTGGACATCGAAGTGGCGCAGGCCCAGTGTTCGCCTGGAGGCTTCCCGGACTGCGGCGAATGCCTCAGGAAGGAGATCATCGAGCTCTTCCCCGGAATTCAGGCGATCCTTGAATTCACGGGTTTTGGCAAGGAGACCTTCGTTATCAAGTTTCTCGAAATCAGGCTCCAGCGCATTGATTTCCTCTGCTATTGGCTGGAGTCGCTTGAGCTCTCTTTCATTTGAATCACCGCCAAGCACGCTGAGGAACTTTTTGAACATTGCTGCCTCGATCTAGTGGAACATTGCTCCTATTGAGAGGTTGGCATGAATGCGGTGGATTGCCTCTCCGATAACCGGAGCAAGGGGGATGACCGTTATTTTATCCAGCCTTTTTGATTCCGGTACCGGGACGCTATCGGTAACTACCACTTCCTTCAAAGTGCTTTTGGCTATCCTTTCTATTGCCGGTTCGGAAAGGATGGGATGTGTACAGCAGGCATATACTTCTTTAGCCCCATATTTAGTAAGAGCGGCGGCGGCGGAGGTTATCGATCCGGCTGTATCAATTTCGTCGTCGAAGAGGATGGCATTACAGTTCTGGACGTCACCGATAACGCGCTGGATTTCAGTATTGTCATGATTATCGATACGCCTTTTCTCGATGATGGCCAGCGGGCGTTTGAGGCGTTCGGCCATGTCGCGGGCTCGTTTGGAAATACCCACATCTGTGGCTACCACTACCACATTATCCAGTTTTTTATTTTCGAAATAGTCGCAGAGGATGTAGAGCGCAGTCAGTTCGTCCACCGGGATGTTAAAGAATCCTTGTATCTGGCCGGCATGCAAATCGAGAGTAAGCACGCGGTTGGCCCCGGCAACTGTTATCAGGTCGGCGACCAGACGCGCGGTGACAGGCACGCGGGGCTGGTCTTTCTTGTCGGTGCGGGAGTATCCGTAATAGGGGATTGTGGCAGTAATCCTTCCGGCGGAAGCCCTTTTGGCAGCGTCAATCATGATCAGGAGTTCCATCAGGCTGCGGTTTACCGGGCTGCTTATTGGCTGAATGATGAACACATCACGTCCTCGCACATTTTCCAAAATGCGGACAAATGTATTTTCGTTGCTGAACTGGAATACATCTATCTGCCCGGGCGTAATTCCCAGATATTTGCAGACTGCGTGTGCCAGTTCAGGATGCGTGTTTCCGGTAAATACTCTCAATTCTTCAGCCAATTTCATACCTCCATTGATGTTTTGGGGTGGTGGTAATTATTTGCCCTGATAATCCGGCTCGCGTTTCCCTTTCCAGGCGGCCACCCCTTCTTCATGATCTTGTGTAAACATTGTCATGGCAGTCATGGCGGCTGTCATTTCGAGAGCTGTTGACAGGTCACTATCCAATCCCCTGTAAACCAGTTGCTTGACATAACGGGTGACGATGGGGGGGCTTTTGGCAATTCTCATGGCCAGTGCATTGGTTTCCTGAACCAGATTTGCAGAAGAAACCAGTCTGGTCAGGATTCCCAGATCGAATGCTTCGTCTGCGCTTATCCAGTCGCCGGTATAGAGTATTTCCAGTGCTTTGTCCAGCCGGATTATACGTGGGAGAAGATAACAGGCGCCGGAATCGGGGACGAGGGCGGTCTTAATCTGGGCGGACATGAACCGGGTTCTTTCGCAACCGATGCGAATATCGGCGGCGCAGGACCAGTCGAATCCGCCGCCAACGGCGATCCCGTTGATAGAAGCGATGGTGGGCACCGGCATGTTCCTTATTTTCTCGGTGATGGCGCATGCGGTCTTCCGTACCCACTTGCGCATTTTTTCCATGTCCCACGAGGCATACATATCCTCATCGGCAATATCTCCGCCGCCGCAGAATGCTTTTTCCCCTGATCCGGTGATTATCAGTACTCGGAGGTTTTCATCCTTTCCCAGATCATCAAGGGCAGAATTGAGCTCCTCCATCATTTTCCAGTTTACGGAGTTGGCTCTGTCGGGGCGGTTGAGGATTAGAGTGGCAATATGGTTGGTCTTTTCCAGCTTGATAGTCTCAAAATCCACTTATATCCTCCTAAAAAGGCGGGGTAATTCAAAGGACAGATTAACTATAGCACAGGGAATGAAAGCGGGCAACGACGACTGGAGAACACCCCCAGACTCCCGAAGTCATCACTTATTCACAAGGTTCCTTAGTAATAGCTGCGGTCGTAGAGGAACCGGTTCCAAAGGACAGATGCCAGGCTGGTTTTAAGTCCACTTCGGATTTCCGGCCCAAGGTCGGCGGTCAGCCTGCGGAAGACGATCAAAAAGAGGAGAGCTGCGAACGTTATTACAATAGCCATTTCTTCGTGATAGAGCCAGGCTGAAATCGGAAGGAAGGCGAATCCGGCAAGCATACCCTCCTTTGCTAGAAAAGTCCGCTGACCTTCCCTGTATTCACATCAACATCAATTCGGCGCAGAGCCGGATCGGAACCGGTTCCGGGCATAAGGCTGATGGTCCCGGCCATCGGGCAGAGGAACTTGGCGCCGGAGTAGATCAACACATCGCGGATGGGCAACGTCCACCCCTTGGGAACACCCTTCAATGTGGGTTCATGGGTCAAACTAAGGTGAGTCTTCACCATCATGGTGGCATAGTCCGCGTACTTGGGATCGCCCTCAAGCATCTTGGCCTTGGCCTCAGCATCGGCGCTCCACGAAACGCCATCGGCACCGTAAATTTCCTTGGCGATCGTCGCCACTCGATCCCGCAACTTCATATCAAGAGGATAGAGGAAATTGAAATTGTTCTTCTCGTTGCACGCATCGATAACCGCATCTGCAAGTTCAAGAGCGCCTTCGCCGCCCTTGAGCCAGTGCTCAGATGGAGCACAACGCGCGCCCGCCTTTTCGGCAATTTTCTTGACCATAGCCACTTCGGCATCAGTATCGGTGTAGAACCGGTTGATGCACACCACCGGCTTGATTCCCGACTTGCGAATTACACCAATGAGGTGAACCATGTTCTCGCAACCCTTCTCGACGAGTGCAAGATTCTCCTTGGTATAAGCTTCAGGCAACTTCACGCCCGGAATCACCTTGGGACCGCCGCCATGCATCTTAAGGGCACGAATGGTGGCAACGAGCACCGCCACATGGGGTTTGAGTCCCGAATAGCGGCATTTCACATTCCAGAATTTCTCAAAGCCAATATCCGCCGCAAAGCCGCTTTCCGTCACGTGATAGTCCCACATCTTGAGGCCGATCCGGTCAGCAATGATGGAGGATTGGCCGATAGCAATATTGGCAAACGGGCCGGCGTGCACGAGAACCGGCTGATACTCAGCACTGGACATGAGTGTGGGATTGATGGTATTGCGCATGAAAGCGCACATGGCATTGCCCACCTCAAGATCGCCGGTGGTGACGGGCTTACCGGTCTTGTCGAAAGCTACGGTGATCTCATTAAGCCGCTTCTTGAGATCAGCCAAATCCCGTATTACAGCAAGGATAGCCATGCACTCGGAACCAACTGCAATCCCGAACTTGGACTGCATGGTATAGCCATCCTGCTTTCCGCCAAGCCCGATTACAATGTTCCGAAGAGACTGAGCACAAAAATCCATCACCCAACCCATCTCTACACGGGTGGGATCGATATCAAGCCGGCGCATGCCGCTGAGCCTCTGAAGTTGCTCATCGGTGTAGTTGCGCTCATGTTGCATGCGGGCAGTGAGCGCGACCATCGCCAGATTATGAGCATTCATAATGTCGTTGATATCTCCCGTCAATCCGAGAGAGAACTCGGTCATGGGGATGAGAAGCGCATTGCCGCCACCGGCCGCGGTTCCCTTGACGTTCATGGTGGGGCCGCCGGATGGTTGCCGCAGAGCGCCTCCCACTGTTTTGCCGCGCTTGCCCAGACCCTCGATCAAACCGAGGGATGTGGTGCTCTTGCCTTCGCCAAGCGGGGTTGGAGTGATGGCAGTTACATCGATATACTTGCCATCTGGTTTATTCTTGACCCTTTCGATTATCTTCAGGAAATCAAGCTTGGCCAATCTGCCCATGGGAAGGATTTCGTCCTTCTTCAGTCCCAGCTTTTCTCCCCACTGTTCGGGGGTAGGCATGTTCACCTCGGCCGCTTCCGAGATCTGCCAGTCGGCCATTTTAGTTGCATCGTATGGCATCTATGGTATTCCTCCTTATATTATCGAATCGCCCATTCAAGAGCAGTATTCACTAAATCACTTAATCCTTATTTGACCGAGAAATCTATCAACTCCTGTGTTTCCCCAGTTTCATAATCAATTTCCTTTACCTGGGTCTTTACTTCGTCCGAATGCCAGGAAACTGATATTTTATCACCGGACTCGTCGAACGTTGCCATCCTGAAGCACTCAAAAGTCCCGGCTTCGACAGTAACTTCCTCTATTGCCTCCACTACATGCGTGGTAGTTTTCGTTTCGCTCTCAGTGGATATTTCCCCTCCAACATCAATCGTCGTAACTGTCGATTCGGTTATCTCAATCTCTTTACCGACTTCCAACGGCCATCTCTGGCCCGAAATTTCGTAAGTTGCCTCTGTCTCAAGGGAAATGGAAACTCCCATTTCCTTTCCCACCATACTCATTGAGACGGGGAGCAGTGTATTCTTATCAAATTCAGCGATTGTCTCACTGATAATTCCCTCAAGCGGAGGATCAATCTCCATCTTGATCTTGTGGTACTTCCCTATATCAATTACCGTGAGAGTAGTATGATATTCATTCTCGCCATCAAATGCCCGATATTCCCATTGATCACCTTCCTGAAGTATCGGACAGTGCCCGGGGCCGGTATCCGCAGAGCCACCTGTTTGGCCATCACTACCGCAGGCACAGGCTCCCACACCCAATGCGGTTATCAATAGACCTAATGTAATCAGCAGGAATGATATTCTCACGACTTTTCCTTAATGCCACAAAGACATTTATTCACGTTTGATACCCGCGCGTCGCTCCGCCGCGACGACGGTATTTTGCATCAGGATGGTGATGGTCATCGGCCCGACACCACCCGGAACCGGGGTAATAGCGCTGGCCTTTTTACTGACCGGGCCAAAATCAACATCGCCACGCAGGTCAGCTACCATTTTGTTCGGGTCATTTTTGGAAGGTTTCATGCCAACCCGGTTGACGCCAACATCGATCACCACAGCGCCTTCTTTGACCATATCCGCCTTGATGACTTCGGGCGACCCCATACAGGCTACCAGAATATCGGCCTGGCGGGTATACTTGGCCATATCTTTGGTGCCAGTGTGAACCACGGTGACGGTGGCGTTGCCGCGATTGTTCTTCTGAACGAGCATGGCCATGAGCGGCTTGCCCACGATATTAGAACGCCCGCAAATCACCACATGCTTGCCATCAGGCGGGTTGCCGCTGCGGATCATTAATTCCACCGCACCATATGGAGTGCATGGCATGAAAAACGGATCGCCGATGAGCATCTTGCCGACATTGATGGGATGGAATCCGTCCACATCTTTGGCCGGATCGATCAGATTGAGAACTTTATCCGCATTTATATGTTTGGGAACAGGTAACTGAACCAGAATACCGTCCACGTGCTTGGCCTTATTCATTTCCTTAACTTTGGTCAGCAGCTCTTTTTCGGTGGCTGTCTCCGGCAGGACATATGTCTCTGACCAGATGCCAACTTCCTCGGCCGCTGTTTCCTTGCCGGTGACATAGGAAACGGACGCGGGATCATCTCCCACGCGGATGATCACCAGACCGGGAGTCACACCTCTTTCCTTGCATTTCTTGACTCTCTCGATCAGTTCAGCCCGGATCTCCTTGGCCACCTCAGTTCCTGAGATTATCTTTGCCGTCATATTTTGACCTCCTCTTATTTGGAATTAGATTTTCTGCCAGCGCACAGAAGCCGCAACTATAGCTCATTGAAGTATTGATTGAACCTGATAAGGAGAGATAAATGAGGGCATTTTTCCGGATTCTTCTGTCAGGAAAGCCCTTGCAGTTGAAGCAACAGAAATTTGGGAAACAGGTATTGCCTGCATTTTTCGCACGCCAAGAAAGATTATACAATGGGGCATCTGATTAAGGCAATAGCGCCCACCCAGCACCTTTCGGGGCTACTTATGAATAGACCGGATGGCAGAAAGGAGTTCATCCGGTCGATGGGTGCCGATAAGAAGCTTATTTCCATCGCTGTAGGTCAATTGTATGCCCATATCACCGCTCACGTTGTAAGCCCGGTCGCTTTTGAAACCCCTGATGCCCCATCCCCCGTATTCCCTAATAGGATTATATTTCCTGATTTCGCATCGGGTAATCTCTTGAGAAACCTTTCTAAAAGAACGGTGAAAGGGGAAATAGCGGATATATATGCCATCGGTGCGAACTTCGGTGGTGAGGTTGGTTACATACATCAGCCACGGTATACCAATGCCTAAAATTATGCCGATAATGAGAGTAGCAATGCTCGAGGCTGAGGCGGGGTCCGAGCATTTGTCGAAAACAATAACATCGAGAATAGAGATAAGGCAGGCAATCGGAACAATTACGATCATCAACCATAGCCACAACTGACGGAAGTGCTGGACCTCACGAAGCAGAACGACGCCACCGGCCATATCAGCCATTATTTAATCCCCCATACATGACGAATCCCCTTTGTTCGAAGTAACAGTCCGCATTATTTGCAAATGAGCATGTTTAAATTATTGGTTATTGATCCGGCACTTGGAATGCGGATACAATCGCCTGTCGTGTCATTCCCAACCCCCATCGAGCACGGGATAAACTCCGGCGTGAATCCAGAGGAGAAGTTCAGATCATCATGCCGATTTCGAAACCCTGCCTCATGGCATTGGCTGCATTTCCGGGAATGGCCGCATCACCGATTACATACATTTGGCCGACTTTCCCTTCGAGTTCCTCCGCCAGCTCGTTTCGGGATTTCACCCCGAGTGCCAGCACGAAGGTATCGAATCCTCCCCATGTTTCTTCCCTGCCCTCCCTGATCACCCTGATGCCGGAATCGCTTATTCCCTTTACTTCGGTTTCCTTTATCATCTCTATTCCCAGTTTTTTGAGGCGGTGCCTCAGATGGAAGTAAACCGTTCCACCCATATCCATACCGAAAGACTTAAGCATTTCGACCACTGTCACTTTTTTCCCCTGTTCGGCTATAAACTCCGCCGTTTCCAGCCCGGTGGCCCCACCGCCGACCACCAGCGCCCGATCACCGACCGGGACGTTCTGCAGCACTTCCCATGCAGTCAACACCCCTTCGCGCTCAAAACCGGGAATCAAAGGCACCAGCGGTATGGCACCGGTGGCTAATATTACTGCATCAGGGTTCCATTCTGCAACCTCTTCAGCATTGACCAAATGATCGCATATCACCCTCACGCCAAGTACCTCTAACTCGCTGGAGAGCCAGTCAACCAGTCCAAAGAATTCCTGCTTGTAAGGAGGTCTGGCTGCCAGTACCCACTGTCCCCCGATTTCATTTGCTGCCTCATATAGAGTAACTTTATGACCCCTGAGGGCAGCCACCCTTGCCGCCTCCAGTCCGGCCAGTCCGGCTCCAACGACAACAACCTCTTTGGACTGTCTGGCAGGGTGGATATCCGTCTCTGACTCTCTACCGGCGAGGGGATTGACGGTGCAGGCAATGTGGCCATCGTAGTCCGTATCAAGGCAGGTATTACAGGCGATACATTTGCAAATTCGATGCGCTTGACCATCGAAAGATTTATTCGGCAATTCCGGATCGGCCACCAGTCCGCGGGTAATGGCTACGAGATCAGCTTTACCGGAGGCCAGTATATCCTCGGCCAGTTGAGGGGTGTTGATCCGCCCGGCGGTCACTACGGGAACGCTCACGACGCCCCTGACCCCTTCAGCCAGATTGGTATAGCACCCTTCCGGCGTATCGCTGGGAGGGATAGTCAGGGGATATGAACCGATCGCTCCTGCCGATACGCTGATTAAATTCAGGCCCGCTTCGGCCAGCAGCGGAGCTATGGATTTGGCATCCTCGATAGTCGATCCTCCGGGTACATTTTCAGCCCCATTGATGCGACAACTCAAGGGGAAGTCGACACCCACTTCGTTCCTGACGGACCGGATGATCTCCCGAACAAATCTGGCCCGTCCGCTCACATCGCCCCCGTATTCGTCAGTTCGCCGGTTTCCCAGCGGGGAAAGAAACTGGCTGAGCAGATACCCGTGGGCTGCATGAATCTCGATGAGGTCGAATCCGGCATTCTTCGCTCTCTGGGCAGACAGGGTAAATTTTGCGATGAGATATTTGATTCGCTCTAACGATAATTCTGCCGGTGAAATCGGGGGCAGGAATCGGGCGTTCTTCTGTCCCGGTTTCCATCCGGCGTGGAAGAGTTGAACTCCGATCCTGGCTCCGCAGCCATGAATTGTCTTAACCAGTTCTCTCAAACCATCGATGAACCTGTCTTCGTGGAGAAAAAGGAACCTCCCCTCGCCTTCCGGCTCGATGAAGCAGGGCTCCAGCACAATCAGTCCCACCCCGCCTCGTGCCCGGGTGGCATAAAACTCTTTTAAAGCCGGGGTTACCATGCCGTCAGCGGCCAGCCGCGTTCCCACAGGAGACATGACTATCCTGTTTTTAAGTTCCAGCCGACCGATCTTCGCCGGTGTGAACAGGTGAGGAAAAACAATATCAGAATTTGTCATCGATTCTAAAAGGGGCAGTTCTTTTCTGAACTGCCCCGTGACGGAATACAAGATTCGATGGCTCTATTTCATCTTCCAGACAGGTTTCCGTTTCTCCGCGAAAGCGCGTGGTCCTTCCCTGGCATCCTCGCTGTGCCCGATGCGATCCATTACCTCAGCTTCGATCTTAAGACCTTCTTCCAGTGATACCTCGATCCCCCGATAGGCAACTTCCTTAACGCCCTGTACTGAAAGCGGCGCGGCAGCGCAGATCCGCCGGGCCAGCGCCTCGGCTTCAGATATGAGATCGGCAAGGGGAACTACTTTGTTGACCAGCCCGATCCGGCAGGCTTCCTGAGCGCTGATGAAGTCGCCGGTCATGAGCATTTCCAGCGCAGCTCCGAAGGGGACCAAACGAATAAGCTTCTGAGTGCCGCTGTTGCCGGCCATCAATCCCTGTTTCACCTCGGCGAGGCCCATTTTTGCGTTCTCGGACGCAATTCGAATATCACAGGCCATGGCAAATTCCAGTCCGCCTCCAGTGCAGATGCCGTTGATGGCACAGATGAATGGCTTCGGGACATACAGCCCCTTCATGGGGTTGGGTTCCGGTATAGGGAAAGGAGGGCGTTTGGCTTCAGGTATGGCCATCCACTGACCCATCTCTTTCAAATCCTGTCCGGCGCAAAATGCCTTATCGCCCGTGGCCGTGACAATCGCCACCCAGACTTCGTTGTCATTGCGAACATTCTCCCATGAGCTGATAATCCCGTCCCAAACCGCCCGGTTCATTGAATTGTAGGCCTCGGGCCGGTTGATGGTGATATAAGCAATGTTCCCTTTTTTCTCATAAATCAGTTCATTTGCCATTCAATTTCCTCCTATGAGAGATTCACTCCTATTTTAACTGTGCTCCGGGCAAAGTACAACCGAAGAGCGGCATTAATCAGGGGAAGCTATATGCTATGTGACGGATATTCAGTAAATCTCTGATTGTTTTTGAATCAATCCCTCATCTTGGGGAAAGTAAAGCGGCTTAATAAAAAAGGAGCAAAACCGTCTGGCAGATTCCCTTGCAGCGGCGCAATTCAAATGTTATTCTTTTAAGAGAGATATGTAAATAATGAGGCGGCGTTGCTTTCCTTTAGTTTTTGTGCTTGTGAAATATCGATTTTTCTAATATAATTTCAATAATACTGATCGGCATTGTTTTAATGACATTGCCTTTCATATTAAAATATTGCACAAGGAGATGAAAAATGGGAGAAAAAGGAAAGAAAGATAAGGGTAAAAAAGAAGTACAGAAAAAGGCGAAGTTGACGCTTAAAGAGAAACGGAAACAGAAGAGAGAGGAAAAAGTCTAACATCTGCGTGAGCTCTCTTAGTCAGAATTCCCTTTCAAATTGCCTTTAATAGATCGAGGTCTCCGAAAGATCGGGGGGCTTGGGTGTTTTGGGCTTTGCTATCCATATCGCAGTATGAAATTGCGCATGATATGAATACAGGGAAAATGCTCAAAAGTTGTTATGCTTTGGGGGAAGTAAGGATTTTTGAATATTATCCGTTGCCAGCGTCGTTGAGTAAATTCTCAAACAATCTCACTTTGAATTATTAGGATTCCATTCCGACAACGGGTCGGGGTATGTCAACAAACAGGTATCAGGTTAATTTGAATCAACCTGACTCACAATTTCTTCTATTGTCCTCAAATAGCCGTTAAGACAAGCAGTTATAACTGTTGACTTGCAATTTGTTATCTGATAATATTTCATTGCAACCAGTTGCAATAACTGTTAGTTGCAGCAATGTATCCGGCAACAAGGCAGTGTGTTTATGGCATCTTACAAAATTGATGTGCAGGAAGAGACTGGCCAAGTGATATTACAAATTGAAACCCCCTGCGGAATAAAACCGGTCATTGGCTGGAAAAAGCTGGATAACATGAAGTCATTTGCCGAAATGCTGATGGATTTTTACTGGACCCAAAAAATGCGAGATTTGAAAATCACGAATACCGCCGAAGATATCGTCCGGCAGGCGCTGGGCCTCGATGAATAGTCCCCAAATCACTATGTACATAGACGAAAAAACTGCAGTGAAAAAAGGAGGCAATATAATGACCGCTAATACCATTGATGATCCCAGAATGACTATAAAAGAAGCCATAAATAAAGGCGACCTCAAATGGCTCCTGGAAAAAGCTGGCCAACTGCACGGCCATTACTGCCCCGGGCTGGCCTACGGCGTTCGCTCCGCATATAGGGCGGTGACTGAAATGGGAATTCATTCCACAGGAATGGAAGAGGTCGTGGCCATCGTGGAAAGTAACAACTGCTTTGCCGACGGCATCCAGTTCGTAACCGGCTGCACCTTCGGCAACAACGCCATGATTTACCGGGATTTCGGGAAAACCGCCATTACGCTGGCCAGACGAAACGGTGAAGGCGTACGAGTGCTGGTGGTTATGGACCGGGAATCATTGAAACAGCGCGAGCCGGAAGCGATGGCCCTGTTTCAGAAGGTAGTTGCGGAACGTCAGGGCAGCGAGGAAGACAGTGCCAGGCTGAAGCAATTGTGGCGTCAGGCCTCGTTCCACATGCTGGATGTTCCGGACGACGAATTGCTAAAGGTTCAGAAGGTCAACTTCAAACTGCCTGCTTACGCGGGCATCTTTCCCAGTGTCACCTGCTCCAAATGCGGCGAGAGCGTCATGGAACCGCGCATTCGGATGAAAAACGGCCAGCCAGTTTGCCTGCCGTGTTCGGGCCAGGAATATTATCAGCTAGACGGCAATGGTATTCACCTTATTTGCAGTTAAACACAACAATCATGCGATTGAAAAAAGGGGGAATCGAGCATGAAGCGTCTTTTAAGCTATCTTTTACCAATTACATTGATCTGCATTCTTCTTTTGGGGACTGTGGTCCTCGGGGCCTGCGATAGAGATGATGAGGAAGAAACCGACCAGCCAACCAGCACCGCATCCCCTGACCCATCAACCACGGCGGCAAACGAGGAACCAAAAACCATCGCCACCTACACCATCGCCGACCCTACCGGCGACTGGGGCTATCCCTCACCCTACCTGCGCTATTCCCGCGGACCGGGATACATCCGCTCCAGCTTCATTTTCGATACGCTTATCTGGAAGGATGAAAACGGTTTTATTCCCGCGCTGGCGAAGGAATGGACTTACGATGAGGCGGAGAATGCCTACACCTTCAAACTACAGGAAAACGCAAGATGGCATGATGGCACGCCCTTAACTGCCGATGATGTGGTTTTTACCGTCGACTACGCTAAAATCCACCCCGATCCGTTCGTGACATTGGTCGGGCCCAGTGGCATCACCAGAGCCGAGGCCACCGATGCCTACACCGTCAAACTGTATCTTGAATCCAAATACGCACCCTTCCTCTACGATATCGCAGGGGTGATGGCCATCCTGCCCAAGCACATCTGGGAGACTGTCGAGGACCCGATGACCTTCGCCGAGCCCCCATCGACAATGATACCTGTATTGCCTCTGGTCAGCATGGAGTTGTATAGGATAAGGTCGCTGCTGAGACTGTAGATGCCCTTCTGGAGGTCCGAAACGGAATCGGTCCCGCAGTCCATGACCTGAGAATCGTTGATATGGACCGATGATGAGGCCAAGGCCTGGAAATGATATCTTTCGCGGGAGAGACCCCGGAGAATGGAGCCGTTCCTCAAGCGGAGCTTGCCCCCTCCTTCGACCCTCACCCATTTGGTATCCAGGACAGTCGTGTTCAATGCCAATGTCGTGTTATCCAGGACCAGGGTGCCTTTGACCGTTAGATTACCTTTCAAGGTCACGGTATCGTCCGTTATGGTCTCAATGGTCGTTACCGTCCAATCCCCATCCTTTTCGATATCGGACGGTTCGGGAATACCAGTAACGGTCTGGCCGTCCGTCCTTGAGCGGTCATAGGTCAGAGGGGTCAGCATCCCCCCCCCCCCCCCCCCCCCCCCCCCCCCCCCCCCCCCCCCCCCCCCCCCCCCCCCCCCCCCCCCTTTTTGCGCCTGTAGCGGCAGAAAATTCATTATCGATAATGGAGGCAAGCATGAAGTTTGTCAGAGTAAACATGACGGATAAGACCATCAAAATTGAAGATGTGTCGCCGGAATATGCCGGGCTGGGGGGCAGGGGCCTGACTTCAATCATGATCAACAATGAAGTTCCGCCGGAATGTGATCCCCTGGGACCAGAGAACAAGCTCATCTTTGCCCCAGGATTCCTGACCGGTACTTCGTTGGTAAATACCAGCCGCATTTCAGTTGGTGCCAAAAGCCCACTGACAAGAGGTATCAAGGAAAGCAATGCAGGTGGGTCTATAGGTGCTTCATTAGGCCATCTGGGCATTACGGCAATCATTGTTGAGGGACAGGCACCGGACGGGGACCTCAGCCTGCTCCGCGTCGATGCACAGGGCGAAGCAAGCCTGGTGCCGGCTCAGGAATACCAGGGAATGCGCACCTACGCGTTAGTTGAAAAGCTGTTGGCTGCCTACGGCGAGAAGAGTTCGGTAATGTGTATCGGGCCGGCGGGTGAGTACCGGTTGGCCTCGGCATCGATCCAGTCAACGGATGTCGATGGGCGTCCTTGCCGCGCAGCCGGCCGCGGTGGCATGGGGGCGGTGATGGGTGCCAAAGGGCTCAAAGCGCTGGTTGTCGACCAACGCGGAAAGAACCCCGATGTCATAACCGATCCACAAGCCTTCAAGGAAGCGGCCAAGGCCGTCGTCGAAGCAGTTAAGGCTGATCACATGAGCGCGGAAGTGATGCCCGCCCTCGGCACGGCCGCCCTGGTGGCTCCAGTCAATGCAATGGGTGCCTTCCCGAGCTACAATGCCACCAAAGGCCAATTGGATGGTTGGGAGAAGATCAGCGGCGAGGCTATGGCCGAGATCATCAAAGAACGTGGCGGAAATACCACTCATCGAGGCTGCGACCAGTGCATGATCCATTGTTCCAATGAGTATGTGGACAAAGACGGTAAGTTCATCACCAGTTCACTGGAATACGAGACCATCTGGTCCATGGGCGGCATGACCGGTATTACCGATCTGGACGTGATCGCCCGCCTCGATAACCTGTGTGACGATATTGGGCTCGATACCATGAACACGGGGGTTGCTGTGGCTGTCGCCATGGATGCCGGCTATAAGAAGTTTGGGGATGCCGAAGCAGCTATCGAGATGGTAGAAGAAATCGGTAGGGGCACGGAGTTCGGCCGTATTCTGGGCAATGGTCCGGCTGCGGTGGGTGAGCACTTCAACCACCCCCGGGTTCCAGTGGTCAAACGGCAAAGCATCGCAGCCTACGACCCGCGCGGTATGTTAGGCAACGGCGTTACATATGCCACCTCCCCAATGGGCGCCGATCATACGGCAGGCAACGTGGTTGGGGCGTACCTGGAAAAGAAGCTCGATCCCCTCAACCCGGAAGGACAGGCTGAGACCTCCAGGTTTTTACAGATCGCCATGGCTGCTTTCGACTGCATGGGACAATGTTTCATGGCGAGTGTAGCCTTGCTCCATCCTGATGGATTCGGCGCATTCCAAAAACTGATCGAGGCAAAAACAGGCGCAAAATTCGAAGATGGATACTTCCCATTCGGAATGGGCACCCGAATATTGAAGGCCGAAAAGGAATTCAATAGAAAAGCAGGGTTAACGAAGCAAGACGATCGCCTGCCCCGCTTCTTCTACGAAGAACCCCTGCCTCCGCACAACAAGGTGTTTGTGATCAGCGATCAGGAGTTGGACGGCGTCTTGGATTTCTAGCGAGGTGCAGGATGAAAGTGAAGGTTAAGTTATACGGGACGTTGAGCTTACAGGTCCCCGGCTATAAACCTTCACAGGGGATGGAGGTGGAGATTCCAGATGGCGCGACAGTCAAAGACCTGCTCGCCTATCTGGAGATCTTAGAAACACGTGGGGCCGCGGTCATTGCAAATGGCCGGGTGCTAAAAGCGGACGACAAAATGCAGGATGGAGTATCTGTAGATGTTTTTCAGAGTATGCAAGGCGGCTGATAATTCTATTTCCTGAGAGTCCTTCGCAGAACGAGTTGTATATAGACCCTATTATCTTACGTTATTGAGAGAAAAACTATCTACCTGAGAGTGTGGTGTCAAATTGTAGAAAGGAGAAGAGAAAGTATGTATAAAAGCTAACTGTTATCTAGTGGCAAAATATAAAAACAGATCCATAGTTTCAAAAAATAAGGAGGAGCAATGGATAATAAAAAATATTTGACCCGTCGCGATTTTCTCAAAGTCGCGGCAGTTGGATCCGCCGGGATTATGTCGGCGTGTAGTGGGGTGGCACCGGCTAAAAGCAAGGACAAGATCGTGGTTGGCATGTCAAGACCTCTCTCCGGCTGGAATGCCGTCATCGGCGATTCCGCCTTCCGCCCGGTCTACGAGACCTTTGTTGCAGAGGTCAATGCCGATGGGGGCGTTTACGTAGAGGAATATGGCAAGAAACTGCCCATTGAATTACTCATCTACGATGATAAGAGTGATGTGGGTACAATGACCAGGTTAACGGAGAAGTTGATCGTGGAAGACAAGGTTGACTTCCTGTGGCCTGCCTCCGGTACAGCTTTCCTCTTTGCCCAGGCCCCAATTGCCAGTAAATATAACTATGTGCTGATTACTGCCGAGGGCGGCGCCACCAGTCTCAAGGACATGCTGCCCAGCATGCCCTACATATTCGTGTCCCTGAGCTTCTCTGACTGGTATCAAGTACCGGTCTTTGCAGACCTGCTGACAGAGAAGGGAGCGAAGACAGCCTACGTTACCTACATTGCGGACCTGCACGGCATCGAGTACTCGGGAGTGGCTGGTATCGAGTTCGCAAAGAAAGGTATCGATATCCTTGGTTCCAAAAGCCTCCCACCCGATATTAAGGACCTGTCACCGGTAATCAAAGAAGCCAAGGCTACCGAGGCGGATGTCTTCTGCTGCTTTGCCTACCCTGATCAAATCATGCCGGCCATCGGCACCTCCATGGAGCTTGGCTATAACCCCAAGTGTTGGATTGGCGGGCCCGGTGTAAATTTTGGTTTCTTCCATACTGCATTTGGCCCCATGGTAGAGGGCGTTACGGGTTGGACTTCCTTCAGCCCCAAGCAATCTGCGGCGGCAAAGGAACTGGCTGACAAGCTCTGGGCCGGGAAGCCGGAAGACGTCCAGGATCCCTGGGGGCACCCGCTCTATTGGGCTAGCCTGGAAACCTGGAAGCAGGCGGTCGAGAAAGCTGGTACGCTAGATCAGACAAAGATCAGGGATATTCTTGCTACCGAGAAGTTCAATACGGTCCTGGGGGAGACCTGGTATGAGAACGGGCTGCTGTCAAAGGACTGCCATATCGGAGAGGTTGGTCAATGGCAGAACGGAGTGTATGAAGTCGTCGGGCCTAAAGAGCATGCTACCGCAGAGTTTCTATATCCCAAGCCCGAGTGGCCAACCGGATAAGGAAAGTATCAATATCGATAAGCATAAATAGCATGCCGTCAGACTGGCTGTCTAAGGGGTAAAAATTTACACCTTTAGACAGCCAGCACCAACGGTTGCTAGAACCAGGAAATCATCAATGATTGTAACCATTCTCGACGTCGTGATCGCCGGCTTGCTGCTGGGTGGGCTTTACGCATTGATTGCTATGGGTCTCAGCTTGCAATACGGCGTTGCCCGGGTGCTGAATATCTCGCATGGCGAGTTTATCATGCTCGGGGCTTTAACCACCTGGATGTTATACACCGCCTTTGGCATTAACCCGTTATTGTGCCTCGTTGTTTGTGGCCCGCTAGCCTTTATCTTGGGGTTTATTCTTCACAGAACCATATACAAGCGCCTGTCGGTGATTTCAGCTACGCCAGGTATCTTCGAGGGCAATTCAATGCTGGCTTCTTTTGGTCTGCTATTCATCATTCAGAATCTGGCACTGATAGCCTGGGGGTCTAAAATCAAAGGTTACTCTTATTTAGCTGTCCCGGTTGATCTGGGGGGAGCGTTGTTTGGCGCCAACCGCCTTGTCACCCTCGGGTTTGCTGTGCTGATTGGGGTTGCTTTTTACATCTTCCTGACCCAGACCCGTCTGGGAAAAGCTATCCGTGCAGCGGCTCAAGACCCCTCTACCGCTGGCCTGCTGGGTGTAAATATCAATCTAGTATTGGCTTTATGTTTTGGCCTTGGCGCTGCCATGGCTGCCTGCGCCGGTATGCTGATCAGCATGAGTTATCCCGTAAACACTGTCATGGGCATGGAATATACCGTTATAGCCATCATCGTGGTTGTGTTGGGTGGCCTGGGTAGCATCCCCGGCAGCTTCATAGGTGGGTTCATCCTGGGCTTGATTGGCAGCATCGTAACCTATTTCGAGCCAGGGCTGGCGCTGGTTGCTTATTATATTATTTTCACCATTTTGCTTTTGTTGAAGCCGACTGGCCTGATGGGGAAGTAGACCTATGAACAAGCTAACTTTGACATCGAAAAACTTCCTGATACTGAGAATCATTCTGCTGGTTGGATTGATCATCCTGGTTACCTTACCCTTCTATGCTGCTATATATACCACTATATTCCTGTCGACGATATTCATGTATATCGTGTTGACATCGAGTTGGGCCATGTTTTCCGGGCCAACCGCGCAAATTTCCCTGGCTACAGCGGCGTTCTTTGGGGTCGGTATCTATATTGCCGCCACTCTGGGCACTATCATGCCACTACTTGTTGTTGTCCTCATAGGCGGCCTGGTCAGTGCGGCTCTGGCTCTGTTTGTGGGGGGGCTGACCTTGCGCCTGAAAGGCATCTATTTTACCATCTTTACCTTTGGGTTGTTGGAACTGATGAAGAACCTGCTCTTATGGTTCGAGATCAAATTTACCGGTACCCGCGGCAGATTTGTGGTGGTAGTCGACTATAACACGGTCTATTTCATCATGCTGGCTATCCTGGTGTTGACGCTGTTGACGGCTTATTTGATCCGCCAATCAAAATATGGATTGGCTTTGCAAAGCATTGGTGAACAAGAAGAAGCTGCTGAGCATATTGGCATCAACGTCACCCTGGTGAAGGTTTTCACCTTCGCCATCAGTGCTTTTTTCATCGGAGCTGCTGGAACTATCATGGCGACCCGGTGGACGTATGTTGACCCGTATATCGCCTTCAATATGAACTTTTCTTTTACGCCGGTTCTGATGGCCATTTTCGGCGGTATCGGGCCGCTATTTGGTCCCGTTTTAGGCGCTATCATATTCGCCTATCTGGAAGAAATCTTAATCACCCAATTCCCTTATTACTACATGCTACTTTTTGGAATTATCTTGCTCGTTTCAGTTTTGTACCTGCCCAATGGGTTGGTAGGGTTGATCAAAAAGTGGCGCGCGCGAGCAACGGGAGGCGAACATGGCAATTCTTGAGGGTGAAGGTGTTACGAAATATTTTGGCGGATTAGTCGCAGTTTCGGATGTTGACTTCCATGTCGATCAGGGTGAAATCGTGGGCCTGATTGGTCCCAATGGAGCTGGTAAAACCACCTTGTTTGGTTTGATCTCCGCGGCGCTTGTTCCTAAACCCGGGTTGATCAGATTCAAGGGAGAAAATATAACTGGCTTGAAGCCCCATCAAATTTGCAGGAAGGGGTTGGCAAGGACATTCCAGTCGGTGAAGATCTTCCCCAACATGCCCGTGATTAGCAATGTCGCCCTGGGTGTGCATTTCGGAACCCCCGAGCGGGTTACGTCAGCGCAGGCTGTCGAGGAGGCTGCCAGGTTATTGGAATTTGTGGGTTTATCGGCGATGGCTGCCATCCCGGCCAAGGACCTGACTCTGGTCAACCAGAAATTGCTTGAAGTCGCCAGAGCCTTAGCCACCAAACCAGAAGTCTTGTTGCTCGATGAAATCATGGCCGGGTTGAATTCCACTGAAATAGCCCAGGCCATGGAACTGGTTTCCAAAATACGTGCTCAGGGCATTACCATTTTCATGATCGAGCACGTTATGAAGGCAATTATGAGCGTCTGCGACCGGATCATGGTGCTTCATCACGGTAAGAAGATCGCCGAGGGAACACCGCAGGAAATCGCCACGAGTGAGACTGTCATCAAGGTGTATTTAGGAGAGTAGAAAATGCTTGAAGTATGTAATGTAGACACCCGCTATGGGAAGGTTCAAGCTTTGTGGGATATCTGTTTGGAGGTCAACCAGGCCGAAATTGTCGCCCTGGTCGGCTCGAATGGAGCCGGAAAGACGACACTGGTCAATACGATCTCTGGGTTGCTGCGGCCAGCCTCGGGAAGTGTTGTCTTCCAAGGCGAACGGATCGATGGCCTGCCATCTCATGCTATTGTGGGCTTGGGTATATCGCACGTGCCCCAGGGAGGTAAGATTTTCCCCGATATGAACGTGCGCGAAAATTTGGAGATGGGTTCGTACCCTATTCATGCCTGGAAGCAACGGACTGGGACATTCGAACAGGTCTACCAGTTATTCCCCAGTTTACAAGAAAGGCAGAACCAACTGGCAAGGACATTGAGTGGTGGCGAACATCAAATGTTAGCTATAGGGCGAGCTTTAATGTCAAAGCCAAAGCTGTGCTTATTTGATGAACCTTCTTACGGTTTGGCCCCTTTATTCGTTACCGAAGTGTTCCGCATCATACAAAACTTGAGAGAACAGGGCATAACCATTCTGCTAATCGAGCAGAATGTGCATCGCGCCCTGGAGATCGCCGACCGGGCTTATGTGTTGGAGAATGGCCGCGTAAGTCTGCAGGGTGATTGTGATGAACTGCTCCAGAGCGATCATGTAAGAAAAGCCTATCTGGGGTTGTAGACCGGAAGCTGGAAATGAAACTAGACGGAAAAGTAGCCCTCATTACCGGAGCGGGTTCTGGTATAGGCGCCGCAATTGCTGAGCGGTTCGTTACTGACGGAGCGAGGATATGCATAACCGGCCGCCGCCAGGAGAAGCTCGACGAGGTGGCCCAATCATTACCGGATGGGGCAGTGTTGACATGCGCCGGGAATGTGACCAGGCTTGAAGACGCGGAGCGAATGGTTGAGATGGCGCTCAAATTCACTGGCAAACTCGATGTGTTGGTGAACAACGCAGCCATAGACTCGGGCGGTACAACCGTTGTTGACATGGACCCTGAGCTCTGGCGCAGGGTTCTCGATATAAATCTCACCGGTCCTATGTATCTCATGAAGGTGTCTATACCGCATATGATTGAGGGCGGCGGCGGTTCTATCATAAACATTGCTTCGCTGGGCGGACTGCGCTGCCTACCTGGCATGCCAGCCTATTGTTCATCGAAGGCGGGTCTCATAATGCTCACCAAACAGGTCGCGCTGGATTTCGGCCCAGCCAAGGTCCGCTGTAATGTGGTCTGTCCAGGCGGCACAAGGACGGAGATGTTGGAAAAATCACTCGCTCCCCTCAAAGAAGTACTCGGGACAGACCTGGAAGGTGTTTTTGAGCGCATATCTTCGATGGTTCCCCTGAGGCGGACAGCAAACCCCAATGAGATCACTGGCATTTGCAGTTACCTCGCCAGTGATGATTCCACGTTTATGACTGGATCTGTTCTTCTGCTCGATGGAGGAGCAGCGATTGTCGATGTTTCCGGAGCCGCGCTTACCAACGCTGGCGTGAAGTGGGGCGTGTGAGAAAGAATTTATAAAACATAAAATACTATCCATTATTCAAGAGAGGAACAGCTCAATGCCACAGGCAGAAGGTACAACAGATTATACATATGAGGATTATGCGTCGAAATTAGCAGTTAATCGTCTTCCACAAACAGCTGCATTGGTAAATCAGACGATAACAATCACACTCGACTCGGGGATATACTTTGAACTCGAATTCGCAGATCGGAACAAGGTCATCTGGCAAAGTGGCGACGAAGGCGGTATGGACTGGTGCGAGGTGGTGGAAGTGGCGCCGCAAACCTATTTCATTGACATGACTTTTACCCACCAGCCTTGGCAGTCGCAGACCTTTATCGTTAACGTTCAAACGCGGCAAGTACTCGCTGTCCGCACGATAATGCGCGAAGGCGATGTCGGCAAAGAACCCCGGGCGGTCCATGAGTTCTGGCCAGGTGCGCTGGGTGATCCAGGCACTCCACCTACGGGACGCAAACCAGGGCCAACGCGCGACCTCATCGGTTTGCGGGGACTCTATGATTATGGTCCAGAGCAGATTATGGAACATGTCTACCTGAATTCAGAGCGCTATGTCTGGCAGGGCATCATCGGACCATTGCGAGGTCAAGGCGATGTTGACATGTCTACCGTCTATAAGTTCGATGATAATCAATATATCTTTGCCTTTCGCGAATTCGGTCTGCCCGTTTCCACCGTGTTCTTCTACAACTGGGATCAAATGAGATTAACCGGCAAGTTCTTCGCCATTGGTGATGACGGAGTCATCGCCAATACGCTTGCCGGTGCTTTTATCATGAAGCTGTCGATGGCCTTTTATCCACTCGACATGCAGCCGATATAAGGCTTGACGATGGCAGCATGACGGCAAAAATCTTGAACAATATTCGTTCTGAAAACCTAAATCGGAGGTAACTACAAATGACAGACTACGAGATCCTGAATGCAAAAGTGCAAGAACTGGCAAATAGAAAATGGGATGAGACGGCAATTAAAGCCAGAATCAAGAATCTATCTGAAAATGGAATCCCCAGAAAGGATCTTGACCCCCAGGAGTTGTTAGCCAATAAGGAAGAGATCCTCGACCGGGTGCAGTTGCGAGCGGAGGAATACAATTTCATGCTCAAGAATTGCGCTCAGGGGACCGCGCTTGCGCTGATGGAAGAGTTTGGTCTGGGGAGTATGGAGATCATTAAGGCCCTGACGCCTTTTCCGGGTATCGGTGGCACTGGTGAGATTTGCGGGGGTATCACCGGGAGTCTGATTGCCTTTGGCCTTTTCTTTGGCAGCGATGACCGTCTGGATTATGAGGCTGTGAACGACACGATTGCGACGTCTCAGAAATTCATGGCCTTCTTTGAAGGAAAAATTGGTCACCTATATTGTGCTGACATTATCGAAAGGGTGATCTTGGGGCATCGCGTGAATCCCGGAGACAGCGAAGAAGCCATGTTCACCTTTGCTAGTGAGAAAGGCTTTGAAAAGTGTGGCTTACCACCGGGGATCGGTGTTCGATTGGCTGCTGAATTTATCATCGATAGCATGCAGCCGCGTTAGTATCCCTATTTTTTCCGGCGTTCACTCCGTTGGAGAATTCATAGATATTTGTGTTGGCAAACAAAGCTTTACAATATTTCATCTTCATATCAGGTATACGCCTAGCATTCCTTGACTGTGTTTAATGATCTGAAACCAAGCAAATAATGTGTTATCAAGTCGGAGAAAATATGGAGAACCAAACAAATACAAATCGAAAAGAACAGGCCGAGGAGACCAAGAACCGTATTTATACCTCCGCAATCGAGCTTATGGAGGAAAAGGGATTTGGGAATTTCACCATCGCAGACATCAGCAAAAAGGCAGGGGTTTCTGTAGGAGCTTTTTATCATTACTTCGATTCAAAAAACGACATTCTTGCTGAGATTTTTTACCGGGCAGACGTATACTTTTCCACTCACGTAGTCAACTCGCTTAGTAAGAGGTGCATCCCTGAACAGATTGTCGAATATTTTGACCATTATGCCAAATTCAACGTTGCCAGCGGAGTGGAAACGACACAACAGCTCTTCAATCCAAAGATCAAATTCTTCATCGAGGAAGGGCGGCCGATGCTGGAAATTCTGGAGGATTTAATCCGCAAAGGCCAGGAGAAAAATGAGATCCGCGGGGATACAGATGCGAAGGAATTGGTAAGGTATTTGCTTGTTATGGCGCGTGGTGTTGTCTTTGAGTGGAGCCTGTATGATGGAAATTATGATCTGGAAGCCAGGATGCACAAGTATATGGAGAAGCTTGTCTCGACCATCAAAGCGTAGAGCTGTAAGTTGTCTTAGAGACGGAATGAAGAGTAACCGATCCCGATGTCTCATTCGTCCAGCTGCGATGGAGACGTTTGGAGATAGAAAGGGCTGAATATCGTGGCAGAAGATACCTGGAAGAACTACAGGGAGATGAAGCATTCCAAGCCATCGCCGCTGAGAGGCATCCGAGTGCTAGAAGTGTGCACTCTCGTGCTGGGTCCATCAGGGCCGGGTATTTTGTCGAGAATGGGCGCCGAGGTCATCAAGTGTGAAACGCTATGCGCAGTAAAGTTTCTGTAATCGGAGCTGGAAATGTAGGGGCAACCTGTGCTTTCAGGATTGCCGAAATGGGAATAGCCGATGTGGTGCTGGTGGATATCATCGATGGACTTCCCCAGGGTAAAGGCCTGGATATGCAGGAAGCCACCCCTATTCTGGGAGTCGATGTCAAAATTACCGGTACCACCAGTTATGAGGCAACTGCTAATTCGGACGTAGTGGTCATAACTTCCGGAATTCCACGCAAGCCCGGCATGAGCCGCGATGACCTGGTAACGACAAATGCAAAAATCGTTCGGAGTGTTACTGAGAACGTGGCAAAGTATTCCCCGAATTGCATTATCATTGTGGTGTGCAATCCACTAGATGCCATGTGCCAGATGGCGCTTCATGTGAGCAAGTTCCCCAGAAACAGAGTATTTGGACAATCAGGGGTTCTCGATAGTGCCCGGTTTAGAACCTTTATCGCTCAAGAACTGAACGTCTCGGTTAAAGACGTCTACACCTGTGTTCTTGGCGGGCATGGCGATTCAATGGTCCCGATTATCAGCCTGTGCAATGTAGCCGGCGTACCCATCACCGAACTGCTATCCAAAGAGAAAATCGAGGGGATCGTTCAGCGAACCATCAACGGGGGTGGGGAAATCGTCAATCTCCTTAAGACAGGCAGTGCTTTTTATGCCCCCGGAGTAGCCTCGGCCCAGATGGTAGAAGCCGTCCTCCTTGACAGCAAGAAGATACTCCCATGTTCGACTTTTCTTGAGGGCGAATATGGAATAAAAGGGGTCTTCGTTGGCGTGCCAGCCAAGCTGGGAAAAAATGGCATGGAGCAGGTCATTAAACTCAAAATCAGCCCCGATGAGCAGGAAAAAGTTAATAAATCGGCTGAGGCAGTACGAAGTCTGCTCCCGATCATGGGTATCTAAGATTTCACTCCAGTAATTTAAACAGTTATGGGCCTGCTACTCTTTGAGTCAGGCTCATATTTACGTAAGAGGAGCTTGAGCATGAGCATGAGAAGAATTCAAGCAGGCAAAATTACCAGTACCGTATCCCAACTTTGTCAGGATGCCAACTTTTATCTGGGTGAGGATGTAATAGCAGCCCTCAAAAAGGGACGGGGAAACGAAAAATCGGAAGTTGGCAAACAGGTATTTGATCAAATACTTCGAAACGCTGAGATAGCCGCAACGGAGAGAATCCCCCTCTGTCAGGATACCGGATTGGCAGTAGTTTTCCTCGATCTGGGGCAAGAGGTCCACATTGTCGGGGGCGATCTTTATACCGCCGTGGAGGAAGGTGTCCGGCAGGGTTATGAAAAAGGATACCTGCGCAAATCAGCAGTCAAACAACCGTACTCCGCAAGGATAAATACCAAGGACAACACTCCACCCATCATTCACACCAGAATCGTGCCGGGAGATCAATTGAAAATAATAGTTGCTCCCAAAGGCGGCGGCAGCGAGAATATGAGTCGAGTGACCGTTCTTAAGCCATCGCAGGGAAGAGCAGGGGTAATCGATTATGTGGTGAATCTGGCAGATGAGGCAGGAAGTAATCCCTGTCCCCCGATCATTGTCGGTGTGGGAATCGGCGGAACTATCGAGCAGACCGCTTTGATAGCCAAACGATCCCTGCTCCGGGAAGTTGGCAAACCCAACCCTGATCCGGAAATAGCTGAGCTGGAAGCTGAAATTTTAAAGAGAATCAATGCCACTGGTATTGGCCCTCAAGGTTTCGGCGGAACCGTCACCGCACTGGCGGTGCACGTGGAAACCTTCCCTGCTCACATTGCCAGCCTGCCGGTGGCAGTCAATATTCAATGCCACAGCGCGCGGCATAAGGAAGCAATACTCTAACAAGGCTGTTGAAAAACTTAGAGTATGCATTCCATGGTAAAATTTTCAATTGTGGCTGATGGTGGCATTTGTCGGAAAACCCTGGTTTTCCGACAGTTTCAACAAGTGGATTGTATGCCGGTTATTCAAATGACTGGCTGTTGGTTCTGGAGGCAAAAGAGTGATCGAAAAAACATATGATATTGTGATTCTGGGTTCTGGAATTGCGGGGTTGCGGGCAGCGGTGGAAGCTGCCCGTGTGGGCAAAGGTGAACTGAATATAGCCATCGTTTCCAAAGTTCAGATCATGCGCTCGCACTCCGTATGCGCTGAAGGCGGCACGGCAGCAGTTTTATACCCGGAAGAGGGAGACAGTCTGGATCTGCATGCATGGGATACGATCAAGGGAAGCGATTTTCTGGCTGATCAGAATGTTGTTATGCGCTTCGTTGAAGAATCTCCCAAAGAGCTCCTTCAGTTGGACCACTGGGGCATTCCCTGGTCCCGAAAGGCAAATGGCAGCATCAACCAGCGGCCATTCGGCGGACATAGTTACGAGCGGGCAACATTTGCCGAGGATAAAACCGGATTCTTTGAAATGCATACCCTGTATGATACGCTTCAAAAATTCGCGCGGGTCGACAGGTATGATGAATGCTTCGCCACATCCATTCTTACAAACAAAGGGGGGTTCCAGGGTATAACAGTCTGGGACCTGACAGGCGGAGAATTTTTCCTGATGAGGGCCAAGGCACTGATAATAGCTACCGGGGGGCTCTGCCGCATGTTCGGGTTCACTACCTATTCGCTTACCGCCACCGGCGATGGCATGGCGATGGCTTACCGGGCAGGCATGCCGCTTAAGGATATGGAGTTCATCCAGTTCCATCCCACGGGATTAATCCCATCCGGCATCCTGGTGACCGAAGGCGCCAGAGGTGAGGGCGGTTACCTGAGGAACAATAAGGGCGAGCGGTTCATGGATAAATACGCACCTTCCAAGATGGAAACAGCGCCAAGGGACATCGTTTCCCGTTCAGAAATGACCGAAATACTGGAAGGTAGAGGATTCCCCCGGGAAGACGGCCTTGCTTATGTGCATCTTGACCTGACACATCTGGGAGCAGACAAGATCAACGAAAGATTGCCTTTAATCCGTGAGGTCTGTATCAAGTTTGCCTTCATCGACCCCATTAAAGAATCGATACCGATCCGCCCGGCGGCTCATTACTGCATGGCCGGGATTCACACCAATATTCTCGGGGCCACCACGGTGAATGGTATCTGGGCAGCAGGGGAAGCGGCCTGCGTTTCAATGCATGGAGCCAATCGGCTCGGCGCCAACTCAACTGCCGAGTGCCTTGTCTGGGGCAAGATCACAGGGGAAGAAGCCGCACGTTACGCCAGCAAGCAAAAATCCCTGCCGGATAGCCCCATGAAAAAAGCCGAGGAAGAGGAAAAGCGCGTTTTCGAACAGGCTGGGCACGGCTCCGGAAAAGAAGATATTTTCGTTATCTGGCACGAGTTGCAGGAAACTATGGATCACAATGTAGGCGTGTTCCGAAATGGCACCAACCTGGAAAAAGCCGTAAAAAAGGTGCGCGAACTTAAACAAAGGGCAAATGATGTGAAAGTCATCGATACCAGCCGAATATATAACATCAATCTGCTCAATATTCTGGAGGTAAGGAATTTACTCGACCTCGCCGAAACAGTTTCCATGGCGGCGCTCAACCGTACCGAATCTAGGGGCGCACATTCCAGAACTGACTACAAAACTCGAGACGATGAAAACTGGGGTAAGCACTCCATGACCCATTACAACGAGGGCAGGGAACCATCCCTCGACTACATTCCGGTGGACATCAGCAAGTGGCTGCCGGTAGAGAGGAAATACTGATGCAAGCAATAAACAGCAAAAACCGTAATTTGCCCAATAACTTGGGGATTAAAGGATGGGTATGGGCGGGGCGTTACACGTGGGAAAGATATCTTTACACTCTCCACCGCCTGACAGGTCTCGGCCTGCTGTTATTCATAACGATACATCTGGGCATCAATGGCACTCGCATCTGGGGCGCTTCAAGCTGGGAAGATGCTATGGATATCCTTGAAACTCCAGCCTTTAAGGTAGGAGAATATCTGGTTGTAGCCGCATTTATCTTTCATGCATTGAATGGCGGAAGGCTCATCCTGCAACACATGGCTTACACGCTGGGCAAACCAAAGGCGCCTATATATCCATATGTTGACGCCATGCGCCAAAACAGGTTACTAATGTGGGCAGTGCTTTTTGTGATCGTGGTGCTGGCCATCTTCGCCCTGGTTCTTTTTGTGATATAGGAGACTTAAGATGAAAGAAACTCGTTTGAAGATATTGCAATATGTGAGCGGCATAGCCATTTTCATTGTAGCCGGATTTCATATTTTATATTCCCACTTCCTCAAAGAAGACGTCACAGAATGGAATTCGATTGCAGACAGGGCAGCGGACAACTGGTGGCTCGCTTTCTACGTTCTTCTGCTCATATTCGGTCTGTATCACGGACTTCATGGTTTGAGAACGATTATTCTGGAGTACTTCTCCATATCCAATTCCACGGTCAAGGTGCTGGATTACGTTTTTATCATAGCCGGACTGGCGATTTTGGGCTACGGAACATATATTCCAGTAGAAGCCCTTTAGAAACTAAGGAGAATCTGATGCAAGATTTAAACTTTAAGGTACAACGCTACAATCCGGATAAAGACAATTCACCTCATATGCAGGAATTCACAGTCCCTTTCAAGAAGGGCATGAGCGTCCTCGACGGGCTCCTCTACATCAAAGAAAACCTTGATAATACCCTTGCTTTCCGCAGTTCCTGCCGAATGGGAATCTGCGGCTCCTGCGGCATGCTCATTAACAATCTTCCCAGGCTGGCATGTCACACCCCGGTCGAGGAACTGGAGACTTACAAAATAGAAGTTAAATCACTACCAAATTACCCGATTATCAAGGACCTCGTTCCTAAAATAGACGTTCTTTTCGAGAAACACAAATCAGTCAAGCCATACCTGATACGAGAGGATAATGAGAACCTTGAGAGGCCTGAAACCGAGCTTTATCAATCGGTGGAGCAATTGGACTCTTTCATGCAGTTCTCGTACTGCATTAAATGCGGATTGTGCATGTCTGCCTGCCCGACCGTGGCAACGGATAGACTCTTCCTCGGCCCTCAGCCACTGGCTCAGGGATACCGGTATTGTGCAGATAGCAGAGATGAAGCTGGTAAAGAAAGATTCGAGATAGTCGATACCCCGCACGGTATCTGGCTCTGCCACATGGCCGGTGCCTGCTCGGAAGCTTGCCCAAAGGGACTCGATCCTGCATTCGCCATACAACTATTTAAAAGAATGCTGGTCTCACAAAGTCTCGGGATCCGAAAACAGCCGAAATCCGCCCCTGCGATCCAGCCTCCTAAAACAAGCAAACCGAAGATCGCAGTTCCGGAACTTACCGTTAAATGATGGCGACCAAAAATCACCGGCAGTTGCTCATCGGAATCCATGTGGTATTATGTATAATAACTATGAAAAGGGGGTGAGCAATGAAAGAATTCCCGCTTGATGACTACATAATAGAAGAAATAGCCAAAGTAAAACCTTCCAAAAAACATCCCAAAAGCCAGAAAACTCTGGGACAGGAGATACTGAAAGCTATAGAGGTATTCGATATGGCAATGCGGGAACTCCATCGCCCGCTTGACCGGGAGGAAGCAAGCAAACTGGAAAGACTCATAAACGAAGCGCAAAATTGCTCTCCCAACAGCGAAGACATGTTTATGATGCGCAAAGTCCTCGATATGATGGAAAAGTCAAACGAGGCAATGGAAGCCGAGGTGGAAGCTCAAACCGGAGCCCAGATAAGCTCTCCACGAAAGCTGTTTAGCAGCAGGTCCAATCCATATGAGATGGCTTTTAAGATCGGGATGGCTTACGAGCGGTTGAAATCATCAGGCCAGACCTTTTGACCTCAATTATACTTTCAGGAGGATACATATGAAAAAAATAACCTCGCCCATGAGTATTGAAGTAGTTGAAAACCTCAGAGCCGGAGATCAGGTGTTGATAAGCGGCGTCATTTACGTGGGTCGTGATTCCGCACACAAACGGATGTTCGAAGCGCTCAACAAGGGTGAAAAACTCCCTTTTGATATCAAAGGCCAGACCATCTATTACATGGGGCCATCACCCGCCAAACCCGGCGAGGTCATCGGATCAGCCGGCCCAACCACCAGCGGGCGAATGGATGCCTACGCACCCCGCTTAATGGAAGTGGGTCTGCGGGGAATGATCGGCAAGGGCCTGCGCCTCCCGGAAGTTAAAGAGGCCATGAAGAAATATAAGGCCGTCTACCTTGCTGCCATCGGGGGGGCCGGTGCGCTTATTTCCAAACGAATCAAGAGCTCCGAAATTGTGGCCTATGAGGACCTTGGCGCCGAAGCCCTCCGCAAGCTGGAGGTTGAGGATTTTCCGGCCACGGTAATCAACGATATCTACGGCGGTGATCTTTATGCGGAAGGCAAGGCCAAATACCGGGTTAAAGTTGATTAAGGTGTAAACCCACCTGTTTTATTAAACCGGCAAAATGACCTACCCCGCCGCAAACAGCGGGGTATCAATTCGGAATCTTATTATATTTATCGCCGCAAGCGGCGGGCAATTCAACCCGGAGAGATTAAAAGAGGACACAATTACCTTTCGTGTCCAGGCTGTCTGAAAAGGCTTTTTCAACCCCCTCGATCCCCCAATCATGGGGGAGGTTTGTATTGGGGGACACCCCCAATCCCACCCTGAAATTTGCAGAAACTGGCAGAACTCGTCTTTACCAGACCTTATGAATAACCCTCAGCAATCCAGCTACACTTTTGGAATCGCAAATCTGTCCGCTCGATATCATGCCCGGTATTTCAGCCAGCGGCACACACAAAACCTCGGCAATCTCGTCATCATCCGGGACAACGCCTGTGGGTTCTAAATCGGTGGCATAAAAGAGGTAGAGATACTC
Organism: Dehalococcoidia bacterium; assembly: GCA_041300025.1. GTDB lineage: Bacteria > Chloroflexota > Dehalococcoidia > SZUA-161 > SpSt-899 > JBGLNL01. The sequence goes on along the minus strand of JBGLNL010000001.1, from coordinate 444,105 downwards.
AGTAGAATATCCGGGGCTGGAATAAAATCCGCCTAAATCTTCCATCCTGCCGGCAGAATAACCGATCTCCTCTATCAACTCACGGCGGGCGGTGGTATCAGGTGACTCGCCCGGCTCCATCGTGCCTGCAGGGACCTCAAGTAACGGCTTTTTCAGAGCGCTGCGATACTGACGTACCAGAAAAGTGTTCCCCTCGGAATCCACTGCCACAATTACAACTGCGCCGCGATGATACACTATCTCCCGAATAGTACGCTTCCCGGAAGGAAGCTCGATATTCTCAACATTCAGGTCCAGAATCCGTCCCTCATAGATGGTTTGACCATCGAGGACTTTTTCTATTTTCATTACCACTTTGCCTTTGCCCTGGGTTTCATCTTCAAAATCATGGCAACTTCATCACAATCCGGGTATTTGGGACACCTCTGGCACTCCCCCCAGACCTTGCGGGGAAGATCCATCTTATCAATCTTCTCAAAGCCGAACGTGGCGAAGAAATCAGTCTGATAGGTCAGAACAAATACCAACGGAACATTAATTTTCTTCGCTTCCTTCAGGCACGAATCCACCACCAGCGTACCAATACCCTTTCTCTGGTGATCTTCAGCCACAGCCACAGATTTGATTTCAATCAGATCACCCCACAAAATGTGGAGCGCGCCGCAACCAATTACCTTATCACCCTCTCGAACCACAAAGAAATCCCTCAAATTCTCATATATTTCGCTCAAGGGGCGCAGAAGCATAATCCCCCGCGACCCAAAGCTATTGACCAGCTTGTGAATCTGGGGCACATCCGATATCTTTGCCTTTTCAGTCTTTAAAATGTATCATCTCCTCTTGCCGCCCAGTTTCTCAAGCAGCGTTTGATAGAAGAAAGGCTGCGGTTGAATCCTCAACAGGCGGGTAATATACGGACTTCTTCGAATCTGGATGGTATCCACATTCCGCAACGGGAATTCCACCTGCCCGTCGATACTCACCCGCGCCTCGTGATCGGTTTGGACTTCCAGTTCGACTTCCGCACCGGAAGAAAGCACCAGCGCAGCCGATGGCCCCAAATGAGGCAAAATCGGAGTTAGCAGGAATTCTTTTGAGTTGGGGAAGAGGATCGGGCCCCCGGCCGCCAGTGAATAGCCGGTGCTCCCGGTGGCTGTTGCCACGATTATCCCATCCGCTCTGTAAATGGTTATCGGTTGTTTATCGACTGAAGCTCTGACCTTAATCACCCGAATCACCGACCCGCGTCCCACCACCACATCATTCAGGGCATGAACTGTCAGGAAATCCGCATGCAGAGGCAACTCGACCTCCAGCATGGCACGTTCGTCAATCCAGCCTTTTCGATCCACAAGTTCAGGAATCTTCTCAATCGCTTCGGCACTGGTGAGTTCAGTGGTAAAACCCAGACTCCCCAGATTTATCCCCAGAATGGGAACCGCTTCAGGGGCAACCAGACGCGCCACCCGAAACATAGTGCCGTCTCCGCCCAGACTGATTACCGCCTCTGTCCCATGGAGCTTCGCCTGCACCGTTTCTTTATCAGAAGCAGCACAGATCCAAGCAGAAACTTTCCGTTCCTGCAACATCGTTTCCAGAGTATGAGCGAATTCCTCAGCGGCGGGAATACCTGCGTTGAATAATATGCCAGCTTTTCTCATAGCTTTATCCACCAAATTCTAACACAAACCGGTTTCATAATTCACCTTCAATTATTTATTTCATCTCCAAAAACCGAAGTCTTAATCACTTAACCACGATGCACTAAACCTTATTTCTCAGATTCTCAATTTCCGCCATCATCTTCTCCCAGTGTGTACCTCTCCAGAAAACGCGTCTGCACTCGGGACATTGCACGAACTGCTCGTGATTTCTGAAAACGTGGGGAGGTACCAGACCACGCACTTCCTCCTTTCCCCTCTGTATCAGCGGCACATTGCATTCAATACAAATTGAAAATGGCTCGGATTCCGGTTCCAGATTCAGCGCTCTCACCACCTGCCAAAGCTGTTCCGTAACGTCATCCGACTCAACCAAAAGAGCCTTTACCTTTCCGGTGGTAACCACTCGCCTCGCCATTATGCCGGTATCACGGGTCAGCAGAATACGGCCCTCGCGAAGCGCATTTCTAATAAGCTCATTATCATCAGCCCAATTGTTGAATAACGTATTATAACCCAGCATCCTGAGCCTTCTGGCCAGCCTGCCAACATTGACATCAGCAATAAAGCCCGGCCTCATAGTTTCCCATAATACCACGAATCCCTTTCATTTCCCAATGAATCTGATATAATACCTCCCATGCCGGGATTTGAATTCATAGATCATACTGCCGATGTGGGACTGGTCGCTTACGGCTCCACCAGAAAAGAAGTCTTCATCAACGCTGCCGCCGGCATGGTCAGCCTGATCACCGATCCCGAAAAGGTTATCCCCTCGTATCAGCGGGAAATTGCCCTCGATGCCGATGACTATGCGGATTTGCTGATCGCATGGCTTAACGAATTGCTATACCTGTTCGACGCCGAGAACCTTATCTTCAGCCAGTTTGAAATCACCAGACTGACCCCAAACAGCCTGACCGCCACAGTTTCCGGCGAAAAAATCGATCTGGCCCGCCATGAGATTAAAACACAGGTGAAAGCCGCTACCTATCACCAGATCAAACTAAACCCGGAAAAGGAAGGTTTCAGCGCCCGGATAATCCTCGATATCTGAAGGAGAGTTTTTTCAATGGCTTCTGACTGGAGAAATTCACTCAAGAAAATTGATGATTACCGCTGGGAACTGGCCCCCGACTACAAACCCGGCATGCGGGTTCCGGGAAGGATTTATACCAGCGAACGGATGCTTGAACAGATCGGCGATGAGCAGGCACCGGAGCAGGTAGCCAACGTAGCCTTTCTGCCGGGTATCGTGGGGAAATCCCTGGCCATGCCCGATATTCACTGGGGTTACGGTTTCCCCATCGGCGGAGTGGCCGCCACCAGAGTCAGCGACGGCGTGATCTCCCCCGGAGGGGTGGGGTTCGATATCAACTGCGGCGTGCGCCTGTTGCGGACAAACCTCACAGAAACAGACGTCAAACCCCGAATCGAACAGCTAGTTGCTCGCCTTTTTACCAGCATTCCCTCCGGATTAGGCTCTGAAGGGCGCATACGGCTTAAAGGCAATCAGATTGACAGGGTGCTGATAAAAGGCGCCAGATGGGCAATTGAGGAAGGATACGGGGAGAAAGAAGACCTTGAACTAACGGAGAACGGAGGATGTCTTGCGGGAGCCGACCCCGAACAGGTGAGTGAAAAGGCCAAAAAGCGCGGCACACCTCAACTGGGAACTCTCGGTTCCGGGAACCACTTTCTGGAGATTCAGGTAGTCGATGAGATTTACGATTCCGTAACAGCAAATGCATTCGGGGTCGAAGCAAAAGGACAGGTGCTCATATTGATTCACACCGGCTCCCGGGGATTCGGCCATCAGGTTTGCGACGATTATCTCAAAACAATGGGGAAAGCGATCAACTCGCTCGTCACTGGCCGCAACATGAACACGGCGGCGATTATCAGAACCACGGCAAAGGTGATCTGGAGAGCCGATACGCTCACCCACTGGGCCACGAACCCCCCGGCGAAGGATGATGCCAGCGACGGAAGCGCTATTGCCCCAAGCAGTTTCCAATCGACCGTCTTGCTGCGTCCGAACACAAGCGTGGCTGAGATGCTGGCCAGCATGATCATGAACAGGCTGGTGGTGGATGCCTCGTGCATTCCCATGCCCACCGCCAGCAGGATCGGCACGTAGGTGGAACCTCCCCCCTGACCCACCATAGAGAAGGGTATGGCCAGCCCTCCGGCCAGCACACAGGCGATTATAAGTTCTGCTATCGACATTTCTTATTGCCTCTGCAAGTAGTGAAAGTGTGCTGCTATGTCAGCATCTATGATTCAAGCGCTAGTAGCCTGAGCAGGGTATGCAATGAGGCTCGCCATTTACCATTCGGACATAGCGCTCGAACACATACTCACCGCACTTGACGCATTTGGCCTTGTTGAATGATCCCTTGACCCGCTCGAACTGGTAAGCGGGAAGTCTTTCAATTTTGAAGACGTTTTCATCCGGCTGCTCGTCTGTCCATTCTATTGCCTTGTCGGTCACATCAACGGGAATTCCGGAAGGTTCCACACCTCGCTTCCGATAAGCGAAGAACTCCTGTTTGCCGAGCTCGTCTATAAAGTCGGCCTTCAGGGAAAACCGAACAGCCCCTTTTTCAGGATGATAGAAGACTGCTGCCAGCTTGCCCCAAAAAGTCTTCTCCATCAACGATTTACCGTAGGTGGCCCCCGTAGCTGCCTGGATGCCATCCATCATGCATGTCTGTGGATGACCGACCCCTAGCTCCGGAATGACAAAGAATCCGTGGTCCTTTTCATGCCCCACTCCCAGTTCCTCCATTGCCAGTTTCCCCATGCGGTAACCCAATGGCATGAAGGGGCAGCGATGTCCGTGGAACTCAAAGGCCCATTCTGGCGGTCTGGTATTCATTTTCGATTCCTCCTTTTCCTGTTCGTGAGATATCTATGCCTATGCGCTCGAGCTCAAACCGGATAGATCAGCAGGTAAATCCCCGTGCCAACCAGGACTGAACCGCCAGCCCGCTTGGCCCACATGGAAAATCCGGCGATTCCTTTCGATTCGACCACCCGCTGCGCAAAGCCAACCGAGATACCGGCGCCCAGCACCAGCACCCAGTGACCGAGCGCATAGAAGAAGAGCAGCAGGCCGCTCCAGGCCAGGTTATCCTGAACTGCCCCCACGGTCAGTATAACAGCCAGCACCGGTGTGGCACACGGTGAAGACACAACGCCAAATACCAGCCCGATCAGAAACGCGCCCAGCAGGGCCCGCCTCTTGGGAAGGTACTTCTCAGATAATCCCACCTCCCATTTGAAGATCCCGAAAAGCCAGATTCCGAGCACGATGGCGACGACAGGCACCACCCATCTCCAGAAATCGCCGATATCCCCGAAGAGCCTTCCCAGCGCACCTGCAACGACTCCGAGAATGGTGAAAGTGATAGTCAGTCCAACCATGAAGGCGAGCGAGTACTGGATGGCCTTGCGCTGAGATCCTCCGGCATAACCGCCCACGAATCCGATGATCAGCGGGATCATGGCCAGTACGCAGGGGCTGGCGCTGGAAATGATCCCCGCCAGAAAAGCGGCGGGAAGCGCCAGCCACGGGTCCTTATCGACCACATCGGCTAAAGTCTGGATGAGATCATCCATTTTTCAACATCCCCAGTTTATAGAATTCAGGCACGATATCGTCTTTTTGATATAAGCCTACGTGACGTTCCATCTCCTCGCCGGCACTGTTAAAGAATATCTGGGTGGGAATGAGCTGGATGCTATACTTTCGGGTGAGATCATTGTGATTCTGTACTTCAACGATGACCACGCTGATCTGGCCATCATATTCCGCCGCCAGTTCTTCCAGTATGGGCTTCATCTTCTTGCAGGGGACACAAGTTCCCCGCCCGAACTCGGCCAGCGTCGGCTTGCCATTGGCCAGGCTATCAACCAGCGAGATCGAAGCCAGGTCCACCGGAGTTTTTGAAGGGCTTGGACTAGTTGTTAATGGAGGCAGGGAAGGGGATAAGTCGGAGTTCGTCTTCGTTGCTGTATAAGAGGTCTCCTCAGGTCCTTCCCCACCCGAACAGGCGCCGAGACTCCCCATCAATACAACAAGCAATAACAGGATGATGCTCAGGTTCTTGGCCATTCTGCCTCCTTTTATGTTCATGATATTGTCTCAACTCGCGCTTTGATCTTATCCCGGATTTTCCTTACCTTTTCAATGGACTGCCCCTTGGGATCTTCAAGGTCCCAGTCTTCCGTTTCGGTGAAGGTAGCCGGGCAAATCCCCTCCACCCCACATCCCATCGTGATCACCCGAACGGCCCCATCCAGCATATCCGGTGTCAAAGCTTTCGGAACGTTCCTGCTCAAGTCAATCCCTGCCTCCTTCATCACTTCGACCACCGTCGGGTCAACTGCCGGAGCAGGTGCGGTTCCGGCAGAGAACGCCATGATTTTCCCTTTGGCAAGCTCATTAAAGAACGCCTCAGCCATCTGGCTGCGGCCGGAGTTGTGCACGCAAACGAACAGGACCTTTTTCATGCTTTTCTCCGTTTTACCCTTTGTTGGCGATTTGCCCGCAGTTCGATCCCCCGGCACAGGGTAGAAGAAGGATGATCTCTTCCGCTCTGCATTCGCACGTGAGTTCCGATGTCATCTTTGCCCTCCTTCAAGCATCTATTCTTTGGCCAGTGCGTTGGTGATATAACGCGTGATCTCGGCCTTGTTCGGTACTTTGCCTGATACGACCAGTTCCTCGTTAATTACCAGCCCCGGCGTCATCAGGATGGGATATTTCATGATTTCTTTCATATCGGATATCTTTTTTACTGGGTCGGTGATTCCCATCTCCCTTACCACTTCGTCTACAAGTTTTTCCAGTTGCACGCATTTAGCACATCCCGGTCCTAATACCTTGATATTCATCGTAACCTCCTTGTTGTTATTTGACTACCAGCCCAAACAAAATCCCGCTGACCGTCGCCATGACGACCACCAGCCCTACGTAAGTCATCGTCTTTCTCCATCCTATAATATTTCGCAGCACCAGCATGCTTGGCAGACTGAGCGCCGGGCCGGCCAGCAGCAGCGCCAGCGCTGGCCCGCTGCCCATACCGGCATCGAGAAAAGTCCTGAGAATTGGCACCTCGGTCAGCGTGGCAAAATATAAAAGCGCTCCCACCACCGATGCTATCAGATTAGCCGGGAAGCTGTTCCCGCCGACAAGTCGTTCCACCCAGTCTTCAGGAAGAATAACACCGATCATCCCGGCGGCGACGATGCCGCCGAGTAGCCACGGAGCGATCATTTTGGTGAAGGCCCATGTTGATTGCATCCACTGGTCGATCATTTCCCGGTTGAACCATCGCCGCAGAACCTCAGCCAGTGCCAGCGCAAAGAAAACGGTGAAGCCGATGGCCACCCAGTTCATCTCGATACCGATATTAGTGATGAGCTTCCACGTCTCGTAGTCTTTTTCGGGCCGGACTTTGAATCCCCAGGCCAGTGAGACGAGAAAACCGACCTGGGAGGCGATGAAGATAATCGTCTGTTTGCCGGTGAGCCATGAATCGGTATCCAGCGAATCGAAGGCGTCCTGTGATTGCTGCAAATTGTGACTGCGGAATATCCGGGCCATCAGGTATCCGATGACCAGGGCGAAGATAATCGCTCCAATAGCACGTCCGGTTCCGAGTTCAGATCCCAATATGCGCGCTGTCCAGACAATGGCCAGAACATTGATAGCAGGGCCGGAATATAAGAACGCTATCGCCGGTCCCAACCCCGCACCAATGCGGTAAATACCAGCAAACAGTGGGAGCACAGTACACGAACACACACTCAGAACAGCACCGGATACAGAACCGATACCGTATGCCAGAATCGGGTTGGCTTTAGGCCCGAAATATCGGAGAATTGATCCCTGGGATACGAAGATACTGATGGCCCCGGCGATAAAAAATGCAGGGACCAGACAGGTGATGAAGTGGGCCAGCATGTAATCCAGAAATTCAGCCAGCCCGCCGCGGATCAGGTCAACAAACAAATCCATATAGCTACATCCCTACATATGTGCAAAACTGCATGTCACCCACAAAAAAAGGGCTCTAATTCCCGCAGGCCCCCGCACATCCCGTGCCGATGCGTTCGGCAGTTTTGAGCCTTTCCAAATCAATGTTCGCTTCCCGGTTGCCTTTTAATCCCTCTCCAATAATCTCCACCAGTTGCGGTAAATATCGATGGATTGCATCGTTATCGATGGAATAGACAGTCCATACTCCATCCCTTCGCTGTTGAAGGAAACCTGCATCATAAAGAACACCGAGGTTGCGAGATGCCCTGCTCTGGGATATATCAAGTGCTTGCATGACTTCACAGACACAACACTCTCTTCGAATCAAAATATTCAATATTCTGAGTCTGGTTTCATCAGATAGGGCCTTGAAGGCTCGCAGTAAATTTCTCATCATGCCTCAATCCATATGTAAATATGTGCATATTAATGCTAATCCAACAGGTAACTTTTGTCAATAGACCGTGACCTTCCCCCCGCAAACTGAACCACTCTGAATAATAGGATTAAGCTCTCTTTTCTGCTTCCTGCAGGCGAGGCTCCTATTGCAGTTCAGTTAAGGAAATTAAAATAAAAGGACGGCTCCTTTTCACGAGAGCCGTCCTTAATTCATATCAGGTAAAACTTCAGGGATTATCCGGTGATTAAATCCCCATCTCGCAGGCTATCAGTTCGCGGTGATAATCCGCATCGCCATAGGCCAGTTCGGCAGCCTTGCCTCTCCGGAAATAGAGCTGCAAATCATGATCCATCGTAAATCCAATAGCTCCGTGTACCTGATGGGCAGTGGTGAGAACCTGCTGATAGGTATCGCTGCACCATGCCTTAGCCATAGAGATTTCTTTGGAACACGGCTCGCCCTCGCTCATCAGCCAGGCAGCTTCGTAAGTAATAAACTTGGAGCCATCGACACCTGTGGCCATGTTGGCCGCATGGTGCTGCACTGCCTGAAAACTGCCGATAGGTTTGCCAAACTGCACTCGCGTTTTTGAGTATTCGATGGTCATCTCCAGCACCTTCTGGGCTGCGCCGACGATCTCGGCACACTTGCCAATAGCACCGCGCTGTATGACCTTTTGCATGATATCCCATCCCTTGCCAACTTCGCCAAGGACGTTAGCCTTTGGCACTGTGACACCCTTAAAAGCGACTTCAGCCTGTTTATCGGAAGCGATGGTGTTCAGCATGGTTATGCTGATACCGGGGCTTTTGGCATCGACGATGAACATGGTAACGCCCTTACCCGTTTTTGCAGCTACGAGGAAATAATCCGCTGAGTTGGCATCATTTACAAACAGTTTGGTGCCGTTCAACACATAACCATCGCCCTTGGCAGTTGCCTTCAAGGCAATTCCTTCCTGCGTATAAGTGCCGGCAGGCTCAATAAGCGCCGTGGACATGATCATCTTCCCGTCAGCGATCCGGGGCAGGAACTCCTTTTTCTGCCCTTCAGACCCGGAATCGAGAATGGCCATCCCGCACAGGGTAGTAGAGAAGAACGGACCGGGACAGCAGGCTCGCCCCATCTCTTCGAAGAGAATGGCCAGCTCAAAAAATCCCATGCCCTGTCCCCCGTATGCTTCAGGGAATACCAACCCCATCCAGCCAAGTTCAGCCATCTGTTTCCAGTAATCCGGTGAATAACCCTTCTCGTCGGCTTCCATCGCGCGGACGTGTTCAGGGATAATTTTATCGTCCATAAAGCTCCGGGCGAAGTTGCGGAGCATTTCCTGTTCTTCGGTAAATTTGAAATCCATTATCTTTTCCTCCTTGACTAATTAATGCCGTTATTATTCTACGCCTTGGGCATGCGGAGCCCGGCCCCTGCTATGGTATTTCTCATGATTTCCAGACTGCCACCTGCGCTCATAAGCCCGATGGCCCGCATATAGAGATAATTAACTTCTCCACGAAGCGGAGCCCATTTGGATTGCTCATTCAACTGGGCGTATGGGCCGAGAATCTGCATGGCGGTATCATACACTTTTTTGGTCGATTCAATGCCGTACAGCTTGATCATGTTGCTTTCTTTCGGGGTGGGCAGTCCCAAACTCTGCATCCAGACTACGTGATAGGACATCATTCGTCCCACTTCGAGCCGGGTGGCGCAATCTGCCAGCTTCTGCCTGATTATCTGATTTTCGGCAAGAGGCTTGCCATCACGTTTGGTCTCCCGGCAATACTGTACCATGTCATCAAGTACCCGTTTAGCATAAGATACGCAAAGTCCGCTGAAAGGCCTTTCGAAATTCAGCGTTTCCAAAATTACTTTGAATCCGTTATTCTCTCCTCCGAACACCACGTCTTTGGGCACGCGGGCGTCTTGAAACGAGACGATGTTAAATGCCCAGAGACCATCCATGTGCTGATCGGTCTTCATGTTAATACCGGAAGCGTTGTTCAGATCGACGAGCAGGCAACTGATACCCTTGTGAGGCGGCGCTGCGGGGTCCGTTCGAACGAAAAGAAGATAACGGTCGGCAACGTGAGCGCCACTCGACCATATTTTTTCCCCGTTGATTACCCACTCATTGCCATCGAGCACGGCCTTGGTTTTCAAGGAAGCCAGATCCGATCCCGCGTCTGCTTCGCTCATTCCCTCCGACCATACCACTTCACCCCGGGCAATTTCGCCCAGATATCTTTTCTTCTGCTCTTCGGTTCCAAGACGAAGAATGGTGGGCCCGACGATGGAAACACCGTAGAGGTCACGCCCGGGCACTTTGTGGTAATTCATCTCCTCAGCCAGAATATAATCGTATATCAGAGGTTTCCCCTGACCACCGTATTCCTTGGGGAATGACATGCCCAGCCATCCCTTTGCAGCCAGTTTCTTGCGCATTTCCTCCGCAAACTTGCGAATCTCTTCCGTGCCCTCTTCCCGGTACTGAGTATCAACATCAGCCCAGATGAAATCAGACGGCACTTCTTTTTTAATGAAATCCCGGATTTCCTGTCGGAAGGCTTCTTCTTCCTTACTGAACTTAAAATTCATTCGGTTCCTCCTGTCTTTCTTTGTGGTAGTGGCTTTACTGGCGCTCGATCAAGTTTGCGAGAGCATAACCTTTTCCATTTTACATGTTGCGCCTGCCTTGAGCAAGCCTGCTAAGGAACCAATGATAAAGAAGTTTCGTGAGAAACCTGAAGAATAAGTGGTGATTTCGGTCTGCCTGGATGGGGGTATCCCCCCGGCCTCAAACAGGTTATCTGAAAAAGAAGTGCAGGATTCTTCCTGCCGGGGGTTATGGGGGTGTCCCCCAATACAAACTTCCCCCATGAGTGGGGGATTTAGGGGGTTGATCAAAGTTTCCCTAAAATAATCAGGCAATTCGATTTGTTTCATGGTAGAATTAAATCAAAGATTATGTTTCGCAAATTCATCAAAAACATTCGTGAAAAATTATCCGGGAACAATTTAGAAGAGCAAAAGAAGGAAACTACCGTTACCAGTCCCGTCCCTGTTGAAAAGCCAGAGCCTCAATCGGTAAACCGCGCTCCCGAACCTCGACCCGCCCGGCAGAGCAGAAAACCTGCTCAGGCAACTCAAAAGCCTTCACCTTCTGCTGACACGGGAAAAGCAAAAGCGCCGCCCAAACCCAGATGGAGCCTGGCACAGTTCAAGGTTGAACCTAAGGAAGGAAAAACCCGCTTTCACGATCTCAATCTGCCGGAAGAGATCATGCATGCAATCTTCGATTTGAAGTTCGAATATTGCACTCCCATTCAGGCAGAAATTCTTCCGCATACCCTCACCGGAGTCGATGCTTCCGGCCGGGCGCAAACCGGAACCGGCAAAAGCGCTGCCTTCCTGATTACCATTCTGAACCATTTCAAGAAAAACCCTATTGAGGGAAATCGCCAGCCGGGCACACCGCGTGCCCTGATAATGGTTCCCACTCGTGAACTGGCCCTGCAGATTCAAAAGGATGCCAATGCACTGGGGAAATACTCTCAGTGTAAAGTGGCCGCTGTTTTCGGCGGAATGGATTACAAAAAACAGCAGCAAATGCTGACCAATGAAATTGTCGATATTGTGGCGGCGACTCCGGGGAGACTGCTGGATTTCAAAAAGCGGGGAGATATTCATCTGGACAAGGTTGAAATCCTCGTTATTGACGAAGCCGATCAGATGCTGGATATGGGCTTTATTCCAGATATGCGCCAGATAATCCACAGCACTCCGCCCAGAACCAAACGGCAGACCATGTTTTTTGGTGCCACTCTCACTCCGGAAGTCACCCGGCTTTCTTCCCAGTGGACCCGCGATCCGGTAACAGTCGATATCGAGCCGGAGCAGGTAGCCGTCGATACCGTCGATCAGATTGTCTATTTGACAACCTCTCAGGAGAGATTCAAGCTCCTTTACAATCTCATTACCCAGCAGAACTTGGAAAGAGTCATCGTTTTCTGCAATCGCCGCGATGTCACCAAACGGCTGGCGGATAAGCTCAGCGCGTACGGCATCAACTGTGATATTCTTTCCGGTGATGTAGATCAGAGGAAACGTATCAGGACTCTGGAAAATTTCCGTTCCGGCAAGATCAGGGTGCTGGTAGCTACCGATGTGGCAGGAAGAGGCATTCATGTGGAGGGCATCAGCCACGTAGTCAATTATAACCTGCCAATGGATCCGGAGGACTATGTGCACCGCATCGGGCGTACCGGCAGGGCAGGCGCTGCCGGCACTTCTGTCAGTTTCGCCACCGAGGATGAGTCCTTCCAGCTTCCCGCCATCGAAAAATTCCTGGGCGGGAAATTGAAATGCACTTATCCTGAAGATGCATTATCTGCCAAGTTGCCTCCCCCTCCGAACAAAGAGGCTGAGCCGCCGAAACCGGTTCCGCGTAAACCGCAGACTCGCTACCGCCGCAGCTACCCTAAAAAGAGCAGCGAAAGCAGGAGCTAGATAACTAAAGATTGTTTCGTCACTCCGTTATCCCGCATAGCGAAAGTAAATTATGGAACTTCTGAATAAGTGGTGACTTCGGGGGTCTGGGGGTGTCCCCCAGCTTCGGTCTTCCCCCATGATTGGGGGATACAGGGGGTTGATCAGAGGTTCCCTATCATGAAAGGAGGCATTTTGAAATGGTTGAAGAATATGCCCATTTCCCTCTGAATGAAGAGATTGAATATTCAACAGGCTGCGTATGGAAGTCGGAAGAGGGCACATTTACCTACGGGGATGAGGAAGTTCTTTATTTTGTGGGGCACACAAGTGCTATGGGTGGATGCTGCGCCGGATGGTATCCGCCTCATCTTTACATCATGGTTCCCGGATACCTCAAAAACTGGCAATGCCGAACCAATGACAATGGCTTGCCGATCTCGGAAATAGAACCTATCAGGGATGCAAAGATTCGCGATGAAATAATTCGGAAGCTGCGCGAACAGTATAAGATTAACGAAGTGGTGGTGTGGTAGGAAACAGAAATCAAGTACTGGTTGCCTGCCATCAGCTTCAGGCAAGGGAAGTGCTGAAATGAAAATCACCGATAACATATTTTATTTCCCCGAAACTGGAATGATGGATTGTAACACCTATGTGATCAAAGATGAGACCACCGTTCTGATCGACCCCGGTCTGGATCAGTACCTGCCCGGACTCTTGAGAGCCCTTGAGTTCGATGGTATTAAACCCGAGGATATCGATATCATTCTCAATACTCACCTTCATCTGGATCATTACTGGGCCTGCGAGGAACTCAAGCAAATATCGGGTGCCAAAATCCTCCTGCATCCCCTGCAGAAAAAATTCTACGATTTGACTGTGGTTGGCGTCTCCGGAGTTTTCGGCATGGCCCCCGTTCATATCAGGGAAGATGAAATTATGGGCGAGAAGTTAAACACGGGCAAGCTGGAATTTGAGATCATCAATTCCCCCGGCCATTCCCCGGACAGCATTTGTTTCTACAACAGCGATCAGAAAGCAGCCATCTGTGGCGACGTTGTCTTTGCCGGAAACACCGGCCGGGTGGATTTCCCGGGCGGGAGCGGGGATCAGCTCAAGGAAAGCATAGAAGCGCTTTCCAAACTCGAAATTGAGCACTTACTCCCCGGACATATGGGAATCGTCTCCGGCGCCAATAAGGTGCAGCGAAATTTCGAGTTCGTTCGCAAGAATGTTTTCCCCTATCTTTAAGAGCTGCCTTGAATAAGAGGGGCCATATTCCCTTGCTCGACGGAAAGTGATTTCGAAATGAAATACCCGGAAAGCAGGAAAAGGAAATACTGGTTCCGGGCAGGAGTATTTCTGCTGTTCGGGAGCGCTTTGTTCTGGGTATCCCACATTATTGCTATGGTCAACAACTTTAGCGACTGGGATGATGCGGTTTTATCTGCGGCCGTTGTAACTGCCATTCCCATAGTAAGCATCGATTTCGATCAGGTCGATGGCTCGCCCTTCGTTGAATGCCTGGCAACTGGCACATTCGTTACATGGTTCGCCGGTTTCATTATGCAGGCAGTTGACCGCCTTGGCCAGTATGCGCCCGGTGCTGGTTTTGCCAGTACCCCGGGGCCCGAAAAAGAGATACGCATGTGCCACCCGCCCGGTGATGAGGGCATTCATCAGGGTTCTAGTTACCGGCTCCTGTCCCACTACTTCCGAAAGGGTACGGGGCCGCCATTTGCGGTAGAAAACCTCTGCCATCAGGGATGCTCCTCGCGCCAAAGTCTCAGTTTATTTGGAGAAGCAGAGACTGCCAGAACGGTATCTATTTGCTCCAGCATTTCCGCCTTTGACTCCGGCAGCTTGCCGTTGATGGGAAGATAATTTGAAACATGATCGGAAACAAATTCCGAATTTACCTCCAGCAATTCGATGAGCAGCCTTTCCTCGCGCAAGACTTCTTCGGCGGATATTTGATGGAATTCTCCACGATCGATAGCCTCCTGAAGCGGTGTCCCCGGGAAGACTATCAGCGTGCGCACCCTGATGAAGGCGGGATCGATGGCGTTGAGTACTCGGGCCGTTCCACGGGCGTGCTGTTCCCACTTGTCTCGGCCACCCATCCCCAGGATCACATATTCGGAAAGGGATATGCCGGCTGCGTTGACCCGTTTCCCGGCTTCGATCATTTCTTCTGCGGTAGCGCCTTTATCTATGAATTTCAGTAATTCGTCGTCGCCGGTTTCCAATCCAAGATGCAATCTGGTGAGCCCTGCCTGCCGAAGCTGCGCCAGTTCATCCTGAGACTTACTCAAAACTGTTTTGGCCCGAGCGTAACTGGTCACGCGTTCCAGCGTGGGAAAAGTCCGGTGCATGAATTCGACAACTTCAAGAAGATCCGGGGTTTTCATGATAAGACTATCGGAATCGCCGATAAAGGCGGTTTTTACTCCTTCATTGGTAAGCCACAGGATGCCGTTGGAAGCAGCCACTCGCTCGATTTGATCCCTGTAATTGTTCTGCTCGGCCCAGGCAATGATCTCATCGGCCAGTGCTTTCATATTCCGAATATCCTGTTTGATATCCTCCACCGGACGCAACTCAAGCTTCTGACGGTTCCAGTGCATTCCATAACAGAAGGCGCAGCGGTTCCAGGGACAGTTGCGAGTGGCTCTCACCAGCAGGGACTGCGCTTCGCTGGGGGGCCTGAATGGGGGTGTTTCGAACTGGATCATGTCATGTCCATAATATCAAGGGGGTAGAGAGGGGTCAAGAAAGCGCAACGATAGCTATGGCACTTCCTGATGCAGCGTGCCGTCAGCTTCGAGCCAGTAGTAATAAATGGTGACGTCTCCCCCAAGATACTCACTCAATGGTGAAATGCTTCCGCTCTTTACATAACTATCTACTATGTCGATCAGGCCGCCATCGGTCATATCCCTCGTTGCGCTGGACTCGGTATCCACAAAACCCTCAATTCGCTCATCTGTCTGAAAATTCACAATTGAGGTATCCTGCAACATTTCCTCAATGCCATGACGAACATTTTCCAACTCATCTTCATCCGCCTGATTATCTGAAGTATTTTTGGGTATCAGGGTAAACACAAATATAAAGGCGATCCCAATAGCAACTAAGCCTACTATTCCTCTTCCCTGATTTGTCTGAAGAAAGGGTTTGTGTTTTTTCCTGCTCATTGCCCTATACGAATCCTCCGATTTCGAATTGAGAAATTATTTGCTACGCTGTTATTCTATCACATTCAAATTTCTCATGAGTAACTATCCATGAGCAAGTTATTCATGCACATGCACATCGCACTGCGCAGATAAGTAAAAACTTACACTGGCGACCCTACTCCAGCACTACTCCGCAAATAGAGACAAGAGAAGTATCCGTACCATCGGCGGGACACTGGTCATAGCCGCACATTTTACCGTGAGCATTGCCGAGTATCCTGAGGGTTAAATAGATCGGAGTCAGTCCGCAGATGCGCCGGGCGTCTTTTTCTTTCTTAATCAGCGAGAAAAAATTGGCTGCATCAGAGGAACACATGGATGCGATTAATTCCCGATCCGCCCTGTCGATCTCTGTTCGGGCTGTATCGTCAATTTGAAATGAATCACCAAATGCCGGGCCCATATGAGCCAGATCCGCTGCCGCTATAACCAGCGTTCGACGGTTTCTGGTTACTTCCTGCAGAAAATCCACAACAGCCGATATCTCTTCGCTGTCAGATGGTTCATTAGCACCATTAATGAATTTTTCAAATGAACCGCAGAGAATTGGCAACAACTCGCATGTCTTCCTGCCTGCAAGATAATGATGGAGCCATATCAGGTCCAGCTCAATTGAATGTTCGTTTCGGTGATACAACTCATCTTCGAAAGCAATTTCATGGCCAATGTATTCTGCTAACCGGTCGACCAAATCCACCGCCGTCGGAACAATTCCAAACGGGGTGGCATAATTTTGCCGGGTAAGGGCAAATAAATTGTTTCCTCCCAGATGATTCGTCCCGAAAATGATTGCCAGATCGATTTTCCCGATAGTTCGGGAAGCCTGTTGCCAGACCCGGGCATAAACCGACCCGCCGCGATGATAATCGATGTGCGGGCTGATCACTCCTCGCACGGTATTTGATGGAGTGGTTTCGGGTAAGGCTTCGGCATATTTTTTGAGCATGGATTTCAGGACTTTCGGATCGGCGGGATAGCTGCCTCCGCTCAAAGCTGGAGGGCGGTAATCGGCAGATCGAAATCCCGCAAGTGAAGCCTCAATTGCCCGGGCGGAGCGCTCGTTGTTCAGGAGCAACATTTTGTCCAGTTGGGAAATCATATCTTCCAGGTTTTCAGACGTAAGTTTAATCCCGGTATATTGTTCAAAATCCTTTTGCAATTCCGCAATGTCTCTGCTCCCGTCGCAAAGGACGAGCACCGGGGCCAGAGGCTGGGGAATGAGCAATGTCCCTTCCGCCAGACTCAACGGATCACGCAGCAAAACGTAGGGCGCTCCCTCGTGCCTGACAAAATCGGGCTGTACAGTTCTTAATTTTGGTTTCATTGATAATCACCTTTCAATCTCTTTTCCCCGAACCATTCCTGCACCATGCGGGGCAAATTCCGAGCCAGTCCTTTTTCCACCCGGCACGAAGGGAGCGAATTCAGGAAAATACGGCCGTATCCCCTGTTACTCAGACGGCTATCCAGTACAACCAGCATCCCTCGATCGCTCTTCGAGCGGATCAGGCGGCCAAAGCCCTGCTTGAACTTGAAAGCAGCCTGAGGCAAAGCATATTCATTGAAGGGGTTGGCAAAGGTTTCCGAACGAGCCGCAAAGACCGGATCCGATGGCACATTGAATGGCAACCTGACGATCCCCAGCACGCTTAGTGCATCACCCACCACATCCACCCCTTCCCAGAAACTGGCGGCCCCCAGAATCACCGTCCGGCTGTTTCCCTGCAAAGACGCAATGAGTTTACGTGGAGGTCCGTCCACGCCCTGCCCCAGAACGAGGATGTCATCTTCCATTAAGATATCTTCTATTGCAGCTTTCGTCGACCGCAAAGCAGCATGGGAGGTAAAAAGCATTAATGATTTTCCCTGCATGGCGCCGCAAAGCGAAATTAGAGCTTTTCCCAGCGCTTCCTGATAGCCTGCGCTCCCCGGTTCAGGGATATCCGAAACCAGATACACGAGCGCCGCTTTCTCATAATCGAATGGAGAGTCAAGGAGAAGTTCATTAACCTCCCCGATTCCCAGTCGCCCCTTCAAATACTCAAAATTTCTCTCCGTGCTCAAGGTTGCCCCGGTGAGAATCAGGGAATCCATGCGCAAATAAAGCTGGCTACTCAAAATTGAGCCTACATATAATGGAGCCGAGTGCAGCGTTATCATATTGTTTTTCCTGCCCAGCGTGAGCCAGTGAACGGTATTTTCATCGGGGTGGAATACCAGTAAATCCAGTTGTTCTTTCAATTCCTCGCCAATATTGATCACCGTAACGAGCTCAAATCTGAGTGCCTCCGAAACAGAAAGCCCATCAACCACAGCATCTGCCTTTCGCAACAATTTGGCAATTTCTCGTAAGGTACCGATCAGATTCTCGCAACCTATTTCAATCTCCGACCAGGCTGGTTGAGCCCGTACCGCCGAGGTGATTCTCACGTTCATATCATATTCACCCTGGCCTTCTCCGAGACTCTGTAAAAGCGATCCGAACTCGTTAAAGAACTCGGCCACTCTATTGCGAGCTTTTGCTATTCCAGCTATAAGGGGATCAATCACCTCTCTGAGTTCGCTCGCCCGAGAAAAATCCTCCGATCGCGCCAGATATTGCAACTGGGGAACAACGCCGGAGCGCAGGCCGTCTGACTCCTGGAATATTTGATCGAGATATTCGAAAATGTCCTTCTCCCGAATCTCTATGCCAAGCTGAGCAGTAGCTACCTCTTCAACATGATGGGCTTCGTCAATGATGAGATGAGAATAAGGGGGGAGAATCTGGCCTCCCGCGGCTATTTCAGAAAGCAGCAGAGCATGATTGATTACGATCAGGTGAGCGCTTTCCGCTGACTTTCGAGCCCGATGCAAAAAACAAAAACCCCTCTGTTGATAGGGGCACTTCTTTCCCAAGCAGTCATACGACTGGGCACATATCCGATACCAGAACGGTAATTCTCTGGAATCAATGTTAATTTCCGATCGATCGCCTGTCTGAGTTGATAGCAGCCAAACCTGGACTCTGGCAAGGAGCTGGATTGCTTCCTGGGGCAATCCTTCGGTTTTGCGCATTATTCCCCACCGCCGCAAACAGAGGTAGTTTGTTCGTCCTTTGAGTTGAGCCACTTCAATGCCGGAGACAGGATTTTCCGGGCCAAGCGCATCCAGCAAATCGGGGATGTCCTTATGCACGAGTTGTTCCTGCAAATTGATGGTATTTGTGGAAACAACCACCGGGGTTTTATTTTGCAGCGCAAATAGAGCTGCGGGCAAAAGATAAGCCATGGACTTGCCCGTGCCCGTGCCCGCTTCCACAATCAGGTGCTCTTTTTCATTGAGCGACAGGGCAACTGCCTGCATCATGGCTATTTGCTGGGGACGCTCCTCGTAAGCAGGGAAAGCACGGGCCAGAGGGCCATCAGCGCCGAAATAACTTGTCAGTTCGTCGATATCCAGCCGGGTCATTTCCTCCTCATGGATTAACGGGGCCTTTTTAGCGGGTTTCCCGGCACCAAAACACGCCTTTTCAAGTCCCGCTTCACCGAGCAGCAAATTCGCACCTCTTTCGCGGGCCACGTCATCCAGCAAATCCCCAAGCCACCAGTTCATTCTATTCGTCAGGCGGGCCAGTTCGCTCAGGACAATCGGATCGACTGTATAAATCTTATCCAGCAATGCCGCAAAAATTGCTCGTGACATCTCAGCATCAGCCAGAGCGCGGTGTGCTGTTGAATTGGGAATATGCAGATAACCCGCTACAGACGAAAGGTTGCGTTCTGAAATTCCGGGCAAAAGCAGCTTTGCCATATCGAGTGTATCGCAGGAGACAGCAGAGAGCCTGATACTTTTGCGTGCCAGAAAATCAAGATCGAAAGAGATATTATGACCCACAATCGGGTGATCTTCCAGAAAATCCTCCAGCTTCTGTGCTACCTCGGCGAATGATGGTGCGGCTTCGACTTCAGCTTGTGCTATATTGCAGAGTCGCTGAATATTCAACGGAACCATCCTGTGAGGATTAACCAGCGTCTGGAAGGAATCGAGGCACTGTCCGTTTCGGAATTTGACTGCTCCTACTTCAATAATCGCATCACTATCAGGGCTCAGCCCGGTAGTTTCCAGGTCGAGTGCAACATAAATACGATCCTTTATAGTGCCAGTCACGATCACTCCCTAAAAAAAGATTCGCTCAACCGACTCCCAGCCATACCATCCCGCATAAACCACAATGAGAGAGCGCACCACTCTTCCCGCCCAGCAGTATGCAAGGAATTCCAGTATCGGGAATCTTAAGCTTCCAGCCGCAATCCCCGCAATATCAAAAGGCAGGGGCGTCAGGGCAAACACAAAAATGGTTAAACCCCCATAACGTTTCATTCTGCTGGCTGTTTGCTCATAATGTTTCATATATTTATCAGCCACAACTGCTCTGCCCCAGCGACCGGCATAATATGCGGTGAGTTCACCTATAGTAGCACCTATACTGGCTACCAAACCGAGCAAAAATACCCCTATCCAGGAAAGGTTCATAATACCCGGTGCGGCAAGTAAAGCCACTTCCCCCGGGAAGGGTAACACAATGGTAGCGCATGTAACCAGACTAAGAACGAAAACCCCGAAGTAGCCATATGCCCGAATCTGTTCTTTCCAGTCGATATCCAGTTGCCATACAATTACCGTAACAGCAAATATCAGCAAAAGCCCCAGTAAAAGCAGGACCTTTGTCCTTCTGTTTCTATCTTCCATAATTTCCGGCATATAATCTAATCCTGTATCTGCTACAATGTGTGGGTCAAATACAGTGTCATCCCCTCATTTCCCAAAGAGGTCAACAGATCCCTGCCCTGCTTTTTATCTGAAACCAAAGCAAATAGAGTTGGCCCTGCCCCTGCCAGATGAACCCGCTTTGCTCCGGCTTCGAGAAATTTCAGACGAAATTCGTCAAGTCCCGGGAAGAAATCAAAAGCCACCTTTTCAAAGGTATTACATAACATGTTAAAATTCAAGTGAGATTCATTAAGCAATGTTACGACAAGGTTATTGGTCAAATTGCCACTGGTGAAATCAGAAGATGAAAGCATGGCGTACATCCGTGCGGTTTTATCAGCGATAGAAGGAAACCGGGGGCAAAGCAAAATTAACCAGAACTGATCCGGTGAAGGGAGCGGGGTGATTTTTTCCCCGCGACCCTCGGCAAGCGCTGTGCCGCCACGGATGAAAAAAGGAGTATCGGAACCGAGTTTTGCAGCCAGCAGGGTCAGGTCATTCGTTGAAAGTCCCAGCGACCAGAGTTCATTCAACCCTTTCAGCACCGCAGCCGAATCGGTGGAACTCGAACCTAGTCCGGCAGCCCGTGGAATTCCCACGCTTTCCATGCTGATCAGCGCACCATCGTTGCAGCCAGTTTCGGCGCGCAATAAATTTGCTGCTTTGAGTATTGATTGTTCCAGCAGGTCAATCCTGATTCCGCTCGTATTTTGACAAACGAATTCGAGATCATCCGAGGGCTCGAAGGAAATTACATCCGCCAGGTCAATCGTCTGCAGAATGCTGGCGATATCATGGTAGCCATCATCCCGCTTTCCCAGCACTTCAAGAGTCAAATTGATTTTGGCATGAGCGGAAAGAGTCAACATTTCAATCCTCTGCTGACGGATTCGCAAAGTTTTGCCCACTCATCAAGAGTGAGTGTCTCTGCTCGGCGTTTATAATCAATTCCCGCTTCATTTAGGATATCGGCAGCGACCACAGGTTCAACAGAAAGCCCGTTCGCTAACGAATTGCGCAACTGTTTTCTCGGTGCGCTGAATCCCGCTTTCACCACCCTGAAGAACTCGTCCGGTGTAATTGCCACCGCAGGTTGGCTGTAAACATCAATAGACACAATAGCCGAATCGACTTTGGGCACAGGATAGAAGCTATTGGCCGGAACATAGTGAACAATAGATGGATTCCCATACAATTGCACACTCACACTGAACAGGCCCATCTTTCCGGGACAGGCGGTCATATTTTCTGCCACTTCCTTCTGCACCATCACCACCATCCGGGAGGGCTTTTCCTTCGCTTCCAGGAAACAACGGATAGTGGGGGCAGCAACATAATAAGGCAAATTAGCCACAACTTTGTATTCGGAGTTGCAGATTTCATGAGCTATATCGACTTGAAGTATATCAGCGTTCATGATGGAAACATTTGAGTAGCCGGTGAACCGTTTCTGGAGCAGTGAAGCAATCAGGGAATCGACTTCAATGGCAATAACCTTTTTGGCAGATTTTGCCAGTTCTTCGGTTAATACCCCCAATCCCGGCCCAACCTCTATAACAGTGTCATCAGATGAAAGTTCAGCCGCAGAAATCGAAGCCTGCAGCGCTACCGGATCAATCAGGAAATGCTGCCCCAAACCTTTTCTGGCTCTGAGGTGAAACTGCTTCAGCAGTTTTTTAGTTTGAGCAAGCAGATGGGGGGATTCTTCAGGCAAAAAATTACCTTTCTTTGAGCAAATCGTATCTTTGATGAAACTGATGCTGCGATCCATCTTTGGCCGTGCACCCACCCTCGATCCAGCCTCGCGGCTTGCCTCTATCAGATGACTCAAGCCAGGCTTACCTGCGGCACCCAGAGTTTACTATTTACCGCTGCTTCCTTCCGGACCTGACGGGATTCATAGCTCTCTGCCGCGCAGGACCCGGCTCTCAGCACCGCCTGATAGGAGCAGTCCCGAAAGAACTAGCGACCTCAAGTGGGGATTCAGCCCCGCTATAGCGGATTGCGGGTTACAAGGCACCGCTAGCTCCCCACCTAGCACGACCAATTAGATGCTAATGGCTATTTGAAGTTCTGTCAAGAATTTGAAGCTGGTGGTATTAATCACCATGCCGGGGAACAATTATTCAAAGGTTCACGCGATCTTTTGGGCAATCAGGTCGCCCATTTCCTTTGTTCCCACTTTTTTCATTCCTTCACTCATGATGTCATAAGTGCGGTAACCTTCCTTTAAAGTCAGGCTCACAGCATGTTCGACAGCATCAGCTTCTTTTGGGAGAGCAAAGGAATATCTCAGCATCATGGCGCAACTAAGAATGGTGGCAATGGGATTGGCCATGTTCAATCCGGCCCGTCGGGGAGCGCTGCCATGAATTGGCTCATAAAGGCCGAAGGCGCGAGATGACTTGCCTTCAGGCACACTCGCCAGGCTGGCCGATGGAAGCATTCCCATGGAACCCGCCAGCATGGAAGATTCATCGGTTAGGATATCGCCAAAAGTGTTTTCGGTAACCAGCACGTCAAGCGCAGATGGCTGCTGGATTATTCTCATCGAGCAGGCGTCGACAAGCTGGTGTTCCAGTTCTACATCGGGGTAATCTGCGGCAACCTCGGTGGCAACCTGTCTCCACAGCCGTGAAGTTTCCAGCACGTTGGCCTTATCCACCGAGATCAGTTTCTTTTTCCGGGTACGGGCAATTTCAAATCCAACCCGAACTATGCGCTCAATCTCTTTTTCGGAATAGGCCATAGTGTCAACCGCTTTCCTGCCCTGCGAAGTCACCCACCGCTTTTTGGGCTTGCCAAAGTAAAGTCCGCCGGTCAGTTCCCGTACAAATATAAAGTCGACACCTTTAATTACCTCAGGTTTGAGGTTAGCATGGTCAACGAGTTCGGGGAAAATCCTGACCGGCCTCAGATTAGCAAAAAGTTTTAAACCTTTTCTGAGAGCCAGCAGGCCGTCCTCCGGTCTGGCTTTTGCCAACGGATTATCCCATTTGGGGCCGCCAACTGCGCCGAGAAAGACTGCATGGGACTTTTTGCACATTTGCAGAACTTCAGGTGCAAGCGCGACCCCATGGTGATCAATCGAAACGCCTCCAATATCGCCATAATTCAAATTAAATTCATGCCCGTATTTTTCGCCGATCCGTTTAAGGGTTTTCACTCCTTCGGCAATAACTTCAGGCCCGACCCCGTCACCGGGCAAAACAGCAACTTTGAATTTCATCTGTTTTCTCCAAAGCCAAGCTTCTCGCGAGTATAGCCAATCAGCCCGCCAGCAGAAATCAGTTCCATCATGAAATCGGGATACGGCTCGGCAGTAAAGCTGATTCCTTTGGTAGAATTGGTAACCTTACCTTCGATAAGATCCACTACCAGAACATCTCCAGCGTCGCTTTTTTGAGCAGCTTCGGCACATTCCAGGATTGGCAAGCCGACATTCATGGAATTGCGATAGAAAATCCTGGCGAAGCTCTCGGCAATCACACAGCTTATACCGGAAGCTTTGATGGCCAGCGGTGCATGCTCTCGCGATGATCCGCTGCCAAAATTGGTGGAAGCTACAATGACATCCCCCTTCTTCACTTTTTTGACAAACCCGGCATCGATATCTTCCATACAGTGTTTAGCCAGTTCATCCGGGTCGGAAACGTTAAGATACCTTGCCGGAATAATGGCATCTGTATCGACATTGGCACCATATTTGTGAACTTTACCTTTCAATTGCAATTTTGCCTCCTTGCCCGAACGCACCCATTATAGCACAGCAATTCAGAAAGCGACCTTTTACAGCTAAAACAAGCCTCGGACAGAAGGGTTAAGAGATTACGCTCAATGCAGGCAGGCAATTTATTTGATCTAGAGGTTGACCACATGAGGCACTTTAACTCCAGCCATTTTGGCATCACTTTCCGTGCCACTTTGAGCTATGGCCGGATTCGAGCAACTGAAGGAAATCCCCGGAAACGCGAAGCATTACCGGCATTCCCAATTCCCTAATTGCTTTGGCAAGCATGACCTCTAACCCCGAAGTTGCCAATGTTCAGAGATTCCCTGATTACAACCGTTTTTTATTTTTATAGCCGACTCTGCTGCTACAAACGAGGCCCATCCACGCTTTGGCACCGCAAAATTACAATCAAAAAACTTCAGCCTCGATCTGGTAACCGCACGCTCTGAAACTTATGAAAGGCCGGGAGCGCTGCCCAGAGTTCAAACAGGCACTATCTATGACGACCTGGCCAGACGCGATTTCACCATCAACGCCATGGCTATCCATCTGTCACCGGATTCATTCGGAGAATTACTTGATCCCCACAACGGACAACATGACCTGGCCAAAAAGCTGATCCGAATCCTACATCGCAAGAGTTTTAAGGATGACCCCACCCGTATTCTGCGCGCCATTCGCTACGAACAGCGTCTCGATTTTCATCTGGAGTCTGAAACTGAAGAACTGCTCCAGCATAATCTGGAGGGGCTGAGCACAGTAACAGCCGAACGCCTGTGGCATGAACTTGAACTTATCCTGAACGAGGAAAAGCCGGAAAAGGCCATCATCCGCGCCGATAATCTGGGTGTGCTCCATATGCTCTACCCATCGCTAAGCGGTGATGACTGGCTGGCAAAAAGATTTGTAAAGGCAAGGCGTTCGAATGCAGATTCTCTTGCCCTGCCCGCTATCTATCTGTCAATCATCGCTTATCGATTCAAACCGGAAGAAATTGAAAAGTTCGTGGCCCGGTTCAAAATGGCGGGGTGGGCCGCCCGGATAGTACGAAACACGGCCCGCCTTAAAAAAGACCTTGCATATCTGGAAACCGCCGGGCTTCGGCCCAGCCAGATATATCACCGGTTGAAACACCACCTGCCGGAAGCTGTCAAAGGGGTAGCAATAGCTTCAGATTCGTCAGCCGCGAAAGAGCGGCTCCAGTTTTATCTCCATGACCTGGTTTATATCAAGTGTGAACTCGATGGTGATAGTCTTCTGGACATGGGCATACCTCAAGGAGAAAAAATGGGGCACATATTAAAAGCCCTGAAAGACGCCAGGCTTGATCTCAAGATAACAAATCTGGAGGAAGAAAAAAATCTGGTCTATAAACTCATGTAAAGAGTTTGCAGAACGTAATTTGCTTGACAGCGCAGAGGAATTGTGATTGGATAAACTAAACGCATTGTCAAAGGAGCTATTGTCATTATGAATAGTCCACAGGCTTTGGAAATCGAAGACGTAACCCTTACTTTTGGCGGTGTCACAGCACTGGCAGGGGTGAGTTTTGATGTTCGCAAAGGCGAGATTCTCGCCATCATCGGGCCCAATGGTGCGGGAAAAACTTCCATGCTCAATTGTATAAACGGTTTCTACAAACCAGCATCGGGGGAGATACGCTTTGAAGGACAGCGAATTACCCGGCAACGGCCTGACAAAATTGCCCGGCTCGGTATAAGCAGGACATTCCAGAATATTCAACTTTACACCGGTCTGACCACCGTTGATAATCTCATGGCCGCCAGGCATTTTATGTTCAAATCTACTTTCATCGAGGGAGCTATTTACTTTGGGCGGGCACACCATGAAGAGATAAAACACCGTCATGCCGTGGAAGAAACTATTGACTTCCTGGAAATGCAGAAATATAGGGAATCGGTGGTGGGCTCACTTTCATACGGATTGCGCAAGCGGATAGACTTGGGAAGAGCGCTGACCCAGGAACCCAAGCTTCTCCTTCTTGATGAGCCGATGGCAGGAATGAACGTGGAAGAAAAAGAGGATATGGCCAGATTCATTCTGGATGTTCAGGAAGAAAGAGGAGTGGCCATTGTTCTTATCGAGCACGATATGGGCGTGGTCATGGATATAGCCAACAGGATAGTTGTGCTGGATTTCGGAAGAAAAATCGCCGAAGGCATTCCCGCTGAAATCAAACAAAATCCGGTTGTGATTAAAGCCTATCTGGGTGAATAGTAAACAATCTGGAAATACTGCGGAGGCAAAGAATGGCTTTACTGGAGATGAATGACGTTGAAGTTAAATACCTGAACGTTATCCTGGTACTCAAAGGGGTTTCGCTCACTCTGCGAGAGGGGGGGCTGGTTGCGCTTCTGGGAAGCAACGGAGCAGGCAAGACCACTACACTCAATGCTATTTCAGGATTGCTTATGGCAGAAGAAGGCAAGGTAACCGATGGGAATATTTATTACGATGGGTACCGAATAGAGAACGGCGACCCGGAAGATGTTGCCAAACGGGGAATAATACAGGTGCTGGAAGGAAGAAGAATTCTGGAACACCTCACTGTGGAAGAGAACCTGAAAGCAGGAGCCTATGTGGCCGGCAAAGAAGGTAACCTGAAAATGGATCTGGATATGGTATACGGATATTTCCCTAAAATCGGGTCCCTTCGCAATCAGACCAGCGGTTACCTCTCCGGCGGTGAACAGCAAATGCTGGTGGTAGGCCGAGCCCTGATGGCCCATCCCCGAATCATTATGATAGATGAGGCATCCCTTGGGCTTGCTCCCCTCCTGCAACAGGAGATTTACTCGATAATCAAAAAAATCAACAGCGAGGAAAAGGTATCAATACTCCTTGTCGAACAAAATGCCAGAGCGGCTCTCTCTATTTCAGAATATGCTTACATATTGGAAAACGGGAGAGTTGTGCTTGAGGGGCCGTCCTCCGAACTGATAAACAACGATGATGTAAAAGAATTTTATCTGGGGGTAGGCACCAGCGGACAGGCAAAAAGCTACCGGGAAATCAAGCATTACAAAAGAAAGAAACGCTGGTTGAACTAGGGCCTGTCGCACATGAAATGTCATTCTGAGCGCAGCGAAGAATCTCTTCTTTAAACAGGGAGATTCTTCGGTCATCAGGGAGGATTCCCTCAGAATGACATTGCGTCAGTTTGCGATTGACATGAAACCAGGCTAAATATCCACTAAATATCCAGATTCTTCACCTGTGCAGCATGTGCCTGGATAAAGGATTTGCGCGGAGGAACATCCTCCCCCATCAGCATTTCCACGATTTCATCAGCCTTGATGGCATCTTCGATGCTCACCTGAAGCATGGTACGCGTCTCGGGATTCATGGTAGTATCCCAGAGTTGCTCAGGGGTCATCTCACCCAAACCCTTGTAGCGTTGTACCGTCACCCCTTTAGACCCCATCTTCTCAATCAACTCGTCCTTCAATTCATCGGAGTAAACCCAGTGATGTTCCTTGCCCTTTTTGACGCTGTAAAGAGGAGGCTGGGCTATATACAAATGCCCGTTATTAATAAGGTCCGGCATGTACCGGAAAAAGAAAGTAAGCAGCAGGGTACGAATGTGAGCACCATCCACATCAGCATCAGTCATGATGATAACACGGTGATAGCGAAGCTTGGAAAGATCCATCTTCGCTCCATCTGCCATACCGGCACCAGCCCCCAACCCAATTATCAGGGCCCTTATTTCCTCATGAGAAAGCATCTTTTCCGGTCGGGCTTTCTCCACATTCAGGATTTTACCCTTGAGCGGCAGTATCGCCTGGAAATTACGATCCCGGCCCTGTTTGGCTGAACCACCGGCCGAATCCCCCTCGACAATATATAGTTCCCGATTAGCAGGATTCTTCTCCGAACAATCCGCCAGCTTGCCCGGCAATCCTCCCCCCTCAAACCCCGCTTTCTTGGTAACCAGTTCACGCGCCTTTCTGGCAGCCTCGCGAGCCCGGGCGGTAGTAAGACATTTCTCCAGTATAAGCTTGGCTTCCTGAGGATGCTCCTCAAGGTAAATACCAAGGCCTTCATAGACAGTAGCTTCAACCTGAGTCTTCAGTTCGGGATTGCCCAACCGGGTCTTGGTTTGTCCTTCAAACTGCGGCGAGGTCAGTTTAACGCTGACAACCGCTACCAACCCCTCCCGCACATCATCACCGGAGAGATTGGGCTCACTCTCTTTAATCACCTTATTTTTGCGGGCATAATCATTTAAAACCCTGGTTAATGCCGCGCGGAAACCGGTAAGATGCGACCCGCCGTCAATTGTATTTATGCAATTGGCAAAGGCAAGAGTGGTCTCACTGAACCCCTCATTATACTGTATGGCAATATCAATTACAGTGTTACCAATTGACTTGGTGATATGAATTGGCTTGGGATGAATAACCGTTCTCTTGCGATTCAACTGATGAACAAAACTGATGCTCCCGCCTTCAAAGTAAAAGCTGATCTCCCGATCAGTTCTTTCATCTTTGAAATCAAGCCATACCCCTCGATTCAAATAGGCCATTTCCCGGAATCTCTGCGCCAGAATATTGAAATCGTAATCCACGGTGGCAAAAATCTCTTCATCGGGGATAAAGGTGACCGTGGTACCATGTCCATCGCAATCCCCGATCGCATGAACACGACTCAAAGGAACCCCGCGCTTGAATTGCTGCCGATGCAGTTTGCCGTCACGGGCAACATCCACCATAAAAGAGGAGGAAAGCGCGTTCACCACTGAAGCACCCACTCCATGCAATCCACCGGAAACCTTATAAGCCCCACCGCCAAACTTGGCCCCGGCATGCAGCGTAGTCATCACAGTCTGAAGAGCGGAAACCCCGGTGGCTGGGTGTATATCCACCGGAATGCCGCGACCGTTATCCGTTACGGTAACGCTGTTATCAGCATGGATCACAACGCTAGCCCGATCGCAGTACCCGGCCATAGCTTCATCGATGGCATTATCAAGTATCTCATGAACCAGATGGTGCAAACCTCGCTGATCGGTGCTGCCAATATACATTCCCGGCCTTAGACGCACCGCCTCGAATTCTTTCAAGACCTGGATATCACTAGCTGTATAATCCTGACTCATCTCTCTTCCACCTAACCTGAAACATTACAGGGGTTTGCACACACGATATTTTAATTGTTCTCACCCTGCCTAATTGTATTCCGGCAGGCACGGTTCCCATCTCCCCTATCCGTAGCTACTTATTCATCAGGTTCCTTAACACGACTTCTTTAACATTATGAATTATGCCTTCTAATCAAACAATGCCCCCTGTCGATATAAGACCGGGGGCATTGTAATTTGCCCATCTTTACTATCGGTACTATTTCCTGCCGGGATAAATCTGCTGGAATTTGGTTCCGTCATTAATCTGGTCAAATACCGCCTTCTTTGCCTCGGGGGTACCGTGATCCAACCGGTTGATACCGGCGCCATCAATGACTTCTCGAATCAAACGAAGCTCTTCTTTAGTAGGCACTGCCGTTTCCGGCACTCCACCTGCAGGTATTATTGGTTTGAAACCGGTATTCTTCAGTACCTGATCTACCGTCACTCCCTTGTTAACCGAGGCCAGCCGCATTTGCTTGGTCTTGGGATCGATATCAAACACACACAGGTTGGTAAAAACCTTTGCAACCGCACCATAGGGAATATCGCCAGCCTTACGTTCAGGCCCCCACCCGGCGGAAGACCTGAAATCGACGTCCTCCACAAAAACTCTCTTCTGGTGGTTCGGCACCGTGAAATAGCACCGCACGGCATTGGTGGAATTATCCGGCAGGCCCCTTGAACCAACGAAGTACCGCTCCGGTTTCTCCGGATTACCAACAAGGGCCAGATTGCAATTACCGTATTTATCCACCTGAACAGGCTGCATCATAATGCACCACTTGCCACCAAGCACCATCGCAAAGATATCTTCGCTGGTAATTGGGGCAGATACGTACTCCGGCGGCGGATTGCCAACCTGGAACGGGAAGCGAGGGTTTTCCGTCAGACAACCGGCCCCGCCAACCAGGGAATAATCATGATGAAGTGCCAATTGAGCACCGTACATCTTCTGGGCCAGCGCCTCGGCGACAAACGTCCAGTTGAGAACACCTGATAAAGCTATATTATCATTGGGGCCAAACTCCCGCGCCATTGCACAACACAATTGTTCTTCCACGGTATAATCGCCTGCCAGTTCTACAGTTGAAGACTTCTCCGGGGACTTCTTGCTCGTGGTTTTAACCGCTGCCTTGGTCTTAGTTGCTGCCTTAGTTTCTTTTGCCAATGTACATCCTCCGTTTGAGTTTTATTCCAAGATGAGGCTAATATTTTTCCAGATACGCTTTAAACTTTGCGGGGTCAAGGGCCGCATCCATATAAGCTTTGATAGTTCGGTTACCAGGCTGTGTATAGTCCGGGAAAATCGTGCCGGGGCGTGCTCCATTGGGAATCTCAACAACCCCGGTAACCCAGGGTGTGAGAACCTTGATATCCTTCAGGTCTTTCTGGAGTTCATGCCGAGGAACAATCTTCTCAGCGCTTACGAAAACCTTATCTGCAGCCCGGATTATGATATGATCCCATAGCTTGTCCCCTTTGATGGTGGCATATCCTTCGGGACTGGCCTCATTACAGTGAATCAAAGCCACATCAGCCCTGAGTGCCGGCATGGCTACCAGCTTTTCGCCAGTATAAGGCGCCTTAAAAGTTTTTATATCAGGATTGTACTTCAGAATATCTGTTCCCAGACCGGATCGGGTGGGATAGAAGGGAATTCGCTCGGCAGCAGCCTTCCAGCCGGAAATAATCATGTTCTCGGACAATTCCATATACTCTATCTTGCCGTTCTTTCTGGCCTCGTCATAGGCCACTGCCCGGCCTTCGCTGCCTTCAAAAGCCACAAAGCCGGTGATTGCCTTTTTGACTTTACCCGCGGCTACCAGCATATCCAGATCCATACCGGCGAGTCCCATAACAGTCAGGTCCTTGAGATCGGACTTGGCAATCTCCCTGATCAAAGCCAGCGGTTTACGAACCATACCCCAACCGCCGATCACTATCGTATCACCGTTCTTTATCTGCTTAATAACCTGAGCTACCGTCATTTCCTTGTTTTTCATAAGTCCATCCTCCTAGTTATGTTTGAAGAAACTCCCTCACGTTTTCATCCCGCATTTTCTTCACGGATCATCCGGGTAATCAAAAGAGGGGCAAGCCACATGGATCCATAAATTCACACGTTTTTTTGCTTCAAATTGCTGTGTTCATTATAATATACGGCTTCTTCCAGAGTCAATAGAACAAGAAAGCCCGCTAATGCTTCTGTAAAATTGAATTCTTCTAACGAACCTTTTGATCAACCCGAATCCCGCCAATGAAGCTTCACACATCCGGACTTCCTCATCATATTACCTTAAGGAATCTACGGGACAGCACTCCACTTACGCAAACTGAAAATCAAACCTCAAACTCATAAGTAAGCTTGCTTTCATTTAACTTCCGGGGAACCGGCTTCAACTTCATCCCGGTTTTGATGCTGGCCGTATCCACCTTAGCGCTAATCTTGGCCAGCACCCGCACACCCTCGGGAAATTCCACGATCCCCAGAGTATAAGGCTGAACCTCCTCAAATCCGGAAGGCCCGAAAATCACCGTCGAATAGGTAACCAGCTTTCCCGGCCCTTTTATCTCAAACCATTCCACTTCATCGCTCATACACTGAGCACAATCCATACGCGGAGGGAAATACTTCCTGCCACACTTTTTGCAAATTGTGCCCGTCAACTTGCCCTCTGCCAGATGGTCAACGAAAGCCGCCGATTTGGCCTGCCCCGTAAAACTGACTACTCCGAAATTGCTGAAATCCATCGCTTAATCCCTCCCGAAGATGATTACGTTGGCATAAGTGCCCACGCCACCGACGTTGTGAACCAGCCCGATCTTGGGATTTTTAACCTGGGATTCGCCCGCCTCTCCTCTGAGCTGCTTCACAATGGTTCTAACCTGCGACCCGCCGGTGCCGCCGATGGGATGCCCCTTGGAAAGCAAGCCGCCATCGACATTGACGGGAATACGGCCTGTATGATAAGTAGCTTTCTCTTCAATAAGCCTTGGGCCCTCACCGGCCTTCGCAAAACCAAGGTCCTCATAGGCCAGTATTTCCGAAATGGTGAAGCAATCGTGGACTTCCGCAACATTGATATCATCAGGCCCGACGCCAGCCATCTCATAAGCAGATTTTGCCGCCTGCCTGACGCTTTCAAAACTGGTCAGCGAAGGCCTGAGTGTCCAGTTAAGTTCGGAGGTGGCCATGCCTGTGCCCATAATCCAGATGGGTTTATCGGTGTATTTCCGGGCCTTAGCGGCGCTTGCCAGAATGACCGCTGAAGCCCCATCGCAGTTGGCACAGCAATCGAACTTCTTCAGCGGGGTGCACACAGGATCAGAACTGAGGCAGGTTGCAAGGTCAAGCTGCTTTTTGTAATTGGCAAGAGGATTCTGGGAACCATAGAGCGAGTTCTTGACCCGAACTTTGGCCATTTGTTCCTCGGTAGTGCCGTAAGTATCCATGTGGGCCCGCGCATAAAGGGCATGGCCGCCGGGCATGGTGGTGCCGAAAGGCGAACTGAACATGGTGTCATCACCACGGCCCATTACCTGCGCCGCATCCCGGGAAGTCAGTTCCGACATCTTCTGGAAACCAACCATCACCACAATATCGTGAAGTCCCGCCTTTATCAGGGAATACCCTACCCTGACGCCGGTGGTGCCGGAAGAACAAACAGTTTCCAGATAAAAAGTGGGGCTGGGGGGGAAACCGAGGTACTCGGAGACGAGCGCCGCCGGAGTCCTTTGCTTATCGTACTCCGGGGCAGAGGCAATGATCGAGGCATCAACATCCTTGGGATTAAGATTGAGTCCCTTCACCGCATCCTTGTAAGCTGCAAAACAGAGTTCGCGGATAGACATCCCACAATCACGGGTAAAGGGTGTCTGCCCCGCACCGATGACCGCTACTTCTTTTCTCAAATGCTACCTCCTGATTATTTTCAAACTGTTGAACGGGATAAAATCCCGCACAAACGCTTCTATTCTAGCAAATCCCGGCGTGGTTTTACACCTTTGCATTGTACCCAATACCTAAAATATGATAGTATAAGCCCAAAGATAATGATTCCTGATGAGCCTCCGAATAAGAGGTAACCTGGAAGATGGGGGAGGTTTACCAGTCTCAAAATGCCCCCAAGATAGCATCAGGCTGTCCGAAAATTTAGAAAAGGTGTCATTCTGAGGAATTTATGACGAAGAATCTCCGAGGCTCAGTTTTATAAAGAGATTCTTCATCCGCCCGAGGCGGATTCATAAATGACATACCTGGGAGTTTTCAGACAACCTGCAGGGGAAAAAGAGGTTGATCACTAAGGTTCCTTAAGAATATTTCGGCATACTGAAACAAATCTTGACATTAAACACAATAGTGGTATAATTTGTTTACTAAAATTTATACTAAAGATATTATGTCCCTTGATTTGAAAAAGGAGACAATGCCCATGGCAGGGAAGGACAGTGGTGGTTGGGCGGAAGGTCCCGTGGCCGTTTACCGGGAGAGCAAAAGCCCGTGGGTAGTCATTCCCCTTCTCTCCCCGGATTCGTTGCGGGTACCAATTTCACAAGTGAGTCTTCAGCCTGACAGAGTTAAAAGGAGCGGTGTTATATATCCCGGGTTGAACAATGTTATGTGAAGGAGAAACTATGAAAAATCAACAGGGGATGACGCTGGTTGAAGTGCTGAGCGCCCTGGCAATTCTAGGCATTGTGGGAGCTGGTTTCCTGTGGGGTATGACAGACATAACCAAGACCACCCCGCGGGTAGATGACAAAAGTACCGCCCTCAGCATTGCCGAAAGCCAGATTGAGTACATCAGAAACCAGAACTGGCAGGACGCAGATGCAGGCGGAGCAGAGGTATATGACCTCATAGATACGCCCTATGGCTTCAATATTCAGTCGCCTACGGCTTTACCAATGGAAACAGGGCTTCAGAAACTCAGGGTACAGGTGTGGGTCCCCGATTCAGACGGAAGCCGTAAGATACTTGTCACCCTGGAGGAGTACAGAGCGCAATGAGATTCATAAAACATAACGGCAAGGAAAACCAGCGGGGATTTACCCTTATCGAGCTGATAGTGGTAATAGCTATTACGGGAGCTATTGCCGGGGCTATAAGTGCGATCATTATGATGATGATGAATGTCATTACCGAAAACCGCGCCCATATTGACGCTATCACGCAGGTACAGAATGCGCAAAGATGGATTGAGTATGATATAAAGTCAGCCCGGGTAGTAGAACTGGATAGGGGCGAGCCTGTGAACACGACTATTACCGGCACGCTCTGTCTTACCCGTTTTACGTGGGAAGGCAACGAACACTACATCCAATATTTCATTGAAGAAGACAAGTTGATGCGTCATGAAACCGAGAAAGATCCGACAGGGGCAGGGACAGGGACTTATAGGACAAAGATTGCTCAGGACGTGGTCTCCGGTTCACCTCAAACTACTTTTACTATCTCAACGGATATCGCACGGCGCAAATCGGTTAGCATACATATTACCGTGGAGAACGAAGAGAGCATGTCAGGCAAAAATCGGGAAACTCGGGATTTTATTATTGATCCCAGAGCAATATTCTAGTTAATGTAAATCCGCGGTTTTTGTAATGAACCGCGGGAGGAGGAGGCCGATGAAAACAATGATCGCAAAGCTATTTGACCGGCTTACCCATGACGAGCGGGGACAGGTGCTCACACTTGCTATTATAATGGTGCTCCTCGGCGGTCTCATGATCCCCCCGATTTTGGAGTTTGTTGCCGATGCTAGTAAATCGACAATCAAATACCATGAGGCGGAAATGGGTATCTACTCCGCAGATGCCGGTATTGAGCATGCCATGTGGGAAATAAAGAATAACTCGGATGGTTCAAGGTCTGAACTGATTACAATGTGGCTGGGGCCCGACGATAACCACAATGCCGATAATGACCCCCCGGGAGATATCGATGACGACCCTCCGTTTAATCCCTATAACTATGGTGCATCATGGGACTACTGGCTTGAAGAAAAGGTAAATCACCTTGATGTCCAGATAACTATTGAATCTGAGTGGATGCCGGATATCGTACGACAGGCCACCGATCCTTCCCCCCAGAAGATCGCTGAAAGCGGCACTCTTATCGTAATGGGAGAGGGAGAGGGAACCCCTTCTTTTTCCACCCTCGAAGAGCAATTCTGCATGCCTGACCTCCCGGGAACTCCGTGCTTCTGCTCCTCGGCCATGAACCGGCAGCCACTGAAATACTTAATTTCCTGTGATCCGCAAACTAACGCCAGAATATTCTCCACTCTCAAATTTGCGGCTGCGCTCAAGAATTGGCCGGGCCCTGCCGAAGGGGAAAGGCCGTCAGCTTACATAGTTGTTCTCGGCGATACCAAAATAGCTTCCGGCTTCGGATGCGACCACGGGATAGCCAGCCAGAACATTATGCTTGGTGCCAGAGACAGGGGTCTGGGGGGATGCATTATAGCTTCGATAAACCACTCGATGCTTCGCAAGCTGCTTGATATCCCTGTCCAATACGAGATTTTACTTGTGCTAGCCCTCGGCAAACCGGCTGAGACAGTGGTCATCGAACCAATGCCATCCGATGGAAACGTCAATTACTGGCGGGACGAACAAAGCGTTCACCATGTGCCCAAACGTTCGCTCGATGAGATCATACTCCATTTGTGATTCTATTTCATAACAACTGTTTCGCCGGGATGAAAAAACGGAGGTGACGCGATGATATACGAAAATATATTGCAGGATATCGGCAATACTCCGCTGGTCAAGATAAACCGGCTGAATCCCAACAGGAATGTGGAAATTTACGCCAAAATCGAAGGAAAAAACCCGACCGGAAGCATCAAGGACCGAATCGCTTTGAAGATGATTCAGCAGGCGGAATTCGCCGGCGCGCTGACGAAGGGGAAGACGATCATCGAACCGACCTCCGGGAATACCGGCATTGCACTGGCCATGATCGGCGTGATCAAGGGATACAACGTCGAAATCGTCATGAGCGAGGCCGTTTCCGTTGAAAGAAGGAGCATGATCACTGCGTTCGGCGCGAAAACCACGCTGACGAAGGCTGCGCTGGGCACCGACGGCGCGATCGCCAAAGCGCGGGAACTGGTGCGGGACAATCCCGATAAATACTTCATGCCCGATCAATTTTCCAATCAATACAACAAGATCGCCCATTACAAGACGACCGCCGAGGAAATCTGGCAGCAAACAAACGGAAGGATCGATTATTTCGTGTCGGCCATCGGCACGTCGGGGACGATCATGGGGGTGGGCCAGGGTCTGAGGGAAAACAACCCGAACATCAAGATCGTCTGCGCGCATCCGGTGAAGGGACATTACATTCAGGGTCTCAAGAACATGGAGGAAGCGATTGTCCCCTCAATATACGATTCGTCGCAGATAAACGAGACCATCATGGTCGAAACGGAGGACGCTTTCGAAATGACCCGTCAGATCGTGAAAAACGAAGGCATCTTTGTAGGAATGAGCAGCGGCGCGGCGCTTCTGGCGGCGATTGAGATTTCCCGGAAGATCGAATCCGGGGTGATCGTGGTTATCTTTCCCGACAGAGGAGAAAAGTATCTGAGCACCGACCTGTTCAGGAGTTGAGGCTCACGCGGCAGGATGCGCCATGAACCGGCAGCCACTAAAATACTTCCTCTCTATGATCCGCAAACCAACGCCAGAATATTCTCCACTCTCAAATTTGCGGGAGCTCCTCGGCATTCCGGAACAATATGAGATTCTGCTGGCACTGGCGCTCGGCAAACCGGCCGAGACAGTGGTCATCGAACCGATGCCGCCAGATGGGAACACAAATTACCGGCGGGACGAACAAAGTGTTCACCATGTCCCTAAACGTTCGCTGAGTGAAATTATTCTAAATTTGGAGAAGAAAACATGAGAACCAAAAAAAACGTAGACAGTTCTTTTGATATACTTACCGCCATAGGCAATACCCCTATCATCAGAATTGAAAATGTTTACGCCAAGTTCGAGGGAGCCAATCCTACCGGCAGTATCAAGGACAGGGTTGCACTGGAAATGGTCGAAGCTGCCGAAAGGGAAGGCAAACTCAAAAAAGGTTACACTATCGTCGAACCAACCAGCGGTAACACAGGCATTTCGCTTGCCATGGTTGCCAGCATGAGAGGCTATAAAATGGTTGTTGTCATGCCGGAGAATATGAGCGAGGAAAGAAGACAAATGATGCACGCATTTGGGGCTCAGATCGTTCTTACCTCAAAAAGCGGCAGCCTTGCCGAATCGATTGCAAAGGCAGAAGAAATCGCCTCAAAACCCAGAACATTCATGCCTCAACAGTTTAATAATCCCAACAACATAATCGCCCAGGAAAAAACAGGAAAAGAAATACTGGAGGAAATCGGCCCGGTGGATGCCGTGGTTGCCGGTGTTGGTACCGGCGGAACTTTGATGGGGATTTCAAATGTGATGAAAAAGGTCAATCCCAACGTGGAAGTGATAGCAATCGAACCGGAAGAGGCAGCAGTTATGTTCGGGGGAAGCGACGTCAGGATCAGCGAACATAAAATCCAGGGCATTGGCGACGGTTTCATTCCTCATCTGATTGATATGAAGAAAGTGGATCAGGTGATTACCGTCGGAAGCCAGGAAGCTGTTGACATGGCCAGAAAACTCTCCCGCGAATATGGATTGCTGGTGGGGATCAGTTCCGGTGCCAACATGCTGATAGCACTGAAACTGGCAAAGAAATATAAGAAAATAGCTACTGTCCTTCCTGATAGAGGGGATAGATACCTGAGTATGGACCTGTTCAAATATTAACCGAGTGGCGCGATTTATAGGACCACGCTACGGTTATATCTAGAACTGAATCTTCTTCCCGCTATAAATCAAGTGACTCTGCCAGAAATTCGGCCACATCGACCACCCTGATTCCAGCTTCGGCACTTTTTGCCGCCCGTTTCAGGTTCCAGTCGCAAAATGAGCAGGCCGTGATAATTATTCCGGCATCAACAATTTGAGCATCTTTTATGCGGTTCTTCCCGGTGAGCATTGAAAGTTCCGGCAACTCCACCGGATATCGCCCGCAGCACTGGGTATCCTTGCCATTTCCTTCCATCTCAACCAATTGAATTCCGGGGACGCTTTTTATCACTGATCTCGGATCTTTAATGATCTTCCCGCCGAGTCGGGCCAGATGGCATGGGTCCTGATAAGTCACCTTTTCATTGAGGGCTTTTTCCGGCTTGAGCCTGCCTTTTTCAATCAGGCTGGCCAGCACTTCGGTAATATGAACCACCTCAAAATCAAGCTCACCAACCACTTTCGGATAGTCGAATTTCAACGTATTGTACCCGCAGGCACAGGAAGTCACTACCTTTTTCGCACCAGCCTCTTTGAAGGCAGCCACATTGTGTTTGACCACAGCCTCAAAATCAGCCGTCTGGCCGGAGTTGACCAGCGGATTACCACAGCATGCCTCGTTTTCCCCCAGTATCGCAAACTCGGTTCCTGAATGTTGGAGTAATTTCGCCGTAGATCGAGCAATTTGAGGTGAACGATATGAAGCCACACATCCGGCAAAATAAACCATGTCCGCCTTTTTGGCAATGCCCATTCCTTCAGCCCATCTGGCCCGTTCGGATTTCGGGCGGCCAAAACGGTTCCCTTCTTTTCTTATGTTTTCAGCTGTCTTTTTGAAGGGTTCGATCGGGCCCAGTCCCATGCTCACCAGATCAGTACGAAGGTCCCGAAATATGGAAACGTGTTCCTTATCCACCACACACCCGACCGTGCTGCAGGCACCGCAAAGAAGACAATCATAAACCACCTTGACGAAATCCTCATCCGGCTCGAACTTGCCTTCCAGCAACCATTTTGCCGCCTGAATCCTGCCCAGAGCCGAATGGGTCAAAGTGCGGAATTTTTCGTATTCCGGGCAAAGTCGGTCGGAGGTCGGCCCTTTGGGGGAATAGGGATTCCACGGCCCCCGCTGGCAAACGCTGCAAACCTGGCAGTTCCAGATGGTAGATTTGTGCTTTTCGAGCAATTCAAACGCCATGGCAATATCCCCTTAATCCAGCTATCCTCAACAGAAAAACAGAGAGCAAGGAGTTTGTGTTTAACAGATTTCTTTCTGATTTCTTCTCAGCGAACTTTGCGATCTCCGCGGTGAATCTATTTCCTCACAATGGGCGACTGGCCCCGGTGCATAATATAGTTCGGATCGAGCGCATCCTTGATCCTGCGCCAGAAAGCAAGGTATTCGGGCACAATATCCGGGGTGCAATCCGGATTGGGACCGGGATAATCAGGAACAGCACCTGCCGCGGTCCATCCGTCACGGACTTCTTTCGTAGCTTGAGCGGCAATTTGCGGCCCATCATTTAATTCGTCATAGACATATACCGGAAAAGCGTTGGCATAAGTCTGGCAGGTCCACCAGAGCATACCCCGGTTCATCCCGTATTTCCTTCCCACCCGATTGTACACGTTGAAAACTTCAGCGGTGGTATCCATAGAATGGAAACACCCCACGCAGAAATACCGTTTGGGGGGCTTTCCACGCAACGAGGTTCCCCGGGCTCCACCCCAGAGCATTTTGATAGTATCGGAAGGTAGCTCCTTTCCGAATCCAGCTTCGGCGATTATCTGTCTGGCCTTGCCGATCCTGAATTCAACCTCCTCTTTCCATCCTTCGGCAAAAAGCTGCACGATCCACGGCGCAGGCGGAGGTAAACCAATGGTCTTGAACATCTCATCATCAACGCAGGTGATCCCGTAAGAAATGTTCGCCCGCATAAGCTTCTTCATCCCTTCCTGAGCATCCTCGGCAGTATCGAAGCCGAATGAAATGCAATCCAGCGCCTCAGGGATGGGGTAAACCCTCATGGTGACTTCCGTCATCACGCCGGAGACACCGAGAGAATTGAGATACAATCCTGTCAAATCCGGGCCGGTCCCGAGATATCGGGTAAACTGTTTAGCCCCTTTGAACGAAGCTGACCCGGTCCGCACGATCTCGCCAGTTGGCAAAACCACCTGCAATCCAACTATGAAATCACCGACTCTCCCGTAGACGGAACCTCCGGCGCCAACTCCGTTGAAAGCCGCCCATCCCCCGATAGTTACGCCACCACCAAACTCCGGCAACCACGGTATTTTCCAGCCACGCTGCTCGATATATTTAATCATTCGGTAAACAGGCACACCCGCCTGCAGGGTGATTGCCTGAGCATCCTCGTCTATCCCATATATTTTGTCCATCCGATTGAGATCAAGCACAATGCCACCATGGCGAGGGAGCGCCATACCGGTGGTAGTAGTTCCTCCGGCACGAACAGTTACCGGAGTGCCTGTTTCATTGGCCAGTTTCATCACCTGAGAGACTTCATCGGTAGATCCGGGAACTATAATGACATCCGCCTTGAGCGGCCCTTCATAACTCCATGCCCGGGAATAGGCAATAAGGTCATATTCCTTATCGGCAACGTAGTTCGTCCCGACAATGCTCTTCAGTTTTTCGATCAGTTCACTATTCACCGGAATGCCCTTACCCCTGTCCGTCAAGTCTCTCTGCTTTCCCTTTATAACGCTCATCCCTTCCCAAAAATCCTTCTTTGGTACCCTTGTCGCGCCGTTCCTTGAAGAAATTATATTCGTCAGGCTCCCAGCGCAAATTGGTGAACATCGCATGGGAAATATACACCAATCCATTCGTCAGCCCCCACTGCTCATAGATGAGTCTCCGCGTAGCTTTACCGATGGCGATACCGTCACGGGGAAGCAGTGCCATCGATTCAGCCATTTTCCGCACTTCTTCATCCAGTTGTTCAGGAGGAACGGCTTTGGTTACCAATCCGATCCGTGCCGCTTCTTCCCCGCTTATTCTGGCCCCGGTCAGCAACATGCCCAATGCTCGCTTGATGCCAATAGTGTGCATCAATAGTGCCACCTGCGAACCGCTACCGGCAAATCCCAGACGCTGTTCTACTGTAGCAAAGCTGGCATTCGTAGCAGCGATCGCCAGATCTGAGAGGAGCGGATAGTAAACCCCGGAGCCCAGGCAATTTCCATGGCACTGGCAGATAGTGATTTTGGGATGCAGGAGTATCTTCTGCTGGGTCTCATGAAAAAATCCTTTATCCACAGAATACCTGATCCTCTGACTGGCCCGCCGCTTGCCATCCTTGCCAGTGCCCATTCCATAGATATAGCCAACCTCGTTTAGATCATGACCGGCCTGGAAATCATTCCCTGCTCCCTTGATAACCACCACTTTGACATCATCATCAAATTCGGCATCATCCAGAGCGAGGTAGAACTGATCCGTAATACCTCCCTGCCCGGGCCAATCGGTGACATTGCGATGTTCCGGATCATTCAGGGTAATCCAGGCAATGTTACCTTCCTTCTTATAAATAACCTTGGTAAAATCAACTCGTTTGTATTCCAGATGCGGATGCAAATCTGCCATTTTCAATCTCCTTTAATAGCAATCAATGCATCTCCATTATAACCGCTGGGCTTAAAGTGAGCAAAGCTGCTCCGATTTGGCCGAATCTGGCGAAGGGGAAATCTCTCCTCGTGGCCGCTCAAAGGTTACACTTAAAACAAAGTCGTTGTTTAGCATCATATAATGATTTCAGCTTTTCACAGAGTGTTATCATCTCATCCACTGCATTGATATGTCATACTTTCTTCTACCTTTAAATTTGAATAAATCCCCTCTTGACATTCCTGATAATTCAGGTATGATACTAGAGTCTGGGTAAATTTGCGATCCTGTTACGCTAAGGCGTAATTTTAAAGTAGATTTAGATACAGCCCACAGCTGCAGACAACCGCAAATTTTCATCTGTAAGCTGTCGGCTGTTTTTATGGGCAAAACTAAGGTAGATAAACAGAAAAATGGAAGTGATTGTATACGACGTTAAGGGGTCGGAACTAGAGCGGCTCGAACTTGATGAGAGTGTATTTGGCGTGCCCATGAACGAGGCAGTGGTACATCAAGCAATGGTTTGTCAACATGCCAACGCCCGGCTTGGGACAGCAAAAACCAAAACCAGGGGCGAAGTCGCCGGAAGCACACGTAAACTCTACCGCCAAAAGCATACCGGAAGAGCAAGGGCAGGAAGTCGCAATTCGCCTTTGCGCTATCACGGGGGCATAGTTTTCGGGCCCAGGCCAAGGAGTTATCGGCAGGCCCTCCCAAAGAAGATGCGACAACTGGCAATCCGATGTCTCCTTTCGGCCAAGGTATCAGATGGCGAGATGAAAGTCATTAACAAACTGGATTTGAAACAACCCAAGACCGGTGAGATGGAAAAAATCCTGCAGGCATTGAAAATTGAGCGTTCTGCGCTTATTGCCCTTCCCGGTTCCAACCAGAATGTAGTCAAATCAGCCAGCAATATTCAGGGAATCAAAACCATACAGGCCAAGCAATTAAACGTTGCTGATTTACTTTCCCACCAGAATCTGATTATTACTTCAGACGCAATCAGCCAGATAGAAAATTTATGGGGAATCAGGCAGACTGCAGAAGTTGCGGAATAGAGAGAAATGCATATTTACGAAGTACTCCGGCGCCCGGTTGTCACCGAAAAAAACTCCATCATGATGGACCAGAATAAGTATGCCTTTGAGGTTGAGAAAGCTGCTACTAAAGAACAGGTAAAACAGGCAATAGAGAAAGTATTCAATGTAAAGGTAACCGCCGTAAACATGATAACGGTTCCTGCCAAACCAAGGGGTTTTGGCAGAATGAAGGGACAACGATCAGCCTGGAAAAAGGCAATTGTGACTCTCAAACCGGGAGATAAGATCGAAGTTTTCGAAGGTGTCTAGAGAAAAATAATATGGCTCTGAAAATTTATAAGCCCACTTCGCCCGGCAGGCGGGGAATGACCTGCCTTAAATTCGAAGAAATAACCAGAAGAAAGCCGGAAAATTCTCTGACCGTATCTATTCGAAAGAAGGGTGGACGGAATAATACTGGAAGAATAACAGTGCGCCATCGAGGCGGTGGGGCTAAACGCAGATATCGCATAATCGATTTCAAGCGAGATAAAATAGGGGTTCCCGGGAAAGTAGCAACTATCGAATACGATCCCAATCGCTCGGCAAATATAGCTTTGATTCATTATGCAGACGGAGAAAAGAGATACATACTGGCACCAGTGGGGTTGAAGGTTGGCGCAACCGTGATGGCAGGGAGCAATGCCGAAATTAAACCGGGAAATGCCTTGCCGCTCAAATCAATCCC
Source organism: Dehalococcoidia bacterium (assembly GCA_041300025.1). Taxonomy (GTDB): domain Bacteria; phylum Chloroflexota; class Dehalococcoidia; order SZUA-161; family SpSt-899; genus JBGLNL01. The sequence goes on along the minus strand of JBGLNL010000001.1, from coordinate 400,368 downwards.
GATGGGCATCTCAATTCATAACATCGAGCTTAATCCGGGACAGGGAGGCAAGCTGGTCCGAAGCGCCGGAAACACAGCCACTCTTTATGGCATTGATGAAGGTTATGCATTGATCCGTCTTCCTTCCAAGGAAGTCCGGAGAATCAGAGAAGAATGCATGGCCACTATTGGGCAGGTCGGCAACGTCGATTACGATATCGTTAACATAGGCAAGGCCGGTCGCAAGCGGAATATGGGATGGCGGCCGATAGTGCGCGGATCGGCTATGAACCCGATCGATCATCCACATGGCGGTGGCGAAGGAAGATGCCCAGTCGGGCTGCCAGGACCCAAGACGCCATGGGGCAAGCCAGCATACGGAGTCAAAACCAGAAATAACAAGCGTAGCAATAAGCTGATTGTGAGAAGACGTAAATAAGCGGAGGTTCGAGTGGGAAGATCGACTAAAAAGGGCCCATACATAGACGCCAAGTTGATGAAAAAGGTTAATGCCCTTAAAGCAAGTGGCAAAAAGACCGTGATTAAGACATGGGCTCGTAGTTCCACGATCATCCCCGATATGCTGGGTTTCACATTAGCGGTTCATGACGGCAGAAGACATGTTCCAGTTTTTGTAACTGAAAATATGGTGGGCCACAAGTTGGGGGAATTCGCTCCTACCAGAACTTTCCGCGGACATACCAAAAAACAATAAATAAATCGAAGTTTAGTGATGGAAGTAAAAGCAACAGCAAAAGGAATCAGGGTATCTCCCAGGAAAGCCCGTTTAGCTATTGATACCATACGTGGCAAAAAGGCAGATGAGGCTCTGGCTATTCTTAAATACACCCCATCTCCAGTCGCCGGGAAAATAGCTAAGGTGGTGAAATCGGCAATAGCCAATGCCGAGAGCAATTACCAGATGGTTCCCTCGGAACTCAAAATAACCAGGGCTTATGTGGATCAGGGAATTAAAATGAGACGAATCCGTTTTGCGGGACGCAGCAGAATTCATCCATATTACAGACATACAAGTCATATAACCATCGTGGTTGAGGAGATGTAGATGGGACAAAAAGTCCATCCAATCGGTTTCAGGTTAGGGTCCTATAAGACATGGCTATCGAGATGGTATGATGACCTGAATTATGCCAATTTTTTGCACGAGGACTTGGCCATTCGGAGAACCATCAACAAAAGCTATGTTAACGCTGGCATTTCCAAGATTGAAGTGGAGCGTGGAGTAGGGGAACTCACTGTAACCATCAACACTTCCCGACCCGGTGTCGTGATTGGGAGAGGCGGACAAAGAGTTGAGGAAACCAAAAAGCTTCTTCAGAAATTGACACAGAAGAAAGTTCAATTAAATATCCAGGAAATTCGGGTACCTGATCTCGATGCCTATCTGGTAGCCCGGAACATTGCTGACCAGCTTGAGAGAAGGATTTCCTTCCGCAGAGCTATAAAGCGAGCCATCTCCCAAACGATGGATGCTGGAGCAAAAGGGATTAAGATAAGGATATCAGGGCGAATCGGCGGGCAGGAAATAGCCCGGTCTAGTACAGAGCATGCAGGCAGTGTACCGCTCCATACTCTGAGGGCAGATATCGATTACGGGCTTGCGGAAGCCCACACTCCCACCGGAAAAATCGGGGTGAAGACTTGGATTTATATGGGGGATATCGTTCCTGAATCACATAGGCAGATTCAGATAGGCGGAGCAGAACCTCTTATCGAACAAGCGGAGCAAACATAAGATGCTGCAACCTAAAAAAGTAAAGTATCGTAAAATCCAGAGAGGCCGCCGCAGAGGCAAGGCCAGTCGGGGCAACAGTGTGCATTTCGGGGAATTTGGCCTGCAGGCTATGGAGGTCGGATGGGTCACGAGCCGCCAGATTGAGGCCGGTAGACGTGCCATAGTCAGGCACCTGAAAAGAGGTGGGCAGGTCTGGATTCGCATCTTCCCCGATAAACCTGTCACTGCCAGACCACCTGAAAGCAGAATGGGTAAAGGCAAGGGAGCCGTAGATCATTGGGTAGCTGTGGTGAAACCAGGCCGGATAATGTTTGAAATCGGGGGGGTGCGTGAAGAACTAGCCCGTGAAGCACTTCGTCTGGCCACCCAGAAACTTCCCATCCGGGTTAAAATTGCTACCAAAAATACGCTGGGCATAGCTTCTTGAAAACGAGGTCAAAAAGGTGCATATCAGCGAACTTAGAAAATTGAATTACGCAGATCTGGCAAGAGAACTTGAAAGTTCCAAACAGGAACTGCTCAATCTGCGTTTTCGATTGAGCACCAAACAGGTAACTAACTATCGCGAAATCACGACAGTCAAGAAAAAAATAGCCAAAATCAATACTTTGATGCGAGAATTTGAGCTCTCCGGGAGCCAGTAAGATATGGAAAACAGACGAACTCTAACGGGTAACGTGATCAGCAATAAGATGGACAAGACCGTGGTAGTAATGGTAAAAACCCGGCGTCAGCATCTGAGATACAAGAAATACGTGAATCATTTCAAAAAGTACAAGGTTCACGATGAAAATAATTTATGCAATATAGGTGACAGGGTAAGTCTGATTGAGACTCGTCCGCTTTCTAAGGAAAAGCGCTGGCGGATCGGAGAGATACTCGAGAGGGCAGATTAATAGCAATCCAGAGGTACCATGATTCAGATATACACCAAACTCAACGTTGCTGACAATTCCGGGGCCAAGGAACTCATGTGCTTCGGCATACCGGGTGGAACACGGAAGAGATATGCCGGAATAGGGGATATCATAGTTTGCTCGGTAAAACAGGCAATGCCTCATTCTTCTGTTAAAAAGGGGGACGTTGTTCGAGCTGTAATAGCACGCGTGGCCAAAACATACGGTCGTAAAGACGGTTCATATATCAAATTTGATGAAAACGCTGCGGTCATTCTTGATGAAAGGGGAAACCCAAAAGGAAGCCGCATTTTCGGTCCAGTAGGGAGAGAACTTCGAGAAAAGAACTATATGAAGATCGTTTCGCTGGCCCCCGAGGTATTGTGATGAACAAAATTCGAAAGAACGACGAAGTGATGGTTGATTTCGGGCTGGGTGAGCAGCTCAAGCGTACGGTAGATTTCATCTTCCAGCGTTATCCTGGGCTCGAATCCAAACTGATCGGGCAGCTTGTTGTAAATGGGTTCAAAAGGATGTATATCCGATTCCACTCTGGGATTTTCCACCCGCTGGATTTTCACCGGGAGGTTGAACTCTTTGCTGGCTATTCGAGCTACAGTATGTGCCAGATGGTTGATGCTGTAGAACCCGGACATCTGGTTTACCACGTCGTACTGCCCCGGCTCCGGCGGATAGGCGATCAGTCGTGCCATACATTGCATGGCATCCTCCAGCCCGATGAATCCGCGGATCTGCTCCCCTGCACCGTACATCGATAGAGGAAAGCCAATCACGGCCTGCGCGGCGAACCGGTTTATAACTGTCCCGAAAGCTTCGTCGATATCGAACCGGGTACGAAGCTTGGGGTCCGCTGCGACTTGGGGAGTATGAACTCCGTATATTACGCCCTGCATCACATCATATGAGCGCAGCCACCAGTACTTGCAGGCCTCATAAACGTTGTACGTATCCTGCACCTTGCTTACATGGTAAAACGATACCGGGTCACGAGGAGTAAGTTCTCCTCCCATGCTCCATTCCCTTCCATCCCATCTAAGGACCGCATCGGCGGGGAATACGCCTTCGAAAATAGGCCGGCCGGTGAGGGGTGTGCCGTATTCCCCCATCGTCCCCAGCTTGATGATTGAAGTTTCAGGGCAAATATCCTTCATCATGAACAGGACACCCAGTGTTCCCATAACGTTGTTTTCCTGGACAAATGTGGCGTGGTCGAGGTCTATCATGCTGTACGGAGCACTGGGACATTCGCCATAGTGGACGATGGACTCGGGTTTTATTTCATCGATGAATTCCCGTAGCTTGTCACGCTCTTTGAAGATATCTATTTCGCGGAAATTAATATTTATGCCCAGAATTTCCTTTGCGGCGTGGAGCCTTTCTGTCATTCTGGAAATTGGGACGACTGTATGAGCGCCTCTTTCCTTGAGCCAGTCGCGGCGGGAGAAGTTATCCACTCCGCTGACTTCGCAACCGAGGCTGCCCAGCCACAGGGCGAGCGTCCAGCCAAGGTATCCATCTATGCCGAGAATCATCACTCTCATGCCCTTCAGCAGTCGGCCGTAAGGCGTCTGCTGCCATTCGGGGCACTCGTCGAAAGTAATCGTCATGGGGTCGAAAAGTCCCAAGTCTGGCCTGCGTTTGCATTCCGCTACTACGTATGCATCGCTGTTCTCTTCCAGATCCTTGTTAAAAACCTCTCGCGATTGCCCGCAGGCTCGAAAGTCCACTCTTCCCGTCAAGTCGATCGCCGGGCAATTCCAGCATGTGCATTCAGCGTTGTGGTCTTTCATTCAATTCTCCTTACTGAAACATAACTCATTTAGATTTGTTATTTTCTCAGATTATCCATTATGCCAACAACATCATCAACGCAGGGCTTCTCCGGCATTATAGCTTCCGCCGGTTTATTTATCAATAGAAACGCGTCTTTCTGGCTGTGCTTGCCCGTGAATATTCCCTTGCCCGTAAGATTGCTTGCCTTGATATTCCCTTTTAAGTTAAAACCTTTGTGCGAAAGAAGAATAAGGTCGGGGGCTTGTTCAATATATGGGCCTTTGTAAATCTCCTCTTTGCGGCAGATGCGTTCTATTACTTTCTTCCCGTCCACCTCAAGAGAATCAAGGCAACTTTCCAGTTCGCTGAGCAGGGTTTCCTTTTCTTCGGGCTTGACATTGCCTCTGGGATATTTATTTTCCAGGTTGACGTATATTCTCGCCGGATCAAGGGCGAAGGCCCTGGTTCCATAATCTATATCGGCCAGACTTTTAGGTGTATCGTTTTTAAATTTAAGGAATCCTTCTTTCTGCAGCAGGAAGTTTATGTTTACGTCAACTTTGCTGAGTTCAAATCCGTGGTCAGATAGCATAATAAGCGTATCGTTCCTGGACAGCCTGCCTGCTATTTCCCCAATTGCTCCGTCTATCTGGTGCAGATGGTTGAGAAATGCCGGGTGATATTTGTGTGATTCGTCTTCGTATGCATCCCACAGAAAATGTGCCAGACGGTCGGTGCCGGTGAAAACGAGCATGAATGTTTCCCAGTCTTCTTTATCCCAGAGATGCCGGTAGACTTCAATACGTGCTTTCAATGTTCTATCAAGATCCTCGAGGAACAGGTCCATTGATCGCTGGGCCTTGCTGGCATCAACGTCTATCTGGTAATTCATGTTTTTTAGTTCCGGGATAAGTGATGGCGGGTACGTTGCCTTTTCCAAGTCCAAAGCCACAAAGCCTGCGATAAGTACGCCGTTTAGCGGCGTGGCGGGATAAGTTGATGGCACGTTGATGATCGCTGAACGCCCGCTGCCTTCCCGATTCCAGAAAGGCGTTCCCTTTAGATTGTTGAAATTGGGGAAACTCAGCCGGTAAGTTCCATGGGGGATATCGGTGAAACCGAATATCCCATGGCCTCCGGGGTTGGTGCCGGTAATCACTGAACTCCAGGCCACTGATGATATTTCCGGGATCGACGATTCCATTTGCCTGAATGTGCCATTACGAATGATTTCACGCGTGTTGGGCATGACGCCGCTTTCCGAGAGGTTTTTCATCAACCCGTATGGCATGCCATCAAGGCCTATTATTACCGTACGTGTAGTGGATGGTGATCGAAGGCTCTCACTCATTAGCTGGTTCCGTATTATGTATTCTGTAACTCCTGTAATTGATCTTACTTTTGCATGTAATCCGATTTAATCCAGAGAAACCTCTGAATAAGTGGTGATTTTGGGGTCTGGGGGGGGCTTCCAGCTTCACTCCCCTTTTCAGGCTGTCTGAAAACTCTTTTTCAACCCCCTTGTATTCCCCCAATCATGGGGGAAGTTTATACTGGGGGACACCCCCAAATCCCCGGCAGGAAGAATCCTGCACCTCTTTTTGGATAGCCTGCGATCAGAGGTTCCCATAACTGAACCGGATATTTTGTCTTACAATTCTAAAATTGTACCATATCTGTTTCATTATGTGAATAGTTTGCTCTCATTTATGAGCAAGTCCTGTTTTTCACTTCGGATTTCCCGGCAGAAAGAGATTGACTTAAAGCGAATCTAGTGATAACATGGTAATGGACATATGTCCATAATGTGAGTTTCAGATATGCCAAGGCCGATTAAGTGGCGAAGGGTTGGATTTGTACCGGAGGCGACTTTTTTCACGCCGGTGGGAGGTGCTTTTGACGAAGTTTCCCTTTCGATTGAGGAATTGGAGGCCATTCGCCTGAAGGATCAGGAAGGGCTGCAGCAGGAAGAATGCGCTCAGCGGATGGATATCTCCCGGCCTACCTTTCATCGTGTTCTGGGCTCGGCAAGAAGCAAAATAGCTGAAGCGCTGATACATGGAAAGGCAATCCGGATAGGGGGAGGGAACTTTGAAATGGTGCGGAGGCGCTTACGTTGCGGGCATGATGGGCATGAATGGGAAGTACCGTTCGACGAAGAGGTAGATGCGAGTGTTCGTATATGTCCTGTGTGTAATACTCCTAATGCCCGGTTGCTTCCCCTTCGTGGACATGGCAGGTTTGGTGGCAGGGGACGAGGATGTGGCAGAGGGGGGAGGAGATAATTTGGAACAGTTCAGGAAGTTGGTTTTATGAGTTCCAGAGTTGAATGCGCCAAATGCGGTAAGTTCTCATGCTGCAAGGCGTTCGAGCATAATCTGGCCGCAGGTTTGTACCTGGCTGATTCTTATTACAAAGATTGCGCCGAATGAATAAATCGGAAAGGGGGTGATAAGGATGCTGTTTGGAAGAGGTAGGGGCTGGTTTGGCTGGGGTCGGGGCTTTAATCGTGGATGTGGATTTGGCATGAGGCGCGGCCCTGGCTTCGGTTGGGGTTGGCGGATAGGAAGAGCGTACGGTTTTTATCCCCAAGGGTATCGCTGGGGATGGGGCTTTGGCACTGGCTATTACCCGGTGGCTCCAAGAGCGCCTTATTATGAACCGTATCGATGGTAAATCAAGTAAATTGCGAGACAGTATGAAGTAAATAAAGGAGGTAAATCATGCCAGGATTTGATGGAACAGGGCCTGGGGGCATGGGCCCGATGACGGGTGGAGGAAGAGGTTTTTGCAATCCTGCGGGTGCAGGGGGGAGTTTGTTTGGCAGAGGTTTAGGGCGAGGCTTTGGGCGAGGTAGAGGGTTTGGCTTCGGCCGTGGATTTGGCTGGCGCGCAGGCGGACCGGCTTACTATGACGCGCCTTATGCGGGTGCTCCGACAGCCTGGAACCGCTATGCTTCCCCCATGAACCGGGAGCAGGAAGTCGATTTTCTTCAGAACCAGGCTCAAGCGATCAAAGAGGAACTGGAGAACATCGAAACCAGGATAAACGACTTGCAGCAGAAAGAAAGTTAGAGAACCTTGCGATCGTAAATCTTGCCGTGCACCACAGTGAACTGCCGGGGAAGCTGGCATTCGTGCTTGCTTCCCCGTACGGATGGGTTTATAGTAAAATTAGTTAAATCTGATAACAAAGGATGGTTTGATGAAAATTGTAGTTTCAGCAGTTGGTGCGACGCTTGATTCAGAGGTAGACCCGCGTTTTGGCAGGTGCCGGTATTTGATTTACGTCGATACAGATACCATGGATTTCGAAGCGCAGGATAATGCGGCCAGTGGTGCCGGTGGTGGGGCAGGGATCGCAACCGGGCAAGCTGTTGTCGATAGAGATGTGGAGGCGGTTCTTACTGGCAATCTCGGCCCAAATGCGCACAGCGTTCTTTCTCAGGCGGGCGTCAGGGTTATAACCGGTGTTTCCGGGACGGTCAGGGAAGCAGTCGAAGCATTCAAAAAAGGCGGTTTGACAGAAACGCTCAATCCTACTGTTAAAGCTCATGCCGGAATGGGCGGGATGCCAAAGACACGTTCAGCGAGTTCATCTGCCAAGACGGGCGCAAATCAGCCGGCGAGTGCCCCTGCCGGGGATTTGGCGAGTGAACTGGAAATACTCAAGGGCAGGGCTAATACCATGAGGCAGCAACTGGATAATCTGATGCTTCGCCTGAACGAACTGGAAAAGAAGTCTAAATAGTTCTAAAAAGATAATGTTACATGAGTGATATCGCCGGGTTCGATTTTGAGATTCGATATTTTGGCGAGAGTGAAGTTGTACCCGGAAAGTTTTTTATTCAATTAACGAGACTCTTGAAAAACTTAGAGTATGCATTTCATGGCAAAATTTTCAATCGTGGCTGGGGAGTGGCATTTGTCGGAAAACCAAGGTTTTCCGAAAGTTTCAACAATCAAGCTTTTATTTAAGGTAAATTAGGAGGTGCAGCATGCCTAGAGGAGATGGAACAGGACCGTTCGGACAGGGACCAAGAACGGGCAGGGGTGGAGGAGGAGCTGGGGGTGGCCGGGGAATGGGGGGAGGCAGAGGGGGAGGCGGGGCAGGACAACGTCCGGGAGCGGGCCCCGGAGGGGGCTGTGTATGTCCGAGCTGCGGGCAACGTATATCCCATCAGGCCGGAACTCCATGCACTGAAATTAAATGCCCTAAATGCGGTGTGGCAATGTTGAGAGGATAGAATGATCGTTTCGATTGCCAGCGGGAAAGGTGGCACGGGCAAGACACTGGTGGCAACCAGTCTGGCTCTGGCTCTATCATCAAAAAAAGGAGTCCAGATTCTGGACTGCGATGTTGAGGAGCCCAATGATTATATTTTCATGAAACCGGTTTTTGATATCAGGGAAAAGTCTTCCATCCCCATACCTGTAATTGACGAGCAAAAATGTACTCATTGTGGTAAATGCGCTCAGATATGTGCCTATAATGCGCTGGCCGTACTCAAAAACAAGGTGCTGACTTTTCCAGAACTGTGTCATGGCTGTGGGGCGTGTACTTATCTCTGTCCGGAGAAGGCTATCCGAGAGGAACCGAGAGAGATCGGGGTAGTTGAAATAGGCAATTCAAATGGTGTGGAATTTGTTCAGGGTGTGTTAAATGTTGGGGAGGCCATGGCCCCACCGATCATCAGACAGGTTAAAAAGCACATCAACGGAGGGGGAATATCGATTATTGATTCTTCCCCCGGGACCTCATGTCCTGTGGTGGAGGCGATCAAAGGCAGCGATTTTTGTTTAATGGTCACCGAGCCAACTCCCTTCGGTTTGCATGACTTGAAGCTTGCTGTAGAAGTGGTAAAAGTTTTGGGGATACCTTGTGGCGTGGTTATTAACCGCAGTAGCGAAAACGATAGTGAAACTGAAAAGTATTGTCGCGAGGAAGGACTGCCTGTACTGATGAAGATTCCTCTTGATATTGAGATTGCCAGAATATATTCCAGAGGAATCCCTTTGATTGAGGGGATGCCGGAATGGAAAGAGCGCTTTGTCGGACTTATGGATAGGATTGAACAGAGTGCGAAACGATGAGTGATGAGATTACACCCGAAGAGAGGATGAGACTGGAAGAGGCTATCCAGGAAAAGACTGATGAATATGGCACCAGGTGGCGGAAAGTCTACTTCGGCGGGGGCTATCACATGAAGAACTGGCTTGAACAGATCCAGGAGATTCATGGCGAAGAGAATGTGCAGGTCGAAGAGGCAGACTCCACCGGTTTCAAGTGTTATGAAGAGAGCGGCGAGAAAATGTATAGAATATGGACAAGGCAAAAACCATGAAGGAATTAGTTGTATTGAGCGGCAAGGGCGGAACCGGCAAAACCACCATCGTGGGTGCGTTTGCGTCCCTGGCCGAAAGTAAGGTGCTTTGCGATTGCGATGTTGATGCTGCCGATCTCCATCTTCTGCTCCATCCCATTATTCGGGAGGAAAACGAGTTCAGAAGCGGGCAAACCGCTCACATTGATGAGCAGAAATGCACTCAGTGCGGATTGTGTCAGGATTTATGCCACTTTGACGCCATCCATGATTTTGCAGTTGATGGTGCATTTTGCGAGGGGTGCGGCTTTTGTTCCCATATTTGCCCGGAGGAAGCCATTACTATGGAAGAGAACCTTTCCGGGCACTGGTTTGTTTCCGATACCAGTCATGGCCCGATGGTACATGCGCGCCTGGGAATTGCGGAAGAGAATTCCGGCAAGCTGGTGGAAATAGTGCGTACTCATGCGAGACAACTGGCTAAAGAACAGGGGCTTAAACTGGCCATAACCGATGGCCCGCCGGGCATTGGTTGTCCGGTTATATCTTCAATTTCCGGGGCCGATCTGGTGCTGATAATTACCGAACCCACGCTTTCAGGGATGCACGATCTGGAACGGGTTGCGGGTGTTTGCGAGCATTTCCGGATTCCGGCGCTGGTCTGTGTTAACAAGTATGATATCAACGAAGAAAATGCCCGGCAGATCGAGTCAATGTGCGCTGAGTTGGGGATTAGAGTTATATCAAAAATTCCTTTTGATAACATTGTTACTGAGGCCCTGATTCATGGCAAGTCTGTGGTAGAATATTCCGATGGGGAAGTTGCCCGGCAAATTGATGCTATGTGGCAATCAGTTTCCCTGATACTTGCAGGATGAGGTGATGCGATATGCCAATGTATGAATACGAATGTCAGGTGTGTGGTGAGAGATTCGAGTTAAGGCGCGGGTTTAACGATGCCGATGATGACATAAGATGTCCTAAATGTGGAGCACAGAATGTGAAACGGGCGATGTCGCTTTTCGCCAGCGGTGGAGGTGGTTCCTGTGCGTCATGTGCACCGGCACATTCGGGAGGCGGGTGATCGATTTAGTTCAAGGCAAGTTTTGCCTAGATGCATTCAAATAAATATAAATAACAGGAGGAATCGATGAGATATGGAATACCGGTAAGCGGGGGGGTGCTTGATCCCCACTTTGGGCACTGCCAAGAATTTGCTTTTGTAGATGCGAACGAGGCAAAAAAAGAAATCCTGAATGTGGAGATTTTGCCCTCGCCCGGGCACCAGCCCGGAGTTTTGCCCTTGTGGATGGCGGAGCAGGGTGCTGTTGCCATTATAGCGGGTGGTATGGGGCCCATGGCGCAGGATCTTTTCAGACAGAATCGTATTGAAGTTATTCTTGGAGCCCCATCTGAGCCTCCTGAGAAGGTCGTTATGGATTATCTCAATGGTACTTTGGTAACAGGTGATAATACTTGTGATCACTAGGTTTGGGGGGAATGATGCAGGAAGAAATTGATTCACTTCAGGCTGAGCTTCAGGAAGCTGTTCTGGCTGAAGCTCGGAAAATTTATTCCAAAACGGTCATCGATTATGCTATGAATCCTCGGAATGTCGGGGAGATATCGGGTGCCGATGGCCACGGCCTCATAGCGGGTTCGTGCGGGGATACCATGGAAATCTGGTTACGTGTTAGAGGCGGGAATATTGAAGAGGCCCGATTCTGGACAGATGGTTGCTCCACCAGCATTGCCTCCGGTGGTATGGTTACTGATATGGCAAAGGGCAAATCGATTCTGGAAGCAAGGAAAATCAGTCAGCAGGATGTGCTAAAGGCTCTCGACGGGCTCCCCCCGGATAGTGAACACTGTGCCAAACTGGCCGCGGATACCTTGAAGGAAGCTATCAAGGATTACATGATTATGCAAAAAGATTCCTGGAAAAAGACGTATCGTAAAAGCTGAAATGACTCGTTTTATTGCGGGATCTCTGGCGAGTGTTCCCCTGAATTTTTGAACAGGATAGATTAGGAGTCAATATCGTGTCTTGTGCCACCTTTAATGTTATTGCTGAACTTGCATCGTCATTGGATGATAAGGCCAATCTCGAGGATTTCATTGTACCTGTTAAACTTCCTCAGGCTGCTGAAGCTTTGATGGCTGCGGATAAGATACTTTACTTCTAGAATTAGTGACTTTGCTTGCCCGGCTCACGCTATAAGCGTTGTAATCTCGCTGTTTTGCTGCCATGAGGTTAATGTGGAGATAAATGCTTGAGACCAAATACAAATCACCGGAAGAACTGAGATTTTCAATCGGCGAAGGTAAGAAGGTAGCTGTTATTTCCTGTGGTGCCTGTGCAAATTTGTGTGATACCGGTGGTGTGAGGGGGATGAATTTCATCAAAGGGCTGGTGGAAGATTGGGGAAACCACGTTGTTGCCGCCCGAACTGCTATAGCTTGTTGCCCCGTGCCAATAATGAAAGAGGCGCAGGGCAAAGTATTGGGAAGCTCGGGGGCAGAAGTGCTCGTTGTCATAAGCTGCTCGGCGGGTGTGAAAGCAGCGGTGTTGTGTAATCCCGGAATACCTGTGGTTGCTGCTTGCGATACGCTGGGGCCTTCGAGTTTGATGTCTCAGGATGGCCCGGTGGATGAGTGGGTAGCAAATTCTCTTTGCCAGTCCTGCGGGCATTGCGTTATATCCCATACGGCAGGTATATGCCCGGTGGTAGCCTGTCCCTTAAAAAACAAGTATGGGCCATGTAAAAAAGCTCCCCAGGATGGAACTCAATGCGCCGTGGATCCCAGCCGAAGCTGTGTTTGGAGGGAGATTGAACGAAGAGGCGCTGATTTGCAGGCTTTGCAGGAATTGAAGTGTATCCATGAGGATCCCGAAGTAAAGAGGATTCCTTCTCTAAAAGAAAAATCCTCAAACTCATTTGCAAGATGGTGGGTGAGGCTTTTTGCGCGGTTGACTCCGGGCAGATTTCTGGAAATAGTTCACTGGGCAAGATGAATTGCCGTTTTACGAGGGAAAATATTGATATCTGTGGAAAGTCACAAAAACGATTATTTGCATAAAAACAATAATCCGTTTGATTTACTTGCTAAGGACTACGATGACTGGTTCGAAGGCGAGGGCAAGATCATTTTTTCCATAGAATCTAATTGCCTGCGAGAACTGTTACCACGCTTACCGCACCCGCGACTCGAGATCGGGGTGGGAACCGGCCGTTTTGCCGAAGCTATCGAAATCGATTGCGGACTTGATCCATCGGCTCAAGCTCTTGCTGTTATGAAAAACCCGGACGTGAACCGAGTTCAGGCGGTAGGAGAGAAGGCTCCTTTTATCGATGGCGCTTTTGGGACGGTGGCGCTGATTACCACTCTTTGTTTTGTCGGGTCTTGCCGGGAGGTTCTGAATGAAGCTAACCGGGTTTTGCGGGACGATGGCAAAATTGTCATGGGTCTGATATTAAAGGATAGCCCGTGGGGAAAGCTGTACGAATCCAAAAAGGCTCAGGGGCATCCCATATATCAGAATGCCTTTTTCCGGAGCTACAACGAGACGACTGGCTTGCTGGAAAGTGCGAGGTTTAGAATCGAGCGGGTAGTATCAGCTTTGTTTCAGCCACCGGGCGAAGTTAAAGATTTTGAATATCCCCGTGAAGGCTACTACGCCGATGCCGGATTCGTGGTAATTCTGGCAGGTAAATAAAAAGATTACTGAGGATTCAAGGCTATGAAAAATTACTATGAGGTTCTCAGGGTTAGCATCGAGGCTGATCAGGCCGAAATCAAAAAGGCGTTTCGAACGCTGGCCATGCAGTATCATCCCGATCGGAATCCGCAGAATCCGGTTGAAGCTGAGATGAAATTCAAGGAGATAAACGAGGCCTATGAAGTGCTGAGTGACGGGCAAAAGCGGCAAATGTATGACCTGACCGGTTCTATTCAGACTGGTGTTGTGTTCCGCCGAGGGGGAGGTTGCGGTGGCCGTGGCAAGGGTAGAGGCGGGGGATGCCGCCGCAGGCAATCGGTTTAGCGGCAAACATAGATATTCTTTAATCGAGGAGGAAAGTGATGCCGAAGGTAGCCATTATCAGATGCGAGAAGAATCAGGATGAGTGCCCGTTGACAGCTTGTTTCGCCTCCCTGAAAAGCAGAAAGGCGACCTTTGAGATTTATGGGGAAGAGTGTAACCTGATAGGTGTATTTACCTGTCACTGTCCGGGGGATTGTGTCGTTGATCTCGCCAACAATCTCAAAAATCGAGGCGCAGAAGTAATCCATTTTTGTACCTGTACTTTTGCAACCCAGGTGGAAGGCGGTGGCTGGGTGATGGAAAACGGGGGCCTCTGCAACCACGATATCGACGGAATTATCGAACGTGTCCATAACGCCACAGGGCTGCCCTGCGTGAAAGGTACGGCACATCTTCCCAAAAATTACACAATCAAGAAATGGAAATAGCTACTGATTTCGTTCCATGTTAGCGAAGGTTAAAAATGAATTCAATCATCTATGGCCCCGTTCCCTCATGGAGGCTGGGCAGATCGCTCGGAATCGACGTTGTCTCAACTGAAGAGAAGACCTGTTCGTTCGATTGTGTCTATTGCCAATTAGGCACTAAATACGGTATGTCATTCCGGACTTGATACGCCCCCCTCTCCCTGCCACCCCTCTGGATTCTGATTTACATCAGAATGACAGTGCTACACAACGTCTTTGTCCTTTTCCAATTGCCGGATTAATTAAGAAATGGCACTTCTTTATCTGCAAGGTGCCAATAGTTATCAATGTAATGAACTCGAATAAAGCAGTTTCTTTCGACATCTCCAGGCAATGAAACCCACCAGAACTGCACCTGTTGAAAACATAATCCATGCTCCGATATCTGGGACAGGGTAGGGAGGGCTATCGCATGTCCAGCCTACATATGATGGGTGATCCGAATACTGCGTATCCTTTGATACTAAAACGTTAACAGGATTACGCTCACTTCGACTGCTGTCAAAATCGGTGATCTTTGTGGCCAGGTAATGGCCTTGATAAATGGTGAGTTTCGAATCATCTCCGTCATTGTCTTCATGTGCCTCGTAGAATATTTTGCTGCCCGAATTATACCCCCCCACCTGATACATAATAATGGTATCTGCGCCAACGCAAATGATACTGTACGCCCAAAAACATGAGCCGACAGGTTCAAAAATTACCTCGTCCACTTGTACGGCCTGGTCGGCAACCCAGATTCGGTTTTCGTCATCCGGTATAGTCACGTAGTCATTCGTATTGTTGTCATCATCCCCTTTATACATGACGTATATTGTTTCCCCGTTGTAATCATCCAGACCCGAATCCACGTCGCTGAAATACCACTTCTGCATCTGGGCACTTGCGGAATCAACGGAAACTACAACAAATAACAAAACTGGCAGTAGGAGAACTGCCAGTACTATTATTAATTTGGGCAAACTGTGAATAAGAGGTGAATTCGGGGATGCGTGTGCGTTTTCCAGCTTTAAACTACCCCCAGTATTCTGGGAGTACAGGGGATTGATCAGGGGTTCCTTAGGAGATTTGTACATATTAATATTATAATGGCGACAACTATGCCCCGCTATCCCACTGAACTAAGTGGCCAAAATATCACTGACCTCGGTGACAACAATCAATATAAAGATCAGTAACAATGGAACAATGGCGACAAGAACATTCTTGCTCAGCGCTTTAATCCGTTCCCGGCGGAACGTAACCCTGACCCGCTCTTTCCAGGTAAGATCGGGATATCCCACATAAGCGGACGTCAATTCCCTGATGATCAGGGCCAGAATTAACAGGATTGTCCCCACAATTCCAAGTGCTAACCCGGCTTGAGAGCTCGTCAGGAGAATAACAGTTGTAGTAGTGGTAGTGGTCGTCATTTTTTTATATTACTATCTCTATTTTAAATCTCAGCTAAGGTCTAAGTATATACTACAAAAAAATAAAATGCAAATGGCACTAGCTTCCAGTGAGTTACCTTGCACTACAATCTTTTCCTCTTTCCCTATTGTAATTTAAGGAATCTGCCCGGAACAAGCCCCCTCTTCCTTAATATGACGGGGAAAAAAAAAAACGCTAAGGTTGTCACTTCAGGCTCATCTTGGGATTAACCGGGCAATCACGGCATCTTTGACCCTGACCAAATGTCTTATAGAGATGGATCATCCCCTGCTGGCACTGTGCTGAATTTATGGTTCTGGATTTGCCACTATCCCATAAAAGTCTCTTCAGGTATCTTGTGATCTGGTTTTCCTCCGATTTCGGATAATTCTGGTATAGCTGAAAAACGTGTTGCTTCAGCTCTTTTTGCAGGCTCGTCTCTGCCCATGCAAAGGCAAATGGCAAAACTATATTGATAACGATTTCCCGGGCCCGGCTCTCTCCGAGTAAATCAGGTACAATGAAGCCTTTTTCAATGGTTTGGGAACTTTTGCCCGGATTTGCTTCTCTTACGAGTTTGGTTACACCTTCCATTAATCCAGTATCGAGATAGCGGTCGAACAGATGGGCAGCTGCTATCAGGCGCGAAGTCGGGAAATTTTTGGGGTGTATGCGGAAAAAATGCCAGTCGTCATAACTCATGGTATTCCCAACCCGCAGGCTTTTCCAGATATTTTCAAATTGTGAATTTTCACTGAAATTACCGGATTTAACTTTGTCCCCGCATTGTGAAGGCAAAAGCCCGGCGGCTCCCGTAAACAGGGCTTGCAGGGTGAAAATACGATCCCCGGGTTTTTGCTCGCTGGCGATGCTTTCCACTACCCGAAGCGGTAAATGACTGGCCAGTTCCTGAAACGCCTTCTTGTTCTTAGTGTAGCCAAGCGCCCCCATGATGCCCTTGTACAATACTTGTGCCGGTTCTTCCAGAATCAGTTCAACTTCAAAATAGGCCGACTTAATATAAAATCTCTCCGCTCCGTACTTATCCAGAATTTCTTTCAGGCGGGCATCATTCATCCGATCCCCAATGCCGCGGCAGGGAAAAGATGGCACTTGTTGTTCTTCGGCCCGGATGGACATTTCATCCATCGATCCGTTGAGATAATCGTGAAGCGAAAGTGTCGGGATGAAATTGCCGTTCTGCAGTTGAGTTGGAGATCTGGCATCATCCCAGAGCACAACCTGCAAAATGGTACTGTTAAAGTGTGGATCGTGCTGATGACCGTGCGAGCGCCAGTCGCTGGATTTCACATGCAGTTCGATATCCCCGGTGACGATTTCATCATCGAGCAGGATTGTGGCACCAAGAAAATCGGGGCCGCTGTCTTTGTTCTCGATTCCCTGATGACGGACCTGTATCATGCGGCCATCACTGGCGGGAAGTGGCCCTCTCTGAATCCACTGCCCCTTCCAGATGTGGGCCAGCAGGCTTTCGGGGACTTTTGGTTTTTCTGAGGTCATAGGTGAGGTGTGCTTTGACTTACTTGAGAGTATCCATAGCTCCGTAGGCGGCACGCAGCCGATTGGCAATCACCTGAGCCAGTCGGTCCATAACCACAAAACCTGTTTGCGGGTCTGCTTTCAGCATGGCTCGCAATTTATTCCCTTCGATGACAACAAATTTGGTGGGTTTCTGGCATCTGGCCGTAGATGATACGCCACAAGGTTCACAAAGAAACGAAGCCCATCCCATGCCTCTGCCCCTGCCCAGAATATCGATGGTTACCTCTGCCTCACGTCCGCCGAGATTGACTGTTCGTGTCAGAACAACCTGTCCTTCAGCAATCAAATATGTTCTGGTTCCATATTCACCCTGTGTGATCACCGTATCACCGGCCTCGTAGCTTTCCACGCTGGATATCCGTGATATTTTCTCGATGGTTTCTTCATCCAGTACGCTGAATATCTCGCAGTTATGTAATACTTCTTTGATAGATGATACCATGCTTTCCCTCCAACACCACAAGCGGATAGCAAAATAGTACCATATTTGCCATGTATTTAAAAGTTATGGGATGGTCATTTTCTCAGGATTACATCCCCGCTGATGATGGTTTCCCCGGCCCGGTTCTGGCAGAGTACGTCACATTTGATAGAGGTCTGGGCCCCATCTTTTTCTATTTTGCGTATCTTCCCGCTTATAGCCACAGTATCGCCGGGACGTGCCGGGGTTTTGAATCTAACATTGAGCTTGCCACTTTTGAGCCAGCTCTGCCCGAAATTGGCGGTCAACATTTGGGAAACGTAAGCCAGTACAAGCATCCCGTGAGCGATGGTTCCGCCAAGAGAAGTCGATCTGGCGAACTCTTCATTGATGTGGATGGGATTGAAATCCCTGCTGGCCTCGGCGTAGAGATTGATATTTTTCTGGATGATCTCTTTTTGCAATGGATTGAGGTCCATTCCTTCGGAAATCGCAGTCAATTCGATTCCTGCTTCTGATTCCATAATGTTCCTCCATAAAGACTGTTTGTGTCTCCGGTGGCTCTAAGACAGTTCTGGATTGCCGCAATCAGTTCGAAACTTGCAGGCGAGAATTGGTAGACTGCTTCCAACTGACTGTATTCGAGTTTCTGTCTGGCTGTCATATTATCTTACAATATCCTATTTGACCTTGATGGTTTGTGTCAATTTGCTAATCTGCTGCCAGTTATCGGCCTTCTCTTCCGTCAAGGGAAAAAAAGGGGATTGGTACACGCAATCTATCATCTTTGCCGATATTCCCCGATTGGCAGCACGTCGAAGGCAGGCTCTTTGCCTGAAAGTAATTTTACCACCACCTTGACCGCATCTATATAAGTGAAGCAGGGAATTCTGCGTTCGGTGGCAGCACGACGGATTTGGAAGCCATCCTGCAGCGGTTCACGCCCGCCAGTCGGGGTGTTGATGACTACGTTCACTGTACCATCTTCAATAATATCCAGCGCATTGGGATGCCCTTCGGATATTTTTTTACTGATCATGTTAACCGGTATTCCCAGTGCCTCAATCATAGCTGCTGTGCCTTCTGTGGCATAGATGGAGTATTTTAACTCTGCCAGTCGTCTGATCATGGGTATTGCCTGTGATTTATCGCGGTCCGAAATGCTCAGCAGCACGGAGCCGCGGGGAGGGATCATCATTCCTGAAGCTATGAGAGCTTTGACAAGCGCCCCGGCAAAATTGTGATCGATTCCCATGATCTCCCCGGTCGATTTCATTTCCGGCCCGAGAAACGTATCGACCCCGGGCAACTTGGACATTGAAAAAACGGGTGCCTTGACACCGACAAGCGGCCTGATTGGCCAGAGCCCGCCGGTGTATCCCTGATCTATAAGGCTCTTTCCCAGCATGACATTCGTGGCAATTCTTACCATCGGAACGCCGGTGACCTTGGAAAGGAACGGTACTGTTCGGCTTGCTCTCGGATTGGCTTCGATAACATATACGTCCGAAGACCAGTCTCCGGGAACGATAATATACTGAACATTCATTAAGCCCTTCATGCCCAGATTCAGACCGATGTCAGTTGTATACCTGATAATCGTCTCGATCTCCATGTGTGTCAGATTGAGCGCCGGATAAACTGCCATGGAATCGCCGCTGTGTACACCGGCCCGTTCAATGTGTTCCATGATGCCGGGGATCAGCACGTTTTCACCATCGCAGACAGCATCGACTTCCACTTCCTTGCCTTCGATGTACTTATCAATGAGGATCACCTTGCCCGATTCAAGATCGACGGCATTTTTCATATAAGTAGCCAGCTCTGCCCGATTGTGAACGATCTCCATCGCCCGTCCGCCAAGCACGTAGCTGGGGCGAACCAGCACAGGATAGCCAATCGCTTGAGCAGTGTTTAGCGCTTCTTCAACTGAAAACACCGCTGCGCCGGGGGGTTGGGGAATACCAAGCTTGTCCAGAAAATCCCCGAATCGACCCCGATCTTCGGCCATATCGATCGCATCGTAACTGGAACCCAGTAGCGGCATCCCGGCCCGCGTCAGCGGTTCCGCCAGATTAATGGCTGTCTGCCCGCCAAACTGGACGATCGAAGGCGGCGGCCCCGATCCGTTCGATTCGTTTTCCAGAATATCCCTCAGGCTTTCCTCGTCAAGCGGTTCGAAATAAAGGCGGTCGCTGGTATCAAAATCGGTGGAGACCGTTTCCGGATTGGAGTTAACCATAATGCTCTTTACGCCGGCATCATGCAATGCCCAGGCAGAATGAATGCTGCAATAATCGAATTCAATCCCCTGCCCGATGCGTATTGGCCCGCTGCCGATTACCACCGCCTTCGGGCCTTCAAGCGGCATGGCCTCGTTTTCCTGTTCGTAGGTGCTGTAAAAATAAGGCGTTTCAGCGGCGAATTCGGCGGCGCAGGTATCGACCATTTTGTAGGTCGGCAAAATTCCCCATTTATGGCGAAGCTCTCTGACCTGTTCCGGGAGCTTATCGGCGAGAGTACCGATTACACTATCGGGAAAGCCCCTCCGCTTTGCTTCTCTGATAAGGTCCGATGTCAGCTCTTCTGAAAGCAGCCGCTTTTCCATTTCGATAATATTGCGAAACTTGCTGAGGAACCACGGATCGATGCCGCCCGTTCTCCGGCTGATGGCCTCAATGCTGATTCCCCGACGAAGCGCGGAAAGGATTGCCCAGATCCGCTGATCGTTCGGATGAAGCGGGTAATTCCGTCCCTTCCACGACGGGTCTTCCCACAGCACGGTTCGCTTGCCGAATTCGAGGGAACGGATCGCCTTCTGGAAGGCTCCCTCGAAGGTGCGATCGATGGCCATCGTCTCGCCGGTGGATTTCATCTGCGTGCCCAGACCACGATCTCCCATAGCAAACTTGTCAAAGGGCCAGCGGGGTATTTTCACCACGCAGTAATCCAGCGCCGGTTCGAAGGCGGCGGTGGTTTCGCCGGTAACTTTGTTGGGAATCTGATCGAGCGTTTTGCCGATGGCGATCTTGGCCGCTACCCGGGCAATCGGATAGCCGGTGGCTTTGCTGGCCAGCGCCGAGCTGCGGCTCACACGCGGATTAACTTCAATGACGTAATAAGGGCTTTCGTCCTCTTTTCGTTTGACCACGCTGGAATGGGGTTCGAGTGCAAACTGAACGTTGCATCCCCCTTCTATTCCGAGCGCCCGGATAATTTTCAAGCTCGCCGAACGCAGCATCTGGTATTCCTTATCGGTGAGCGTCTGACTGGGAGCAACGACGATGCTGTCGCCGGTGTGAATGCCCATCGGGTCAATATTTTCCATATTGCAGATGGTGATGCAGTTATCGGCGCTATCGCGCATCACTTCGTATTCAAGCTCTTTCCATCCGAGCAGGCACCTTTCGATAAGAACCTGATGGATGGGGCTGGCTGCCAATCCGCTGGAAGCTATGCGTTCGAAATTTTCTGCCGTTCGCGCGATGCCGCCGCCAGTGCCGCCAAGCGTATAGGCTGGCCGGATAACCACCGGCAGCCCGATATCAGCGGCCGCTTCGCGAGCCTCCGGCAGGCTGCGCACGGTGTAACTTTGTGGAATCGGCTCGCCGATTTCGATCAGCATCTGCTTGAAAAGTTCGCGATCTTCGGCCTTGCGAATGGTATCGATGGGCGTGCCCAGTGAACGAACGTTGTATTTTTCAAGGATTCCCGCTTCGGCGATTTCCACTGCCAGATTGAGTCCGGTCTGCCCGCCGAGCGTGGGGAGGAGTCCGTCTGGCCGCTCACGGGCAATGATACGTTCCAGCACCTCAACGGTGAGAGGCTCAATATAGACGATATCGGCGATGCCCTCGTCGGTCATGATGGTGGCCGGATTGGAATTGACCAGCACTGTGGTGATTCCTTCTTCACGAAGAGATCGGCAGGCCTGAGTGCCGGAATAATCGAATTCCGCCGCCTGACCGATAACGATCGGCCCGGACCCGATGACTAAGACTTTCTTTATTTCTGACATTTTCAGATTGTGCTGTTCGCCCTTCGACAAGCTCAGGACGAACGGTTAATACCCTTGTTGAAACTGTCGAAAAACTCGTTTTCAAACAAAATTGGCACCTTTTTTACGTTCGAAAATCAGTATCAAAAAGCAGTTTTCTGGGTTTTTCGACAGTCTCGTTACCGATAACACCCGATCATCCTGAGCTTGTCGAAGGATGATCGCTTCTCGATCGCGCTAACCTTGATATCTCTTTCCAATCTCCTCGAATTAGGGCTTCCTTCTTTCTTCGACTCCAGCCCTTGATTTGTCTTTCACTATTAAGGGCTTCTTCGCGCGTACAGAAATCTTGAGAAAACACCAATTTCACCGGTAAACGTGATGAGGTGTATCCGCGAATTACTCTTAATTGATGTTCCCCAACACGTTTTTCAAGATTGTCGGTGTGTCCTGTGTAATAACTGCCATCAGAGCATTTCAACATATAGACCCAGAAGCTCATCACATTTCCCCCCTCACCATCTGGACAAACCGTTCGAACAGATACATATTGTCCAGCGGACCGGGCGAGGCTTCGGAATGGTATTGAATCGTGAACAAAGGCAGGTCGCGGTGTCTTAAACCCTCGACTGTCCCGTCATTTAGATTAATGTGGGAGACCTCAAGCCCGCCCCTGAGAGTATCGGCATCTATGGCATAGCCATGATTCTGAGCGGTAATGTACACCCGACCGGTCTCGATATCCTTTACCGGGTGGTTCGCGCCGCGATGCCCGAATTTCAGTTTGAACGTTTTGGCACCGAATGCCCGCCCGATCAACTGATGCCCCAGACAGATACCCATGACCGGCTTCTTTTCCACCAGTTCCCGAATGGTTGCGATGAGATAATCCAGCAGAGCGGGATCGCCGGGGCCGGGCGAAAAGAAAATGCCATCCGGATCAAGCTTCATCACGTCTTCGGCGCTGGTGGTACAGGGCATCACTGTGACCGAACAACCCAGCCTGCGCAGGCTTCTCAAAATATTGAATTTGGTCCCGGAATCGAGCAGCGCGATTCTTGGGCCGGTAATATCTTCAGGAGGTTCCCACTCGAAAGCCTCTCTGGTGGTGACTTCCTTCACAAAATCGATGGTGTCATAGCGTGGCATCAATTTGAGCTGTGCAAGGGCTTCCTGAGGATTATCGCCAACCGAGAGGATTCCCATCATCACACCATGCGAGCGGATACGCCGCACGAGAGCGCGGGTATCGATCCCGGCGAGGCCCGGCACGTTACGGGATTTCAGGTATTCGTCAAGGGTTCGCTCGCTCAAGCGATGGCTCGGCTCGCGGCATTCCTCGCGTACCACTAATCCGGCCACCTGTATTTTCTTCGATTCGAAATCCTGAGCGTTGATCCCGTAGTTCCCGATCATCGGGTAAGTAGGAACTACTATCTGTCCGGCAAATGAGGGATCGGTCAGAACTTCCTGATAGCCGGTCATGCTGGTGGTGAAGACCACTTCACCATGCATCGACACATCGGCGCCGAAGGAATGTCCTTCATAGATCGAGCCATCTTCCAAAGCCAGAAATGCTTTTCTTTCGCTGGTCACCAAAACCTCCGGGCAGGTCTTTCACTCCCCCCTTTCATAAAGGGATCTGGGGGAATCTCGTTTCTCCCAAAAGAAAACCTCTTCCCGCATGGCGGCAAGAGGTTTTCAACATTGTTCATCATATTCCGGCGGATACTATTTCCGCCTCATTGTCTCCCCTTGCCAGTCTCACGGGACCGGCTTAAAGGTCTGCCAGTT
Source organism: Dehalococcoidia bacterium (assembly GCA_041300025.1). Lineage (GTDB taxonomy): Bacteria > Chloroflexota > Dehalococcoidia > SZUA-161 > SpSt-899 > JBGLNL01. The sequence goes on along the minus strand of JBGLNL010000001.1, from coordinate 376,920 downwards.
TGTCCTCCTAACGGTATCGCAAAAATGTTACAGCCATGTTACATCCATAAAACCTGCGCTAAGAGATGCTCGCATGATAAGATTGCAGGGATTTTACTTCCAATCCACCCTTCAGATATGCGGCGATCCCCTTTGCAGCAGCAGCAGCGCCGGCCAGAGTGGTTATATAGGGCACTTTGTATTTGATCGCTTCTTTGCGGATGTAGGAATCATCATATTGACTGCGTTTGCCGGCAGGTGTATTGATAACCAGTTGAATTTCTTTGTTCATAATTCCATCTACAATGTTGGGACGGCCTTCTTGCATCTTGAGAATGCGTTCGGATTCAACGCCGTGTCTGGCCAGGAAATCACGCGTGCCCTCGGTTGCCTTGATCCTGAAACCAAGTTCTGAAAACTGTCTGGCTACTTCCACAACAGTGTCCATATCCTTCTCTGCCACGGTAATAAGAACTGTGCCTTTGGTAGGAAGCCGCACACCTGTGGCCTCCTGTGCCTTGAAGAAGGCAAGTCCGAAAGATGGCCCGATCCCCAATACCTCGCCAGTCGAGCGCATTTCCGGCCCGAGTATGGGATCCACCTCCGGAAACATGTTAAACGGAAAGACCGATTCTTTGACACCGAAGTGCGAGAATAATGGCGGCTTGAGGTCTAGACTTGCCAGCTTCTTGCCAAGCATTAACTGCGTGGCTTTGCGGGCCATGGAAAGCCCGCAGACTTTGGAGACAATGGGCACGGTTCGCGAAGCCCGGGGATTTGCCTCAAGAACATAAACTTTATCGTTGCAAATGGCATATTGAATGTTGATCAGCCCGACAACCTTGAGTTCCCTTGCGATACGATGGGTATAATCGGCAATGGTCTTGAGATGCTTCTCCGGTATGCTGACCGGCGGGATCACGCATGCGGCATCCCCGGAATGAACCCCGGCAAACTCAATGTGCTCCATGATCGCCGGGATGAACGTATCCTTGCCATCGGCGATGGCATCGGCTTCCGTTTCGATAGCCTTTTCGAGGAACTTATCAATAAGGATGGGCCGGTCGGGGGTAACGTCTACTGCCGCTGCCATGTATTCGGCGAGCATTTCCTCATCGTGAACCACTTTCATACCGCGCCCGCCCAAAACGTACGAAGGACGAACCATGAGCGGATAGCCGATCCGACCGGCCACTGCCCTGGCCTCTTCGAGGTTACTTGCCATGCCGGAATCGGGCATGGGAATATCCATTTTCTCCATGCGTTTGCGATATCGATCGCGGTCTTCGGCGAGATCAATTGCGTCCACTGTGGTTCCGAGAATTCTCACGCCCGCATCGGCCAACTCGGCGGCGATGTTCAGCGGGGTCTGTCCTCCGAACTGAACGATCACACCCTCGGGCTTCTCCTTTTCATAGATGCTCAGCACGTCCTCGACCGTCAATGGCTCGAAGTAGAGTTTATCAGAGGTATCGTAGTCGGTAGAGACCGTCTCAGGGTTGCAATTGACCATGATGGTCTCGTAACCCATTTCCTTGAGTGTGAAGGCGGCATGAACGCAACAATAGTCGAACTCAATCCCTTGCCCGATCCGGTTCGGCCCACCGCCCAGGACCATCACCTTTTTGTGTTTGCTTGCCGATGTTTGGTCCGGGGCATTGTAGGTCGAATAATAGTAAGCCGCGTTCTCCACGCCGCTAACCGGCACCGGCTGCCACCCTTCCACCACACCCAACAACGTGCGCCGCTCTCGAATCTCCTTTTCCGGTATGCCCAGAATCTGGGCAAGGTACCTGTCCGCAAAACCATCTTTTTTGGCTTGAATCAAGAGCTTATCCGGGAGCTTCGTTCCTTTGTATTTAAGTATCTTCTCTTCAAGCTCCACAAGCTCCTTCATTTGCGCGATGAAGTACGGTTTGATGAAGGTCTTTTCGTAAAGTGCCTGAACCCCGGCTCCTTTGCGGAGGGCCTCATACATAATAAATTGTCGCTCGCTTGTGGGGTAGCTCAGCATGGTCATCAATTCGTCAAGCGATTTTTTATTGAAGTTCTTGGCAAAGCCGAGCCCGTAGCGCCCGTTTTCGAGGGAGCGGATTGCCTTTTGGAAGGCCTCTTTGTAGGTCTTGCCAATAGCCATCACCTCGCCGACGGCGCGCATCTGGGTGCCGAGCCTGTCTTGCGCATCCTTGAATTTCTCAAAAGCCCAGCGTGCAAATTTGACCACCACATAATCACCGGATGGCGTGTATTTTTCCAGGGTTCCATCCCGCCAGTAGGGCATTTCATCGAGGGTCAGGCCGCTGGCCAGCTTGGCAGAAATCAGCGCAATAGGGAAACCAGTGGCTTTGGAAGCAAGGGCCGAGGAGCGCGATGTTCGAGGGTTAATCTCGATGATCACCACGCGCCCGGTTTTGGGATCGTGAGCAAACTGAATATTTGTGCCTCCGATGATTCCGATGGACTCCACAACTTTGTAGGAATAATCCTGTAGACTTTTTTGTAGTTCAGGTGAGATGGTCAGCATGGGGGCGGTGCAATAGGAATCGCCGGTGTGCACGCCCATGGCATCAACGTTTTCGATGAAGCAGACGGTGATCATCTGATTTTTGGCATCGCGCACCACTTCCAGCTCCAGTTCCTCCCATCCTTCTACTGATTCCTCAACGAGGATTTGCCCGATGAGGCTTGCGGCGATGCCGCGGCTGGCGATAACCCGCAACTCCTCTACGTTGTAGACGAGACCCCCACCGGTACCCCCCATCGTATAGGCCGGGCGGATGACCACCGGGTAGCCCAATTCAGATGCGACCTTTTCCGCCTCTTCCACGCTGTACACCGCTGTGCTCCTGGGGACTTCAATGCCAAGTTCGGCCATCGTTCGCTTGAACACAATGCGGTCTTCGCCTCGTTCAATGGCATTAATATCCACTCCAATGACTTTGACATCGTATTTTTCGAGCACTCCGGCTTTTGACAGTTCCGAACTGAGATTGAGCCCTGATTGCCCTCCCAGATTAGGCAGCAGCGCATCAGGATGTTCCTTTTCGATAATCCGGGTGAGCGTTTCCAGATTAAGGGGTTCGATATAGGTGATATCCGCTATTCCGGGATCGGTCATGATGGTAGCCGGGTTGGAGTTCACCAGAACGATTTCATACCCCAGCCCGCTGAGGGCTTTGCAAGCCTGCGTCCCGGAATAGTCGAACTCACAGGCCTGCCCGATCACTATCGGCCCGGACCCGATTATCATCACCTTTTTGATGTCATTACGTCTTGGCATTAAACACCGCCTCTTTGCAACCGATTACAAACTGACCGCAATGCCGCGTGATTTCAGGTATTCCTTCACTTCTCTGACAGTAAATATTCCGAAATGGAAAACCGAGGCCCCCAGAACGGAACTGGCATGCCCCTCGGCAACAGCTTCATAAAAGTGCTCCAGCGTGCCGGCTCCTCCGCTGGCTATTACCGGCAGGCCCGTAGCATCAGCAATCGACCGGGTGAGCTTCAGGTCAAATCCGGATTTGGTACCGTCGGTGGCCTTGCTGGTAGGCAGGATTTGTCCTACCCCGATAGCTGCCATCTCCTTAGCGAATTCAACGGCATCCTTGCCGGTAGCGGTGCGGCCGCCATCGATATACACTTCACGTTCGGAAGGCAGCGACTTGTTCTTATCAGCATCGATAGCTACTATAATTTTTTCAGATCCGAACCTCTTCACGGCCTCTTTGATGAAGGCCGGGTCACGGAAGGCAGCGCTCGAAAGAGAGACGTGTGCCGCTCCCGACTTGATTGCCTGTTCGATATCGGCAATTTTCCTCTACGATATCGCAGGGGTGATGGCCATCCTGCCCAAGCACATCTGGGAGAATGTCGATGATCCCATGACCTTCGATAGCCCGGAGGCAGTGATCGGGAGCGGCCCGTACAAGCTGGTCGATTACAACAAGGCGCAGGGAACTTATCTTTACGAAGCCTTCGAGGATTATTATCAGGGGAAACCCATTGTGGAAAAACTGGTCTTCGTCAAAACGAGCGAAGAACTGGTATCCGCCGCGCTGATGCAGGGCGAAGTGAATGCGGCCGATATCGAGGCGGAAATGATCCAGACTCTGGAATCCAAGGGCTTCACCACCATCCGGTGTTCTTACAGCTGGTGCGCCAAGATGACCATCAATCATCAGAAAGAGCCCCTGAACCACAAGGAGTTCCGGCAGGCGCTGGCCTATGCTATCGACCGACAGGAACTGGTGGATATCACCCAGCGGGGTCATGGAATTCCGGGAAGCCCGGGGCTGCTGGCGCCAGATAATCGATGGTACAACCCCGATATCGAGGAATACGATTACGACCTTGCAAAGGCGCAGAAACTGCTCGAAGGATTGGGATACGCCCTGAACGGAGACGGGTATTTCACCAAAGATGGCGAAACCCTGGAACTGGAACTGATCACCCAGACCTCCTACGGCTTCAAGGAAGTGGGCACGTTCCTCAAGGATGCGCTGGAGAAAGCCGGGATCAAGATCAATCTCACCGTGATGGAAGGCAAGAGCCTCGATGCCAAGGTTCAGGCCTGGGATTTCGATCTCTCTATCTATGGACACGGCGGTCTTTACGAAGCATCAATCCTGCCCAAGGTGATCACGGGGCCCGGCTTCAACAGCGCCCGATACACCGCCAATGCTGAATTGACTCAGCTTCTGCAAGATCAGCTTCATGAGATGGACCCGGATGCTCGCCTCGAACTGGTTCAGCAGGCGGAGGCGCTCTACGCCGAGGATGTGCCGGCGATTACGCTCTACTATCCGGACTCGTACTTTGCCCATGACGGCCAGATTGATTGGTTTTACACCGATGGCGGCGTTGGCTCCGGCGTGCCGATCGCACTGAACAAGATGGCTTTGCTTGCGAACTAGCTTAAGAAAATTCCTCAGGCTGTCCGAAAAGAGATGCAGGATTCTTCCTGCCGGGGGTTTTGGGGGTGTCCCCCAATACAAACTTCCCCCATGATTGGGGGATTGAGGGGGTTGAAAAAAGAGTTTTCGGACAGCCTGTAGAGGGAGGGTGAAAACCCGGATTAGCCAGCAACATTCAGAGGGTTGAACCAGAGCATTTCACCCTCACCTAACCTCTCCATTCGAGGGAGAGGAAGTCCTCTCGCCCCTTGGGGAAGAGAGCTAGAGAGAGGGGAATAGGCGGAGAAAAACTATGTCAGAAATTTTACTCAAACCTGTGGGATTTGTTCAAAACGCTATTAAGGAGGGATCGCAGCCGGCCGGAAAACCGCCGGATCCGGAGGCTTCGCCGGAACAGCACGCCCTCTGGCACGAGCGCATTCGGCAGGCCAAAAAGGCCCGTAATTCGGTATCGGAACTGGTGATCGACGATAAGCTGGACGGTATCCTCGACGGGATCGAGGAATTCTCTCACTTGCTGGTGCTCTACTGGGCCGACCGCATCCCGGAAGAGAGGCGCTCGATACTCAAAGTTCATCCCATGGGCAGGGACGATTTCCCGCTGCTGGGCATCTTCGCCACCCGAAGTCCGGTGCGGCCCAATCCCATCCTGGCGACCACCGTCCGCCTGCTGGAACGAAAGGGCAATGTTCTCAAAGTGCAGGGGATCGAGGCCATCAACGGGAGCCCGATACTGGATATCAAACCCCAAACGGGAGATCAATACGATAATGATGAACTCAAGGTACCCGACTGGATACGGGAGGTTCATGAGGCTTCCGCCGAGGGAGTGTTCGATGAATGATATGATACTGAAAGTCGTTGGCGTTGTCCGAAGCGATATCAAGAAACCCAGCCTGGTGGCCCACTCGGGCGATTTAAACTGGGAAAGCAAAGATAACCCGAACTCTCATTCGGCTGAAAACATTTCCGAAATCGTCATCGATCCGGATTACGCCGGCATACTCGATGGCATTGAGGATTTCTCCCATTTGCTGGTTATCTACTGGGCCCATAAAGTCGATGATCTGGGACGCAAGCTCACCAGAGCCCACCCGATGGGAAGAAAGGATTTACCTCTCGTCGGGATTTTCGCTACCTGCAGCCCGGCCCGACCCAATCCCGTGCTGGCAATTGCTGTCCGGCTGGTGGAGCGCGATGGCTACACCCTGCGAGTTGAAGGACTCGATGCCATTGACGGGAGTCCGGTGATCGATATCAAGCCTTATCTTCCCTCCTACTTTTTCAGCCCCCTCGATCCCCCAATCATGGGGGAAGTTTGTATTGGGGGACACCCCCAAAACCCCCGGCAGGAAGAATCCTGCACCTCTTTTCGGACAACCTGGTATACGGTTCTCTCGCCCCTCCGGGGGAGAGAGTTAGAGAGAGAGGGTTAAACAACTTATGTTAACCAAACAAAACCTGATCACCTATCTGGTGGCGCTGGGCATCATTCTGACACTCAACTTCCTTCTGCCCCGGATGATGCCGGGCGATCCGCTCATGGCCATTTACGGCGATGAGGCGCTGGTGCAGATGAGCCCACAGCTCAAGGCGGAACTGACGGAGCGTTTTGCACTGGACCAATCGCTGGGCAGTCAGTTCGTCTCCTACTGGGCGGCTCTCTTTCGGGGGGACTTAGGATATTCCTACTCATACAATGCGCCGGTGACCGAGGTAATCTTCGGGCGATTGCACTGGACCCTGCTCCTCGGCGGCTTGGCCCTGATTCTCTCCACGGCTCTCGGCGTTTTGCTGGGGATCGAGTCAGGATGGCGCCGGGGCAGGCGAATCGATAGCGGAATGCTTTCCGGGATGGTGGGCTTGAGCGGCTTCCCTGATTTCTTCCTTGGCATCCTGCTGCTCCTTCTATTTGCTGTGAACCTTGAACTCCTGCCGCTCTTCGGCGCCGAGGATGCCTATTCCGGCCTTTCCGGGATCGAAAGGTTGATCGATATCGGCGAGCACCTGCTCTTACCCCTGATGGCACTGACGCTGGCCCGCATCACCGGGGCCTACCTGCTCACCCGCAATACCATGATCGGGGTACTCAAGGAACCATATATTCTACTGGCTCGCGCCAAGGGCCTCAAACCAAGAACTATCAAATACCGGCACGCGGGCCGCAATTCGATGCTGCCGGTAATGACCCGAACCGGCATCTGGGTGGGGCGGATGGTCACCGGCGTGCTGTTCGTAGAGGTCGTCTTTGCCTATCCCGGAATCGGCCTCATGACCTATGATGCGCTGACCTTCCGCGATTATCCGGTGCTTCAGGGGCTGCTGCTCATATCGGCGCTTTGCGTGCTGGGAGCCAATTTCATCGTCGATCTGCTTTATCAAAAGGTTGATCCGAGGGTAAGCTATGCACGTTGATCCCAAAAAAGAGGTGGCAAAAAGCAGGGGAGGACAGATCGGGCTGGCCCTGCTCCTGATTGTGCTCCTGATGGCCATATTCGCGCCGCTCCTTTCGGGCTATGACCCGCTGGCACAAACAGTCAACTCCTTCGAATCACCATGCTGGGCTCACCCGCTGGGTACCAATCATGCCGGACAGGATATATGGAGCCAGCTTGTTTACGGAGCGCGCACATCGCTTCTGGTGGGATTGCTGGTAGCCGTGCTGTCAACCGTTCTGGCCGCGCTGATCGGCACTTCGGCGGCGCTGATCGGCGGTGTTTACGATCGGGTAGTAATGCGGCTGGTTGACGCCTTTATCGTCATGCCGATTATTATCCTGCTCATCCTTCTCTCCGTATACGTCGATCCGAATCTGGGAAGCGGGGCCGTTATCGGCATCGAAATCCTTATCGGCATTGTTATAATCGGAATGCTATTTTACATGGTGCGCAGCCTGGGATGGATCGGGCTACTGATTGTCGGCCCGATAATTGTGCTGGTTATTCTGTCACGTGACTTGCTTCCCGGCACCGGCGGATTGATCATCATTCTCTCTCTGCTCTGCTGGCAGGGCGGGGCTCGCACGCTCCGGGCACAGGCACTATCGCTCAAAGAGAAGTCTCACATCGCAGCAGCGCATGGATTCGGGGCCGGCACGTGGTACATAATGCGTCGTCACATTATGCCCGATCTGGGGCCCCTGCTGGTGGCAGACTTCGTCTTCAGCGTGCGGCGAGCCGTGTTCCTTCAAGCCGGCCTGGCCTTTCTGGGTATCGGTGACCCCAATGTAGTAAGCTGGGGAAGCATGATCAACGATGCCCGCGAATGGATATTCCTGGATGCATGGCGCTGGTGGCTCGTGCCGGCTGGCGTGGCCCTTTCAATTACAATTATCGCCATCACATTAATAGGCTCAGCACTGGAGTCAGCGCTGGACCCGAGACTCAGAGGTGAAGTCAGTGCTCAGAATTGAAGATTTGAAGGTCAGTTTCGAAGGCGAGCATATCCTCCGGGGGATCGACCTTGAGGTGGCAGATGGCGAATGTCTTGCCATCATCGGGGAATCGGGCGCCGGCAAAACAACGCTGGGGCTAAGCATCATGGGATTGCTGAATGGGAATACCCGAGGCAGAATTGCGCTGGGTGAAATGGATATCCTTTCCCTTTCTGAGGAAGAACTACGCCAGATCCGATGGAACCGGATAGCGATGGCCTTTCAGAGTTCACAGAACCGGCTGAATCCAACCCACCGGATTCTGGATCAGGTGGCCGAACCGCTGATCGCTCATGGGCAAAGCGGTAAAGCACAGGCCAGAGAGCGGGCAGCAGAGTTGCTGGGAAAAGCCGGGCTCGCACCGGAGAAATTCTCTCATTATCCGCATGAACTTAGCGGAGGGGAACAGCAGAGGGTATTGATTGCCATGTCACTGGTAAGCGACCCCGAACTGCTGATTCTGGACGAGCCGATTTCCTCTCTGGATGCCGGATCACGGATGGAGATGATGGGCTTTCTGCGCCTGGCAATCTCCGGCAGGACAACGCTGTTGGTCACGCACGATCTCTCCACCGCCGCCAAACTGGCCTCCAGAACAGCAACCCTCTATGGGGGGCGGATCGTGGAACTTGGCCCGACCGACAAGGTATTCTCAATCCCACGCCATCCCTATACCCGTGCGCTGCTCCGATCATACCCCAACATGACCACCATGAAGGACCTTCAGGGGATCAAGGGGAGGATGGATCGGCGGGTAACCGGTTGCGCATTCCATCCGCGCTGTACGCAGGCTATTTCGATTTGCCGGGAACAGATACCAACTTTAAGCAATCACGATGGGCGGATGGTCGCCTGCCATCGCGGGGGCATTATCCCGGCGCTTTCAGCCAATAACCTTATCAAGTCCTTCGGGGCGCTCAAAGCAGTCGATGGGGTAAGCCTCACCCTTGAACACGGGGAAACCCTGGCTCTGGTGGGACAAAGTGGATCGGGGAAAACAACTCTTGCCCGAATGATCAGCGGGATTCTTGATCCCGACACGGGTGAGGTCTTCCTTGAGCGAAGCAAATCCGATCAGCAGGGAAAGGATTTCCACCGCACTGTCCAGCTCGTTTTTCAGAATCCCGGCGAGGCACTGAGCCATCGGCTAACGGTGATAGAAGCTGTCCGCGAACCGCTGGAGATTCAGGGAATCGGGACCAGAGAAGAGCGCGAGGAAATGACCCGGAAAGCCATTGCGGAAGTCGAATTGCCCACCAACAAAGAATTTCTAGAGGAGTATCCGCATCACCTCAGCGGGGGCGAGCTGCAGCGGGTGAATATAGCACGCGCCCTTGTGCTGAATCCCAAAGTGCTCATCGCCGACGAACCAACGGCTTTCCTCGATTCCAGCATCCAGGCAAAGGTGCTCAAGCTGCTGATGAATTTGCAGGAGAACCGGGGGCTGAGCATGCTCTTCATCACCCATGATATTGCAGTCGCCCGCAAGATAAGCGATCGCATCGCGGTGATGAAAGAAGGCAGAATTGTTGAAACGGGCCCGGCCAGCCAGGTAGTGACCAATCCTTATCATCCATATACCCAAAGCTTATTAAAGGCGGCTTCTGAATTGCATTCGAATATCGAAGGGCCTGACTGAGGAATTCCTTTGCTCTATCAAAATACTGTCTGATCTGCCCGGTATAGAGAATGACCAAAAAAGAGAGGGGCGCGTTTGAAACGCGCCCCTCTAAACAAAATTTATCGGCTCTATTTCTACTAGTTCCAGTTTTCCTTGAACCAGCCCCCTATATCCATTGCTTCCCTTGATCCGACCATAATCTGCCAGTCCGGCAATTCATCTTCAAGTTCGCCCTTGAGTATGGCTACTTTCCCGGGAAGGATCAATTTTCTGTGGTTTACTTTGGAAGCTGCATCCTTTTCCTTGGCTGTCTTAGCAATCCTTTCGGCATCGAATTTACCCGCCGACCAGGCTGTAAGCACTGAAAGGCCCTCAGTATCGCAAACCATTATCCATGCCGGGATTCCCGAGGCCTCGATTTCACCGGCAATTGTAAAGTAGGTGAGTGAGAAGTTGGTAGTGGTACAGAGCGGGCTGTCCGCTGTGGGCTCACCAACTGAATAGATGCCAGCCGCAAGTTGAATTGGCTTTTGCGGATCGGTAAAGATATTGAGTCTAAGGGTTATAAGCGGATAGACAAGGGCAGGATCGAATCTATCCAGCACAACGATACTGCCATATTTGGTTATGTACTGTGCCGCCAGTGTTGCTTCCTCATCCAGTGAAGCAGCATTTTCTCCTGGGAATGTGATGGTAGGAAACCCCATGGGACGGAATTGCTTCTTAATCGCCAGCCGGCGCATTTGCGTGAGGGTGACGAGAGAATCGCCAAAATTCCGTGTGCCTGGATCAAGAACAAGTTCTTCCAATCCGGCACTTTCAGCTTTTTCGGAAAGCGCAGCCAACTCATCAAGTCCCTCGCCCCTGATACCCAGTGGGACGCCGTTGCTCTTGGCCAGTTCTATCATCTGGTCGATATTGGCTTTGTTTGCTCCATAGATAATTGGTTTGCTGGCGGCGGCTTTTTTCAGAGCTGCTGCCATGGCAGCAGGATTAGTGGATATCAGAATGAGCGGCAACTTGGTTTTTCCCATGACCGCTTCAACACATGCAGCAAATTTGCCGGCATCACCAGAATCGTTTTGAACTGCAATGCCATCCATTCCGAAGGTCATGCCAACGCGCTCTGCTGTGTAACTGCTGACAGCTTTTACAGTCTTGGCCACCTCATCAGCTGACTGAGTATCTCTAACTCTGACAACCAGAGCAGACGGATTGAAAAAGGTTTTATCGTGACGGAATACAACAGTTTCGCCACCAATGGTTTTTTCTTTCGCGCCTGTGCCAAACTTAACAGCTTTCATCGGAGGACGGGATGCGGCTTCAAGAGCCCCTTTAGCTTCATCGCTAACGTAGGGACATTTGGAAAGTTCAGCCAAACCCTGAGCCAGTTTCATGGCAAAAGCAAGACAGGTAGGAAAGCCACACTCCTTGCAATTGGTCTTGGGCAAATATTTATATATCTGAATTCCTGTTAACGCCATTGCATCCTCTCCTTATCCATTCAATCTACTAATGGCAGATCGGATTACCTCTACCGCCTTAGGATGACACATAACAAGTAAATCCGCGCCGCTCTCAATACAGGCCATCGCTGTTGTCTCTTCCCAGATTACTGATCTTTTCCCCATATCACCCCAGGCATCGGGCACACCCTTCGCTGCTCGTGCTTCTTTTTGGCGCCAGGCCTCAGGCCCGGCATGATTAATGATTGGCGCTTGACACATGGTATCACCCATAAAGGCGGCCAGCCTCACGCGCTCGTTGATCGAATAACCATATTCAATGCCATATCCAAGCGCTCCCGTATCAGGATCCATTATAATTGACTCAAGCGACACGCCTATTTCGGAAACCATCACATTCAACTGCTTGGCCAGGTTAATATCCAGTGGAGTTTTAGCAATTGCTATGTGTCCGTCAGCCATGCACAATGCTGCTATGGTTTTATAGTTTTTCTCCTCGCAATTACCCATCGCGATGCGTTGCCCTTTGGCTACATCCGAAGCTGCTTTCATCACTTCATTATCTTTTGCAGCCACACCCGGGCCTAATACAATAAGCGGAACATCAACAGCAGAGAGAACCTTATGCACCGTAGCTTTGGCTTCGGCTGCGCCGGTGTTACCTGCTTCGGGATGTGCGCTTACAAGCCTCAGACAAATAACGTCGGCCCCAAATTCCACGGCTTTCTTTGCCCATGTTGCCGGGTCTTTAACAGCATCACCCCAGGCGGAACGCAGTGCTGACGATGCCGATACAGGTTCACTATCCTGCACTTCAATGGCTATCTTGGTAGGATTAGGGTTCTTTCCGTCAAAACCAAGGAACGGTAGCGTAACGTCCCCCCCTATGACAACTTCTTTACGGCCACCACCGCCGAGTTTTACTTCCCTGACTTTACCACCTTGATATTTTTCTATCGGAATTTCTACAGCCATTCAATGCCTCCTATCTAACACAATGAAAATATCTTTTTACATCATTGGTTCCATGGATAATGCAGGGTGTCCTTTCTCAGTCAGGTGAGCCAACATGCCATCTGAATCCTGGGCGATGTCACCATCACATATTTTATCAATCAAATCAGGTTCGCCAATTTTCTCGCATACTTTTTTCAACTCTTCGGCAAATTCCTCTTTGAGGTTCTTGGATAGCCAGACTACCCGCTTGAATCCGCCATCTGCTGAAATGAACTTATCGCTGAGAATATATGTCTTACCAAGACCCATCATACCTGGAGTCTGCAACCCACCACCCATGACACCCATCAACTGGGTAAAGGTCATGCCGGAAGGAGTATTACTATAATCATCACGTGATACGATCATTACCCCATTGGCCTCCGGAACAATGGACATCACACACTCGCAGCAACCACAGGTAGTCATCGGGGCATCCATGAGTGAATAAATAGTGAATCTCTGAATCGCCTGTTGTGAGTTGGCGTAAACAAAATCATTGACGCCCTTCCATTCCCCCTTATTTTCCGATATCAACTTACCTTTAAGTACCGGCTGATTTGCTCCGGTCGGGGTTATCTCATAAGCAGCCTTGCAATCCAGCCAGCTATACGCACCACACAACCCTACGCGCTCGGGATTTATTACACATACGTGAGTGGGCGCAAAAGACTGACACAGCGTGCAGCTATAGAAAACATCAACCGAGTCATCGGTCATGCCGGCCACGCGTTCGTTACGCTCTTTATACACAGCACGGGCCTGTTCCATAAGCTTATCTACTTTAGCCTGCTCGGTATAGAAAGTAACCTGGACTTTATCAACTATTGCTCCAAAGTGGTTGTGGAAATTGGCATGAATGATCTCACCAAGGTCTTTAAGCCTAACCCCTCTGTCCACAGCGTTCTTGTTTATACGAATCCATGTAATATCCCTTTGACCCTGATGCTGTACACCTTCAGCGCCATTCAGGAAATGATGTATCTGGCGCTCCAGAACTCCTTCAAAGTCCTTCTGCATTTTGCGTCCAGCCACATCAACTATAATGCCCAGCGGGAGCTTATCCGGCGGAGACTGAACGGTATCGAGATCGGGGCCCACCACCGTAAACTTGTGATCCTCAACCTCATCAAGGTCCTTCATCCTGAGCCATTCGAAGCAGGTTCCATTCTTACCGCCCATTTCGCTGCGGAGATTCGCTTTACGGACAACCTCTCCCTCGAATGCGGGACCATAAGCTACCGGTATATTAACTTTGGTGATCTTAATCTTGATGCCACGAACTTCGATGCACTTTTCGACAAGACGCTCGGCGCGCTCATCGTCATCCTTGCCGGGGATATCATCGAAAGGCATGCTGATGACGTGCTCATACTGGGTAATACCAACCGGCATGATATTGGGGATCAAAGTATCGGCAACTACCGGGAAACCGTAATTAATCGCGCCAGCAGCAGTCGCGTACTTGAGATCATCTACAGGCCCTAATGCCAGTGCAAAAGCAAAGGCACGGAATTTATTATAGAGCAGGTTCTTGCGGGAATCACCGGGGTCATAACCGCCAAAACTAATAGCGGCACGTGTTGCATAACCACCTGCATAAATGGTTGATTCGGTAGTACTGCCAAAGGGGATAGTGAAAGTGTCATATCCCAACTCAACTCCCTGATTGAGGGCCTGCTTTGTCAGGGTATTGCCGTTTGAGTTTCCAGACATAAAGAGAAGGATTCCCTTCGACTGGAACTCACGGACTATCTTTCTGCCGATCGCGTCATTCTTGGCAGCCCCTAATACTGCGGCAAATCCAGGCATCGAGCCATCCACCATTGCCACACCCCAGGAACGGACTTGGGGATCATCAACAGGACCATTCCACTTATACCCATCCTTGCCAACCTCGGGCTGCAGACCCTTGGCATACTCGATTCCCATTATGCCTTCTTCTGCGAAGAAGGTTGCCATTCCGGCATCAAGCGTTTCCCCAAGGTAAGGCAACCACAGGTTGGGAGCTGGCTCCGGGGGAAGTGCCGCTTTGCAATAATCAACGACCCATCCCAAGTCACTGATCTTTTCAACTTTGTGACCAAGTATTCCATAGATTACAGGTAAATAATATACCGTGTTAGGAAACTTGATTGGCGCATCAGGGCCAGGTTTCTTCATGGCCTCTTTATACATTTTCTCAAAGCGGCTAACCACTTCATGAGCGCCTCTGATTGCATGTGTTGCAATAAATCTGGACATATTTCTCCTTCCTTAAAATTCTATTGTATTTCTGGATCTTTGCCTAATACTTGCGGAAATCACCGGACATCTGGGCATCCAATGGGTTGGTTGAACTCATTTTCACACCCATCCCAAATTTAGGGCTGCTGGCCCACTGTGGATCCCTCTTAGTCAGTTCTTCAAACCCGACTGCCAGCAAAGCCTTCTTAACTTTATCAGACTTAGCATCATCAACTTCCGTCTTTACAACTTTCCCGCCAATAGCAACCCCAAACTTATAAAATCCCAATGCCTGCTCCGTCAGTCCCAGAGAATCCAACTCGCTCTCTCTGCCTTTCTCAATTACAGATGCTTTACATCCCATACCCTTGATTTTGGATACGGCCGCTTCCGCATCCTCCGGTCTCTTAAAGAGTTTTGTTACTATTGCCACGATCTATCCTCCTAATCAACTTTAAGGAATTTATTTGCTGTATCCTGCTTGCTAAACACCAGCGTGCAAGAAAAGCACCCAGTGAATTATTGTAGCTTTGTTGCGAATGGAAGTCAACCTTATTCGTCACCTGAAATCAATTGCGTTAGCAAAATGGCAAAAAATCCCTAATTTGAGTTACAAAATAAAGATACCTGATTTTACCAGAAATCCTAGGCGCTCTTCGGAATAACTCGTCTACAGGTTTTCGTAGAAATAACGCTTTCTTAATTCAATAAAAGGTCACTGAGACCGGTATTGTTCAAGAATATCATCGGGAAAATCAGCATTGGTGAAAACCTGCTGAACTCCATCGATCTCTTCCAGCTTATCAATCAGTTTCAGGGTTTGCAGAGCGGACTTTTCATCGAGATTGACCATATTCTGCGGAATCATAGTAACCTCTGCCGAGGAAATCGTGATACCACTTTCCTCAAGTGTTCGGCGTACCGATTCAAGCCCTTCCAGCCGAGTATAGATTTCCACCACATTGCCTTCCGATTTAACATCATCAGCCCCGGCATCTATGGCTCTCAATTCCAGTTCTTCGGGATCGTCTTTCGCTTCCACAACTATCATGCCTTTCTGTTCAAAAACCCAGGTAACACAACCAACCTCACCCATGCTGGCATTGTGTTTGGAGAAAGTGCTGCGAACATCGGATACGGTTCGGTTGCGGTTATCTGTGACTATTTGCAGGAGCATGGCAGCTCCTCCCGGGCTATAGCCTTCCAAAGTCATCTCTTCAAGTGCGCCAGCTTCCCCTTCCCCGACGCCTCGCTTGATAGCCCGATCAATATTATCGATAGGCATGTTGTTATCTCTAGCTTTCTGAATGGCGAGGCGCAGTGACGGATTGCCGGCAGGGTCTCCCCCTCCACTGCGAGCAACTATGGTGATCTCGCGGCCTAATCGGGTAAAGAGCTGACCCCTTTTTGCATCAGCCGCGCCTTTCGCCCGCTTTATGGTTGACCATTTAGAATGACCGGACATGGCTATTAGTTCCTTTCGGATACAGCTTTTTTGACGTAATCGACAATTTCCGAGGTTTTTGTGCCCGGCCCAAAAGTAGCCTTTATCCCGATCTTTTCCATTGCCGGACGATCCCCATCAGGTATGATACCTCCGGCGATAACCATAACATCGCGCAAATCACGTTTTTTGATCTCTTCCATGATTAGCGGGAAAAGCTCCATATGAGCTCCTGAAAGGATGCTCAAGCCTACAACATCCACATCCTCCTGAAGAGCAGCTTCAGCGATCATTTCCGGGGTCTGCCGAATCCCGGTATAGATCACCTCCATGCCTGCATCACGAAACGCCCGGGCCACCACTTTGGCTCCACGGTCATGGCCATCAAGCCCCGGTTTGGCTACCAACACTCTAATGTTTGACTTCTCAGACATTTGCAAAACTCCCTTGTGCGAATTGAGAATCCTGACTAAACCTTCTGGGCTAACTCAATAAGTGTCCCATTGACGGTTTTTGGATGGATGAAGCCTATTTTCCCGGCCAATCCTTTCCGGGCCTTTTTGTCAATCAGCTTGGCGCCTTTATCCTCAAGCGCTTTCAATTCTGCATCGGTATTATCGACCTCAATGCAAATATGATGAATGCCTTCACCTTTGCTTTCCAGAAATTTGGCCACCCCGGAGTTGGGATTGATTGGCTGGATAAGTTCAATCTCGGTATTACCGATAGGAATAAGAGCTGCTCTTACCCCCTGATCGGGCACATCTTCAATTTTTGCTGCTTTTATACCGAACAGTTTTTCGAAATTGGCGAGCGCATCATCTATGTTATTTACTGCTATAGCCACATGGTCAATCCGTTTGATCATTTATTCCCTCCTGAAATTTCCTTAAAAAGAAAATTCCAAAAAACTTATGAACCATAGCTGAATATACAACAATTCGGATGGGGGTGTCAATTCTGACGTTGCATATTTCCCTAAGGTAATATCGATGTGTTAAAATGGCAATGTCAAACTTAACATCATCGAAAAATCATTACTTCAAAGTCAAAGTGACAGCTATGGAACATGTTATCCTGCATCATATCCCCAGACTCAAGAAACCGGTCATGCTGGCAGTCTGGCCCGGCGTCAGCGACGTGGCCATAGAAGTGGCCTCTTACCTCATTGACCGGCTGGATGCCAGGGAATTTGCCGAAATCGATCCTGCGCCTTTCTTTACGCCAGTCGGGATTCAGGTACAGGATAACGTAGTTCAAGTGCCTATATTCCCGGCTAACAAATTCTACGTAATAAAAACACCCAGAGGCAAAAGCGATGTAATCATTTTTACCGGTGAAGCCCAGCCTGACCGTAACCATTACGATCTCGCCAAAGCAGTGCTGGATGTAGCCGAAAGGTTCAAGGTCAAACGTATTTATACCTGCGCCGCCGCTATGGTTCAGCACAGCGTGCAAAAATCGAGGGTGCTGGCAGCAGCAACAAACGCCGAAATTATAGCCGAGCTCAAAAAATATGATATCACTCTGGTAGGCGATTTCCAGATTCGAGGCCTCAATGGACTGTTGCTGGGAGCTGCCAGAGAACGGGGCATTGAAGCTCTGATTTTCACTGATGGATAACGGCTCCCCGATTTCCTGATCCAGTTCGCCGGCAAGTGCAGTTGCCTTTTCCTCGGCGGCATTTATGGCCAGGGCGCGGGCTTCGTCTTTGTATTTGCGCAGTTGAGTTGTGCGGAACTGGATTCCGTGCACGTGGGTGGCCCCTTCTTCAAGTGCCCCGGTGAGCAAATCCTCAAATTGGGAAATGTCATTTAAGGTTATTACCACCGTTTTGCGTACGAAATATCCTATTAAATTTTGCTTTTCGTACCAGTCATCATATCTTGGCTCGATACTGATGTGTTCGGTCTGAATGTATTTCGGCTCGATTCCGAGTTCCTCGGTCAATGCAAGCAGGCGGCTGACCCGTTTGTCGTTATCGCTTTTGGCGATTTTCAGGTCTATATCCCATGTTTCCACTCCCAGCGTAACGATCACCTCATCCGGGGCGACCCGAACATCGGCATCTCCGGTGACGGTAATCGTGCGGGGATTTTCGGCTGATTGCTGATTATTCAGTTGTGCGGTGGCATCGGTTGGTGCCGACTGCATCCCCATCCACACAGCGAATGAGAAGACAGCGGCCATCAGGATGATTAGTAGAGCGATTGATCTGGTATTCATTTTCTTCCTCCTTTATTTTTGTTTCTGGATGATGTTCTGATGGTAAATTTGTTCCTGATTATCTTTGTTCATGGATTCGTTGACCTGTGCGTTCTCGCTATCGCGCTTGTTATTGGTGTTATGCTGATATCCCTGAAGTTCCTCCGATTCGGCCTGTGTGGCCTGCCGGTAGAAATCCACTATCTGTTCCTTTGAAGGCGGCAGGGCACCGTTATCTTCAACTCCTATCATATCCAGTACACTTGCCTTGAGTATTTTTGCCTTAAGGTCATCAAAGAGATCGGGGCTGCCAAAGATATCGATGCACAGTACCTCGCCGTTGACAGCGATGATCATCCCGACCAGATTATCCCCTTCCAGGTTCGGCAGGATTTCGCCGGCAAATTCCTCGTACAGTTCCTGGATTTCCTGGTGAGTCAGGGCCGACCGGTAAGTGCCTGTACTGGTTTGGGCCTCAAGCTGGGCATTCTGTTCAGCAACCCGATCCCATACGTCCGATTGCGCCATGAACTGGACCGCTTCCCTCACTTTGTTGCTGCCCATGAACCCGCTGGAGGAAAATTGAATGCTCGAACCTTGCCATCTGCCGTGCTCAACGCATCTTACCTTCACTTCGATGGTTTCACCGGGCGCAACAACTACGTCGTGTGCGATCATCCGATCCTGCCTGCCCCCTAATATAACTTCCCCGGCACAGATGTAGATGGTAATTTCGCCGGTGTTTTCAATAAGAACACACGGCACCGAACCGTTACTCTTTTCGGTAATGATTATCACCCCGCTTTCTTCCGCTTCATCGAGGGTGATGAATTCTTCGGCATTTGCCGAAGCCTCCAGATAGATTGGGTAGACTGCAAGGGCGCCATGTTCGATGGGAGCTCCGACAGTGTGATCTTCGGTGAGTTGAAACGGGAATTCACTGCCGGTATGCTTGCCTTCCATGTTCAGAAGAGCTGAAAGGATGGCTTTGGAAGCCCCGGCGCTTTTCAGGGCCACGATCTCATCGGCGCTCAGGTTCTGTGGCGGTTCGTGTTTTTGGATATAGGCCAGAATTATCTCTTCATCGATATCTCCTTCAAGTAACTTAATGACCTCCTCTATGGTTGATTGCTGGTTGTCGGCTGCCCGGGCTGACGGATTGGAATCGACGCACCCGGCGCTTGCCATGACGAGAATCAGGCAAAGCAGCAATCCGATGATACTGAATTTGATCATGTTTCCCTCCTTTTCCTTTTCCTAAACCCTGGCCAGGCTCAATGGATAGTGCGTTTTCACTATCCACGGAAGATTGTAAAGAAAGTATGTGACGGCAGCAGGGCGTAAATAAGGCAGGTGTGGGATATACTGAAGGCAAATGCCGGATGGGAAGGTTTGAAGCTGGGGGGCATCCCCATCCGGCTAGGCGGGCAGTGTGAAGCTGACGGTGGTTCCGTTTCCTTCGATGCTTTCCACCGTGAGCTTGCCGCCGTGGGCTTCAACAAGCGTTCGGGCGATAGCCAAACCCAGTCCGGTTCCGCCATTGGCTCGCGAGCGGGCCTTATCGGTGCGGTAAAAGCGTTCGCCGATCCGGGGAAGATCATCAGCCGGAATGCCGATGCCTTCATCGCGAATCCGGGTTACAACGGAGCCATCCTGACCGGGCATCATCGTTACTGTGATAGCGCCTCCATCATGGGAATACTTGATGGCGTTATCCAGCAGGTTGACAATTACCTGTCTGATGCGGTCGGGATCGGCCGGGACCGAAGGTAAATCGGGACAGATTTCCAGTTTGAAATCCAGATTCCCGGTTTCGATTTCGGGTGATAGCTGGTCGATGATTTCACGAACCAGTTTGCTCAAATCCGTCGACTCGGTATGCAGGTTCAGCGCATTCGAATCGGCCTTTGAAAGGAGCAGAAGGTCGTTGACCAGCCGGATCAGACGGTCAGTTTCGCCTTCCATAGTTTCCAGAAACCGGTCTCGTATCTGGGGATCGTCTACCGCTCCATCCCGCAGGGTTTCCAGCATTCCCTTGATCGAGGTGAGCGGCGTGCGCGATTCGTGGGAGACGTTGGCTACGAAATCGGTTTGCATCTGCATGGCGGATTGCAGGCGGGTGGTCATTTCATTGAAAGTCTGGCTCAACTGGCCGATCTCATCCTTCGATCTGACCGGAACCTGCTGATCAAGGTGCCCCTGAGCTACCGCACGTGAGGCGAGGGTCAACCGGCGAACCGGATTGGATATGGCGCGAGACAGCAGGAGAGCGACGATTGCCGAGAGAGCAAGCGCAATTACGGTGGAAATCAGCATCCGGTTACGCAGATCGCTCAAAACTGCGGCGACATCATCGAGCGGCTGGCTGAGATAGACAATCCCTGCCAGTTGTCCTTCTACCATAGCAGGAAAGGCCAGATGCATGGTGTCATCACCTGATTCTTCGGTTCGGCTGGCAATTTGACCGTTCATGGCCTGAACAATTAACGAATCTGTGGCCATATCCTTCCCCTGTTCTTCCTGCATGGAGTCTATCAGTACCGTGCCCTCGGCATCGAGTATGCGAATGCGGGTCTCGAGCTCGGCACCAAGTTCGATCGACGTATCGGTGAAAAGGCTCAAGTCGGTGCTGCCGGGAGTTCCCTCGTTTGTGTTAAGATATACGTTTTGCGATTGGAGAGAGTACACGTCGTCTTTACGATAGTACTGGACTGCGTTGTAGGCCGGATTGTAATCCTCGATCTGCTGCTCCAGCCGATAGTTGACCAATTCTTCCTGATCGACTGTTCCCGTACCCGAAGAAGTATTCATGGTAACAACCTGAACTTGGGCTGCCGTTGGCTCCCCGGATAAAGCCGGGTCCGAATAATCGTACGCGACACCGCTTACACCGGGAATGAGTGCCTGCGCCGTTATGCGCGCCTGGGCTTCGAGGCTGTCTCTGGTTGAATCCATGAAATAATCTTCCAGGAAGGAGAGGAGGATAAATGCCGAGATTCCCATAGCCAATACGATCACGGCAAGGTGACTGAGTGAAAGACGAAATCGGATACTGGAAAACATGTTTTTATCCTGAAAGTCATTCGGGTTTCATCATCTTATAGCCGATCCCCCGGATCGTAGCAATAATCTCGTTTTCGGGTGAAGCTTCGCGCAGTTTCGAACGCAATCGTTTGATGAGCGCATCCACCACTCGTGTATCGCCGAAATAATCATATCCCCAGACCTTGTCGAGGAGCTGTTCACGGGTCAGTACTCGGCCGGCGTTACTGGCCAGCGCATAAAGCACATCGAATTCAAGGGTGGTCAGTTCCAGTTGGATTGCGCCCAGCCGAGCTTCCCGGCGGGCGGGATCCATCGCGAAATTTCCTATTTGAACGGTCTGGCCTGATGTCTCAGGAGATGGCTTGGAAAATCGGCGGAGCACATTTTTGACCCTGACCATCAGTTCCCGCGGACTGAATGGTTTGACCACGTAATCGTCGGCTCCCAGTTCCAGCCCGACCACCCGGTCCACCTCTTCATCGCGGGCGGTGAGCATGATAATGGGCACATCGCGTTCGCTGCGAAGGATGCGGCAGACTTCCAGTCCATCCACTTTGGGAAGCATCAGGTCGAGGATGATCAAATCGGGCTGCTCCTTGCGTCCCTGAGCGATGGCTTCCTCACCGTCACGGGCGATAACCACCTCGTAGTTAGCCTTCTTCAGGTTATAGGAGAGCACGTCGATAATGGGAGCTTCGTCATCGACGACCAGAATTTTGGCGCACATAAACTACTCCGTTGGGCTGATTTGCGTCAATTGTAGCACAAAAGCTGGCGTTTGAAATGCCAGATGTGTGACAGTTTGGTGACAAAAAGCGGGTATCAGACGATCCCACCGTCGATGGGGGTTGTCGGGTGGGCTTATCCAGCTTGTAAAGCCGGCAGGTCGAGGGCAAAAGCGATGGCCCTGGCAACGCTGGCCATCTTGTCGGGGGGAATAGTGGTTACCCGGCTTGACAGGGTTGATTTCGGTATGGTGAGAATGTCGTCCAAGTTGACGACGCACCGAGATGGCATACCGTCCGCCTCGTCCAGAGGCACCTCGACCGGAATGTCTCGGATGGTCCGGGTGATGATGGCCACGGTGATGGATGTTCGAACCTTGTAAGCTGGATTCCTTGACAATAACAGGACGGGTCGTCTGCCTATGGGAGCGGGCAGGTCAGCCCACCACACCTCTGCCCGCTGCACCTTTACCAGTCCTCCCCGGGAAGGACGTGATCTATGACGGAAAGTTGGGCTGTGCCGCTGCCGGCATCTTCTGGGAGGCGCCTGTAGCCCTGCTCATAGGCAGCGTCGAGTTCCTGCGATTCGATGTTGCTAAGATATTGCTGGCATGCTTCGCGGATGAGTTCGGAGCGGGATTTCTCCTGTCGTTTGGAAACATTATTCAGATCGTTGAGCAGGCCTTCGTCAATGGGAACCTGAATAACCTTTTTCATGTTATTACCTCAGCTTACTATACGGCAATTATACACAATATTTACCACAATTACAACCAACAAAAGCTTCCACAATAGAAGCAAGATAGTCTCGGCCCACCGTTTTCAGCTCCCCCCGTTCTCCGATTCTCCTATTCCCCGTTTCCCCTGATCCCTGAACTGATGGCTGTTGCAATCCCCGTCAGCAAAGATTTATAATTCGGGCAAGCCGATATCAATTTTGTCTAGTAATAATCGGGATAAGAGCCGGGAAGCTAAAGGGAGGCAAAACACGAGTGAAATTAATAAGGAGAGCCAAACCAGGGTTTGGAAGCTATTAAAGTTAGAAGGTGGGGGAGGTTTGAAAATTTCCCCTCGACTCCGCTCGGGGAACTGAACATATCTTTGAGCACACCTGCCCGGGTTGTTGAGTACTCTTACCCAGGTTGTTGAGCGCTTTTACTCGGGCCGTTGAGCTTATCTACCCAGGTTGGTGAACGCTTTCATTCGGGCCGTTGAGCTTATCTACCCAGGTTGTTGAGCGGAGTCGAAACGATTATAGTAAGAACATAATCATCGTAATTATTCAAAGGTGAATTCAATATGATCGGATACATGTATATCCTTGAATGTGCAGATGGGACTTATTACACAGGTAGTACAAAAGACTTGGAATTGCGTGTTTGGGAACACGCAGAATTTAAAGGTGCCAATTACACGAGAAAAAGACTCCCGGTACGATTGGCGTATTATGAGGAGTTCTCTCGAATAGATGAGGCCTTCAATCGAGAAAAGCAGGTTCAGGGATGGAGTCATGCTAAGAAGAAGGCTCTCGTAGAACAGGATTTTGGTGGTTTACATAAACTGGCTGAATGTAAAAATGAAAGTCACTTTGATAACGCTCCCCTCGACTCCGCTCGGGGAACTGGATGATTATCGTCAGGGACAAAATACTGGTATTGGTATCCTCTCCCGTATGAACCTGCTTTAACTCGCTCCCAGCGTCTCGCCGGGAGCGCCAAGGCGAGGCTCAGCCTCCAATGAAGAAAGGGGGGAAGGCATAGTGGGACGATACATAATTAAGGGGACGCCGCTCTTATTGTTCAACACAGCTAAGCATCAAATGATCCCGCCATCGATGGAGATCACCTGCGCGGTGATATACCCCGCCCGTTCGCTGGCGAGGAAAGCTACCAGTTCGGCTATCTCATCGGGCGTGCCGAAGCGCCCCAGAGGGATGCGTTTGAGAACCTCTTCCTTCATCTCAGCGGGCAGTTGATCCGTCATGGCGCTGATTATGAATCCGGGGGCAATGGCATTAACGGTGATATTACGCGAACCGACCTCGCGGGCCGTGCTTTTTGTCAAAGCTATCAGCCCCCCTTTGGCTGCCGAGTAATTGGCCTGCCCGGCATTCCCTATGATCCCGGCCAGTGAAGAGATATTGATGATTCTGCCGGAAAATTGATCCATCATGGATCGAAGTGCGAATTTGGTGCAAAGATAAGCGCCGCGCAGATTGGTGTTGATCACATCATCCCAGGCGCTATCGGGCATGCGGGGGAGGAGGTTGTCTCTGGTGATGCCGGCGTTGTTTACCAGTATATCGATCTTTCCCCATCTGGCGACGATCTCGCGGGTCATGGCTTTGACCTCGGCCGATTGGGCCACATTGGCTTTGATCGTTATTGCCTCCGAGCCCAGAGCTTCGATTTCTTTAGCTGTGCTCTCAGCTTCCTGCTCGCTGGATTGATAATTGATCGCCACTCTGGCGCCCAGCGAACCCAGCTTTATGGCGATAGCTTTGCCCAGTCCCCTCGATGCTCCGGTTACCAGCGCTACTTTTCCTTCCAGTTCTTTCGCTTCCATCAGATGCTCCTTATCACCAGACAACAGTTCTGTCCGCCCATGCCGAATGAATTGGAGAGGCAAATACCAACCGGCTGCTTGCGGGCGTGGTTGGGAACGTAATCAAGGTCGCATTTCGGATCGGGAGTTTCGTAGTTGATGGTAGGTGGAATGATCCCGTTTTTGATGGTCATTACCGAAGCTGCTACTTCGACGGCTCCGGCGGCGCAGGCCGAATGCCCGATCATGGATTTGTTGGCGCTGATCGGGATGCTGTAGGCTTTCTGCCCGAAGACCTTTTTTATCGCCTCAGTTTCGGCGGAGTCATTGAGTTGGGTGCTGGTGCCATGAGCGTTGATGTAATCGACTTGCTCCGGCGAAATACCGGCTTCATCGAGCGCCATTTTCATGGCCGCTGCCTGCTGAACCGGATCGGGGGCGGTTTCGCTGAAGGCATCGAAGGACCAGCCCGCACCGGCCAGTTCGGCCAGTATTGGGGCGCCGCGCTCCTGCGCATGTTCGTAGCTTTCCAGTATCATCATGCCACACCCTTCGCCGAAGACGAAACCATCGCGGTTCAGATCGAAGGGGCGGCTCGCCCGGTGCGGGTCAGCGTTTCGAGAAAGGGCTCCCACTATCGACATGCTGGCGATGCCGATGGGACTGATGGTTGCCTCGGTTCCCCCCGCAATCATCACGTCGGCATGGCCCAGTTGAATGTGATTGCGGGCTTTGGCCAGAGCATCGGTGCCGCTGGCGCAGGCCGAGTTGACCACGCTGTTGGGGCCCTTTGCCCCGAATTCAAGTCCGACGTGCGCCGGTACCATGCTGGGTGCGATTTTGGAGGCGAAGAGCGGGTCGATTCTCTTCGGCCCGCGCCTGTTCAGCTTTTCCCCTTCCTCTACCACGAGCGGCATCATCCCGCTGGTGGCGATTATCGTTCCCACTCTCTGGGGCTTTTCGCGGGACATATCGAGGGAAGCCGATTCCATGGCCATCCGCGTGGCGGCGATGGCGAACTGGGTGCATCTGCCGGTGCGGTCGACCCGCTTGATGGACATGTAGTCGGTCGGTTCGAATCCGTGAATTTCCGCGGCTACCTTGACCTGAAAGTTGGTTGTATCGAAAACGGTGATCGGCCCGATGCCGGATTTGCCTTCGATCAATCCACGATAGAAATCATCGGCGGTCAGCCCGATCGGGGTGATGGCTCCGACCCCGGTGATCATTACCCTACGATTCATGCAATCCGCCTTCGGGCGTAAAGCCGGAGGGGGAAAGGGAAAATCCGCCGTCGATGACGATTATTTGCCCCCGGATCATGGATGACTCCTCTTGACATAAAAATGATACTACGCTGGCGATGTCCTCTGGCTTAACCATTCTTCCGGCTGGTGTCGTTCGCCATGCCGGTTTGGGCAGGCTGGGATCTTTGACATATAGTTGCAGGGCTTCGGTCTCAACCGCGGAGGCGCAGACCCCGTTGACGCAAATGTTCATCGGGGCAAGTTCGATTGCCAGATATCGGGTGAGCGCTTCCAGTGCGGCTTTGGAGACGCCGACGGAGGTGTAGACCGGCATGACCATCCGCGAGCCGAGGCTGGAGATGCTTACCATCTTGCCGCCGTTTGGCATCAGTTTTGCCGCCCGCTGGGCGCAGAGCAGGAAAGCCCTCGCATTAATATCCATGGTCCAGTCCCAGCTTTTTTCGTCCAGTTCGAGGGCGGGGCGGGGGACGCCGGATGCAGCGTTGTTGATAAAAATATCCAGTCTGCCAAATCCGGATTTTATCTCATCGAACATGGCGTCTATCTTATCCGGTTCGCCCACGTTGGCCCTGATGGCATGGGCCCTCACTCCTTTGGCCCGAATCTCATCACAGGTGGATTGAGCGGAGCTTTTCTTGCGGAAGTAATTGATGATGACATCGGCGCCTTCATCGGCGAGCTTGAGTGCGATCACTCGCCCGATTCCACGCGAGCCCCCGGTGACCAGCGCTACTTTTCCTTCGAGTGACATTTTTAGCCCTTTTCGGCGATTTTGCTTTCCACGTAGGCAAGGAACCCGCCCATGTTCTGCACATTCTGGAGTTCATCGTCATCGATCTCGATATCGTAGTGGTCTTCAATGGCCACCAGTATTTGCACGACATCAAGGGAGTCGGCCTCGAAATCCTTGAAAGTGGCTTCGGGACTGAAATTGAGATCAGGTTTTCGGACGATCCTGATTACGATCTCTTTTACTGTTTTTGCAACTGATGCATCGGTCATAATTTCTCCTTTAGGGAACTTCTGATCAACCCCCTGTATCCCCCAGTCATGGGGGAAGTTTGTATTGGGGGACACCCCCAAACCCCCGGCAGGAAAGAACCCTGCACCTCTTTTTCAATCCCCTTCCCTCCCTCGATGGGAGGGATAAGAGAGAGGGTGAAATGCAGTCCTGGCTGATTCTATTGTGTTATAAGGAACTTCTGTTCAACCCCCTTTGTATTTCCAAATCCCTGGCAGGAATCCGCCTTCGGCGGACTGCACTTCGATTCTCAATCTGCAGGCAGGGGCAAGTTCATGAACCTCCTTTACTCCTGATGGCGGCCAGTTCTTTTTTGAGTATTCCCACAAGGTCGCGTTCCACGACCATCTTTGCCTGCCCGATGGTCCGGGCAATTTCCGCTTCTTTGCTGCGTCCGTGGGTGACGCACACCGCCCCGTTCACGGCCCACAGAGGCCCTCCGCCGTAGGCTTCGGCAGGATTGGTGGCCAGCGCCAGTTCATGAGCCATCTTTTCAATTTCAATATCCGGCAACCGGCCGCTGATTTTCTTCTTCATCCAGTCGGTGAAGGTTTCTCCGAGCGCTTCGGTATATTTTACTAGAATGTTGCCCACGAAACCATCGCAGATGATGACATTGGCTTTGCCCGTCGGTATGTCGTTGCCCTCCACGTTTCCGATGAAATTGAGGCCGCTCTTTTTGAAAAGGGCGTAAGCTTCGTTGGTGACCTCGTTTCCCTTGCCTTCTTCCGCTCCCACGCTGAGGAGGGCGACGGTTGGATTGGGGATGTTGCGTATCTCCCGGGCATATACGGTTCCCACGATGGCGAAATCGAGAAGCTGATCGGGGCGGCAATCCACATTTCCCCCGAGGTCCATGATGATGGTATCGGGAGCGAATCCCAGAAAGGCCCCGCCGACAACCGGGCGGGACATCCCTTCGATAGCTCCCAGTATGTAAAGCGCCGAGGCTACCACGCCGCCCGTCGGGCCGGCGCTGACGGCGGCGGCGGCTTTGCCGTCACGGACCAGTTTTATGGTGAGGATCACCGAAGCGTTGCGTTTCTTGCGCAGGGCGAAAGCGGGGTGTTCCCCTTCCACGAGGTATTCATCGGTGTGAACGATCTCGATGCTGGTGCCGGAAAGATCGTGTTTAGCCAGTTCAGCTTCTAATCGCTCTTTCGGCCCGACGATCATGATTTCCACATTGTGTTCCCGGCATGCCCTGATGGCTCCTTTGACGATTTCCTGTGGGGCGAAATCCCCGCCCATTGCGTCAACTGCTATCTTCATAATGCTGTTCTCATATTTTTATTTGAGGGGATGAAAGGAATGTGGTTTTTCCTTTCAGTACCGTTTCTCCTTTCTGGTTGGTTACGTTGATATCGATGGTCAGGATTTCCATATCCTTGCGGCTTTTTTTACTGCTCACTGTGGCGTGGCTGGTGATGGTATCGTTTATGTGCACCAGTCCGACCGCTTCGATCTCCTGTGAAGTGTGGATGGTTCCCGGCGGTATTTCAATTCCACCGGCAAGGGCGGCGAGCGCGTAGGCGGCGACGGCGGTCGGAGGGACAAGGTTTTCCTTTGTGAAGAGTGGGTTCGTTTCCCCCGTGGCCTTGAGGTATGATGCGATCAGTTGAGGTTCGAGGGTGTAGCTGGCAGGGGGAAACTTGTTTCCGGTTTCCAGTTGAGAGAATTGTATCTGATGCTGATTTTCCATCTTCAAGATTGAATGCGATGCCAGTTTAGACTTACATTACACAAACCGTGATTCGGTGTCAAGGATTCGGCTGCTTGCCGGGTGGGGACGGGGTTGATACTCCCTCTGAGATGAAGCGGGGTTGTCCCCCAGTTCACTTTCCCCCAAGATTGGGGGGATAAAGGGGGCTGAAAAAGAGTTTTCAGACAACCTGTAAAGGGGGTTGTATTCGAAATGTGCAAGAGCGTATAATGCAGTCAACAGTCAAGAAAAAGAGCCTTTGAATTATAGCCTGGAAGAATATCATGAATCCTCAAATTGTGAATAGTAATTATTCGCCCACATGAATTCATGCGGAGTAACAGAACATGCAAGCAAAGGAGACTAAACTTCAAGATATTATCGAGGGAACGAAACAGTATGTAATTCCATTATTCCAGCGAACTTACAGTTGGACAAACAAAGAATGGGACATTTTGTGGAAGGACCTTGTCGAACTCTGTGAATCTGAAAACCCACGGACACATTTCATTGGCTCAATCGTAAACATGCCCACGGTGTCCGTTCCTGAAGGAGTCGCAAAGTTTCTGCTCATTGACGGTCAACAACGACTAACCACAATCTTCATAATACTGACTCTACTACGCAACAAAGCGAGAGAGGCCCAGAACCAAGAATTCGCAGAGGAAAGATCGCCCCGAGCCGGAATCCAGAGGGGTAGGGAGGTGGGTGGTCCGAAAAGAGGTGCAGGATTTCCCCTCTTGAGAGGGGACTCAGGGGTGTGTTATCCT
This sequence comes from Dehalococcoidia bacterium, assembly GCA_041300025.1. GTDB lineage: Bacteria > Chloroflexota > Dehalococcoidia > SZUA-161 > SpSt-899 > JBGLNL01. The sequence continues at coordinate 347,559 of JBGLNL010000001.1, read as the reverse complement.
GCCGGGGGTTTTGGGGGTGTCCCCCAGCTTCAAATCCACCTCTTTCAGGCTGTCTGAAAACTCCCATTTATGTCATTCTGAATCCGCCTCGGACGGATGAAAGTGGTATAATCCAGAATTTGGAGGGGTAGTTATGAGCGCCGAAAACGTAGAAGTCAAAATCCGCCCCATGGAGCAGCAGGATCTCGACGCGATCTTCGAGATCGATAATAAAATAAGCGCGGTGGAAAGGGCCTTCACCTATGCAGATATGATTGATGGTTTCATCGGCGGGGATATCGGCACCAGCTTTGTTGCCGAGGCTGATGGACATGTTATCGGGTTCGCACTGGCTGCCGTTACTTATGTGCCGGATCAGGTGACGGAGGCCTGCACTATCCAGGTGGTGGGGATCGACCCTGATTACCGGCGGCGTGGTATTGCCCGGAAACTGGTGAAGGCGTTGATGGATAATTGCCGCTCGAAAGGGCTGAAGTTGATCCGCGTAATGGTCGATCAGCATGACAGCCAGTTGCAGGGACTTTTTGAGTCTATGGATTTTCGCCGGGGTCAACTGATAGATTATTCGAAACCTTTATGAAGCCTATGCGGATTGATATTGTAACCCTGTTCCCGAATATGTTCTCCGGCCCGTTCGATGAAAGCATCATCAAAAGGGCGGTTGATAGTGGGCTGGTTGAAATTAATTTACATAACCTGCGGGAATACGGATTGGGCAGGCACCACGTAGTCGATGATTATCCGCATGGCGGCGGGGCCGGGATGGTGCTCATGGCGGAGCCCCTGTTTGCGGCGGTGGAAGATATAATGGGAAGCGAAGCCGTTCCGGTTATTCTGCTTACCCCGCAGGGGAGGCTCTTCAATCAGCAGGTGGCGCTGGAACTGGCCGCGCATCCCCGATTGATTTTTGTTTGCGGTCACTATGAGGGGGTTGATGAGCGGGTGAGGGAACATCTGGTTACCGATGAGATCAGCATTGGTGATTATGTGCTGACTGGCGGAGAGTTACCCGCAATGGTGGTGATCGAAACTGTGGTGAGGCAGCTTCCGGGCGTGCTTGGTTCCTGCGAATCGGTAAGCGAGGAATCGCATTCCGATGGGCTGCTGGAATATCCGCAATATACCCGTCCCCAGAATTTCCGTGGGTGGGAAGTTCCCCCTGTATTGATTTCCGGCAATCATGCTGAAATAGCAAACTGGCGGCGGGAGCAGTCGGTTATCCGTACGCTGGAACGCAGGCCGGAGCTGTTGGAAAAACTCGATTTAACCGAAGAGCAGCGCCGGATAGTGGAAAAAAGACGGCATTAGTGGTAGAATCGGATATTGCGAATCAGAATGGAAGGAATATCTCAAAATGGATGTACGATCAGTAATCGAAACAGAACCGAATCCGAATGTAGCCAAGTTCAAGTCCGGTGATACCGTCAAAGTCTATTACCGGATAATGGAAAGTGGAAAAGAACGTACGCAAGTGTTCAATGGGGTTGTTATCCGAACCCGTAGGAGTGGCCCGAATTCCACTTTCACTGTAAGGCAGGTTTTCGAAGGGATCGGGGTGGAACGGATTTTCCCCTATTGTTCCCCTTTTCTGGAAAAGGTTGAAGTTACAGCGATCGGGCATGCTCGAAGAGCCAAGCTGTACTATCTGCGCGGTCTCAGTAAGAAGAGAGCTCGCCTCAAACTGAAATCAACTTAAGGAACTTCCGGTTATGTGGTGCCCCCCGGTTCTAAAATATCCCTCTTTCCACTTTGCGAAAGAGGGAAGGGAAAGGGGGGCTAGGGCAGGGGTTCCTTACTGTAAGGTATGAAATATGCCGAAGTCGCGGTCAATGCCCCTGTGATAGGGCCGCGAACTTTTACATATACCATCCCCGCTCATTGCTCCGTTTCACCTGGTTGCGCAGTCTGGGTTCCTTTTGGGCCAAGAGTATTGCAGGGCGTTGTTTTTGGTTTGACCGATAATTCTCCGGTTGAAATGACCAGGGAGATTATCGATGTTATCGATCCCCACCCTCTCCTTACGGAAGCTCAAATTGATTTGTCCAGATGGATTGCCGAATACTATCTGGCCCCCTATTTTGAGGCAGCGTATCTGATGCTTCCTCCCGCTTTTGAGCGCAAGACATTAACCTTCGTTGAACTGCTTCCCGGCGTGCCCGAAAAGCCGCCGGCCAATTTGACTCCCAATCAAAAGAAGATGTTTAACTTACTGTTAAAGCATGGCAGGGTTGATTCCCGCCAGTTCAGGAAGCGGATTGCCGAAAAACAGATTATCCCCACGATCAGGCAACTGGAAAATAAGGGGCTGGTGAAAAAAACCAGCGAGTTGCAGCACGAAAGAATCGGGCCAAAAGAGGTGCTTCATATTCGCCTTCTGGTTGACCGGTTCACAGCGGAAAATGAAATCGCTTCCCTTGGGAAAAGGGCATTCCGGCAGGCGGAGCTGTTAAAATTCCTTCTTGCTGAAGATGTGGCTGTTCCGCTATCTGAAGTGACAAGCCGAACGGGAGCCACGTCGGCTACCGCTCAGGCACTGGAGAAAAAGGGATTAGTAGCCGTTGAAAAAATCGAAGTACGGCGGGACCCGCTGGCTCATCGCCGCTTCACGATATCGAATCCCCCGGTACTCACCCCTGCCCAGAAAGAAGCATGGGAACAGATCAGAGACGGATTGCACGCCGGGCGGCAGACTTTCCTCCTGCACGGTATTACGGGTAGCGGCAAGACCGAAATATATCTGCGGGCGCTGGCGGAAACGATTGCTCAGGGTAAAAAAGGAATTGTCATGGTTCCGGAGATTGCGCTTACTCCCCAGACTATCGAACGCTTTGCTTCCAGATTTCCGGATCGGGTGGCGGTTCTTCACAGCAAGCTTTCTCCCGGCGAGCAGTTCGATGAATGGTATCGGATTCGGGCGGGTGAATGCGATGTTGTCATCGGTTCGCGCGGTGCCATTTTCGCCCCCCAGCCTGATCTGGGTCTTATTGTGATCGATGAGGAGCACGAGTGGACCTACAAGCAGCACGATAAAATTCCTCTTTATCATGCCCGTGATGTAGCTCTTAAGCTGGCTGAACTTAATGGTGCCGTGGTTATTCTGGGAAGCGCCACCCCTGCGGTGGAAAGCTATCACCGGGCGCAACGGGGTGATTACCGGTTGCTGGAATTGCCGGAACGGGTTGGCGGGATTGATGGAGGATTTACCCCTTCCCTTCCGAGGGTTGAAATTGTTGATCTGCGCCGGGAACTTAAGTGCGGAAACCGGAGCATTTTCAGCCGGAGTCTGGCTCGAGCCATTGACGGGGCGCTGGATGCAGGGGAACAGGTGATCCTGTTTTTGAATCGCCGGGGAGCCGCTTCTTTAGTACAGTGCCGGGATTGCGGATATGTGGTTACCTGCCGGAACTGTGATGTGCCGATGAGTTACCATCCCAGCGAAGAATACCTGATTTGCCATCTGTGCAATTACCGTATTCCTCCTCTTACCGCCTGTCCCGAATGCTCAAGCAAGCGGATCAAGTTCCTTGGCATCGGAACCCAGAAGGTCGAAGAGGAAACAGCGAAAGCTTTTCCGCAAGCAAAAATTATTCGATGGGACAGTGATGTTACCAAAGGTAAATATTCCCATGAGGATATCCTGCGGAAATTTCAGTTGCATAAGGCCGATATTCTTATTGGCACCCAGATGATTGCCAAAGGGCTCGATATTCCGCTGGTGACGGTGGTTGGCGTCATCAATGCTGATGTGGGCCTTCATCTTCCCGATTTTCGTGCCGGCGAGCGGACGTTTCAGCTTCTTTCCCAGGTGACGGGCAGGGCAGGACGGGGTTCGCTTGGTGGGCAGGCATTCATTCAGACCTATACGCCGGGGCATTATGCGATCGAGGCGGCAGCCGGAGCGGATTTTTTCGGTTTTTATAACAGGGAAATAGCCATCCGGAATCGTTATGGCTATCCGCCTTTTGCTCGGCTGGTGAGCATGGTTTATACTCATACCAACGAGGGAAGGTGTGAAGAAGAGGCTCAAAGGATGGCCGGGCTTATTCGGGCGGAGCGTGACTCTCAGGGGCTGGCCAGCCTTACCGTGCTCGGGCCAACACCGGCTTTTACCCCGCGCCTTCGCGGCCGGTACCGATGGCAGGTGATTGTTCGCGGGCTGGATCCGGTATCGGTTGTTTCCAGGCTGGCAATTCCGCAGGGCTGGACGGTGGATGTTGATCCGGTGGGGCTCACATGAAGCAGTCAGTCCTTTCTACAGAATTTCAGGTAGAGCAGGCCATCTGCCCGAGCATGGTGCCACGGCTGTTCGAATGTGGATAGGGCCGGGTCTGGCAATGAGCGCATTACATAAAAAAAGGGGAAATGAATGAGCAAGATCAGAACATTTCTTAAGGTAACCATACTCGGCGGGATTGTTGTTCTGCTTCCTATTGCCATTTTTGTGCTCCTTATCAAATGGCTGGTCGGACTTATTACCGATGCCATCGATCCTTTATCAAATATCATTTCAGATGGACTGGGGCTCGCCGATTATGTGGCTGATATCATCGTGGTTGTGCTCGTTGTCCTCTTTGTTTTTCTGCTGGGCATGATCGTGAAAACCAGATTCGGTACATTTATGCATACATTCGTGGAAGCGAGGATTCTCAAAAGGGCACCCGGATATTCCATTATTCGGGAAAGCGTTGTACAGCTTTTGGGAAACGAAAGACCGGCTTTCTCTCAGGTTGCACTGGCTCGTATTTGTGGGGATGATACTCTGGTAACGGCCTTCATCGTCGAGACTCATGCTGATGGACGATACACCATATTCGTCCCTCAGGGGCCAAACCCGATGTCGGGCAACGTCTATCACGTTAATAAGGAATGTGTGCATCTGGTAGATACTCCCGCCTCGGAAGCAATACGTTCGATTATCAGTTGTGGCGCCGGGTCGGCCGGCCTGATTGCGGCGGATTTGAAAAATGATAAACCGTGAAATGATTGCCGTTATCCCTGCACTGAACCTGAAGAATGAGTGGCGGCTTTGGGGATCAGAAGTTCCTTGATTGAAAGTGTATAATTGTTGGTAATAGGTGCTTAAAATAGCAAATACTGACAGGAGGTGACTTAAGTTGGAATTTGCTGATAGCTGGCTTTGGATCGTTTTTCTTTCGGTCGGACTGGTCATGATTATCATGGAACTCCTTGTCGGAGTGGATACCGGTCTTGATCTGGTGATCTTAGGATCGGTGTTTGTGATCGGGGGCCTTGCCACGTGGCCCTCTACTTCGTGGATTGTTACTGCCGCCGTAATTAGCGCTCTTTCGGTAGTTTATTTGTTCCTTGGCCGAAAGTACGTTCATCACCAGTTACAGTTCAAGGATGATAAAACCAACATCGATACTATCATTGGTATGAGCGGACTTGTCCGGCGTCCTATCACCGAGAGCACCCCCGGATCGGTAATGGTGGGGTATGAGGAATGGCGAGCCCGTTCGGATGAAGAAATTGGGGAAGGTGAGGAAATCATCGTCACGGATGTTTCAGGGGTTACCCTGACGGTAGAAAAAAAGAATGGAGGTAATAACTAAATGGTTGCCGTAATCATTGTCCTATGCATCATTGTGGTACTGGCCCTGTTAATGCTGGCCAAATCAATCGTGGTTATCCATCAGGCTCAGAAAGGGCTGGTGGAGCGGTTCGGGCGTTACAAAGAGACGCTGGACCCGGGCTTGCGATTCATCATCCCCTTTGTCGATTCCATGGTAACCCGGGTGGACATGCGGGAAAACGTGCTTGATATTGAGCCACAGCCGGTGATTACGAGGGACAATGTGAGTGTGAGAGTGGATGCTGTTATCTACTATTATGTCACGGATGCCAAGGCGGTTCGCTATGAGGTGGTCAATTTCAACATTGCAGTGAGCAAACTGGCCCAGACGACTTTAAGGAACTTAATTGGTGAGATGGCACTGGATGAAACGCTCACATCACGGGAGAGAATCAACAATGCCTTGCGGATCGTCCTTGATGAAGCTACTGATAAATGGGGAGTGCGAGTGACCCGGGTGGAGGTAAAGGAGATCGAACCTCCGAAGGATATCTCCGAGGCAATGAGCAAGCAGATGAAAGCCGAGCGCGAAAAGCGCGCTACGATCCTGGATGCCGAAGCATACAAACAGAAACAGATACTCGAAGCGGAGGGCGATAAGCAGAATGCCATTCTGGTGGCTGAAGGCGAAAGGCAGCAATCGATTCTTATAGCGGAAGGTGACAGACAGGCCTTGATCCTACGGGCGGAGGGACAGGCTAAGGCCATAGAGACCGTTTCGCTGGCCGCTGATAAATACTTCGTGGGGAATGCCCAGGAGCTCAAGCAACTGGAAGTCACTCAGGCATCATTGGAGAAAAATACCAAGCTGATATTGCCGGATAATACCAAGCTAATCAATGTGGTGGATATGCTGGGCAGGATTGATGTTGGAGGGAATAAGCCCGCTACGGATTCGCATGGGAAGGAATAAGGCGAAGGGGAAAAAGCTTCTGTAGACGGAATTTATACATTATTTCGGATTGATTTCTCATTGTAAGAGAGTTACTCTGAAAAGAGAGTTTGGGTTTCAACAATTGACCTCTCGGAGCAAATCATAAGAGTTTCGGGGGGTTAATGTTTGTAATAGATATTAATATTTAGGGAGGTTTGACAGTGGATTTCTGGTATTACTCGCTGATAGCGGGAGTCATCGGGCTCGTGTCCGCCGTGTACTTCATCTTCAAAGTGATGAAGGAGAGCCGCGGTACCAGGGATGTTGATGAGATCTCGAGGGCTATTGAGATTGGAGCCATAGCGTTTCTCATGCGAGAGTATAAAACGCTGATATGGTTCGTGGTGATTGTGGCCATTGTTCTGGGAGTTGCACTTGAACCCAGGGGATGGGTGGCGTGTGCGTACTTGATGGGTACTGCATTATCTGTGGGTGCGGGCTATGTGGGCATGCGGGTTGGCACAAGGGCCAACTGCCGCACGGTTAACGCCGTAATGAAGAGCCTCAACAGCGGGCTCAGGGTGGCCTACAAGAGCGGTGCGGACATGGGTATCACCGTTGTTTCTCTTGGTTTGATCGGCTTGAGCCTGATCTATATTATCTGGAGTGGCGAAGGGAAAGATATCGCCAACATCATGGTTGGCTTCGGTTTTGGTGCGTCTTCGATAGCCCTCTTTGCCAGAGTGGGCGGCGGCATCTACACCAAGGGCGCGGACGTGGGCTCCGACCTTGTGGGTAAGATCGAAGCGGGAATCCCCGAGGACGATCCGAGGAACCCGGGCGTTGTGGCCGATAACGTGGGAGACAACGTCGGTGATATCGCCGGTATGGGGGCGGACCTCTTCGAGTCCTATGTCGGATCCATTATTGCCACGGCATCTATCGCCATCGCTGCGGACATGGCCTACGATGGCAAACTTGCCCTGTTGCCATTCATCATCGCGGGCGTGGGCATCCTGTGCTCCATCGCCGGCACTTTCTTTGTGCGTGTGGGCGAGCAACTCAAGATGCAGGCGCTGCTTGCAGCGCTACGCAAAGGCGTTTACTCGGCTTCCATTCTGGTTGCTGGCTTTTCGCTGCTTGCGATCTGGATTATGTTCCGCGACGAAGGTATCACAGGCACCAATCTGATGCCGGGTGACCAGAGCGGCAACTTCATCGAAGGTATCGACATCTGGATTTCGATCTTCGCTGGACTCATCGCAGGTGTACTCATCGGAGTGAGCATCGAGTATTACACCTCGGATATCTATGGGCCCACCAAAGAAATTGCCAAATCCTCAGAGACCGGAACCGGAACACTGATTATTAAAGGCCTTGCCACGGGAATGATGAGCACCATTGCCCCGGTGACACTGGTGATCGCCGCGGTTCTTATTTCCTATGAACTGGCAGGCCTTTATGGTGTGAGCATCACCGCTGTTGGCATGCTTGCTACGCTTGGTGTCACGCTCGCTACCGATGCCTACGGTCCGGTGGCGGATAATGCCGGCGGTATTGCGGAACAGGCCCATATGCCCAAGGAAGTCCGGCAAAAGACGGATGCCCTTGATGCGCTGGGCAACACCACCGCCGCCACGGGCAAGGGTTTTGCCATCGGTTCAGCTGCCATGACTGCGCTGGGCCTTACCGCCGCCTTCGGCCAGACTCTTAATAATAAGGTGCGTGAAGCGGGTGGGGAGTGGGCCACATGGAACATAGCCAACGACATTTCCATGGAGACACCGGAGTTGATCGTCGGTGTGTTTATCGGCGCGCTGATGGTGATGGTATTCTGCGCGCTCACCATGAATGCCGTCAGCAAGGCGGCCATTGGTGTGGTGGAGGAAGTCCGCCGCCAGTGGAAGAGCATTCCCGGCCTATTGGAAGGCAAGCCAGGTGTGAAGCCGGATTATGCCAAGTGCGTTGATATCAGCACCAAGTCTGCTCTCAGACAGATGCTGTTGCCCGGCATCCTGGCTGTCGTTATTCCGATCATCGTCGGAATTGTGCCCTTCCTTGGCCCGGCGGCCCTGGGCGGGCTTCTCATCGGGTCTACCTCTACCGGCTTCCTTATGGCCGTCTTTATGGCCAACTCCGGTGGCGCATGGGATAACGCCAAGAAGCACATTGAGGCGGGCAATCTCGGCGGCAAGGGCTCCCAGAATCATAAGGCAGCCGTGGTTGGAGATACAGTTGGCGATCCCTTCAAGGACACTTCGGGGCCATCCATCAACATTCTTATCAAATTGATGGCCATGATCTCTCTTCTTTTCGTGCCGGTGTTTGCTGATGGCATTACCTCGTGGTTTAATTAAACTGAGATAGAACGAGCGAGTTTGATAGAAAGAAGGGCGGCTTTGGGGCCGCCCTTCTTTTTTTATTAATCAGGCAATCAAACGGAATCTTTTTCAATGGATGTCATTCTGAACGAAATGAAGAATCTCCCCTTTTCCAGTCAGAGATTCTTCGGTCGTTGAACTCCCTCAGAATGACGGGCTATGTTTGTATTTAGTTGCCGGAGTAATATCTTTAATCCATCTCGGAACCCGAAAGGTATTTGAACAAATCGGATTCCGTGCTGAGCACAAGGGTTGTTTTGCTATCCATAATTGATGTGTATGTTTCCAGTGTGCGCAGCAGGCTATAAAATTGAGGGGCCTGTGAATAGGCAGCGGCGTAAATGGCAGTGGCCTGAGCATCGCCTTCACCTTTAAGGGACTGTTCGATTTTATATGCCTCCGCCAGAATGACGATTGCCTCAAGATCTGCTTCGGCTTTCGTTTGTAAAGCCTGCTCTTCCCCTTCGGCGCGGTACTTTTTGGCTTCCCGCTGGCGTTCAGCCATCATCCGGGCAAAAACATTTCCCTGCAGTTCTTCCGGCAGGTCAGCCCGCTTAATTCGGACGTCAATTATCTCGATCCCAAAATCGATGGCTTTAGCAGCAGCGCGCTCTGTCACGTCATTCATAATTATTTCCCGCTGTGTTGATATGATGTCCACAAGATCATAGGATGCCAGTTCATCCCTCAATTCGGATACGACGATCGCATTGAGCCTGTTCGAAGCCTGGCTTTCGTCGCTTCCGATGCTCTTATAGAACGTGACAGGGTCCACTATTCGCCACCGCGTTATATGGTCAACTTCGAGGTTTTTCTTTTCCCCCGTAAGATAACTGGTTGGCGGGGCATCACTCTTTAATACGCGTTTATCAAGGCTCTTGGCCGTTTGCACAAAGGGAAGTTTGGTGTGAATTCCGGGGCTGTCGACGGTTTTTTTGTATTCCCCCATTTGCAGGATTATCACCTGTTCCTTCTCATCCACAGTGTAGAAACACTGGAAAAGCATGATCAAAATGAATATGCCGACTGCTATCAGTATTACCGTGTTTCTCATTGCCCCGCCCCCCCTGCCTCTTGAGTCAGCGTAGAGATTCCTAACGGCTCCGATATTCCTGTCAATTCCTTTAGCGGCAGGAACGGCATCAGGTTTCCACCGATTGAAGAATCGACTATAAATTTCTCGGTATTAGTGAGGACTTCTTCCATTGTCTCAAGGTAAAGCCGTTTCTCGGTCAGGCCTATTGCCCGTTCATAGGCTTGCTGGAACTCATCGTCAAGCCCGAGCTGGCCAAAGGATGCAATCAGTTTCTGCCCGGTTAGTTCATCGGCCTGTGATATGCCTCCGGTAACACCAAGCCCTGAGAGAATATCGTAAAGCCGGGCACGAGTCAGGACTGTAAGCTGATCCGTAGCGGGTAAACTGATGGTAGAAGTTCCCTCACCGATCACCTCGTTCAGTACATCTTCGATTGCCGTCTGCATAAATGTTCCGCTGGTTATCTCTTCGATCTCGCCCACCTGAGCCAGCACGTCAATTGCTTCCGTAATTCCTTCTTTTGCCAGCACTTCAAATGCTGCGGGTATCTCATGGCTTTTTAGCACCGCAAGGAATTTGGAGGCATCCCCCTCAGCTTTAAGAACTCGCTGCTCTTCGTATGCTCTGGCTTCCAGTATGGTTTTTTCAGCCTCGCCCCTTGCTTTGGGAACCCGATCAGCCGCATAACCCTCTGCCTCGCGAATCAGAGTTTGTTTATCCTCTCTTGCTGCCTGCACCTGATTGAAGGCTTCCTCTACCTCATCGGGGGGCCCGGCGTACTGCAGCTTCAGGTTGGTTATCTGCAACCCTGCATCATAATCATCAAGTAATTTTTGCAGGAAGGTTTGAACCTCGGTTTGAACCGTGCTTCTTCCCTCGATCATAACAAAATCGATGGTATGATCGCCTACCACGCTTCTGAGAGACACTTCTGTGGCATCATGGAGCATCTGCTCAGGCTGGAAAACATTAAACAGAAAAGCAGCGGAATCCTTAACTTTGTATTGAACTATCACCTCTACTTCGACGATATTTTCGTCCTGTGTCAGCATGTGCGATTCTTTTTCCACTGATTGCGAACTGTCATTGCCCAGAGTGCGGAAACCGATCTCAGCAGTACGGATTTCTTCGATGTTGACCAGTCTGACGGATTCAACTGGTCCCGGGATATGATAGTGGAGCCCCGGGCCGGCAGTTTTCACATGATCTCCGAATCGCCGTACGACACCCTCTTCGCCAGGCCCCACCGTATAAATTCCGGTAAGTAACCAGATCACCACAACCATGCCGATTATGATCCACAGAATCGGGAGTTTTCTCGGCGGTTTAACACCCTGTCCGCTGGTTTTTCCGGTTAGCCGCTCCCAAATTTCCTTCCAGGACATTTCGCTTCCCGGTCCACCAGGGCCGCCTGGAGATCTAGCCATCCGGTACCTCCTCTGAATTCACGCTAAGGAACCTCTGATAAAGTAGTGCAGGATGCTTACTGCCGGGGGTCTGGGGGTGTCCCCCAGATTCAATATCCCCCAAGATTGGGGGATTACAGGGGGTTGATTTGAACTTGTTCAGAGGTTCCCTAATTAACATTCTCGCTGTCATCATCCTCAGAATCATCGAATTCATCGCTGGGATTGCGCTCCCATATTGGCTGGGTGAAATGGCTTATATACTTGGTCATGAATTCCTGTGAGAGTACCTTCATTTCTTCGGCCATTTGCTTTGCATCTTTAGCTATGTCGGTAAGATCGATTTTAATTTCCAGTATCTGGGAGAGTGCGCCGAGCACAGCATAGGAAGCTATTGGGTTGGAAAACTCGGCAGCATATTGCGGGGTTTCTCCAAGGATACAAACCCCTTCAATGCCCCGTTCTCTGGCAGTGAAGCTGAAAAAAAAGAGCGTCTTATCGTGGCCGTCGTAAAGCTTTGGGATCCAAACCGGCCCGCCAAGGGTGAAACCATAAGCTACGATAAATTGATCCTGGCAACCGGATCCAACCCGGTTTCCCCCCCCATACCCGGTAAAGACCTGGAGAACGTTTTCTTCGTCAAGAAAGAGGCCGATTATATAGATGATATGTTGAAGAAGCTGGCCCCTGCCAAAGATATCGTTGTGATAGGTGGAGGGTTCATAGGGGTTGAGATGGCAGATGAAATCATGAAGATGGGCGGCAAGAACGTAACCATAGTCGAGATGCTGCCGCATTGTCTTCAGTTGGCTCTGGACGAGGATCAATGTATTGAGGCAGCGAAGAAGCTTACAGAAAGGGGGATCAAGCTCCTTTGCGCGACGACGGCTAAAAACATCTCCGGTGAAGGCAAAGTGAGTGGCGTTGAGCTTGGAAGCGGTGAAACCCTGAAAGCCGATGCTGTAATAATAGGAATCGGTGCTGTTCCCAACACCGAACTGGCTCAGAAAGCGGGATTAGAGATCGGCCCGATGCGAGGGATTAAGGTTGATGAGTATATGAGGACAGCCACGGATCAAAATATTTTTGCTGTTGGTGATTGCGCTGATAAGTTCTCATTCTTTACCAAAAAGCCTTCAGGCCTTCGTCTGGCCTCGATAGCCGCTATCGAAGCTCATATCGCAGGTGCCAATCTGTTCAAACTAAAGAGGAAAAATGTAGGCGCTATCGGCGTTTTCGCCACAATAATCGGGGAAGATTGCTTCTCTGTGGCGGGGCTTACCGAAAAAGCTGCCAAAGATGCAGGGTACGATATTGTCACCGGGGAATCGACGGCGCCGGATAAGCATCCGGGAAGCATGCCCGGGGCAAAGCCGGAGAAGATAAAACTGATTGTGGATAAAAAATCAGGGAAGGTTCTGGGCGGCGAAATGATCGGCGGCAGGACCTCAGCTGAAGTAGCCAATATCATGTCTGCTTTCATATCCTGCGGAATGACGGCAGATCAGGTAGCTACTTTCCAGATGGGAACGCAGCCTGCGCTTACTGCTTCGCCAATTGTTTATCAGATTGTAAATGCTGCCGAATTGGCCTTAACCAAGATGAAATAATAGTAAAAGAATTGTTTTAAAATCCTTTTAAGAGGGACGCAAGCTGATGAAGGGTGGATGAGAACAGTGCTAAATTTTGGAGAATTTATAGAACAATGGCAACAAAATCACCCGAAATTGTGGTTCCCGATTCCTCCTTCCGCAAGCAGGTGGAAGCGTTAAGCGGCCAGAAGATTTCAACTTGTTTTCAGTGCGAGAAATGCACTAATGGCTGCCCGCTCCTCTTTGCTATGGATATACCTCCCCACAAGATGATGCGTTCGGTTCAGCTTGGCTTGAAAGACCGGGCGCTGAATAGCGATACTATCTGGGTCTGTGCTTCATGTGAGACCTGCACGACCCGCTGTCCCAACGGCATAGATATCGCGCATCTTATGGATACTCTCCGGCAGATAGCTCAGCGCGAAGGTTTTAAAGCCGCCAAAAAATTCGTCCCTATTTTTCATTCTGCCTTTGTAGGCTCAATGAAACGATGGGGTAGAGTGCACGAGATGGAGATGGCTGCTCTCTTCACGCTGAAAAGCTCCGGACTTAAAGGACTCATGGAACAGAAAAACCAGGGTCTGGAAATGTTGAGGAAAGGGAAAGTCAGAATTAGGCCTTATCGCTTCCGACCCAGCAAACAGGTTAGAAGTATTTTCAAAAAGGCAGGGGGGAAAGGATAACCAATGGATGTTTCCTATTATCCCGGATGTTCTCTTGGCGGTACCGCCAGAGAATATGGTGAGTCGGTCGAGGCGGTAGCTAAAACGCTGGGAGTTAATCTCGCAGAATTGCCGGACTGGAATTGCTGTGGTTCTTCATCGGCGCACGTTACCAATGATGAATTAGCTGTAGCATTGGCAGCGAGAAACCTGGAGATTGCTGACCGGATTGGTCTGGATGTGGCAGTGCCGTGTGCCATGTGCTTTTCAAGATTAAAAGTGGCAGAGAAGGCGCTTAAGTCAGGAAAGGAAATTGCAGGAATCTCGCATAAATATCAAGGGAATCTACATGTCAAACACCTTGTGGATTTTTTCTGGGAAGATTTGGGCAGGCAGGAGATCCTTGCAAAATTAAAGAAACCGCTTAAAGGCTTGAATCCTGTTTGCTACTACGGTTGTCTGATTACCAGGCCACCAAGTATAACCGATGCTGCAAATGCTGAAGATCCTCAATCCATGGATAATATACTCTTGACCCTTGGGGCCAACGTTAAAAACTGGTCCTATAAGACCGATTGTTGTGGCGGGAGTTTGATCCTCACACTGCCCGATATTGCCCACAAGCTGGTGCAGAAATTATTCGATATGGCTCAGGAAGCAGGGGCGGACTGTATTGTTGCCGGATGTCCGATGTGCCACAACAATTTGGATTGTTGCCAGAAGGAAATTTCGCAAGCCAGCGGTAATCACTACGATATACCCATTTTCTTTTTTACGGAGTTAATGGGGTTGGCTTTCGGTGATCAGTCGGTGGAAACATGGCTCAGCCGGCATGAAACGGATGCCATATCATTCCTTAAGCAGAAAGGATTGCTGTAAGGGAGTGCCAATCATGAATGATAAAACTATCAAACCGGGAAATGGCAAAGTTGGTGCTGTGATGGTGGTAGGTGGTGGAATATCCGGAATGCAGGCTGCCCTTGACCTGGCAAATTCCGGATTCAAGGTTTATCTGGTGGAAGAAGGCCCTGCCATCGGAGGAAGGATGGCCCAGCTCGATAAGACCTTTCCCACAAATGATTGTTCAATGTGTATGATTTCCCCCAAACTCATTGAGGTCGATAAGCACCTGAACATCGAAATCATAAGCAATTCGGATGTGAAAAAAGTGGAGGGGAAACCGGGAAATTTCAAGGTCACGGTTAGAAAACGGGCCCGGTATGTTGATGAATCGATTTGTACTGGCTGCGGAACTTGCACAAGAAGCTGCCCGGTAAGATACCAACCGTATTTTGACAAAAAGCCGGAGCATAGGGGATAAAAATGGAAACGTCTCTGGAAAAGGTAGACCATATTGTGGATAGCTACACCTGTGATGACAGTATGCTTATCCAGATTTTGCAGGATGTCCAGACGGAGTATAACTGGTTGCCACGGGAGGCAATAGTTCGGGTATGCGAAAAATTACAAATACCTGTGAGCCGTGCTTATCGCATAGCCACTTTTTATACATTGTTCAGTCTCCAGCCACGAGGCAGGCATCTGGTTAACGTATGTCTAGGTACTGCCTGCCATGTCAGGGGAGGGCCCCGCATACTGGAAAAAGTCCAGGAAATTACAGGCATCTCGGCTGGCCATACGACTGCTGATATGAGATACTCATTAGAAAGAGTGAACTGCCTTGGCTGTTGTGCTCTTGGGCCAGTGATGACAGTTGATGGAGAAGCTCATGGCAAGCTGGTGGTGAAGGATGTGGAGGGCATACTCAATAGATATGAATAGGAAAATGGCAGGAGATTAACCATGATACCGCTCAAATCAACCGCCGAGCTTGAAAAGTTCAGGGAGAGCATCCTCTCAAAGAGAAATTCTGACAAGCCTTGTATCACCATTTGTTCGGGGAGTGGCTGTCGGGCAGGTGGTAGTGTGAGATTAGCTGAAGTCTTTAAAGAAGAGCTTGAGAAAAGGGGCTTGCAAACGAAGATAGATGTGAAAGAGACCGGATGTCATGGTTTCTGCGAGAAGGGTCCACTGGTAGTAATATATCCGCAAGAGATAAGCTATGTACAGGTAAAACCAGAGGATGCTGCGGAGGTTGTATCCGAAACTTTGGTTAATGGTAATATAATCGAACGCCTGGTTTATAGCAATCCCGAAACCGGCGAGAAAATAGCTCACGAGAATGATATACCTTTCTATAAATATCAGACACGTCTTATCTTTGGAAACAACAGCCGGACAGATCCCACTAGTATTGATGACTACATTGCTTTGGGTGGCTACTCGGCTCTGGCCAAAGCCCTTTACGGAATGGCTCCCGATCAAGTGATCGATGCGGTAACGAAGTCTGGCTTGCGTGGTCGTGGCGGGGGAGGATTCCCAACAGGACGGAAATGGGCTGAGGCAGCGCACCTGACTTCGGATATAAAATATGTTATCGTGAACGCCGACGAGGGAGACCCCGGAGCCTATATGGATAGGAGTGTCCTCGAAGGCAACCCGCATAGCGTACTGGAAGGTTTGATTATAGGGGCTTATGCTGTGGGATCACACGAAGGATTTATATATGTTCGTGCTGAGTACCCGCTGGCTGTGACGAATGTGGGCATTGCTATTAAGCAGGCCGGGGAGTACGGACTGCTGGGCAAGGATATTCTGGGTTCCGGTTTTGATTTCAAGGTCATTATACATAGAGGGGCGGGGGCATTTGTATCAGGTGAATCAAGCGCGCTGATGACCGCAATAGAAGGGCAGGTAGGGGAACCACGGCCCAAGCACATTCATACTGTCATTAAGGGTGTTTGGGATAAACCCAGTGTATTGAACAACGTGGAAACGTGGGCGAATGTGCCGGTGATTATTGACAAAGGCGCACAATGGTATGCATCGATCGGAACAGAGGGCAGCAAAGGAACAAAGATATTTTCCCTGGTGGGCAAGGTAAACAGTACAGGTTTGGTAGAAGTTCCGATGGGCACCTCTATTCGGGACATCGTTTTTAAAATCGGAGGCGGAATTCCCGGTGGGAAGAAATTCAAAGCGGTACAGACAGGAGGTCCTTCAGGTGGATGTATTCCGGAAAGCCTGCTCGACAGCCCGGTAGACTTTGATGAGTTGACCAGGCTGGGCGCTATGATGGGCTCGGGCGGGATGATCGTTATGGACGAAGATACCTGCATGGTTGATGTGGCCAGGTATTTTCTCGATTTTCTTAAAGATGAATCCTGCGGAAAATGTACCCCTTGCCGTGAGGGAATTACCCAGATGCTGGGAATCCTGACCGACCTTTGCGAAGGCAGGGGTGAAGAGGGTGATCTGGAATTGCTGGAAGCCATTGCCGAAGTAACAAAATCGGCTTCTCTTTGTGCTCTTGGACAGACTGCTCCCAATTCCGTGTTGACGACCATGAAGTATTTCCGGGATGAATATGAAGCACATATAAGGGAGAAGCGTTGTCCGGCGGGGGTTTGCAAGGCGCTTTTCTCATATTATATAGATCCGGCTAAATGCAAAGCATGCATGATCTGTTTTAGAAATTGCCCTGTAGGAGCGATCGTCGGGGAAAAAGGGCAGATTCACGTGATCGATCAGACGAAATGCACCAAGTGCGGTACCTGCTTCGATATGTGTCCTAAACGTTTCGGCGCAGTTACAAAGGTTTCGGGTACGGTTCCGGCACCACTTCCGCTCAATGAAAGAGCTATTCAAAAAGCTAAGTGAGGGATACCGTGAGTACTGTTAATCTGGAAATCAATGGCAAACCGGTAGTCGTGGAAGATAGCGCCACGGTTCTAGAAGCGGCTCGAGCTGCTGGTATCAGCATTCCCACGTTATGCTACCACGAAGCGCTGCCTCCTTATGGCGGTTGTCGTCTGTGTGTGGTAGAGGTGACAAGCGGGAAGAGAACGAAACTGGTTACTTCTTGCACATATCCTGTAGAAGAGGGATTGAGCGTAACGACAGATTCGCCAAAGATATTCAATATCCGCAAGATGATAATTGAATTATTGCTGGCACGATGTCCCAACGTGCCCCTGATGCAGAATCTGGCCAAAGAATACGGCATCGATACCACCCGGCTCAAAGTTATAGGTGATGATAATTGTATCTTGTGCGGGCTGTGCGTCCGAATGTGTGCTGAACGCATGGGCGTAAGTGCTATCACTTTTGCTGGAAGGGGAGTCAAACGCAGGGTAGAGATGCCATTTAAGGAGCAAGCGGATATATGCCGGACCTGCGGGGCTTGCGCGTTCGTATGTCCCACCGGAGCTATCAAACTTGAGAATGTCAGTGTCAACAAACCGATACCCATTCCTTCGGAGTTCGACGAAGGCCTTGCCCAGCGAGGAGTTATATATGTTCCTTACCCGCAGGCAATCCCCAATATTCCAATAATTGATTCAAAATATTGTGTGCATCTGCAAGCAGGAGAGTGTGGCACCTGTGAAGTAGTTTGCCCGGTCGGCGCTATAAACTATGACCAGAAAGATCAGGATATTGAAATAGATGTCGGGGCCATCATTGTAGCTCCCGGATTCAAACCCTTCGATCCTACTACAGCCAAGGGAGAGTATGGTTACGGGCGAATGCCGAATGTTGTTACGAGCCTGGAGTTCGAACGTATATTATCGGCTTCCGGCCCGTTCAAGGGAGCGGTGCTTCGGCCTTCCGATGCCAGACATCCTGTTAAAATTGCATGGATTCAATGCGTTGGTTCGAGGGATGAAACATGCAATCGGGAATACTGCTCTTCCGTGTGTTGCATGTATGCCACAAAGCAGGCAGTTATTGCTAAAGAGCATGATGCCAGTATTCAGCCGACTATTTTTTACAACGACATCAGAGCTTTCGGTAAAGGCTTTGAGCGTTATTACGAATCCGCTAGAGATAACACAGGTGTAGCCTATGTGCGGGGAATTCCATCAGCAGTTAAGGAATTGCAACAAAGCAGGAATCTGCTGATTGATTATCAGGGAGATGATGGAGAGAGAAAGAAGGAAGAGTTTGATATGGTGGTGCTTTCTGTTGGTTTGGAACCGTCGGAAAGCTCCGCAGAACTTGCCAAATCCATTGGCATAGATACCGATCGATTCGGGTTTTGCCAGACTAATGATTTGTTGCCCAACTCCTCCTCACGAGACGGGATTTATGTGTCTGGAGCTTTTAGCGCTCCCATGGATATTCCTGAATCCGTTATGAATGCGAGCAGCGCCGCATTTTTGGCATCGCAAAAAATCACCGAGGCCCGCGGTACGCTCGTGGTTGAAAAGGAATATCCCCCTGAGAGCGATGTAAGAGACCAGAAACCAAGGATAGGCGTTTTCGTGTGCCGCTGTGGCACGAACATCGCCAGAGTAGTTGATGTTCCATCGGTTGCCGAATATGCCAAGACTTTGCCTAATGTAGTTTATGCCCAGGAGTTCCTGTATACTTGTTCCACCGATACCCAGACCAAAATCATCGATCTTATTAAAGAACATGGACTCAATAGAGTTGTGGTGGCGTCCTGCAGTCCCCGCACCCACGAACCGCTTTTCCAGGATACCTGCCGGGAAGCAGGGTTAAATAAATTCCTCTTCGAGATGGCCAATATCAGGGATCAGTGTTCATGGGTTCACGCAACTCATCCCGATGCAGCTACTGAGAAAGCCAGGGACTTGGTGAAGATGGCCGTTATGAGAGCAGCAACCCTTGAACCGTTACATCAATCGAAAGCACCTTTGAACCGCACGGGGCTGGTAGTCGGAGGTGGTGTAGCCGGAATGACGGCAGCGCTTGGGCTGGCTTCCCAGGGATTTGATGCGATTCTGGTGGAGAGAGAAAATGAACTGGGCGGGAATGCCAGGCATCTGTATCGGACAGTAGAAGGGTCTGATCCTCAGGCTTTACTTGCTTCACTAAAGCAGCGTATAGCGCAGGAAAAGCGGCTGACTGTGTATACCGGTGCAGAGATCAAGGAATCATCGGGATATATAGGCAACTATCATAGCGTTATTAGGACTGCCGATGGCAATAATATCGGGGTGGATCACGGTATCGTGATTCTGGCTACGGGAGGAACTCAATACAAGCCTACCGAGTATCTCTATGGCAAATCCGATAAAGTGCTCACTCAGCTCGAGTTAGAGGCACATATTGCTACATCCCGTGAAGATGTCTCCAAACTGAAGTCAGTTGTTATGATTCAATGCGTCGGCTCGCGGGAACCGGAACATGACTACTGCAGCCGGGTGTGCTGCAGCCATGCAATAAAAAACGCTATCAGCCTGAAAGAAATTAATCCTGATTGTGAAGTGTATATCCTTTATCGGGATATGCGGACTTACGCAATGAAGGAACTTAAATATCTTGAAGCCAGAGAAATGGGAATAACTTTTGTCAGGTATGACGAAGACAGGAAGCCTGAGGTAATCGAAGAAAACGGTATATTGAAAGTGAAGGTATTTGATTCTGTATTGGGTGCGGATATAGTGATTGATACCGATCTCACTGTTTTGAGTGCTGGTATAAGGCCTCAGGAAGATGCTTCAAAATTCTCAACAAAATTGAAACTCCCGCTAAATCAGGACGGGTTTTACATGGAAGCCCATATGAAATTGCGGCCTCTGGATTTTGTCAATGAAGGTATGTATCTGGCCGGGCTTGCCCATTCCCCAAAATTCCTTGCGGAATCGATAGTTCAGGCACAGGGCGCAGTCTCCCGGGCGACAACAGTACTATCGCAACCTTATCTCATGACAGGCGGTGTTGTTTCGGTTGTAGATGAGGATAAGTGCGTGGCCTGCCTGACCTGTGTGAGGGCCTGTCCTTTTGGCGTGCCGCAATACGGTCCGAGGGGTGCAGTGGTCATCGAGCCCGCGGCGTGCCAGGGCTGTGGAATATGCGCCAGCGTATGCCCCAGAAAAGCCATCAGTCTGATGCATTACAAGGACGCCCAGGTTATGGCCAAGAGCGCTGCTTTGAGTTCAGTTTAGATTAGGGGAGTAGAAATCATGACGGAAAACTTCGAACCAAAGGTATTGGCCTTTTGCTGCCATTATTGTACTTATTCGGCGGCTGATCTGGCCGGCTCGATGCGATTGGAATATTCGCCCAATGTTCGGGTGGTGAAACTTATGTGCACCGGCAAGGTGGAGCCTATTCTCCTGATGAAGGCTTTTGAGGACGGGGCTGATGCTGTGATGGTTGGGGGCTGAGAGGAAGGCGATTGTCATTTCCTGGAAGGAAATCTCAAAGCAAAAAGGACCGTAAAGTACGTCCAACACTTACTCGAAGAAGTGGGCATTGAGCCGGAGAGGCTCAAAATGTTTAACATCGGGGCTTCGGATGCTCCGCTTTTTGCTCGAGCCGCTAACGAAATGACCGAAATAGCAAGACGGCTTGGGCCAAATCCCGTGAAGAAAAAGGAGATACTTGCATGATCGTAGCGGAAAGAAAACCCTTAGGCGAAATAAGGGAAATGGTCAAGGACTGTAAGAAGATCATGGTCATGGGCTGTGGCACATGTGTAGCCGTATGCATGGCTGGTGGAGAGAAAGAAGTGGAATTGCTGGCAAGTCAATTGCGATTGGCTGCCCGCAAAGAAGGAAAATCGATCGAGGTGATCGAGGAAACTGTCACCCGGCAATGCGACCGGGAATACATGGAGCCTGTGCTGGATAAAGCTCGTGAGTGCGAAGCTGTTATTTCTACTGCCTGTGGATTGGGAGTTCAGTTACTTTCGGACCTCATCGAGGAAATACCTGTTTATCCGGGATTGAACACACGTTTCATAGGAACAAATGAGGCGGAAGGGGTCTGGAAGGAACGCTGCATGATGTGCGGCAATTGCATACTTGGACAAACTGGCGGGATTTGCCCGATTGCCATTTGTCCAAAGGGTCTGGTAAACGGACCTTGTGGCGGTACTAATAAGGGCAAGTGCGAAGTCAGTCCGAATAAAGACTGTGCCTGGACACTAATTTACAATCGTCTTGAAAAACAGGGCAAACTGGATAATATCCGCCAGATATTCCCACCGAAGAAGTTCGGCTTGCATGTGAATCCAATAACTCAGGTAAACCCGGCTTATCAGCATGCCCAGATGGAGGAAGGCCATGCCTAAATTCAAAGAAGCGCTCAATTCAGGCAAATTCGTAATTACGGCAGAGGTCGGGCCGCCCAAAGGGACCGATATAACTGAAACGCTGGAAAATATTGACAGGATAAAAAATAAGGTTGATGCCATCAATTCCACCGATAATCAGAGTTCGGTAATGCGCATAGCTTCATTGGCCACCTGTTCGATAATCAGGCAAAAAGGTGGCGAACCCATTTTGCAGATGACATGTCGCGATCGTAATCGCATGGGGCTGGAATCTGATTTGCTGGGAGCCAACATACTGGGAATTGATAATGTCCTTTGCCTGACCGGTGATTACATCAGCGTTGGTGACCATCTCGATGCCAAGCCGGTTTTTGACATTGATTCGGTTCAGTTAGTTCAAATGGTGCGAATGATGGAGCAGGGGATGGATATCGGAGGCAATAAACTCAATGCCCCTGTGCATTTTTGTTGCGGTGCAATAGTCACACCGGAAGCCAATCCAATAGGACCTCAACTTATGAAATACGAAAAGAAGGTAAAGGCCGGCATTGAGTTTGTGCAGACCCAGGCTATTTACGATATTGATAATTTTAAGAAATTCATGGAATATGCCCGCAAAGTCAACAGCAACGTCAAAATTCTTGCCGGTATCGTGTTGCTTACCGGTGCCGGTATGGCCAAGTATATGAATGCTAACGTGCCGGGCATTGTAGTTCCCGATGCGTTAATTGAGGAATTGAAATCGGCCGAGAAAGGGAAGGCCGTTCAGAAGGGAATCGAGATTGCCGGTCGGATGATCAAGCGGCTCAAAGATGAGAAGATTTGTGACGGAGTTCATATTATGGCCATCGGACGTGAAGGGGTTGTCCCCGACATCCTGGCTGCTGCTGGATTATAAGAAAGGATGTAAGCTCAATGGTACAGTATGTGGATACAAAAACTATAACCGAACCGCAAGTCATGCCCCCATGCCAGTATACTTGTCCTTTACATCAGGATGTACGGGGATATATTGCCCTGATTGCGCAGGGCAGGCTTGACGAAGCTGCCCAATTAATCCGTGAGGACAATCCCCTGCCTTCGATTCTGGGCATGATTTGTGCTCATCCCTGCGAGACCAAGTGCCGACGGCAGCAGGTAGAAACAGCGTTATCAATTCGAGGGCTGAAAAGGTATGTTTTTGAAAATGCCCCCAATCCTTATGCCACAAGGAAATGTGCGCCTTCAATTGGCAAAAAAGTTGCTATTATCGGTTCAGGCCCGGCCGGGCTGACCGCCGCACACGATCTGGCGCTGGGCGGTTGCGCAGTAACTGTGTTTGAACGCTCCGAGGATTTTGGAGGAATGGTACGCTGGGGCGTGCCTTCATATCGCCTGCCGGTGGAAAAGATCAGAAAGGATGTCGATGCTATAGCTGCAATGGGAGTGGAGTTCAAATCGGGAGTGGAACTGGGAAAAGGTTTGACAATCGACCAGTTAGAGAATGAAGGTTACAATGCTGTCATATTAGCACTGGGCCTTCCCGATAGCCGTGCTCTCCCGATTCCCAATAAAGACCATAAAGATGTCCTGATGGCTATACCGTTTTTGAGGGCGGCGCGGCTGGGTCAGGTGATGATACGAAAGGGAGCTCATGTTGTTGTAATTGGTTCCGGAGATGTTGCCATGGACGTGGCTCGCACCGCCGTCCGGGAGGGCGCCGGACAGGTTCGCATCGCTTGTCTGGAGAAACGGCATGAGATGCCTGCATCCCCCTGGGAAATAGAAGAAGCCCTGGAAGAGGGAGTCATCATGGAACACCTGGGATGGGGGCCTAACGCTGTGCTGGTTAATGAACAGGGACAAATCACTGGCCTTGAGTGCCGTGAGTGTACCGCAGTTTTTGATGCGCAGCATAAATTTAATCCATGTTATAACGATAAAATCCTGAGCATTGCCGAAGGGGACACTATAATATTTTCAATTGGCCAGGGGGCTGTTATTAACTATTTAAAAGCCGCCACCTCGGTTTTGCCATAGCCCACATCACCGCAAACCAGCCGATCCATGGGCAGAGGACTTTGCATATCCCGCTTCACATCGGAAATTGTTTCCATCTGATCTGGAGTCTCGTCGTAAGGAAAGGAAGCCGCCAGTTCCTGCTCCCATAAAGAGTCATCCGGGAAGGCAATACCGGTGGCAACCTGACGGGAAGCGTATATGGAAAGAAGTTCCTCGGCCATGTCCACCGTGGCCTTTTTCACGCGCTCTTTGGTTCGGGCCCACTCCTGAGTATGCAATCGGTTGAGTGCAGGAAGATAGCCTCCGGAACCCACGTATCTAGCCACCCGGTCGACCTGATCGGAAGGGACATATAACCTGCCGTCATCGGCATATTCCAGAATCAGATATTCCCGCTCATTGCCCTCATAAATCATGTTGGTCATACCGAGGAACCGGGCCACGCCGTGATCGACATGAACCACATAGTCGCCGATGGCCAGATCAGCTACAAATATCTCCCGCTGGGAGCGGTGCGCCGGCGGCGAGCGACGCTTTTTAACAAAACCAAAAAGTTCAGTATCGGTTAGAAGCAGGGTTTTCCCGAGGGTCCACCCGGCACAAAGAGCGCCATGAACCAGAGTGAGTGACCCCTCCGGCGGTAAATGCTCAATCTGCGAGACCGTGGATGAAAGGATACCCTGTTCGCCAAGCACCTCGGCAATTCTCTCGGCCTGTTGTGAGACAACGATAACCCGGTAGCCTTCGGCCAGCCAGTGAGGCACATCTTCCAGAAAACGCGGCAATTGCCCGCCGTAACCGGGAGGCACATCGAATCCAAAGCAGGAATCATCAACCTCGCCACTCCAGTTCAGCAACGTAAAGACCCGACCGGTACGGGCCATCTTCGCTTTCAATTCCGGCCAGTCAAAACAGGGGCTGGGAAAATTACGGGGCAACTCACCCCTTTCAATCAGACCATTTCTGATTCCCACCGCCTGCGATCCCAGATCATCCAGTTCGGCTGCGAGAGATTCAGGGTTATCCAGAACGACGATTGAATTTGCCGGAAAATGATCGAGTATGGAACTGGAATTGAACAGTGGCCCGTAGAAAGAAAGGCCGTCACGCCATTGCCCACCCAACAAAAGCTCTGCATCTTCGTAAATAATATCGCGGGTCTGGTTGTTACATCCGGAAAGATCGAGGTCCTCGAAGGCTCTCTGAATAATCTCTCTATTCGGCAGAAGCATCTCCCGTGCAGGGATGATCGGCAGCGAATCCGCAATTCCCGTGGAGAGCTGGGTTGCGGGATCGAACCAGCGTATGCTCTCCACCTCATTGCCGAAAAATTCGATTCGGGCAGGCCGTTCATTATTGGGCGAATAGACGTCGATGATGCCACCCCGCCTGCTCGCCTGACCCGGAATATCCGCCATTTCACAGACCTCGAAACCCATACCGGACATTCGTGACATCAGTTTTGCTGGATCAATCTGATCCCCTTTCCGTATTTTCACACATGCCGATTTGAAACCGGAAGAAGAAATGGTCTTCTGGCTTGCGGAATGAACCGAAGCCACCACCAGCGGGGGCAATCTCAAGGAAGCGTCATTCAAATCCCCCAGTACCCGCAATCTCTGGCTCAAAACTGAAGAATCAGGAACCAGCCTTTCGTAGGGAAGCATGCCGAGTTCGGGAAAGAGATGAATGGTAATTCCGGGGCCAAACCACGCAAGAAGATCATCAACCAGACTCTTTGCCCGCTCAACATCACGGACAACCACCAGCACTGGCAATTTTAGATCGTGATAGAGAGACGCCAGAAAAACAGGTTTGGCAGCATCGATAATGATACTGCTTTGAGATTTCCCTTCAACCAGCTTCCCATAATCAGGTGATTCTTTTAAGAGTTGCAGTAATCCGGCCAGGTTCATAACACACCTTTAGGGCTAGCCGCATTCGACTAGCCCTCTCTTCGCAAGGATTCTATCACTATGCACTAAAGGTAGCAAGCCGCCAGCAAATACCTTCAAGCACTTGACAGTGACAAGCTAAAATGCCAAAATGGTGCAAGCTAAACCGGCGAAAGGGGAGGTCTGCTATGCGTGTCCGCGAATTTATGACCACAAACGTGATAACTGTTTCCAGCAAAACCTCAATACTCGATGCCCAGAAATATATGAGCGTCCACAAGGTCCGCCGCCTGCCGGTAGTCGATAAAGGAAAGCTTGTGGGTATTGTGAGCGACAGGAGAGTAGCGGCTGCATCGCCATCGGCAGCCACCAGCCTGAGCGTATGGGAAATCAACAATCTGCTGTCAAAGATGACCGTAGGTGAAGTAATGACCAAGCCGGTTATCAGCATATCCCAGGATACAACTGCCGAGAGCGCACTGTCTCTGGCTCAGGAACACGGTGTCGGGGCCTTTCCGGTAATGGATAACAACAACCGACTGGTTGGCATTGTCACCACCAACGATTTCGTTTACAGGATCATGAATCCGCTTCTGGGAATTGGCAAACCCGGGGTTCGCCTTCACATCTACGATTGCGGGAGCATAAAAAAAATCAAAGGGGTCTTAGAAGCTATCAATAATGCAGGTCACGAGATTGAAGCCATCCATGTAGATGATTCCCTTGAAAGGGAGACCAGAGATCTGATAGTGCAAATTAATATCGAGAACCCGGATAAACTTATCAAAGCCCTGTCCGCTCTGGGGCATAGAGTAGAAATCAGAGAGCGCTAGTATTCAATACCTCAAATTCCCCGGCATATAAATAATGAGGCGCCCGGAAGGAAGAAGCTCCTTTTGGCGTGGTTTGGGATATCCACGGTTCCCTCCTCCAGCAAGAGTGGAAACAAACCGGTAAGTCTGGCAATCTGATATCAGCAGTGAGGATTAATAAAGAGTTCATAAGATGTTAGCAACTGCTTCGTTAGCCTTCGGTATTTTACTAGCTGCAATCATCCTGGCAGTCACCCGCCGCCATGAACCACAGATGGGCAGGCCAGCACCAAAACCAGCCAACCTCGGCTGGTGGACCCTTGCGTTCGGTATGATCGCGATAACGGCGTTTGCCCTTTCGGCATGGTTTATCTCGATCGCATTTGCGTTCGCTGCAGTATTGGTCGGCGTCGGGACGCTAAAGAGACACGATCGTCACTGGCCAACGTGGGTCGGCCTCGGCACCGGGCTGGCACCCGCGATCGCATGGATCGCATTTGCAGCAGGCAGCATATTCGGTTTCGGAGAATAATAGCACCAATCTCCGATAGAGCCTGCCGGAAACCCAAAGGCCCGAACTCACAACTTTGTGGCAGAATGTCACAACAACATGCATCAACACATAAGCTTTACTTAATAAATTAAATGTCTTAACATAAGAGCATGACGATTGAAACGATGGAGTTTTTAAGTTACCTCGTTACGGTTTTTGCGCTTCCGTTAGCAATTTTTGTTTTCTTTTATGAGCAACATCAGGAACGCCTCAATGAAGAGGATGAAGTATATCAGCTTCTTTCTGATAACTACCAGAATTTTCTGCATACAGTTCTTGAGAATCCAGATCTTCATCTGATTACTAATGAAAGTACGCTCAATCTTACGGAAGAACAACAGGAACGAATGTATGTTATATTTTCAATGCTGATTGCGCTATTTGAGCGAGCATATTTACTGCTATATAATCCTCCATTAACGAGGATACAGAAAAGGCGATGGGCTTCATGGGAAGATTATATGGAAGAGTGGTGTGTGCGAGAAGATTTTAATAATGCTCTTACTGTACTTCTAAAAGGTGAGGATCCGGATTTTACAGAATATCTACTACAAGTGCGGGAAAATAAAGACGCAGATACAAATAAGTTAGGGAATCTCTGATCAATCCCCTGTCTTAATCCCCCAATCATGGGGGAAGTTTGTATTGGGGGACACCCCCAAAACCCCCGGCAGGATAACACACCCCTTAATCCCCTCTCAAGAGGGGAAAATCCTGCACCTCTTTTTGGACAGCCTGAAAGTCGAAGCTGCGCTACATCAACAAAACCGCTTGAGAATATCTCTTCTTTGAACGTCAATTGATAATCCCCTTGGTACTGGGAATCTCCCCGGCTATTCGTTCATCCAGCCGGGTAGCAACATCCATAGCCCGTGCCAGCGCCTTGAACATGGCCTCGGCCTTGTGGTGATCGTTTTCACCTGACAACAGCTTTGCATGCAGATTCAACCGGCATTCAATAGCAAATGATTTGAAAAAGTGCTTTATCAAGTCGGTGGGAAGCTCGTTAATGTATTCCTTATCGAACTCTACTTCCACTTCAGCATAACCTCGACCGGAGATATCCACCGCCACCAGAGCCAGAGCCTCATCCATCGGGACGAGGGCATGCCCCATCCTCACAATTCCCCGGCGCTCGCCCAAAGCCTCAGCAAACGCCTGACCCAGCACAATCCCAACATCCTCCACGGTATGATGCTCATCCACATTCAGATCGCCCTTTGCCTTGAGCTTCAAATCGAACCTGCCGTGTTTTCCGAGTTGCTCCAGCATGTGATCGAACATCCCGATTCCCGTTGCTATTTCACAGACACCGGTGCCATCGATGTTTAATTCTAACGCTATCTGAGTTTCCTTTGTTTTCCTATTTATGGCAGCTGTTCGCATAACTTCCCCCATATTTAAGAAACCTCTGAACAAGTTCAAATCAACCCCCTGTTAGAGGTTGTCCGAAAACGCTTTTTCAGCCCCCTCGATCCCCCAATCATGGGGGAAGTTTGTATTGGGGGACACCCCCAAAACCCCCGGCAGGAAGCATCCTGCACTACTTAATCAGAGGTTCCTCAATTCTCACTTAATGATTTACATTTTATCCAAGTATAACCGAATCAGAAAAAATTGACCATCCACACTCTCTTTTACATTGGTTTCCGGTGTTGGATCACTGATCTCGCAAATCACAGAATCAGGTTCAGCAGGCTGCCCACAGTTACCGTGGCAACCAGCATAACGATGATTGAACCGAGGAGGCCTTTCAATCCCAGTTCTCTTCCCAGAACTACGAAACTGGCAATACAAGGGAAAAACATGGCCAGTACCACACTTCCCACCACCAGTTGATTGGCGGTCAGGTCCAATCCCCCCAGCATGCCGATGGCCATATCCTTGCGCAGGAAGCCAATTATCAACGCCGGGACCGCTTCCTCCGGCAACCCGAAAAGCCCGCTGACTACCGGTTTGGCAAAATCGGCGATGTGCTCAAATACATTCAGGGCATATAGCACTGTGACTACGAAAATTCCCGCCATAAGCACAGGGATTGCCTCCCGGAGAAATCCTACTATTCGCATCCACAGCTTGGAGACAACGATACTCGGGGAGGGCAACCGGTACGGAGGTATCTCCAATAGAAGTTCGGGGGTAAATCCCCTGATTATCTTGTTCAGGATCAACCCCAGGATAATCCAGACGATTCCCAGAGTAGCATAGACAATGGCCACATATTGAATCCCCTCGTCACCGACCAGCCCAATCACCATTGCCTGCAGAGCAGCACACGGAACCGCAATGGAAATCAGAGTAGCGACTATGAACCTCTCCCTCCTGCTCTCCAGAATGCGCGTGGCCATAATTCCGGGAACATTACATCCCATTCCAAGCAGTGTGGGAATTATTGAATAGCCATGGATTCCCATACGGTGAAGCAGATTATCAAGCAGAACTGCCATACGTGGCAAGTACCCGAAATCCTCCAAAAAGCCAAGCACAAGATAGAAGGCAATGACATAAGGCAGCACCGCCCCGAAGGGAATAAACAATCCGGTAGTCAGCATGCCAAAGGATTCGATGAGATCCAGTTCCCCATCGATCAATTCACCGACCAGGACATCATGCCAGAATCCGCTCCCTCCGAGGACATCACTCAAGTCCATCATCAACGGCTTCCACAGTTCTTCAAACAGGGGCTCGAAGACATATCCGATAAGTCCTTCACCAATAAGCCTGACAATAGTAAATGAAGCCAGCAGCACGGCTGCTGCAATTGGAATTCCGGTAAGTGGATTAAGCGAGGCATCGCTCAACCGCTCGAGCCAAGTGTGATGGCGGTGAGTTACTGTCTGGACATGCTCTACGATTCGGCCAACCTCAGCCCACATTTCAGAGTGGGTTCGATTGGATGGCAACGGGGTTTTCGCATCGGGGATACGCTCGACGAGGCTCCTGATTCCCTCACCGCTTACCGCAACCGTTGGAATGACCGGTATACCCAGCATCTTTTCCAGCATTTCGATGTTAATGTGGACTCCCCGGTGTTTGGTATCGTCCCACATATTAAGTGCCACGATCATCGGGAGACCTTTTTCCATTAGCTGGAGCGTGAGGAAGAGGTTTCGTTCAAGATTGGTGGCATCGAGGATATTGATAACAAAATCACCCTCATCAAGCATTCTGGTGGCGACCTCTTCGGCTTTGCTGGTAGGCTCCAGCGTGTATGTACCCGGAACATCGATAACTTCCGCGGCTTCTTCTCCCAGCTTGAGATAGCCTTTGCTGAAACTTACAGTAGTTCCAGGATAATTGGAGGTGATAACCCTCACTCCGGTGAGCCGTGAAAAAAAGGCGCTTTTGCCCACATTGGGATTGCCAACCAGGAGTATTTTCATTCTAACTCACATCGACTATTATTTTGCTGGCCATACCAAATCCAATAGCCAGTTGTGAACCCCCGATCTGAACGGTCACCGGCCCCTGCCCGAACATCCCGCTAAGTTTGGTAATTCGCTTGCCGGGGCGCAGTCCCATAGCTTCCAACCGCTTCATGCCCCGGCCCACTCCAATTTCCACTACTAAACCGCTTTGCCCCGCCTTCATTTGGGCAACTGTGAGATGCTTTAACTCACTCATCGATTCTATTCTCCTGGCATTCCGGACAGTATCCCTGCATTTCGACCTCAATACCAGTTATCCGGAACCGGCTGTCCTCTTCCACCTCACGTTTCATTTTTTCGGTTGACTCGCATTTAAACTCGAAAACCTTGCCACATCCGATGCATACAAGATGGTGATGCTGCGGGCGTACATTCAATTCAAAATAATGATGACCTTCTCTCAGATGCCTCTCCACCATCAACCCGGATTCTTTCAATAAATTCAGGTTGCGGTAAACTGTGGAAAGGCTAATATGAGGATCCTTTTCCCTGGCCAGGCGGTAAATATCGTCGGCGTCGAGGTGCCCCTTGGCAGTGCGAATAACATCCAAAATCAGCTTCCGCTGGGAAGTCATGCGCCGTCCGATTAGTTTTATGGCCATCTACACACCAAAATCAGTAATGCAACTCGTTATTGCAAATGAGTTGCATTACTGATAATATCATATCCCCTATCAGGGTACAAGGGTTTCAACTGGCTTTGCGCAAAAATGAAGGGTTAATTCCGGGGCGTGAATCTATCCCGGCTATCGATGGAGATGGTCACCGGGCCTTCGTTGTGTATTTCCACCATCATGTGAGCCTGGAACTGGCCGGTTGCCACTTTAAGCCCGGCGGTCCGGAGGAGTTCAGTAAATTTTTCGATCAGGGGCTCAGCAATTTCCGGCGGGGCAGCTTTAGTGAAGCTGGGACGGCGGCCTTTTCGGGTGCTGGCCATCAGGGTAAACTGACTAACCACCAGTGCTTCACCGCCGATATCCTGAACTGAGAGGTTCATTTTATCCTCGTCATCAGCGAATATGCGCAATCCGGTGATCTTTTCGGCAAGGTAACTGGCATCTTCCTCCGAATCTTCAGTTCCCACCCCTATGAATATCACCAGTCCTGACCCTATTTGCCCGACGATGTTACTATCGACACTGACTGAGGCCTTTGAAACGCGTTGCAGGAGGGCTTGCATTATTTGTCTGCGGCTGCAGTTGTTTTGGGCTTCGCTTCTGAGGAAGCCGCTTTAACGGTTTCTCGTTCCTTTGGTTGCGAGGAACCATCATCAGATGCGCTAGGTGACTTCCCGTTATAATCCGTAACGTAGAACCCGCTTCCCTTAAATATAATTGGAGCAGGTCTGAACAAACGCCGTGCCTGATTATTGCAAATCGGACATGAACAGATCGGGTCAGCATCAAAGCCCTGTTTCTGCTCGAAACTGTGATTGCATGCTGTACACTGATATTCGTATATTGGCATTGAGGTTTTACCTCCCGGTCAAAGTATATAATTTTAGCACTCTTTCCGGGTGAGTGCTAAAATTAAGTTACCACGTTATATTACTTCCTGTCAAGCATGATATTTGCCAGTTGATTGTATGTGGCTCCGCTGCTGCTAAGCTTGCTCTCCATCAGACTGATACTGGTTACCTTGAAAAGCAGAGTGTCTTTAACCCGAATTAAATCAACTGCTTTTCCAATATCTAACCGTTCCTGTCTGGTTGCCGCATCGCGCACTCTGCCCAGTGTAAGATGGGCAGAGAATGCTCTCTTTTCCGGCGTGAACCCCAGAGGAACCAGCGAAATTTCAATTCGCCGTTGCAGGTTTGTCAATTCAGGGATATCACCTCCCACCCCCACCCACACAACCCTTGGCGATGTCGTATTGGGAAATGCCCCGGTCCCTTCCAGCTTCAATTCAAAGGGAAAGGCCTGTTTAGCAACTTCACTCAGCGCACTAGTTATGTCAACTACCTTCTGTTCGGGAATATTCCCCAAGAACTTAAGGGTCAAATGAATCCCTTCGGGATCCACCCATTTTACTGGCCTTTCCCGGCCATGACGAAGTTTCCCAGTTACTGCAGATAGAAAAGCCTTTGCCGCAGGCGGCAGCTCTATGGCAATAAATGTTCGTATTTCTCCCACTATTACAATCCCAGAAGCTGACGCGCGTTCTGCCCCAGAATAAGTTCCTTTTCTTTGGCTGTCATTTCGGTTTTCTCATTCAGTCCGTTAATGATCCTTTTCTGGGTAATAAGCGGAAAATCGCTACCGAAAAGAATTTTCCCGGGGCCAATGATCCCGGATACACACGGGAAAATATCGTATTTATAAAGGAATGGGGAAGCCGCCGTATCGAACCAGACATTTTCAAAAGCTTTGTACATTTCCGGCATAAGGGCGTAAAAGGGAAGTCCGCCCCCCCAGTGAGCACAGACAATTTTCTGATCGGGGAAACTGGCGATGAAATTATAGAGCATTGGGGGATGAACATTGCCTTTGCCGGGATAGTTATGGCCCACCGGCTCCGACGAATGTGTCAGAATAATCATGCCATGCTTTCCGGCTGTTTCAACAACCGGTTCCATCAAATCCTTATCGCCCAGATCATAACCGTGCAGATGCGGCATTAACTCCCCTATTCCTCGAAGTCCGCCGCGGGCGCACCGCTCAACCTCGTTGGTAGCATCTTTCCACAGAGGATTAACAATTCCAAATCCGACCAGTTTACCGGGGTACCGGCCAACTGATTCCATGATGTAATCATTTGTCTTCCGGCAAAGATCCGGGCTCGACCATCCCATATTTACGGCCACTGATACATCTATGCCATCCCTCTCCATGCTCTCCACCAGTTCGTCGGCGGTGGCCATTTTGGCAGCGGGATCGGAGAAAAGTGCGCCGAGGCATCGGTCCTCACGAACTAAATCATCGCGATGCTCCTTAAGCTCAGGGGGCACAATATGGGTATGAAAATCGATAATCACGATTCGAATTATAGCAAGGTGATTCCTGGCTGGTCAAATGGAAGGCTTTCTTGTGGACAGGTAAGGTTGTTGTTATGATGATTCGTATGGAAGATTATTATCTGGTACTGGGAGTTCCTGAAGATGCCAGCGATGAAGAGATCAAACAGGCCTTCCGCAGGCTGGCATTCCAGCACCACCCGGATAAAAATCCGGGGAACGAGGAAGTAGCCGGTGAGAAATTCAAGGCGATCAATGAGGCCTACAGTGTTCTTTGTGATCGCACACGAAGGCTAAATTACGATTCATATCGCAAGAGTGGATTCACAAAGGCCGGTTCCGGTGGCAATCAAAGCTACGACCGAACTCAGGCTTTCTCATTCAATCAGGCTTTCTTTGATCAGGCAATGGCTCAGGAAATATTCGGGGATCTGCAGCGGATGTTTTCTCAGATGGGGCTCCGGTTTGATAAGAGCTTTTTTGATCAGATGTTCGCCGATCAAGGTTCATGGAAAGGCCCCGAAGAGTTTCATTATTATTACCGCGGGCCCGGTGGGGTCAGGCAGGATTATTACCGGCGTGGTAAAGGTTATGATCCAAGCACTTCCAAATCGCGAATTTCCGGAAGCCAGATGGTTGTGCGCAAACCCAACTTTGCCGAAAGGATGACGGGCAAGGCAATCGGTAAATTAGGCAAATACGCTATCAGAAAAACCTTTGGAATTGATCTTGATTTGCCATTAAAGGGAGATGATATAGTCAAAAATCTCAAGATTTCTTCAAGCGAAGCTGCATATGGGTGCAAAAAACGGATCAGGTACAAACGGGGCAAGGAGAAAAAGTCAATTGAGGTAACCGTGCCGGCGGGGATTACTTCCGGCAAAAAGATCAAACTTACCGGGATGGGAGAACCGGGGCAAAGACCGGGTGATTTATATTTACAGATCAAAATAAAATAGGGGATTGAAGCTGAGGTAAAATCCCCATCCGCCATGGCGGGCCAAAGTTACAAATTGTTCTTCAGGTTCGTCAGATCAAATCTCTAGCCGCTGGTATACGATCCGGTTCCCACCGCTATTAACTCTCCCTTATCGTTATGCAGTTCCATACGCACCACTGCCACCTTGTTTCCCCGGCGCAGCAAATATCCGTTGGAGATGAAATACTCACCCTTTCCCGGCATCAGATAATCAATGCGAATGTCAATAGTTCCGATCTGGGTAATCCTGCGCATTTGCTTTTCCAGTGGCAATCCTTTGATCTCTTCGAACTGCTTGAGGAAGACAGTATGTCCTCCGGTGATATCCAGAATAGAGGAGATAGCTCCTCCGTGAAGGGTACGGTAGCGGATATTTCCTATCAGGTCATCTTTCATGCGGAATTTGAGTCGGGCATGATCGAAATCAGGTGATTCATCCACAAATCCCAGAAACCCGTTAATGGCGGGTTCGAACTGGTTGAAATAATCGACTATCGCTTTGAATTCCGGATCATCAAATACGCTGTTCATGCTTGATTTCCTCTGGTGCGAACAAATTATTGTTTACCGACTTCATTATATCATTTAAGACATGCGTTCTCGGAATGTTGACAAAATGACAAAACCTGATGTAAAGTCTCATTACGTAGAAGCAAAAAGTGGTCTCAAGAGGCATTGGGTATGATTTGCTGGTTATCTCTAAATGGGGATAACGGAGGCCAGAAAATTTTAAGGAGACAAACGAATGATAGATGTTGAGATTCTGAAACACTTTCCCATCTTCTCCGGACTGGATCAGAGGTTCTTACAGAGTGTAGCGCAGGCTTGCTCAGCACACACTTATAAAAGTCAGGAAAAGATTTTCACTGAAGGGGATAAAGCGGATAAGCTTTATATGCTTCGGAGTGGCAAAGTCTCTATTGAACGGAAACTCTCAAAAAGCTGGCTTACAGCAGAGGGAATCAGCGATATTGTCATCAGTACTGAGCAGCCGGGTGCTGCCTTTGCATGGTCTGCTCTGGTAGAGCCGGGAATACTCACTGCCTCCGCGCGTTGCCGGGAAAAGTCTGAGGTGATAGAGATCTACGGAAAAGACCTACTGGATATTCTGGATAAAAACCCGGCTACGGGGTATCTCTTCATGAAGCGGGTGGCCTCGATCATTGCGTTGAGACTCATGGAGACTACCGAACGTCTGTTCCAACAGGCGTCAGAGATGGGGGCTCTGTTCCCAAGATGCCGGTTTCGGTCGATGCTGCTTCCCTGGAGCTGTACCGCGAATTCGTTGACAAGCCGGGCCTCAACGCTGCCATGGATAACCTCGATGACAGCCTGGTCGAATCCCTGGCCAAGATCATCCCCGGCTACATCAACGCCCGCTGGGAAGGCAAGCCAGGCATCGACATCGGTGAGGATAAGGATGTGAACATGTGGTTCATGTTCAACTTCGCCAACGATGGCCGCTACAAGTACGAGGATTATTCCGCACAGTTGGAAACTTTTGCCAACCAGATCCTGGATACTGCAAAGGCTGATTTGAACCCGTAATTCTAGAATAAAATAAGGGCGTTGTGATGATGCAACGCCCTTATTTTCTCTTAATTGCCGGATTTGAAACTGGATCCACCCATGAAGCCAAATCGATTATTCAGGGTTTTAGGCTTACTGGTTTTGATGACGTTGATGCCATTTTCGGTGCGTGCATCCTCCATCAATGATTCTTTCTTGCCGCCTGTCCCTCCACATATCGATTTTACTGACAACGACCAAAGTAGCACTGTCATCGAGATCCGCGCCGATACATTCGGGCTGCCCCTTTCCGATCATAACATCGCCAACCTGTACGCTAAACCGAGCGTATTCCTTCAGGCGGGTGATGAGATTACCTTTTCTGTTTCGATCGAAGAGGATGGCCTTTACACTATTTCCTTCGATTCGGCTTCTTTTGGGGAATCGCTCCTCATCCCGCCCGAGGGTTACCTGTTGGTGAATGGGGAATATCCTTCGATTGATGCGCAACGCATTGTTTTCCCAATCTATTATCAGAATAGCACTGATGTCTTTCCACTGGATAGGTATGGTAATGAAGCACTGATCCGCCAGGAACGGTTGGTCCGTTGGGCCAATATTCCATTAAGGGATTCAAACTTCAGCCAGCAGTATCCTTTCCGATTGTTCTTGACCAAGGGGGAGCATTCCTTTGAGTTCAAATTAACGAGAGCAGCCTTGTTATTAGGCAGCATTTATCTAGAATCATTTTCGAATTATCCCGATTACAACCAATACTTGCAGGAAAACCCGGCTCCTGATGCATCCGGGTTTTCGATCGAAATCGAAGCGGAACATCCGACCTATAAAAATGACACCTCGATCCGTCCTGTCAATAGTCGCAGCCTGGAAGTAACTCCTTACGATACATACAGGCTGTTGATGAACACCATGGGCGGCGAGAATTGGGACAATAGCGGGAGCGCAATCTATTATGGATTTACCGTGCCGGAAGATGGGATGTACTGCATCACGCTTCGCTCCATCCAGAACTTCAAGAATAATTTCACCGTATTTCGCAGGATCACCATAAATGGTGTTGTCTTATTCGAGCAGTTGAACGAGGTCCCTTTCAATTACTCCACCCACTGGTCTAACATGACTCTAGGTGGTAACGAGCCATATAAGGTGTATTTGAAAAATGGGGTTAATGTCATAGGAATTGAAGCAACCAGTTCTCCATATTATTCCGCAATCGAAAAAATCAAAAAGGTGCTTACCGACATCACCGATCTATCCCTGGAAATAAAGGGATTGACTGGAAACCAGGTTGATCCATACAAAGAATGGGTCATCTCGGATTACATTCCCGATATCCAGGAACGATTGATCGCGATTGCCGACGACCTGCGCGTGGATCAGGCCATTTTGGAAGCGTATAACCAAAGCGGTGGTTCACAGGAAACCCTGTCTTATCAAATGGCCATCGACAACATTATGTTCCTGGCCCAGGATCCCGACAAGATCCCTGTTTTGATGAAACGCTTCTCAGAAGGCACCGGTTCGGCTGCCCAGTTACTTGGCAGCATCCTTTCCTCTTTGCAGAGTCAGCCGTTAGCGTTGGATAAGATCTATATTCATTCGCCCGACGCCATCCCTCAGCAAGTCGAAATTCCTTTCTTCATCTCTTTTGAAGATGGTATCAAACGCTTTTTCCACTCGTTCAAGCCAGATCCCTATCGATCCGTCGGTGCTGAAGAAGATGAGATCGAGGTGTGGGTCAATCGTCCCCGCCAGTATGTCGATCTGCTGCAATACATTACGGATTCAACATTTACAAAAGAGACAGGAATCAAAGTCAAATTTTCCATCATGCCGAACGAATCAAAATTGGTGCTTGCCAATGCGGCCGGCATCCAGCCGGATGTGGCCCTGGGTGTCAGCACGAATGTACCTTATGAATTGGCCATCCGGAATGCACTAAAGGACTTACGCTCATTCGATGATTTTGATTCTTATATTCGTATTTATACCCCGGGCGCGTTATTGAGCTACATCATCAACGATTCCGTCTATGCCATCCCCGAAACACAAGATTTCTGGGTTACTTATTACCGGCAAGATATTTTAGACGCGTTGGATCTGCAAGTTCCACATACCTGGGATGAAGTGATCGAGATATTGCCTGAACTGCAACGGTACGGAATGAATTTCAACACGCCGTTTTCCAGCGGTACTGGCTTCAAGAACTACATATTCACTGCACCTTATTTATTCAATCAAGGCGCGCAACTATACAGTTCCGACGGCTTTTCGACCGGTTTGGGCAGCGACGAATCCATCGTTGCCCTAAAATTCATGTCGGATAGTTTTACCCTATACGGAATGCCGCTGACCACATCGAGTTTCTACGATAGTTTCCGGCGCGGGAGCTTGCCGCTCGGGGTATCGAATTTTACCGATTACATCAAACTGCTGACGGCGGCGCCGGAAATCAAGGGGTTATGGGGGATCGACCTGTATCCGGCCACCGTGCTGGCGGATGGAACCCAGAACCGGTATGCCACCGGTTCCGCCCAGGCTTGCATCATGTTTACAGATACCGATAGGCCGGATGAATCCTGGGAATTCATGAAATGGTGGATGTCGACCGAAACGCAAGTTGAATTTCAGGAACAGTTGATTTTGAATTACGGCCTGGAGTACCTGTGGAGTTCGGCCAACCTGGAGGCTTTCCAATACCTGCCGATACCGGAAGAGCACAAGGATGTGATCCTGGCCCAGTGGGAATGGCTGCAGGAGCCGGTGAAACTGCCTGGAAGCTATATGCAGGAAAGGGAACTGAGCAACGCCTGGAACAAGATCGTGTTCGATGGCGTGAATCCCCGCGTTGCGATTGATAATGCAATCATCATCATCAATCGAGAGATTACCAGGAAGATGGAAGAATTTGGCTATCTCGAGAATGGTGTAAAGGTAAAGGAGTTCAAAATTCCAACCATAGAGACTGTCCAAATGTGGATGGAGAACGATGACTGACACCACGAATTCGCTGAAATTCAGATTCAATAAATGGTTAGGCAAGGAAGGCAGCGCGTATGCTTTTCTTTCGATGTATGCGCTGATGTTCATTATCTTCATTGTTGTCCCTGTTTTGGTAGCTTTCTTTTTGTCCTTTACCTTCTTTGATACCATCCAGCTCCCCAAGTTCAATGGCTTGCGAAATTACATTGTCCTGCTCACGCAGGATGACGTTTTCATGAAATATGTTTTGCCCAATACCATTAAGTTCTCAGTGATTGTGGGGCCGGGCGGATATGTGTTGTCCTTCGTGCTTGCCTGGATTCTGGCGCAGCTTCCGAGGCTATCCCGCACAATCCTCGCATTGATCCTTTATTCTCCTTCCATGACTTCCGGCACCGCAATGGCAGTAGTATGGCTTACTTTCTTCAGCGGCGATCAGAATGGCTACTTGAACAGCATGTTGATGAATATGAGCATCATCCGGGAGCCCATCCAATGGCTTCAGTCACCGCATTACCTGATGACCATCATGATCATTGTCACTCTCTGGAGCAGCATGGGCGTTGGCTTTTTGGCGATGTTGGCAGGCATCCTGGAGATCAATCCTGAACTTTATGAGGCCGGCAGCCTGGACGGAATCAGTAACCGCTTCCAGGAAATCATTTACATAACGATCCCATCCATGAAACCCCAGATGTTGTTTGGAGCGGTGATGGCCATCGTTTCCACATTCCAGGCAGGAGCGATCGGCGTAACCCTTTCGGGGAGCAATCCCACCCCGCAATACGCCGGTCAATTGATCGTCAATCACATCGAGGATTTTGGTTTCCTGCGGTATGAGATGGGTTATGCCGCTGCGGTTTCGGTTGTCCTGCTCCTGATGGTACTCCTTTTTGCCCGACTGGCAAATAGATTGTTCGGAAGTGAGGGATAGGGGCGCCATGAAAGCGATCACCAGACAGTCTTTCCTTGCGCGATATACGGGTTTTCGGAACAGCCGGATCAACCCAAAAGGTTTCCACGTCAGCCAGATCAAGTTCTACATCATCCTGTTCCCTTTGATCGTTTTCATGGTTTTGCCGATCATATTCATCTTCTCGCATGCGTTCAAACCCCCGGACGAATTGTTCGCCTACCCGCCGCGCTTTTTCGTTGTCAATCCAACTTTCAAGAACTTCACAGACCTGTTCTCGAAGATGTCGATATCCGGCATTCCGGTGAGCCGTTACCTGTTCAACAGCATCCTGATCACGGCGGTGACAGTACTTGCTTCCATTATCGTTTCCACTACTGCTGCCTATTCCCTGTCCAAGAAGCGTTTCAAGCTAAAGAAAGCGTTGTTTGCCATCAATACCGTGGCTTTGATGTTTGTCCCAATTGCAGTAACCATCCCGCGCTTCTTGATCATCGAGAAGATGGGCTTGATGGACACCTTTCTGGTGCATATCCTTCCTGGCTTGGCAATGCCAGTGGGTCTGTTCTTGATCAAGCAGTTCATTGACGGTATCCCCGATGAGGTCATCGAAGCGGCCCAGATCGATGGTGCATCGGACCTGTTGATCTATGGGAGGATCATCCTTCCAATGATCAAACCAGCCATCGCCACGATTGCCATTCTGACCTTTCAAGCCACATGGAACAATGCTGATATTTCGACCCTGTATATCAACGATGAAAGCCTGAAAACCTTTGCATTCTACCTAAGCACCCTGACTTCCACGACAGGTGGAACCAATACCGTTGCCGGCCAGGGAATTGCGGCAGCTGCTTCGTTGATCATGTTCCTGCCCAACCTGATCATTTTTATATTCCTTCAAAGCCAGGTGATGAGCACCATGTCACATTCGGGTCTCAAATGAAGAAGATACTTTGGATCCTCCCACTCGGGCTCATTTTAATGTTCACGAGTACCAGCGTCAGCGCTGAGTCTCCCTATACGACCTGGGCGTGGGGTCCCGGAGGATGGCTCATCCGGACGCAAGACGCGTATACACCCTTGACCGAGATCGATCTGCCCATCTCAGCAGCAGAAGATCTGTACGTTACATCAGACGGTTCCATTTTCATTGCCGACACTGGCAACGGCCGGATTTTGAAACTTCAGGATTTCGATGTCGTTGCATCCTATGGCGAAGGGATTTTGAAAGGCCCAACCGGGTTGTTCGTTGATAACGACGGCACCATGTATATCGCCGATGGCAAGCAGGATTCCATCGTTATCCTGGATCGTTACGGGAATCTTATCAAGCAATTTGGACGCCCTGTCGAGCTGCTGTTCGGACAGGATAAAGAGTTCCTGCCGCGCAAGATCGCCGTGGATGCCCGTCAGAATCTTTATATCATCAGCGAGGGTTCTGCAAATGGCATTGTCATGATGAACACCAACGGGAACTTCATCGGCTATTTCGGCGCGAACACGGCCCAGATGTCTCTCAAGATGATCTTGCAGAGGCTATTCCTGACCAATGAACAATTGGCGCAATTCATCAAGAATCAAGCCGCTTCCCCCTCCAATATCGCTATTGATGAACAATCGCTGGTGTATACCATCACTGCCGGTACATCAAGATGGGAGAGTATCAGTACTTTTACAATCTCCGGAAAGAACATCTTCCCCGGAACGTTCGGGTCGACATCCTTTCGGGATATCGATGTCAGCGAGAACGGTTTGATGATAGTCGTTGATGGAAATGGGCAGGTTTATGAGTATGATGTTAACGGAGCCCTCCTGTTTGTTTTCGGCGCGCAGGATACAGGCGATCAGCGGCTGGGCACTCTGGTCAATCCGACGGGTATTGAGCGTTATGAAGATTACATCTACATTCTAGACAAGGATAAGAATGTACTGGTTGTCTATCAAACCACGGCTTTTGCCAGACTCGTTCATAACGGTGTCCGCTTGTACATGGATGGGTTTTACAGCGAAGCCAAACCTTACTTTGAAGAGGTGATCAACTACAATGGTTCATTTCTTTGGTCTTACCAGGCGATCGCGGACGCTTACTTCAAAGAGAGAGATTATTCCAACGCACTGACCGCTTATAAATATGCAGAAAATCCATACGGGTATTCGCAGGCTTTCTGGGAATTACGGAACCTGGTTTTGCAGAAGTACCTCGGCACAGCCCTGGTGTGTCTGACTGGTTTGTGGCTGCTCCAGGTGGTGGCCAGGCGATTGGATAAACGGTATCGTTGGTCGGATCCCATCCGGACATGGTTCAAGAACCTCCAGCGATATAAACTGGTCGATGATTTTGTATTCATGTTCCGGTTCATCAAGCAACCAGCGGATAGTTTCTACTACATCAAGAAAAACCTGC
This sequence comes from Dehalococcoidia bacterium, assembly GCA_041300025.1. Taxonomy (GTDB): domain Bacteria; phylum Chloroflexota; class Dehalococcoidia; order SZUA-161; family SpSt-899; genus JBGLNL01. The sequence continues at coordinate 305,476 of JBGLNL010000001.1, read as the reverse complement.
GTGGCAGCCTGGGATTTGCGGCCTTGTTGTATGCGCTGGTTGTCGTGATTCGGGTATTGTCGCTATATCTAACAGGATTTATTTTTAGCAAGTATCCCTCCCCTGCTTATATTCGGGTGGAAAACGAGGTGATCATCGCGATCCTTTTAATCGTCCTGTGGAATGCTGCCAACTACCTGGTTTCCACGATCAGCGACGGCGAAGGCCGCGTCCGGGATGTGATTATCGGCAGTGCCTATAGTCTATTTCCTTATGTGCTGTTTGCTTTACCGATTGCCTTGGTTTCGAATGTACTAACGCTCAACGAGGTTTTTATTTACACCTTTTCCCTGGATATCATGTGGTTCTGGGTGGGACTCATGCTCTTCCTCATGGTCAAGGAGATTCACAATTATTCGTTCATGGAGACTGTCAGGAATATCCTGACAACCCTGTTCACCATGGCGTTGTTCGTCTTGACGGGATACATTCTCTATGTTCTCTTCAACCAGTTGTTTGACTTCGTCTCTGCGATCCTTCAGGAGGTAAGGTTGCGTGGCTAGAATGAACCGATGGTTTCTGGGATTGTTCATGATCGGTTTGCTCATGGGGTTGAATGCCGGTTCAATGGATGCCCTGGCATTGGATGCGAGGGATATTTCCATCGAGATCTTTCGGCCCGACTCTGTGGATATGGATTGGCAAAGCTACCAGGAAATCCCAGAGTATTTTGAACGCGTGGCCGAGAATGAAGAATTCGTATTGTACGTGGATAGATCCACAATAGCGTTCAAAGTGCTGGATAAGCGCAGCGGTTATATTTGGAGTTCCAACCTGGATGAAGTAACCAAAGAAGATCAATTGAACAAAACCTGGACAGCCTTTGCTCGCAGCGGCATCAGTATCGATTATCTCGATCCAAAAGCGATCAGTGAACGGCTCTCCATCACCAACTCAGAAAATACACTCAATGTCAACCTGACGGAGGATGGTTTCCAGGCCGCGATAAACTTCATCGAACCATCGATATCCCTGGTTGTCCTGGTTACATTGGAGCCGGATGGTGTCAGGGTCGAGGTGCCGTTCGAGTCCATTAAAGAAGGGAATCCGGATTTCAAACTTGGCCTGTTGTATGTCTATCCATTTTTCGCCGCGACCAGGGAAGATACTGTGCCCGGGTATATGTTCATCCCGGATGGTTGTGGAAGCCTGGTGCGCTTTGGAGCGACAACGAAGTCAAAAAATATCCTGTATGCAAGGTATTATGGTTCCGATTTAGGCATGCTGGCCTCGATACCCTATGATCCAATGGTCAACCGTCCATATAACTTTTCCATACCTGTCATTGGCATGGTTCATGGGTACAAGCAGAATGCTTATATCTCCATCGTAGAAGAGGGCGCTTCCTATGCCCAGGTTCAGATGCATCCGGCTGGCATCATCACGAAATTCAACTTCCTCTTCAATGGTTTTATTTACAACGAAAGCTATTTCCAGGCTACCAATCGCTCGGGGGCTGGAGTAGTCACATTGCAGCCTTCCACCAGTGCCTATGATGTGACGATCCACTACCGTTTCCTGACAGGGGAAGACAGTGATTATGTGGGCATGGCAAGAAGCTATCAAAAGTATCTTGTGGATAAGGGGGTGCTCAAAAAGAGCGCTGACCAGGATGGCGATATCGGCATCAGGTTGGAATTCTTGGGCGGTGAAAAGGAAAAAGTTTTAATTTGGCAGCGTTTGATTCCGATGACCACGGTCGATCAGATGGCAAGCATTCTCGATGATCTGGATGTCGAAGACCCCGAAGTGATCTATTATGGCTGGCAACCCCTTGGCGCTTCCAGCATGCCTCCCACGTCATTGAAACTGGAAAACGGTTTGGGTACAGTCCATCAACTGGCATCCCTGGTGGATAGCGTTGTTGCAAGCGGCGGCAATTTTTACCTGTACCTGGATCCACAGGCGGCATTGCTGGGGGAAAAGGGTTATTCCCCTCGCTATGACCTGGCTATGTCGATCACGAACTTCAACCTGACGGGTTATAACCGCAACAAAGAAAACTATTACCTCAATCTTGAGGCGGTTGGTGAACATTATTCTGCTCTCAGTGCAGGGGTTTTTGGCGAACTCAACGCAGGCCTGGCATTGGATGGAATCGGTTCGATGCTCTATAGCGATTTCAAGAACAGGGATGTGTTGAACAGGGAATATGCGATTGCCAGCTACCAGCAATTACTGGAAGAAAACGAAGGCATTACTTCGTTTTACCTGCCGAATGACTATATGTTTGGTTTCATGAACGCATATTATGATATTCCCCTGACCAACAACGGTTATGTATATACCACGGATGTAGTGCCGTTTTTACAGATCGTTCTCTCGGGGTATATCCCGGCACATGGCCCGGCATTGAATTTCTCATCCAACATTACGGATGATTTGTTACGGCTCGTCGATTTTGGCGTCTATCCATCCTATTTTCTCAGTTATGATGTGACGGCCAAGATCCTGAATACCCAATCAAACTGGATTTATACATCCTCTTATGCCCAGTGGGGGGATGAAATCGAAAGAACATACCAGTGGCTGAATAACCTTTTGGGTCCGGTGGAAGGGCAGGCGATCATCGCCCGGAAGGCCATTGTCAAGGGTGTTGTGGCTATCACCTACGAGAATGGGAAACAGATCATCGTCAATTACACCAATAAGCCGTTCTCGGTGGGGGTTGTCTCAGTGGGCGCGAAAGATGCCATCATCCGGGAGGTGGTTCCGTGAACGTATTCAAAGCCCTCCGCAACATCGAGATCAAGCATGGCACCCGGGAAGCCCTGCACGGATATTCCTTCGTCATGATCTGGATCATTGGTTTTTGCATCTTTACCCTGGCGCCTCTGGCTGAAACCTTTTTCTACAGCATGAATCAGGTTACTGTAACAGCCACAGGCATCACCCTCGATCCCATAAGATGGGCAAATTACTCAAGGGCTCTGTTCACAGATCCCACTTTTATTGAGCTGTTAATCACGTATGTCATCAAGACCCTGGTTTCTGTGCCGATCGTATTGATCTTTTCAATGATCATTGCCATGTTCTTGAACTTGAAGTTTAAATTCAAGGGCTTTTTCAGAACAATCTTCTTCTTGCCGGTAGTGATTACCAGTGGCCCAGTTATTAAGGAACTCACATCACAAGGGGCTACTTCAGTTCCGGGAATTGCCAATTCAGCAGTCATCGCTGAATTCCTGACCCAACTGCCGCGTTATTTGCGTAACCCGGTGGAATACTTGCTGACCTCTTTCATCCTGATCCTGTGGTTTTCCGGAGTCCAGGTACTCATTTACTTATCCAGCCTGCAAAAGATCGATAAGAGCGTTTACGAGGCGGCCTCGATCGATGGCGCTTCTGCCTGGGAATCGTTTTGGAAGATCACCCTGCCGTCCTTGTCGACCACCACACTGATCAATGCGATATACACCATTATCGCATTGTCCCATTTTTCGGAGAATGAGGTCATTAAGTATATCTACAGCCAGACTTATGCCGTCCAGGGAGGCATCGGTTATTCCAGCGCCATGTCTTTCTTGTATTTCTTCGTGCTGGTTTTGCTGCTGGCGATTGTCTACCTGGGTTTGAACCCTCGTTCCCAGAAGAAATTCGATTAGAGATTGTGGCAACCTATGAAAAGATTCTATCAAGATTATCTGAAAAGCTTTCTCTTCGGTAATCGCACCGATTACGGGCTGGTTTTCAAGATCGCCCTCTACCTGTTGCTGATCGCCATCGGCTTTGTTTATCTTTATCCCCTGCTATTCATGTTCATCACCAGCATGAAAAGTCCATCTGACTTATTGAATCCGATGGTACAGTGGGTCCCGAGCGAATTCTATGTTGGTAACTACACCAAGGCATTCCGTGTCCTGGATTATCCCAACACCCTGCTCTCGTCCGTGCTCATCAGCCTTGTCCCCTCCTTGATCCAGGCGGTTGTCTGTTCGCTGGTCGGGTATGGATTGGCGCGCTTCAAATTCTGGGGCAAGAACATTTTATTCATCCTCATCCTCGCCACTTTCATCATCCCGTCGCAGAACACGGTGATCCCCCAGATGCTGACCTACCGCAGCTATGGTTTGCTCGGCAACATTTGGTCCCTGATCCTGCCGGCCTTGGTGGGGCAGGGGTTCAAGAGCGCCATCTTCATCCTGATCTTCTATCAAACCTTCATGTCGTTGCCCAAGGTTCTGGAGGAGGCGGCCCGTCTGGATGGGGCGACGAACATGCAGATTTTTATCAGGATCGCATTGCCAACGGCCATACCTGCCTTTATCATCTCGATCATCTTCTCGACCGTCTGGTATTGGAATGAAACCTACCTGACCGTCATCTTCCTGGAAGGCGGCATCCAGACATTGCCCATGCAGTTATCCAAGTTCGTCCAGGCCTATGAGAACCTGTACCCGCCCGGAACGGTGAACATCTTTGACCGGTTGAACGAGGCGGTCAAACTGAGCGGCACGTTCCTGAACATTCTGCCGCTGTTGCTTATGTACTTTGTATTCCAGAAATGGTTCGTCGAATCGATTGAAAGGACAGGTATTACCGGTGAATAAACGAATAGTTTTTTTTCTGATTGCTCTCCTGGTGTTTTCGGGTTGTTCCCCAACTGCCACATCTGAAGGAGAGACACAATCCCCTATTACAACTGAAGCTCCAACTGGGCCGCTCGTTCCCGTAGAAGTTGCGACCGTCACAGAAACTCCCACACCCGTTACCATCGAGAACGTGATCGAGTACGAGATGAAAGGCTCTTTCGACTTCTTCTGGGAGCAGGCCAACACCGACCCGGATAGCCCCGGCTATGGCTTGATCCGCGACCGCTACCCGGGATCGGAAGGGATCGCCAGCATCGCCTCCGTTGGCTTTGGGTTGACTGCTTACATCGTGGGCGTCGAAAAAGGGTATATCTCATACCAGGAAGCCTACGATCGGGCAAATGGAACGCTGGATACCCTGCTCGCCATGGACCGGGTGGAAGGTTTCTTTTTCCATTTTGTCAATATCCGTACGGGCAAGAGAGCCTGGAACAGTGAAGTGTCCAATATCGATACATCCATCCTGATGATGGGAGTTCTGTCCGCAGGGCAGTATTTCGGTGGAGAGATACAGGAGAAAGCGCAGCAACTTTATGGTGATGTCAACTGGCCATGGTTTGTGGATGAAACGCGGGACATGTTCTATATGGCCTACCGGCCGGAAGAAGGGTTTGCAGGCCATTGGGATTTCTATGCCGAGCAGTTGATGATGTATATCAGGAATTTAACACCTAGTGTCATGTCACACATGAACTGTCATTCTGAGCGAAGCGAAGAATCTCTTCTCCAAACAGGGAGATTCTTCGGTCATCCGGGCCGGATTCCCTCAGAATGACATTGCGTCAGTTTGCGGTTGACACGACATTAGTGATCAAGTGGAGGAGATGTCTTCAATTGATCTTTTTCTGAAGTGTCGATTTGGGGCAAACTCCTTAAAGCAGTGAATCACCGCTTTCAATAAGTTGTAATATCCCCCGGTGCATCATCCTTACGGCAATTGCCGCTAAAAGAAGCATGGCAATCTTGGAGGCAGCTCCCAAACCACCCGGTCCAAGAAGGCGGGCAATACGCTCTGATTGTTTGAACATGTACCATGCAAGAAACAGGTTAACCAGAAATGCAATGAGGACGGGAGCGATCGAATAGCGGTCGATTAAGACCAGCAGGGTCGTCATCACTGCCGGGCCGACTACGAGCGGAACGCCTATGGGGAATACGCCGATTGTTTCCCTGTCGATTGATTCAGAATTGCCCTTTCGATCATCTGTCAACAGACTTCTGGCGGAAAGTAAAAGAAGGATGAGCCCGCCGGCTACGAGGAAATGGAATTCGGATATATCGAGCGCATTGAGCACCAGCTTGCCTACTGCAACAAATCCCAGACCAAGTCCAAGCGCCGTAACCATTGCATAACGGAGCATTCGTGATCGTTCTTTCTTTTCCATGTCTTCGGAAAGAGCCAGAATGATCGGCAGTACCCCAATAGCATCGATGGCTACAAAAATGGGAAGGAAGGAGCGTATAAATTCATCAAGAAAGTTTGACAACTAATTCACTCTCCAAGATGGCAGTTAGCCTTTTTCGTTTTTTTGGGCCTTACTACAAGAACAGAATACCGAGAAAAGCGGGCCACCCGTTGTGCCACGCTTCCGAGAAGGAAACTCTCAATCCCGCTAAGCCCCTTGGCGCCTACCGCAACGATCTCCGGATTAAATGCGTTGGCACAATTGAGTATCTCTTGCGATGGTTCACCCTGGCGCAACAGCGGCGTCACCTCATAATTTTTTTCCTTAAATTTAGCTTCTGTTCTATTGAGCAGTTCCGTAGCTTTCTCCCCTTCAGCCTTTTGAAGTTCGCTCAATATCTGCTGATTTGTTTCCAGGCTCAGTGTCGGCATCTTCAAATATGCGGCAACATGCGATTGCAAAGCGATGACGAGAAAGATGTCTATTTTTCTGGGCAATGAAAGGCCGAGCAGAAAATCCTCCGCCGCACACGAATGTTCGGATCCATCAGTTGCCAGCAGTATTCTCCGCACTTTTTGTATATCTTCTTTGACCACAAGCACACTGCAATGAGCATGCTTGATTACTCCGTAAGCAACCGTGCCCAAGTGAAAGCGATCAGCGTTGACCAGTCCCTTGGCGCCGATTATTACCAGATCAGTTTGCGTCTGATTGGCCGCATTAATGATTTGCTCCTCGGGGTTGCCCCAGACTATCGTTGTATTGATTTCTGCTCTGGCAGTTTTTAATTCTGAAACCGTTTTATCAATAATATCTTGAGCGGACTCCTCTCTTGCTTTATGCAGTTTGCGGCCATGTTCTCCGTTTGCCCATAAACGGTCCAAATGCAATCCGCCTAAAAATGCATGTTCCGGCACAACGGTTAAAACAGTTATCTCTGAATCTGATGGCAGGCCGATTGATTTTGCAGCGGAAACGCACATATTAGAATAACCTGATCCATCGACAGCAAGAAGAACTTTCATGATAACTCCTTTTCAAAGTTAGTTGGATCCTGCAGATCGCGATATGACAATTTGAAAGTCAAGTCCTTTTTTCCTTATGCTCTGATAATGAAGGTTTCCCCATTCGGGTAACTGAGCGCGATGTTTTTTCGTGGTCGAGATGACCAACGTACGAAAGCAATTTCTGCTGGTCTATTTTGAAAGGTCGGATTAAACTGACCTGGTGTTTTCTAATGGGTATCCAGTTCCGAGTCCAGAAAAACCATAGCAGGCCGAGAATTATGGCACCTATGGACCCGACTACGATGAAATAGCTCCATTTCCATGTCAACTCCGGCATGTATTCGAAATTCATCCCGTAAACACCGGCAACCAGGGAGAGCGGCAGGAAAATAGCTGCCACGATTGCCAGCATTTTCATTGTTTCATTCTGGCGGTTGGTTACGGCGGAGAGGTACGTCTCCAGGGCATCTGAGGTGCTGTCTCTGACCAATTGATTCATATCTTCAATCCGGGTGATATGATCGTAGATGTCTCGATAGAAGATCTGTGATTCAGTACTGATCAGGGAAAATTCGCCGCGACTTATCCGGTTAATTACATCGCGCTGCGGGGCGACGATCCGGTGAAGGCACATTACCGATCGTTTAAGTTTCATAATTGCATTTAGCGTATGAGGCTGTGGCGAGCGAATGACTTCCTCCTCAATCTCATTGGCCCTTTCGATCATCTCCTCTATAACCGGCAAAATATTATCAATGAGCGAATCCATAATGGCATGCGCCAGAAATTCTGCGCCGCGCTTCATCGGGCGGCCATCCAGTTCCACCAGTTTCTGTATCGCTTCGATACTGTAAAGGCGATCCGAATGGGCAGTGACAACGAAATGGTTGCCGATAAACAGGGCCAGTTCCGCTGTCTCAACGATTTCTTTCTCCGCGGCATGGTTAATACCATGTACAATCATAAAAAGGTAATCCCCAAAATTATCAACTTTTGGCTGGTGAATATTGCGGCTGACAGTATCTTCAACAGCCAGCCGATGGAATCGGAAGGTTGTTTCCAGAAATTGACTGTGCTCCTCAGTGACTTCAGAAATATTCACCCAGAGAAGCCCTTCTCCGGAATCAAATGTGCTTTTAATCTCCTGTTCGCTCAAATTTACTTGCAGGTCACCGCTCGATGTAAGGTAGAAGGATTGGATTGTCATGATATCTCTCCTTCCTCAAGTTTCGATCCAGATTTGAGTGTATTGTAACGAAACCTCGCGAGTATAATCACTCTTCACAAGAACTATCATCATCTGTTATCACAAACTGCGCATTTCATTGAAAAAGGGGGTTTCCTTTTGCTCAACGCAGATTGCTGCATAAAAATACATCGCTGCCGACCATGATTGCCAGTCAATTCCTTGAGGCGTCCCGTCCTGTGCCCGGAACCACTCATTGAAACCAAACTCGACTTTTGCTTCTCGTGCCGGACGGACCAGCTCCGTTAAAGCCATTAGTTTTTTTTCAGCCAGTTTGAACCTGCCTGTTGCCACGATAGCAGCCACATAAAAGCCACAAACGAACGGCCAGACGCCGCCATTATGATATTCACCGGGGAGATTGTACTTTTTGTAACGGGGATACCAGTCCGGGTCCTTCGGACGAATATAAGGAAAATAGTTTGGGGGAAGATCAAACGCCAGTTCCCCTTGCTTCTTAAGGGCGGCGGTTTCGCGTTCGATCCATGAAATCATTTCTCTGGCTCTGGAGGGGGATGCCAATCCGGAGAGTATGGCCAGGCTGTTTCCCAGCAAATCAAACCGTTCGTCACTCAGTACCTTGTAAGACCATGTGGCAAAATATGGCTTATGAGGAAGTACGAGTCCCTCATGTACATGACGATGCTGGGCTTCGCCACTGATAGTGAATCTATCCATATCATTTTCGAGATTATTGGCTCTATCATGCTGTCCAAAAAGACGCAAGTAGCTATAGACGATGGTATTGACGTATAGTCCATATCCCAAAACCCATTGTTCATCCCGCCAATCGCTGGTAGGCAACTGACTAACCAGTATCCGATCTGCCGGACTGCGGTATTCCATCCACGTCATCGCTTTCTGTAGAGCATCTTCGAGAAAATCCGGTTCACCGACAGCTTTTCGGAATATCCCCAGCATTAAGATGAACAACGGCGTGGTATCGCTGGAACCACGGTCATCAGGATCATGGACCAATCCGGATATTTGCCCTAAACGGCTTTGGTTTTTGGCCAGTGTCTGGAGAACGCGCCGCAGGCTTTTGATAAGCTTTTGGTTCCCGCTTACAAGAATACCTAATCCACAGATCATCAGATCGCGCGTATATGGCTCCGGATAGCCGTATCCGGCAGTTCGAGGCAATTTCTTAAAAGGCCCCACTGAATTATTCAGGAGAACATCAATAGCCGCTCTCTTTGCTTCTTCAACCTGAGCACACTGCTTTGCATTCATATTATGAAATCCCCAATTTTCCAGTTACTAGTTTAAGGAATTTTTTAGCAACCACACGGTAATCGTAATTTTCTACAACGCGCTTGCGGCCTGCTTTTCCCATCGTATTTCGGAGATCGGCGCTTTCCATTAAGTCTGTCATGTAATTGGCGATATCGTGCACGCTGGCACGATAGTCGACTATCCGGGGTTCATGGAGAACCACCCGATGAGTTTTACCACCCTCGTTTTCATCGTTGATCATGGTCTCCCGCATCACGATTTCCACAGCTACATTTGCCAGAAAAGCAGTTTCTCCATGAATAAGTGTTTCCTGCATAGCCATGGCATTAATGCCCAAAACCGGCCTTTCGCAAGCGCCGGCTTCAATCTGGGGCATGCCGAATCCTTCCAGTCGCGATGGCGCCGCATAAATATCACAGGCAGCCATTAAATATGGCATAAAATTCCTCGAAACGATACTGGTAGCATAGACTACGTTTTTCTGAATTCCAAGCGAGGTGGCCAGCTGGATATCCTGCATGTTTTGCTGCTCCGTTCTCGGCTGTGGCCAGACCTTGCAAACATATTTCCATTTTGGCACTTTGTCCGCGATAATGGCCAGCGCCTGCATCACTTCCTGAGCGCCCTTTGAAGCGGCGTCGCCGCCGACCGTCAGTATCATGATCTCATCCGGGGCAATGCCCAGTGCCTCACGCACCACAGCCACTCTGGGGTCTGTCTGGGGTCGGGGTATAAACGCATCCGTGTCGATGCCAACCGGTAGAACTTCAATATTCTCGCCCTCAAGCCCATCGCGGATATATACCTGTTTTACCCATTCGGATGTGGTCAATACCAGTGGCAGAGCATTCAACACCTCCAGATAACTGGTAACATAGCCATCTGCTACCAGCCACGGAACGGTAAGAATGCCATGCCGCTGCGGATGGATCACCAGATTCGGAGTATCGCCCCAGAATCCAATTCCAATAACTACGTCCGGCTTAAACCATTTGTAGTACCATTCCTTTTCCATGGCAGAGCCCATGTGAACTCCGTAAGCATCCACGCCGAGTTCTTTCAGGCCTCGAAACAGCATGTCGCCCTGGGTGGCAAGACCCCCTGGCATAGGCGGATACTCATACATTACGAGCACTCTCATTTTTCACCCCTTTTTAATTTCATCCATCTTTCAAATTCTGCGTTTGAACGGAATACCCAGAACGCCTCGTTTCGCTGGCAAATTGCAGATTCGTAAGAGTCCGAACTAAATCCATATATTCCCGTAATGAGATTTTTTTTGTGCTGCCAGATATCCTTCGGTAGATGGGTAACCAAATGTGCCTTATCGATTGGCCGTGGCAGATCGCTTATTCCCCCTCTGCCGTTATCAGCATAGGCGAACAGCCAGATTTCGCTTGTTCTGATTTTTCCCCGTTTCCATAAATCAAGCATTGCTTCCCCGGTTTGTTCATGACGCTTGTGGCGTGTGTATTCACCGAACGGACTATGAGTGATAACCAGATCAAATTCTTTTTCAGGTAGTAAATGCAGAATTGTTCTTTCGACCTCTGTTTCTGGCAGATGCGCCTGATCCGGGCCATCATCCAAATCGCCTATGAATGCGGCACTGCCCAGTTCGATAGCGGCTCGCCTGAATTTCGGGGCGCGATCGGGATCGCTGGCCCGGCACAGCGATACGATGATCCATTTATACTCCGGATGCATCATGATCGTACCCCCGGCCCAGATCGTCTCATCATCCGGATGCGCAACGATTACGGCGGCTTCGATAGTTTTGTTTTCCATTTTTTGCAAGGCTCTATTCAAAGTCCAATCTTGCCAGCAAATATGAAACGGTCGATTCTGCTCCCTGATTTAAATTGATTGCATTGCGTCCAACTCCGTCGTAGCATCCACCGGTGGTACGATCATAGACCACCTGATTAAGGGTGTTATCGCCCAAAAACCAGTTGAACGCCCGATGCATCAGCCTGAGATATTCTTTATCTCTGGTGACGATATAGCAGGTTTTCATGGCATTGACCATTGATCGCACATCTTCCGGTTGCTGATCGTAGTGGTTTCGCTTCCCATACTTGTAATACCAGCCCTCTTCCCCTATCGGCACATAAATATCATCAATGAAACAGTGCAGAATCAGAAAGTCCAGAGTGGCTTTACCGATAGCCAGGTACCTTTCGTCTTTGGTGATCTGATGGGCCCGGATCAGTGATTCAGATAAAGATGCATTGGAATAAGTGAAATACTCCTCAAACCACTGCCAATCACGGGAACTGCTCTTATTATAAAGCGATATTAATCTGTCACAATGAATTGCCATGGTTTTTCCAATATTAAATTCTCCAAGGTTAAGTTTTTTCTCCAGAAGCAGGCACAGCGCTTTTATAAACAAGGCGATAGCTCTTGGTGACTGGAATGACATATCACCTTTGAATCGTTTTTCCAGTAAACTCATGGCTCTTTCCCTGATCGATTCTGGCAGTATGCCGGTTGTCATAGTCAGAGCGAGCGCATAAATGGCTCGCCCATTGGCTTCCTCATGATTGATTTTTTGATTTAACTCTTCATCAATTTTCCTATTTCGTTTAACGTAGTTTAAGAAAGAGATATCAGGGCCAAGGGTGAACTCGATAAAATTAAGGTAGATATTGATCAGTTTAAGCAGCATTTTCCGTTGTCTGGCTGCGGCTGAATTTTTCGACGGACGCTTCAGCTTATCATAATAGAGAACCATAGCGGTTAATGCGCGCGCATTATCATCAAGTGTGTATCCAAAAGATCGATCGGGACGGGAGAGTTTGGCGAATTGAACAATACCGAAGTTGTCCGTCAGTCGGATCATGTGATCCAGTTTAATTTTGGGCAAAATCTTGGATTCGCTTATATCTGCCAGTGACTTCGCTTTTTCCGCAAACAGATTCCCGCACTTAAGTGCCACGTTTGGCCAGATCATAAACCGGGTGCGGAAGTAGGCATTCTTTCCCATCTGAGTGCGCAGTTCCTCGTCTTCTATGAGACGGAGCATTGCTTCGGTGTAGGCCTCGGAATTGCGAAAGTCCACCAGTAAACCAACATCATCTGTGATCAATTCTCTTGCATTGGCGAACGCAGTGGAGATCACCGGTCGACCGGTTCCAAGCGCGTAGGAAAGTGTCCCTGAGACCGCCTGATTTGGATCGAGGCCGGGGGAGATATACACATCGGTTGCCTTGAGAAATCTCATCAACTCATTCAACGGAAGAAATCGATTGTAAAACCGAACGTGCTCAAACAGGCCAAGCCGATATACCTGATCAATCAATGAGTTACGGTAGACTTCACCTTCTCCTTGCAGGATTGTTGGATGCGTCGCTCCAAAATAGATATAGACAAAATTGGGATAGTTTTTTTTAACTGCTGGCAGTGCCTCAATAACATACTCGATCCCCTTGCCCGGATTGAGCAGCCCGAATGTGGAAAAAACCACTCGATCCGAAAATCCCAGCGCCGTCTTAGCCTGCCTGCTGCTGGTATAACTTTGTGAATGAATTCCATGTGGAATAACTCGTATCTTCCGGGTTGAGATACCGTAATCTTGAATGAGAATCTTTTTTGACAGATCAGTCATTACCGTAATTGCGATAACTGCCTGAGAAAGAGCACACACAACGTTATGAAGCTCTTCATCAGGCCCGGGGAGGACCGTATGGAAATTGATAACCGCCGGTTTCTTCAGCTCCTGTAAGAAAGGAATCAGGTATGATCCTCTCGGTCCACCAAAAATACCGAATTCATGTTGTATGTTCACCAGTTGGACATCTTTCATTTGATTAATATCGTGAGCTGCATTTCGATAATCTTCTTCTTTGTTTTGTGTGATTTGTAAGAGCACCTTTGGGGGATAGGTGTATCTGCTTAAATCTGCCGGATTTATCGCCATGATTTTTGATTTGATCGCCGGCGCGAACATGTCATCAATGGCGTTGGTTAAATCCTGGGTAAAAGTGGCAATTCCACATTTGCGCGGGGGGAACGTGGAAACGTAGAGGACTGACAAATCCCGATTTCTGGCTGATTCCATTGTCAGGGCACTTATTTTTTTGGTTTCAGGCATTAATTTCGGCTCCTTTCAATAGGGTGTTTTGATCTCAAGGCAAGATAATCCGAAATACGCAATGCCTTGGGTATTGGCGGTGTAGCTCCTGCTTGAGAGCAAACATGTGCAGCTACACGGTTTGCGTAACTGGAAATTGCTTCGAGATTATACCCTTCCAAAAATCCCAGTGTCAAGGATGCGGTGAAAGCATCCCCGGCGCCGACTGTATCAACAACGCTGGTAACATATCCTTCATGGGCACATTGTTCTTTTCCGGAATAAAGCAGACTGCCTTTTTCCCCTCGGGTAAGCGCGATCAGGTCTATGGAAAATTGATCCAGTATTTGATCGAGAACTTGAGTACCGGCATTTTCAACTTTCAATAATCTGGCGATTACCTGCAACTCCTCTTCATTGAGTTTGAGAATATTGCAGGAATTGAGAGACCATTGTAACACTTCATCAGAGTAATACGGAGAGCGAAGGTTCAAATCCAGAACGCGTAGGGCATCGGATCGAGATGCGGAAACAAATGCACGTATTGTTGATCTTGAAACTTCCGAGCGTTGGGCCAGTGTTCCAAACACGACCGCATCGGCTTTTCGTGCCAAATTCAGTAATCCGGGCATCATCGGGATTGCATCCCAGCCAACGTTCTCAGCGATTGCAAAATCGGGCACGCCACGGCTATCTACGTTCACCAGCGACTTCCCCGTAGGGAGTTCAGGATGAATGGTTACATAATCTCGATCAATGCCAAGCTCATCCATTTTTTCCATGATATCATGGCCGTCATCATCGTTTCCAACGCAGGATACTATAAATCCCTGCCCGCCAAGGGCAGTAGCGTGATATGCAACGTTAGCAGGTGCTCCTCCCAGACGCCTTCCTGAAGGGAGATTATCCCATAACAGTTCACCGATGCCAACGATTACGTGTTTCATTTTTCAATGCATTTCTGTCTGGCAACTTCCGATGCCGCCACGATAGAAGTTGAATTGCACGTTAGGGTGGTCGGCCAGGAGCGACATCGGCACTGACGTGTCCACTATGTGCTTTGAAATCATGAGTGCGGTCAGGCGCATTCCAAAAGGGTTATCATCATGGCCCGGATGCCAGATAGATACTTTCTCAGCTTTCCAGGTTTCAACAGGCCCTACGCTGATTGCCTGATTTGGTACGCTATGCACCATTCCGGCTGCGGATGACCGGGCGTTTTGAATGAGTGTCAGTGGATGAAGGTCAACTACTCGCGTGCCAAGCTTACGGTATTCCTTAGCAGGGACGGGTTCATCCACATAGTTTCCTTCCCGTTTTGGCGGATCGTTGAAGGCCCAGTGCTTCACCTCTCCCTGCCCTCCCTGCATGATCACACAGCGCACGTTTTCCCAGCTTTGCAAATATTCTGTTGAATCTACGCGGGGGAAGTGAAGATGTTCGAGGGGCATAAGAAGGTCATCCCGAATTCGGCTGAAACAAAGGTCCATATCCGTTCGGGCAAAACTCAAGGGGAAACCGACTCCCACGGCTTTGCCGTCTATTACCCATTCATCCATGCCCCAGAAATGACAATGAGAGAGATCCAGTTCAAGTTCGTTCACCAGCCGGGCGACCAGTGGCAACTGTCTGATAGGGCCGATCGGGCCGCAAATGCCGGCCGGTTGTTCTTCGGTTGCCTGCTGCCAGGCGGTGATATATTCCATAGCCTCGGCGAGGTAAAAATCTTCCAGAGTATCATAGAATTGAATTGCAAAGCCTTCGCGCCCGAGTTTTAAGATATCATCAGGAGTCAGCCTTGCCGCTTCATTCAGGATTGATTTGTTAAGAGTGGTATAATCCCACCATCCCGGCGCAATTTTGCTTATTGTTCTCATGCCGTCTCCTTGTTTGCGTCATTATCATGGTTTATGAATGCCGAATAACGCCACGGGCCGAACTTCTGGGCATTTCTTACCGGATATTCACGTACAAAATCCAGTAATTCGGTTAAACTCGCAGTTGCCAGTGCCGTGGTAAAATCGGCTGCCCCGTAATACATCCGGATGGTATCGCCGTCAAGTACCCATCCACATGGGAAAACCACATCATCCACATCCCCCTCGCGCTCGTAGGGAGCCTTGGGGCCAAAAACCCATGGATCGGCACGGTGCGTCAATTGGGTGGGATCATTCCGATCGAGCAGAGCCAGACCTAACCTGTAAATCGAACCTGAAGCCGTATCCCTGACGCCATGATAAAGTATTAACCATCCTGCGGGAGTCTCAAGCGGCGGAGCGGATAACCCGATTTTGTTTGAATCCCACCAGCTGCCTTCTCTTGCATTGATGATCTGGCAGTGATCTCCCCAGTGTTTGAGGTCCGGTGAAAAAGATAGCCAGATATGTGCGCCATACCTCATGTATCCGGTGGAAATCGGACGGTGAATCATCGCCCATCTTCCGCCAAACCGAACCGGGAACAGGGCTGCATCCTTATCCTCCGGCGGCATCGCTGCTCCCATCCTGTTAAATTTCTCAAAATCCCTGGTAGTTGCCAGTGAAACCAGAGGGCCTGCTGTGGAATAAGCTGTATAAGCAATTACCCATTCCTTTCGCTCTTCCAGCCAGGTTAGCCGGGGATCTTCAATTCCCCATATCTCTTCCGGCCAGTCTTCCGGTTGAGGTCGAAAAGAAGGGTGCGGACTGATTTCCCACCCCGAGATTCCGTTGGCGCTTCGGGCAACAGTGAGATGAGAAAGGCCACGGAAATCCTCGGCACGTACCAGCAAGATTGTTGTGCCATCCATCTGCCCTGCCGCAGCATTGAATACGGAATTCACCGGATAAGGCCAGTCACTCGCGGTGAGAATCGGGTTATTTGGATGTCTTTTGAACAATTCGAATCCACTCATTTCAACCTCCATTTGAATTCACTGGTGGTCATAACAATATTGGTATGCATATACCCGCCAATGTACATTTCTGTTCTCATACTTGACATCTTTTTGATAATTGAAAAAATCAGGTATTTCTTGCCTTTTGATTTAATTATCAATAAGTTACATTAGAAAAAAACAGAAAATTCCATAGTGAATCATTTGAAAGACACTAGAATTCCATTAGAATTATTTCAAGGCATGGAATTTCGAAGGGGAATCACATGCCTCAATCTTTAGCTGTGGGAAGGACTGATTTCCGGGGCTTTTATCTTTATTGCAGTTAAATGTGGCGCTTTTAAATAGTTTGTTGAATTCTGATACAGCGCAACGAGCTTGGAATTTGATGGCGCTTCCACCCCAAATATCCTCCGGTGATAAATAAGCCCAGTGACAACAGAAGGATAGTAATGAGTTCGGGGATTGGGGGTAGAGCTTGACTGGAATTCTGAGGATCGGGGGAGTTCTGGATAAAAAAATCGGAGCTGTTATCGTTTGTATCCCAGGCTGGCCCGTGAGAGCTATCTTCATCTGTGCCGGCATCGATTTTCCTTTGCAGGCTTTCCCCTTCCGCCGGGGCATCGGCAGGTGAGGTTTCATAAGTATCCGACGTTCCCCAGCCGACGATATCGACGATGGTTCCTCCCGAACTGGTCCTGAGGCGAACCCAGCCGTCCGGATCGGCCAAACCCATCGTTTCCGTCCAGTCCGGTGATAACCAGGTTCCTGAGATTGATACTGCTTCCTGCCCATTTATATCCACTCCAATTTGTGCTTTCTATCTTTAGATTCTAAAGCCAACACATTATTTTTACAAGCCTGCTCTTTTTATGCGAAAAGTTGAAGGCCCGAAATATTGTAAAGCCGCCTTTTCAGCAAATTGGCCCCGATCTACGTTCCGCTCTCCCAGCTGGCCAAATATTCTTCCTGTTCAGCCGTGAGCGTATCGATCTCAATCCCCATCGATTTAAGCTTCAACCGGCCTATTTCGCGATCGATATCCCGTGGCACACCATAAACTTTGCGCTCAAGCGATTTGCCATTTTTGACTATGTATTCGGCGCAAAGAGCCTGATTGGCAAAGCTCATATCCATGACGCTCGCCGGATGCCCTTCGGCGGCGGCAAGATTTATCAGGCGTCCCTCGCCCAGCAGGAAAAGGCTGCGGCCATCAGCTAAGACATACTCTTCCACAAAAGGCCGCGGTATCCGTTTTTCCTTCGCCATACTCTCGAGTGCGGGGATATTTATCTCCACATTGAAGTGACCGCTGTTAGCCATAAAGGCTCCATTCTTCATTACCGCGAAGTGCTGCCGATCCAGACAATGCTTATCCCCCGTAACGGAAATAAAGATATTGCCGATTCTGGCTGCCTCAAGCAGGGGCATAACATCGTATCCGTCCATCACGGCTTCCAGCGCCCGGATCGCATCTACTTCGGTGACGATTACACGCGCGCCCAGTCCCCGGGCCCGCATGGCAATCCCCCGGCCGCACCAGCCATATCCGGTAACCACCACTTTTTTCCCTGCCCACAGAACATTTGTTGCCCGGGTGATACCATCGATCGTGCTCTGGCCTGTTCCGTATCGATTATCGAAGAGGTGCTTGGTATCCGCATCATTGACAGCCACGATGGGATACATGAGTTTGGCCTGCTTCTCCAGACTGCGCAGCCTGATCACTCCGGTGGTAGTTTCCTCAGTTCCCCCGATGATATCCTTCAGGCATTCCTTGCGATCCTTGTGAATCGTAGCCACCAGATCACAACCGTCATCCATAGTCATGTTCGGTTTATGATCCAGATTGGCATGAATATGCCTATAGTAGACCTCGTCATTCTCGCCTTTTATGGCAAATGTGGGGATTCCTGCCGCCACCAGTGCAGCCGCCGGGGCATCCTGAGTGCTGAGAGGATTTGAGGCACAAAGCGAAACTAGAGCTCCACCCTCTTTCAAAGTCAAAGCCAGATTAGCCGTCTCCGTAGTAATGTGCAGGCAACCGGCAATACGTATTCCCTTTAGAGGTTTTTCTCTGGCAAATCGCTCCTTGATGAGCTTCAGCACCGGCATTTCATTGGCCGCCCAATCGATACTTGCCTGCCCTTCTCCAGCCAGCGCCATATCCTTTACATCGTAATTTTTCGCTTTACCCATCCGATTCCATTCCTTCTTCGTATTTCGGCATCAAGCCGATTTTTCTACACATGTTGCTTATTATAGCACCCACCAGACTTTTGCGATGAATCACGCCTTCAACTATCTGACAATGATCCCGGTATCCCAGACCTTTATAAGCATGCACTGCCGGCAGGTTATAAGACTCTACGTTGAGCACCACCTCGCCGCATTGCTGCAGCAGTTTTGCAGTAACCGAGCTGACACAGATAGATGCCAGCCCCTGATTCCGATAAGCAGGGTGAGTCATCACATTTCCCACGTAGGCAATGTTATAGGCAGGAGCAACAATAT
The DNA here is from genome assembly GCA_041300025.1 of Dehalococcoidia bacterium. Taxonomy (GTDB): domain Bacteria; phylum Chloroflexota; class Dehalococcoidia; order SZUA-161; family SpSt-899; genus JBGLNL01. The sequence goes on along the minus strand of JBGLNL010000001.1, from coordinate 286,486 downwards.
GGGTTCCTGCCACAGCCACAAGCTGCTCATCCCGCCAGACGCCATAAAACTCCCCCCTCCTGATCTGAGAAGCGGTGAAATTGCCGCTATCTGCCAGAGAGTAAAGGCGATTCACTTCGCCGACCTGAGAAGGTTTAAGCCGCACAGCTTTCTCATCCACAGGGGTAAATCCATCGCGCGTAATCACCATTCGTTTCATGAGCAAATGCCATTCGAATTCATAGAATTTTCTGATCGTATCCATATGCTCCGGCTCGCAGGTAATGAAAGTCCCTCCGGGAAGACTTGTGGAACCCAGCAGAAACTCGAGAGTTGAAGTATCCCCAATAGTCAGCATATAAGTCGGGAACAGCCCCTTGACCACCATACAAAGTGCGAACCGTTCCCCATGATTGGCCACGTGCCACTTGACGATCTCCGGGAATTTGGTCTCCAGATGCGCAAAGGCCGAAACCGCATAAGCGCGCCGGGGCTCAAGATAGGAAAGGATTTCAGCCCTGTTCTTGAGCTTACGCACTACGGGAAAATCGGGCTGCTGCCCGCCCGCTGGCATTTTCTCAGGTTTCCGGCCTAATTTGAGACTCATATCAGCTACCCACAAACCACCCGGCAACGCTATCAGGCACAGGCACGGTCCCCATTATGATTGGCTTCTGATGGCAGTCGCTGCCGCCCGTAGTTATAAGTCCGTGTCTTTCGGCAAATGCCTTGTAATGATTCGTAGTTACAGAATCATGACGGGAATGCCAGCATTCGACGCCGTCAATATAATCGAGCATATACTTTTCGATTATTCCGGTTTGTTTATTCAAGTCGGGTGATATCTTCGCCAGAGAGGTTCCGTTAGGATCACTCGGGTGCGCGTGAACCAGCATTCCCCCGGCACCCCTGATCAGCCGGGAAGCCTCGGGCAGCGAAAGCGGATACTTGGGAACATCGCATTTGACCAGATACTTATCGAAGGCTTCCTGTCTGGTGGCAACAATCCCTTTCTTAATAAGATAATCAGCTATGTGGGGCCTCCCGAAAGAGCCATCCACGCTTGATTGTATTGCCTCCATATCCTGTTCCGTCAACGGCGCGATGCCTTCATTTTCAAACTCGACGTTGATGTTGCGCAAAATTTGCCGGGCCCTGTTTTCCCGATGGTCTCTGATTATCCTCAGTTTATCGTTCAACTCCCGTTTTTTATGATCGAACCGGTAGCCGAGGAAATCGAGGGAAACGGGTTTCCCGCCCGGATATTCAAAGGTAACGTTCAGTTCAACACCGGTGACATAAGCGATCCCATAATATCCGGCAAGCGAGATCGCCTTTTCCTGACATTCGATGGAATCGTGATCGGTGATCGAAATCAGTTCAATGCCGCGCTTTTTCGCTTCCGCAAAGACGTCTTCGATGGGCAGATTGCCATCCGAACCGGTTTTGGTGTGGATATGGAGATCAATTTTCATATTGTATTCTCCGCCGCAAACTCACCCAGAATTCGGGCGTTTTCCGCAGTCAGCCGGGCCCCCTTCTGGCTCACCGCCAGCGCGCCCGCTTTCGTTCCGATCAGGCCACAGGCCCTGGCATCCAATCCCCTGCACAGACCATACAGAACCCCGCCGGCATAGGCATCTCCGGCACCATTCGTATCGACAGCATCAACCACCTCCGCCGAGAAAGAAATCACCTCATCCCCTCTGGCGATATGCGAACCCGCCTTGCCTTCTTTCACTATCGCTATCTCGCAAACCTCTTTAATCTGCGCCAGCGATTCTTTCGGCGGAAGGCCGGTAAAGGCAAGGCACTCATCCTCATTGGCAAAGATAATATCGAGATGGGTCCTCGCCTTTTTCTGAAAGTACTCCAGATTCTCCTCGACCACGCCGAATGAAGAGAGATCCATGGAAATCTTCTGGCCGTTTGCTTTGGCCATATCAAGGATATGATCGATCAATTCTCGATTGAAAACCAGATAAGCTTCCACCTGAACTATCGGAGCCTGATTGAGCAAATCAGCCGTAACCTCGGCCGGACTCAGTTCCACCGCCGCACCCAGATGGGTGGCGAAGGTACGCTGGCCATCCGGCGTAATCAGGGTCAATACAATCCCCGTTGGTTTATCTTCCGAGGTGAGCTTTAAGAATTCCACGCCTGCCTTTCTGGTTTCCCGGGAAAAGTAATCGCCCATTTCATCCCTGCCGACCTTCCCGATAAATCCGGGTTTCCCGCCGCAATTCGCAAACGCAGCCATGATATTGGCCGTGGCTCCTCCGGGAGAAAACTCATGGGGGAAATCAGCCAGCATTTTCAGCAGTTCTTTTGAACGGTCAGCTTCAACCAGCGTCATTCCCCCCTTCGGCAAACCCTCTGCCAGCAGGAAAGTGTCATCGATTAGCACCGTTACGTCAACTAAAGCCGAGCCAATCCCGATTATTTCCAAATCCATCCTGTCAACCATTCAGCTTATAAAAGAGCCGGAATTGTTTTGAGACCTCAGCGGTCAACTGCAGAGCTTTCTCCGCCATAGGAGGCGATATTGACCCCGTGCCGCATGATGGAGTAATCAGGCACTTTTCTGCCAGCACCTCCCGATCGATACCCTTCCCCACCAGCGAATCAAACAAGCTCAGCATACGCTTGAGCAATCCGGAGGCCGTCTCACCGGGCAAGGTCTTTTCCTCGCTGGGGACAATCCCCCAGGCCAGCACCCCGCCTTGTTCGAGAAAGGCTTTAAGTTCAGCCGGATAAAGCGCCAGCGATTCGCCGTAATTATAAGCATCAAAATTGAGGATATCTATATTGGTGGCCATCAGAACCGACCAGTCAGTATTGCCGCAACAGTGCATCCCTTTAAGCCCTGCAAGTCCGGCAAGCGCCTCATTGATGAGATTAATCACCGTATCGTTATCCAGCGCCACAAATGCCGATCCCAGAGAGGCCAGATAAGGCTCATCGAGAAATATGATGGTCTCGGGCGAGAGCCGGGAAAGCTCCCTTTCCATCCAGGCAGCCTTCAACCGCAAATGACGGGCAATGGCATCGGCGAGGGTCTCGTCGTAAATAGTTGGCCGGCGATCCTGATCGGTAACCACGAGGCCAAAACTGATCGGCCCGGTTACCTGCCCTTTTACCGCCACTGCCGTATCGAATTTCCGGGAAAGAAACTCATAGAACCCTGAAGCATAGTCCCGGCTGATGGCATATCCATCGAGATCGTTGGCGATATAGGCCGTATAGAGTTTTTCCATCCCGGCGGAGAGATCGATGGAGCGATCAATATAGATGCGTTCGTCTTCCAGTACTACACCGGGAAACCCCTCGCTGTACTGGGCATACATGTTCTCCCGAAAAGAGCGGTTGGGAAGTTGCGGCCAGACGGGTATTTCGGGCAAATTTTCTAAAGTTATCGAACATGCCTCAACCGGATCAATATGTGGCATGCTTCCGATAGCGGTAGGAAGCCCTTTAGGTTTGAAGTCCTTTCGGTCCAATTTTACCCTGCCTCAACTGATGTATTTCCCGATCAACAGGTCAAGGTCTTTTTTCACCTGCATGGGAATGAGTTCCGGGGAAGTGACGATGGCATTTTCCAGTGCATTAACACAGGCGCAAAATCTTTTCTGAGGGATGTTAGCCACCGCCAGGCGAATGATATTCCGGGCCTGATCTATATTCTGGTTCAGAATTTCGATTATTTCCTCGATGCGAACCTGATTCAGATCGTCGTGCCAGGAATCGTAGTCGGTAACGCAAGCCAGTGCAGCGTAACAAATTTCTGCTTCCCTCGCCAGTTTTGCCTCCGGTAAAACCGTCATCCCCACAATATCGGCGCCCCACGATTTATAGAGCCTCGATTCGGCCTTTGTAGAAAACTGCGGCCCTTCCATGGCGATGAAAGTGCCTCCCCGATGGACCTTTGCCCCGGCCTCATGAGCCGCCTGAAATAGAACCTGTCCCAGCGTTGGACAGAAAGGCTCGGCATAGGGAATGTGCACCACTATTCCATCACCGAAAAAGGTGTTCACCCGTCCCCTTGTCCGATCAATAACCTGATCGGGAACAACCAGGTCTCTGGGTTTCAGTTCCTCCTTGAAACTGCCGCACGAATTTATGGCGATAATCCATTCCACACCTAGCGACTTGAGGGCATATATATTAGCTCTTGCCGGTATTTGGTGGGGGGGGAACCGATGCCCCCGGCCATGTCGAGGCAGGAAGGCTATGCTGGTTCCTTCCAGAGTTCCCACTGTAATAGCATCACTGGGGTCGCCAAACGGGGTGCTGATATTGACTTCCTTCACATCATGCATGCCTTCGATTTCATAAAGTCCTGTCCCCCCGATAACTCCAACCTTAGCTTTTGGCATTCAACGCTCCTTTCCTCATTGCTCCGAGACTTTTTGTATAAGGGTCTCCAGCTATACCTTTTTCGGTAATTATAGCAGACACATACCGGTGCGGAGTAACATCAAAGGCCGGATTGGCAACCCGAACCCCATCGGGGGCAATCTGCAAACCATAAGGATGGGTCACTTCCTCCGAGCTTCTCTCTTCGATGGGAATCTCATCACCTGATTCGAGAGAAAAATCAATAGTGCACATTGGCGCTGCCACGTAAAAAGGTATATCATTTTCACGGGCCAGCACGGCAACGCTGTAGGTGCCGATCTTGTTGGCCACATCCCCATTGGCAGCAATCCTGTCAGCCCCCACCACCACACAATCGATCCTGCCCGCTTTCATGAAATACCCCGCCATGCTGTCTGTAATGAGCGTCACCGGAATTCCGGCCCGCATCAATTCCCACGTCGTAAGCCGCGCTCCCTGAAGCAGCGGACGGGTCTCGTCGGCAAAGACCTCGATCTTTTTCCCCTGCTCATAAGCTGCACCGATCACCCCCAGCGCCGTGCCGTAACCGGCGGTAGCCAGCGCTCCGGCATTGCAATGGGTCAGGATAGTGAAACCATCCCTGATCAACTCGGCGCCGTTGAAGCTCACCTTCCGGTCATCTTCCGCCGTTTCCCGCTCGATGGCTCCGGCTTCGTCAATTAAGTTAGATTTGATCGCCTCCACATCCGATCCGTTTTGAGCCACCCGATTCATCCGATCCAGTGCCCAAAATAAATTGACCGCCGTGGGGCGCGTGGCCGCCAGAGCCTTTGAAACCTCTCTCAATTCAGCCATGAATTTATCTTTCGATGACGCCTTGATAGCCTGAGCGCCGAGAGCCAATCCGAAGGCCGCTGCCACCCCGATAGCCGGAGCGCCACGAATCCGAAGCGATTTTATCGCCTCGCAGATACCGGGAATGTCGCTCACCTCCAGGTAAGTCTCTTCCCAGGGAAGGCGGGTCTGATCCAGAAGGATTATTTTCCCTTCCCGCCACTCGATCGGTTTGATGTTCATGCATGCCTCATCTCAATCAGAACTTTCAGCGCATCCTCCCGACCGGATCGCTCAAAGGCAGCGCTTGCTTTTTCGATGGGATAGCGGGCAGTGATCAACCTTTCGAGAGGCATATCTGGATAAGACCGGAGCATCCGCAGTCCGTCTTTGAATTGACCGCAGCGGGAACCGACAACTGTTTTCTCATTTATCACCAGCGAGTTAAGATCGAAGCTGCTTTTCTCGGCAACGGTCGATTTCAACACCACGATTCCTCGCGGAGCACAAAGTTCCAATGCCTGACTGATCCCGTCGGGCGATCCGGTGGCCTCCACCACGATATCCGCTCCCGGCTCAATCTCGTTGATATCGCGGACTGTTTTCAAATGCCGCCATCCGGCTGATTTGAGTTTTTCAGGATGGTGGCCCACAAGAGTCACATCGGAAAGAGCCGTCAGCAGAACCCAAGCGCACAGGATTCCCAGTTTACCGTCGCCAAGGATGATGGCCCGTTTCCAGCGTTCGGGCTTGAGTTGTTCGAGTATTTCACATGCCGCTGAGAGTGGTTCGGTGAAAACCGCCCGTTCATCTCCAATTTCAGCAGGAACCTCCCGGAGGTTGGCGATCGGCAGGGTGCAGTAATCGGCCATGCAGCCGTTCAAGTTAAGTATTCCCAGAGTGATACGCGAGGGGCAATGCCTTCCCAGCCCGATATCGCACAAATCGCACTTGCCGCAGGCAACGTTGATCTCGCCGACCACCCGTTTGCCGATCCAGGTAGCATCCGCGCAATCATCGACGGTGCCCACAAACTCATGGCCCGGTATTCCGGCAAATCCCATGTACCCTTTAAGAATTTCCAGATCGGTCTGGCAAATGCCGGCGAGATGCACACGAATTCGCGCCCAGCCCCCCGGAATCTCAGGGGCCGGATAATTTAAGACGAAACGTAATTTGCCATCGAAAACTACAGCTCGCATCATTCAATTCCTCAAACTCATCTTAAGCTATTGTATGGCATATGGATTCGGGGGGCAACCGGCATTTTCCCCAAAGGAAAAGCCCGGCTTTCACCGGGCTTTTTTATGTTATTAATCACCAACTAAATGTGATATGTCATTCCGGCCCCCGAGCCGGAATCCATCCCCCCCACACCCATCTGGATTCCCGCCTCCGCGGGAATGACATGTTAAGTTTCTCTGAATTCCCGCCGGAATTTATCCAATACTTAATACGGGGCGGCAATGAAATGAAAGGTAATAGCGTCTCTTTATTAATTACCGGGTTAATGAACCCTAAAAAACCAGAAACTCTTTCTGTTCCCCGAACACTTTGCGCAGCACCCCGCAAATCTCCCCGATTGAAGCGTAGGCTTCCACGCATTCGATAATTACCGGCATGGCATTATCGTTGCCTTTGGCCACTTTTTCCAGCTTCGCCAGGGCTTTCTTCACCTGGGCAGAATCTCGCTCAGCTTTGATCTTGGCAAGTTTCTTCTTCTGCTTGGCAGCTTCGGCGGCATCCACCCGGATGATATCCGCTATCGGCGCGGTTTGTGAGAGGAATTTGTTCAAGCCGACCACCACGTTTTTACCGGCATCGATTCGCTGCTGGGTGCGGTAAGAACTTTCCTGAATCTCCCGCTGCTGGTATCCTTTCTCGATGGCCGCCAGCGCCCCGCCAAGTTCATCGATTTTGGCAATGTAATCACTTGCCTTCGCTTCCAGGTCATCGGTCAATTTTTCAATCAGATAAGAACCGCCCAGAGGATCAACCACATCGGCCACGCCGCTTTCATTGGCGAGAATCTGCTGAGTCCGCAGCGCGATGGTTACTGCATCGGCGCTGGGGGTCGCATAAGCTTCATCCCACGAATTGGTGTGCAGCGACTGTGTTCCGCCCAGCACCGCCGCCAGCGCCTGAACAGCCACGCGCACCACATTGTTGATGGGTTGCTGAGCCGTCAGGGTATGACCGCATGTCTGCGTGTGGAACCGCAGCATCATGGAACGTTCCTTTTTGGCTTTGAACCGTTCCTTCATGATTTTGGCCCAGAGCCTGCGGGCGGCTCGGAACTTGGCCACCTCTTCCAGCAGATTGTTATTGGAAGCAAAGAAGAATGAAAGCCTGCCGGCAAAATCATCTATATCAAGGCCGGACCTGATGGCCGCTTCAACGTAGGCAATGCCGTCAGCCAGAGTAAAAGCGATCTCCTGTGCCGCGCTGGAGCCAGCTTCCCTGATATGGTAACCGCTGATGCTGATGGTGTTCCAGCGGGGAATATTCTCCTTGCAATAGGCAAAGATATCGGTGATAAGCCGCATCGATGGCTGGGGCGGGAAGATATGCGTTCCACGGGCAATGTATTCTTTCAAAATATCGTTCTGAATGGTGCCATCCAACTTGGAAATATCGGCACCCTGCTTTTTGGCTACGGCAACGTACATTGCCAGCAAAATAGAAGCCGTGGAATTTATGGTCATGGAGGTACTGACCTTCTCCAGAGGGATCTGGTTAAAGAGGATTTCAATATCCGCCAGAGTATCGATAGGAACCCCCACCTTGCCGACCTCTCCCTGCGCCATCGGGTCATCGGAATCGTAACCGATCTGAGTAGGCAAATCGAAAGCAATGCTCAATCCGGTCTGGCCCTGTTCCAGAAGGTAGCGATAGCGCTTGTTCGATTCCTCCGCCGAGGCGAATCCGGCATACTGGCGCATGGTCCAGAACCGGCCCCGGTACATGTTCGGTTGAACCCCGCGAGTGAACGGGTATTCCGCCGGGAAAGCAAGATTTCGATTGTAATCGAACCCTTCCATATCATCGGGGGCGTAGACACCTTCCAGCCTGGTGCCGGAGGTAGTCAAAAACTGCTCTTCCCGTTCCTTCGCTTTATCCAGAGCGGGCTGAAGAGTCTTCTGCATCCATTCCTTTTTGTTTTTGCTGTTGGCCATCCGTCTTCTCCTTGTTAATAAGAATTACCTACTAAAGTTTATTGATTTTGGGGTGAAGTGTCAAATAGAATTCATCAGAATTAATGGCTTCTCCCCCGGCTGGTCTGCTGTCCTTAACGCTTCTGTATATTAAGGAATCTTGTGATCAACCCCCTGTATCCCCCAATCTTGGGGGAAAGCCGAAGCTGGGGGGCACCCCCAGACCCCCGAAGTCACCACTTATTCAAAAGGTTCCTTAAATTCTTCTACGGTACATTATTATGCCGTCATCTCCTTTACGCTCTGCCACCTTGCCATCTTCCATTAAATATTCAAGGTGTGAGCGTATCTCTTCCAGCGCCAGTATCTGATCATCCCTTACAAGTTCGGGGACAGTTTTACCGTTAATGTACTCCGAACGGAGCTTATAGTATTCATCCGTTATCTGAAAGAGATTCTTCTCTTCATTGCACAAGCCCAGAATATCGTTCAGGCGCTCAGAGTGAAACACCTCCAGTTCCTCCACGCGATCTTTGATTGAATAGATAGTATCTTCATGGCCCGGCAACCCCAGGAGTTCTCCGAGTCCGGCCGCCTTCTTAAGAGAGCCAATATAAAATCTCAGCCCGCACCCCGGAATCATATTGGAAGGAAGCTGATGCGGGGTAGTTTCGGAAAGGATATGGTCACCAAGGAAAAGTACAGGCCCCACCTTCAACAGAATATGACCCGGGCTGTGGCCGGGAACGTGATATACTTCGTATCCGTTGATAATCCGCTGCCCTTCGCGCAACTCCACAAGTTCGTAATCGGCGATATTAACCTTGAGTCCATCCAGCGCAAAGATGTTGTCGGTTTCCAGCCCCCATCCCGCATCTCTGGCAAAGTTTTTAACGCGGACTTTGGCATCGGCATAGCGTGTTTTGAAATCTCTCATAAACTCGGTATCGAGTTCGTGGATATACAGTTTTTTCCCTTTCAGTTCGGGATGTGAAAGCATCCCCCAGTGATCGGCATGCCCGTGAGTGATGACGATGCCGGAGATATCACCGAACCCGACCGTCTGCCCGAATTGGCTGTTGATAATTTCGATTCCCTTTTTCAGATCTGCTCTGGCCTTTCTGCCATCAAGCCCGACATCGATAAGGTTTGCCTCACCATCCAGAAGCAAATAGACATTGGTGATGTGGCCGGGGTAGCTTTCCACCGGGATCCGATAGATATGGGTCGAATTCCAGGCATATTCGATTACTCCCTGTTTTACCGTCTCGATGACGATCGTTCGGCCAATTTGAATTTTTGCCATTTAGCAAAGTACTCCAATTCAGGATGCCAAGACTTATTCTACTACATGCTCACATTCGAAGGCAATTTTGCACCTTTTGATAAAACAGGATAGCATTTTTGAATCATTTGATAGCGAAGTGGGGTTTAACTGGCCCAAGCAACAATATCAAACGATAACCGGATAACGGCCGCATTTTTGAGATGGCTTGACTTATACACCGGAGCTGAACCGGATCAACGAATGGGTATAAGTGACATGCCGAGAGAACGCATCCGCCCCCGGAGCAGCATACTCAATCGGAATGATCCGGTCCGGGGACTCGTCCGCCAGTGCCCGGTGAAAATCGGTGGCATATTCGCTTATCTTTGCAAACAGCGAACTTTATCGAGCAATTTGAGAGATGATTTGGGCATTACTGGCTCATTGACTTATGTTATCTTCATCAGTTATTATATAGCCAATAAAATATGCCAGAGTTTCAAAGGCAATACTCATAGGGGTATTAAGAAAAATATTAATTCGGGATATTGTGAATTCATGAGTTACGATCAATTTAAAGCGGTTGATCCCAGACTTATCAGGATATCATGAGTTCCCAAATTCCAACCATTTTTCGCTGCTAACAGGCTGGCTCCCCCGTGAAATCTGAGGTCGCCGGTGTAGCCCACCCATCCGACTGAAGTTTCCACCGCAAACGCCGCTGCTCCGGGGATGGAATGATCCACCGGGAAATATTTCAATGGGAGCTTCCCGATTTTGCCGGGCGCACATGAGTAGGTTTCACTGCTCAACGGCCTTTTTCTGCGTGGTGACGAATACCAGAAATCCTGAGCCTCGTCGCTGAGCGCCTGACGATCGAGGAAAGCAAAGGGCCGCGGTTTGTAGGTTCCCGCCGAACGCATATAACCCCCCTTGGAGCCTTTGGGTAGAGAATAGCAGACCTCTTTTTCAAAATTTGGGGGCACGCTATCCTGCATGGCCTTGGAGACGAAAGCTGTCATGATGGTGGTATAAATGGGGATGTCATCGCGCAGAAACGAGATATATCCGCTGTGATCGATGTGCGCGTGAGTAAGCAGCACGCCATCAACTTTCAATTCGCGGTAAAGAGGGGAAAAACTGAACTTATCCCAGAGCGCTTTTTTTGCCAGATCCTCCCGAAGCACACCTTTGAGAGGAGGAAGCAATCCTGTTTCCAGCAGGTCCAGCAGTCCGGCGCCCGGCCTTGGGTTCAGGAACTCTTCAAAATATTTGGCCCGTTTCTTGAACGGAAAGCCGAAATCGAAAAAGAAGCGGGTGTCGCCGTCTTCAAGGAGAACCTTGTTCCCCCCGACTTCCCCCACGCCCCCATAGCAGGTTATTGACATCATAAAATTAAGTTACCACCCCTGTTATTATCATTTCCCTGTCCCTGATTATCAGGTCTCTTAATTCTACGTGGAGACCCTTTTCAAGGTCAATATGCAGTTCATCAAGGCTCATGTTTTTGTGAGATTCATTAAAACGATCTTTGATCTTATCTTCGATGAACCCGACGAAGGGAAGTTGCCCTGCCTCAAGCTCTTCCAGCAGAAGGCTGATACCTTCTTCATCGACCGTTGCCTGCAGTTGCGCCCCTGCGCTCACCACTACACCATACATTTCGATATCCACAATTGCCCGGATATAATCATCATCGAGATTGACGGTGGTCCCCACGACCATCTCTTCAGATATCTCATCCGCAGATTCGGTCATGGCTTCCCGCATCATTTTGACCAGCATGATACTTACTTCTTCTTCAGTGAGAACAAGAGTCACTTCCCTTGGTTGGCCGGCGGCAAGCGCCTCCCTGATTTCCTCTTCAAGCGTGCTGATTTTGTTAGCGAAGCTTTGCTCGGCTGCAATATCCGCATCGACGGGCCTGATCTCCTCTTTCATTTCAGGCGAACGGGTGAGCAGATAGATAGTAACCCCGCTGATGATGACCGCCAGCAGTATCAAGACCCCGGCAGAGATCAGAAGCTTTTTGATGATACTCATTAAGTGATTATCGGCAGGATTACCCGCTAGGCAAAGAGCGTTGTCCCGGCAGCTTTTAAGTCATCGACAGCCTGCATAACGCGGCTGGCCATGGATTGTTCCGCTTTCTTGAGATACTGGCGGGGGTCATATACCTTTTTGTTCCCTATTTCGCCATCGATTTTCATGACGCCGTTGTAATTGGTAAACATGTAATCGGCGATTGCTCTGGTAAACGCATACTGCGCATCCGTATCGACATTCATTTTGACCACGCCGTATTCGAGGGTTTCTCGGATATCCTCCTGTGAGGAACCGGACCCTCCATGGAAAACGAGCCAGAAATAAGCATCATTCCCGAATTCCCTTTTAACAGCTTCCTGCCCTTCCTTCAGAATTTTCGGTTTGAGTTTAACAACTCCGGGTTTGTATGAACCATGAACATTGCCGAACGTAGCGGCGAGCATGTATCTGGCCCCTTTGACTTTGCCCAGACGGCGATACACTTCCACCATATCTTCGGGAGTTGTATAGAGCTTTTTGGCCGGGGCATTCTTATTATCAATCCCGTCCTCTTCGCCCCCCACTACTCCGGCTTCGACTTCGAGAATGATCTCGCTTCGGGCACAGCGCTCAAGCAGAGTCACGGCAATATCCAGATTCTCTTTGAGGGGAAGTGAGGAGCCATCGAACATGTGGCTGCTGAAGAGATTCGGAAGCCCTTTAGCCCGCCTGGCTTCAGTTTCAGCAATCAATGGAATAAGGAAACTTTCAACCTTATTGGGCTGGCAGTGATCGGTGTGCAGGGCAACATAAATATTATAACGCTCTGCGATGCGATGAACGTACTCTGCTATGGCGATCGCTCCCTCGACAGAATCGGCAACGCTGAGGCCGCTGGCGAATTCCCCGGCTCCAATGGAAAGCTCAATGATCCCATCACATTTTTTCTGTGCAAATGCACCAAGGACAGCATTGGCCGTCACCATGGACGTGATATTGATCGCAGGATAGGCAAATTTATGGTTGTGTGCGTTTTCGAGCATTCTGCAATAGGTGGCGTAATCGACTACCGGCATGATTGATTCCCTCCCTTACTTTGATCAAAGACCCCTGTCACCTCCAGATAGTCATCTCATTTTTCAGAGGGTGCCTGAGGAACCTCTGCACAGGCGGTGGCTTTGGGGGTCTTGTTGGGAATTGTTCCCCCAGCTTCAATTTGCCCCGTTTTTCCCTTTTTGCAAAGGGGAATGGGGGAGTTTATTCAGAGCTTCCCTGACCAGACAATCGCCGAATCTAAAACTCCGGGCATTCCACAATGATAGTAGGAAAAACTCAAATGGCCAGAACATGCAGCATTTGCATTCTGTATTTATCCAATTCTTTGTGCTTGGTCCAAGTTTCTTCAAGGGGCGTGCAAACGATTTCCATGCCTATTTTCCCCACCATGCAGGCATTGCCTCCGTTAGCCAGCTCATCCACAGCGGCTGCGCCCAGTTCGCTAGCCAGGATTCGATCATTGGCTGTGGGTGATCCGCCTCTCTGCACATGCCCCAGCGACACAACTCGATAGTCCATACCTATCAGCCAGCCGATCTTATCCGCAACTGTCCGGGCCCCTCCGGGGATGTCCCCTTCAGCTACAATCACCAGAGAGCTTTTTTTACCTGCTGCCATGTGTGATTTCAAACGATCAACCAGAACTTGAAGGTCGGTATCAAATTCAGGGACGAGTATTTCATCAGCTCCGCCTGCGATACCCACCGCCAGAGCAATAAATCCGCTGCTTCGCCCCATCACTTCAACGAAGAACAACCTGCCATGCGATTCAGCAGTATCACGTATTTTGTCTATTGATTCCAGGGCCGTGTTCACTGCGGTATCGAACCCGATAGTATAATCGGTGCCATAAACGTCATTATCGATGGTACCGGGGACTCCCACGATTTTGATTTCCCCTTCCTTTGCAAGAGCGACCGCCCCCCGAAAAGTGCCGTCGCCACCTATAGCAACAAGCCCTTCGATGCCTGCATTTTTTAGATTATTGTTAGCTTTCCTCAATCCCGCAGGGGTTTTCATCTCCTCGCAGCGTGAGGTTTCGAGGAATGTGCCGCCACGCTCCAGAATGTGCGCTACGCTTCGGGGGGCCAGAGGAATCATGTCACCTTCGATAAGGCCCCTGTAACCATGTCTGATTCCTACCACCTCCATTTTTCTGGCAGATCCACACCTAACGACTGCTCTCACGCAGGCATTCATTCCGGGGGCATCGCCACCGCTGGTCAGCACAGCTATTTTCTTCATAATTTTCAGGCTCTCCCGCTTGATTATACTACTCGACATAATCGAGGGCAACGGTTAATTCACGCATTTCCAAGCAAGCTTGATATTTCCTCCGGGGATATTTCTCGAACCTCGCCTTCCTTGAGGTCGCCCAGACGTAGCTGTCCCATGCGTACTCTGCGCAGTGCCAGAACCCGGCATCCCAGCGCCTCGAACATGCGGCGTACCTGCCGCTTTCTGCCTTCATGAATGGTGATACTGTAATTATAAGGTTCCTTGTTCCTCACCGGTCTCACCCTGGCAGGCCAGGTCATGCCATCGGAAAGGCTGATTCCCTTTTCCAGTTGCTGCCTTTCCTGTAATTTAAGCGAGCCTTCAATGGCTACCAGATATTCCTTTTCGTGCTCAAAGCTGGGATGAGTCAGTTTATAGCTCAGATCGCCATCGTTGGTTAAAATCAGAAGGCCGGTGCTTTCCTTATCCAGACGCCCAACGGGATAAGGCCGAAAAGACTTGAACTTTTCAGGAATTATATCGAGCACGCTGCGACGCCCCTTCTCGTCGCTGGTGGTAGTGATTATCCCAGCCGGTTTATTGAGCATCAGGTAGATTGTGCGGAAGGCGGCATGGGCCACTTTTTTCCCTTCGAATGTGACGGAGTCGAAGGCTGGATTTATCGGGTATCTGAAGTCCTCTGCTGTGACACCGTTGATTTGCACCCGGCCCTGTTTGATGGCATCAGCCATCTTCCGCCGCGAGCCGAGCCCTGATTCAATGAGGGATTTGAGCAGAGTGATAGTTTCGGGCATGTTCCGATTGTACGTCGGCACAATGTGAGAGTCAACCTGATGCTGGTCTTAGCTACCTCTCCCCTTCATCCTGGTCCATGACTTGCGAAGCTTGGAGAACCCGCCCATTCTCTCCACGCGGGCTATGGCGACAATGGCACCGACACCAAGTATCGGGCCGATTATTACCCACGGGTTAAATCCACCACCGTCAGCATCTTCCGATGGCGTGCCCGTGCCCGTCTGTGTTGGGGTGCCTGCCGTGGGGGTTGGGGTCGTCGGAGTCCCGGTTACTACCGGGGTAGCTGTGGCTGCGCTGAAGTTGGCGATAGCGTTTATGTTTCCGTCGATGGTGATGATTTGGGGGTTGGCAGCGCCGGAGAGATCACCGCTCCAGCCTGTAAAGTTGTATCCTCTGGCAGGGCTGGCGGTAAGGGTTACCTTGGTGCCTTCGACGTATGAGCCGCCAGCGGGATTCATCGATATAAGGCCGCCTTTGCTGGGGATTGTTATGGCATTAAGGAAATATATGGATGGCCCGGGTGTTTCGCATGGTTTTTGAGAATATCCCTTGATGGTAATGGTCACGATGGCTTCATCGGTGGAATCGTCGTCGTCTTCGATGGTGTAGGCAAAGGTATCGGTTCTGGTTTCACCCTCTTTCAGCCAGTCATAAGCCCCGTTGGGATCGTAGGTGAAACTGCCGTCTTCTTCCCATGTTACTTCCCCATCAGTGGCACTGTCGTCCACCGATATTATACTTACAGGCTCTTTGGCAGGGTTTTCATCGTTTATCAGCAGGCCCTCGGATTTATATTTATGCAGAGTGGAATTCGCATAGGTGGTGTAGCTGTCTTTTTTGGCGGTGGGCTCGACGTTGCTGACTTTCAAAGTCAGGACATTTTCTATCTGATGATCTCCATCTTCATCGGTAATATACACTCTGATAAATACGCTATTGGCAGCATCGGTGTATATATGGGTCATGGATTTGCCCGGACTGTAAATATTGCTGGTGGTGTTATCCCACCACACCGTGTATTTGGTGATAGTATCGTTTCCCGGGTCTGTGGGCGTACCGATTGTGAGAATAAGGTTTTTTCCCTCATCCACAGGATTAGAGGAGACGCTTAATTGAGCGGTGGGAGACACGTTTTTGACTGTTACAGATTTCGTTACCGTGTCCTTTCGGGTAGCGTCGCTATCGAGGGTCAGGGTAAGTGTAATGGTGTAGATAGTCCCGCTTTTCGATCCATCACTATAGATGTGGGATTTGCTGAAGCTAGCGCCGGGATTTTCATCAGACGTGTTTGATCCATCACCCCAGTCAATGGTGAGCTTCGTTCCTGATGCGGCAGTAATGTTCCCTGAAAGGGTGGCATTTGACCCCTCATTGACAGTTGAAGCGATTATGATATTGGAAAGTTCAGGGTTTGTTTCGAAGGCTTTATCTTCAGTGTAGCTGGTTCCCGCGCTGTTGGTGGCAAATCCTCTGCAGTAATATTTCGTGCCGGCAGTCAGCCCGGAGACGGGGACGGTAAAAATACCGGTTGTTGTGCCTGTTGCGGATTTTGAGCCGGAACATGTTGCCAGCGTCGGGGCAGCCGACGTTGACCACACAACACCCTTTTTAGTTATGGCTGCCCCACCATCGCTGGTAATGTTTGCGCCCAGAGTAGCTGATGTCTTGGTGAAACTGGTGGCTGTGGGGGTAGTAACGGTAGGAGGGTTGGGTGTCGTAATTGTAATTGTGACTGTGACGATATGGCTATAGAGGGTTCCGTCATAAGCCTTGTAGGTGAAGTTATCGGTAATTGAAGATGTGCCATCATTAGTGTAGGAAAAGCTCCCATCATCATTGAAGGTGAAAGCACTGGCATGGGCCGGATTGCTTACGATGGTCCCTGAAAGTACGGTGCCCTCCGGGTCGGCATCATTGCCCAGAACACCGGATGCTGGAATGTTGAGGGTGTTTCCCCTGACGACACTGTAGCTATCAGCAAGGGGTGCGGGAGGCTCATTGACATCGGTAATTTCGATGAAAATGCTTTTCCTGTAGTTAAGGCCGCCGGAATCCATTACCTCAATGTACAGCCCATGCTCGTCATCCGCTTCGTAATCTAATTTTGATGAATCTCCCACGCGGATTTCATTGCTGCTTATAGTGAAAGCGCTATCATGGTTCTGTGAGATAATCGAAAAAGTATGGGTATCGGTAGAGTTTGGATCGGTTGCCGCAAGCGTGCCAACGACGGTATCATTGGGGGAGTTTTCGGCAATAAGGTTGCCGCTGAGAGTGATGCTTGTTGGCGGATCGTTGCCGTCAACTATGTTTATGGTGAATACTTTTTCGTAGCTGGCTCCAGCATCGGCTGTTCGTACGCGAATACTGTGTGTGGGAGTGCTTTCAAAATCAAAAACGGTGTTTGTTTTTAGCTCGTTACCCACAATAGCAAATAAACCATTGCCGGTGCTTCCGGCTCCGGATACCAGCGTGTAGGTATGAGTATCTTCCGTGTCAGCATCGGTGGTGCTGAAAGTGCCTACCGTGGTTCCTGAGGCTTTATGTTCAGCAACGCTGCTGGTATTTAACGCAATATCTATAGGGAGATCGTTGGTTCCGTTTATTGTTATGGTTACGGTGGCTGTTTCACTTACAGCCCCTTCTGTATCTCTGGCGGTGTAGGTGAAAGTCTCATTACGTGATTCACCCTGTCCCAGGTCCTGAAAATTTGCACCGGGGTCGAAAGTATAGCTTCCGTTTGCATTGAAGGTGAGATTACCTTCCGGCGTCAGATCATCTACTAAGACATAGCCATTGGGGTTAAGGTTGTCATCATCATCATGTGCGGCCGGTACCTGCGTGGAAACTGGCTCGCCGTCCTCCGTAGCTGAGGCGGTGCCATCATCAGCCACAGGGGGATCGTTGACGTCAGTCACATTGATGGTGACGCTTGCAGTATCTGTAAGTTCGCCTTCATCTACTACTTCAACTGTCAGGTTGTACTGCGGCACAGTCTCAAAATCAAGCTGGCTGGAGTCGTCAACGGTTATTTGACCATCGACATCGCCGATGGAGAAGGTGCCTGCAGGGTCTCCACCCGTGATATTGAACCCGGTGATATTATTTTCGGGGTCGGTCGCTGTTATGGCGCCTGTTACAGTTCCATCAGCACTGTTTTCAGGAATATTGAAGCTGATTGGTTCCGGATTAGTAATCAAAGGCGGGTTGTCGTTGATGTCGTTAACATCGATGGTTATTGTTGCATTATCTGTCAGAGCCCCGTCATCAGTTGCCTCCACTACGACTGTGTACTGAGTAGTGGTTTCATAATCCAACTGGCTGCTAGCTGCAACAGTTATCTGACCATCATTGTCAATAGAGAATACTGTTGAAGGATTGATAGTAAAACCGGTGATATTACCTTCCGAATCGCTGAAGGGAACTGTTCCTACGATTGCTCCGTTCGGGCTGTTTTCATCTATATCCAATGTTGTAGCTTCGACGATGGGTGGATCATTTACGCCGGTTATGGTTATCGTTACGGTAGCCGTATCTGAGCTTGTTCCATTGCTGACTGTGTACTGGAACTGATCCGTGGTGTTGTCTCCTGTATCAAGGCTTTCGAATTGTCCATTGGGATTATAGATATACGAACCATTGGAATTCAAGGTGAGCAATGCCCCCGAAGTCAGGGTAATTAAACTCCCAACATCGCCAGAGCTACCGTTGACCGCAGTTACTGAAAGTCCGCTGCCTGAATCGTTAGATAAAACGCCGGGAGCCCCTGCGGATAGCTGGTTATTTTCATCGGTTGTTCCAGTGTCATCAATGGCAACCGGCTCTCCCTCAGCCTGTGTGCTTTGGGCAGGAATCCAGAAAATTGCATTCCCCAAAGCCAGCACTAATGCCAGCATAAAAATTATAAATGTTTTCATTCTCATAATGTTACCTTGCAATCGTAAACTATGTTACATTTTAACACCCAAGTGCCAATGTGTCCATAATACGTCGGGTGAACTTCTGGTAAAAGAGGTAAGTGAAAAAGGCGCAGCTTGAACTGCGCCTTGCTGATCACTGCTAATCGAAAGCTGAAATCTAGCTTCCAGCCGCATGCATCAGGTGATATTTCATTACCATATCGGCCACTTTGACCGCGGAATCGGTTGCCTGATGGATACCAATTCCATATCCGCCGGCATCGCATCCAACGTAAAAAAGTCCTGTGATCGGGGCTTTGGGAGAAGGTTTGTCTTTGCCAGCCTGTCCCACAATCTGTCCCAGCCCGATGCATTCGCCGCCCTGTCCGGGAAGCACATGGTCGCGGGTAAGTTTGGAGACTTCCCTCACCGAATAGCCTTCTTTAGATTCGACATATTTGGATATTTCCGGGAGGGCTTTGAACAGAATTTCTTCGCCTTTATCCCACCAAACCTTCTTTTCGTGAGCGCTCATTTCAGGGTCTGCCGGGCAGAGGAATCCAGTCATTAGCATCTGCTTGCCCGCAGGCGCTGCTCCCGGATCGTAATTATCCGGTATTTCGAACCAGACGGTTATCTCATCGGGGAGATTGAGCGTTTTGGCCTCTTTGATCCACCGTTCAAGGTTCCAGGCACTCTTATCGGAGAAGATCACGCCATACGGAGCCTCAATTACTTTCCGACTTAAATAGTATCGCGTGCCCATGAATCCAAGTGACGGGATGAGTTCCCTGATATAGTTGACATAACCTTTATCAAAATGTTCTTCACCCACCAGCTTGAGAACCGTGGGTTGCAATCCGGCATTGCTGATGACGATCGGGGCCCGGAAAATACCCTTATTGGTTACCACACCAGTGACTTTGCCCTGTTCGACGAGTATTTTTTCGGTGCGGGTGCGCATCATCACCGTGCCGCCGTTGGCGGTGACGGCCTCAGCGTAGGTATCGGCAAGCTTTCCGAATCCACCCTTGCAAAATACCCCGCCGTTCCGCAGAAAGATATCCTGAAGGCTTCTAACTGCTTCCGAGGCGGAAAGGGCATCAAACGGAACCACAAAACAGCCATCTGCCACTGGCCCGAGGAGGAAAGCGTAAACTGCCGGTGGCAACTTGTACTTACCCAGCCACTGGGCAAAGCTTAAATTATCGAGTTTGTCGATTTCAGCAGATGGCATAAGGGAGAGGTCCATCATGCATTTGAGTGATTCTTCGCGGTCTTCCTGCTTAACGCCCAGCCAGTCGAAGATAATATTCGGGTCCATGGCGGTGCTGGCGGGCATGGGGGGCATTGGTTTGTACTGCCCTGAAGGGTTCCTGTATATGCATTCCTGTTTTCCGGGGAATGATACCAGCTCAGCTTTATGCGACATCCCCAGTTCATCGAGGACCTTTTGCAGAATAGTATCAACGACGGGTGCGCTGATTACTACCCAGGCTGTATGGGTGAATCCTTTTTTGGAAAAGGTGGTGGCTTTGCCTCCGGCGCGGGCGTTCTTCTCCACGAGCAGCACATTGAGCCCGCGTTTAGCCAGCAAGCCAGCGCAGGCGCTGCCGCCAAATCCAGCTCCGACTACGATGACATCATAAACTTTCTTTGCCATACTCACCACCCTTTTAATAGCTTTGTCTGGCTAAAGATTTTAGATTAAAATTCACCGGGATGTTTAGGTTTCTTGTTGAACCATTGTTTGGGGCTGAGGATAAACCCAAGTATGGCGCCTTTCATCATGCACCTCAAGAGATCCAGCAGGTCAACGAAAGCCAGCCCGCCGCGAATTCTCCACTTGACAGGGTCGGTGACGTCAACGTACATGATGAGATAGTCTCCCTGCCGTTTCAGGTCGGCGATGTGGCCTGTTAACTCGGTTTTGCCCAGTCCCGTTGATCTGAATTGCATAATATCCTCCTATTTTCCAGAAATCACAATAATTAAAGTATATATCCTTTATCCCTTGCTTTGGTGACGATCTCAGGCTCCTTCCACCATTTCTCGATGCCGCACTCGTCGGCCACTGAGTTGGCGCAATTATATCCCGGCCCCCAGATCACGCATCCGCCCGGCCACACTCCAGCACCGCCGACGAAAAGGTTTTTGATGGGGGTGACGTTATGGGAGCATTCCTGGTTGGGCCTGAGATAACCCATTTGCAGCGGATGATACATTCCCTGTTTATAGGAACCCTTGACCATGTTGGCGAACTTGTTCTGGATATCGGCCGGAGTGGTGATGTTCCACCACAGTATCGTATCATCATTCATGTTAGTAGTGTATTTCTTCAGGGTACGCAGTTGGTAATCGGCAATTTCCTTCCTGAAGTTGTATTTGAGCCATTTGTCATGACCGCCGTCTTTCAGTTCGTATGGGGCCATCTGAGATAGCAGACCGGCAGCCTTTCCTTTTGGCGCCAGATAAGGATCATGGATGGATGGGAATGAAGCGATGTAACCGGCAGTTTTCGGTAGTTCGCCCGGGCCCATCAAATCCCATTCCCTTATGAGTTCAGCGGAATTCTCGTATCCCAGCACATGCATGAAAGCTTTATTCACATCGGGGTTGGATTTGGCGGCCTTGAAATTGGGCGGCTCTGCCAGGGCAAGGTGAAGATCGCACAGGCTCCATTTCTCCCATTGCCAGGAATTGACCATGGCGACGAAGTCTGGTTCCAGATTCTTTTCGCCAACGTATTTCAAAAACGTCTGGTGGAGATCGATGGTGGAGACTACTGCCTTGCGGGCCATGTGACGGGTACCATCCTCCAATTCAACGCCCTTGGCTACGCCTTTTTCAACGATTATTCTCTTGATCTGGGCTGAGGTCCTGATCTGTCCATGGTTTTCAAAGACGTTTTTGAGGAGAGCATTGGATATTCTATGGGAACCGCCGGCAACAAGCCGGTAATTGCTCATCCGGTCGAAGTAGAGAGGTATCAGATACCCGACACCCGACTGCGAGTAATCCAGACCCCAGTGGCAGACGCCGTACAGCATGAGGGTTCTGACATACTCATTTTCAAATCGTTCTTTGACAACCTCTTCCGGTGTTCTTTCGGAATACTCGGTCAGTTTGCTGCCGAGTTCGCTCATGGCGGCGCGGGCGGCCATCAGGGGCGCGGGTTCGGGCTTGACGAAAGTCTGTGGGCCCACCAGTTCCTGCATCAACTCCTTACATTCGACGTACCAGTCCTTGAAGGATTTGGCGTCCTTCTGGGAAAACTGTTCGATGGATTTAGCGGTTTTCTCCGGGTTAGAGTAAACGCAGACTGCCTTCCCTTCCGGCGTCGGTAAGCACCATTGCAAATCCGGGTAAACGTGCCGGACTCCGTAAGTTCCTTCAATATCGAAATCCTTATAAACCGGCGCGTAATCGACCATCATATGGAAAATGGCGTGCGTGTTATGGAAATATTCCGGGAGGGTGATCTGTTCGGTGGCCAGTCCACCTCCTGCTTCGTACCGCTTTTCCAGCAGCAGAACTTTCTGGCCTGCCTTTGCCAGGTAGGCGGCTATTTCCAGTCCGTTCGGGCCGCTCCCGATGATTACTATATCGTATTCATAAGTTGCCATTTTACCTCCTCTGGTCGTATTTATTTTAGTATTTGGGATCCCGTGGGTATGATTCCCGGCAGATTGGCAAAAAAAGGAATGACCCACAAAATATCATTGTGTCACAATTCCGTGGGCAAGCATCTTTTCGACAATTTCAACAGGAGGTCAAAATGAATTATCCTAAGTACAACATCAGGTTCCCCGTTACAGAGCCGCATAAACTCAATCAGGACGAGTCTTTTTTCTATTTCAACGAAAACGGACAGGAAGTTCAGCTACGCTTTCATGATTACGGAGAGCTTTACAAGCGTCCTGGTTTATACGAGCAACTTTATTATCAACGGCTCAAATCTAATTCTCCCAAAAAAGTCTGTGAAATTTTGAGCAAGGTTCTACGCGATAACCGCATTGAAATGTCAGAATTGCGTGTGCTCGATCTCGGAGCTGGAAATGGTATGTTTGGAGAGCAACTTCAGATTGCAGGGGTTGCCCGCGTTATCGGTGTTGACATCAGCGAGGAAGCTTATATCGCCTGCGAGCGTGACAGGCCGGGTATATACGATGCTTATTATGTCCTCGACTTTTGTGATCTGGACGATGTCAGGCGGAAAGAACTGTCCACATGGCAAATTGATTGCCTTTCATGTGTCGCCGCACTCGGTTTTGGTGATATTCCGGCAAAAGCCTTTGCTAATGCGTTCAATTTGCTTGCGCCGTCAGGATGGATTGCCATCAATATCAAAGAGACATTCCTGCTTGAAAGCGATACTTCAGGTTTTTCCCTCCTGATTAAGTCATTACTCCAAAGCGATGCACTGGAGGTTCATCATTTGGAACGATATCGGCATCGCATCTCCATTGATGGGCGGCCTCTGTTTTATCACGCACTCATCGGAAAGAAGGAGTTTGATATTCCCGCCCATATCATGGCTAATATTGAACTTGCCCAATAGCTATGAGAACTCCCTTTCCCAAGGATTCCTTTTAAATTACCGTTAAATAGTCTCAATATCTGAGCGGGGAATTCCGCATGCCAGAGGTGAATCAACAGACCGTGGCAGACCGAATTCATCAATTATTCTTCAGGTTCCTTAAGCAAAATTCCGTCAGGTTCGTTTGCGTTCATCCCTTTTCAGCGTTCAGCTCTTCGAGCAGAGAAAGAAGCTGACTGTTTTCCGGGATATCCCGCATTGAACTCCCAAGATGCCGGTAGCGGATGTTGCCGGATTTATCGATGACCACCACTTCCGGCATACGTCCCAGCTTGAGGATTTTCACCTGCTGCCCGTATAATCTGGCAACTGTATGATCCGGGTCAGGGATGCCGGCAAAAGGCATCTTTTCCTTTTGCCAGAAGGCTCGGAACTTTTCGGGTTTTTCCGGCCCAACAACAACTATATCTGCATTCAGATTTTTGAATTTCTGATAGTCATGGCGCAACTGCACCATATGCCGGCGGCTGAACGGTCACGCGAACATCCGGTTGAAAACCAGCACAAGGTGTTTGCCTTTGTAATCGGCAAGTTTTACAGTCTTCCCCTCGCTATCGACAGCGGTAAAATCAGGTGCGGGCTTGGAATCCAAAATCAGCCTCCTCAAGACAACGGATTGATAGCGATTGTAGCATAGCGGGACACAAAAAGGGAGGGGGCGTTTCTCCCCTCCCTTTTGCGGATTTTGTTACCAGCAACTGACAACTGTGAGCTTTGACCTGATCGGGAATTTCACCCTCCCCTCAAGGGGGGTTGATTTGTCCCCATTCCGGCTTCTGACTTCTTATTTACCCTTGAACTAACACCTCTGAACTGTGAACTTTGAACTTTAAACTCTGAACCCCCGAATTACAGATTGATATTTGAGTATTTTCTCCAGGGACGGGATACCTCTTTGTTTTCCAGGATATCCAGCGACATGTTGATGTACTTGCGCGTTTCGGAAGGCATGATGATGCCATCCACATATCCGCGCTCGGCGGCGCAATAGGGATTTTCGTAAAGATCGCTGTACTCTTTCATGCGTTGCTTAGCGGTTTCTGCCGGGTTAGCCGAGCTCTTGATTTCCTTTGCAAAGATTACACTGGAGGCAGTGGCTGCCCCGACGATGGTTATCTGCGATTGCGGCCACGCCCAGACAAGGTCAGCGCCGATGGCTTTATCAAGCATCCCGTAATGTGCACCGGCATAGGACTTGCGCAAAATGATTGAAATCAGCGGCACGGTAGCATCTGCCCATGCGTAGAGTGTTTTGGCTCCATGGCGCAGTATCCCGTTCCAGTCGGCATCAGAACCGATGATGAAGCAGGGGCAATCCTGCAGGGTCACCACCGGGATATTGAACAGGTCGCAGGTTCTCACAAATCGGGCAAGCTTGTCGGCGGCGTTGATATCCAGCATGCCAGCCTTCTGCATCGGCTGATTGGCCACGATTCCCGTGGGGCGACCGTTGAAACGGGCAAAACCTGTGATAAGGTTGGTGGCATAAAGAGCCAGGGTTTCGAAGAAATCCCCGTCATCAACGATTCTGGAAATTACTCCCATCATGTTGAAGGGCCTGAACTGCTCCACCGGCACAATCTCGTTCAACTCCGGGATTTCGCGGTTGGGATCATCTTCCGTTTCGATTCTTGGCGGGGGATTGGTTGACTTATTGTTATTCGAGGGCAAAAATGCCAGGAGCTTTTTGCATTTGTCCATGCAGTCTTTATCGTTTTCTGCTAATATGTGAGTCTGGCCTGATTTGACCGCGTGGGCCCGCCAGCCAGAAAGTTGATCCAGGGTAATCTCTTCCCCAATCTGAGTCTTCACAAATGCCGGGCCGGCAATTCCCATGAATCCGGTACCCTTGACCTGAATGAGGAAGTCCTGCATGATGGGATGATATGCCTGTCCGCCGAGGCATGGCCCCATGAGGAGGGCGATTTGAGGGATGATGCCAGAGGCTCGAATCTGTGAGTTGAACAACCATCCATAGGATTCCAGGGTATCCATCCCCTCCTGAAGACGGGCTCCGCCGGAATCGTTCATGCCCACGAATGGCCAGCCCTTCTCCTTGGCAAAATCCATTGCCCGGGCAAACTTCCGGCCGTGCCCTTCACCGAAGGTTCCGGCCATGGTGGTGTAGTCCTCGGCGGCGACCATGACATAACGGCCGTTTACCTTACCGAATCCGGTGATTACGCCCTCAGCCGGGATCTCTTTGGAATCCAGCCCGAAGGCAGTGGTGCGGTGCTTGACAAACATGCCTATCTCGGTAAAGGTTCCGGGATCGAAAAAATATTCGATTCGCTCGCGGGCGGTCATTTTGCCGTCCTGATGCTGCTTCTCGACCCCACTTTTACCGCCCATGTCGAGGATTCTTTCCTTCTTCTGATTATATTCCGCGTATACTTCGGCATGTGTTGTGTGTGCCATTTTGCTTATCTCCTCTTTTAAATTTAATTGCATTTAAGTGTATTTAAGAAAGCTATTATCAACCCCCTCGCCCCCAATCTTGGGGGAACCGAAGGACGGGGGACACCCCCGAAACCCCCGGCGGAAGAATCCTGCGCCTCTTTAAATGATCTTATTCCAGCCTCAGAACCAGCACCCACTCATTCAACAATCCGTAGAAAGCGGCGCTTGCCAGCCTTGATAACATCGCCAACTTGAATTGAATCCCGGTCTTCATGAACGGTACGTTTATTACCCTCCCGGCGGATAATCTGTATGCTTCCCTGCTTGATCAAACGCTTGGCATCGCCATTACTTTTAACCAAACCCACTCCATTCAGGATGAGTGGTATCGAGACAAGATATGTGGGAGAATCCGAATTCGGGACATCCTCTGTTTTGACAAGGAAGGTCTCGTCGTCACTGTGAAAACCCCGTAATTTATCGATGGAAATCTCGATCACTTCGTCAGGGATTTCTTTTTTCTGAACGGTGCTTTCAAAATGAGTCTGGGCTTTTGCTGCGGCTTCTGCGCTGTGAAGTTCCGCTACGATCTCCCGGGCCAGACGTTTCTTCAATTCCATCGGGTTTACTGAATCGGTCTCCATTTGCTGACGGAATTGCGCTAATTCTTCATCGGAAACATCCGTCAGCAGCTCAAAGTAATCCATGATAAGATCGTCGGCGAGGGACATCACTTTGCCGTACATCTCGTTGGGAAGGTCATCAACTCCAATGTAATTATCGAGGCTCTTGGACATCTTCATCTTCCCATCGAGTCCAACCAGCAACGGTGTAAAGAAAACCTGTTGCGGTTTCTGCCCCATCATCTCCTGCAACTCTCGACCCAGCAGGCAATTGAATTTCTGGTCGATCCCGCCGAACTCAACATCAGATTTGATCATAACCGAATCGTAGGCCTGAAGCAGAGGGTACAGAAGTTCGGTGATACCAATGGGGCTTCCTTCTTTATACCGTCTTGAAAAATCCTCCCGGGCCAGCATCTGGGCTACGGTGAACTTGCTGGTCAGGCTGATGACATCGGCCAGGCTGAAATCGCCGAACCATTCGCTTTGCCATCGTACATCGGTCTTGTCTTTATCGATGACTTTGAAAAACTGCTTCATGTAGGTTTCGGCATTGGACTTGACCTCTTCGGCGCTGAGCATGGTGCGCATCTGGGACTGGCCGCTGGGGTCGCCGATCCGGGCCGTCCAGTCGCCAACAATAAGGATTACTTTGTGCCCCAGCTCCTGAAACTGGCGCAGCTTGCGCAGGCCCACAACGTGTCCGAGGTGGATATCAGGACGGGAAGGATCGAAACCTTCTTTCAGTCGTAGAGGTTTCCCCTCTTTCAGCATTTTCCTGAGGTCAGCTTCAGAGATGACCTCGGTTACGCCTCGTTTGAGTATACGATCAATATTATCGCTCATTTGGATATACTGGCCTGATCTGTTTCGATCGGGATTTCACGGGCCAGCGCGACATCCTTTTTAATTTGCTCGATTAATTCTTCCAGCGAATCAAATTTCCGCTCCCCCCGCAGGCGTTTGATAAATTCGATACTGAAATCCTGATCGTAAAGATCTTCATTGAAATCGGGAATGTGAGTTTCGATGGTTCGTTCCCCCTGACCGAAAGTAGGCCTGAGCCCGATGTTGGTTACGGCTCGATAAACTTTCCCTCCCACGTGTGCCAGCGTGATATAAGTGCCATCCGCAGGCAAAGCATGGTTGCGAAGGACGCTTAAATTGGTGGTGGGAAATCCCAGCAATTTACCGCCGCGATGGTCACCATGCACCACTGTGCCATGCAGCATGAATCTTCTACCCAGCAACTGGGTAATTTCCCTTATATTTCCTTCATTCAAGGCATCCCGAATAGCTGTGCTGCTAACCACCTTATTCCCGATTTTAATGGGAGATACCACATCAACAGAGAAGTCTAACTCCTCTCCGAGTTGCCTGAGGAAATCCGTAGTTCCTTCCCTGCCTTTTCCCAGAGCAAAATCCGGGCCGAGCACCAGCGCTCGCAATTTAAGATGTTCACGAAGTAACTCAATAAACTGACGTGCGGAAAGTTGCGCCAGTTCCTGGGTGAAGGAAAGGACAATCACGTGATCAATTCCCAGATTTTTGATAAGCTCTATTCGCTCTTCAAGGCTGGTCAGATAGGGGAGTTCAGTCTGGGGGGCAAGGAGCGCCTTGGGGTGCCATCCGAACGTAATCACCCCGCTGAGTAGTCCCGTTTCGTCAGCTTTTGCCTTGAGTGAGTTGATGAGGTGCTGATGCCCCGGGTGCACACCATCAAATACCCCGATGGTCAGCGCCATCTCTTCCAAAGGTTTTACAGCGGCCAGTTCATCAACTATGCTCATTTTGGCAGGTCCCCGAGGGCTTTTTTGGGGAAAACCATCTAAATTATAGTGGTTTACGAAGATGGTTTCAAGGGTGGAACGATTGTCTCAGCTCCAGGTCCTGCTTCTCAGTGACTTGAGAACATACGATGGGAAATAATGTCCAAAAAGCTGCCACCACGGAGTTAGCCTTTTGAGTCCGTCCATCACCAGTTCGCCATGCCAGTCGAATGAGCGGTAAGACGAGTTTAGCAGATCCTCATGGATATTGTTGTCTCGAACTATGCTGAAGATGCTGTTTATCCTCTTATCTGAGAGCCGGTTGTACAGTCTGCGGGCAAAGTAATCGATCCTGAGTTCCTTTCCCAGTTTTGCTTTCCACAATTTCTCATAACGGGAAAACTGCTTGGCCGAAAAATCATTTTGCTCAAATGCCCTGCCGATCGTCTCTGAAGCGAAGTCGGCGCAGATAAGTCCGTAGTAAATTCCGCCGCCGGTTGTCGGCTTGACCTGCCCGGCGGCATCACCCACAACCAGAACTCTTTCGGCATAACTTCGCGGGATGGGCTTGAGGGGAATTCCTCCGTACGAAATGCCGGGTTTGGAATCGGTGATTTTCCCCTCCGCAACAAGTTTTCCCAGAAAATCCTGCAAATATGCCCCCGGTTTCCGGAGGGCAAATAACCCTGCTCGTGCCCTGTGTTCGGATATGGGGACCAGCCAGGCAAAAAAACCGGGAGCCGTTTTGTTCGAGAAATAAACTCCAGTCTCTTCGATTCCTCGTGATTGGACCTCGGCCTGCGCTCCAGTGATCGAGTATTTGATGTTACCCATTCCCAGCTTCGGCGGCAGACTTGAGGAGAATCCGCTGGCGATGATGGCTGCTTTGCCGGTTAAATTGGTGGTATTGCCCTGTTGATTAACTGTCAGTTCGACCCCTTCGGCTGAAACAGCGATATCATTTACCTGGCTGGAAAGCAGATACTCTGCGCCGGCATTCCGCGCTTTTCTGGCCAGCGAGCGATCGAATAAAGGCCGATCGACGATATACGCCTGGGTTTCGTCACGGCTGATCCTGATAAATTCCCCCGATGGGGCAAAGAGCTTTGCAGACCTTGCATCCTGCAAAACGCAGTCACGTTCGATATCGAAAACCTCGAAGCATTCCCTGCCGATGATACCTGTGCAGGCGAGTTTGTGCCCTATCCGATCATGCTTTTCCAGAACAGCCACCTTGCAGCCCCGGCTGGCCAGATTGAAGGCAGTCCGGCTTCCGGCGGGCCCGGCTCCGATTACCAGAACATCATAATCCATTAGACAGTTCCACGTTTCAAGAAATGCCGCATTTTTTCATTCTTCCATAACTTAAAGGCAAATGTTAAAAGGATCACTAGTCCAATCGTTTCGGATATGTAGACCACAGGTTCTGTTTGAGCTGTCTCCCGTACCAGTGATAACCAGTCTTCCAGATCAGCTAAATCCGAATCGGGGAAGTCCCATCCGCGCAATGGCCAGAACAGGGTGGTGGTATTGAACCACATCTCGTCCAGAATTAGATGGAATCCAGAGCACAGGGCCACCACCAGAAACCCGTTTTTTCCATATCTGAAAAAACGAAACAGACCGTACATAAGGAGCAATAAAAAGAACAACAGGGTATGCGCGAATATCCGGCCATTGTTATCGAGAGTCTCCGCAAAGAAAAGATGACCGATTGGTTTATCGATGATATCCGGAAGCATCGAGCCTGCTAAAACCAGACGATAGTCAATGGATTGTGCCACAGCGGTAATTTTTTCAGGAGTGACTTTTTTCAGCAGGGATGGAAATGGCCTGCCGAGTCCTTTATCCCAGGCCAATACCAGACCAAGCGTGATTCCGGTATGAGCAAATAGCAGCATGCATTCATTATAAGTGGGATGGGGCGATTTAGGGAAGCAGCGTATTTAATCCGGTACTTCCCGGAAGTTAAATCCCAGTAATTTGGCAATGATTACCATTAATATTATGGCCACCAGGAAAAGGAAGGGGCTGGCGGCATCGTGGTAGAAACCTGTAGCTACGTCTTCGCCCCACCTGTCCCCTATAAGCAGAATGGATATCAGGCGAATCAGGTTAGCTAAAATGGCTACCGGAATGGCCAGCAGGAAGAGGATAGCCTTTCGAACCAAAGAGCCCTTCAAAATGTAGGCGAATATGGCGGCCAGTGCCAGAAGTGCTATCAGGCTGTGCAACCCGCTGCATGCTATATCCACTTCAAAGGCAGTGTCAGCTAGCTTGATTTCCGATCCGGTGCGGGTTACCTCTACGCCCACCAGATTTACGAACCATGCTGAGGCGCGGGCCGCAAACGATTGTAACCCAACACCCACTTTCTCCAGTAGCCAGGGAAAAGGAATCATAAAGACAAGCATGAAGATGGGGAAAGCAAGTGCTCTGAGAGCGCGTGTTCCGCGAAAGACGAGTATGAGCCCCGGCAATGTCAGGAACAGCGAGAGCGCGCTGAGAAAATTATCAATCAGGATGAATCCGGCGATGTAGAGGCTCAATCCGGCGACTAAGAGAAAAACACCCTGATTCCGCGGGTTCTTTTCATGGAGATCATGCCTGCGGGTCCAAATGATGAGAGCTGCTACCGGTAGAAGAAGAAAACCGTGGGAATAGTTATCCGAATGCAGCCAGGTATTGCCCATCCATTCGAAGACGGGGTAATAGATAAGAATAAAAAGAGCGGCTACTACTGCCGGGCCTATCAGTTTTTTGTACTCAATATTTCTGAAGTCAAATTTCATATTGGTATAAATTATAACATATTTGTGGTAGTCATAAAGCATGGCCACATGCAAGGGAATAGTATCACAAGTCCTCAATAAGCATCATTGCGCTGCACCTGACCCCCATTCCACTTTGCTCCACGCCCAGCTAGTCATGCAGAGCGTTATCATACAAATCCGGAAGACAGCGCTTTTAAAATCATGGTAAACTAAGCATAGCAATAAATTACATGGTCAGAGGTCTCAACAAGTGAAAGGCATTTCGAGAATAGATTCAAGAAACACTCATTGCTGGTTTGTACGTATATATCGAGACGGGAAAGTTCATTCAAAAACATTCAGCGATGGAGTGTATGGTAGCCAGGAAAAAGCGCTAAAAGCTGCAAAAGAATATAAAGAAGAATATGATCGCCAGAATCCTCCCTCATATGAATATAAGCGCTTACGAACAAACCCCCCTCAGAACAATAAATCTGGCATTGTAGGTGTTTCTGAAACATACGGTCGGGCACAAGGCAATCGAGGGGCTAAAATGCCTTGCTTCAGCGTAACATGGGTTCCCACGCCAAATAGGCCGCGCTGTAAA
Source organism: Dehalococcoidia bacterium (assembly GCA_041300025.1). GTDB lineage: Bacteria > Chloroflexota > Dehalococcoidia > SZUA-161 > SpSt-899 > JBGLNL01. The sequence continues at coordinate 255,147 of JBGLNL010000001.1, read as the reverse complement.
AAGTTCTATTTCAGCAAATACGGGGGTCGGGAAGCGGCTTTCGAGGCAGCAAAAGAATTTAGAAAAGCGCGTGAGCTGGAGATTTTACAGGATTTGACTGGGGATAGTGAACCGAAAAAGGAAGAAATAGACCCAACGCATCAGATGCTGTCGAATCTAAAATCACGTCCGTTCCGGTAATATGTCATTGATGTCCAGGATAACTTGAAAACTCGGTCCCATGAGGGGTTTCTCCTCAAATACTCAATCGGGAACTTATTTTGGATAAAGTATGACACCTTAGTGGAACAAAACCGGAAGAGAGCAGGCCTTGACATCAGGATTTTATTGCAGGTATACTAAAATTGCCTATTCAGGTGGAGGTGGATTTCTTGGAACAGATTAATATGCCGAAGTGTCAAAAGTGTGATATTGGTGTACTTGTCCCACTATCCGATTATGGAGGACAAGGTGCTGCAGTCCACTATAAGGCCTGGGTATGCACAAATCCTGACTGTGGTTTCAATATCAAGATCAGGAACGGCGATATTTACATAAATGAGCCAATAATGAACGGGGCAGCACACGTCGCTCGGGCTCGCTAATTATTGTTCAAGATAGTCCCTCAACTTCGACGAGGGACCAGGATATCGAAGTTTGCGTAGCGCTTTGGCCTCGATTTGGCGAATGCGCTCGCGGGTCACTTCAAATTCACGCCCCACTTCTTCAAGGGTTCTACTGCGGCCATCTTCAAGTCCGAAACGTAAGTGGAGTACTTTTCGTTCGCGATCGGTGAGATCCCGGAGAACCTCTTCAATCTGCTCTTTAAGGAGTAAATGTGAAGCTACTTCGGAAGGGGCTGCCTTTCGATCCTCGATAAAATCGCTCAGGTGGCTGTCTTTATCTTCACCAATAGGCGTTTCCAGAGAAATTGGCTCCTGAGTCATTTTGAAAACCTCTTCGACTCTCTCCGGCGGGATGCCCATTTCCCTGCCTATTTCCCTGCTGGTAGGTTCGCGCCCGTATTCCTGTGCCATACGGCGGCTCAGGCGGATCAGCTTGTTGATGGTCTCCACCATATGCACCGGGATCCTTATAGTCCGGGCCTGATCAGCTATTGCCCTGGTAATGGCCTGTCTGATCCACCAGGTGGCGTACGTGCTGAATTTATAACCGCGTCGGTAATCGAATTTCTCCACTGCCCGGATGAGTCCTATATTGCCTTCCTGAACCAGATCCAGCAGGCTCATGCCGCGACCGATATATTTTTTGGCAATACTCACTACCAGACGCAAATTGGCTTCTGTGAGATGGTGCTTGGCTTGTTCCGCTTCTTCCTTTACTCGGCCCAGATGATGAGATAGCTCATGTTCCCTAGACGCAATTGCAGCAAATAACTTGGAATCAGAGGGAGCTTCTGCAAGTCTGGAAAGCAATCCTTCTTCCTCAATAACCTGAATTATGCGGGGAGTGATGAGGTGGCGATCCAGCGATATATTCAGTAATATTTCGCTCACCCTGTCAGCCGGAATATCTGTCACAGAAGCTATCGCGGTGACCGACTGGCGTGAGATTTCACCTCCGATTATTTCGGTTAATCTGGGATCATAAAGTGTCTGGTAAAATGGGGAACCCTGCGATAACTTTAATTCCTCCTTCAGCGCATCCAGGAAAGGGAATATCTGGCTTATTTCCTGCAGGATGATCATTACCACTTCCATTGTTGATGGGGGGACACTATATGTTTCCTGCCATGATTTCTCTAATTGCTTGAGCCGCTTGCTCATATCCATTTTACGAGCCAGCATTCGCTCGTCTTCGGAATGCAGCAGGGGAACCTGACCCATCTCCCGCAAATACATGCGCACGGGGTCATCTATCATTTCCTCCAGTTCCAGAGTTGGAGCCTCCCAATCTATAGTATCCCCCTCCTCCTCAACTTCCTTCTCCTCCTCAACTTCAATATAGGGTGGTTCTATATCCTCCTCTATATCGAGTAACTTTTCTTCCTCTTCCTCTTCCTCTTCCTTCTCTACCTCATCTACCTCATCTTCGCCATCGATCTCCAGGACGATTTCCGAAGGGTCCACGCGGGGCACGAATTTTTCCTGTTTGGTTCCTTTAGAATTTTTTTTCTGACGTGGCATTGTGCCTCCTTGGTTTTAGCGTTGACTGAAAGGCGAACGCCTGCGCCATAATTCTTTCAATCTGGCTGAATTCTCTTCGACATCCTTCTCTGCTGCCAGAGCAACTTGCCTGCTGCGCACTTCCAATCGATGCAGGCATTCAGAGAGTTCCCTTCCCTGCATCTCCCTGTCTGACGGCGGTTGTTCCCTGTTAGTAAGTTCTTGCAAATGTTCGTGCAGTACCGGGGTCAATCCGCTCAGGATATCATCCTCCTGCTTGTGCCTGTGTAAAGCTAAGAAAATCTCCCTGTTTTCACTGCGTTCGAAGTAACTGGAAGACAAGATACTGGTTTTTTCTCGGAGATGAGGATATTTAAGCAGAAGAACCAGACACTGCTCTTCCAACGGGTCACCGGTTTTTATGGGACGCGATAAATCGATTTTCTGAGACCGCTTCTTTCTGGGCTGTTCTTTATAAATATCCGCCACTTTCTTTTTCAGAAAGTCATCGCCAAGTCCGGATAGACCGGATAGTTTGGTAAGATACCCTTCTCTTACCCCACTGTCTCCCATCTCTGCTATCAATGGAATAAGCCTGTTGACTAGCTGGGATACTCCCTCCGGTTTTGAAAGATCAAATTCCCTGGCCGTAGCAGCAAACAGGTGATCTATCAGGGGTGACGCATTTTCAACTAGACGTTGCCACTCCTCCGGATTCTCCCGGACCACCTCATCCGGGTCCATGCCTTCCGGCATCGAGATGATGCTTATTTCTGTCCCCAGTTGAGTTGAACCGCCCATCCACCCCTTCGGCCCCTGAACCTTCCGGGCCAGTGCGTTTCGGCAGATCTCGATTCCGCGCAGGGTAGCGGCACTACCAGCGGCATCGGCATCAAGTGAAAGACAAATATGCTTCGTAAGGCTCTTCAGAATGGCGATCTGGTTCTCGGTGAGGGATGTTCCCATGGAAGCAACCACATTCAACATAATCCGGGGAGTAGTCAACGCCCTTCAATTCGTAGACCGGATCATCGAATCCCGGCCCCCATCCCTTCGATACGGTCAGGCTTAATTCCTTCTGATAAAAAGTTTCCCGGGGAACATCCAGTTTGACCATCCCTGTTGCCACGATCTTCCCTTTAGGCCTGCATATTTGGGCGGCTGTTTCCAGAGGCTCGTTGCTGGATGCGCTGGCCATGATAACCACGGCATCGAATCCGGCTCCCCTGGTAAAACTCTCTGCCCGGCTTATGATATCATCCTTACCCGCAATTGCACCGCCGTTGATCCCTAACTGCTCAGCCAGCGCAATCTTCCGGCTATCACTATCCACCCCAAAAACGCTACAACCCGAGGCCCTGGCAATCTGGATTGCCAGTAATCCCAGCAGCCCCAGCCCGATAATGGCGATCCGGTCACCCAGACTCAGCTGGCAGAGCCTGATGGCATGGAGCGATATTGCGCCTACAGTGGCAAAGGCGGCGTTTTCGAAACTAACATTATCGGGAATTCTGGCGCAGAGGTTCCGGGGAGCCCAGATAAATTCAGCATGCGAGGCGAACCCGCCACGGGAACAGGCAACCCGGTCTCCTGCCTGAAAATCGCTAAGACTTTCACCTGCTTCCATCACTATGCCGGCAGAGCTGTAGCCAAGTGGGGTCAAGTTATCGAGACGGCTTGTTGCCTGTTGATAGGCTTTCATAAGCCCCTCGTTCCGGGCGTAGTCAATGACCTGCCGCGTCAGATCGGGGCGAGCCAGCGCTTTACCGAGCAGACTTTTGCTGGCGAATTCCATCATCAGTTTTTCGGTTCCCACGCTGACAATTGAGTTTATGTTTCGTACCAGCACTCCTCCTGCTCTGGCTTGAGGAGCGGGGACCTCGACGAGTTTCAGTTCCCCGGTGCGATAATTCTGTACAAGCTGTTTCATGATTCTGACAAAGTCTCTTCTACTATATCGATGATCTTTTTGCTTGGATTAGCTCCAAATGGGCTCTTCCAGTTTGCCGGTTTATTCAGCATATTTCTGACACCATTCAGGATGTTATCAGGTTCAATGCCGGCTATATAATTTGCTCCAACCTCAACTGTTTCCGGCCGTTCCGTGCTTTGCCGCAGGGTAACACAGGGCACCTTCAGGATGCAGCTTTCTTCCTGAATACCACCGCTATCGGTCAGGACCAGAGCAGTATTGCCCAGCAGCATCAGAAAATCAAGATATCCCTGCGGCTCAATAAGGCGGAGCTTCTCAATCCCCGATACAAGAGAATCCAGTTTGAAATACTTCAGGTTTTTCGTTGTTCTCGGATGGGAAGGAAAGATTATGGGGTAATCGAAATTTTTACTCACCCGATTGATTCCATCAAGGATTTTCCCCAGATTCTCTTCGAAATCGACATTCTCCTCCCGGTGCAGAGTTAGCAGGAAATACTTCTTGGAAGCCAGCCCAAGTCGATTGAGAACGTCGCTTTTCTGGCGGGCAATATCCAGATTCTGCATAACGGCATCGACAATTGTATTCCCTGTAACGAATATCTTTCCTTTCACGTTGTCTTTGATAAGGTTCTTTTTAGTTTCCTCGGTCGGCGCAAAGAGTAATTCGGAAATATGATCGATCATTACCCGATTGTGCTCTTCCGGCATTCTCCAGTCATCACTTCTTAATCCGGATTCCACATGGCCCACTTTGATGTGGAGTTTTCTGGCTGCCAGAGCACCGGCCAGATTAGTGTTGGCATCGCCGCAAACCAGAACGACTTTTGGTTTCTCTTTGAGTAAGGCTTTCTCTGAGTGGGAAAGCATCTTGGCAGTCTGGCCTCCGTGAGATTTGCTCCTGGCCACATCCAGAAACTTGTATTTTGGTTCGGGCAGTTCCAGTTCATCGAAGAAAATCTTATCCATGTCATAAGAATAATGCTGGCCTGTATGAATGATAAAGAAATCATCCCCTCTTTTTTGAAGTTCTCTCATCAGAGGCGAGAATTTGATTATCCCCGGCCTTGTCCCGACAAACAGCCCGACCCGGTTTTTTAGCTCTTCTTCTTTTAATACCTTCAATTGAGCCATTATCTAAATTTCCGCATGAAATCTAAGTTTCAAGATAGATTATTCGGTCTTTGTTTTCAACGAACCACTTGTTTGTTTTTTTGAGCCCGTCGATTAGTTTAGTTTGCGGATCGTAGCCCATCACTTTGCGGGCTTTATCGATAGAGGCCAGCCTCCGGCTTCCATGATCCCAATCCCGCTTCTCGATATATTTAATTCCGGCCTGATTTCCGGAGACCTCATTGATCATTTTTGCCAGATTGATGCTGGTAGTTTCGATACCTGAACCTAAATTCATCTCCTCGCCAACCGCCTCCGTAAATATGCCGCCACGCAGTAGGCCATCGATCAAATCGCCCACGAAGGTAAAGTCCCTGGTCTCTTCGCCGGTACCCATGACGGTTAATGGTTTTCCCTGATGTGCCATGTACATGAAATTGGGGATGACGTTCTTGTATTTGCCCGGCAGTCCGCCCGGCCCATAGACGTTGAAAAGGCGTAGCCGTACCGTGGGCAGTCCCCAGTGATCGAGGAAGAAGTTGCAATATAATTCTCCCAGCAACTTGTGAATCTGGTATGGCGTATCCAGATGAAGGGTGATGAAATCCTCTTTAAGCGGCACTGGTGCCCGGCTGCCGTATGCCGAACAGCCGGAAGAAGCGAAAACAAAGCGTTTTACATCTGCCAGGCGGGAATACTCCAGCATCTTGAGAGTTCCCAGGGCATTGACCCGAAGGTTCTCTTCCGGGTAGTCAACTGCTTTCTGGTTGGCAAAGTGAGCTGCCAGATGAAACACATAGTCCGGCCTGGCAAAGAATACCCGTTTGAGCAGTACTTCATCGGCCACATCGCCTTCAATTAAAGCAACGCTCGGATGAATGGGAACGTTCCATTTTACTGCCGATTCAAGGCTATCCAGAATCAGAATTTTTTTAGCTTCCAGTTCAATGAGCCGGCGCACCAGATTACTCCCGATCAGGCCTGCCCCTCCGGTCACCAGGATTGTTTTACCGGCATATTCTTTCAGATAGTCCATTTCAAATCTCCTTCTTAATTATTAAATCTTTCAAACGCGTTTGCCAGGCTCGCTTTCAGCGATTCGTAAGAGAAACGATTCACGACGAATTCCCTTGCTTTGATGCCCATTTCACTGGTTAATCGGGAATCCTGAGAGAGTCGTCTGATTGCAGCCGCAAGGCCTTCAGCATTTCCAGGTTCCACGATTATCCCTGCCCCGGATTCTTTTGTAAGGGACTCCACTTCTCCTGTTGTACAACTTATGACCGGTTTTCCGCAAGCCCAGAACTCAAAAATCTTGGAAGGCCGGGTAATGGTGCTGGTTAGCATCTCTGGCTTGAGAGGCATAACGCAAACATCGCTGTAATTGATATACCTGGCCACCTCTTCCGGGCTGGAGACGGCCCCAGGCATCAGGATATTCTTGAGTTGAAATTTTTTAATGGTGGCCAGTATCTCTCCTTTGGCATCACCATCACCGAGAAGCACGAAAAGCAAGTCATCGTTCTCCAATGACTTGGCTGCTTTAAGAAGGGTGACAAAATCATAAGTTAAAGCGAAGGCCCCGGCATAGAGAATGACGAACCTGTCTTTAGGCGCGGGAAGTTTCATGGATCTGGCTTCTTCATCAGTTACGGTATCAGGGCTGAAGGTATCAGCGTCAACTGCCATCTCGATCAGAGACACCTTTTCTTCCGGGATGCCTGAATTGAGAATTCGGGCCTTTATTTCCGGAGTAAAAGCCATAATGTTATCGGCGAGGCCATAAGTCAGCCTGGTCATAAGAATGACGATTTGTTTCAGTGGCGGCCAATTGGCAACTTTGAACTCGAAGACCACATCCGGCCACAAGTCGGTTATGCGTATTATGTATTTCGCTCTCAAGAGACGCGAAAATATAAAACCGGGGAATATCAGCCAGGCTGGGGGTGGGTGAAGCCCCATCACAAAATCAACCTTCCTTATGAACGGTATGGCCAGGAGTGAGGTAATCGTGAATGAAAGGTAGAAGAACAATTTGCGAAGCAGACCAAGCCCGGTGGGCAGCAGCGTGAAAACCCGAAAAACCCTGATGCCATCCAGTTTTTCTGTGGAAATGGGTTTCTGGGAAAAGAAATTCCATCTTTTTCTGAGATCTATGGGAAAAGCTGCAACTACGTTGACTTCATAACCAGCCTTAACCATATTGCTGGCCAGAGCGTAGGCATGCCTTCCCCCGAAGCCCGGATAAATAGGCCAGAAAACAGAGGCAAGAATACAGACTCTTTTCAATATTAACTAATCCTTCTCCCGGATTCTTTTCACCAGCCGTGAGGATTCTCCTCGCAGCAGTTCCTTCATTGCCTGCAACATCAATGCGCCAAAAAGGGCCAGGAATCCCCCTGCCGCCAGAAGTATGGCGATGAGGGCGGTTCCCACAGCAACGTTTTTGGTATCGGCATATATATCAATTACCCACAGGCCAAGTATAAGCCCTCCAATTAAAAAGACAGCCCCCGGCAATCCGAATGCCAGCAAAGGTCGCCTCAACACAAAGAGAACCACTATTCTGCTCAATACATTGATTCCATGCCCGACCGGGCTTCTTTTGGATTTGTCATCGTACGAAACGTCAATGGCAACTTCGGCAACGCGGAGTCCGGCTTCTTTGATAGCAAACTGTATTTGAGAACTGATGGCCATGCCGCTTTCCGAGAGACTCAATTTTTTTAGAGCTTGGGCAGAGTAAGCCCGGCAACCGCTCTGGGAATCACTGAGCTTATGACCTGATCCCAAATTCGTTGCAACGTTCAAGGTGCGCTGCCCGATGCGGCGGTAGAACGGCGCTTTGCTCTTCTTACCCAGAAACCGGGAGCCGATTGCCACGTCTGCTTCTCCGCTCTTTATCGGCTTTATAAGGTCAACAATAGTGCGGGGATCATGCTGCCCATCGCCATCGATGGTTACCAGAATATCCGCTCCGTGACCCTGACCTTTCTCCAGACAACTGCGTATGGCAGCCCCATAACCACGGTTGCTTCCATGACTGTAAACCACAGCTCCCGCTGATTTGGCTACTTCTGCGCTGTCATCGATCGAGCCATCATCGATGACGATAACCTCATCGGCAAATTTTCTTGCCTTGGCAACCACGCTTCCAATGAAACGATCTTCATTAAAGCAGGGTATGGCAGCTACCACTTTGAGCCTTGGGGCTTGAGTTTCACCACTAGTCATGGAGTTCTCCGGTTTAGCGTTCCGAGTTTACCACAAATTTTTTAATCCTTCTACCAATTCGATTTCAGGTTCGAATCCCAGCAACCTTCTGGCTTTGCTGATATCTGAGTAATTGCGCCTGATTTCTCCAATCCGCTCGGGCTGGTAAGTAACCTCAAATTTTTTACCCGTTACCTTCTTCAATGCCCGGACGAGGTCGTTGACGGAAGTTTCCTTACCGCCGGCAATTTGAAAGACCTCTCCAAAAGGGCCATCAGATTTGAGTGAAAGGTGAATTGCCTGGCAAACATCATCCACGTGGACAAAATCCCTGGTTTGCTCACCATCACCGTAAATGATAAGAGGTTTTGCTTCTCTGATCCATTTCAGGAACAAGGCAATTACGCTGGTCTTATGATCTGAGAAAGGCCCGTACAGATTGGCGAAGCGCAGGGAAAGGGTTTTTATTCCGAAGGAATGCCAGTAAGCCGAACACAAAGCCTCCCCGGCCAGCTTGGAAGCGCCGTATGGGGAAAGCGGTTGCGGGATCTTATTTTCATCGATCGGAGGGAGTTGCTCCCCGGCCACTGCGTTGGAAGAGGCGAAGATGAACCTCTTGATATCGTGCCGACGGCAGGCTTCCAGAAGATTGAGTGTGCCTCCCACATTGTTCTCCCAGGTGTTTTCAGGGTTATCCACCGATTCGACCACACTGGTGAGGGCAGCCAGATGAATTACGGCATTAATCCCGGCTACAGCATTGTTTACTGTTTCCCGATCCCGTATATCCCCCTTTAACAGGTCAACTTTGGGAAGTCGGGAATCAGGAGTTGATTTACTGCCTCTCCATGAAGGAAAGGCAGTGGAGAGATTATCCAGAATCCTTACCTCATATCCTTGATTGGTAAGATATCTTGCCAGGTTTGTACCCAGAAAACCGCAGCCACCGGTTATCAGAATTTTCATCCCGTTTGTTCCCCTGCTGGTGCTGTGCACCTTGACTATTTGCTAACCATTTTACCACGTATATGGGGCAATGTCTCTCCCAAAAGTAAAATCCACCGGTTCGCTGCGAGTATAATCTCCTGTTGAGTCGCTTAATCCACTGCGGGAAACCGATTTCTCATCCAGTCTCATTTACAATTAGAGGAGAGCGCCTCTTGCCACTTCCAATATCAGCAGATATAATCATAACGATGTTGTTGGAATTGAGGGGCATACGAGTAAGTGGTGACCAATGGGAGTCTGGCGCAGTATCCGCCGAAATGCAACCTCTGCCCTTCCCGAAAGGGGGATAAAGGGGAGATTTAGCGGAATTTAAGTTTCCCCTGGCCATATCGGTTTAGAGGTGAAGTCTCCCGATGCTATATTTTTTGTAACCGCATTTTGGTTTTTCGAGTAACCATAGGTGCACCACGATACAGAATTTGAGACTTATTGATAAGAAGGTTTAAGAATTGCTTGTTTTTATTGCAGGGCACATGCTATAATACACATCCGTGTAACTTAGGTAAACTTAATATAGTAAAGAGGAACAATTTGCGCAACTATGAATTGACCACCATACTTGACCCCGATATTGCTGAAGAGGATTTTTCTAAAGCAATGGAAAAACTCGCTGGTTTGATCACCAAAAATGGCGGGAAAGTCATCGAAACGGATCACTGGGGAAGGCGAAGGCTGAGTTATCCCATAGGAAAGCATGCGGAGGGAAACTACGTAATGATGAAATTGGATATTGATCCTGATAAAACAGACGAGCTGGAGACAGATATGAATATTTCCATTGAATACCTCCGCCATTTGCTTTTGAGAGTCGGCGACTAATTTAGCGAAAAGGAGCGCATAATGGCTTGGTTGAACAAAATAATGGTCATTGGTAATGTTGGAAGTGATCCTGAGATGCGTTTTACCCCTGCAGGTAAGCCCGTGACCTCTTTCCCTCTGGCCACCAACCGCTTTTTCACCACTTCCGATGGGGAGCGGAAAAGGGAAACAGAATGGTTCGATATCGTTACCTGGGATAGGCAAGCTGAGAGCTGCAACCAGTTCCTTACCAAGGGACAAAGGGTTTTCGTAGAAGGCAGATTAAGAACTCGCAGCTGGGACGGCCAGGACGGACAAAAAAGGTTCAGGGTTGAAATCAATGCCAATAGAGTGATTTTCCTTGACCGCCGGGGTGAAGGCGGTTCCGGAGAATTCCCTGAAAGCGACTCTCTTGAATCGGAAGGAGAGGGAGCCACCGTAGGCCCGGAAGAACTGCCGTTTGAATAACAAATGGTTTTAAGTTTAAGGAACCCGATGAAAAAAGGGGTGCCGGATTTCCCCCTGAGGTTATCTGAATATTTACCTAAGTAATGGAGCAAAAGTGAGAAAATCGACAACAGTTGGACCCAGAAAAGAAAGAAGAAAGTATATCCCGAAACGCAAGGTTTGTCCCTTCTGTGTTGACAAATCGAGAAAGATCGATTACAAGGAAGCGGATATGCTAAGGCGTTTTATCTCCGACCGGGGCAAGATGGAAGCGCGATACAGGACTGGTGTGTGTGCCAAACATCAGAGGCTGCTCAGTACGGCCATCAAGCAAGCTCGTTACCTTGCTCTTCTACCCTATACAGTTGAGCATATCCGATGGAGTAGTAAAGCCCCCATGGAAAGCAGGGGAGCTTCTTCATAATTTCATCTGTGCCTGACATCATCCGAATTATCCCAAGGCTTTGCGATTCCGTGTCTCATATCGGAAAGGTGATTGATCCATGTCCAAAAGCAAAAAAGAACGTTCTGATTGGGTAATTACCAAGGGCCAGCTTGCCCGCTGGCAGAAAGAGCAGCAGCGCCAGCGGCGGATCATCATTATCGGCAGCATAGTTATTGCTGTAGTAATAGCCCTGATTATTTACGCAATTTACGATGCTGCCAAGCCCAACAGTCCAATTGTCCTCAAAGTAACTGGCCCACAGGGAGAACGCTCATTTGACCGGGATTATTACATCGATATGATGCGGCTTTATGGAATACGAGCGGTTACCAGTTCCGAAGAATTAAGTTCTAAAGCCAGTTCTACATTACAGGCGATGGAAATAAATGAGATTTTCAGGCAACTGGCAACAGAACTCAATATATCAGTAGCTGAAGAGGAAATTCAGGCTAGAATTATAGAAAATTTCACACCACCAGTAGGAACCGGCACTAACGCACCTGCAAATCCGGCAACTCCAACCTATGAGGAAAGCATTGCCATGTTTTCGCAGAGTTTCGTTTACAATGGTGTCTCCTTAAATCAGTACCGAGAGGTTATAGCCACGGAAATACTGGGAAACAAAGTTCAGGATTATATCAGTAAACGCGATGTCCCGGACGAAGTGGAACAGGTCAATTTCCAGGGGATTCAAATAGATACGGCTCCTGTACCAGTATCAACAGGAACTTCTATCTTTATTGAGAACCCCGGTACCAGTACGCAGAATGTAGATCTGCAGGAAATTTATCAAGAGATAAAAACAAGGCTGGCAGCCGGTGAAGATTTCTATGCTCTGGCAGAAGAGTTTTCTATATCCGTTGATGCTGCCGTCCTGGAATGGTATCCGCGCGATATAATAGCCATGTTCTATGGTGAAGCTGTGGCAGAGGCTGTATTTACTTTGGGATTGGATACCCTGAGCGGGCCGGTACCCTCAAACTCTGCGGAAGACAATACTAAATACTGGATACTAAGGGTTCATCAGCGGGAAGTAAGGCCTCTGGAAGAAAGCTACCGTCAATTTATGGAGACCATGGCCTTCAATGAGTGGTTTGAGCAGGAAGGATTGAAATTCTCAAGTGAAATTAAAATTGACGATGAGGGCATTCGGGAAGCAGTGGATAAAGCTTTGAGCTGAAGCAATTTACAAGGTAACTCGTGATGAAGGATAGTATCAATATCGGGTTGATCGGGTTGGGGACAATCGGTGGAGGTGTGGCCAGAATCCTGCACGAAAAAGCCGGTTTCATAACCAAGCAGCTGGGGGTTCCTCTAACCCTCGCAAAGGTCGCCGATCTGGACGAAAGCAGGAAACGATCTCTTCCCGATCCCAATGTCTTTACCACCGATGCCAATAACATTCTTGATAATCCTGATATTGATATTGTCATCGAACTTATCGGCGGAGAAAAACCTGCCAGAGATTTCATCGAACGGGCACTCAAGGGCGGCAAGCATGTTGTCACTGCTAACAAGGAAGTCCTGTCCAAGCACGGTCCCGAACTTCTGGCATTGGCCACTAAGAACAAACTCGGGCTCCTTTACGAAGCGAGTGTTGGGGGTGGAATCCCTTTGATCGCTCCTCTCAAGCGAAATCTTCAGGTCAATGATATCTCGGCAATTCATACTATCATTAACGGCACCACCAATTACATACTCACACGCATGGAAAAGGAAGGGCTGGAATTTTCAACCGTCCTCAAGGATGCCCAGGCTCTGGGTTATGCCGAGGCCAATCCTGCCAGCGATATCGAAGGATATGATGCTGCTTACAAGATAACCATTCTGGCAAACATTGTGTTCCATACCGATGTTCGCCCTGATGATGTCTATAGAGAAGGGATATCCAAAATAGCTTACAAGGATTTCAGCTACGCACGTGAGCTGGGATATGCCATCAAACTGCTGGCTATTACCAAGAAAGAAGGGAACTCAATTCAAGTGAGGGTACATCCGGTATTCATACCGAGCGATATGCTTTTGTCTAAAGTTGATGGCGTCTTCAATGCGGTGCAGATCGAAGGTGACCTGACGGGCAGGGTGATCCTTTACGGCCGCGGCGCTGGTGCGGCGCCGACTGCCAATGTGGTGGTGTCCGATGCGATTTACATAGCCCAGAGCATTGCCCTTGGTACCAGCATCGCTCCGGAACTGCCGCTCGATCAACCAAAAATTATCAAACCTATAGAAGAGATCGAAACTCGATATTATCTCAGGATGACCATCAGCGACCAGGCTGGCGTACTGGCCAGAATAACCAGGATACTTGGCGATCTTTCGATCAGCATTTCCTCCGCAATTCAAAAAGAGACCGACAGCAAATCCCAGACCACGGAAATCGTAATCATGACTCATCCTGCCAAAGAGCAGGCTATGCAACGGGCAATCAGGAAGATGGAGAAACTGGAAACGGTCAGAGAAATCAGTAATCTCATCAGGGTTGAGGATTTTGAGGAATAGATTGGTGGATCAGGAAAAAATTCAGAAGGCCATAATCTCCATAATCGAAGCCATTGGCGATGACCCCAAACGTGAAGGGCTGGTGGGAACACCCAAACGCATCGCTGAAATGTACGCTGACATATTCAGCGGTATGCACGAAGATCCTCAAGCGCATCTTAAAATTGGATTTGAAGAGGGGCATCAGGAGATGGTTATTACCAAGGATATCCCCTTCTACTCCATGTGCGAACACCATTTACTCCCCTTCCACGGCATGGCCCATATAGGTTATATCCCTAACGGACGCGTTGTAGGAGCCAGCAAGCTTTCCAGGGTTGTTGATGTGTTCGCCCGCCGACCTCAACTTCAGGAGCGCCTGACTACCCAGATCGCCGATATGATCGTCGATTCCCTTCAACCGAGAGGCGTGGCAGTAATTCTGGAAGCCGAGCATCTCTGCATGACCATGAGGGGCATAAAGAAGCCGGGCAGCAAAATGGTTACTTCTGCCATGCGCGGCCTCTTCCGTCAGCGGGCCGCTACCCGGGCCGAGTTCCTTACTTTAATAGGTCGCAAATAGTTCTGACCATTTGCCGTTTCTATCGGGAAACTGGGCTCATGAACAAATATTTTTACCTTGTGATCTTGTTCGTCTTTGCTTTGATGCCTGGTTGCTCGTCATCGGGAATCTCTCAAAGCAGCGCCCCTCAAAAATCCTTCCTGTGGGAAGTGCCTTCCGATACTGGCACGGTCTATATTTTGGGCTCCATCCACGCAGCCAGCCCGGAACTTTACCCGCTGGCTGATTCTATTGAAAATGCATTTGATCAATCCCCCAATCTGGCTGTAGAGTTCGATGTTAACAGTATGAGTGATTCGCAGATGCTCGATATTCTAATGAATAAAGCTCGATATCCAAGTGGCGAAAATCTTTACAGCAACATTCCCAATGACCTTTATGAAAAAGCCGATGAGGTTCTGGAAGACCTCGGAGCGGATATCATGCTGTTCAACGCATTTGAGCCCTGGGTGGTGGCGATGGAAATCGAGGCAATCCAGCTCCTCAATTACGGATATACTTCTGAGAATGGCATCGATATGTATTTTCTCAATCAGGCGCGCACAGAAGGCAAGAATATTTATGAGCTTGAATCGGCTGATTTCCAGATCGACTTAGTGGATGGATTATCCGAAGACCTGCAGATTTTCATGCTGGAAAGTATCGTGGAAGACCCTGCCACCAAAAAGGATTATGAGCAGTTGTTCGAAAGCTGGAAAGCCGGGGATACTGCGAAAATGGAGCAGATTGTTTTTGAAGAGGACGACGAGGATCCCCGAACTGATCTCCTCAACGAGAAGCTCCTTGATGAGAGAAATTTTGGGATGGCGGAAAAGATTGAGGGCTTTCTGGAAGATGATGAAAACTATTTTGTGGTGGTCGGCGCCGCGCACCTCGTGGGAGAGAACGGGATAATTAACCTTCTGGAATCCAGAGGATACACGGTTTCTCAGTTATGATAACCTGTGTCGATATTCCGGAACAGGAAAATCTTAGCGCCAGAGATTTCAAATCTCCTCATTCACCTTCGATCTCAGAGAATTTACAGCACTTCGGATAGAGCAAAATCCTGCAGGAATCCCCGGCCTCTGCTAAAATTAAGTTTGCAATCATGTCCCTCGAATCCATATTCATCAAAGGTGCCCGCGAGCATAACCTTAAGAACATCGATGTCACTATCCCCAGGTTACCAAGTACGCGCCTGATGGAACGACCATTCTTGATCAAGTTACCAAAACCGTAGCAGAATTGGAATCTGAATTGCCCGTTCAGGGCGATGGGTTAACCCCTTATTATTATCAGGGGCCTACCTTTGATCCGGATAATATGTGGGACCCGGGTGAAACGGTCAACATAGACAGCAGGTATATGGGCAGGCCTAAAGGGACCGCCATTCGGGATTTGTGCGAACTTGTCGGGGGAGCTTCAGCTGGAGACGTGATCCAGGTCAAGGCAAGCGACAACTTCAATAAGCTCTTTGACTATGATGATGTTTACCTCCCGGAGCCTGAACTGGGGGAGATGGTGGTCTGCTGGTACAATGCCGATTTCGGCGGTTATGTGCCCAGTTTCAGTGAGGGGATGCGGCTTGTCTTTTTCGCTGAAACCACCAATGGGGATGGCAAGTATGTATTTGGCAACTGGGATATGCATGAGACCCTGGCTGAATCGCGATGGCATTATTTCTATGATGGGACTCTTTGGCCTTCCAGCAGCGGCATTTCAGTTAAATACATCGACAGAATAAACATATATACTTACGAACTCGATCCCCCTCACGATGCATGCGATACCACCGCTTCATGGTATAACAAACCTTACCTGAGTGGCTGTGACGAGGTTTCCATGGCGGCCTGCCCGGCTTCGGACGATGAATCGCCTCCGGTGGAATACAACTTCGTATGTGAGAATGATGCAGGTAAAAGCAGTGGCTGGCAGATCTCCGGTACCTATGTTGCTACTGGCTTGACTGAGGGCACCACCTATACCTTCCATATTGAGGCTCGTGATAATGCCAGTACGCCAAACCAGATGGACAATTCCACCTCGGAGTCTAAGAAAACGGGAACCTACTCGGGGGGGTGCGACGGAGTGGTTAACCAGATTGGGAGTATGCAGTGCACTCTTCATGACACAACCCATACGCCAACTGAACCAGCAGGAGACAATCGCCTCGCACTCTTATTTGTGGCTGATATAGAGTGGAATGATGACATAACCGGTGTAACCTATGGTGGGCAGCCTATGACGGAGGCTGTGGCGATGTATCAGGATGACTCGCCCGATGATGTGATGGCCGAAATATGGTATATTGACGAAGCCGGTATTCAGGCTGCAACAGGGAGCACGATGATTGTGACCTGGAGTGATTCACCAGAGTATACCCCCGTATTGGCGAGCATGTATTTGGAAGATGTCAATCAGACCACACCCATTGGCGCTACGGATACCGATGGCATAACTTCCGCTGGTACGGTGACAATATCCCCAGCTTTGACTAATTCATACGGTGATATGGCTCTACTATGTGTTGGAGAGGGAGAGCAGCGTGATACACCCTGCCCATCCGGCTGGACTGAAATATATGATGATTATCAAAACGGATGTCCCTCGCAACACTTTGCCAGCGGAATGGCTGCCTACCGGCTTTGCGAAGGCGGTACCGGTGTTACCGCCTCTATGAGCTGTAAAGATCCGGCTGCGCTTGCCTCCTGTATTATTCAGCATGCTGCTTATGACCCCGGCATTTGCGACGTTGGCACCGAAACCGCATCCAATGAAAATTGTGATTACCCTTGCGCCCCAGTCGATATTTATGTTGATCTTCAGGGCAGTAATCGGCCGGTGAGCGGCTGGGAGGTTCCCATTAGCGTGGGATTTTTCCCTGCCAACAGCGGTACCCTGGTGATGAGCGGCTCAGCAGAAGCCATTTACTGGTTTGAGGGTACCACTTCGGGAACCAGCACAATGAGTGGTACCCGGGCATACTTCCACTGTCCTGAACCGGTGGCTCCCGGCACATATGATATCACCGCCGACAGCAGCACGACCCTTATGAATGTGAAGCGGAATGTGTATATAGAATAGCTCAGCGGATTAGACTGTTACCGGTGAGAACATGATTTAGCTATAGTGAACTGGAGGGTCAGATATTCGCCTGTTGAATTGGAGAATGTGAGGAGGTACAAGCAATGATTCGGAAGTTATGGATTCTGTTTATTGTTCTGACTGTTGGCCTGTCGACTATGATGATACATATCCCGGCGGGTGGTCAGACCGGAACAACTTCAATAACGGTCACCAAATATGCCTCCGATGGCACAACCATTCTTGATCAAGTTACCAAAACCGTAGCAGAATTGGAATCTGAGTTGCCCGTTCAGGGCGATGGGATAACCCGTTATTATCATCAGGGGCCTACCTTCGATCTGGGCAATCTGTGGGATCCGGGTGAAGCGGTCAATATAGACAGCAGGGATATGGGCAGGCCTAAAGGGACCGCCATTCGGGATTTGTGCGAACTTGTCGGGGGAGCTTCAGCCGGAGATGTGATTGGGGCCAAGGCAAGCGACAACTTCATTAAGCTCTTCGATTATGAGGATGTGTACAGCCCGGAACCGGAACAGGGCGAGCTGGTCATTTGCTGGTACAACGCAGATTTTGGCGGCTATGTGCCCGGTTTCAGTGAGGGGATGCGGCTTGTCTTTTTCGCTGAAACCACCAATGGGGATGGCAAGTATGTATTTGGTAACTGGGATATGCATGAGACCCTGGCTGAATCGCGATGGCATTATTACTATGATGGGACTTATTGGCCTTCCAGCAGCGGCCTTTCAGTTAAATACATCGACAGAATAAACATATACAGTAGCGATGAAGCGCCTCAATCAGGTTCCAGTGCCTCACTCGATGCCACCGCGAACGTTATCTTGCCGATCGTGGGCATTGAACTCGATTTGACTTCAGTAGACTATGGTAACCTGATGCCAGGCCAGAATTCTGTGATCAAAAAAGTCGTCATTGATAACACCGGGACACTCGGATGTGACGTGACACTGGAAATACAGGGGGACGATGATACTGCCCAGAGTTTTTATGAGCAATCGCTGTTTGTGGATGGGACTCAGTACGATATTGATGATGTGATTGCCTCAATTACGGTGGGCAATTCGCAATCCGTGGATACCCAGTTACGATTACCCTTAAGCTGGGATCAGGGGGGAGAGCAAAAGGCCAAGTTCATCTTCTGGGCTGAAGCGCAATAGACGTATTTCAATTATAAAGTTGGAATAATGAATAGACTCACATTTAATATTATCCTGTTTGCATCGGTAGTATTAGCTATTCTACTTTCATTTTCCTCAACCGCGCTGGCTGCCGAACCCACCACCGAAGTTTATCTGGTCAAATACGCAAGTGATTCAACAACGGTGCTGGCGGAAAGGACTGTTACCTATCAATGGATGGAGACCAGCCTGCCTGTTTACGGAGACGGGATCACCCATTACTATCATCAGGGCCCGGTCTTCGAGGGGGACATGTGGGATCCGGAAGAGACGGCTAACCTCAAGGATAAGGGAGCCGTGAAAGGAACTGCCCTGAAAGACCTGTGTGACCTGATCGGCAGTATGTCACCGGGTGATGAAATAATGCTGGTTGCGCCCGACGGTTATCACGTGGAATTTGCTTATGACAACATTTACCAGCCGTTTGTGCGGCAGGGAACGATCGCTTTGTGCTGGTTCAAGGGCGAAGATGCCGGCTATGATGCGGGGTATCCCGGTAAAGAGAGTTACAACTCGGCGATGCAGATTGTCTTCATGGCCGGAACGCTTAATCCCGATGGGAAACCTGTCTTCGGGAATTCGGATATGCGTATTTGCCTGCCAGAAGAAAAATACCAGCACTTTTACGAGGGGTATGCCAGTACCAACGGGCTTTCCGGGAAATGGATCAGCGAAGTCCGAATATACAGTGGGGAAGCGCCGATTGGCCCTAAAATTGATTTGGCTGTGATTCCAGATGAGGAAACATCTGATGACATCCCGTGGATTCCCATCGTGATTGGAGCAGCGGGACTGGTGCTGGCCGGATCGGCCGTTTTTGTTTGGAAGAGGAAGTAATTGAAGAAAAATCGAAATATCATTCTTATTTTCGCCATCGGTATTATCTGTATCATTACTGCCGGAATTGTATATGCTTTTGAGTCAGATACATCGGATGAAGCGATCGATTGGGATGTAACTCTGGTCGGTAGTGACGGGACAGAAAAAGTTATCAGTTATGACGAGATCAAAGCAATGCCCGCCTCCAAGGGCAGTGGAGGCTTTTTCACCAGTGTCGGTGTGATCAACGGTCCTTATAAAATCAAAGGGGTATCTGTAATAGATATCTGTGAGATCATCGGTGGCATGGCACCTTCGGATATCGTATATTTGTATGCTCCGGATGGATACTCAGCGGTTTTTGATTACAAACAAATTATGGGCGATATCGATACGTATGATCCTGCCACCATGAGGCTGGTGCCTCACGGGGAGCAAAAAGTTATACTGGCATACGAACAGAATGGAAAACCATTGTCTCAGGAGTATGGCAAGCCACTCAGACTTGCTATTATAACCGATGATAACCTCTTGACAGAAGGCCACCACTGGGTTAAATGGATCAACAGAATTGAGGTTGTGAAGCTGGATTAAGATGCCTTGTAAAATAAGATATCTGATTTTACTGACCATCTTCATCTTGTTGATTTTGACAGCATGTGGTTCAGACAAAACAGAGCTAAAGGTTATTAATGCTGGAAGTCTGATGGTCCCATTTGCGGAGATGGAAGAAGCTTTTGAGGCTGAGCATCCGGATGTGGATGTGCAGATCGAAGGGCATGGCAGTATCCAGGTGATCCGTCATGTAACTGAACTCTACGCCGAAGCCGATATTCTCGTTGTCGCCGATTACTCCCTGTTGCCCATGATGATGTATAATACACCGATGCCTGAAACGGACGATCCCTACGCCGACTGGTTAGTTAAATTTGCAACCAACCGGTTAGGTGTTGCCTACACGTCTTCGAGTCGGTATGCAGACGAGATCAACAGCGATAACTGGTACGAGATACTCTCGAGGCCAGATGTAATCGTCGGTATTTCCGACCCGCGTTTCGATTCCTGCGGTTACCGTTCCCTGATGCTGTGTCAGCTCGCTGAACTATATTATGACAATGATAAGATTTTCGAGGGAGTTATCGGAGACTTCTCTCCGGCAATCACGGTTGAAGAGGTGGAAAGCAAATATTCCATAATCGTCCCCGAGGTACTCAGGCCGCAAAAGGTGTCGGTTCGCGGCTCCAGCGTGGCGCTTTTGGGCACCATCGAATCCGGCGATATCGATTATGCCTTCATGTATCAAAGCGTATCCCGGCAGTTTGGGTTGGGATTCGTCGCGTTGCCGGTGGAGATCGACCTCAGTTCCCAGGATTTTTCTGATTCGTATGAACGGGTTCAGTGCAAGCTTGCCTTCCAGAGATTTGCATCGGTAATCCCTGTATTTGACGGCGAGCCCATTACTTATGCCATGACAATACCGAAAAACGCCCCTCATCCTGATCTGGCCGCAGAATTTATTCAGTTCATGCTTGGATCGCAGGGGCTTGAAGTGTTCTCTCAAACGGATCAACCGGTACTGATTCCACCAGTAACTGATTCTACAACCAATATACCAGCATCGCTGAGATCTTTTATGGGAGCATCCAATTGACCCATTCCGGTGCTGCTTATATACTTATTGCCACTGCATATTCCCTGATGTTGCCTCCAGTCATCCAATCACCCGGTTCTTTCGGTAGCTTCCATTATGAAGCAATTCGCGAATTGGCGCACCATCAATACTTTATGTTAAAATGTATATGTTTATGCTCAACAAAATGATGTAGATAGAGAGATACCAGTTCTCCGAGCCATCTTTCCTAAAGCGCCATGCCAGGGAAAGTGGACGACAGGGTACTGCTGGAAACGGCGATGCCTCCCGTGATTGGAAAGGAGAAATGATGAAAAACGATAAAACATACTGCGTTATTCCGCTTGCCGGTTGCCATACGTATCTATCAATAGATATCCCCTTCCTTTGTAAGAAATCCCCGATTAAGGGTGAATCAGTCTGTATTTCGCGTAAATTCTCCTTTAGTCCCCCTTTATAAGAGAGTGAAAGAGGGGAAATTTGAAAAAACCCAATCAGCTCTATTACAGGAGGCACTCCGATGAGACAAATTTTAAGGCACAAACTGACAATTGTTTTCCTTTTTTTTGGCATCCTCATACTTTTGTTCATTCTTATGCCCCTGGTCAAAATGGTCATCGCTTCGGACGCGGGTATCTTGTGGGATACCTTCAAAGATGACCAGGTCCGGGACGCCATCTGGCTGACCATCAAAACCGCTCTCATTGCAACCGTAATCGGCCTTATATTGGGAGTCCCGCTGGCTTATGTGCTCGCCCGGCATAATTTCCCCGGCAAGCGCATCGTTGAAGGCGTAATTGATCTTCCGATTGTCGTGCCTCATACCGCCGCCGGCATCGCGTTGCTTTTCATCTTCGGGCGCAAGTTTTTCATGGGGCAGTTATTCGAGCCGCTGGGAATCGAATTTGTCGGCGCTGAACCGGGAATCGTCGTAGCCATGCTGTTCGTCAGTGTTCCCTTTCTGGTAGATTCCGCCAAGGAGGGTTTCAAAGCTGTCGACCCTCGGCTGGAGAAAGTCGCCCGGACCCTCGGCGCATCACCTTTGCAAACGTTCGCTCGAATTTCATTGCCGCTGGCTCGGCGCAGCATCATGGCGGGCAGCGTGATGATGTGGGCGCGGGGACTGAGCGAGTTCGGTGCTGTCATCATTCTGGCGTACCATCCGATGATTGCCCCGATTCTCACCTACGAGCGATTCGAATCCTATGGCCTCGAATATTCCCGCCCGGTCGCCGTTTTACTGATTCTCATCGCACTGGTCGTATTCATTACCTTGCGCACAATCGTGTATCGGGGTGAGAAATCATGATAGAGATCAAAAACCTTACCGTTGATCTGGGGGATTTCGTCCTCAAAGACGCCAGCCTCAAAGTTGAGGAGGGCGAATATTTCATCATTCTCGGCCCGACCGGCGCAGGCAAAACGGTGCTATTGGAAACTATCGCCGGGCTTTATCCGGCCAAATCCGGCCAGGTATTTCTGGACGATCAGGATATCACCAATCTTGAACCCGAAAAACGGGGCATTGCCTTCGTTTACCAGGATCATGTTTTATTTCCTCATCTCTCAGTGTGGAACAATATCGTTTTCGGGCTGAAACGCCGGAAGAAATCGAAAGAGGAAATCCGGGAAACTGCCAACTGGATCATCGATCTGTTGAAAATCTCGCACCTCGTTAAACGCAAACCCGCTACACTCAGTGGTGGCGAAAAACAGAAGGTCGCCCTGGCGCGGGCACTGGTCATCCGGCCCCGGGCATTGCTCCTCGATGAACCCTTGAGCGCACTCGATCCCGAAACGAAGGAAACGGTGCAGCGGGAGCTTCGGCGGATTCACGATCAGCTTGGCTTGACCATTATCCATGTGACCCATGATTTCGAGGAAGCGGTATCAATGGGTGACAGGATCGCGGTGATTGGCGAGGGGCGGATCGTTCAGATCGGGACAGCTCAGGAGGTTTTCCGTCAGCCCAATTCCGAGTTTGTCGCCCGATTCTCCATGGCGCGCAATATTACCGTTGCCGATATTCAGGACGGCGAAGGCGAATGCGCTTTTGCCTATGTTGGCGACACGAAACTGGAGGTTGTAACGGAGCTACGGGGAAAGCATCGCTTATCACTCCGGCCCGAGGATATTCTGGTATCGACAGAGCCTTTCAAATCCAGCGCCCGGAATTCATTCAAAGGGCCCATCACGCACGTGCTGGATAAAGGGTCGATCCTCTATCTTACCATCGACGTGCCGCCGGAATTGATATGCCTGGTCACGCGACGCTCGTACGACGAAATGGATCTGAATAAAGGAGGTGAAGTCTATGTGACATTCAAGGCTTCTGCCGTGCACGTTTTTTAAACCAAGTAAATGAAAGGGAGAATTAAATGATTAAAAAGATTACAACAATACTGTCATTCGTACTGATAATGGCCATCATCTTGACCATCATTGCCGGATGTGATGAGGATGAGGAAACAGCGAGTCTGATAGAAACGGCATCGCCAACACCAACTGCTACTAAATCAATTGAACCCACTGAGGAACCGGCACCTGAATTGAAGGGAACGCTCACCATCTTTCTTGCTGGAAGCCTGGCCGTTCCTTTCGGCGAGATGGAGGCAGAATTCGAAAGCCTGCATCCGGATGTGGACGTTCAATTGGAATCAGCTTCCAGCGGCGTCAGCATCAGAAAGGTAACCGAACTGGGACGAAATGCGGAAATCATAGCCTCTGCCGACTACTCACTCATTCCCGCCCTGATGTACCCCGATTACGCCGACTGGTATGTCACCTTTGCCAAGAACCAGATGGTGCTGTGTTACACGGATCAATCGAAATACGCTAGTGAAATCAACCCCGACAACTGGTATGAAATTCTGCTGCGTGATGATGTTGAACATGGCCATTCCGATCTGCTCGATCCCTGCGGATACCGGACTCTGCTGGTATGGCAACTGGCGGGAAAGTATTACAATGAACCCGGCCTGTATGATGATTTAGTGGCGAGCTGTCCTGAAAAGAACATCCGGCCCAAATCTGTGGAACTGGTTGCCCTGCTTGAGAGCGGGGACCTCGACTATGCTTCCGAGTACATCTCGGTGGCGATGCAGCATAATCTGAAGTATGTCGAGTATCCTGCTGAGCTTGATCTTTCCGCCGTGGAGCATGTAGATTTTTACGCGCAATCCAGCATTGAAGTTCCGGGCACTGATCCGGGAACAACGATTACCCAGATTGGTTTCCCCATCGTCTATGGCGTTACCATTCCTTCAAATACGGAAAATCCTGATCTGGCCATTGCCTTTGTGCAATATCTGCTGGGTGAAAAGGGCCAGACCATTATGAATCGCAGTGGCCAGCCCTCGATTGTTCCGGGCGGCGTCGATAACATGAGCAATATCCCTGTTGAGTTGCAATCCTATGTAGTCGATTAATCCATTGGTCAGGAAAGGCGAAGGAAAGCGCTCGATATAAAATAGCGAAGTTGCCCTGCGTCTCATTCTAAGAAACTGCTGGATAATTTTGTGACCGGGGATACGTTGGTATCGCCCACCTCCAGGCCGTCCGAAAACAGGTGCGTTAATCTTCCTGCGGGGGCCTGGGGGTGTCCCCCAGCTTCAAACTGAGGTTGTCCGAAAATATCAAAAAACGTGTCATTCTGAGGAATTTGTGACGAAGAATCTCCGAGGCTCAGCTTCAAAAAAGATTTTTCACTGTGTTCAGGATGACATACATGGGAGTTTTCAGACAGCCTGTACAAGGGGGGTTGAAAAATAGTTTTAGGCCAGCCTGTATGGCTATTCCCGGGCGGATGTCTTATTGTATCATCAGTCCGCACATGGCCTTCATGAACAAAATCAAAGCGATATCGATCTCCGATATCTCGCCTTTACAGCTTACTTTCCAGTCAAAAAGCCCGGTGCGTCCTTTTACAATGGTAATCTCGTTAGCGTTGAGATTGATATAACGGGTGGTTCCTCTTGAGATCCATCCCTCATCAATTTTAAGCAGGTTGCGGTTTCCGACTTCAACTTCATACAAATTTATTTCATAAGATCCTTTGATGGTTTTTCTTTTCAGATTGCCCAGCAACTCCTTGTTTTGATACATGCTATAGCTGACTTGATCAAAAGTGAAACCTGTAAGCTGATTGAATTCAATAGTTTTACCGGTGTTAAATATGACGGTGTATAGTCTATTGGTAATTCTAAGTCTACCGCCTCTACCTCCAACTATACGAGCGATTATCTCATCACCGCGTACGGCAACATGGTTGCCTTCAATTGACTTGAATGAGCTTTTGATCGTTAAACGATCTGCCACTTTATCGCCTTTTCGATGGGCTGTACTCAACATATTAAAGGAACAATGCCGGCCAGTCAATAGAACCATGGAATTCGGGGGCCTTGACTAAATTTTATTTCTCTGTTACACTGTTTTCACTCGGTTGTTGACCCGAATTAACAGGGCAGTAAATCGAGTGAATTTTTCAGGAAAATCGAATAGAGTTAGCTGCTTGGATCCGGCAGGACCGAGACGGCAGGGAAAAAGAACTTAAAGCCTTTTCGGTGTGTCCGGGAAGGCTTTTAACTTTATCAGGGGAAGATGCCAGGATATTCATTCGAAGGTAAAATACCGCAGATCGACGAGAAAGCTTATATCCATCCGGATGCGGTAATCATTGGTGATGTGGTAATTGGAGAAGAGTGCTTCGTCGGGGCCGGAGCGGTCATCAGGGGTGATTACGGAAGCATAAAAATCGGCCCGCGTTCTGCTGTGGAGGAAGGATGCATAATCCACGCTCCACCGGATGAATCCTGCGAAATCGGCAGCGATGTGACCCTGGGACATGGAGCTATTATTCATTGTGCCCGAATTGAGGATTTCGCCGAGATCGATATTGGGGCAATACTGGGGTTTCATGCAGTGATTGGAAAGCATGCTGTCATTGGTGCTGGGGCAGTGGTTCCGCAGGATCGGGTTATCCCTGAAGGAAAGGTTGCTGTTGGGAATCCGGCAAAAGTAATCAAAGATTCTTCGGAAGAAAACAAAGCAATATATGCCTGGATAAAAAAGATATACGTGGAACTTTGCTATCGCTACAAAAAGGGGGCTGAGAAGCTATGGTAAAGAAGCGTAATAACGAAGAAAATACCGGCCCGGAAATTGGATTCATTGGAGCGGGTGTGGTGGGCACCGCTCTGGCTGTGCGGCTTGGCGAGAAGGGATATCCGGTAATCGCCGTGGCCAGCCGGAGCAAGTCATCTGCTGATAAACTGGCCGAAGCGGTCAACGGGTGCCGGGCGTACGAAAGCAAACAGGCAGTTGCCGACGCGTGCGAAATCGTATTTGTCACTACCCCTGACGACGAGATTCTGGAAGTCGTCCCCGAACTGACATGGCATCCGGGGCAAGCGGTAATTCACTGCAGCGGGGTCGACTCGCTGGATGTGCTGCAGAAAGCCGGAGATGATGGTGCTTATGTCGGCGGTTTTCATCCCCTTCAGACCTTTGCCAGTCTGGCCAAGGCTATCGAAAATCTCCCCGGTTCCACCTTCGCTATCGAAGCGGAAGAACCCCTGCTGAGCACGCTCAAAGGTATGGCAGAATCACTCGAAGGCAATTACGTGGTGCTGGGAACGGGTGATAAACCTCTCTATCATGCCGCTGCCGTCATCGCCTGTAATTATACGGTCACCCTCATGAAACTGGCCACCGATCTCTGGAAAGTCTTCGGAGCCTCGCCGGAGCAGGCCACCAAAGCCCTGATGCCGCTCCTGCACGGAACCATAAATAATATCGAGAACGTGGGATTGCCCGATTGCCTCACCGGCCCAATTGCCCGCGGTGACATTGGAACCGTTATTAAACACCTTGAGGCTCTGGAGGAAAAGGCCCCTGATATCGCCAGAACCTATCGTGAGATGGGACTTCAAACCATCCCCGTAGCGTTGAACAAAGGGAAAATAGATGTAGCCAGGGCGGAAGAGTTGCGTCTTCTGCTGCAATCCGAAACGAAAGTATATACGGAGGTACTCCAGCAATGCGAATAATGATGAAAAGCAAAATTCACCGGGCCACTGTCACCGAGGCTAACATCAACTATGAAGGAAGCATTACTATTGACCGGAACCTCATGGAGGCGGCAGATATCCTGCCATACGAGAAGGTTCATGTGCTTGATGTTACCAACGGCGCCCGGCTGGAAACCTATGCTATCGAAGGAGGCCCGGGGGAGATATGTCTTAACGGCGCCGCAGCCCGTCTGATAACGAAGGATGACACCGTTATCATAATCACCTACGAGGATGTCCCGGAAGAACAGGCCAGAAATTATCAGCCTAAAAAGGTCTTCGTTGATTCGGAAAACAGGATAGTACCTGACAAATTGTACTCTATAGCTAATTAATATTTTGCCAATATTCAATTTGCATGTGGTTTTTGCGTTACAGTGCAACACAATTTTTGTGGTCACCCTTAAATCAATCTTCTATCTTGAAACTAAGGAACCTTTTGAATAAGTGGTGACTTCGGGGGTATTGGGGTGTCCCCCAGCTTCGACTTTCCCCCAAGATAGAATATCCGCCTTTGGAGGATGGGGGGATACAGGGGGTTGATCACAAGATTCCCTAAGTAAAAAGGATTATCTCTCTGGTAAGAGAGGGGGCGACAATTTGAAAGCCCTGTTCCCCATTACATCATTATCAAACCGGCAATTAAAAGAGGACACAATGACCGTTCATGTCCCTCTTGCCGGTTTTCTCATCAGCCGCGATTGTTCCTTTTTTGGAGATTTCCAGATCTGGCGTAGTGGAGGGAACCAGTGGATTAGGATTAGTTCCCAAAGCGGAGATCACCGTATCCACTTCCATCATGAACTCGCTGCCCTCTTTCTTTACGGGACTGCGTCTTCCGCTACTATCCGGCTCACCAAGCTCCATCTCATAACATTCTATGGAGGTAACCCATCCTTTCTCATTGCCGAAGAACTGTTTGGGGTTGGTCAGAAGCTTGAAAATAATCCCTTCTTCCTCGGCGTTTTCCAGTTCCTCCAGTCTGGCGGGCATCTCATCGCGAGAGCGCCGGTAGACAATATAAACCTCGTCCGCTCCCTGCCTTAAAGCGCATCTGGCAGAATCCATAGCCACATTGCCTGCCCCGACCACTGCCACCTTTTTCCCCACCTTTATAGGAGTGTCGTATTCGGGGAAAAGATAAGCCTTCATCAGATTAGTTCGAGTCAGGAATTCGTTGGCAGAATAAATCCCGTTGAGGTTCTCGCCGGGGAGGTTCAGGAACATCGGGGCTCCGGCCCCTACTGCCAGGAAAACGGCGTCGTAATCGGCTAGAAGCTCATCGACGGTCTCCACCTTACCGATGACCGAATTGAGTCTTATTTCCACGCCCAGCGACTTTACATAATCAACCTCACCCTGTACGATTTTCTTGGGCAGCCTGACCTCAGGTATGCCATACATGAGAACGCCGCCGGCAACATGCAGGGCTTCATAAAGGGTTACCTTATGTCCCCGCTTGGCAAGATCGGCGGCAGCGGTAAGGCCCGCAGGCCCGGAGCCGACCACCGCCACTTTCTTTCCGGTGGGAGATGCAACTTCAGGTTTTGGTTTTTTTGCCTGAGCTCTTTCCCAGTCAGCCACATAACGTTCCAGTCTGCCGATAGCAATTGGAGCGCCTTTTTTAGCAAGGGTGCATTTGGATTCACACTGGCTTTCCTGCGGGCAGACCCGGCCGCAGATTCCCGGTAGAGCGTTGTTTGCCTTCAGTTCACTCACCGCATCCCACATCCGCTCTTCACGAAGGGCCAGAATGAATTCCGGTATATTAACGTTAACGGGACATCCCTCCACACAGTTGCGCTTCTTGCACTGGAGGCAGCGGCTGGCTTCTTCAAGGGCCATCTCTTTAGTATATCCCTGAGCCACTTCTTCGAAGTTATGAGCCCTGACCTTGGGTTCCTGTTTGGGCATGGGAATCCGGTTCAGATTGATTTTCTGTTTTTGTTCGTCAGCCATTATGCATTACCTCTCATTTGACTGCGGCAGTATTCTTCCCAGATTTGCAGAGACTTTTTCTCTTCATCGAGATAGCTTTTCTGACGGGCCATGAGCAAGCCCCAATCAACCTGATGTCCATCGAAATCGGGCCCATCCACACAAACGAATTTCGTTTTTCCACCGACCTCTACACGGCAGCATCCGCACATTCCGGTACCGTCAACCATTATCGGATTGAGACTGACAAGCGTCTTTACCCCGAATGGCTGGGTTGTTGCGCAGGCAAATTTCATCATAATTGTTGGCCCGATGGCGATCACCTCTTTGATCTCTTTATTCCGCGCCAGAACTTCCTTCAAAGGTTCGGTGACCAGCGCTTTGCGCCCGTATGTCCCGTCGTCGGTGCACATGATCAACTCATCGCTGACGTCCTGCAGTTTATCTTCCCAGAATACAAGGTCCTTAGTGCGGAAGCCCATTATGGAAATGACCTTGTTACCTGCCTTTTTGAGCGCCTGTGCAACAGGTACGACTATTGCTGTGGCGAACCCGCCAGCTACACAGCATACAGTGCCCAGGTTTTCGACGTGTGTTGGTATTCCCAGAGGTCCGGTAAAAGCGTAGAGGGAATCTCCGGGCTTTAGCTTGGCCAGCTTTCGGGTGCTCGTGCCAACCTCCATAAAGACGACGGTCACGCTTCCCTCCTTAACATCCCATCCCCCTATAGTCAGCGGAAACCGCTCGCCTATCTCATCTACCATCAGAATTACAAACTGTCCTGCTCTGGCTTTTTTTGCTACCGCAGGCGCATGAACTCTGAGGAGATGTATTTGCGGGGTCAAATCTTCTTTATGCAATATTTCATACATAAGCTACTCCTCTATAATATTTCAGATTTGCATTGCTCATGTTCAGCAAATGAGGTGGAGAAAAAATTGTTCCCCACCTCATTATTTGCCTGCCATCTAATACACCGATGTGGATTATAACATATGGATGGATTTTTTCTCTATATTATGATATCATGCCTCGAAATTTATTTTTATCACCACTTTTCCTGCTGCAATCTGGCTATGAGCCATTTGCGGAGTCTTTCATCCAGTTTCTTACCCACCCATGACTCGATTTTGCGAATGTCTCCGCTTACTATGGCTGCCCGTTCCTCCGGGTTCAAGTCGTATTCTTTCAGGGCCTCGGAAGGGTTATCGGCTAGCCAGGCAAAAAAGTCGTTGTCCTGAGCGGCCCTGTCCAGTACTGCCAGAACGGCTCTGACAGCCGAAACCTTGTATTCAGGGATCTTTGCCGAAGGATCCAGCGCAGGGTTTGTCAGCATGTTGACAGGTGTTTCGTTCCAGTGGAAGGCCATGAAGGCGACTCCCGGAGCCATCTTATCGGTGATATTGACTGGCGCTTCAACTTTGCCTCTTTTTGAGGTTACAGCCATAAGATCACCATTAACGATTCCGAGGTGAAGCGCATCTTCCGGATTGATATCGATTGAACCCGCAGGGTTAAGCCTGTTGAGCACATCCGATCTTCTGCTCATACTGCCGGTGTGGAATTGCTCCAGCACACGTCCCGTGGTCAAAATGAGCGGATAGCCGTGGGAAACCGATTCGGCTGGTGGTTTGAATTTCAATCCGAAAAATTTACCAAGGCCGCGGTTAAATTTACCCACATGGAGAATGGGAGTTCCGGGATGACTCCTGTCAGGACATGGCCATTGTAGCCCGTACTCATTCAACCGGTCATGGTGAATTCCCCCATAAATGGGAGTAACGGAGGCGATCTCATCCATAATTTCCGCACTGCTTTCGTAATCGAAAGAGTACCCCATCCTGTTTGCCAGTTTAGAGATAATCTGCCAGTCCTGTTTGGCTTCGCCGGGAGGGTCGATGGCTTTTACCAGTTTTTGTACTCGCCTCTCAGTATTTGTAAAGGTGCCGTCTTTTTCGGCAAAGAGGGTTGCCGGCAGGATAACATCGGCAATAGCTGTTGTCTCCGTCGGGAAGATATCCTGCACCACAAGGAACTGAAGGTTCGTCAGGCCCCGTTTCGTATGCCGCATATCAGGATCGGACATGATGGGATTCTCGCCCATTATGTACATTGCTTTGATTTTACCTTCCAGTGCTCCATCTATCATGGCTCCCATGGTAAGCCCCGGCGTTGCAGGCAGATGATCAACACCCCATGCCTGTTCAAAAAATTTCCTTTTTTCCGGATTATCTACTGGCTGATAGCTTGGCAGAACGTTGGGCAGTGCCGCTACATCGCAGGCACCTTGAACGTTGTTCTGGCCTCTCAGTGGGCTCAGACCAGTGCCTTCCCTGCCGATATTACCGGTCAGCATGAGCAAATTAGCCGTGCTTTTGACGTTATCCGTTCCTGTGGTATGCTGTGTTATCCCCATGCCATAAAGCAGGCATGCTCTTTCAGCGCTGGCAAAAAGGCGCGCAGCCTTTACTATTTCAGCGCTGGGAACGCCGGTTATCTCCTCGGCTATCTCCGGGGTATATTCCTTGACAACTTCTTTCAGTTCCTCAAATCCCTCGGTTCGTTCTTCAATAAATTTTTTGTCGTGAAGGTTCTCTTTGATGATCACATGCATCATGGCATTGAGCAAAGCGACATCTGTCCCGGGTTTGTGACGAAGGTGAACATCAGCCAGTTTAGCGAGTGCGATTTTACGGGCATCCGCCACAATAAGTCTGGTAGTTCCTGCTTTTACTCCCTTACGAATGGCGCGCCCGATGATCGGGTGACACTCGGTGGTGTTGGATCCGATCACAAAGAGCAGATCTGCCTTGGTGAAATCCTCTATCGAGTTGGTCATTGCTCCGCTTCCGAACGATTGGGCCAGACCGGCCACTGTGGGGGAATGTCAGAGGCGTGCACAATGATCGACGTTATTGGTTCCAATAACAGCCCGCGCAAATTTCTGAACCAAATAGTTTTCCTCGTTGGTACATTTGGCCGAACTCAAAAACGCTATGCTGTCCGGCCCGCTCTCATTCTTGAACTTCGAAAGCTTACTGGCCACCAGTTCAAGGGCTTCCTCCCATGTGGATTCCCGGAACACGTCTTTCAGATTGCCGTTGACCTCGATATCCTTACTTTTGCCTTCCCTTCTTATCAAAGGATGAGCCAGTCTCTCCGCATGGTTTATGAAGTCAAATCCAAAACGACCTTTCACGCAAAGTCCACCATGATTAACCGGGCTATCCTTATCACCACGCACATTGACGATCTCATTGCCCCGAATTCCCAAATACATTGAACATCCGACGCCGCAGTATGGGCAGATGGTTTTTACTTCCCTCATCACCTGCTTGGCGCGTTTGGGAACAAGGGCTCCGGTCGGGCAGTGGTTAATACATTCTCCGCAGGATTCGCAAATCGATTCTCTAAGCGGTTTATTGCCAAAGGTGCTTATTTTGGCCTCATACCCTTTGAAAGCCATTTCGATAACTCCGACTCCGGCTATCTCATGACAGGCGCGCACGCATCTGCCGCAAAGGATGCACTTGTTGGGATCGCGGGCGAACGCCGGATTGCTGTCATCAATCGGAAGTAAACGAGTGCTCTTGCGCAGCCGGTTAACTTGCTCCGGCTGAATGCCCAGATATCTGGCGACTTTCTGCAATTCACACTGGCCATCTTTATAACAGGTAAGGCAATCAGTCTGGTGGTTGGCGATGATCAATTCAACAGTAATACGTCTGGATTTCGCTACTTTGGGAGTCTCGGTTCTTACCACCATTCCCTCAGTTGCCGGGGTAGTACATGAAGTGACCAGTTCGCGCATTCCCTCGATCTCAACAACGCAAAGGCGGCAGGCACCGTAAGGTGTCAAATCAGGATCATAGCAAAGTGTAGGGATATATATGCCTGCTCCCTGCGCTGCCTCCAGCACCGTCGTTCCCTGCGGCACCTCAACTTTCTGCCCGTCAATGGTTAGTGTGACGGTCTCTAATTTTGTTTTTGCTGCGGTTTCAATAATTGTAGCCATTAAATCACCTCTCTTGAGTATCTGATCAATCGGTTTCAAGATCACATTTAAGGCATCTTTTTGCTTCTTCAATGGCTTTTGCCTCCGGTAAACCAAGCTCTACCAGCTTGAAGTTCTTTTGCCGCCTTGCAAGCGTCATTTCAGGGATATTGGGACGATGTTTCTCGCCCTCTTCCTCTTCTTCCCCCGTATCTTCAGGCAGTCCCTTTATTTCTTCCGGGGGTGCCAGAATTTCATCTATCACCCCGTTTCCTCCGAGGTATTTATCTATCGAGATGGCCGCTTGCCTTCCAGCTGCAATTGCCTCAATAACCGATGCCGGACCGCTGACGACATCCCCACCGGCGAAAGTATCTTCTCTACTGGTGACGAGCGTATCAGGGTCTGCTACCAGTGTGCCGTTTTTATTAGTAGCTACCCCCATATCGTTCGGGATATGTGACTTTTGCCCGATAGCTGCTATCACCGCATTGAATTCCCGGGTATATTCGCTTCCGTCAACCGGTTCAGGGCGTTTCCTGCCACTGGTATCCATCTTTCCCAGTTCCATGCGAATGCATTCCAGATCGATATGACCGTTCTGGCGAGATGCCTTATTAGGAGCCACGAGATATTCGATCTTTACTCCCTCCTTTACAGCCTCATCGATTTCCTCTTCTGCGGCGGGCATTTCATCCTGAGTACGGCGGTACATGATGGTCACTTCTTTGGCCCCAACGCGAAGAGCGGTTCGGGAGGCATCTATAGCAGCGTTGCCCCCACCGATAACGCAGACTCTATCGCCGAGTTTTACTTTCTTTCCCAGGCTGACATCACGCAGGAATGAGACGCAGTCGATTACTCCCTGAGTGTCCTCGCCCTGAATTTGCATCTTGCTTCCTTCGTGCGCACCAAGGCCGAGGAACACGGCATCGTATCCCTCTTCACGTAATGCGTCTATGGATTCTATTCTGGTGTTTGTCCTGATTTCCACCCCGAGATTCCTGATGACATCGATCTCGGCATCCAGCACTTCTTTGGGCAAACGATATCTGGGAATGCCGACTCTCATCATGCCTCCCGTCTCCGGCAGGGCCTCAAAGATGGTAACTGCATGTCCACCGAGTTTAGCCAGATAGTATGCGGCTGTCAGCCCGGCAGGCCCTGCACCCACCACGGCCACTTTCTTGCCGGATGGTGGCGCAATTTTCTCCATTCCTTTCGGGAGTTTTTTGGAATGATCTGCAGCGAAACGTTTAAGAGCCCTTATGGCTATCGGCTCGTCGATTTCTCCTCGACGGCATTTGGCCTCGCACAGATGAACGCAAATATATCCGCAAACGGCAGGGAAGGGGATTCTTTCCCTGATAACCGCTACCGCATCGTCATATCGATTTTCAGCTATCATGCGCAGATATCGTGGGACATCAACTCCGGCAGGGCATGTATGGCTGCAGGGAGCTTTGACAAGTCCCTTGCATACGGCGGCAGGGCAGTGTGCCTTTTTAATATGTGTTTCATATTCCTTGCGGAAATACCTGATCGAGCTAAGCACCGGGTTGGGAGCCGTTTTCCCCAAACCGCAGAGCGAACCTGCCTGAACGCCTTCTCCAATCTCAATTAACAGATTTATATCGTCAAGCTGGCCCTTCCCGCTGGTGATGTCTTCCAGAATATCAACCATTTGTTTCAGTCCCCAGCGGCATTGAATACATTTGCCGCAGGAATCGAGTTGAGTGGAGGAAAGGAAAAACTTGGCCGTATCTACGATGCAGCTATCCTCGTCAAGAACAACGATAACCCCTGATCCCATAATGGAACCGGCTGATTCCAATGCCTCATAGTCGATGGGTTGATCAAGGGCACTGGGCGGTAAAAAGCCGCCGGACGGTCCTCCGATATGAACAGCCTTCAATTTTTTGCCATTGGGAATTCCGCCGCCAATACCGAAGATAATATCCCGTAGCGGCATATTCAGCGGGACTTCAATCAAGCCATTGTTGGCGACTTTGCCTGTCAGACTGAAAATAGCTGTTCCCCTGCTTTTTTCTGTCCCGATGGCATGCCATTTCGCTGCGTCACCAATAATGGTTGGTATACTTGCCAGGGTTTTGACGTTGTTTACGATGGTTGGTTTGCCCCAGAGCCCTGATTCCGCGGGGTAAGGCGGTTTCGGGCGCGGCGTTCCCCGCTCACCTTCCAAAGTGGCAATCAGGGCAGTTTCTTCGCCGCAAACAAAGTCGCCGATGCCTTCCTTCACCTGCAAGCTGAAATTAAAGTCTGAACCCAGAATACCGTTGCCAAGAAATCCGTGTTGCTCCGCTTGTTCGATGGCGTTATTCAGGCGTTTAAATGAAAGCGGTGACTCTGCTCTGAAGCTGATGAATCCTTCATTTGCCCCGATGGCATAAGCAGCAATAGTCATGCCTTCGATAAGCATGTGCGGATCACCTTCCAGGGTATTTCTGTCATTACAAATGATGTATTTTTCTCTGCCCGGTGCATTGCGGCATACCTGCCACTTATCTCCAGTTGAGTAACCGCCTCCGCCTCGTCCTCTTAGTCCGGAGTGTCTTACTTCCTCAATAACCTGCTCAGGAGACATTTTGAGGATGGCCTTTTTAAGAGCTTCGTAGCCACCTGCTTTAATGCTGTCCTCTATTCTTTCCGGATTGATATGTCCGCAGTTACGTAAAACCAGGCGGGTTTGTTTTTTGAAGAAATCTATATCAGAGTAGTTAGCCACTGGTTCGCCGGTAGTTGGATCGTGATAAAACAATCGCTCAACCGGGTTTCCTTTCATCAGGTGTGAATTAACAATTTCTTCCGCGTCTTCTGCTTTAACATGAGTATAGAATGTACCCTCAGGTTCGATAATCACCGTTGGGCCTTCCTGACAGAAGCCGTGGCAACCTGTAGTTTCGATATTGATATTGCTCAGTTGCGCTCTGGCTATTTCCTGTTCCAGTGCGGTCCTGATTTGATCGGATTTGCCCGAAGTGCAGCTTGTGCCCTGGCAAATCAGAACCGCACGTTGCTTATCTGGAAGCGCAGAGTCGAATTCTTTTTTCCCAGCCATGATTTTTCCCCTTACTTGTTGTGTTCGATGATGTCGTCCACCTTTTCAGGTGTCATACGACCGAGGGTTTCCTTATTGGCAACCATTGTTGGTGCCAGAGAACAGCTGCCCAGACAGGCCACAGTTTCCAGCGCGTATTCAAGGTCGGGTGTGCTTTCTCCGGGCTTGATGCCGAGTATTTTCTCGACTTCCTTGAGAATTTTTTTCCCTCCACGAACGCGGCAGGCATTTCCTCGGCATACCTTAATGACTTTGCGCCCTGTGGGAACGAGCTTGAATTGGTCATAGAAGCTCGCCACCCCAAAGACGACGCTCTCCGGCATCTTGAGGAAAGAGGCTACCCTTAGCATTGATTCTTCCGGCAGGTAGCCAAAAGTATCCTGAAAGCGCTTCAGGATTGGGATTAGCTCATCCCTCGTACCCCTGAAAGATGCCAGAATGCGATCCACCTGTCCTACATCTATGCTTTTAGTTTCGATCTTATACTGCTTGGCTTCAACAACCATTTTCTTTACCTCATCAGATACTTCCGGTTTTAAAAACCAGTCTGCAAACTAAAGATGGCAATGATTATTGTTTTTACCATCGTTCCTGTTGCAGTCTAGCCCATAGCCACTTGCTCTGCGCTGGGGTCAGCTTGCCAACCCATTCCTCTATCTGGCGGATGTCTCCGCTACCGATGGCTGCTTTCTCATCATAGGTCAGCCCATAACCTTTCAACGCATCATCGGGTTTCTCAGCAAGTTGAGCCATGAAGTCAGTATCAACAGCCGCTCTTTCCAGCACGTCCAGGATTGCTTCTCTTCCCACGAGGATCTTCTCTCCCAGGATGTTATCCACTGCGTTCATGATCTCTTCTTTGGTTTCGCTGAGTTTTTTGTCTACAGCCTTCTCGATTTGACCTTCCAGTTTGCCTTTGTTGATTTCCGGTTGCATTATAATCACCTCCTTTCGAGTATTATTTAATCGTCACAGGAGCACTACTAAATTAAATATTTGCCAAATTAGGGAACCTCTGATCAACCCCCTGCATCCCCCAATCTTGGGGGAAGATCGAAGCTGGGGGGACACCCCCAGACCCCCGAAGTCACCACTTATTCAGAGGTTCCTTAGCTCTCGTGGCAGGATTGACCATTGATCATTTACCACCTTTCCTGCTGCAATCTGGCCTGAAGCCATTTGCTCTGCTGAGGGGTCAGCTTACCGACCCATTCTTCTATCTGACGGATGTCCCCGCTATCAATGGCCGCCTTCTCATCATAGGTTAGCCCATAATCCCGAAGGGCCTCATTGGGTTTCTCAGCAAGTTGAGCCATGAAATCCGTATCAACAGCTGCCCTCTCCAGAATATCCAGAATTGCCTCTTTACCTGCAGGTGTTTTTTGCCCCAGTATGTAATCGACTGAGCGCATGATCTCTGATTTGGTCTCTGCCAGCTTATGGTCGATCACTTTTTCAATCTCCTTTTCCGCCTCATCCTTAGCCTGTAGCAGGCGTTCGTCCAATAAACTATTCAAAATTCTGGTTGCTACTTCTCTTTCCACAGTTGACCTCCACTTCCTGTAATAAGCCTATCATCCCAAGGTCTAAATCAGGTCTATATGCGGTCTAAATGAGGTCTAGGATTTGCATTCTAGGCTTAACCTTAAATGATCGCCAGTATTGCCGAAGGGTTTATGCTCTCGGTTAGAGAAGGTTTTGGCGTTTGCCTGCAACAGCAGTAGAAAGCGGAGCAGGATGTGTACTGAGGGGAAAGGTATTTAAGGCATTTTGGGAAGGGACTTGAACCTAAGAGGTTTCCGAGGAAAAAGGTGGCAGATCAATCCTCCATTACCAGCCTGTAACCGATGCCCCTTTCGGTGAGGATCAATTCAGGATTTACGGCATCTTTTTCAAGCTTGGAGCGCAGAAGCCAAATATATCTTTTGACATGTTCCGTCTCGCCGACATATTCATTTCCCCAGACTTTGCTGATAAGCAACTCGCTTGGGATAGGATAGCCATACCCTTCGGCCAGCGCAACGAGCAATCGGAATTCCGTAGGGGTTAGTTGAATGTATTCTCCATTAAGGCTCACCCTGTGGGCGTCAACATCTATCAACAGGCCTTTTCCGGAATAAATCTTTGGTTTATTCGAAGTTACATCGCCGGTTACTCTTGAAAGTATGGTTCCTACTCTGGCAATGAATTCCGAGAAACTGAACGGTTTTACTACGTAATCATCAGCACCGAGGCTGAATCCTTTCAATTTATCCATTTCATCGCTCTTAGCGGTAAGCATTATTATGGGTACTTTCGAGATTTCCCGGATGCGCTTGCAAACCTCCCAGCCATCCATGACCGGCATCATGACATCCAGCACCACAATGTCCGGCTGCTCGGTGTACAGGGATTTCAATCCCGCCACGCCATCGGAGGCAACCGCAACATCATAACTGGCTTTCTCGAGAGCCTTTCCAAGCAATCGCAGGAGGCTCAAATCGTCATCAATTATCAGCACCTTTCGACGTTCCATAATTTCACCTTATTATACATAATTAATCTGTAAGTGTTGCTCAAATGGCAGAACCCGAGATCGCACTATAATCGCCTCAAACTCAGCTATCATAGGCGAGTGATTGGCATTTGACAAAACGGATGCTGATGCCTGAATTCTCATTCGTCTCTTGATATCGGCAATGAAAAACTGAATTTTGATCCCTGATTCAAGGCACTTTCGACTTCTATCTTACCCCCTTGAGCTTCAATCAATCGCTTTGATATATATAGTCCCAATCCATAGCCTCCGATAGATCCACTATCACTGCCGTCAACCCTGTGAAAGCTTTCGAAAATCCTCCCCATCTCTTTGTCACTTATCCCTATGCCCTGATCAATGACTGATACAATAACATTGTCGCCTTTTTTTGCCAATTCTACCCTTACTTCTCCGCCCCCGGGCGAGTATTTAATGGCGTTGTCAACTAAATTAACGAGCACTTCTTCGGTATAGTTAGCGTCACTTGTAACTAAAGGCAAATCATCAGGGCAGGAAAAGCTGAATGAGTGGTTTTCAACGGTAGTTTCAAGGTTTCTGATTACTTTTTGGGAAATTTGGCGCAGGTCTACGCGTTCTTTTTTGAGTTTGAGCTTGCCGCCTTCGAGACGGGAGACGGATAGAATGCTCTGAATCAATTTGGTGAGCCGGGCACTTTCTGTTTCCATAATTTCAATTAACTCTTTTTGTTCGGGGTTTTCGCAGGGCATATCGATTTGGCCAAGAAGCTCAATTGCCCCGTTTATATTGGTGATTGGCGCTCTTAGTGAGTGGGAAACCATGGATACAAACTCGGTCTTCATTCTATCGAACTCCTTGAGTTTTTCATTGGCACTTTTCAAATCCTCATTTATTCTTTTCAAATCGTCATAGGCTTTGCTCAGACTTTGAGTACGCTTTTTTACTTTTGCTTCAAGCTTTGAATTCATCTCCCGAATTTCCCGCTCGGCTTTCACTATTCTCCCAAATGATTCCTGCATCCACTTCTCAGCTTCTTTTTTCTCTGTGATGTCCCTGACTATTTTAGAATATCCTCTCAGGTTACCCTCGTTATCAGTAAGTGCTGTTTGCGTTACGGAGACGGGTATAATGCGGCCATTCTTGGCCAATCGCTCGGTTTCGAAGCTTCGGATATATCCATTTTTGTGTATCTCTGCGGCCAGCTTTTCCAATTCTCCACCACGTAACAGGTTATCTGGAATCAGTGTGGAGATATATTGGCCGACAATCTCCTCCTCTTTATAGTCGAAAATGAGTTCGGCTCCTTTGTTCCAGGAAGTGATCTTACCATTTGGGTCCATGCTCAAGATAGCGTCGGCAGATGAGGCTGCAATACTCGCAATGTATTTTTCATTTTCGCTTAATGCTTGTTCTGCATGCTCACCTCTGGCAATTCTGTTACTTACCCAGGTTAGAGCAATACTATATTCCCTCCTTTGCGAGAATGACATTATTGGGAAAATTTGTCTCGTATTTAATTGTCGGATTAATAATTGAAGTACCGCTCCATGCAGAAAAGCGCCCCGTCGCGTCCGAAGTATCATTTCTGATAAATGTTTTTCCGATGCCCTATACGTAAAATTATCAGGATGTCGTCATCTATATCAAATACCACTCTGTAATCCCCGATCCTGAATCGATAAGTACCTATTTTGGGATTAACAAGCTTCCGGGCATGATGCTGGGGATTATTGACATACTCTTTGAGTTTTGATGCGATTCTCCGTTGGATATTGTTGTCGATTTTATCGAGGTCTCGAATGGCTCGTTCAGTAAATATGATTCGATGCATTATGTATCGAATATTTCCTCAAAATTTTTAACTTTACCTTCCCTGTAATCCTGACGAGCCGTTTCAATGGATTCAATATAAGCATCGCTTGAAAGGGCGGCTATATCCTCACTCAATTCGTCCATTGTTTCTTTAATGGTCTCGATTATCAGGGTACGCAATTCATCAGTCGTCAAGTCTTTTATCTTCATGTTCATATCAATACCCTCTTTTCCTTGATTCGCCGGAAAGACTTGTTGTTTTCTAATTATACTACAATGAGCAAGGGTAAAGGGCTACCTACATCTCCCCCGGCCCCCCGATTCTTCCCAGCACAGCGCTGGCGGCGGCTACCGCCGGATTGGCCAGATACACCTCCGAAGTGATGTGACCCATCCGGCCCTTGAAATTGCGGTTGGTGGTGGAAACGCATCGCTCACCTTCAGCCAAAACGCCCATGTACCCGCCAAGGCATGGCCCGCAAGTGGGCGTGCTTACCACCGCTCCGGATTCTACGAATGTCTCGATGAGGCCCATCTTCAGCGCCTCGAGGTAAATCTCCTGAGAACCGGGGATGATGATACACCGCTTATTCTTCGCCACTTTCCGCCCCTGGAGAATCCCGGCGGCGGTCATGAGGTCACTCAGCCTCCCGTTGGTGCAACTCCCGATCACAACCTGGTCAATTTCCACATTCCCCACCTGACTGATGGGCCGGGTATTGGAGGGCAGGTGAGGAATGGCCACCTGAGGTTCGAGCTTTGAAACATCGTATTCGATGACTTTTTCATATGCCGCATCGGGGTCTGGTTCGATTGGATTAAAGGGGCGGGACGATCTTTGCTTGACATAATCTGAAGTGATCCTGTCAACATGGAAAAGCCCGGCTTTACCCCCGGCCTCGATGGCCATGTTGGCCATCGTGAAGCGTCCATCCATTGGTAGCGAGTCAATGGTTTCCCCCTCGAATTGCATGGCGGCGTAACGGGCTCCATCGACGCCGATGT
Organism: Dehalococcoidia bacterium; assembly: GCA_041300025.1. Taxonomy (GTDB): domain Bacteria; phylum Chloroflexota; class Dehalococcoidia; order SZUA-161; family SpSt-899; genus JBGLNL01. Next base: position 213,915 of record JBGLNL010000001.1, on the reverse strand, counting down.
CTCCAATGGTATGCAGAATGAGGTCTTTTCCCCCGACCCACTTCTGCAATCTGCCGTGGTAGACGAATTTGATGGTCTGGGGAACCTTCATCCATATCTCACCGGTGGCCATGGCGGCAGCGATATCAGTCGATCCCATTCCCGTAGCGAACGCTCCCAGCGCGCCATAGGTGCAGGTGTGGGAATCGGCACCGATGACTACATCCGCCGGCACCACCAGTCCCTTTTCCGGCAGGATCACGTGTTCGATGCCCATCTGGCCTACTTCGAAATAGATGATACCCTGCTCCAGCGCAAATTCGCGCATCATTTTGGCCTGCTGCGCTGAGGGGATATCCTTGTTCGGAACGAAGTGGTCGGGCACCATCACCACTTTTTGCGGATCGAAAACCTTTTTCACCCCGATGCGTTCGAATTCCCTGATAGCAATCGGGGCGGTGACATCATTAGAAAGAACGAGATCTACCCGAACGCTGATAAGTTCGCCGGGCCAGACCTCTTTTTTATTGGCGTGGATAGCTAGAATCTTTTCTGCAATGTTCATTTTCAGCGTTCCCTGATTAATCTTTGATCTTAGGAATTGCCAGAATTATGGCGGTAAGTGCTACTGTGGCAACTGCTATAATGTAGAGCCCTGCTCCGGCGGCGATCCCGATAGAGGCTACTATCCAGATGCTGGCGGCGGTGGTCAGGCCTGATTCGGTACTCATTTACCCCTGGCAACCAGCAGCCGGTTCAGGGCATTCATATATGCCCTGGCGCTGGCCACGATAATATCGGTGTGGGCGCCGCGGCCGGAGTACTTTACTCCCTCACTCTCGATCCTGATAGTGACCTCGCCAATAGCATCGATCCCCTCGGTGACCGACTTGACACTGAATTCTATGAGTTTGTTGGGAACCTTGACCAGCCGGTTGATGGCCTTGTAAACTGCGTCTACCGGCCCGGTTCCCTGGGCTGCGTCGGCCAGTTGCTCTCCATTGGGGCCGGTGAGCTTGACCGATGCGGTGGGGAGGCTGGGATCACCGCAGGATACCTGAATCTGTTCCAGGTGATAGGTCTCGGAAACGGTGCGCAATTCCTCCCCGATCAGCGCTTCGAGGTCCCGGTCGGTGATTTCCTTTTTCTTATCAGCCAGTTCTTTGAAAGAGGCGAATGCTCGATTTGTTTCGTCATCTGTCAGTGAATATCCCAGAGACTCAAGCCGTTTTTTGAAGGCATGCCGCCCGCTGAGTTTGCCCAAAGTGAGGATAGTTCCGGACCAGCCGATCGATTCCGGGTCCATGATCTCATAGGTGGAGCGCTCCTTGATAAGCCCGTCCTGATGAATGCCTGATTCGTGCCTGAAGGCATTGGCTCCTACGATGGCTTTGTTGGACTGTACGGGTAGCCCGGTAAGATCGCTAACCAGTCGGCTGGTCTTGTAAATCTGGGTGGTATCGACATTGGTGAAGTAATTATAGAGATCGCTCCGTGTCTTGAGCACCATCACGATCTCTTCAAGGGAAGCATTACCGGCACGTTCCCCGATTCCGTTGATAGTGCATTCTATCTGCCTGACTCCGTGATCAAGCACAGCCAGGCTGTTGGCCACGGCGAGTCCGAGGTCGTTATGGCAGTGTACGCCGATGGTGGCGCGATTGATATTGGGCACATTTTGGAATATGCCGTCAATCAGTCTGCAGAATTCTTCAGGGACGGTATAGCCGACGGTATCCGGGATATTTATCCAGTTGGCGCCGGCATCGATAACAGCTTCCAGTATCTGGTGCAGAAATTCCGGGTCGGAACGGGTGGAATCCATGGGCGCAAATTCGATGTTACTGAGATATTTTTTGGTGTAAGCAACCATAGCGCGTGCCTGTTCCAGCACCTGTTCCCGATTCTTTTTAAGCTGGTGTGACATGTGGATTTCGGAGGAGGAAAGGAAAAGATGAATTCGAGGGTCCTTGGCCTCTTTTATTGCTTCCCAGGCAGTATCTATATCCTTTTCATTGGAACGTGCCAGAGCGCAAACCGTGGTTCCGCGTACTTCTCTGGCGATGCTGTTCACCGCTTTAAAATCGCCCGGAGAACTGGCCGGAAAGCCTCCTTCGATAACATCTACGCCGAGCTTTTCCAGTTGTTTGGCAATCTCCAGCTTTTCCTGAGGGGTCAGGGATGCGCCGGCGGCCTGTTCTCCATCGCGCAGGGTTGTATCCAGGATGACGATCTTTTCCATTTCTTCCTCTGTTGTTTGTTTGCGTTTATTGAGTGCCTTGTCAGCCAGTGATATTATTTGATCCTTATCTGTATCAAACACGTATGTCATTCCGGACTTGATTCGGAATCCCAGTCTGTCCGAAGACTCTTTTTCAACCCCCTTGTATTCCCGAACTCCCTTTTCGTCCCCCTTTCGCAAAGGGGGAAAGAGGGGGATTTGAAGCTGGGGGACACCCCCAAAACCCCCGGCAGGAAGAATCCTGCACCTCTTTTTCAATCCCCTTCCCTCCCTCGATGGGAGGGATAAGAGGGAGGATCAAATGCAGGCCCGGCTGATTCTATTGTGATCTCATAAATTGCAGATCAGGGGATTTCACCCTTACCCGGCAGGAAACGTCCTGCACCTGTTTTTAGACAGCCTGAAGGGGTGTGTCCCCCTTTCATCCCCCTTTGGCAAAGGGGGAAAGAGGGGAATTTGAATCACTTATTTAAGCCAGGGCATCATCCCGCGCAATTGTGCTCCAACCTCTTCGATTTCGTGATCGGCTTCAAGTTTGCGTAAGGCGTTGAAGGAGGGAGCCCCTGCCTGGTTTTCCAGAATCCATTCTCGGGCGAAAGTACCGTTCTGAATTTCCTCCAGTATCTTCCACATCTCGTCGCGGACGCTTTCATTGATGATACGTGGCCCGCGGGTATAGTCACCGTATTCGGCGGTGTCGCTGATCGAATAGCGCATGAACTTGAATCCGCCACGGTGAATGAGATCGACGATCAGCTTGAGTTCGTGGCATACTTCGAAGTAGGCAATCTCCGGCTGATAGCCGGCCTCCACCAGTGTCTCGAAGGCGGTTTTGATCAGTGACGTGACGCCGCCGCACAGCACGGTCTGTTCTCCGAAAAGATCGGTCTCAGTCTCCTCGGCAAAAGAGGTTTCCAGAATCCCTGCCCGGGCGGAGCCGATGCCTTTTCCATAAGCCAGCGCCTTGTCCAGTGCATGTCCTGAAGCATCCTGATGCACTGCCACCAGCGCCGGTGTGCCGGAGCCTTCCTGATAAAGCTGGCGCACGATGTGTCCGGGCCCCTTGGGGGCGATCATGGTCACATCGATATCCGGGGGAGGGATGATCTGGTTGAAATGAATATTGAATCCGTGAGCGAACATGAGCATTTTGCCTGCGGTGAGATGCTTTTCTATAGATTCCCGATATACTTTAGGTTGCATGGTATCGGGAACGAGCATGATGATGATCTCGGCGGCTTTGGCCACCTCACTGGCGGGGGCAACCTTCAACCCTGCTGCCTCGGCTTTTTTCCACGGCTCGCTGCCTGCCAGTTCACCGACCATGACATCACAGCCGCTTTCCTTCAGATTCTGAGAATGAGCATGGCCCTGGCTGCCAAACCCAATGACACCGATGGTTTTCCCCTTGATTAGATTAAGATCGGCATCGTTCTCATAGTAAATAGTAGCCATTTTTCCTCCTTATTTTTCTGTCTTTTTTGATTTTTGATTTTTCTGTCTTTTTGGTTTTCCGGGTTTTTCCTGTTCCTGTTTTTGTAGCGGTCCCAGAGCGCCTCGCGTTATCGCAATCCGTCCGGTACGGGCCAGTTCGATCAGCCCGAATCCGCGAAGCAACTCGATAAGTGAGCTTACCTTGTCCTCGTCCCCGGAGACCTCAATTACTATTGAATCAGGAGTCAGGTCCACGATATTTGCCCGGAACACATCATTGGCGATCCGTATGATTTCATGGCGTGTTACCGGGGTTGATTCCACCTTAATTAGGGCAAGTTCTCGGGAGACGATATCTTCATTGGTGATATCGGTTATCTTGACCACCTCGATGATTTTATCCAGCTGTTTGCGAACCTGTTCCACGGCAGTGGTAGCCCCATCGACGCTGATAACCATCCTCGAAAACCCGGGAGTTACCGAGTGCCCCACGGTGATGCTATCGATATTGAAGTTACGCCGGCGAATCATGCTGGTTACCCGATTCAGAACACCGGGCCTGTCTTGAACCAGCATTACCAGCGTATGCTTCATGGTGGCCATTTAATATCCTCCGTTTCGGATGAGCTGGATTGTTTTCCTAAAGCTTACTAATTACCTTGGGCGATCCGGGCAAAACGACTTTGTCCCTTGGATCTGTTATAACCTCTGACAGGTTGGTTCCCGGTGCGACCATAGGATAAACGTTTTCCTCGGGCTCGATTCTAAAGTCAATGAGGAATGGTCCGGGAGTATTCATTGCCTGCTGGATGGCGGGAATCACTTCGTTTTTGCTGTCAACCCTGACCGCAGCTATTCCGTAGGCTTCGGCTATCTTTACGAAATCGGGGCCTGCCAGTGGCGTGGCGGTATAGCGTCGATTGTAGAACATCTCCTGCCACTGTCGAACCATTCCCAGATATCCATTGTTCATGATGGCTATCTTAACGGCGATATTTTCCTGCGCCATGGTGGCCAGTTCCTGAATTGTCATCTGGAAACCGCCATCGCCGGCAATGGTCCAGACAATATCATTCGGGGCGCCCACTTTGGCTCCGATGGCGGCCGGTAGTTCGAATCCCATCGTGCCCAGCCCGCCGGATGAAATAAAGCTATTAGGTTTATCATAACAGTAGTGCAATGCTGCCCACATCTGGTGCTGGCCGACCCCGGTGACGATGGTAGCTTGACCGCCGGTAATCTCATATATTTGCCGGATGATATATTGGGGCAGGAGGTCTTCGCTTTTTCTGACGGTGAACATCGGATGCTGCTGCCGCCATTCCTCGATCTGGTGAATCCAGTTAGTATGATTAGTGGGTTCAACTTGTTTGTTCAATGATTGAAGGACGTTTTTAGCGTCTCCTACAATCGGAATAGTGGTTTTCAGGTTCTTGCCAATTTCGGCGGGATCGATATCAATATGGATGATCTGCGCATTGGGGGCAAAGCCGGCTACCCTGGCCGTGGCCCGGTCATCGAAGCGCATGCCTATGGCTATGATCAAATCGGAGGCATCAATAGCCAGGTTGGCGTGAGCCGTGCCGTGCATGCCCAGCATCCCAAAGCTCAGGATGTGGCTTTCCGGGAAGCACCCGATTCCCAGCAGGGTGTTGATCACCGGCAACTGGGCTTTCTCGGCCAGTTCTTTAAGCTCATCATAGGCACGGGAGATGCTGACCCCCCTTCCGGCGATGATTACCGGACGTTTGGCCTCGTTGATAAGTTTGGCCGCTTTTTTGATTTGCAGCGGATGGCCATTAAGTATAGGCTCATATCCCGGCAGATCGAGTGGCTCTGACTCCGTATAATTGCTTTCCTCATCGAATACGTCTTTAGGAATATCGAGGAGCACTGGCCCCGGCCTGCCTGTGCGGGCAATGTAGAATGCTTCCCTGACTGCGCGGGCCATGTCATCTGCTTTGAGTATCATGTAATTGTACTTGGTAATCGGCACGGTGATGCCTATGATATCTATTTCCTGAAAACCGTCCCTGCCGATAAATGGCCGGGCTACCTGTCCGGTGATGGCCACCATGGGAACGGAATCGAGATGGGCATTGGCAATGCCGGTGACCAGGTTGGTGGCCCCGGGGCCGGAGGTGGCAAAGCATACCCCTACTTTGCCGGATACGCGTGCGTAACCATCAGCGGCGTGGGCTGCTCCCTGTTCGTGACGCACCAGAATATGGCGCAATTGCGGATACTGTGGAAGAGTATCGTAAAGGGGCAGCACGGCTCCGCCCGGAAAACCGAAAATGACCTCTACCCCTTCCTTAATGAGGGTTTCGCAGAGTATCTGGGCGCCTCTTAATTTGGCCATTTCTTCCTCGACTGCCTGCTAGTCAGCAAAAACTGCTCCTGTATTAGCGGAGGTAACTTTCTCCAGATAGCGCCTCAAGTATCCCGACTTGATTTTGGGTTCGAATGGCGGCAGTTTTGCCAGCCTCTGTTTGATTTCCTTCTGACTCAATTCAACTTCCAGTTTATGATTGGGAATATCAATCTTTACTATATCACCATCCTGCAGTGCAGCGATAGGGCCTCGTTCAGCGGCTTCCGGCGAGACGTGTCCGATCGATGCCCCTCTGGTCGCTCCGGAAAAACGCCCGTCGGTGATGAGCGCTACCTTTTCTCCCAGACCCATGCCGGTGATCAGAGATGTGGGCGTGAGCATCTCCGGCATGCCGGGCCCGCCTTTGGGCCCCTCGTAGCGGAGCACCACCACCTCACCCTCTTTGATGGAACCGCTCATGATTCCTCTGGTACCCTCTTCTTCTGAATTGAATACCCGGGCCGGGCCTCGGTGTACCATCATTTTTGGCGAGACTGCGGCACTTTTTACTACGGCTCCGTCCGGGGCCAGATTCCCGAAAAGAATGGTCAGTCCGCCGGTAGGTGAATAAGGATTTTTCCTGGGCCGGATTATATCAGTGTCTTTTACTTTTGCTTTGACTAAATTCTCCCGCACCGTTTTGCCCGTGACGGTTATGGCATCCAGATTCAAAAGGTCCTTAATGGTTTTCATGAGTGCGGGAATTCCTCCGGCGAAATCAAGGTCCTCGATATGGTATTCTCCCGCCGGGCTCAGCTTGGCCAGATGGGGCGTTTTTTGGCTGATCTCGTTTATCTCCGCGAGCGGGAATTCTATCCCTGCCTCGTGGGCAATAGCCAGCAGGTGCAATACGGAATTGGTGCTGCCCCCCATGGCAGTGTCCACAGCGAAGGCATTACGAATGGAATCAGGGGTGATGATATCCAGCGGTCGGATGTTTTTTTCCAGCAGTTCCATCACCTTTCTCCCTGCTTCCCGGGCCATGATTATCCGTTGTGAAGTGGCGGCGGGAACAGACCCGTTGCCGGGAAGTCCCATGCCCAGCGCTTCGGTCAGGCAGTTCATGGTATTGGCGGTGAACATGCCGGCACAGCTTCCTGCACTCGGGCAGGCTATCTTTTCCAGCTCGTGAAGCTCTGCTTCAGTTATTTGCCCGCTGCTTGCCTTGCCTACCGCTTCGAACATGTTGAAAACGTCGATGTAGGTATTACGCTCCAGGCGGCCTGCCAGCATCGGCCCGCCGCTGATAAAAATGGAAGGGATGTTGATGCGCGCTGCTGCCATGAGCATGCCGGGGATGATCTTATCGCAGTTGGTAACGAATACCAGTGCGTCGAACATGTGGCCCTGAACTACCGTCTCAACGGAGTCGGCAATCAGTTCCCGGCTGGGGAGACTGAATCTCATGCCGGGGTGATTCATGGCGATGCCGTCGCAGATACCGATGGTGTTGAATTCAAGCGGGGTCCCCCCGGCGTTGTACACTCCCTGTTTAACCGCTTCGGAAATGGTTTTCAAATGTATATGCCCGGGGATAATTTCGTTAAAACTATTGACGATCCCGACGAAGGGCTGTCGTATTTCCTTATCTCCAAGCCCGAGCGCATGCATTAAAGAACGATGTGGCGCTCTCTCTATACCTTTTTTGGTGACATCACTTCTCATGGGGTTGATCTCCCTTACATTGTTGAATTGAAAACCAGCCTGCGTCAAACCGAATGATTCTGCAGGCAAAATGCGGTTAACTGAATTGACTATATTATAGTTCACGTTAGTGTGTCAAGAAAAACTCTCTTCCAGGGGGATGCCACCAAAATATCCGTCTTCCCCATTCGTTCAGAAGTTTGCTAAACCTGCCCATGAAAGAACACTTCCATCTTGATGAATTTTTGTCCTTCGCTTACTACGCGCCCGCATTCCTCAAATCCGCATCTTTCAAAGCATTCGAAGGCTTTCGCATTCCATTCCAGGGTGTGCAGGAACAGTCTCGCCATCCCCAGTTCCTCAAAGATATGCCGCATCAGAGTTTTCAGGGCATCCGAGCCGTAGCCCTTCCCCCAGTACTCCCGATTGCCGATCATTATACCCAGCTCCGCTTCTTTATGCTTCTCATCAATGTTGTAGCAGGTACAATTGCCGATATGCTCGCCACCCATAATTTCTATAGCGAACTGAATTTTGTTCGGTGTGGCCAGACCCTGCGGGTATCGTGCCAGATATTCGGGATAATCGAAGGGATAGGGTTTGTCGGCATCCAATCGCATCAGTTCGGGGTCGGTGGCCCAGATATAATCATTTGCGGCATCTGCAATGGTTTTTTCTCTTAATATTACCTTTGTACCATGCAGGCGAGTTCCCTGATTTTCACGCGATATCATGGGTGGTATTGTATGGTTTATTAAGGCACTGTGTCAAGCAAATCACCGGGCAATCGCCAACACGACGACAAATTTGCTATAATTGGGAAACTTGGATTTCCCTTTCAGTTGCCATTGAACTTTATGAATACGAAGGAAAAAGGATGAAAACCGGTCTGTCTTTAGGAGGTGGCGGGGCGTTAGGCTATGCCCACATCGGCGCAATTCGGGCTTTTGAAGAGGCCGGGATTTCCATCGACATGATCAACGGCTCCAGCATGGGCGCAATTATTGGTGGAAGCTATGCGCTCTATAAAGATGTTGATAAATTGACTGCTCTGGTGAAAGAAACTGTCGAGAGCGTCAACGTTGATTCATTCAATATCTTCCGTAATCGAGAGCATCGGTCATTTTTGCGCAACTGGCTTTCCACTACTTTGTGCGATATTTCCCTGTTGCGTTCCTCCTTTCTCTCCCACAAAGAGGATGTCCGTGCCCTGCGCATGATTTTCGGGGAGAGCAGTTTCAGCGATACTCAAATACCTTTCTCCTGCGTGGCTGTGGATTTGCTCGGCGGGGATATCGTTACCATTAATGAAGGGAGCCTTGTCGAAGGAATCCTGCCTTCAATGGCGCTGCCCGGCGTTTTCCCGCCCATCGAACGTGATGGCCGGTTACTCGTGGATGGCGGTGTTCTGGCGGATGTCCCCGTTCGGGAATTGCGCGATCAGGGAGCTGATTTTGTCATCGCCATACAACTGGCCCCGAAAGTTGAGTGGTGGTATCAGACGGGTTCCGATATGCTCACCCTTGTGGAAATGATGAAGGAATTCCTGCTGGCTCAGTGGGAACTGGAACAGGCCGATTTCAAAATTGAAATAAACATGCCGGAAGTTAAACTGCTGGATTTCGGGTCATATGAACAGGCCATTACACGCGGGTATGAAGTTGCCAGAGAGGCTTGTAACGAATTGAAACGGAGGCTCGGCGCTTAGATGTTCCCCGATGGAATCACACTTGTTCTGGGAGGTTTGGGCCTCAAGGGAGTCTCTCATATCGGGACGCTTCAGGCTTTTGAAGATCACCACATTCGGATCAACCGGATTGTGGCGGCCGACTCCAGTTCGCTGGTAGCAATCCAGTTCGCTCTGGGCAGGGACCTGAATGCTCTTTCGGATCATTTTATCCGCTTTTTTAATGATAATCACCGCTATCTCTGGGGATTGGAAAGGCTGACGGGCGTCACTCGCAGCCGTACCCGGCGGGTGAGAGATAGTTTCTCGTATTTTCTTCGGGAGCGATTGTATTGCCAGGGCAATTTTACCCGGCTCGGGCTTCTGGAATGGGATTGTATCGATAACGATTTGCTGAAATACTTTGGGAACTTGACCTTCGCCGATCTGAAAATTCCAACCGCAATTTCCACTATTGACCTGATGGAAGGAAAGGAAATGCTTCTCGAAGAGGGGGTTCTATCTGAGGCGCTGAAAGCCGGGATCGCCTTTCCGGGCCTTTTCCCGCCAGCCATTATCGGCGATCGGGAGTTTGTATGCAGTACCTTCTGTTGCGAATTGCCCCTGAGAAGCGTGGAGAAGACCGGTGATCCCATTGTGGTGATTGATATCCCTGCGGCAAATGACCCCCGGCGTCCGGGGAATGTCATTGAGATACTGGCCCGGGTGGATGAATTGCGAAGCCGTGCCATTAAACGGAAACTGCTTCAGAAAGCGGATGTGGTATATTCGTTAGAAGGGCTGCGGGGATATCCCTGGGGAAACTACCGGCATATTCCACAGCAGGTATCCAGAGCCCGCGAAGAGATGAATAAGCTGCTCTCTACCGGTTAATTATCAAGTCTGGCAATGACGGCCTCAAGCAGATTAAGTACAGTGTGGTCGCCATCAATTTTCAGTTCGCCGCTGGTCCAGGCCTGAAACTGGTTCATCTCGCCTTTTTGGATAGCTGCCCAGATATTGGCAGGGAGCGTAACGATGGTATCGGGATTCTCTGCTATCCCCTCGCAACGGGTCACATTTCCTCTATCACAGGCCACATACCAGTCTGCAGCATCAGTCCCGGTAAGGTGGAACTGGACTGTTGCCGTCAAGTCTTCGATCCTGCCGATTTCTTTGCCTGCTGTGCCGGGAGCGGGTAAACCCATCAATCCGGCCAGATACTGAGTGCAGAAATTATCGCGTTCGGGGTCATCGCCGGGCAGCGAGGCACCAAGCTGTTTTAAGTTCTTCTGCACTTTCAATATGTGCAGACCGGCAACGCAGGCGGCCCGGACTTCATTGTAGAAGAGGTGTTTCACTTTCCAGCCGGTGAGTTCTTCGTAGCGCTTTACAGTTTCCTCTTTGCCGGGGAGTCCCTCCAGCCGGGGAACGCCTATTCCTTCGCCGAGCAGGTGATCGAGCGTGAGAACGAATGCAATATCTGATTCAGGATCGCCCAGCCAGGCAATATCCCAGTCCAGCAGTCCCAAAAGCGTGCCATCGGAGGTGAAGATGGCGTTCGGCAGGCGGGCATCGCCCCAGCACAGGGCAACATGCTCCGGCTCATAGCGATTTTCATGGAGCCAGCCAAGCGCCGCCTCCAGTACGGGATGCGATTCGTCAGGCAGGTCTCTGGCCCACTCAAGATATTTATCCCAGTAATCGAGGTCCCGATTCGCGTGCCATGGCGGGGTTTATTGAGTTCAATAAATTATTCCGGTATGAAGAACTGGAAAGACGCGTACACGATTACATTTAAAAATCTTACCGCGGGTCATTTTCCAAAACAGATGAAAAAGGGCTCCAGTTAAGGAGCCCTTTTTTGATTTCGAAGGCAGCTCTGGGCGATCAACCTTTAGGCATGCCTGCCCGACCTCGAATGTTGTAGCTTCGAATGGTTATTGGCCGGGTGCCGAGACATTCCACTTTCCAGAATCTGCATGGCCTCTTCGCGGTAGCAATCCATGATATACGGGATGCCCGTAACTTTAGCACACTCCTCGGTTAAAGACATAATGTCCCGTCTGCTAATGGCAGACAGGCGGAAACAGCGGGTACCGGCCATCAACTGCTGCAGCCCGATCGATAGTTTCTGGACGTAACTATAAATACCGATCGCTCCCAGCGGAATACTCTTAATCTCGCTGGAACCAACCATGTCCTTTACCTCTTCGTAATTGACGAAGATTTCTTCAACTGTCGAACCGAACTGACTGACCGTGTTTGGCAGCTTGCCATCTTTTAGCCACTGATCGATATTCTTGCCGACCATTCCCGGAATCATCAGAGCGCGGCCCATACACACTGCCTTAACAAACGGCGCACCGAGTGCCAGCGCTTTGAATATGCCATCTTCGCTGCTGAACCCCCCGGCAAATGCCAGATCGGGTGTGCGCACACCTTTATCAGCCAGTTTTTGTACAAATTCATAAGCAGCTGCATGGAGATAAAGACTGGGCATGCCCCATTCTTCCATCATGCGCCAGGGACTCATGCCGGTTCCGCCGGGAGCACCGTCAATGGTTAAGAGGTCAATTTTGGCATTTGAGGCCCACTTGATAGCCATAGCCAGTTCTCGCAGGCTATAGGCTCCGGTTTTAAGCGTGATCCGTTTGAATCCCAAATCACGCAGACGCTGCACTTCCGCGTAGAAACCTTCCTCATCTACAAATCCAAGCCGGCTGTGGCGCTCAAACTCCTTGATGGCACCGTCTTTGAAAGCGGCCTGAATGATCGAGTTGGCGGGATTGGGTGTAATGATATACCCGCGTTTCTGGAGTTCGAGGGCACGCTCAAGGCTATCAACCTTAATTTCACCACCTATACACTTGGCGCCCTGTCCCCACTTCAATTCGATAGTATCCAATCCATGTTTTTTCTGGACATACTCGGCCACGCCCAGCCGTGTATCCTCAACGTTCATCTGGACTAAGATTTCACCATAGCCATGATGGTAACGGCGATATTGTTCGATACGGCGGTCCATATCTGGAGCCAGAGTGATTTTGCCGTTGGAATCAAGTTTAAGTTGAGGGTCTATTCCACAAGTGTTCTCCCCACAAACAAGAGTGATGCCGCTGATAGCAGCGCCCACTGCAAAATGTTCCCAGTTCTTTCGAGCAATTTCGGTAGAACCAAGAGCACCTGTGAAAATAGGTGCTTCCATCTTGCGTTTGATATCCCAACCGTATTCGGTTTCGAGGTTTACCGATGGGAATGTGGCAGTATCGGGGTTGCCAACAATTCCCTCTGGAAGCCCTTTAGCGCCAAGTGCATATCCCTGAATATTGAAATGCGAGTAATCAACCGGATAGTCCTTATCGCCCCCAGCGGTGATATCTCCGAACGGTCCCGGATAAATCAATTCCCTGCCACGGAATGTTGACTTGAACACCTCGCAATTTCCGGTGCACCCGTCAACACATCGGGTGCATAGCCCGCTCATCGGGACTACGCTCTTTGATCGATTGAAAGTCCGGGTGGCATCGTTTGAATTTGGTCTTTGAAGATTCATGTCTTCCTCCTTTAAAATTATTTTGTTTTGTCTAAAATGTCCTCAAATTTGATGAGTTCCTTGTAGTCAACAGCCGTGCTCATGGCCCGGTTATCAGCTTTAATTCCTGCTTCTTCAGCGGCGGCAACGGGATTCATGCCCCCGATCAGAATTATTCCTATTTTGTTCAGATCAACCGGAATCTCACAAACGGGTTCGCTGGTATTTCCCATCAAAGCGATTGCCCCGAGACCAGCCTGTTTCATTCCCGCGATAGACTCTTCGACGATGGGCCGGCAGATAGCCGGTATCTCACGGAAATTAGCCAGTATTTTGCCGTTTCCGTCTCTGGCTGCCTCTCTTACGGAAGTCATTTTGCCGCGAATGAACACCTCCGAGGGATCGAGTGATGAACCTGCATAGTGAATCAATTCCACAAACCGATGAGGATGTTTGTTTCTAATTTGCAAAATGCCACCAAACCGGGAATCCATAGGAACGCCAGCCTTGAGCAATACGCCGTTGATTAATACGCTGCAAACCGTAGCCAAAGCAGTAATGTTCTCCGGCACCATGAAGTCGCCGATTTTTTCACCTTCTCGAGCAATTGCCACGCGATCCCCGGCACAGAGCCCTGATTTGAAAACCGGGGCCATTGAGTTTAATGCCTTGCCGAATTTATCTTTGGGATAAAATGAGATGTTCACGGGAATTCTGCCTGTGCGGGTTTGCCAGTTGAAATTAGTTTGAAAGGCTTGCAGCTCGATCCTGGAAAGCACCAACCCGACTTTATCCTGTACCAGTGCGCTCTTAAGTTCTTCGATTCCCTGAGCAGTTATAATTCTTCCGTCACGGCCAATCAGTTTGGTGAGCCCGCGTTCATCCATCAACTTGAGGTGATAGCGCACTGCCCGCTCAGTCAATTCGATACCAAAATCCTGCAATCGGCGGGCCACCACCCGGGCACCAACCGGCTCTGGCGAACCGCTGATAACTCGCAGGATGGCAAGTGCTTTCCTCTCGACTTTGTTAGATTCCGATCCGATCATAGTTGTGTGCTAGGCAAGTAATAGGTAGCCATTTACCGACGGCCAACGATTACCTATGTTACTGAATAGAACAACAGATGTCAAGAGAGGGAAAGTAGAACAGGATTTGCCTAGGCAACGAAGAGCTTGTCGGAAGCGAAGGCGGGGTCGCTGGTAAGGTTGATTCCGAGCATGCGCAGCCCTTTTTCGTCTCCGGATGGGGGTATATGCGTTATGTGAGCCTCGCAATTACGAAGCTGCGGCAACTGATTCATGGCAAGCCGGGCAGTAGGATTGGTAACGGCTCCGATGCTCAACGCCACCAGCAGTTCACGCACGTCAAGGCTGATAGCTTCTCGTTTGAGGATATCCTTCTTCAGGTTAGCCACAGAGCTAATTATGTTTTCACCAAGTAATTCCAAATCAGCGGGAATTCCCGCAAGTTTCTTGATGCTGTTCAATACGAGGCTGGAGGCGGCATGCATGAGTGGTGAGTTTTGTCCTTTGGCAATGGAACCATCGGGGAGCTGAAGGGCCGCGCCGACGAACACTCCCCCATGCCCTTTGTCTACAGTTGCTTCCGCTTCTCTGGCAGCATTACGAGCCGGTGCTACGGGAGGGCGGCTTTCCGGCTTGATTTGATATTCCTCCATCAACAACTCGAGCCGTCGGACAGATTCTGCATCTGCCTGTCCGGTTATATATTCGCAAGAGTACCGGAAGAAGCGCCGGATGATTTCCTGACGGGCTGCCTCTGCGGCTAAATCATCGTTGATTATAGCGAACCCTGCCCGGTTCACTCCCATATCAGTTGGAGACTTGTACATGGCTGTGGAGCCGGTTATTTTCTCGAGCACCCGTTTCAGCAATGGGAATGATTCCACATCCCGGTTGTAATTGACCGCTCTTACGCCATGAGCTTCAAGGTGAAAAGGATCGATCAGGTTTACATCACGAAGTTCAGCCGTGGCAGCCTCGTAGGCTGCATTCACCGGATGTTTCAGGGGCAGGTTCCATATCGGGAAGGTTTCAAACTTGGCATAGCCCGCGTTAATCCCTCTCTTATGCTCGTGGTAAACCTGGGAAAGACAGGTAGCCATCTTTCCGCTATTGGGACCGGGGGCACTGACCACTACCAGCGGGCGTTCTGTTTCAATGTATGGGGCTGCTCCGTATCCCTCGTCGCTGACTGCCCTGTCAATGTCGGTAGGATAGCCCTTAATGGGTGGGTGCGTATAAACCTTGATCCCTCGATGTTCCAATCTGGTTTTGAAAGCTTCCGCTGCCGGCTGGCCGGTGAAGCGAGTTATCACCACAGCCCTTACTTCCAGTCCCCAGCTGCGCAAATCATCTATCAGCTTAAATGTATCCGCATCATACGAGATGCCGAAATCAGCCCGCATTTTTTTGCGCTCGATGTCCCCGGCGAAGATACAAATGATTATCTCAGCCTTATCCTTTAGCCTGTTCAGCAAACGAATTTTCACGTTCGGGTCAAATCCCGGCAGAACACGGGCAGCATGATAATCAAAGAGCAGCTTTCCACCGAACTCCAGATACAGCTTGTTGTCAAAACACCCTATCCGTTCAAGGATAGCTTCAGTCTGGTCGGCAAGATACTTTTCATTATCGAAGGCAACACCATTCTTGTTCATTGAATCCTCTTGTTTTTTACCTTAATTTCAATGCAAGGGTAAGGGGGAGATACCGATTAAACATCCAAGCCGAATTTTTCAAATAAAGGAACGCTGAGTCCCTTCTATTAAAGTGCATTTGGCTGCCTTGATGAAATCATTGAAAAGCGGGTGGGGCCGATAGGGCCGGGACAGAAATTCCGGGTGAGCCTGAGTCCCGACCATCCAGGGATGATCAGCAACTTCGACCACCTCGACCAGCTGTCCATCCGGGGAAAGTCCTCCAATTATCAGCCCCCCATTCTCCAGTAACTTTCTGAAATCATTATTAAATTCGAAGCGATGCCTGTGCCGCTCATAGACCTGGATTCCATTATATGCTTTGTCTGTCAGCGTGCCCGTGACCGGAACACATGCGTATCTGCCCAAACGCATGGTGCCGCCTTTATCCTTAATCTGGCGCTGTTCCGGCAGGAGATCGATCACAGGATAGCGGGTATCAGGCACAAACTCGCTTGAGTTGGGATCGGATGAACTTAGAACATGGCGGGCATACTCGATAACCATTATGTGCATACCGAGGCACAATCCTAAATAGGGGATTTTTCTCTCCCTGGCATATTTGGCCGCCTTTATCATTCCCTCTATACCACGATATCCGAACCCGCCGGGAACTACGATTCCCTGGACATTGTGAAGTACCGAATTCACATCCTGATTTTCCAGTTCTTCCGAATCAACCCATAGAATATTAACATCTCGATCGTGCTTCAGGGCGGCATGATTTAGCGCTTCCCGCACGGATATGTAGGAATCTTTCAGTTTTACGTATTTGCCTACCAGAGCTATCGAGAGGGATTTTTTGGTAACCTTCATCCGTTCCACCATCTCACGCCATTCTTGCAGATCCGATTTTGTCCCGCCAAGTTTTAACCTGTTGACAATTATATCGCCAAGCCCCGCCTCATCCAGAATCAGCGGTATTTCGTAAATATTGGATACAGTCTCCAGAGGGATAACGGCTTCTCTTTCAACATTGCAAAAGAGGGCGATCTTGTCCCGGTGCCCATCTGGTACCGGATAATCACTGCGGCAGAGGATCACATCGGGCTGGATGCCGATAGATCGAAGCTCCTTGACACTGTGCTGGGTTGGTTTTGTCTTCACTTCCTCCGAGGCAGCTATGTAAGGCAACAAGGTCAAGTGTACAAAGAGGGTATTCTCCCGGCCAACGTCATGGCGCATCTGGCGAATGGCTTCCAAAAATGGCTGTCCTTCTATATCGCCAACGGTTCCCCCTATTTCTGTGATAACCACCTGAGCGCCGGTTTTTTCGGCCACCTTCCAAATCTGCCGCTTTATTTCATCGGTCACATGGGGGATAACCTGGATGGTCCCGCCTAAAAATTCGCCTTTTCGTTCCTTGCCAATAACGGCACTATAGATTCTTCCCGAAGTAACATTGGAGGCCTGAGTGAGATTTTCATCGATGAAGCGCTCGTAATGGCCCAAGTCCAGATCGGTTTCGGCGCCGTCATCGGTAACGAAAACCTCTCCATGCTGGTATGGGGACATTGTACCGGGATCAACATTTAAGTAGGGATCAAGTTTCTGGAGGGTGACGGTGAGGCCCCGACTCTTTAGGATTCTTCCGATGGAAGCGGCAGCGATTCCTTTTCCTATCGAGCTAACTACACCGCCGGTGACAAAGATGAACTTTGTCATGATTTCTTACTTTTCATAATAGTGAAAAAAGGATCCAATGTCAAACAGAGGGCAGGGATTTTTATGGTGAAATAAAGGATCATTTATCAGAAATTGCCTGCCATGGTAAATAAAGAGGGATGGGGCATGCATGCCCCATCCCTCTTTATTTGTTCAAAAACCTTGTGGATTCTGGAGTACAAAAACTACCAGAATTTGAGTTTTTTCCCCTTTTTCTCCTCTTTTCCCTCTTTCTTTTCCACCCTCTCCACCTTTTCCACCTTCTCTTTCGTTTTTCCCTTATCTTCCGTTCCCTGCATCTTTTCCAGCCAATTTCGAGCTTCTTTGTGATCTGGATCAATACCCAGTACCCGTTTGAAATCCTCTTCAGCCTTCATAACCAATCCTTTGGCCTGATAAGCGCGTGCCCGGTTACAGTAAGCGGCTGTGTCCTTGGGATCTAATTCGATCGCAGTACTGAAGTCAGCAATGGCAGAATCATAATCGCCTGTGCCGCTATAAGCCAAACCGCGACTGTTGTAGGCCCCCGGTGATTGAGGCTCCAGCTCAATGGTCTTAGTGTAGTCAATGATCGCCAGATCATACCTGCCCTTGACGCTATATGCGATCGCCCGATTCTTGTAAGCCTTGGCCGAATCCGGTTCCAGATCGATAGCCCGCGAATAGTCAGCAATGGCAAGATCGTATTCGCCTTTGTGCCGATGGGCCAATCCTCGATTGCGATATGCTACGGGATCCCTCGGGTCCAGATGAATAGCCTTGGAAAAATCGGCAATAGCAAGATCATATTTTCGCCTGTCATCGTAAGCAAATCCACGATTGTTGTAAGCCACCGCATCTTCCGGGTCTATTTCGATAGCCTTCGTATAATCGGCGATGGCAAGATCAGTTTCTCCCTTGGCATCGTAGCTCAATCCACGGCTGTTATACGGCATAGCTGCCTCAGGCCGCAACTCTATAACCTTGGAAAAATCGGCGATGGCACGATCGTATTCACCCTTGTTCCGATAAGCAAATCCTCGATTATTATAAGAGACCGCAGCATCAGGGTTAAGTTCGATTGAGCGCGTAAAATCGCTTATGGCCGGATCATACTCACCTCTAATGCTGTATGTTATTCCCCGACGATTGTATGCCACCGGATCATCTGGTTCCAACTCGATGGCCTTGGAATAGTCGGCGATGGCAAGGTCATATTGCCCCTTGCCTTTATAAAGGAGGCCACGCTCTTGATACGCTTCCGCGTCTAGTGGATACGTCTCAATAGCCTTGGTATAATCCTGAATAGCGAGATCGATTTCATCGTTATTAGCATGCTCGCTGGCACTTTCTTTGAAAGCCTTAGCAGTCTCTATCTTCTCTTCAGAAGAGAATGCCTCAATGATCGCCTCTGGCACTTGGTGTTTTGAGTCCTCCTCTCTTCTATCCATATTCTGTGTCCACCCTCCTTTAGACTCACACAAGGGAGTGCCTGGATAAAGTTCCCCATTGGTATCGATATGATACTCCCAGCGTGACTTGCTCTCGATATTTGCATTTTCAGGATAGCACAAAACCAGCACTTTGTAATACTGCTCTTCCTGATCAAACTTGGCACTCTCTATTTCCCAGCGAAGATTTAATCCCTGCAGCCAGCTGACCTGATAAACCAGCTGTCCTCTGGCATGCTCCAGAACAGTCTCACAGACAGTCCTAATATCCCGACTGCCTGAGACATGCTCTGCATCTCTTCCCCTTTTATTTCCTTCCCCATTCATATCCCTGCCCTCCTCTCCCCTTTTCTGGATTCACCTCCGAGAAAAGGAAAAACAAAACTACCCAAAAATTGACCTGCCAATTCGGACTTATTTTTATCAGTTTAAGGTAGCTTCTCATTATACAACAAGAAAACCATTTTGACAAGTATCCGAATTTGGCATTAATCGTCTTTTGACATAACATACCTAAATTTATAGAGTAAGCCCAGCAACAAACGGATACTCAATATTTCCATAAGCGCCATTAGATTTTTCGGTTCGTCGTAATATTGACATTTGAAAGTAAAAACGGTATCATCTCAATATCCGGCGCTATTATCGGAGGCGGTTTAATTTCCATCCTTCGATACACTCAATTTTAAGAAAAATGGAGGTTATGAATGGCTGATGCGTCTTTCGATGCGGTAATAATCGGAGGAGGAACCAAAGGCCTGTTTCTTGCCCTGTACCTTATCAAATACGGCGGAATGAGAGTCGGCATATTTGAGCGAAGGCATGAGATTGGTGGTTGTTTGTGCACCGAGGAACTTTCGGCTCCTGGCTTTCGTGGCAATGACCATGCTAACATAATACTTCCCTGGTACTATGTTCCTGCCTGGCGGGATTTCCCGGAACTGTGGGATTACGGTATTCAGTGGGACCAGCATCTCTGCAGTGATGGTTTTGTTTTTCGTAATAATGAAACTGCTATTGCTATTTACAGTGATAAGCACGATCCAACCCAGGAGAAATCCGCCCGTGAGATTGCCCGATTTTCCCAGAAGGATGCTGATAAGTGGCTGAATATGTGGAAACTGGAAAACTCCGATTTATATCAGCGAGTGCAGATAGATAATCTGTTCCTCCCGCCGGAATGGCAGGCCCGCCCGGAAGTGGGGATGCGCCAGTTTGATCTTTACCCCAAACTTATTGAAGCCGGATTTGATCCAACCGAAAGTATCCTCAAAGGTAACATGCTGAACGCTGCCCAGACATGGTTTGAAAGTCAGGAACTGCAATCCTGTGTTTTGAGATTCGCTGTTTCCTCAGTTGACGATATCACCGAGCCTGGCGGCGGAGTGAACGCACTAGGATACACCGCGACTTTACCAACGATAGGTTTCAACAGGGGCTGCACTCATCAGGTGGCACATGCGGTGCACCAGTGCCTGGTTCAAATGGGATGCAAATTCTTCACCCATGCCGAAGTTGAAAAGGCCATCATCGAAAACGGAACCGCTACCGGTATAAAATTGCGCGATGGAAGCCAGATAAAAGCTAACAAACTGGTGATCAGTGCCGGTATGAGTCCGGAACAACTTTGCTTCGAGATAATCGGCGAGGAATATATCAATGACGCACTGAAGACCAAGGTGCGTAATCTGGCCCGTTCTTTCGGATGCCTGATGTGGTATAGTTTCGCCGTTAATGAAGCTCCCAAGTACAAGGCAGAGGCTTTCAATCCTGATATTCACGAGTGTGAATGGCTAGGGATGCAACCCGATCCCAATCCGATGCATATTGCCCGGGAGTGTCAGCACGAGAAGGCCCTTGAATGGCCTCCGCTGGAAGATTATTGCCCGACTGTTGGCTGCCATAGCCTGGTTGACCCCTCAATGGCTCCACCCGGCAAACACGTAGTACAGAACGAGCAGCTTTCACCTCCCGCCTCGAAGTATAGCGAAAAAGAGTGGCTGGCAATTAAGAAGCGATACGCCGATGAACTCATGCAGATATGGAAGGATTATGCTCCTAACATGACTTATGACAACATCATTGGTATCGATACTAACAGCCCTTACGATAATCTCCGGATGAGAAACCTGGGGCCCAATGGCACGATGGCAGGAATCGACCGCATTCCTTCTCAGGTTGGTGCCAACAGGCCAACAGCCGAACTGGCCAATTACCGTACCCCCGTAAAGAACCTCTACGCCACCGGCGGATGCTGGTGGGTTGGTTCGAACGCCAGTTGTGCCGAGGCCTACTCGGCTTATAAAATAATAGCCACTGACATGGGTCTGGGTAAACCCTGGGAGGAAAAGGGCAAAGAGGAGCCGGAATCGCTCATTCAGGAGCTATGGAAGGTGAGAAAGCGCGTGCGGGCTACGGCTCCACCCAATTACTCATATCGCTAGACCTTGAAAGATCGCTGATTCAAAAGGCTCATACCCGGTAGAAATGCCAGGAGTATGGGCCTTTTTAGTTCTAATCGGGGGAATTTCATGAATGACGAACCGTCGTGTAAAGAAATTGAAGAGCGCCTCGCGGAGAGAGAAAAGGAAGTTGCTTCTCTTCGGGCAACTATCGAGAAATTGCGGGAAAGCGAAGAGAAATTCAAAACGATGTTTGAAAATGCCAATGACCATATTGCCTACGTGGGGCTTGATGACAGAATTATTGATGTAAACCACAAGTTTGAGGACATATTTGGGCATAATAGAGAAGATGTGATTGGGAAAAGGTTTTATGATTTCGGAGTGCTGAGTCCGGAAGCCTGGGAGAAAAGCCTTGAATACACTCGGAAACTGATTGGCGACGACCCGGAGCAAAACCCGGTATTGGAGTTTGAAGCTGTTGATAAAGATGGCAATCAGGTCTATCTTGAGGTAAACCCCCGGGCGGTGGTAAAGGATGGTGAAATAGTGGGATTTCTCTCCATTACCAGGGATATCACCGAACGTAAACGAGCCGAAGAAGCGCTCCACAGGCATCAGGATGTGCTGGAACAACTGGTAAAAGAACGCACTGCTAAACTCGAAGAAGCTAACACAGCGCTAAGGGTCATGCTCAAAAAAGCGGAGGAAGTCAGAACTGAAATGGGGGAAAGGATTCAGTTCAATGTGAGGGAATTCGTCTTCCCGTATCTGGAAAAAATCAAGAAAAGCGATTTGGATGAGATTCAGCAGGCATATCTGAAAAACCTGGAGGAAAACCTCAACGAGCTAACTTCACCATTTATGCAGGGTATTTCAACTAAATATATGAGGCTAACCCCCACCGAAATACAGGTGGCCAATCTGGTCAAACAGGGCAAGACCACCAAGGAAATCGCTGCCCTGATGGAAATGTCAGCCAGAACCATTGATACCCACAGATACTCCATCAGGAACAAACTGGGAATGCGGAATGCGAAAGTCAATCTCAGGACATATCTTATGTCTTCCAGTTGATGCGTATATTTTTCTAAGTATTGCATAATGATTACACTAGTACTTCATCCCTTCACATCCGCTGAATTTTGTGTCAAACTAAAATAGTTGGACATTTCGAAATAATTTCAATTGAAAATAATCTAAAAATTTAAGCAGGAGGTGGACCCATGCACAACGAAACGGTCAAAGCGCTTTATGATTACTTCTCGCTTGATGAAAAGAACAACTTCTACCCATCGTATCTCTATCTCAAGTATATAGATTACTTTTTGAACAAGGTAGTCTCATCTCTGGGCATCCCAACCAACAAACTCCCTTACGAGCTGGGCGAAGACCTCGACCACATGATGGATATGTATATACAGCATATTTCCGATGCTGCTCCGAGTGCCGATACCAGCATCTATCACGCCAAGGTAGTCAGGCTGAAAGAAGCTATCAAACTGGTCACTCAAAAAGAGGATATAAAGATAGACGTTTCCGAAAAGGTGGTGCCTTTCAAGCATGCTAAGAATATAGTATTGCACAATCCCAATTCGGTGGCTCTGGGCAGGTGTGCCTGCCGGGCCGCTTCACTGAACCCGTGTCTCCCCCCTGAAGAGCAGAACGTATGCATGTTTATCGGTGATCCGGTAGCTCCGTTTATGGCTGAACACAATAAAATATTCCGCAAATCCTCTCAGGAGGAAGCTTTGAAAGTTCTCGAATCCTCTCATGAGAAGGGGTTCGTCCATACCGCATGGTTCAAGAAAGAAATAGGTAACTGTTTTCACATGATATGCAACTGCTGCAGTTGCTGTTGTATGGGTATCAAAATGTGGAACCTGCTGGAAGGAACCATTCCTATCATGGCTCCTTCCGGGTACGTTGCAGAAGTTACCGACAGCTGTGTTGGCTGTCAATCATGTGTTGATGATTCCTATTGCCATTTCAACGCCATCAGCATGAACGAGAGCGGCGATAAAGCAGTAATAAATTTCGATAAATGTATGGGATGCGGTATTTGCGCTGACCGTTGTCCCGAAGGTGCTATTAACATGCGCCGGGAAGCATCCAAGGGTGAACCGCTGGATATCGATGAATTACTGGCTCAGCAGGAACAGGGATGATAAATTCCCGTTTGTGCGAAATGACAATTGAAGGAGTAGCTCATGATTGTAGTGGTCGCTAAAATCAAAGCCAAAGCAGGCAAAGAGGCAAAGGTTGAAAAGGCGTTGAAAGACGTTCTTCCCAAAGTGAGGAAAGAGAAAGGAACGCTTTCTCTTTCCTCGCTTCGGGAAGAACATCTTTCAAAGCTTTTTCGACCTGTGCCTCTTTGGCTGATTTGGCTTTGATTTTAGCGACCACTACAATCGCTATATAATCAATTTCCTTCTGAATTACCGCGGCGGGCAGGCGGAAGGAGGGAACAGCTACCGAAAGCATTCCACCACCAATTGGAAGAGCCTCGAAAACCGTTGTCCTGTAACCCATCTGCACGAGGAAGTAAGCACAGGATAACCCCGTCGGGCCTCCACCGACCACTGCCACCCGTTCGGATCTCGTTTGCGGGAATGGGTCAGGATCATCGGTAACATTATTGAAATACCAGTCGGCAACGAAACGTTTGAGGGAACGAATAGACACGGGATCATCCAGTTCACCCCGCCGGCAGCGCATTTCGCAAGGATGATGGCAAATTCGCCCGCAGATCGATGGGAAAGGATTCCTTTCCCTGATAGTTTCGATAGATTTCATATAGTCGCCTTCGGCAATGGCAGCAACGTATTTAGGAATATTGATTCCCACCGGACAGGTATGCTGGCATGGTGAGATCATTAGGGAATCGCAAACAGCGGCAGGGCATTTCCTCTCTTTGATGTGAGCTTCGTATTCATCCCGGAAATAATTGATGGTAGTGAGGATTGGATTGGGGCATGTCTGTCCCAACCCGCAAAGAGCGGATGCTTTCACCACTCTGGCGATAGCTTCGAGTTTCTCGATATCGCCTTCCTGTCCTTTGCCCTGAGTAATCTTGGTGAGGATTTCCAGCATCTGCCGGGTTCCGAGACGGCAGGGGGTACATTTGCCGCAAGATTCATCCTGAGTAAAACTGAGGAAATATCGCGCAATTTCGACCATGCAGGTGTTCTCATCAAGAACCACCATCCCGCCGGATCCCATGATCGAACCTAACTGTGACAGTGAATCGTAATCAACCTGACGATCGAGATAGCGTGCCGGTATGCAACCGCCGGAAGGGCCCCCGGTTTGGACCGCCTTGAATGCCTTACCCCGAGGGATTCCCCCCCCAATGTCAAAAATGATTTTTCTCAAAGTGGTTCCCATTGGAACCTCTACCAGACCACTGTTGGCAATCTTTCCGGTTATGGCAAAAACAGCTGTGCCGGGGCTTTTCTCAGTACCAATATGAGAATACCATTCAGCACCCTTATCTATGATCACAGGAACTGAGGAAAGCGTCTTCACATTATTAATGTTGGAAGGTTTGCCATCCAGTCCGGAAGTAGCAGGAAATGGCGGCCGGGGACGCGGCATTCCACGCCTTCCTTCGATAGAAGCCATCAGTGCCGTTTCCTCACCACAAACGAACGCGCCGGCGCCCTCCATAACAATAATCTGAAAATCAAACCCGGAACCAAGAATATCTTTCCCCAGAAAACCTTTTTCCCGACTCTGCTCCAGCGCTTTTCGCACCCGTTTCACTGCCAGCGGATATTCTTCCCGAACATAAACATAACCGGTGCCAGCTCCAACAGAATAGCCACAGATGATCAAACCCTCAAGCATTGTATGCGGGTCAGCTTCGAGTATAGAACGATCCATGAAGGCGCCGGGGTCACCCTCATCTGCATTGCAAATGACATACTTTGTCGGGCCGGGAGCATCGTGACAGAACTTCCATTTCATGGCGGTGGGAGCCCCCGCCCCACCACGGCCACGCAATCCGGATTTCTTTACTTCTTCTATTACCTGCTCCGGAGTCATCGTTGCCAGAACTTTCCGCAACGCCCGATATCCGCCTTGTCCAATATAATCCTCGATTCTCTCCGGATTGATATGTCCGCAATTACGCAGAATCAGTCGCTGCTGCTTGGCGTAGAAATTTATCTCAGAGTAGAGTGCGATTGGCTTACCGCTCAAGGGTTCCCGATAATAGAGACGTTCCACCGGTTTGCCTTCCTTAAGATGCATGCCCACAATATCCGCCGCATCTTCGGGTTGAACGTGGGTATAGAAAATACCTTCTGGCTCTACTACAACATTCGGGCCCTGTTGACAAAAACCGTGGCAACCGGTGAAATCGATAGTAGCGTTTTCTACGCCCTGATGCTCCAGTTCACTCTGGAGAGCTTCATAAACAGCATTCCCACCACCGGAAATGCAGGCGGTCCCCCGGCAAACGTAGACAATACGCTGAGGCTGTTGCATAATTAACCCCTACTTCTGCTGCTAAATATCTGATTCAACTTTTTAGGATTCAATTGACCATATGTATCGTTATTGATAACCATATTGGGAGCAAGGGCACATACGCCGATGCAGGCAACTGTTTCCAAGGTATATTCGAGGTCAGGACTGGTTTCTCCTTCTTCCAGTGCAAGCCGTTGCTTTACGATCTTGAGAATTGTCTTTCCGCCACGAACATGGCAGGCCGTTCCCCGGCAAACTTTGACCACGTTCCGCCCACGCGGTGTGGTGTGAAGTCCGGTATAAAAACTAACCACCCCTTGAACCTGGCTGGGAAACATTCCCACTCCCTCAGCGATGGGTTTAATTGCCGCAGGAGAAATATAGCCCAATTCTCTCTGCACTTCCTGCAAAAGAGGAATAAGCGACCATTTCTGCCCTTTATATCTGGCTATAATCTCTTCCAAACGGTCAAAATCAAATTCCGGTGCCTTGATATCTCCACTCATGTTGCAACCTCGCAATTAAACATCAACCCTTACTGCGCTCAGGCGCTCCGACATTGCACAGCGGACTCCGCTGCCAAACTGGAAAACCGTTCGCCTTGGAACCAGTTCATCAGGAACGACCCTTTCTTTCCCCTCCCGCAATTCGGCTACGGAAAACCGGCCAAATCCCTGAGCGAATCCATCTTCATATAAACGTCTGGTTCCAAAACGATTTCCGTTTGTCCGGGGCCAGAAAATACCGCCCGGAGCTATATCGGCATAATTAATTCCCTTATACAGAGGCACGCGGGCAGCAATTTCATCCATTATCTCTTGCGCAGAAGAATACGGCATGGAATGTCCCATTGCCCCGGCCAGTTTCTGGATTATCTGCCAGTCGGGCAGGCTTTCGCCGGGGGGATCAACTGCACTTCGAACCCGCTGCACACGCCGCTCAAAATTAGTGAAAGTACCGTCCTTCTCAGCAAAACTGGCCGCCGGAAGCACCACACTGGCAAGTTTAGCTGTATCAGTGAGGAACAAATCCTGAACAACCAGAAAATCGATCGAGGAAAGGATTTCCCCGGAACCGGGTATCAAGGCAACCGGGTTTTCACCCATAATATACATGCCTTTAATATTCCCCGACTTTGCCTGCTCCAGCATCCCGGAAAGAGCAAGTCCCGCACCGTTTGCTACCGGCTGGTATCCGGGCAGGAAATCGGGCAGGCAACCCATATCCGAAGCTCCCAGCCCATTGTTCTCCTCCTGCAAGGCAAAAATACCAGCGCCTGCCTTCCCGATATTCCCGGTAAGCAGGGCCAGATCAGCCAGCGAAGCTACCATCCGATCTCCAGCGATTTGCCGGGTTATTCCGGAGCCATAAATAATCACGGCACATCTGGCCTGAGCAAAAAGCCGGGCAGCATCCTGTATTTTCGAAGATGCCACACCAGTTATCCGTTCAACCTGCTCAGGAGCATAACCAGAAAGTGATTTAGAGAACTTATCGAAACCCGCCGTTTTCTCTGAAACAAAGCTCTTGTGCCATATGCCATTATCAATGATCATCCTCATGATCCCGTTAAACAGAGCATCCTCAGTGCCCGGTTCAGGGCTCAAAGACAATCGAGCAGATGAGGCAAGTCCGGTATCTTGGGAATTGACAACTATCAAGCTGGCCTTTTTGTACCTGACTGCCCGCTTGATAGCATATCCAACCTGAGGAGCCGATGTTGTCGGATCGTCCCCGACCAGCAGTATCACTTCCGACTGTTCAATATCACTAATCGGGCTGGTACTGGCGGCAAATCCCAGCGACCCTCCGAGCCCGTTTCGGCTGGCCAGATTATAAACGCTGCCTCCGCTATCAATGTTAGGAGTCCCGATCACTTCCCGGGCAAATTTCTGCAACAGATAATTATCTTCATTGGTACATTTTGAGGAACCGAAAAAGGCCAGGCTTTCTGCACCACTGGCCGACTTAATCTCACTTAGCTTCCCGGCAACCATGTTCAATGCCTCGTCCCAGGATGCAGGCTTAAAATCGCCATCAACTTTTATCAGCGGTTGGGTCAGGCGATGCGGGCTGCGGATGTAGTCAAATCCATAGGAACCGCGGACGCACAGAGTAGCACCATTGGGCGTATCACCTTCGCTTGGCTTTGCCCTCACCACTAAATTACCGCTAACTTCCAGATCGATATTGCAACCGCAGCCGCAGAAACCGCAAATTGTGGAAACTACTTTGGCGGTGCTGCCATGATGGGGCTTCACCTTCTCCTGAAGCGCGCCGGTGGGGCAGAGATTAACACATGTGCCACAAAAAGTACAATTGGAAAGTTCCAGCGGAGTATTCCCGACAGTCGCTGGCTTTGAAGGAAATCCGCGATTGAAGTAATCGATAACCCCTTCAACTACCAGTTCCTGACAGGCACGGATGCACTTGGCACACAAAATACATTTACTCAAGTCCCGCTCAATAAAGGGGTTAAGATCCTGAATTTCAGCAGGATGCGGGATCCGTTGGAAATCCACCCACCCTACTCCAAGCTCCGTGGCGATTTGCCGAAGCTGGCAACGGTTGCCCTTATCGCAGACCATGCAATTATCGGGATGACTGGCCAGCATCATTTTGATGATAGTTCGCCGGCTCGCCATCACCTTCTCCGAGCGGGTATTAATTACCATTCCCGGAGCTATGGGAGATACACAAGAAGCCAGAAGCGCACCATTTTGCTCGTTTTCCACCAGGCAGATACGGCAGGCGCCATAAGAAACAAGATGAGGATCATGACAAAGGGTAGGGATATGCACACCCGACTCTTGAGCCAGATCAAGGATGGTCATTCCGGGGTTCCCGCTTACTTCAACTCCATCCAGAGTTATAGTTATAGCCATTTAGAGAAAAACTCCTTTCCCGGTGATGAGATTAATTCAAGCGAAACACTTTGTGCCATAGCGTACAACAATCAAGGATATATTGTCAAGTATTTCGCCAAAAATCAATCGTTGCCCGTATTTGCAACACAATTACTGGCGTCAGACCGGAATACTTGACTTCCCATAAAATGATTGGCATAATTGGTGCCAATTCAGGAATGCTATGGAGAAGAGCAGAAAAAAGGACAGCATGGAAAAGAAGTCCCTTGATTTCTACAAAGCACTGTATGATATCGCCGTTGAGGTGTACTCCAGCACTTCAAGAGAGGCCGTATTAAACGATATTGTGAGAAGCACGGCTTTGGCTTTGGAACTCAAAGGCTGTTCATTGATGCTGCTTTCGGCAAACAAGAAACAACTGATCCATACGGCTTCCTACGGGCTCAGCGAATCGTATCTTGGCAAAGGCCCCATAGGGGTTGGGCCTATTCTTGCCGAGGTGCTGAGCGGTAATCCGGTTGCTGTCGAAGACGTGAACGCCGACCCCCGCGTCCAGTATCATGAGCAGGCATTCAGTGAAGGGATAGTCTCGATGCTCTCTGTTCCCGTGGTCCTCCGGGGGGAAACCACCGGCGTTCTGAGGGTCTATACCAACGAATCCCGCCAGTTTTCTCACGACGACATCCAGTTTCTGAACCTCATTGCCAGCCTGGGAGCCATCGCGCTGAAAAAAGCTGCGGAGTACGAATCGCAGGGAAAATATTACGAGCAGCGTCTTCAGGAAAAAGTAGCTCAACTGGAGCGCGCCTCCAAAGAATTGAAAAAGGTGGAAGAAGGGAAAAACCAGCTTCTTACCTTTATGTCGATAGTGGCTCACGATCTGAAATCCCCCCTTGCCGCCATCCAGAGTTATTTTGAGGTGATGCTGGGCGGATACGCCGGTGAAATGAATGATAAACACAGGCAAATGATAGAAAGGAGCAGCAATAGAATAGAGGGACTGCTGGAACTAATAAGTGATCTGCTGGATATCTCCCGTATCGAGACCGGCCAGATCGTTCAGGAAATGAAAGAACTCTCCCCTGCAGAGATTGCCAGCGGCCCAATTGAGGATGCTGTCGGGCTGGGAGAACAGAAACAGGTTAAAGTAACAGCCCGCATATCTCCTGACCTTCATTCCATAAAGGGCTCCCCAATAAGATTGCGCCAGCTTTTCACCAATCTGTTAAGCAACGCTGTGAAATTCACACCGGAAGGCGGAACAGTGGATTTCAATCTTACGGAGAGTGATGGATTCATCGTGGGTACGATTGAGGACACCGGGATTGGCATCCCGGAAGAAGACCTGCCTCACATATTCAAGGATTTTTACCGTGCCAGCAATGCTCAGGTGCAGGGAACAGGTCTGGGCCTGTCCATCGTGAAGAGGATCGTGGAGGCACATGGGGGCAAAATTGAGGTGGAAAGTCCATCTCCCAAAACAGGGAAAGGAGCCAAATTCACCTTTACTTTACGCATCTGAGGCTAGACTTATAGCCTGCACTATTAGTATAATTAAGTTGCTAGAAGTGGAGGAACCAATTGCCACAAAGCCATAGTATTCTGGTCATTGATGATGACCATGACATTCGGGAAGCATTAACCATAATTCTGGAATCGCAAGGCTATCAAGTTACCACCGCCCGGTATGGAGCAGAGGGGCTGGAGAAAATCAAATCAGCAAAACCGGATTTAGTAATTCTTGATTTGATAATGCCCGGCGTCGGAGGCTTTGCCGTTTACAAAAAGCTGAAAGCCTCGGAGAATCCGGATTGGCACACTATTCCTATAATAATACTGACATCCCTGAGAGAGGAATCAAGCCAAGCCCGTTTCGAAGAAGAAACAGGTATGAAAATGGCCGTGGAAGGCTACGTGGAGAAGCCTATTTCGCCTTCAGTAATTCTGGAAAAAATAGCAAGGATTCTGCAAAAATAGCATCAGTAAAAAAACATTAAGGATGAGAAAGGAGTAAATTTATGGCAGACAAGGCTAAAATCCTGATAGTAGATGACGATCCCGATCTGGTTGAATCGGTAAGAATTGTTCTGGAAACCAAATTCGAAGTTATTACTGCATCAAATGGAGATGAAGGGGTAAAAAAGGCCAGAAATGAAAATCCTGACCTGATCATACTTGATGTTATAATGCCAGTAGAAGATGGATTCTCGGCAGCAGAAGAGATCAAAAAGGATAAAAAGCTCAAAAATATTCCAGTGATAATGCTTACCAGCTATGGTGAGCGTAAAAGCGAAACTAACATCCCGGTCTCCAAAGGCATGACGCTCGAAGCCGAGGATTACATTGAAAAGCCATTTAAGCCAAAAGACCTGCTCAAGAGAATCGAGGACTTGCTGTAAAGCGAAACCCTATATTCCGGGTTTTGTTTCACACTCAAATAGAGCCTTTCACTGAAAAGACTATTCGGTTATTATAGGGGCAGGAAACATACCTGCTCCTATAATTTTGCCCGCGCTGGAGTAGAACAACTTGACCAAGGAACAATTTGATCTCACTGAGGAAGAGAAAGAGAAAATACGCAGCTTTCTCGATCATGCAGCCACAGTTTTCTCAAAAAACCAAAGTAACCTTATCCCCGCCCTTCAAGCAGCCCAGAACAAAATAGGCTACCTCCCTACAGTGGTTATGGAAGGAATTGCCGAGTTACTGGGTATACCTTCAGTTGATGTTTACAGCGTTGTCACTTTCTATAATCAGTTCCGGCTAAATCCACCCGGCAGGCATTCAATCAGGGTTTGCATGGGAACGGCCTGCCATGTGGGAGGCGGCCAAATAATACTGGATGCATGGAGAAGGCGACTGAACATTGACAAACGGCAAACCACCCCTGACCGTGAATTCGATCTGGATACGGTTGCCTGTGTGGGATGCTGCTCTATGGCTCCGGTAACCATCATCAATAATGAGGTTCATGGCAAGATCAGCCCTACCAGAGTAGACGGGATACTGCTTCAATATCAGATAGCGAAGGAAAAAGAGGAAAACAGATGAGTCCAGATATCGCTTCCACTTTCGAGCAGATCCGGGAACGAGCTCATTCCCAGTGGGAACAGCTTTTCAAAGGAGATAAACCGGTTATAACGGTGGGCACTGCCACCTGCGGAAGAGCAGCCGGGGCACTCGATGTGCTCAATACTATCCGTAAACAACTCGAAGCGGAACATCTGGATATACCCGTGATCGAAGTTGGCTGTATGGGCCATTGCTATGCAGAGCCACTGGTTGCCATCTTCAAGCCGGGGGGGGGATACCCGCCGCTTTTGTATGGATATGTCACCCCGGAGATCGCCGAGTTGCTGGTAAGGGATTACATACTGGGCGAAGACCCTTGCCTGGAATTTCTGCTGGGGGCGCTGGAGCCAAACGAAATTGTCCCTTCCATCTATGACCTGCCTCGCTTCGCTTACGAGAAGCCCATTCTGCTCGAGAACTGCGGTCGGATCGATCCAACCAAAATTGATCATTACATTGCCCATAACGGCTATTCCGGACTGGCAAAGGCATTACAGACAAATCCCGAATCCATTATCGGGGAAATAGAAAAATCCGGATTGAGAGGACGGGGGGGAGCTGGTTTCCCCACAGGGAAAAAGTGGCAGCTATGCCGCAACGCTGAAGCGAAACCTAAATATATCGTATGCAACGCTGACGAAGGCGACCCCGGCGCCTTTATGGATCGCTCGATACTGGAAAGCGATCCCCACTCCGTTATAGAAGGGCTGATTATCGCCGGTTATGCTGTTGGCGCCGGGTCTGGCTACATTTATGTCCGAGCCGAATACCCGCTGGCTAATGAAAGGGCAAAGGCCGCTCTTGACCAGGCCCGGGATTTAAACCTGATCGGGAACAACATTCTGGGTAGCGATTTCAGCTTCGATCTGCAGATTTTTCAGGGATCGGGAGCCTTCGTTTGCGGCGAAGAGACAGCTCTAATTGCTTCCATTGAAGGCAAACCCGGCCTGCCAAGCTATCGCCCGCCATTCCCCGCCAATGAGGGCTTGTTCGGCAAGCCCACCACCATCAACAACGTCAAAACGCTCGCCTCAGTGCCCCGCATTATTGAAAGGGGCGCAGAATGGTATTCAGGTATCGGCACTGAAAAAACAAAGGGGACTGCTGTCTTTGCGCTGGCCGGCAAAATAGTGAATACCGGACTAACTGAGGTCCCGATGGGCACCAGCCTGCGCGACGTTATTTTTTCTATTGGCAGCGGGATCCCCGGCGGCAAAAAGTTCAAAGCGGTGCAGATCGGAGGGCCATCGGGCGGGTGCCTGCCGGAATCGGAACTGGACCGGCCCATTGATTTCGACTCGCTTAGAGAAGCAGGCTCAATGATGGGATCAGGCGGGATGGTGGTACTCGACGAAGATGATTGTATGGTTGATATGGCAAGGTATTTTCTGGAATTCACGCAGGGCGAATCATGTGGTAAATGTACTCCATGCCGTCTCGGAACCCGGCAGATGCTGGAAATTCTGAACTCTATCACTAAAGGTGAGGCCGGCATCGAGGTTCTGGATACGCTGAAAAACCTGGCAATGGACATCAAAGAATCGGCACTTTGTAATCTGGGCAAAACCGCTCCAAATCCCGTATTGACAACCCTGCGCTATTTCCGCGATGAATACGAAGCTCATATCAATGAAAAACGCTGCCCTGCCCGCAGCTGCTATAACTTGATGGCTTACTATATCGTTCCCGCAAAATGCCAGAAATCATGCGACGCCTGCGTGGGCACCTGCACAGTCGAAGCCATCTATCAGGGAAAAACGGGAGCCAAGGTAATTGACCAGTCGAAATGCGTCAAGTGTAATACCTGCATGGAAGCCTGCCCTCCTGAATACAATGCTATCACCAAGATTTCTCCATTGAGTGAGTTGCCTGAAGCATTGCCTCCACTAGAGGTAAAGAAAAATGAGGATTAATTGCAGAAAGATGCCCGGCAATGCAGGGAAATATTCTACCGTTATAGCGGGCAGGATGCCAGCAATATTAACTCAATCAGCAAACAGTTGATTAAAAATGAAAAACGTAATCCTGACTATTGACGACAAGAAAATCTCCGCTCCGGAAGGGCAACCCGTCCTTTGGGCAGCTCTGGATAACGATATCTACATACCCAACCTGTGCGCCATTCGCGAAGCTTCTAAATCTACAGCTTCCTGTCGTTTGTGTTTCGTTGAGGTGGAGGGTAAACCGGCGCCGGTTCCCGCCTGCACCGAGCCCGTAACTGAAGGCATGGTCGTAAATACCAGTGGGGCCAAAGCTCAAAGGCTGGCCCGCACCGCACTTGAACTGTTGCTGGCCAGCCATACGGTTGACTGTAAAAATTGCGCTGCAAACGGTAACTGCGAATTACAACGTGCGGCCAAACACCTCGGAGTCAAGCTGAATACCAGAAAATTTCCCAAACTGCTTAAAGAATTGCCCATAGACGACAGCCACCCGGATTTCATCTACGATCCCAACAAGTGTGTTCTTTGCGGGAAATGCGTCGCCAAATGCCGGGAAGTTGGCACAGGAGTTCTGGGGTTCGCTTATCGCGGTTTTGAGCGGCATGTCACAACCTTCAATGGCAGACCTCTGGGAGAATCCAGGTGCGAGCATTGTCTTGCGTGCGTGGAAGTCTGCCCGGTAGGGGCGCTGGCAGCAAAAAAGAAAATATAAACAATTCAACTTTGATTCATGGAAATCAGCTAACCGGAGCAAATGGGTGCAATCTTGCTCTCAGTTATGCTATCATAATTGCGGCCCAACGCGGCAGGGCGGATATACTCTGAGAAGTTGAAAGTCAAGATGAAATGAAAAAGGGAACCACTATAGTAACAGCAGGAAAAGGCGGCACCGGCAAAACTACCATCGCCGCCCTGTTGATAAACCTGTTGTCAAATAAGGGGACGGTGCTGGCCGTGGATGCCGACCCCAGTACCAATCTAAATATGGCGCTGGGTATGCCCTTGGGAAACACAATTGGCCAGGTAAGAGAGGAAATGGCGGTGGCTGTTAAAAGTGGCACTTACGATAACAGCGTACCCAAGC
Source organism: Dehalococcoidia bacterium (assembly GCA_041300025.1). Taxonomy (GTDB): domain Bacteria; phylum Chloroflexota; class Dehalococcoidia; order SZUA-161; family SpSt-899; genus JBGLNL01. The sequence goes on along the minus strand of JBGLNL010000001.1, from coordinate 179,383 downwards.
CTGATTATATCGAAATGATGATAATGGAATCTCTTGTCGAATCAGATAAGATCGACCTGCTGGCCATGGGACGACCTGAAGGGCCCGGCTGCTATTGCGCCGCCAACAACATGCTGCGAGTTTCGCTCGACAGACTGGGTAAAAATTACGATTACGTGGTGATCGATTCCGAAGCAGGCATGGAACACGTCAGCCGGCAGACCACACGCGATGTCGATATCCTGCTCATTGTCTCCGACCCCACCATCCGCGGGATTGTCGCCGCCGGGCGAATGAAGCCGCTTATCAAAGAGATGAGAACACATGTGGGCCAGATATGGCTTATAGTCAACCGGACAAATGGAGAACTACCGGATGGAATAATGAAAGCAATCAAGGAAAATGACCTTGAGGTGATTGCCATCATTCCGGCCGATCCCTATCTGGCCGCACTTGAGATAAATGGAGAACCGTCCATAAATCTCCCTGCCGACTCACCATTACAGATAAGTGTCAGGGAGATGGCAAATAAATTAGGGCTAAACTAAGGAGGAAGTATGAAAATAATCGGCGAAAATATCCAAATCATCGCCAAGCAAGTTCGGACAGCTGTTGACAATCGGGACAAGGGAGTCATTCAGAATCTGGCTAAGAAACAGGCGGAGGCAGGAGCTTCATTCCTCGATCTTAACATCGGCCCCCGCAAGAAAGATGGCGTTGAAGTGATGCAGTGGATGGTCGAGACCGTAAAGGAAGTCTGCAACCTTCCTATTTCGCTCGATACCAGCAACCCGGCAGCCATTGAGGCCGGATTGAAAATGCTCCCACCCAAAACCATCATCAACAGCACCAACGCCGCCCCCGAACGCATGAAGGTGCTCATGCCTATGGCGGCCCAGTACGATGCCATGCTCATATGTCTCACACTTCAGGCAACCGGCCTGCCTGTAACCGCCGATGCGCGTGCCGAAATAGCCGCCTCCGACTTGATGATGGCTGCTATTGAGTACGGATTACCAATGGAAAACATCATCATTGACCCTCTGGTCATGACGGTCAACGGCACTCAGCAGCATGCACCTGAAGTAATAAAGGCCTGCCAGGTAGTCAAGCAATTAAACGATCCCCCGTTCATTACGACATGCGGCCTTTCCAACATTTCCAACTCCTGCCCGGAAGAAGTTCGCCCAATTCTCAACCGCGTATACGCCGCCATGATGGCCGGAGCGGGAATGGACTGGCCAATTGCCAATCCCCTTGACGCTGAACTCGGAAAAGTCATCGACGTGATCAACAAACGCGATAAATCGACCGAACTCAACAAGCTGTATCTGGCCCTGCACGATGCAGCGGCCGACATGACGATTGATGAATTCGATTTCAGCATTGTCAACAAGGATGATCCTGACCAAGTGGCAGTAATGAAGACAGCCAAGATTCTGCTCAATCAGACCCTCTATGCCCACGGATTCCTGAATCTGTAAAAGACAAAGCAGGGGGACGTTGAAACGTCCCCCTGCATTTTTTATCAAGCCGGCATAAGGTAAGGCTCTGCTAATTAACCTTACGCAATTTTACGCTATTCGTCACCTCGGGTGAAGTCCGCTTGCTTCATTTGGCAAGAGATATTCGAGAAAAGAGGAACTTGTCCGCAATTGCTCAAGAATGCTCTAAGCCCTCTACCCGCTTTTTCCCCGAATGACGAACCTGGTAGCTCCCACAAAGATTGCTGGTGAAAATGGGAAGGTGGTTGGTCTGCAATGCCAGCGGATGAAGCTGGGTAAACAGGATAAATCAGGCAGAGCGAGGCCAGTGCCCATCGAAGGATCGGATTTCTTTTTTGAGGCGGATACAGTTATACCTGCTATCGGCCAGTTACCTGATCTTGATATGCTCAACTGCAATGGATTAGGGCTGGCCAATGATGGAAATACTCTATCAGCTGATCCTGTCACACTGGAAACAAATATCCCCGGGATATTTGCCGGTGGAGATGCCGTTTACGGGCCGCGCTCTATGGTCGAAGCTGTTGGTGACGGTCGAAGGGCCGCCGTTTCAATTGATAGATATCTGAAGGGTAAGGACCTGAGCGCCGGGCGCAAGTACGATATGCAAATTCCCGTTACAGTCGATCTGAAAAAAACAATTATTCCCCCCGGCAAACGCCGGCGGATACCTGTTTTGCCTATAGAGAAGCGCATCAGGAACTTCGAGGAAGTGGAGACCGGTTATACCACTTTTATGGCCTTAAGAGAGTCCAAGCGGTGCCTGCATTGTGCTGGTTGCAGCGAATGTATGGAATGTGTACGTGCCTGTGAACTGGAAGCGATTAATCATCAGATGCAACCGGCGAAAATCGACCTCGAAGCGGGAGCCATTATATTTGCCGCTGAACCGCAGACAGATTTACCGCAGGGAGCTTATGTTATAAATCACAACAGGGAAACCAGCCTTTTAAGCGCTTCGGCTGTTGCTGCCAGAGTGATAGCTGATCTGGCCGAGTACCGTGAAATCAGTAAACCTGTCCCGATAAATAATATGCCTATCGATGTCACTGAACCGAAGCTGGGGGTCTTCATCTGCCGGTGCGGTGGCGGCATCAGTAACGTGATTGACGTTCCGGAATTGCTGGTCCATTTTGCCGAACATAAAGATGTTGTTTTTGCTAATCAGGTCAACTATGCCTGCAGTGATGAAGGGGCGCTTGAAATAAGGAATCTGGCTCGAATGCACGGATTGACGCATGTGGTTCTGGCTGCTTGTGCCTGTTGCGGACTGGATCAAATTTGCTTCAGTTGTTCCGATCGGCGGATGGAATGCAAGGGGAAATTGCTCGCTCATAGCCATGATGACGGCCTGTGCTATGAATTTGTGAATATCAGGGAACACTGTGCCTGGGTTCATGCCAAGGAACCGCAGAAGGCTTTGTTGAAGGCGAAGGCTTTAATCGGAGCGGGTGTTGCCCGGTCAATGGAGACCAGATCAGGTGAAACTAAGACACTGCCTATCAAACAAAGCGTGGTAGTGGTCGGCAGCGGGCTGGCTGGCCGGCAGGCTGCCGCTGATCTGGCAGCAATGGGAATCCGGATCACTTTGCTAGCCGATAGTGAATCTCATACGGATTCTCTTCCGAACGGGGCTAAAATTTTCAAAGACGCCTCCCTGAAGGATATCGAAGGAACAATCGGCAATTACACGGTTCTGGCTGAGAGTCAGGGTAAATCTCACAGTTTGAGCGCCGGAGCGATCGTCGTTGACCTGAGCGCCATCGGCAGAAAAAAGCTCCCGCCTTTGCTTGATCTGGCAACACGTAATGATGAGAATGAATTTGATCAGGTACAGAGCCGGGTTCCCGGCATTTTCCTGTGCGGTACTGGTTTAGGCAGGAAGGATAACGAAATTGCCCTGATGCAGGGCTCAGCGGCAGCGAGCATGGTTTCGGCTTTGCTGGGCAGGGGTGAATTTCATCCGGTTCAGACTGCGGCCACAGTTGATCCGGCGATTTGCCGGGGTTGCGGAACATGTGCTACGATATGTGAATTCGGGGCCGCTTCGCTGATTGAGCGATCACCGGGGGTTTTCATCTCCAAGATAGATGAGGTCCTTTGCCGCGGATGCGGGACCTGCCTGGCGCACTGCCCTTCCGGGGCAATCAGCCAGAACGGCTTGAATGATAATCAAATCATTGCTTCTCTGGAAGCTATGCTGGCTCTGTAACAGTAAACATGCAGGATTTCCCTTCCTGAGGAAACAAGCAGGTTGGTTAAAGGGGTGAATTCCCGTTTTCGCGGGAATGATAGATTGGGTAAGGAGGCATCATGGTAAAAGAATCAACTATTCGATTGATGACCCGGCTGGCCAACGAGCACAAGGCCGTCAACCTTTCACAGGGATTCACCGATGAATCGGCCATTTACGAGATGGTCTGGGGCGGGATCGCGGCGGAACTGGGCGGCACTCAGGATGGTATAGATAGATTAGAGGGAACGACTTTGCGGGATGTGCTGGAGCGAACCGGAGGCAATATCGATAAGTTTCTGGGAATGAAGCTGAAAGATGCTCTCAAAGCGCTTCAAAATCCGAAAGATGCCTACAACCAGTATTGCTATCCGTTTGGGCTGGTTGAGTTGCGCCGGGCGATTGCGGATTACACCCGGCGGTTCCAGGGTTTCCGGCCAGATCCGGAGACTGAAATAACTGTTGTGCTCGGCGCCACCGAAGGCCTGTTTACCTCCCTTCGCGCCATTTGTTCCCCCGGCGATGAAATTATCGTGATGCAGCCATACCACGAAATGTATCCGTCACAGGCAGAAATCCTTGGGCTGAAAGCCAAATACATCACCCTTCTGGAAAACAAGGAAAAAGGGGTATGGGAACTGGACATGTCCGAACTGGAAGGAATAATCAGCGGCAAAACCAGGGTGCTGATTCTCAATACACCTCACAATCCGACCGGCAAGGTCTTCACGCCCGATGAAATGAGGACAATCGCTGATATATGCAAAAAACACAATATTATCGTGATCACCGACGAGATATATGAACATATCCTCTATGATGGCCGCAAGCACATTTGCATGGCCGGGATGGAGGGGATGAGGGAAAGGACATTTGGGGTCAATGCGATATCCAAAACCGGCAATGCCACCGGCTGGCGGGTCGGTTGGATAATTTCGCCGACGGCATATACCACCCGGGTGAGAGCCCTTCATGACACTATGGTCATTCAATCGCCGACCCCTTTGCAGAAAGGCGTGGTAAAACTGCTGGAGCTTAATGACAGTTTCTATAAGGGTATGCCGGACTTATATACCCGTAAATGTAAGGTGCTGACAGAATCACTTAGAAGTATTGGCTTTATCGTTACCCCGCCGGAAGGGGCCTACTATCTTTTTGCCGACTATACCAATGTCCCGGCGCTGAAAGGAATGTCCCCTATGGATGCGGCCATATTTCTGATTAAGGAAGTCGGCGTGGCAACGGTGCCGGGCGATAATTTCTACGCCGTGGGCAATTCCGGGGATAGCTATCTCAGGTTTGCTTTCTGCCGCAGTATTGAATCACTGGAAGAAGCGGCCAGGAGATTCCGGAAGCTGGTTTAATTATGGCTGATGAAATAGAGGAATTAAAAAACAGAGCCGGGCAGGAACCAATCGCAGTTTTCCTCGGGATGAAACTGGCAGAGCTTTCCCCGGGCTATTCCAAAGTAACGATGAAGATGCTCCCCGAATATCAGAATTTCAACGGGCTGATTTATGGCGGCATTATCATGTCGGTGGCTGATCAGGCCTTTGCCTATGCCTCCAACTCAATGGCTCCGGGCAGCGTGGCTTCCCAGTTTAATCTGCACTTTGTTTCCGGGGCAAAAGTCGGAGACGAGCTTACCGCAGAATGCCGGGTAGTTAAAAGTGGCCGGAAGGTTGGGATTTCCGAGATGACGGTTACCAATCAGGACGGCAAGCTTCTGGCTAAAGCTACCGGCACCACAATTCCGACCGGATAGATTCCGATTTTAGTTGCCTTGGCTATTATATTGCGCTATAATAGCCGCAAGCATATTAAGGACGAAAAGTAAAAGTAAAGGAGGTCAACCGCGGCATAAAGTATAATAATCTAACAAATAAAACAAACCAAAATTTAAAAAAAGGAGCAAAAGCAAATAATGAAGACCTTTCCCAAATGGATGTTTATCTTAAGTATGATACTGGTGCTGGTCGCCGTGGGTGTAGTTGGATGCGGCGATGACGATGAGAAATCACCGGCAACCAAACAGCCAACCCCCACCAAAACACAGGAGCCGGAAAAGGCGGCTTACAAGATTGGGGCAGTTCTATCCATAAGCGGTCCGGCTTCAAGCCTGGGCATACCGGAAGATAACACTGCTAAAATGATGGAAGACCAGATTAATGCTGACGGCGGGATTAACGGCCATCCTATCAAGCTTGTCATTTACGATGACGAAAGCAGCGCAGAGAAGTGCGCTACACTTACCAACCGACTGATTGAGCAGGACAGTGTACTGGCTATTCTCGGTCCTACTACCAGTGGCAACAGCATGGCCATTATAGATATCGTGACCAAGGCACAGATTCCCAATGTTTCCTGCGCTGCCAGTATTAATATTGTGACACCCGTTGATGAACGCTACTGGGTATTCAAAACTCCGCAGACGGATAAAGAAGCCGTTACGGAGATCTACACCTATATGCAGGATAAAGGCTTTTACAAGGTAGCCCTCATTACGGATACCTCCGGATACGGCGCCGGCGGCAGGGCTTTCCTGGTGGATGATGCTGGTGATTACGGGATCGAGGTTGTTGATGACCAGACCTTCGACAGCGGTGATACCAGCATGGAAGCCCAACTGACCCATATCATGGGCACGGATGCCGAAGCAGTTATCTGCTGGGCTACGACGGATGAGTCGGCCACTGTGGCGCTCGATATGCAGACCCTCGGCATGGATATTCCGCTCTACTGCAGCCACGGAATTGCCAATAAGGACTTTATTGTTCAGGGTGGCGATGCCGCCAACGGAGTGATATTCCCGGCAGGCAAACTGCTTTTTGCCGATAAGGTTCTCGATAGCGATCCTCAGAAACAGGTACTGTTAGATTATATCGCTGATTATGAGGGAATTTACGGCGAAGGAACCATGAGCACGTTTGGCGGGCACATGTATGATGCTTTGAGTATGGTGGCAATTGCGTTGGCAGATGTTGAAGAAGGAGTTAGCACGGCTGAAGCCAGGGCACAGATTCGAGATGGGCTGGAGAACATTTCTGGATTTGCCGGAACAGGTGGCGTGTTCACCATGTCTGTGGATAACCACCTTGGCATGGCGCCCGGTTCACTGGGTATGATAGAGATCGTAGATGGCGAGTGGACCCTCGCAGATTGAGCAGAATGATATAATAGTAACCCAGGCGACAAAAATGTTGAAAGAAGGGGGAAAAGTGGAAACTTTCCCCCTTCTTGTTGTATTATTCCAATAGCAGTAAATAAAGGTTTGTTATATGACCTGGGAACAGTTCCAGCAGTATTTAGTCATAGGGATTCAGGATGGCAGCATCTATGCGCTCATAGGTCTGGGGTTCACCATCATCTATGCTGTCACCAATATTATCAACTTCGCCCAGGGCGAGTTTGTGATGCTGGGCGGCATGTGTTCCTACATGCTGGTGAATTCGGTTGATATTCCCACCACCCCCACGGTGATCATCGCTTTACTCTGTGCGGCAGCAATCGGGGCACTGATTCATCTACTGTGGAATCGGCGGATGAACCGATTGACATTGAGTTTGATGATAATTCTTCTGCTGGGTTCTATTCCATTTGTGCTGTTCTTATATGGCGAATTTGCTTCAATTGAGCTGCCCGTAGGGGTTGCTTCATTTCTCCCCATATTAATGGTTGCTGCTGTGGGTGCGATTATGTATCTTCTGGGCATTCGAACGGCACGACGCCCCAGTATAGTCGGCCTGATAATCATAACTATTGGAGCCGCTTTAGTGATTCGCGGGATTGCCGGTGTATTCTGGGGGGATAAAATGCAGCGCACTCCACTTTACTGGGAACGACAGACCATTGATGTATTCGATGCCACTGTTCACACTCAGGTATTGTGGATTCTGGCAACTATGGTAGTGGTGGCCATACTTCTTCAGTTGTTCCTGTCACGTACGATGCTGGGAAAATCGCTCAAGGCCTGTGCCACCAATCCGATTGGCGCGGGATTGATGGGCATCAATCCCAAAATGATGGCCCTCATCGCCTTTGCGCTGGCAGCGGCTGTCGGAGGAGCTATCGGCGCCGTGATGACCCCGAAGGTGGGGATGACTTATGAATCAGGTTTTCTGTACGGTTTGTATGGGTTTGTGGCTGCCTCACTTGGCGGATTCAGAAGCCCGATCGGTGCAGTCATAGGCGGATTCCTGCTGGGTGTCGGCAGGGCGCTCATTATTGGCGTCGACTGGTGGCTTTTCAATTCTGATTACAAAGATGTATGGCCAATGGTTATCCTTGTGGTGATATTGCTCCTGCGATCAAATATATTGGCAGAGGAAGAACGGCTGGGCTGATGGCAAGAAGAATACTTAAACGGTGGCGTTTGCTCCTGATTCCAGTGGTTATTGCCTTCATGGCCCTGGTGCCTTTCGACTGGTTCCTGGGTCAGTATAAATACCTGGGCACTGTAATCGGGATAAGCACCATCGTCACGGTTGGGCTCTGTCTATTCATGGGATATACGGGGCAGGTTTCACTGGGACAGGCAGCTTTCTACGGAATTGGAATGAGCTTTTCCGCTGTTCTCAGCAGCGTTCACGGACTCAATCCGTGGCTGGCCATGCTGATAGCGGCATGTGTCACCGGCTTAGTCGCGCTTCTTCTCGGAATTATCTTGAGATTGAAAGGCAATTACCTGGCAATGGCTACACTGGCAGTGGGCTTCATCGTGTGGAAGATCGCCGTCATTGATGATATGGGATATACCGGCGGGCCGGACGGAATACGCGGGATACCATATCTTTCAATCGGTAGCCTCGAATTTGATTCACAGTTCAAACGGTATTATCTTGTCTGGGGTTTTTGCCTGGCAATTCTGTTAATTTCACAAAATATCGTCAACTCACGCATAGGACGCGCCCTGAGAGCGGTACACGGGAGTGAGGAGGCGGCGGAATCGCTGGGGATCAATGTCTTTCGGTTCAAACTAAAGATATTTGTAGTAAGTGCTGTATATGCTTCCATAGCCGGGAGTCTCTTTGCTCACCATCAACTGCATGTCAGTCCCGGATATTTTGAACCCATTGATTCTGTATATCTTGTTATTATGGCGGTAATCGGGGGACTGGCCAGTATATGGGGAGCCATATTCGGTGCTGCTACTGTTGAGATATTGAGGAACGAAATTCTGATTCATTATGACAAGTGGAATATGGTCATTCTGGGACTTATCCTGATGGTGATCCTGATTCTCATGCCGGAAGGCCTGTTTGTAGCATTGAAAAAAGGATACCAGCAGGAGGGGGTGTTTTTCATCCCCAAAAGAATCTGGCGGCTCGCCCAAAATTACTATTCCAGAATAAAAGGCTTCCGGAAACGAAAGATGGCACAATCACTCGCAGGAGAGCCTGAGCAATGACGGATATCATACTGGAAACCAGAAAGTTGACCCGGGCTTTCGGGGGACTGGTGGCGGTCGATAATGTTGATCTTGAGATCGAAACCGGCAAAATTACCGCTATTATCGGCCCTAACGGAGCCGGCAAAACAACGCTGTTCAATCTTGTCGCCGGGGTTTACAGAGTTACCAGCGGGGAACTGAACTTTCAGGGCAAATCAATAGACAAAATGTCACCGGTGAAACGAACCGGCATAGGAATTGCCAGAACCTTTCAACATGTTCATCTTTTCAGTAATATGACGGCTTTGGAAAACGTTATGACCGGGCAACACTCTCGCAGCAGTTACGGGTTTTTGGAATCGGCATTTCTCCTTCCTAAAAAATTCCGCGAAGAAGAGAGAATCCGCCTAAATGCCATGAAATACCTCAATATGGTGGGCTTGGGTCAGCATGTGCAAGAGAGTGCCCTGAATTTACCTCTGGGGCAGCAGAAACTCCTGGCTATTGCCCGCGCACTGGCTACGGAACCGAAGCTGCTTTTGCTCGATGAGCCCGGAGCTGGATTGAACCGGCTGGAAAAGCGGGACCTGAGCGACCTGATTCGCAGGATACGGGAAATGGAAATCACCGTGATTCTGGTAGAACATGATATGCCATTGGTAATGGGCCTGGCTGAAAAAGTCATCGTGCTTGATACCGGAAAGAAAATTGCGGAAGGTACCGCTGCCCAGGTTCAAAAGGATAAAAAGGTAATTGCTGCTTATCTGGGAGATGAAGAGGAAAATCTGTAATGCTCAGAGTTGAAAATGTGTTTGTGGCATATGGCCGCTCTACCGCCGTCAGGGAAGCGTCATTGACGGTGGATGAAGGCGAAATCGTCACGCTCATTGGCGCTAATGGAGCGGGAAAAACCAGCCTGATGAATGCAATAACCGGAGTGGTTCCGACAAAGAGCGGGGAAATCACCTTCGGGGAAAACCGGCTGACCGGATTGCCATCGTATGAGACCCTGAGGCTTGGTTTGGGTTATGTGCCGGAGGGACGGCATCTGTTCGGGTCGATGTCTGTAAAAGATAATCTGATCCTTGGCGCATACTCCGATTGTACCAGACAGAAGTTAGGAACCATCAGCCCGATCGGATGGTACCTGAGAAGGCAATCATTCCAAACCAGATTGGAAGCGGTTTATGATCTCTTCCCGATACTCAAAGAACGCGAGAAACAAAAGGCGGGAAGTATGAGTGGCGGGCAACAGCAAATGCTGGCCATCGGCCGGGCGCTAATGTCGTCTCCCAGAATACTGTTGCTGGATGAGCCGTCTCTGGGTCTGGCTCCTAATCTGGTAAAAGATATCCTCAAGTTACTGCGCAAATTGAGGGATGAAGGCCTCACCATTTTGCTGGTGGAACAGGATGCCAACGCCGCCCTCAAGATCGCCGATCGAGGGTATGTGATGGAGCGGGGACGCATCACTATTGAAGGCACTGCCAAAGAACTGCTGGGCAACGATCAGGTAAGGCAGGCATACCTGGGCAAATCAGTGGCCTAAGCCTTGCTAAGGATGTTAAAATGGCAAAGGATGATTCGCCAAGGAGACCACGAAAACCGCCGAGACAACTTATGGCGACGTCTCAGCGCTCTTTGCGATCTCTTGCGGTGAGAAAGGATCAGGCAGGTGTAGTATGAGAAAACTATTATCAGGTAATGAAGCTATCGCTCTGGGGGCATACCACGCCGGTGTGGGATTTGCCACAGCTTATCCCGGCACACCGAGCACGGAAATACTTCAGACCATGGCTCCAATGGAAGGCATTTACACTGAGTGGTCAGTGAATGAAAAAGTGGCGCTGGAAGTGGGGATGGGCGCAGCTTACGGCGGAGTCCGAACTCTGGTGATAATGAAACACGTCGGTTTGAATGTGGCTGCCGATCCGTTCTTCGCTCTTGCTACCACCGGCACAAATGCCGGTATAGTGGTGGTTTCCTGCGATGATCCCGGGGAACACAGCTCGCAGGGGGAACAGGATAACCGTCACTTCGCCAAGTTTGCCAAGGTTCCCATGCTGGAGCCGACCGATAGCCAGGAAGCCTACGAGTTGATGGATTGGGCTTACAAGATCAGCAAGGAATTCGATACTCCGGTGCTGTTCCGTTCCACTACCCGGATATCTCACTGCAAGTGCGTGGTGGATGTCACCCGCGATCGACCGGCGGATTTACCCAAACCCGGTTATCTTCGATCCTCAGCCAAATATGTGATGGTGCCTTCAAATGCGCGCGTTCGGCGAATTTCTATGGAAGAGCGCATTGCCAGACTTCGCGATTACGTGGAAAAATTTCCCTTAAATAAAATGATAATCAATGATACCAGGCTTGGCATCATCTCCAGTGGTATCGGCTATCAATATGCCAGAGAGGTTTTCAAAAATGCCTCATTTCTCAAACTGGTTACCACTTACCCGGTTCCCGAAAAGCTGATCCGCAGTTTCGCTGCCAAAGTGGATAAGGTGATTGTCATCGAAGAACTCGATCCTCATCTGGAGGAGGAAGTCCGATTGCTCGGCATACCGGTGGAAGGAAAGAGTTTCATCCCTATCATAGGGGAATTAAATCCGGAGATCGTCGAAGCGGGAGCAATCAGGGCTGGCGTGCTCCCCGCACCAACGCAGACTTCTTCAACTGTGATCCCGACGGTAAAGATTCCACCCCGCCGGCCTCAACTGTGTGCCGGCTGTCCGCATGTCGGGCCGGAATTTGTGTTGAGAAAGATGGGTTTTGACAGCAAAATAAAGCCCTCCCCGACTCCGAGGGAAATGACCAAAAAGGAGATCGTAGTTACCAGTGATATCGGCTGCTACACGCTGGGAGTATATGAACCTCTTGGCGCTCTGGATACTTGCGCCTGCATGGGTGCGAGTATCGGGCAGGCAACAGGTCTGGAAAAAGCGGGCATACCCAACAAAATCGTGTCTGTGCTGGGGGATTCCACCTTCATGCACTCCGGGATCACCGGACTGGTGGACATGGTATACAAGCAAAGTAACGGCACGGTTATCATTCTGGATAACAGCACCACTGCCATGACCGGTCATCAGGGCCATGCGGGGACGGGGATTTCCATAAACGGCACCCGTGGGCCAAAGGTCAATCTGGAAAAGCTGGTCGAGGGGATCGGAATAAAGGATGTCAACGTAGTCAGCGCCTATGATTTGAAGGCTTTTGAATCTACTCTCAAACGATGTCTGGAAAACAATGAGCCTTCCGTGATCATTGCCCGGGGCCCGTGTGTGCTCAATGAAAAGATCAAATGGACACCGTTTGAGGTGGATATCGATAATTGTGTCGACTGCCGGGATTGCCTCGATGTCGGCTGCCCGGCCATATGCATCTGGAACGAACAGGTTCAAATAGATGCTTCCGTCTGCGTGGGATGCGGCGTTTGTGCTCAGGTCTGCCCACAGGGAGCTATTGTGGAGAAGAAATCATGAAAGCTATAAACGTATTGATGGTCGGGGTTGGCGGTCAGGGGGTAATCCTGGCAAGCGATGCTATGGCGGAGATCGGCATGGCCGCCGGGTACGACGTCAAAAAAACGGATTCACTGGGCATGGCGCAACGCGGCGGAAGCGTGGTGAGCAACATGCGCTGGGGAAAAAAGATATTCTCCCCGATGATCAAAAAGGGCGAGGTTGATTTTCTGGTAAGCTTTGAAGAAGTGGAGGCGGCTCGCTGGGCTGCCTATTTAAGGCCGGGCGGAGTGGCGATAGTAGCCGACGTAATGGTGATGCCGATATCAGCGATGAGCGGGGCTTTCCCTTATCCCGGTTGGGAGGAAATCAAAACAGCCCTTACTTCCATTACCGATCAGGTATACCTTATACCGGCCATGAGGATAGGGCAGGAAGTGGGCAATCCCAAGGCGCTCAACATCGTAATGATGGGCGCTTTATCCACTTTCCTTGATCTGGATTCTGAGATATGGCTCGAGGACATCCGTAAAAAAGTCCCGCCGAAATTTCTCGATTCCAGTTTTCAGGCTTTCCTCAAAGGAATTGAAGCGACAAAATCGATGAAATAATTGTTATCAGGCTGTCCGAAAACAGGTTCAGGATTCTTCCTGACGGGGGTGTTGGGAGGGTTGAAAAAGAGTTTCAGGCAACCTGTTGAGAGGGTAAGTTTGAAGTGGATTCCGTGTCAGGCACGGAATGACAACGCAGATACAATAGAGAGGTGATATGCCATGATTCGCGATCCCAAAATCGAACAGATGTCAAGAGGCGATCTGGAAAAATTACAACTCGATCGATTGAAAACACAGGTTGCCTACGTCGCCGAAAAGTCTCCCTTTTATAAACGCATTTTCAAAGAGAAAGGGGTAAAGCCCGGAGATATCCGGTCATTGGCTGATATAACCAAACTGCCCTTTACCAGCAAACTGGATTTTCGGGATAATTATCCCTTTGGATTATTGACCGTACCCATGGATCAGGTGGTGCGCATCCATTCTTCAAGCGGCACCACCGGCAAGCCGATCATTGCCCCTTATAACCAGAAAGATATTGACACCTGGTCAGAAGTGATGGCTCGTTCGCTGGCTACAGCCGGTGTAACTAAAAGCGACGTACTCCAGAATTCCTATGGTTACGGGCTCTTTACCGGGGGGCTGGGATTCCACTACGGGGCCGAGCGTCTCGGCGCTTCCGTGATCCCGACAGGCGGCGGAAACACGAAAAGGCAAATCCTGCTCATGCAGGACCTGGGCACCACGGTTCTTACATGCACCCCCTCCTATGCGCTCATTATTAACGAAACCGCAATGGAGATGGGCATCGATCTGCGAGAATCGAAGCTTCGCGTAGGCGTGTTCGGGGCCGAACCATGGTCCGACCAGATGCGCAACGATATTCAGGGGAAAATGGGCATCTCGGCCATTAACATATATGGTTTGACGGAGGTTATCGGGCCGGGCGTTTCCACTGAATGTCCTTATCAGTGTGGAATGCATATTGCAGAGGATCACTTCTTAGCCGAGATAATCAATCCCGAAACCGGAGAACCGTTGCCCTATGGAAAGACAGGTGAACTGGTGCTGACCACTCTTACCAAGGAAGCCCAGCCGGTGATCCGGTTCCGGACCAAGGATATCACCAGCCTTAATCCCGAACCATGTGAATGCGGCCGGACACACGTCAGGATGTCCAGAATTACGGGACGCACCGACGACATGCTGGTTATTAAAGGAGTAAATGTCTTCCCGTCTCAGATCGAGAGCATCCTGCTTAACATTGAAGGGGTAGAGCCCCACTATCTGATCGTTGTAGATAGACAGGAAGGGTTCAAATCGGACTCCATTGAAGTATGGGTTGAGGTCTCTGAAAATATCTTCTCCGACGAGATGTCCAAGATGGAAGCCCTCGAAGCTAAATTAAAGGCCGAGATGGATAGTGTCCTGTCGATCTCAGCCAAGATCAAACTGGTCGAGCCCAGAACAATTGCCCGCACCGAAGGCAAGGCGAAAAGGGTTGTGGACCGAAGCGAACTTTAAGTTTTTTAACAATCTCTAAGGGGGAGGCCTGAAATGAGAATAGAACAGATTTCCGTTTTTATAGAGAACCAGCCCGGCCGATTTGTGGCCATCCTTGAAGCCCTTGAAAAAGCGCAAATCAATATACGCGCGCTTTCTATCAACGAGAGCGGCGAATTTGGCATTGTCCGCATGATCCTGCCTCACGCAGAAAAAAGCCAGGAATCGCTGCGCAAGGCCGGATTTACTACCTATTATGAAATGGAAAACAAGGGTCACTGACCTGTTAGGAATTAAATACCCCATCATTGAGGGAGCGCTGGCTATGATCGGGAGGGCCGAGCTGGCCGCGGCTGTATCGGAAGCGGGTGGGCTGGGCATGATCACTGCCTGGACACTTAAAACACCTGAAAGGCTTCGTGCCGAGATTGAGAAGTGCCGATCACTGACTGATAAACCGTTCGCGGTCAATCTGAGCCCTGCTGTTGACCCGGCTCTTATTCCGATGCGGGAAGTGGCTATCGAAGAACGTGTACCCGTGATCGAGACGGCTGGATATCGGGCTGAGGATCATGGCAAACGAATCAAAGAGGCGGGCTTGATCTGGATTCACAAGGTGCAATCCGTCAAGCACGCCCTTTCGGCGGAAAAAAGTGGCGCGGATGCCGTCTGTATAATGGGACTTGAAGGGGCCGGACTCAAGAGTCCAACAATGCTTACCACTTTTGTGAGCGTGGCGATGGCGGCAAGGGAACTTAAAATACCAGTGATTGCTGCCGGCGGTATCGGTAATGCCCGTACTTTCTTGGGAGCGCTGGCACTGGGCGCGGAGGCAGTGCTGATGGGGACGGCGTTTTGTGCTGTCAGAGAATGCTCTATCACCGAGCGTCACAAAGCGGTGCTGGTAAAGGCCGATCCTTATGATCCGAAATGGCGCGACCCCATTATGCACACTCCTACGGCTGAGGAGCTTCAAGCCCTTATGCAGGCTGAGGGTACTAAAGCGATCATGCAGGCGGCTGGAAAAGCTGAGCGAGCGGGAATACCGAAAGATGCCGGGATCGAAACGGCGTCGCTGGCTATTGCTTTTGTTGATAGCATGCCAACTGCCAGAGAGTTTATTGATCGCATCATTGGCGAGGCTGAGCAGATACTTATCACCAAGGGGATCGGGGGTTGGAAGCTGGCTCCCTAGGTTAAAGGGAAATCATAAAATGAAAATCTGCGTTATCTCCGATACCCATGCCAGCTCACTTAATGATCTGCCTGACAAACTGGTGAAAAAGCTGGAAGAAGCTGATTTGATAATTCATGCGGGTGATTTCACGGAGAAGAAACTGCTTGATGAACTTCGGGCATTAAACGAGATAAAAGCTGTTTGCGGGAATATGGATTCTAATGAGATCAGGCAGATTTTGCCTCCGAAGGATTTGTTTGTCGTAAACGGGAAAAGCATCGGGCTTACGCATGGCACGGGAAGCCGAACAGGAATTGCAGAAAGGGTGCGGCAGATGTTTGAGGCTCCTGATATCATAATATATGGTCACTCACACAAGCCCGAAAACGTTATAATTGATAATACGCTCATGCTCAATCCGGGCTCTGCCCGAAGCTCTTTGGCGTGGCTTGAAATTAGAGAGGAAATACAGGCTGAGATACTAAGAATATAAGCTGGAAAATATGATCAAGTTTTTCAGGGAGCCCGAACTAAAAGATCCAGACCTGATTGCTGCCTGGCCGGGGATTGGTAACATAGGACTGGTCGCCGTCAACAGTTTAAGGGAATCGGTCAATGCGGAGTTCTTCGCCGAGATAGAGCCGTGGGATTTTTTCTATCCGCGAGGGATCACGATACAGGATGGAGTATTGACCGACATGGAGTTTCCCTCTTTGCGCTTCTATTTTAAACATTTTGATGAAAAGGATATTATCTTCTTTGAAGGAGAAGAGCAACCGGTAGGCAGCAGCCGGGCTTATAGTTTATCATCACTTGTTTTAAATGTAGCGGAGCTTTACGGGTGCAAGCGTGTATACACGGCGGCGGCAGCGGTTGCCCCGATTCACCATACTATGCGGCCGCGAATATGGGGCGTGCCTAATTCCGGGGAACTTGTTGGAGAAGTAAGCCAGTATCCCAATACGGTTCTGATGAGTAATATAACTGAGCGGGGGGGTGAGGGTAATATCACCGGGCTTAACGGCCTGTTGCTTGGACTGGCACGGCAGAGAGGCATAAATGGTATTTGCCTGTTGGGCGAAGTACCGGTATATATATCTCAGTTCCCGACCTTATATCCAAAATCTTCAAAATCAGTGGTGGAAGTCCTTTTGTACCATCTGGGGATTGATGCTGATATGAGCAGGCTTGATGACATGGTTCAGGAAGTCGAAGAAAACATAGAGAAACTGTATGAAATGATCCCAGCCGAAATGCGCGAGCGAATCGAGCAGTTAAAACACACACATTATATGAATGAAGATTCATCGGGCAAGATAACGGAAGAAGACAAAAAGCGAATCATGCAGGAGATCGACCAATTCTTCAAAAAGGGGAAGAAAGGGGATTGAACGGGGAACAGAGTCTTTTTGAAATTTATCGAAAATGTGAGCTGCAAAACCCTCCTTTGCTGGTAGGTTTCAAGAACGAAATAGGCGGGGTGGCAAGTGGAATATTTGATTTTTTGAAAAGCAGGTCAAATATGGAACACTTGGGGGATCTCAAATTGCAGCCTTTTTTCAATTTCAACGGGGTGAGCGTGAAGGATGATTTTATCCAGTTTCCTGAGTGTGGCTTCTATTCTTACGATGAAGGGAATATTCTGTTTTTCTTTGGGGATGTCCCCAATCGTGAGCCCTACGATTTCTGCAATGCGATCCTGGATTTTGCCTTGAAGCATTGCCAGACAGAAGAAATATACATCCTGGGAGGATTCATTGCTCCTATAAATCATCTTAGTCCAAGAAGGGTATTTGGAACGGTCTCGCAGCCGGAGCTAAGGATGTTTCTTTTGCCGTACGATGTGAGCGTCGATGTGAATTATCAAACGCCTTCTCGCGGGACTGTGCCTTCTTTAAATCATTTCCTCCTGTGGACCGCAAAGCAGAAGGAGATTCCGTGCTATAGTTTGTGGGGTGAAGTTCCATTTTACCTTGCCTCTGTCAAAGACCCGGCGGGGTCAAAATCCATTCTTGAGGTACTGGATAAAAAATTTGAGCTTGGGCTTGAATTCGAAGATATCGATAGGCAAATTAAAGAATTGAACATGGGTATCGAGGAACTCAAAAGCCAGAATCATGATATCAATCGCTACCTTCAGCTTTTGGAGCAGGGTATTGCTCTCAGCCATGAGGAAGGTGAAATGCTGGCTAGAGAGGTGGCCGGATTCCTGCGTCGTAATAGGAGGAATGGTTGATAGCTAGTAGCATGGTATCTGGCGATTTATGTTGCGAGGGATTGCGCCGGATCAATTATTAGTTTAGAGGAATTAACTTGATCTCAAATAGTGCGGGCCAGAGTTTTCCGGTTACGAAAAGACGGTCGTTTTTTGAATCATAGGCGATACCGTTGAGGACATCAACCGGCTGGTTCAGGGCATCTGGTTTCAGAAGCCCTGTCAGATTAATCCATCCCGTCACCCGGCCTGTTTCGGGATCAATAATTGCAATGTAATCAGTTTGCCAGATGTTGGCGTAAATTTCTCCTTGAACATATTCCAGTTCATTTAGCCTGACCAAAGGCCCATTGTTGTTGAATACCTCAATCCGGTCAATTTCCTGTAAGCTTTCCGGATCCCAGAAATAGATTGTTGAGGAACCATCGCTCATGATGAGATGTGTTCCGTCATGCGTGATTCCCCAGCCTTCGGTGGGATAGGTGAACTCGTCCAGTAATTCGAAAGTATCCTTCTCATACACGAATCCGGTATTGGATTTCCAGGTCAGTTGGATTATCCTGTCTTTCCATATAGTTATCCCTTCACCAAAGAACTGCCCGTGCAGTTCAAGTAACTGAAGCACTTTACCTGTTTCCAGTGCTACTTTTCGAATGGTGGAGCGGCCATTGAGTCCGGTGCCTTCATATAAGATATCGTCTTCGAAAACCAGTCCCTGGGTGAAAGCATCCCGGTCGTGAGGATAAGTTTGAACGATTTCGTAGGTATAACGAGTGATCTCATCGGTGGCGGGGGTACATTCTTTGGAATTTGAACATGAGGGGATTAAGACTATTCCCTGCAGAATGATGAGCGCCAGAGCGACCAGTACCAGCATGCGGGCCATAACGATCATTTTTGCGCCGGGAGGAACTGGTGATGATCAGGAAGAGCGAATTTCATCGAGGGTTAGGCCGAGGGCTTTGGCGAGTTTGTTAAGAACATCGGGAGTGCCGGCGCGTTTACCTGTTTCGATCTGGGATAGGTAAGCTTTGGTGATACCGGCCATCTCTGAAAGTTCGGATTGCGTCATGCCTCTGTATTTCCGCCATACTTTGATCGGTTTTTCGCCTTCGAGAATAGCATATGTCACGTTGCCGGGGATAAGTTCCTCGTCGCTCTGCAGGGCTTTTTTTGCAGCTTCATAATCCCGAATATCCTGAAGCATTTCAGAATCTTCAAGCAGCTGCTGGTACATTTCGTAGGAGATAACGGCCCATTCCGGTCTACGGTCTCTTTCGATTATTTGAACAGTCATTTCTATGCACCTCCTGGCCGAGCGATGATTACAACTAAGAATATCTAAACTGTTGTCGTTTATTTCATAGAGAACGTGCCACTCATCCACGTAAAAGCGATGGCCTTTGAATCCACGGGGCTTTTGATGGGTATCTTGAGAACCATTGGATTTCGCTGCAAGCTCATTAACTTTATATTGGAACATCTCCACCATGTCTGGTGGCATTCTGCGTACAGCCTGATGAACCTGTTTTGTTAACTGAATCTGATACATTGCAATTATGTTAGTGTCTTGTTAACCAAGCAAGTATCTATATAATCACTTTTGGGGATGAATGTCAACACCCCGAATTCCTCTCGTATTTGATGAAAGGTGAACTGTGGGAGAAATTAGCCCGGTGGCAACTATTCCACAAAAGGCCAGATCAGGAAAGACCCAACGGCAACTAGAAGGAGTGCGATGAGGAACATGGGGCTGAAATTTAAAACCAGCAGCACACCCCCGGCGATCACGCAGCCACAACCGACTAAAGCTCGATAGCGGTTAGCATTACGGCTTTTCCTTTTTGCCATTGACTACTTCTTTAAGGTTTGTTGCTCCCCGTAGTTGGAATTATCCTGGCTTGCTTCTTCCTGATCTTCGGTGACAGTGAGCCTGGAAATCTGTTCTTCAAGAGCATGTACCTGCGCAAAAGCGTCGGCGAGTTGCTTTTGAATTGGGGAGGCTGATTTATCACCGGCTTCATGAATTTCAACTCTACCATCTTCTTTTACAAAGTCAAATATGGTGGTAACTGCCGTGCTGACGAGATTGTGGATATCACTTCTGTTGGATTCCTTTGCCCAACCGAATTCTTCCATCAGTGCCTTGGTCACGTCTGAAGCAGTGTTGCGGATCAGGAGATCAGCTTCTTTATCTAATTGATCGGCAATTCCCCGGTTTCTCAACTCGAGGTTGCCTACCTCAAGTCCGACCCTTTTAATATCCAGGTATTTTTGATGAATACCCAGCACGTTGCAGGTTGCTTTGCCAATAGACGAAGTTATGCCGTTGAAAACTGCTACTTCCAGCACAAGAGGGTTCTGTTCAATGCTCAGGATTATCGAATCTTCATTTGGTTGCCTCGTCAATTTGGAAAAAGCTGAAATGACACGATCCCATTTTTGCAGTGCCCCCTCGAGATTCTGGATTGTGGGGGCGAAACTGTTTTCAGGGAAAAGAATCTGCAGGGTAGTTGTATTCTCAGTGGTTACCGGTTCTTCTTCCAGAAGTGGTTTTAGTCCATTGAGCATGATTTCGATTTTTTCTAACATTTGTGATGTTTGCTCAGCCAGTTCTTCTATTGCCTGGATTATGCCGTTGGGATCGGCTTCGTGCGTCTGGAAAATCCGGTCTATATGATCCATGGCCTTGCTTCCGATTAGTTCCGATGCACCTAATTTCTCGTAAATTTGCTGGCTGGAGCGGGCCCATTTTCCCGGTTCGGCGGAATCATGGATGGATCGAATTTTCTCTTTCTGCTGGATGATCTTGGCAGTGGTTTCAGAAGTGGGGTTTTTCCTGGCATGGGTTAATGCGCTGACCAGTTTTTTATACTGCCCGGTCAAATTGTGTTTTCTGGAGAGCGTATCAATTTGCTCAAGGATGCCAATCAGTTCCTTCAATTGCATTCCAACACCTCCGTACTCCCAAAGTCACCTCTTATTCAGAGGTTTCCTAATTTATTCCTCAATTATGACCTGTTCCATCACCACATCGGTAACCGGACGATCACGGGAATCAGTTTCAACCGAGCCGATTTGCTTAACCACATCCTGTCCTTCAATCACCCGACCGAAAACAGAATGCTTGTCGTTCAACCAGGGAGTAGCTTCCAACGTAATAAAGAACTGGCTTCCATTCGTATTTGGGCCGCTATTAGCCATCGAGACAACTCCGGGCCCGTCGTGCCGAAGGTCAGGATCAAATTCATCAGCAAATTTATATCCGGGCCCGCCCATTCCCGTACCGGTGGGGTCTCCGGTCTGGATCATAAAATTAGCTATTACCCGATGGAAAATAATGCCGTCGTAGAAACCGTCATTAGCCAGTTTGATAAAATTATTGACTGTCACTGGGGCTTCATCTTGGAAGAGTTCAATTTTAATATTGCCCATATTGGTGTGAATAATGGCAACAGGATTTGCTGAAGATGCTTCTGTGGCCGATGGAAACGGTGTTGTAGTAACTGTGGTGGGAGCAGGCGTTGTTGCCGTGGTTTGGTTTGCTGTTGGCTTCGGGGTTGGGGAATTGACAATCTCCACCGTATCATCAGAATCGGAACAGCCAACCGTTAACGTTGCTGTGATTAATAATAATGTTATTACCCAAATAAAAAATACTTTGAATTTCATTTTGATGAATCCCCCGTTTTGGTTTAAATTCACGATTATCATAACCGGGGAATGTGGCGAGTGTCAATGATGGCGTGTTTTATTAAACCGGCAATTAAGGAAAGACCATGTACTAAAAAAAGAGATGAGGGGGCAGGGGAATGGATAATGACTATTTCCAGTGTTTTTTGCCACTGCCTTTGAAGCCACCTTTATTGCCTTTGCCGGAAGGGTCCGATTCGGTAACGTCCATTATCTTACCATCCAGGATATGGCCGCTGAGGCCATCAATGGCAGCTTGTCCTTCTTCTGTTGAAGGCATCACAATGCTGCCGAATCCTCTGGATACGCCATTACGACGATCTTTAGCCAGCTTCACAGAGGTGACCTCTCCAAAAGCCTCGAACTGCTGGCGTATTTCTGTTTCGGTTAGTTTCCGGGAAAGATTGCCAATGTAAATGTTCAAACGAATTTCCTTCCCTCTTTCGAAAGGCAATAATAGCAGTTATTCTACACTGCCTGCTATTTTGTAAGAATATATCGAGAATACCCCGTAGCTTGCTGCGTGGATAAACCACGCCCCTGCCCCCAACCAAAGTTTTCAAAGAGGGTTTGTTCCCCTCTGACAAAGGTGGGGTTTGATGTTATACTTGCGGGGTTAACATTAGATGGGCGGTTTAGCCCGCCCATCTAATGTTATTCTAGCCTACCATTTTTTTGCTGTTTTGTTTGCCGTGTAGCATTCTTTGCAGTACACAGGTCTGCCTTCGCGTGGCTCAAATGGTACTTCCGTCTCGACGCCGCATGCAGCGCAAACTGCTGTATACATCCGGCGCGGGCCACCAAAACCACCACGTTCGGTTTTCTTTGCTGTGCGGCACTCGGGACAGCGCTTGGGTTCGTTAGTGAAACCCTTAGTGGCATAGAACTCCTGCTCACCAGCCGTGAAGGTGAAGGTTGCCCCGCAATTGGCACACTGCAGTTCCTTATCGGTGAAACTCATTGGATGACCTCCTTTCTCCTATATTTTTGGCTAACCTTGGTCATCCAATGCCTTTGCTGAACCTTGCCCGGGGAAAACCTGAGGAGGTACATCTTATGGAATGGGTAACCTTGTTATGCCTTTATGTGAGAGTGTACAGCATGCTCAAAATATTTGCAACTATGCTGGCACTCAATTTTTTGTTAACAAAGCTGGGGCGGGGGAGTTTTCAACTCCCTGTTTCCCCGCTTTTTTTACGCTTGTCCATTACATAGACCGACTTGGCAGGAGAGTTCTCTGAAGAACGCTCGTTTATTTCAAACAGTCCGATCGCTTTTATCAGTTCCCCGAGCTTATTGTAGCCATAATTGCGGGGA
Source organism: Dehalococcoidia bacterium (assembly GCA_041300025.1). Taxonomy (GTDB): domain Bacteria; phylum Chloroflexota; class Dehalococcoidia; order SZUA-161; family SpSt-899; genus JBGLNL01. Next base: position 156,351 of record JBGLNL010000001.1, on the reverse strand, counting down.
TCGAATTCGGGGGCCTGATTGGAAATGCCGTGTCCCACATTGCCCAGGTAGGCCCACCCGCTTTCATCGGCTGCATTCTCTACCGCCCCCCTGAGGAGATTAACCAGCTTTGTATCACTCCGGAGTTTTACTAGACTGGTCTTTTTCTTTAAGGCAGTAGAGGTGGTGTCATCTTTGCGCAGTATTTCCGTATAGATGAATTTGTCGCAGGCACTAACGAATGGTCTGGGGGTTTTTTTCTCCCCGAATCCCAGCACCAAGAGGCCGGACTCGCGAATTCTAGACGCCAGCCGGGTAAAATCGCTATCGCTGGAAACAATGCAGAAACCATCGAGTTTCTCAGTATAGAGCAGGTCCATGGCGTCTATAAGCATGGCACTATCGGTAGAATTCTTGCCGGAAGTATATTCGAACTGCTGTATTGGCTGAATTGCATAATCCAGCAGAATCTCTTTCCACCCTTTAAGTTTGGGGTTGGTCCAATCGCCGTAGATGCGTTTCACACTGGCAACACCATATTTGGCAATTTCTGCTATCAGTCCATCAAGAATTGCGGGCTGGGCGTTATCCGCATCAACCAACACAGCCAGCTTTTTCTGATTATCGCTTTGCTGGGTCACATTCCCTCTTTTCAAAATCCCAGAGCCATCATTTAAATGCAAACGACAACACATTACTGAGGAAGAGTTAGCAATTTATTTACGCCCTTTCCCAGTTGCAGTCGTTGCGCAACAGGCTATTAGTTCAGGCCAGGGTAAAGTCTGGTTTTAGCCTTCGTATTTGAAGGAGACTTTAACCTTGGCACGGTAGGCAATGACCTCGCCTTTTTCAATCTGCATATCCAGTTCCACAATTTCTGCAATGCGAAGCTCCCTAAGAGTCTGGGAAGCCTTTTTCACCGCTGTTTCCGCTGCTTTTTCCCATGATTCCTTGCTTGTGCCCACCAGTTCTATAAACTTGTAGACGCTGCTTTCAGAAGCCTTTTTCGTTGTGGTTGCCTTTTTTGCCATTTTCTCCTCCTTCAAACTGAGCAAACCCTGATAATTAGTTCACTCGTGTTTTAATTGCAGACTATACTGTTTGAACTTAAAAGTCAATAGCCACTCTCTTCCAGTGGAAAATGAGCACGAAGAAGAAATCGGTTTCCGGTGGTAGATAAGTTGACTCAATTGTAGATTATATTTTGAGTGGAGAGGGTATCGGAGTATTAACCGTTGTTTGTCTTGCAGAAGATGCTCAATCCCCTAACTCTCAACGCTGGGGGAATTATTGTAATTTGGGGGAGACCGCAGCCCCCTGAAGTCGCCACTTTTTCTTCAGGTTCCTTAGAAAAGGAGGCCACTAAAGTTGATTTGATACCGAATTTCTCAAATTTCCAATACCTTCAATGCGGATTTCGATAGTATCACCGGCCTGCAATCGGCCAATTCCTGAGGGAGTTCCGGTGGCGATAACATCTCCGGGAAGAAGGGTCATAACCCCGGAAATGAAGCTTACTATTTTGGGGATACTGAAAATAAGATCGCTTGTGCGGGCGGACTGCCGAAGCTCTCCGTTTAGATAGGTTTCGATTTTAAGATTATCAGGGGAGACTTCGGTCTCGATGCACGGACCAAGTGGCGCAAAAGTATCGTACCCTTTAGCCCGGGTCCATTGCCCGTCATCGCGCTGGTTATGGCGCTCTGAGACATCGTTGAAACAGGTGTAACCCAGAATATATTGAGAAGCTTCTTTTTCAGTTACATCTTTGGCCCGTTGGCCTATTACCACACCGAGCTCCCCCTCATAATCCGTGCGCTTAGTGCCGCGCGGCAGCACAATTTGGTCGTCCGGGCCAATGACAGCCGTGGATGGTTTTAGAAATATAAGCGGAACTTTGGGGATGGGAAGATCAGTCTCCTCGGCATGACTGCGATAGTTCAGCCCCAGACAGACGATCTTGGAAGGAGTGCAGGGAGCCAGCAACTTTACTGAAGAAACATCAAAAAAGGTATTATTTGAGGTCAACTGATTAAACGGGCTGCCGCGCAGGCCACGTATTGCCCCGCTTTCCTCAATCCCGTATCTTGTTTTGCCACCTTCTGAGAAACGAACTATACGCATGGGAAATTACACTTTCTTTTCCTTCAGCAATCTCATCGCGGCATCTATCACCTGCTGGGCCGTCAGCCCCAGTTTTTCATAAATAACCTTCATGGGAGCTGAAGCTCCGAACCGGGGCACACCAATGATGATTCCATCAATGCCTGCATATCTTTCCCATCCCAGCGGGGTTCCGGCCTCGATAGAAACACGTGCCCGAATATGAGGGGGCAAAACTTTATTGCGATACTCCTTAGATTGATTCTCGAACAATTCCCATGATGGCATGGAAATCACCCGGGTCTTAATTCCATTTCCTTCCAGCCTTTGAGCGGCCTGCAGGGCGATATGCACCTCCGAGCCAGTCGCGATTATTATCACTTCAGGTGACGGGGAGGATTCCCATAGAACATAGCCACCTCGCTGCACACCGTCTGCCGCCGCTAGATTTGAGCGGTCTAATACCGGGACTCCCTGACGGCTCAGAACCAGGGCGGTTGGCCCCTTTACCCGTTGCAGAGCTATCTTCCATGCCTCGACAGTCTCGGTTGCGTCAGCGGGCCGGAGCGTCACCAGATTCGGGACAGAGCGCAATCCTAAAATATGTTCGATTGGCTGATGAGTAGGGCCATCCTCGCCAACGCCGATTGAATCATGAGTGAAAAGATAAATCACCCGTATTCCCATCATCGCTGCCAGCCGAACAGGCGGACGCATGTAATCGTAAAAAGCCAGGAACGTAGCCGCATAGGGAATTACTCCGCCGTGCAGGGCCATTCCACTGCATATCGCCCCCATAGCATGTTCCCTGATCCCAAAGTGCATATTGTGCCCGGTGTAATCATTGGCGCCAAAATCGCCACGATCTTTCATTATGCTTTTGTTAGAAGGAGCCAGATCTGCCGAACCGCCCATCAGGGCATGAACTTTAGGGGCTATTGCATTGAGCACCTGGCCGGAAGCTTCTCGCGTGGCAATCGGCTTTTCCGGGGAGGTGAACAAACCAGCCAGATCACTATCCCATCCAATGGGAAGTTCCCCGGAGATATCCTGTTCAAACTGGTAAGCCTCCCGGGGATATTTCTTCCGATAATCGGCCATCGAAGCTTCCCATTCTGCCTGCTGCTGCTGCCCGCGCTGGATTGCTTTCCTGAAGTGTTCCCGAACTTCCTCCGGAATTGTAAACGGCTCCGAATATGGCCATTTCAGGTTTTCCTTGCTGAGCCGAACTTCCTCCTCGCCGAGCGGTTCTCCATGAACTCCGCCAGTATTAGCCTTATGCGGGCTGCCATAACCGATAATGGTCTTGCAAATTATCAGGCTGGGGCGGTTTGTTTCCAGTTGAGCTTCCTTTATAGCTGCTGAAATCTCATTTAATATAAGTCCGTTTATGGGTTTAGTGACATGCCAGCCATAAGCTTCGAAACGCTGTTTTACATTTTCCGTAAAGGCGATATCGGTATTGCCTTCGATCGAGATATCGTTATCATCGTAGAGATAGATGAGCTTGCCCAGCTTGAGTGTTCCGGCCAGCGAAGCTGCCTCCGCTGTTACGCCTTCCTCAAGATCGCCGTCGGAAACGAAGGCATAGATGTAGTGATCGATAACTTTGAATCCGGCCAGATTGTAATGCTCGGCAAGTGATTTCCCCGCTATGGCCATGCCAACACCATTGGCAAATCCCTGTCCCAATGGGCCTGAGGTAGTTTCCACCCCGGGGGTCAATCCATATTCCGGGTGACCGGGAGTGATGCTTCCCCACTGCCGGAAATTTTTGATATCATCCAGAGATACTTTGTAGCCGGTGAGATGCAATAACGAGTAAAGCATGGCTGAAGCATGCCCGGCCGAGAGAATAAACCGATCCCTATTGGGCCATTTCGGATCGGCAGGGTTATGCTTGAGGAACCGATCCCAGAGCACAAAAGCCATCGGAGCCATTCCCATCGGAGCACCGGGATGACCGGAGTTTGCTTTTTGAACAGCGTCTACCGAAAGGAAACGGATGGTGTTAATGCATAACTGATCGAATGTTGGCATGTTTTGGGCTCCTTTTTTCGAATCGGACGAGAAAGGTTTGCGGGCTACTGGAAATCACTGGCGCACCGAGTATCGCTATTCCAGAATAACTTCATCCATATATTCCGGCACGGCAACATTCCAACCGGTTTTCTGGCGGAGGGAATCGCCAAATTTCAAGGCTGTTTCCTCTTCGCCGTGTGTTACGAAAACTTGCCGTGGCGCTTGAATCAATTCGGTTATCCAGTCTAAAAGCTCATTTTTATCGGCATGGGCAGAGAATCCGCCGATCTTATCAACCCTGGCTTTCACCTTGTGTTGCTGACCCAGTATCCGCACCTCTTTCGCTCCCCCAATGATTATCCTGCCCAGCGTATCCGGCGCCTGGTATCCCACGAACAGGATTGTGCTTTCCGGCCGGGAAATATTCGTTACCAGATGGTGTTTTATCCTTCCACCGGTGCACATCCCGGAACCGGCAATAATCATCGAAGTGCCCTTAATATGATTGATCGCTTTGGATTGTTCCACCGATGTTGCCATGACAAGCCCCGGAAAATCAAAAGGCGATCTTCCCTGTTTGACCAATCTCGCCATTTCTTTATCGAACAGGTCCGGGTGATTTCTGAACACTTCCGTGACTTGCACTGCCATCGGACTATCCAGAAACACCATCATGTGGTGAATACGATTCTCAAGCAGCAACCCGTTCATATAGTAGAGCAATTCCTGTGCGCGTTCGATAGCGAAGCTGGGCACAACGATATTTCCTCCGGCATTGTTAGTTTCGTTTATCAGAGTGGTCAGTTTCCCCGGGATATCTTCGGTATCGTCATGCGTTCGATCTCCATATGTTGATTCAATCAAAACGTAGTTGGCAGAAAAAAAGGTGGTAGGGTCTTTGATTATTGGTTTATCATTTCTTCCGACATCGCCGGAGAACAGAACCGTCCGGCGCTCTTCATCCCTGCCGAAAGAAACCTTGATCATCGCCGAACCAAAGATATGGCCCGCATCGTAAAAAATCGCCTCAACATCGTCGGTTAGCTTTAAAACCTCTTTATATTGAACCGATGAAAACATCGGCAATGTGGCTTCGGCGTCTTCGACGGTATAAGGGGGAACTTCCGGATATGGGCCCACTCTGCCTTCGCGTTTATGCCGCTGCAGTTTAAATGCCGCATCCTCTTCCTGAATCCGGGCAGAATCCAGCAGTACGATCCCGGCGATCTCGGTGGTCCAGTCCGACCTCTTCCTTGCTGGTTACGATGGTGACGGAAACCCGGCCCACGATGGGATTATCACCTCTGGTAGCCAGGAAATCGGCGGTTTCGCATCCTACCATACCACCGCCGAGGACCAGTATGTTGGCTTCGGGAATGCCTGTTTTGCCGGACATCAGAGGGCTTTCGAGCGGAATAGCTATTCGCCCGGAAAGGATATCGTGGGCAGTTGCTACTTTCTTATTATTCTTAATGCCGGGGAGATCCGGGATGAATGCTTCGCTGCCGACTGCCACTATGGCGACATCCGGTTTGAATTCCTTAACCAGTTCGGGGGTGACTTCAGTATTAAGCCTGATTTCAACGCCGGCCTTTTCCACCTGAGTGTTAAGGTATCGAACCCACTTGGTAAGCTCCTGTTTCATAGGGGGGACAGCCGCCAGATTCAACTGTCCGCCTGTCTTCGAGCTCTTTTCAAAGAGAGTAACATGGTGTCCTCTCAGTGCGGCGACGCGAGCCGCCTCCAGCCCGCCCGGGCCTCCACCGATGACCATCACCTTTCTGGGTTTTTGGGCCGGAACGATTTCCAGTTCCTTTTCCCTGCCGACTGTTGGATTGATGACACATGTCATTGCCCTGCCTGCTGCCCGTCCGGCGATGCATCCCCCCCCGCAGCCGGCGCAGGGAGCGATATCCTCAAATCTGCCCTCAGCAGCTTTGCTGGCCCATTCCTGATCGGCCAGCAGGGCCCGGCCCATAATTATGGCGTCCGCTTCATTTCGTTGCAGGATATCTTCGGCGAACCGAGGATCGTTGATCCTGCCAACCGTCATAACCGGTATATTCACGACCTCTTTTATGGCTGCTGAAAAGGCCGTGTTGATTCCCAGCGGCGTCCCTGAGGGCGGCAATATGCGCCAGGCCATCTGGGGGAAAGTGCCGGCGGAGACATCGAATGCATTCACTCCGGCTTCGGCCAGAATTGGCGCTATGTACAGTGTTTCATGCAGATCGCGTCCGCCTGTGACCAGTTCGTCACCGGAAATCCGCATGATTATCGGGAAATCCTTGCCTGTCTTTTCCCTGATGCGCTGGAGCACTTCGAGGGGAAGGCGAAGTCGCCCCTCGATAGAGCCGCCGTATTTATCGGTGCGCCTGTTTCTGAGAGCGGAAATGAACGATCCGAGGAGCATGTAGCAGTGTCCGCAATGCAATTCGATCCCGTCGCATCCGCCCTCTTTTGCTCTTCTCGCAGCTTCGCCGAACTGCTTGATTATGGGTTCGATCTCTTCGAGGGCCAGTTCCCGATACATCTGCTTGTTGCTGTGGCACATTCCCGCCGACGGGCCTACCGGCTGAATGCCCTTGAAAATTCCCGAAAGCGACTCCGGGCCCGGATGGGATATCTGCGGAATTATCTTTGCGCCGTGTGAGTGAATGATATCGGTGAATCGTCGCATGGCCGGAATCTGATAATCTTCCGCCAGTCCAATGGTGCTGGGCACATAAGGGAATGAATTATCGATAGTGGTCACTTCCAGGATTATGAGCCCGACGCCGCCTTTAGCACGCGCCTCAAAATAATTGGAAAGCCTTTCGGATATCGTCCCGTCTTCATTGGCCCAGTTCGTGGCCATCGGGGCCATGGCGATCCGGTTCCTCATTTCCATAGAGCCGATTTTGATTGGACTGAAAAGTTTTTCGAGTTTCTTCATTTGAGTTATCCCCTGGTTTGTCATTCTATCACAGGCAGGGATTTGTTTAATCGACCTCATTCCACGGCAAAAATTGAGTTAGGGAATCTTGAGATCAACCCCCTGTATCCCCCAATCATGGGGGAAGGTTGAAGCTGGGGGGACACCCCCAAAACCCCCGCGGCAGGAATCCGTCTGTGGCGGACTGCACCTCTTTTCGGCGAGCCTGGAAGATGAGCCGGCGGGCCGAGCCCACCATGCGGCTCTAGATCGCTCTTCCGATTTGCGCCCCTTCGGCGATGGCTTCCAGTGCCCGGCGAGCCTGTTTGGCATCTCCAATAACATAAACCTCGCTGACTTTGTCCTTGAGTTTCTCGCTCAAGACTTCAACTGATCGGGCTCCCATCGCCAGCACAATCCGCTTCATGCCGCGAATGGTTTCCTCCTGCCCGTTCCGTATAACGATCACCCCATCCTCAAGAAATTCTTTAACTTTGGTTGAGGTTAAGATTTGCACTCCGTTTTCCCGCAGATTCTGCATGGTGAGCACTCTGACTTCGGGGGACATATCGAGAGCTGCTTCACTCAGCATCTCGATGATGGTAACTTCAGTGTGGCCTATAATCGGGTTATCACCCCGGCTTGCCATGTATTCCGCAACCTCGCAACCGACCAATCCCCCGCCGATGACCAGAACCTTCCCGCCTGGCAGGGGCACTTTACCTGCCAGCACTTCATGAGCGGTAACAACCCGTTTTCCATCGATTCCGGGGATATTGGGTACAAGCGATTTAGCTCCAGTGGCGATTATAGCCACATCCGGTTTAGCTTCATCGACCAGATCGGGGGTGACTTCGGTATTCAATTTGAGTTTTACCCCTGACTTTTCAAGCTGGATCGAAAAATACTTTATCAGCCTGGTTAATTCCTGTTTCATTGGGGGGACTGCCGCCAGTCTGAACTGGCCTCCGATTTCGGGGTCCTTATCGAAAAGAGTAACCTGATGCCCACGCAGAGCCGCGATGCGAGCTGCTTCCAGTCCGCCGGGCCCGCCCCCGATGACCATTACTTTTTTAGGTTGGCTTGCCGGTTTGATGGAGAGCATTTCGCTCTCTTTGCCCACCGTGGGGTTGACCACGCAGGTCAGATCGGTGCCAACCTTGCGCCCGCTGCAACCGTTCCCACAGGCAAGACAGGGCGCTATGTCTTCAAATCTTCCTTCGGATGCTTTATTGGGCAGTTCAGGATCGGCTATGAGGGCGCGGCCCATTACTGTGAGGTCGGCTTCCACTTTTTGCAGGATATCCTCGGCTACTTGCGGATGGTTGATCCGGCCGACTGCCATTACCGGCACATTGACCACTTTTTTCAGGGCAGCCGCCAGTGGCACGTTGATGCCCAGCGGTGTGCCGGTTGGAGGCATGATGCGCCATGAAGTCTGGGGCATGGAGCCTGCAGAGACGTGGAAGGCGTCTACTCCGGCTTGAACCAGCATCGGCGCGATGTATTGAGTTTCCCGGATATTCCGGCCGCCGGGGGCCAGTTCATCGCCGGAAATCCGCATTATCAGGGGGAAATCTTTACCGGCTTTGATGCGGATATTCGCGATCACCTCGAGTGCAAACTGCAGGCGTCCTTCGATTGATCCGCCGTATTTATCGGTGCGGCGATTGCGCAGTGCAGAAAGGAAAGACCCGATCAGCATATAGGCATGAGCTGCGTGCAGTTCCATTCCATCGAAACCAGCTTCTCTGGCACGTCTGGCGGCATCGCCATACTGCTCGATCGTTTTTTCGATATCCCCTAGAGTCATCTCCCGGCACATTTGCTTGGTGGTCTCGGCCATAAGTGGTGATGGGCCCATGGGCTGGATACCATAGAAAAAAGGAGCCAGAGACTCCGGACCCGGATGGGATATCTGCGGGATAATCTTTGCTCCGTATGAATGAACTTCATTCGCCAGATCGCGAAGGCCGGGGATGAATTTATCGTCCCATATACCGACCGTGTTAGGCATGTATGGCGACTTGCCGTCGATGGTGGCTATCTCCATGGTGATAAGCCCCGCTCCCCCTTTTGCCCGCGTTGCGAGGTAGTTTTTGAGCTTTGCGGAGATTGAGCCGTCGTTGTTGGCAAAATCGGTGTGCATAGGAGACATGACAATGCGGTTTTTGAGCTTCATTGACCCTATGCTGATGGAGCTGAAAAGTTTAGGTAATGCTGTCATTATCATGTCCCCTTCCGAGTGAGAGATAGAGAATAGTTGAAAGAGATGTTTATTGGGGGGCGGCTTGAAGGCCGCCCCCCAAAATTTCCGGTTTATTTTGAGGCTTGGATTTCTTCGATCCGGTCAACCAGTTTATTGGCGAAATCTTCAGCTATGGGTTTGAGTACAGGCCCAAGGACTGCGTTGACCATCGGCCCAATCAACCCGCCAGCCTTTATTTCGAGATAAAAGGTGAGTGTGGTGTTATCCCCATCGGCTACCAGCCGCAATGCCCCTTTGCCGTTCATCGACTCGCTGATTCCTTTCATGGAAAAAGTGACTCTATCATTATCGATCCATTCGTTGATGTGGACTTCAAACGATACGGTTTTGGACATGATTCCCACGTCACCCTTGATCCACCACACCGAATCTGTTTTGCTTTTCTCTTCGTGCTTTTCGTAACCCTTGAGATAGCGGACCCAGTTGTTCATATCCTTACAGAAATCCCAGGTCGCAGCAATCGGGGCCTTTACAGTTTTGACATGTGTGACATCAGGCATTTTTGAATCCCTCCCCCCTCTTTATTTCCTTGGTTGTTTTGCTGCGTGCTTGGCGGCGATGTATCCCCACGTCATGCCCGCGGCTATAGTATTACCAGCCCCGCCGTAGCCGGGTCCGCTGGTGCTGGCCATGGCATTTCCGGCTGCATAGAGTCCTTTGATCACTCCACCCATAACATGCTTCACCTGCCCGTTTGCATTGGTAGCCGGCCCACCCTTGCTGCCGAGGGCTCCCCGCACGATCGGGATAGCATAAAATGGGGCTTTCTCTATTGTGCCTAAAGCTTCATTTGGGGAATTATTTGGATCACCCTGATATCTGTCATAGGCAGTGCTGCCGCGTCCAAAATCAGGGTCTTTACCTTGCCTGGCAAAATCATTGAAGCGCTTTACTGTAGCTTTAAATCCTTCTGCATCAAATCCTGCTTTATTAGCCAGTTCTTCCAGTGTATCTGCCCGAGTTACCCAGCTCTGGATTGCTTCTCCCGGAGGGGTAGTAAATAACATGTATTTATCATTGAATTGCTGGTCGAAAACCATCCATGCCGGAACGTTAACGTGTTCGTATGCCACCGGATTAACATCGCAGAAGACCTTTGCCACATCACTATAATTGAATGATTCATCCACGAACCGTTTGCCCTTTCGGTTTACCATTATTGAGTGCGGCATTGTCCTTTCACCCATAGTCATTCTGCCGAGGGGTTTGCCATCGTATTCTTCACCCGGTACCTGGCAGGAAGGGACTCCCCATATCTGGTGCATGTTACCCAATTCAGCTCCGATTGCCATTGCCATCTTCAATCCATCGCCTTCGTTACTGGGAGGGCTGAGCGGCAGGAAGTCTGGACCGGGCACGAACTTCTTCCTAAGCTCTTCATTCCACTCAAATCCACCTGTTGCTAATATGACTCCCTGACTGGCACGAACGTAAAAATCCCGTCCCTCTTTTTCGGCCCGAACGCCGATTACCCGGCCTCTGCCATCTTGAATAAGTTCCATGGCGCGGGCTCCCATAACGGGTTCAATGCCGCGGTCGAGACATCCCTTCAGCAAGTGAGCGGCCGTGGACATTCCCATGCCCACAATACCGGCCATCATGTTTGTAGCTAACTTTACATAGTCAAGATTCCTGGGATCGGCTTTGGCATTGCTTTTTTCGTATTCTTCCCAGGATGTGGGGAACATGACTACAGGGGCTTGGCGCAAACGTTTTTTCCACTCGCCCAGCCTGTTTGAATCGAAAGAGTCGGGGCCAAGACTGCGCCCTTTCACCTTCCCGCCGGGCTTGCCATCGTGATAATCCGGCATCTCGGAGATGACGGTTTTGAACCCGATCTTCTCTTCAATATATTTCATCATTACAGGAGCGTTATCGATGAATGCCTCGACGAGTTCATCATCGACTTGCCCATCAGCAATGAATTTCATGTAAGTGAGGGCATCTTCCCGGGAATCGGAAATTCCTTTTTTAGGTTCCAGATGGTTGTTGGGAATCCAGGGGAATCCACCGGATACTGCCGTTGCCCCGCCGATTTTATCTGTTTTTTCCAGAACAACAACCTTTGAGCCTTCATCAGCAGCGATGATAGCAGCTGTCAATCCTGCTCCACCTGAGCCCAGTACAACTATATCGGTTTCCATATCCCACGTTTTCGGTTTTTTGGCCATTATTGTTTACCTCCTTTATTTTACCCAGCCTCTCATTTTCAAGCATGGGGTTGATTGATAGATTATTGCAATGTGTCCCTAAAGTTTATTGTCTATCTTCTCAAAGCGTGTTTGGCCGCAATGTAGGCCCAAACCATCCCCCGGGTACAGGCGAATCCGCTTTGATAACCGGCCCCGGTATCGAGCGCGGCTGCGGTGTTTCCCACAGCGTACAGGCCTGGTATAGCGTGTCCCCGGACATGCATGACCTCGGCATTTTTGTTCGTTTTCAATCCGGCTGAAACGATTCCCACCGAATTGATGGTAAGCCGCATTCCATAAAATGGCGGCTTTTCCAGAGGGCCCATGTTGGGATTTGGCTTCGAGCGCAAATCTCCGGTCATGAAATTAGCCCAAGGGACTTTTCCCTTGCCGAAATCGCGATCGATACCATCTTTGCAGAGTTCATTAAAGCGTGCCACTTCAAATTCAAGCCCTTCGGAGTCGATTCCAAGTTTGCCGGCCAGTTCTTTCAGACTATCTGCCTTTTGTGCCAGCTCTTCCGGCAAATCCCTTCCCGGAGCCATGTGCCCGATGGGGTAATTATCGCGATGGTTCTGATCGAAGATCATCCAGACCGGGAAATTGGTGAATTCCCTTTTGTGACCGTCCCATCTGTGGGGAGTGGGGGAATACTGCGGATAGAACGACTCATCGCAGAATCGCCGTCCGTACCGGTTTACCAGGATAGCGTGCGGATATCCGCCTTCCGCCGATAACCTCCATAAAGGTTTCCCCTCGGCCTCTTCAGTGGGAGCGTTATATCCGAACATTGTTGCCAGCGAGCCTGCAGGCATGGATGCGATCTGAGCCCCAATTTCACAACAAAATGTGAAATGATCACCTTCGATTTGCGGCGGGCAGGCGGAATGAACCTCCAGCATTTGTTCATAAGATTTGGTGAGTTCATCGTTCCAGTCATAGCCGCCGAGACCCAGCAGAACGCCTTTACTGGCCTTTATCCAGAAATCTTTACCTTCGCGTTCCGCTCTTACGCCTATTACGGCGCCGTTTTCTGTTACAAGTTCCCGTACCGGTGTATCGAGATAGGCAGGGATTTTGCGATCCACCATGGCCGCTTTGACAAAATAAGCCATCAGTCCGGGGCCAAAAGTCCGGCAATCTTCTGACATCCGCTGGCCCAGAAGCTGGAAATCCCAGCTTAGCATGGCTGCTCCCCCACCCCAGGCAAACATCTCCTCGGCAGTGATGCCGGTGGGCATATGGGGAGTCAGTCGGGAAAGATGCTGCCATTCGCCAAGATCAGCGCCTTTGAAGATTTCTGTTTCCAGATAGCGACCCTCTTCCAGAGCGCCTTCTATCTGGGGATAATAATAATCGGCGAATTTGGGAATAGTTTTCCAGCGCACGCCAGCTTTATCTTCCAAATACTGGCAGACTATCGGGGACATATCCAGAAATATCTCAGCCAGCTCAGGATCGGCAAATCCCCCGGAAAGGAAATCGAGGTACTTTTTGGCTTCCTCCCGCGAATCTTTAATTCCCAAGCGCTTCATTACATGATTGTTGGCCACCCATATCTCGCCACCGGAAAGAGCGGCAACGCCTCCTGCCTTGGATGCTTTTTCCAGTACGACGGTTTTCATCCCGTCATCGTGGGCCACGATGGCCCCGGTGAGCCCGCCTATACCGGAACCGGCAGCGATGAAATCAACTTCAAGATCCCATTTATCAGGTTTTCCAGCCATGGTTTCCTCCTATTTAGGGAATCTCTGATCAACCCTCTGTATCCCCCAATCATGGGGGAAGATCGAAGCTGGGGGACACCCCAGGCCCCAGAAGTCACCACTTATTCACAAGGTTCCTTAGCAACACATAAGGAGATCATTATTTATATTGTTTTCCCACGAGTGGGCAGCATCATAAGATGGTAGCCCTTCCCGGTGCTCGCCCCTGTTCATCAGTTCTTTTATGTGTTTTTCCAGTTCCCCATCTCCTGTCTTGTGGAATTGCAATGGTAATTCCATGAAATCGGCGATGGCCTGAGCTTCGGTGCGTAATCGGGGGCTGTCATTTTGGATCAGATAAATAATCCGAGTGCAATTATGGAAATAAGACTGTTTAAGCTCAGGATAGCGATCTAGTCCCAGCCCCTGTATTACTGCATGATGGAAGGTTTCCACCAGAAAATCAGTCAGGAAAAAAGTCCCGCGTTCCTCTTCGAGCAGTTTGTAGTAAAGGTCACCGGCATACATTTCATAACAGTTTTGAGCGTCGATACGCGAAAGGTTGTATCTGGCCAGTACTTCATCCAGTTTCCCAATGGAGCCACATTCGCCGAATATTACGGCTAAATGATTGAATTTGCCATGAAGATTCAAAATGCGCTCTTCAACATCCGGGGCGATTCTTGTGGGGAACAAATGATCTTCCGGCGGGACGGTAATAATTTCTACATCCCAGCCGTTTTTGCGGGCTATTTTCTTAACTTCGCGTCTCAGCGCGCCACAAACGATCAAGCCGGTTTTCATTGGCTGTTCAATCTCCCGGAACGATATGCCTTGATATAGTTCATGCCCCACTCATCCTGCCCGATAAGAGTGTTTGCTGTTAGCAGAGTTGCCATCAATTCCTTATTGCGCACATCCACCAGAAAGGCTTCCATTCCCATTGCTGCCTGCATGCTTACGAAGGTGCGGTTGAGAAGCTTGCGTAACGGCATACCATAACTTATGTTACTGGCACCGCAGAATGTACGAACTTTAGGCAGGCGTTCATGAATGAGGCGAAGCACTTTCAGGGAGACAGCTCCGGCAGTGTAATCGGCGGCCATTGCCATTACCAGCGGGTCGATATACAACTTCTCCGGTTCGAGCCCGGCGGACGTTGTGCGCTCAAACAATTTTACGGCGATAGCACACCGTACCTCTGAATCCGGGGAAATCCCTGTTTTATCCATGCACATTCCTACCAGGCCACAATTGTGTTTCACAGCTAGCTGGAGGAGGCCAGCATGCCCTTCTGTCATTTCTCCGGTAATTGAGTTGATAATTGGAGCCGATCCTTTGTAAACAGCCAGAGCTGCTTCAATGGCCTTGGGATTGGAACTATCCAGAACCAGTGGTAAATCTGTTGCCTGCTGCACTGTTCGAACCATCCACACCAGATCCTCGATTTCATTCTGCCCCGGTACCGCTGCATTTACGTCAAGCATATTTGCGCCACATTGCGCCTGGGTTTGGGCCAGTGAAGCGATTTTGGCTTCATCATGGTCAATAACCGCCTGGCGTACCGTCGGGATAGTGGCGTTTAGAGATTCTCCGATTATTATCATTGTTTCCCTGTCATCGTAAAGTTAAAAGTGTTTTGCTTAGAAACTATTTTTTAAATTTTTCAATAAGGTACGCCGCAGGCAGCCAATTCTTCCTTAGCCTTATCAAGATAATCCAGATACCATTTATGGGGTTGCACTGTCTCAAGGTCATATACTTCAGGGAATTTACAGGTATTTCCTTTTACCTCTGGCGCATATTTGGTTTGCAGATCCATCATTTTATTGACCAGTTCGTTGGCTTGCCCCCTTTCCATTCCGGCTATGGCGTCCATAACCTCACCGGTGTAACGGGCTTCGACCCCGGTGTTCCCGGCTATCCAGCAGTATGACATGCTGCTGGCAGTGAACAGAGTTGCCATATTTACGGCCTGAATTAAGGTAAATGGGGATTTGCAAAGGACGCCAGAAGCGCATCCTCCGATGCAGACTTTGATATTGCGTTCGGAAGCGCGGGCAGCGGCGCTATAGGCCCAGTGGGTTGGCCGGGTTGCTGATTTTCCATCCATGTGGTTGGTGAAGAGACTGCACAGTTGCCCCTGAGCGTATGAGAGCTGTCCCAGCAGGTTGGCTGTCAGCCCTACTGCGGCATCCTGGGCATTTCGGCACAAGCCCCCGATCATCGACATTGAACTTTGCCAGGGCTGGACACCTCGCACCCGGCAGAACTGTGCCAGCACAAACTGGCTCCAGCTGATTTTCATTTCCGGAATTATGTGTACCCCGATTTGGGTGTTGTGACCGTCGCGGAAGCCACCCCCGACGATGGTCATAATCCCTCCGGGGCTGCTCAGGGTAGACAGCAGACCAAGGTGGAGACCGGGACGTCCCACTTCATCGAGGACCTCTTTGACTTTCTCATTTTCCCACAAGCCTACGGTTACCTCACTTAGCGTTCCCGCTTTTGCTTTCAAGTCGCCAAGTTTAGCCAGCCCGGCGGTGATACCCATCGCTTTAATAGATTTTTCCTGGACAAAGGACTTAATATAAGGTTTGTACCAGTCTTCCTGGGCTACACCCCATGATCCCGCATACAGCGTCGGTGGCCGCTTATCCGTGCTGGTTCGGTATTTAATAGTAACTTTATCTTTCCCCTTACCAAATGTGTGCTTGCTGGGATTTTCACGATATTCTTTGGCGACCTGTTCGACTTCTTCTCTGGTGAGCTTGATTACCCTTTCAGTATCCATATGATAAATTCCCACTTCAACCAGCAGGTCAACCGCTGCCTGATATACTGCGTCAGCAGTGGCATCGTCCACAACAAGCTCTTTTTCATTGTATTTGATGTCGTATTTCTTAACCAGTTCACGGATTTTCATGGAAAATCCCATATCGAACTCGTCGGCCTTCATTACCGGCCCGGTCAAAGAGCGTTCCTGGAATGCAATAATTGGAATCATTATTTCCTCCTGATAATTTTTGATATGTAATTCCGGGGAAATCCTGCTTATGCAGGTGGGCCAAAGTCCTTCTCAGGGATGACTTAAATACCCATCAGTTTTTTGCAGAGGGCCACTGCCTCAACAGCGTTTGGTGCCCATCCGTCAGCGCCCATTTCCTTGGCTTTTGCCTGGCTCGTTTCCGCACCCCCGATGATAACTTTATATTTATCCTTAATCCCCATGTCAGTAAGATAATTGATCACCTCATAGCAATTGGGAATTGTAGTTACCAGAAAGGCGGATAATCCGATGATATCTGCCTTGAGTTCCTTAGCTTTATCTATGAATGTCATAGCGGGGACATTCACTCCAACTTTGTGAACCTTGAAACCGTTCAGTTCAAGCTGAGTAGCTACCAGTCCGTAACCGATATCGTGGAGATCGCCTTCCACTGCACCAATTACTACGGTGCCCAAGTTTGCGTTGTCATTTTCGGGCAGATATGGTTGCACCAGATCGATACAGGCCTGGCTGACCTTTCCTCCCATCATCAACTCGGCCAGGAAATATTCCTCTTGTTCGAATTTTTTGCCAACCCCCCGCAATCCCGGCACAATGCCTGAATTTATGATATCCGGGGGATTAACTCCTTCGTCCAGTGCTTTTTTGACCAGTGATAACGCAGTCCCTTTTTCCAGTTCTTCAACGGCTTTAGAGATATCTTCAAGAAGACCCATCTTTCCCTCCCTTTTGTTTGAAAACTGGCTTTAACATAATTCCCTTTTTCAACTCCGTCGATTATACATATTTTTTCCAAAAAAGACAACCCTGCAGCTTGTTTTTGAGACATTAGTGCTGTATAATGCGTCGTAATGATATCAATTGGTTCATAATACCTTGTAGTTTTGAATCATTAGCCCAAAAAATCCTGCGAGGTTTAAAAGGAGATCAGGAATGGGAGCACAAATTCAGGGTAAAGTTTTCACCCCGGGCAAGATTGCAGGGCTTGAGTTACGCAATCGAACTATCAGATCGGGATGTTTTGAAGGTTTGTGCCAGGACGGGAAGGTAACAAATGGGCTGATAGAGCATCACCGCAGAGTTGCTGCGGGTGGTATAGGTATGACCACTGTGGCTTACTGCTCGGTCAGTTTCGATGGAAGGGCTTTCGGGCATGAAATGTGGATGCGGGATGAGATTCTCCCTGACCTTAAAAGGTTGACGGATGCGGTGCATCAGGAAGGAGCAGGTGTCTCCATACAATTGGGGCACTGTGGTTTTTTTGCCAGCAGTAGCGAGATTGGGATGAGACCGCTTGGCGCTTCGCGAAAGTTCTGTTTGTTTCGATTATCGATTTGCAAGTCGATGAGTGAGGCGCAGATCGAGGAAAAAACTGATGATTTTGCAAGCGCAGCCCGGAAGGCAAAGGAATCGGGATTCGATGCTGTGGAAATTCACTCCGGGCATGGCTACTTGCTCAGTCAATTTCTCTCACCATGGACAAATCACCGCAAGGATCGCTATGGCGGCTCTTTGGAAAATCGCATGCGCTTCCCCGCTGCGGTGATCAGACGGGTTCGGGAAACGGTTGGTAAGGATTTTCCGATCTTGGTTAAAATGAACCAGAGAGACGGTTTCAAGGGAGGAATTGAACTGGAGGAAGCGATTCAGATTGCAAAGAGGTTTGAGGCTGAAGGGGCGAGCGCCATCATCCCCAGTTGCGGTTTTACCTCACGTACACCATTATATATGATGCGCGGGAATGTGCCGACAATGGATATGGCTGGCAACCAGACCAATCCGTTGTTGAAGTTTGGGTTGATATTGTTCGGGCGTTTTATGGTGCAGACTTATCCATTCGAGCCGATGTACCTTATTGATGGGGCAAGAAAGTTTAAGGATGCCCTGAACATTCCGGTAATATATATTGGAGGGGTTCTCTCGCTGGCTGACATGGAAAAGGCCATGAACGAGGGATTTCAGTTTGTAGAAATTGGCCGGGCTACGGTAAGGGACCCCGATTTTGTCAAACGTTTGCAAACGGGTGAAATAAGCAAATCGGACTGCGATCATTGTAACCGATGTATCGCGGCAATGGATGCCGGAGGAGTGCACTGTGTATCAGAAGAGAAGGGGTTTCTGATAACCTGATTGACCTGAGGAACTTCTGATAAATTTGGGCACTTTCTATTGGGTCGGATGTCTCGCTGTTAAATAGTTGAATGATGCCTTGATGATCTTCAGGTTGATCATCGTTTCCACGCTAACCAGCCCCTTGATATTGCCAATTTCAGTGCGCAGAAAATTAGATAACTCTTCGGGTTCTTTGAACATCATCCAGGCAATGATGTCATAACGGCCAGTGCTGACTATGACGAAATGCACGTTACTGTACGAGGCGAGTTTTTCCGCTACGTTATCGACATCACCGGGGCGGACATTAATCCCCATAGTGGCCACTGTTTGATATCCCAGCGCCGGAGGATTGGCCACGGCCACAACCTTAATGATACCCTCATCCAGCAATTTTTTCAGTTTCCTGCGAGCTGTAGCCTTGCTGGTGCCGATTTTCTTAGCCAAATCGGTGTTGGTTTGTCTCCCGTTGCTCTCCAACTCTTTGATCAGGACAAGATCGAGATCATCGAGGTTTTCACGTGCATTTTGTTTCATGGCCTATCTCCTTATTTCCTAACCATAATCCGGCCTGTCAGAAATTACAGTATTTTGAAAGGTTATGGCAAAAAGTTTCAGATATGCTGTATTATATGAATCAAATGAAACTATGTCAAGTTTGCAGAGATCGTATCTGGGCAAATACCCCCCTAAACGTTTAACAGTTGCTTAGTTTGTGAGATGCTCATGGTTGAATATAGTAAGAAACATTTGATTGACCCCCTAAGTCCCCCGAATTTGGTGAATTTTGAGATTGAGGGACATTCGCCATTTATTCAGAAGTTCCTTTTTCGTGCATCAATCTTCCCTTTCGGTTAGATTTTAGATGATGGAATGGGTTCTGTTCCGTTCGGGTTGATTTTATAAAACCTCCTTGGTATACTCGTATGTAAATGAATGAATCATGGGATTACAAAGAACTGCGCAAAATCCTGATTAACTACGTTATCACCGGCAAGCTCAAGGTCTACCAGGCATGAACGAACTCTACCTACAAGAGAAATTCCTGGTGCCTTTTTTCAAAGACGCACTCGGCTACCAGGAAGTCAAAGCCAACACGGTCAGCAATTCGCTGGTCATCGAAGAAGACCTCGAAGCCTTCATCTCCCAAACGGAGATGGACAGAAACCCTTATGACCACCTGCTGCGCAAATACGGCGGTGACCGCCAGAAGCTCCTGGCCGATATGATTGCCCTGATCCAGGAACGGATTGCCGCCAGCCGCAATACCGCCCTGTTTCTCAACGAAAACCGCTCCATCACCTGGCAGGGTGAAAAACTCTACCTGTTCCACACCAGCGACAGCGTCATCCACGACAACTTGCTGTTCGACCAGAACATTTTCTCGGTGGTGCAGGAACTCCCCTACAAATACACCTTCCAGGGCAAACAAATCTTTTCCTTCCGCCCCGACCTGTGTTTCTTTGTCAACGGCATTTACCTGGGCTACAGCGAATTCAAAGCCAACTACACCAGCCAGAGTGCCAGCAAGAACGGGCGCGGTAAAGTTATCCGCGATTACTTCGAGGCCGTCAAGGTTTATCACCAGCACATCGACAGCCATCCCACCTTCAGCGCCAGGGAAAAAGAAAGCTATCGCCGCGACTTCCTGAAAATTTATTCAAAAGCACCTATATCCCGATACCAGCCTCCATTGGTCGGTACCGATGAGGTATGGTCGCCAGCATCGATACATGGTGAATCATTGGATAACGAATAATCACCACCTCCCACAAAGCTTGGATCTGAGTTTATGTTGCCTGTTCCGGTATAACCGCCCTGAACATCGGAATACGTTACCACTGGGCTAGCATTACCATGGTTTCTAATTTCCGGGGATGTATCACCCCATAGAATGCAATTTGTAATTGTCGGATTGGAACTAGTCCTGTTATATATCGCACCGCCGGAGCCCGTATTATCCGTGAAAGTGCAATTTGTTATTGCTGGCGCTACACTGTTTATATATATTCCACCACCATTAGATGAAGCGGCATTGCCGGTAAACACGCAGTTAGATACATTCAGGGGACTGCTGGTATAGATACCACCACCGCTGCCAGCCGATCCATTAGTA
The DNA here is from genome assembly GCA_041300025.1 of Dehalococcoidia bacterium. GTDB lineage: Bacteria > Chloroflexota > Dehalococcoidia > SZUA-161 > SpSt-899 > JBGLNL01. Next base: position 135,928 of record JBGLNL010000001.1, on the reverse strand, counting down.
ATTGTGAAACCATCAAGAGTTGAGGCCGCAGTCAGGCCGCTAATGGTAAGAACTGATCCACTGGCACTCCCATTTATGGTCGTCACATCCGCACCGGCACCCTGAATGGTCAAATTCTTGCCACTCCATGTTATGTTTTCGTTGTAGGTACCTGCAGCTACATTAATGGTACTTCCTGCCGGGACCGCAGTTATGGCTGCCTGAATGGTGGCGTAATCACCGGGCACACTATACGTCTGGCCATACGCAACTTGAGGTACCAGCAAGCCTGCTACAATCACCATTAACACAAAACTACTGATGACTATTTTTTGAAGAACATTTCGCCTCATAATATCCTATCTCCGTTTTTCCTTTTACAAATATTTTACCAACGACCGTCCAAACTCCATTTCCATTGTAGCATATTTTTTATAATAAGTGTAAAGAGTGTAATTTTCCAGACTGGAGCATTGATTGAGCGCTTGACCCACCACATTCGAAAAAGAAGTAATAATTCATGGTCTATATGTAACGAAGCTATTGAAAATTATTAGTTGCTTTTTAGTTGCTTTTTTCTTTTATGTTATCTCATTATTGTAAAATATAGCTTCAAAAATTGGGCAAAAATGAATTATGGTAGCGCATGGGGGATTCGAACCCCCGATCTCCGCCTTGAGAGGGCGATGTCCTAGACCCCTAGACGAATGCGCCACATATCAGTCACTTTTAATTTCACCTTGGCCAAAAAGAATATATCAACTGTGAAAAAGCATAAATCTGTTTTTATTTACAATTCGGCAAGGTCGTGAGGGCCAACCCTGTACAACTTATCTTCGCTTTCGAGATGATCTATATAAAGAATCCCATTCAAATGATCAATCTCGTGTTCCAACGCCTGAGCTAGGAAATCAGAGGCCTTTATTCTTATTTCCTTTCCCTCCCGGTCGAGCCCTTTGACTATCATCTTATCTGGACGCTTGATTTCCCCCATGTAACCGGGGTAACTCAGGCACCCTTCTCCTACTTCAACCAAACCCGATCTTTTGACAATTTGCGGATTGATCAAAGCAAACGGCTCTATCTCAGGGGTCTGCAGAACAATCAGCCGAATAGCCTTCCCAATCTGCGGGGCTGCCAGCCCGGCTCCATAGCTTTCTCCCATCGTCTCAATCATGTCATCGATGAGCTTCTGAATCGATTCGCCTATATCCGGAATCCGCTTGCACTTCTGACGAAGAATGGGATCCCCAAATTGTCGAATCCGTAACAGTGCCATGCCTACTTCCAATTCGATTATAGACAGCGTCTACTCTGAATGTCAAACCAAGTTTTACTTTAACCTTTGCGAAGTAGCGGAATTAATGGCTGTTGACCGGTTGGCTCAAATGGGATATGATTAAGCTAAAACGAAATATACGGAAACCCGAAATATCTGAGCGTTGGAAATTATGGAAGATGAAAGAGAGCGGTTGATTAAACAGCTTCTGGATGTAATCGAAGAGTTGTTCAATCTCCTTGCTCCTACCCTTTCCCTCGACCGGCTGTCATCGGATGTTACCGTAGCTCAGCTTCGAGTCCTGTTGGGGCTGGGAACCCTTGGCCCCAGCTCGATGAGTTCAGTTGCAATTGCCGCAGGCATCGTCCCTTCAACAGCTACCGGGATAGTTGATAACCTGGTGGGGAAAGGGCTGGTATTGAGAGAACCGGACCCTGACGATCGCAGGCGTGTGATTTGCAAGCTTTCTCCGGAAGGGCAGGAAATGATAAATAACGTGTGGACTTGGGGGCGATCTCAAATTGAGAATCTTCTGGAGAGACTGACGCTGGAGCAGCTTCGAGCCAGTTGCGAGGGTGGTAAAGCGCTTCTGGTCAGCACAAGATAGCTGATACCCCTTTACATATACTGCGTTAAATATCTGATGTGTAATCCATCACAAAAAGCTTGACATGCATATAAAAAACTTCCCCCGGGGGCTTGCGCATTTCATTGCGCGACGGTCCTGGGGGCTTATTATAATTGCAGGGATAATTACTCTGGTCCTTGCCCCCGGTCTCACCCAGTTGAAACAGGAAACTGGCATGGATACCATGCTGTCTCCTGATAAGAAAGTCTTCAAGGATACTGATTTTTACTACCAGCATTTCGGCGGCGAATCAAACGCAATCCTTCTTGAGGGCAGCCTGGATGACATTTTCTCCACCGAAACACTCATTCTTCTTGATGAACTCGAACAGCAACTATTTGAGGCTCATGAAAATGAGATTCGCTCATTCGTTGGACCGGTAAGCATCTTAAAGCTGGCCGCCGCCGAAGCCCAAAAGCTGGGGTTTTCATTTGACTGGAAGGATCCTGTGTTCGTTGATAGTGTTCTCCACTATCAGGGGGATGGCTTGCCCGGTGAAACTAATGAGGATGCCATCAGTTCCGAGATGGCACCGCTCATACCTGATCAATCACATGTAGTGATTAATGTTCGCCCGGCGGAGGGATTAACCCATAAGGAATCCCTGGCAATAGTCAGGGATATTGAAGAATTCTTCGACCGGGCAAAGGAAGAAGGCAAACTACATGATATTGATGCTTTCGTGATCGGGGACGTCGAGATCATGGAAACCATCAGTAATGCGATGACCAGCGACCTGAAATTCCTCCTCGGATTATCCCTGGGTGTGATGGCCGTAATTCTCCTGCTCATGTTTAGAGTACGATGGAATCTGCTTTCCCTTTTCATGGTTGGACTGGCGACGGCCTGGACTTTCGGAGCGATGGGATATGCCGGAATTCCGCTTTCCATGTCCAGTATGGCGGTTATTCCCATACTGATCGGTATCGGGATCGATTATTCTATCCAGTTCCAAAACCGGTATCAGGAAGAGGTGTCAACACGCAAGTCCATCTCCCGTGCCATTATTGCTTCGATAAAACAGATGTTTACTGTAGTTGGAGTTGCCCTGATCGCTACTATCCTTGGCTTCATTACCCTTTTCATCTCAGAGGTACCGATGATCAGGGACTTCGGTATGAATCTGGCGATCGGGGTAGCGGTTTCATTCATCGTGGCGCTGTTCCTGCTTCACAGCATACTTAATATTGCAGATAGAAGGATTCCTGTAACCAAGGCTGGGAAATCATCTGAAGCAGCCATACGATTGTTCGAAAGAAGCCTGGCAGCGGCGGCCAGATTCTCAATCAATCATCCGGCGCCGATCTTCGTTCTTGCTGTCATTATAGCGGCAGCCGGAGCGGTGGCCGACAACTGGTTGCCCTCAAAAGTGGATCATGAAGAGCTGATGCCTCAGGATTCTCAGACATTGAAAGATGTGCGCTATCTGCGAGAGGTTACGGGTTACTCAGGTGAATTGCATTTTCTCATAAAGACGGATGATATCCTTGACCCATCAGTTCTCCAATGGATGAATGATTATCAGGATAGGCTGATGCTGCAATACCCTGATGAAATAAAGCGTATTGACAGTCCTGCCACTATTATCACCGGGAAGAACAAGCCGGGAGATAAGGCTGATCCGATTCCTGATAACCGAGAGGATATTGAATATATCCTTGCCCAAAAACCTGCTATGTATAGAGATGAAGTTATATCGGGCATGAGTGTTGCGAACCTTTCTATAGGGATCAAGCACATGCAGATGAATGAAATTCATGAACTGGCGGAAGATATTATTGAATCTGCTGAACCACCGCCGGATATGGATATCGAAATATCCCCGGCGGGAAACCTGGCGCTGATCACCGAGGCCGTGGATGCCATGATGAGCAGAAGAGCTCTAATGAATGCCCTTTGTCTGGGGGCGATGTTTGTCGTGTTGTTCCTGGTTTATCGCAGGTTTACCCGCGCCCTTTTCGCTATTATCCCCGTGGGTATGGTGCTGGGATGGAGTTCACTTGCTCTATTCGTATTGGGAGTTCCCCTCAATACAATGACAGCGGTACTGGGGGTGCTTGTCGTCGGGATTGGTACGGAATTCATTGTACTATTGCTGGGACGCTACGAGGAAGAGAAGCAGCGTCGCGGCCTGCTTCCACATGATGCAATGGTAGTTGCCATTTCGCGTACCGGGAGGGCGATCGTCACTACAGCTTTGACAACACTCGGAGGATTCGGCGTTCTTATCGCCTCCGATTTCGTTCTCATCCGGGATTTTGGGGTTGCCACCACGATCAGCATTTTCCTTTGCCTGTGGGCATCAATGGTAGTCGTGCCACCGCTGGTGGTATGGTGGGATACGCGAGTGGTAAACCGATTGCCTAAAGATATTGCGGACCGCGTTTAACAAGCTTTCGGCGGACAGCTTGAGGTATTTGTTTCTATTCGGAATACCTGCGGAACATCATCGTTCCGAAAGTGACCCCCACCGCAGCCCATGCCGCCAGAACCAGTAATGATCTCCACAAGTCATCCCATATCCATCCTTCCAGCACAAGGTCACGGACTCCGACTACCGCATAATCCACCGGATTGAACTGGCGCACGGTGTCAAGCCAGTCCGGCAACAAACTGTTGGGCATCATGGTCGAAGACAGGAACATCAGGGGGAGAGTGAAAAAGTTGACCACGCCCATTAGCGGCTCCGGCCTTTGAAAAAGCAGGGCCAGTCCATTTGAAAAGGCGGCAAAGCCCAGCCCCAGCAGGGAGACAATCACGATGGCAAACAGCACCCCGGCCGCGCCGGTAGCAACATCAACTCCCATGATGATTGCCAGAATGAATATCAGCAGTGCCTGAACGATCAGCAGGAGCATTGAGGCCAGAACCCGGCTGGTGACAACCGAAAGGCGCGATACCGGCGTCGCCAGCATCTTGGATAGAATGCCCATATCGATATCCTGCAGCATCCCCATGCCGGCCCAGGCTGAGCCGAACAGAACGGTCATCACCACCACCCCGGGCGCAAAGAATTGAAGGTAGCTTACCTCCATTTCAGGTAGTTCGGAAAGTGATTTGAACACTTGTGTAAACAGGGCCAGCCAGAGTATCGGCTGGAACAGGTTGATGATGATAAACACCTTCATCCTGACTTGGGTTCTCACGTGACGCAGAGTTTGAAACCAGATATCTGATAACGTATCCATAATCTGCTATCTCCGGTTGCGCCTTCGCTGCATTTGAACGAAAGTGGTGCGCGTGCCTTCCTCCTCTCTCATGGTGCGGCCCGTGTATTTGAGAAAAACATCATCGAGCGAAGGCCTCGAGAACGAGAGTGTCTGGACCTGTATTCCCTCACTGGCCAGTGAGTTCATAATGGCCGGTGCAGCCGTCTCGCCGCTCTCTACAAAGATAGACAGGTTGCCATCGGTTTGCTGCATATCCACTACGAAATCCTTGTTTGAAAGGATGGATCGGGTTCTCTCCATAAATGCCGCACGCTCAGATTCTCCGCTCTCGCGTGGTGATAGCGTGACCACATCGCCGCCAATTGAGCGTTTGAGGGCATCCGGTGTGTCAATTGTCATGATCCTGCCGTGATCGATGATGGCAATGCGGTCAGCCAGCTTATCCGCCTCGTCCATGTAATGAGTGGTCAGGAAAATGGTGATGCCCATTTTTCGGGCCAGTTCTCGAATGTAGTCCCAGATGTGGAGTCGGGTTTGCGGATCGAGTCCGGTCGTTGGCTCATCGAGGAAAATGATCCGGGGCCGGTGAATAAGCCCCATGGCGATATCGAGCCGTTTTCTCATTCCGCCGGAATAAGTGGAAGCTAACTTATCCGCATAGTCGGTCAGGTCAACCATCTCGAATAATTCTTTTACCCGCTGTTTGATGGTTCTGCCATCGAGCCGATAGAAGTGACCGTAGAGTGTCAGGTTCTCCCGCCCGGTGGCGTGCTCGTCGACTCCCACATCCTGTGATACGTACCCAATATTCTTACGGACCTCGGCCGGATTTTTGGCGATATCGAATCCGGTGACAAAGGCTGAACCGGAGGTGGGTGATATGAGCGTGTTGAGCATCTTGATGGTGGTGGTTTTACCGGCTCCATTGGGCCCCAGGAAACCGAATATCTCGCCATCGTCCACTTCAAAATCGATGCTGTCCACGGCCCTGACATTCCCCTTGAACACCTTGGTCAACTGATTGGTTTGAATTATGTGCATTGGACTTCCGTTATCAACTGGAGGTTACTTTCGCAGGTGAGCCAGTCGGTACTTTTCCGTAAAGTTATCGACTGAGACGATCAACGGTGGCAGTACCAGCAGGCTGGCTGCCAGGGCAAAGAATACGTTGGTCATGGTCACTATGCCAAAGTCAATCAGGATGGGGAAATCCCGGGCAATCAGCAAAGACGCAAATCCGCCAATGACGGCAAACGCTGAAACGCTCACAGCGCGGCCGATCCTGGTCATGGCAGTGGCCATCGCTTCCGCCGGGTTTTCGCCTTTCTCTCGTTCCTCATAATATCGCATCATCATCAGTATGGTAAATTCCACCCCGATCCCCATGGTTAATGCTCCCAGTGTGGCGGTAAGCGGAGTGTACTCGATTCCCAGCACATACATGGAGAGGGCTGACCACCCGATAATCAGCAGTATTGGTAAAGTTGCCAGAATTGCCCGGATGAAACGGAATCGGAAAAGGAGCAGGAGCCCGGCGAAGATAAATCCAATGCCAATCATGGTCATCTGGTTGCGCCCGCTGGTAATGGCATCGATCACCTTGGTCTCGATCACCGGGAAGCCGGTCAGCGATATATCGATTTCACCGGGAGGGTTGGATTCGGTAATATGCACCTCAAGGTCATCCTTAAGTTTTGCCACCAGTTCGTCATTGATATTGCCTATATCGATAATCAGATTGCAGGCAGTGTAATCATCGCTGATCAGGTTCTTGCGGATGGTGGGATCGATGCTTTCATCCAGAATCCGGCGCACACTTTCCTGATTTGCCGGGATTTCTCCCTCATTTGCCTGTGCCACCATATCGGCAATGCTGTGGACGCTGGTGACAACGTCGCCCGGCTGTTTTTCGGTAATTAACTGCTCAAGATCGAGCATCCAGCGGAGGGTATCCGGATCAAGCATTTCGAGGCCATCATTTTTTGTCTCTATCAGCACATTGAAAGATGCATTTCGCTGGGCCACTTCTTCAAGTTTATTTAGCGTCTTCATGACCGGCAGGTCCTGTGAGAGAAATACCTTCTCATCGGTGATCGTTTCGATTTTGGAATCGACTGCCACACCCACTATCGTTAGCGCCAGCGCAATCGGGACGATAATAAAAGGTTTCCTGATGATCCGGGGGGCCAGATATTGAAGGCTGCGTTCCACAAATCCGTTTTGTTCTGCCTGTGGCTTGGATTTTGGCTGGCTGTTTTTATTGTTATTGCGATTGTGCCAGTAAAGAGACGCCAGCAGCGGGAACAGGGCCACTACATAGGCGGCCAGCACACCGATTATAAGCATAAAACCGAAATCCTGAATCATGGGGACAGGCGAAAACTGTAATGCCAGAAAGCTCAGGCATCCGGCAATTAAAGCTATACCAACTGCCGGGCCAATGTGAGTGATCGACTCGATGATGGCCTGTGCTGCCGTCTCACCGCGCCAGGACTCCTCGTCATAGCGATTATGAAATTGAATGCCGTAATCGATCCCCAGCCCGATGAGAACGGGGAAAACGGCCATGGAAATCATGGTCAGCGGAACATTGAGTATTCCCATCAAGCCGAAGGTGTAAATGGTCCCGATGATCATCACTCCCAGCGGCAGCCACCGCAAGGCGAAGAACCCTCTGACCTTGAATGTAATGGCAAGGATGATGAACAACAGCACTATGGCAACGAGCATCATCCATCCCAGGGACTTGACCATAATATCTTCCACATTGCTCATCATAACCGGTGAGCCGGTGACCGCTGTCGTAATCTCACTGGAGAAACCGGCCTGGTCAATTGCCTCTTCCGTGGCTTTAACCAGGTCTTTCAGGGTATTCGGCTCCAGTTCCGCTTCCAGTACTATGGCGACGAGGGCGTATTGCTCGCTTGGCAGTACCTGCCGGAAGGGTTCAGCGATGGAGCCGGTTTCCGGGTCCCTGACCAGTTCCAGTCTCTCTATTTCGTCGACCGGGATTTCAGGGGTGCCGTTTTTCTGATTGGATGATTGTTTGATATAGGCGGCGGGACTGGTAACGGCGATGACTTCCGGATACTTCTCTTTATTGCCCATAGCCTTTTCGATTGTTTCCATTGCTGCCAGATTATCCAGGCTCAACAGCTGCGAGAGGTTATCCCCTTCGATCATCACCATGATGATATCGCTGCCAAAATTCCGGTTGAATCGGGTATAATCCTGATATTCGGGGGTATCCTTCGAAAACATGGTTTCGGTGCCCATCTGCAATTCGATGTTCCCGGAAGCGAGGAAAGACGCTACGATCAGGGCGAGGGACACCAGAAGAACCAGTCGGCAATTTTTTTCGACGAGAGTTCCTAACTTTTTAAAAATGCTTTTCAATCTGGCATACCTCCACTGTTAGCTCAGTCTCATGATGATGTTCTGTATTTGCTTCAACGAAGTCGCAATTTGGCTTAATTCCTGATCAGTCAGGGAAGAAAGCCATCTTTTAATATTGTCCTCAATGCCTTTTTTAAATTCCTCAACTGTTTTTGATCCTTTTGGAGTGAGGAAAACGTTGCTCTTCCTTCGGTCGTTTTTATCCGGGTGCCGTTCGACCATTTCCCGACGTATGAGTTCGTCTATCAGCCGGGTCATCTGCGATTTTGAGATCAGCAGCATATCCGCAATTTCAGCCATATGCAGGGTGCCTTCTTCATACAGCAAATTTAAGATTTCCAGATGGTGGCGGGTAATACCTTCCGCAAGGTTTTCGATGACTTTTCTGAAGATGTTCTTGTGAAGTCCTCGATGCAGTTTGGGCATCTGAGAAAGGGTCTCAAGAACGTTGTCTATTGGCTTGTTTGGCATGTTAAAAATTGGCAGTTTTTAGTTCACAATATGAACCATTTTATCAGTGAACCAGTTATCTGTCAATTCTTATGATTGTTGAGGAAAGAGGGGAGTCACCGTTTTGGTTCTTCCAGGCTGTCAGCTACTTTGCCGGAGAGGGTTATCAGGATGGTTTGTTCCTCCGGGGTCAGACAACTGAGCACTGCCCTGACATTGCGGATCATGCTATCCTCGATCATTTCCAGCAATTGCCGCCCGTTATCGGTCAGGCCCATCCTGACTACCCGGCGGTCATCCGGATCGGAGAATCTCTGTGCATAGCCGTTATCTACCCACCAGTTGGCCATTCTGGTTGCCGTGGAGAGGGGTACTTTGAGGGCCTCGCTTATCTCCCCCATGGTCGGGTTTTTTTTGGCGTAAAGTATGTTTCCCATACGATGAAAGGCAGCGGGATCGACCCTTTCTTTGGATTCAAACGCGGTGAGGATATTGTTTCTGTCGCTGGAATTCGGCAATGAAAATCCGGCGATCTTGCTCATCACTTCTTTGAGGTGTCCGACGAACTGGATTATGTGTTCGTCCGTTGAGTGTAGTTCTCTTTTTTCTGCCATTCTATGCCCCTTGAAATATTTCCGTAATGAAAATATATCAAACCGGCACAAAACTGTCAAGTGCAGGGACAGGTTTCAAACCTGCTCCTGCAAAAATGGCCTTTCTTCCCACCACGGATAGAATCCCGGCATATCCACACTCGGTTTCATCGTAAAATGCGGAGGCCTTTTTTCGAGGAAAGAGCGGATTCCTTCCGCGGTGTCTTCTCTCTGGCCGGTCCAGTACATGCATCGGGAATCGATCTTGTGGGCTTCCATTGGGTGATCGGCGCCAGCCATTTTCCACAGAAGTTGACGTGCCAGAGCAACGGAAACCGGGGATGTGTTAGCGGCAATCTCCAGAGCAAGTTCCCGCGCTCTGGGAATCAGTTTTTCAGGTGCCAGCACCTCGCTTACCAGTCCTCCGGCCAGTGCTTCCTGAGCAGAGAAAACCCTTCCGGAAAGAACCCACTCCATTGCCTGACTCATGCCGACGATTCTGGGGAGGAACCAGCTACTACAGGCTTCCGGCACCACGCCGCGCCGGGTGAATACGAATCCGATTCTGGCATTGGCTGAAGCGAGGCGAATATCCATCGGCAGGGTCATGGTGATTCCTACCCCCACTGCCGATCCGTTGAGGGCGGCGATGACCGGTTTTTTCATATCATAGATTTTGAGCGAAACCAGCCCCCCGTTATCACGGTGCTTTTCCAGAGTATCGCCACTTTCGCGTTTGCCATAATCAAAGGTTTCTGCTCCCTGCCCGAAATCGGCACCGGCGCAGAATGCCCGTCCCTTCCCGGTTACGATGACCACCCGAATCTCGTCATCCTCATCAGCATGGGTAAAGGCATCGATGAGTTCTTCCCGCATACGTTTAGTGAAGGTGTTCAGCTTCTCCGGGCGGTTGAGGGTAATCGTCAGTATACCATCGGAAACCTCGTATTTTATGTGCGTGTAATCCATCGTTTACCTCCCTCAAGTAATCCTACTCGCTGACTTCGGCGCACGCAAGTTTGAGGGACTATGGTCAATCAACCCGATTATGGCGTATTATATTGACTGTAATAGATCGAAACCGGGGGTAGGCGCTTGTTTATCATCGTTTACGGCGAAGACAATTTCACCGCCAGAGAATCGCTGAAGCAAATCAGGTCCGAATATGGCGGAGCAGAGATGGGAGAAGCGAATACCGTCTGGTTTGAAGGTAGCAAAGTCACCCCCGATGAACTGGTCGCTGCCTGTAATACTATTTCCTTCCTGACTCCAAAGCGGATGGTTATTGTTGAGGGATTGCTGGGTCGTTTTGAAACAAAGGTGAAGAAAGGGAAAGTGAAGGTAAAATCCCCTGAACTGAAACAGTGGGAATTTCTGGCCGGGCTTGCCATGCCCCCAAGCACGGTTCTTTTGCTGGTGGATGGGAAACTTTCCGGGGGGAATCCCCTTCTTAAGAAACTTGCTCCGGCCGCTGAGGTGAGGGAATGTTCCCCGCTGGATATCAAAGGGAGGGAATTGCCGGATTGGATTCGCTCCCGCGTTAAGGCAAATGGAAGTGAAATAACTGAAAAAGCGCAGGGAATTCTTATTGAGCTTATAGGCAATGATCTGTGGATACTCTCAAATGAGATTGATAAACTCTGCCTTTACGCCGCAGGCAGGCGGATTGAAGAGGCCGATGTTAATTTGCTGGTTAGCAATGCCCGGGAAGCGAACATTTTTCAGCTGGTTGATGCTATCGTACAGCGCAATCAAAGAGCTGCCTCCAGGATGCTGCATCAGCATCTGTCGGAGGGAGCGGCTCCGGCTTACTTGTTGTATGTGATAACCGGTGAGTTCCGGTTGCTAATTCAGGCCAAGGAACTTAGTTCCCGGCGCATGCCGATAAAGGATATAGCAGGCAAGATAGGCGAATACAGGGAATGGAAGGTGGAGAAAATGCTGAGGCAGTCACAGGGGTATTCCGTTCCCCGGCTGGAGCGAACTTACCGCAGGTTACTGGAAACCGATCTTGCCATCAAGACCGGCTCAATGGAAGGAGAAACAGCCCTCGATCTGCTGGTTGCCGATCTTTGCCAGAAGTAGCTGCTAACGTTTGGTTTATGAAGATTTCCTATTTACAGTAAATCGTTCAGGGAGTATACTTCCACCCATAATCCCGGCAGTGCTGAAATAATCCCTTGTAACAAAAAGAGAGGAGGATTCCCAAGACGGCCACCAGGATTCTTATTGAACGCAAAGTCAAGCCGGATTGCCTGGCGGATTTTCTGGAACTATCGCTGCAACTGCGGGCGCTGGCTATGAGACAGCCGGGCTATATTTCCGGAGAAACCCTCGGCTCTACTGAGAATGATGGCAGGCACCTGATTATAAGCACTTGGCACAGTCTGGCTGCCTGGAAGGAATGGGAGAATAATCCGGAGCGGCAGAAAATTGCCCGGAAGATGGTAAAACTCCTGGAGGGCAAGCCAATAGTGAGGGCTTTTGCTGAAATGTGAACTTCCGGTGCATAACAGGTTGTGCTTTGGGCTGATATGGTAGAATGAGAGTGTTCTACGAGGTGCACTGAAATGAATTATGGTGAAGCTCTGGGAAAGGCTCTGGAAGATTTCGGCGGGTTGCGACCGTTCGTGGCTGCTTCGAAGAGCGGCGTGGATTTTGCGGGTGGTAATTTCATTATCCCGTTTTTCAATCGTAAATTTAAACTCAGTTATCCCGATGGAGAAATTGAGGAAGTGGGGGGGGGAGAAAGGTATCCTGAATGGCTGCGTATTCTCCTGCTGCACTATCTTACCCAGGCTGACGGCACCGCTTTAGCCGATACCTGGATTGTCTATCGTCAGTTGCCGGGGGCAAGCTTGTTCGAGCGTCGATTTATGGGGATGTGCATCAACCCGCTGAAGCAGGCATTTGGCGAGGATATCGAAGGGTTCAAGCGGGGTGGGCTGGCGCTTGGCGGGGAACCGATAACGCGCTCCGGAGATGCGGCTTTCAAATTCAAAGCCCTTCCTAAAGTCCCGATGGCCTGTATACTTTATCTGGGTGATGATGAGGTTCAGCCGTCACTCAACGTCCTTTTCGATGCCACTGCGTCCGCTTATCTGCCCACGGAAGACCTTTCCCTGCTGGGAACCTACCTCAACCGCATGCAGAGGTATCGCACCTAGGAGTAAAATAAGCCTTTGTGACTGCAATTCTCTTAACCCCTTCTGCACTTTATTAAGAAGCTAAGACAATCTCCGATATCGCATTGACAACGCATATGCCGAAGAGTAACATAATTATTATGATAGCTTTACTGATAAATGGTCCGGAAGATCAGCTTCTTTACCAAACAATTCAGGTGAATTAAAATATAAAATGCGTGGGCTTTGTAGATGCGGCACGCAGGAGGGATGAATTCGTATGGATGCAATGGGAAAACTGTCGGAACACCTGAAGAAAAGACGTCCTGAACTTCGGGAAATCAAGAAAAGCGGACAGAAAATCGTTGGTTACACTCCGGGCGGTTATCTGCCCGAAGAAATACTATACGCTGCCGGAGTGCTGCCGATATGCCTGGCTCGCGGGGGCGATCCTGAGCCTGTGACCGAAAGCCTGGCATATATTCCCCGGTATATCGACACCTTCTGCCGTTGCCAGATCGGATATCGGGTGATGAAAGAGGAAGTCCTTTATCAGCTTCCGGACCTGATAATCGTTCCGGTCAATGATGTGAACGAGAGAGCTATCGCAGATTGCTGGAGTTACTACACCGATGTGGCTGTTTTTCGCTACGGCGTTCCGCACAATAAACGTCAGGATGCCCTGAATTATTACATCGGCAGCCTGCGGCTTCTGCGAGAGAAAATGGAAAGTTTCACCGGGGTCAAAATCTCTGATGACAAACTCAAGGGGGAGATCAAGACTCAAAACAGGATGCGGGAACTTTTCCGGAACATCAGTTACCTTCGCCAGCCCGGCAAAACCCCGGTCATCAGTACCCAGGATTTCGTTAAATTACATCATGCTTCTTTCTATGCAGATAGAGCCATCTTCATGGGGATTCTGGAAGAACTCTATGAGGAGCTAAAGCAAAAGAAGGTCGAGGAAAACGATAAGCCCAAGGCCATGCTCACAGCCTCGACTCTGGCTATGGGTGACTATAAAATCTTCAATATCATGGATGAAATTGGAGGCGAGTTCATTTTTGAGGATGCGGCTGAAGGCCTGATGCCATATGCGAACAGTGTTTCGCTGGAAGGAGATCCTATTCTGGCACTGGCTGATACTTTTTTTATGAAACGGGTTCCTCCGGCATGGTTCAGGCCGGCAAGGGAGCGTGTGGATTACCTGCTGAATATTGTTAAGGAAAGGAAAGTCGAAGGCCTTTTATGGTATCAGCTACTTTATCGCGATGGCTACGATATTCAGTCATATTCGTTCGAGAAAGAGTTCGAAAGAACAACCGGTCTTCCCTTCCTGAAAATTGAATCGGATTATGATACTTCCGAAAGAGGCCAGTTTAAAACCAGGATGGAAACATTCGTCGAAATGATGAAGCAGACGAAACAGAGGAGGCAATAATGTACACCAATCTTTTCAAGATGTGCGGCTATACGGATGAAGAGATAGAAAAGCAGCGCCCCCGGATCGAAAAGGCACTGGGCAGGATGGGGGTTCTCAACGAAGCGGCTATCAAACATGCCGAAAAGACGGTTCAGGCAAACTACGATGTTGAGATGCTTTCAGTAAAGAAATTACTCTGGGTTTTTATGTCCAGTTGCATTGATGGGGTACTGGCCAGAGATGAACACGATTACATTATCAATTGTAACTGGCCCTTCCCTGTCCAGATGACGCTGGCAATGATAGATGCAGCCAAGGCTGCTGGCGGCAAAACATGGGTTGGCATGCCGGTTCAGGTTTTCTGGATGGTGGGGGGGACCATATTCGATATTCTTACTCCGGTTCTGGAAAGAGGCGAACTGATCGGGCAACCGGTCGGCAAAGCTCATTGTTCCCAGTATCAGATATACACCGGCGCAATTGATATGGGTATTCTGCCAAAACCTGATCTGGGGCTGGGCTCCGGATGGTTCTGCGATCAGGCAGCCGAGACCGAGGAAATGATGAGTGAGCTCTACAACTTCGAGATTTTTTATCTGGGAGAGCTTCGTAAGCGGATAAAAACCCGCTTCGATGAAGAGAAGATCGAGGTTCCCTGGCCTCATACCATGGTCTATCTCGAAGATAAGGCGAAGACAAACTGAGAATTCGCTGAACAGGTGGTGAATATGGGGATTGGAGATTTAAATGAACTGCCGTGCCGCAAGCAGCGGGGTATCAATTTGTCATTCCGGCCACCGAGCCGGAATACAATCCCCTCTCGAGAGGGGACTAAGGGGTGTGTCTCCATGCCACACCTCTGGGAGGCTGTCCGAAAAGAGGTGCAGGACGTTTCCTGCCGGGTAAGGGTGAAATCCCCTGATCTGCAATTTATGAGATCACAATAGAATCAGCCGGGCCTGCATTTCACCCTCCCTCTTATCCCTCCCATCGAGGGAGGGAAGGGAATTTAAAATAGATGCAGGATTTTCCCCTCTTGAGAGGGGATTAAGGGGTGTGTTATCCTGCCGAGGGTTTTGGGGGACACCCCCAGCTTCAAATCCCCCTCTTTCAGGCTGTCTGAAAACCCCCATGTATGTCATTCTGAACATAGTGAAGGATCTTTTTTGAAGCTGAGCCTCGGAGATTCTTCGTCATAAATTCCTCAGAATGACACGTTTTTTGATATTTTCGGACAGCCTGTACAGGGGGTTGATCATAAGATTCCCTAATAGGAAGAGGCCTTGCGTTATAATAAAAAACTGTGTTAACATAGGGACAACACTTAACCGTGGCGAAGCTATGGGAAAGCCTGGTTTGAGTTTAATATAAATTAAGGAAGGAAATGGTCACAGAAAAGGAAAAATCCCTTGAAGTAGCAATCAGCCAGATTGAAAAGCAATTTGGCAAGGGAACGATTATGCGGCTTGGGGAAGCCGGAGCAAAGTTGGCTGTGGACGTTATACCTACAGGTTCGATATCCCTGGATATGGCGCTGGGAGTGGGCGGAATCCCCCGGGGGCGGGTGACCGAGATATTTGGCAACGAGGGAGCAGGCAAATCCACTCTGGCCCAGCATATCATGGCAGAAGCCCAAAAAGCGGGGGGAAAAGCGGCGTACATCGATGCGGAACACGCTATGGACCCGAAATATGCCGCGGTGTGCGGGGTTAATCTCGGTGACCTTATTTTCTCGCAGCCAGATACCGCCGAGCAGGCTCTGGAGATCACGGAAACGCTGGTCAGGAGCGGCAGTCTCGATGTGGTAGTAATTGATAGCGTGGCGGCGCTGGCCCCTCGGGCTGAGATTGAGGGGGAGATGGGCGATACTCATGTCGGTCTCCAGGCAAGGCTCATGTCTCAGGCACTGAGGAAGCTGACCTCTGCTATCAGCCGATCGCGGACGGCGGTGATTTTCATCAATCAGCTCAGGGAAAAAGTAGGTGTTATGTTCGGCAATCCTGAAGTTACTCCCGGTGGCAGAGCTCTTAAATTCTACAGCTCGGTGCGGATTGATCTCAGACGTAAGGATACCATCAAACAGGGAGATGAGGTTGTCGGGGCCCGGGTCAAAGCCAAGGTAGTCAAGAATAAAGTTGCGCCTCCCTTTAACACCACCGAATTCGATATAATGTTCAATGGCGGCATCAGTAAAGAGGGGGATCTCCTGGACCTGGGTGCAGCCAAAGACATTATCACGAAAAACGGCGCTTTTTATTCCTTTGAAGGGACGCAACTCGGGCAGGGACGCGAGAATGCCAAAAAATTCCTGAGCGAAAACCAGAAGCTGGCTCAGAAAATTGAGCAGCAAATCAGAGGAGCTTCCCCGAAAAAAGCCAAAACTACTCCTTCCTCAAAAAAGAAACCCAAATCAGAAGCTGAACCTCAGGAAGATACCCCCGACGATACGGGAGATGCGGAATCGGTTGATTCCGCTGGTATCTGATCCTCTTCCCCGTAGCATAAAGCCTGGTAAGCAGGAGCGGGATTATCGTATCTTGTATCCCGCAAAAATCATCAATGGGCGATGCTATGATTGTCACTGATATCAAACATCAAAGAAGGGGAAAGGACTGCCTCAAATTATACCTGAATGGCGAATTCGCTTTGGGGTTGAGCCCTAAAACATTCGAAGAATTCGGGATTCATATCGGGCAGGATATTTCCCCCTCCGAACTGGAAAAACTCAAAAATGCCGAGCAAACTCAGCAGGCCCTGGAACGGGCACGGCGATATCTGAAATCCAGGCCAAGAAGCGAGATGGAAGTGAGAATAAGGCTGCAGCGCTATGGTTATGGAGAAAAGATCATCACCCGGACTATTGATCGGTTACGGGAATCCGGCCTGATTGACGATGCCGCATTTGCTGCTTTCTGGAAGCAGAATCGAATGGAATTCAATCCCCGCAGTACTCATATGGTGGCATGGGAACTCAAACGGAAAGGGATCAACCAGGAGATAACCACTGTGGCAATTGAAGGGATTGAGGATGAGGACGAGGCCTATCGGGCTGGATATAAAAAGGCGCATTCCCTGTCGGCGGCGGATTATGCTGAATTCCGCCGGAAGCTGGGCGCTTTTCTACATCGGCGGGGATTTAATTATGAGGTGATCGGGTCCACGGTGGACCGGCTATGGAAAGAAAAACTTTGTGAGGTTGAAAATGGAACTGAGTAGTATGGTATGGCTTGGCATAATAGCTGGCGGGATATTGATCGGAGCTATCCTCGGATTTCTCCTCAGGGGCACGATAATATCCAGAGGAATGCGGCGGGCCGCGGAAGAGGCAAAGAGGCAGGTAAAGGAGACCGCCGAGAAGCAGAAGGAAATGCTCATCGCAGCCAAAGAGGAAGCGGTCAGGATAAAGTCGGAGGCCGAGGTTGAGAACCGGCAAGAGCGAAATGAGCTGGCAAAACAGGAGAAAAAACTAAATCAAAGAGCTGATAATCTTGATCACAAAATTGAAGCCTTTGAAAGACGGGAACAGGCTTTGGCTCAAAAGGAAAAAGAGGCCGAGACCAGCATGGCCCGAATTGAGAAATTGAGGGAAGAACACCGGCGCGAGGCGGAACGCATAGCAGGCATGTCAAGCGCTGAAGCTAAAGAATACCTTCTTAAAATGGTGGAAAATGAGTCAAGGGATTATCTGGCAAAGCGCATGCGGCAGGTAGAGGCGCAATTCAAAGAGGAATCCGATGAAAAAGGAAGATCAATTCTGGCAGAGGCATTGCAGCGTTGTGCCAGCGAGGTAGCGGCAGAGGCTACGGTTTCGGTGGTGGCTCTTCCTAGTGATGAAATGAAGGGAAGATTGATTGGCCGGGAGGGCCGGAATATCCGGGCGCTGGAAGCAGCCACAGGCGTTGATCTGATAGTCGATGACACCCCCGAGGCAGTCACCCTTTCCTGTTACGAACCGGTTCGCAGGGAAATAGCGAGAGTAGCCCTGGAAAGACTTATCAAGGATGGCCGTATCCATCCCGGCCGCATTGAAGAGGTGGTTGAAAAAGCCCGCAAGGACGTCGAGGCTGAAATTCAATCAGAAGGGGAACGGGTTGTGGCTAAAGCAGGGGTTTTCGGGTTGCCTGCAGATGTTGTCAAGACTATGGGCCGGCTCAAATACCGTTTCAGCTACGGGCAGAATATGATTAATCACAGCCTTGAAGTGGCTCAAATGGCAGCGGTGCTCGCCAGTGAAATCGGGGCCAATGTGGAAATTTCCAGAACCGCTGGCCTTCTCCATGATATCGGCAAAGCGGTTGATCGCGATGTTGAAGGGTCGCACGCTTTGATCGGGGCGGATATCCTGAAGCGGTATGGGATCGCACCTCAGATTGTGTCCGCGGTAGCTCAGCACCACGGCGAGGCGGGTCCCATGGATACATATGGTTTCATTGTCTCCGCTGCTGATGCTATCAGCGGCGCCCGCCCGGGAGCCAGGCAGGAATCGGCAGAGCAATACCTGAAACGCGTTGAAGCTCTGGAAAACATAGCCAACAGTTTCCCGGCGGTGGAGAAATCATTCGCTATTCAGGCAGGCCGGGAAATTCGCATACTGGTCAAACCTGAGGAAATCGATGATCTGGCATCGATCAGGCTATCACGGGATGTGGCGAAGAAAATTGAGGAGGAGATGAGATACCCCGGGCAGATAAAAGTTACGGTTATCAGAGAGACCCGGGCGGTGGAATTTGCCAAGTAGCCATGTTGTGGTTTCCCATCTGATGTTTTTGTAATAAAATTGAGGCATGAATTTACTGATTTACTCCCCGGTATAACTGCATATTTGAATAAAGAGGGAAATATTGAAGGTATTGTTAATTGGTGACATAATTGGCAGTCCGGGGCGGCAGGCAGTTGCCGCACTCCTCCCCGATTTGCTGGAGCAATACAGGATCGATCTGGTGGTTGCCAACGGAGAGAACACCGCCGGGGGTATCGGGATTACTCCCCCGATAGCTTTGGAGCTTTACAATATTGGGGTTGATTTCATCACCTCCGGCAATCATATCTGGAAACACAAAGAAATTATTCCTTATCTTGATAGCGATCTACCCATCCTGCGCCCGCTGAACTATCCCCCGAAGGTTCCCGGCAGGGGTTACATTATTAAGGATGAGGTCATGGTGGTAAACTTGGAAGGGCGCGTTTTTATGAGTAACCTTGATTGCCCTTTTCGGACGATAGACCGGCTCCTCGATGAAATCGAACCGAAGCCCACGGTCATACTGGTTGATTTCCATGCTGAAGCTACTTCGGAAAAAGGGGCCATGGGTGTTTACCTTGATGGACGAGTCAGCGCTGTGGTAGGGACCCATACCCATGTTGGCACCGTCGATGCCCGGGTTCTGCCCGGTGGCACTGCATTTGTGACCGATATCGGCATGGTAGGACCACTGGACTCAGTCATCGGCGATGATGCGGAAAATGTGATCGAGAGATTTCTAACGCAGACGCCGCGTAGATTATCGGTAGGCAAAGGCCCGGTTATCTTCAATTCTGTTCTGGTTGAAACCGATAACGCTGGCAGGGCAGTTGATATCAAAAGAATAGATATGGAGTTCTCAGACAGATGAAATTTGATCTTCACATTCACACTACAGCTTCGGATGGAAGATTGACCCCCTCGGAAGCTGTCCGAAGGGCAGCCGAGCTAGGTTTGAAAATTATCTCCATCACCGATCACGATTCTGTTGGCGGAATAGACGAGGCGCTGGCTGAAGCCCGCAATTTTCCCAAATTAATGGTTATTCCGGGTATTGAAATGGGTGCTGACGTGCCCTGGGGTGAGATGCATATACTTGGGTATTTTGTCGATCCGCACTCGGTGACGTTCTGCCAGAAGCTGGAGAAGCTCCGTAATTCCAGGATCGCCCGCACTCAGAAAATGGTCTCCAAACTGGCTGATATGGGAATTCACCTTCATTGGGAACACGTGGTGAGCATTGCGGCAGGGGCATCTATCGGGAGACCTCACATAGCTCAGGCTATACTGGAGCAAGGTTATGTGACCGTTCTGCAGGAGGCTTTTGAAAAATACATCGGGGACAATAGCCCGGCTTATGTGGAAAGGGAAAAACTGGGCCCGGTTGAAACGGTAGAACTCATAATTGAGGCCGGAGGATTGCCGGTACTGGCACACCCGGCGAAGACAGAGAATCTGGATTCCATCCTAGAAGATCTGAAATCAGCGGGGCTTGTAGGGATGGAAGTTTACTACAAGGATTACAGCCCGAAAACTATAGAGCGGCTTGCCAGAATGGCCGATAAACATGGACTTATCCGTTGCGGAGGAAGTGATTATCACGGATTTGAGGATGACGATAATGAGATTGGTCGGTCAGGAGTGCCTCAGGAAACCATCGATCAGCTGATAGCGGCTCGAAAGCAACGTAGTAATATCCCGCTTGAATAAGGATGGTTCCGAATGTATTGTGCCCGGCATTCCAAGGTGGAAACGAATCTGAGGTGTGGGAAATGCGGGGATCCAATCTGCCCCAAATGTGCAGTCCAGACTCCCGTGGGGGCCCGTTGTCCCAATTGTGCCCGGCTTACCCGTCTGCCCGTTTTTCAGGTCTCGATCACAGGTTACCTGAAAGCTGTAGGGGTGGGACTTGGGGCAGCAGTAATTCTGGGAGTAGCGTGGGGTCTGTTGGCCCCTTTTCTGGCAGGATTCGGGTATTTGCTGGTGCTGCTTGCCGGCTATCTAATCAGTGGATTGATGAGCCGGGTGGTCAATCGAAAGCGCAGTATCGGCTTGCAGGTCATTTCGGGAGGGAGCACTGCCATTTGCTATTTGGTCGCTATTGTCTTTGGCCTTTGTCTCAGTTTATATAGTCTAATAGCACTGGCAGCCGGTATTTTTCTGGCTGTCAGCCGGTTTAAATAGGAATTGAGGAGTCAGAATGAAAAATGGGAAGGTTGGGGCAGTGATCGTAGCAGCCGGGAAAAGCCAGAGAATGGGCGGGATGGATAAGCTGTTCACCGATATCGGAGGGTCTCCGTTGCTCGGCAGGGTGATCGATTGCTTCCAGCATTGCGGGGCTATCGATGAGATAGTTGTTGTGCTGGGAAAGGAAAATCTGGAAAATGGCCGGAAACTGGCGAACGAACGGGGCTGGTCTAAGGTCTCTCAATTGTGCCTCGGCGGCGCCCGGCGCCAGGATTCTGTGAGGGAAGGACTCAAAAGGCTTACCGATTGCCAGTGGGTAGCAATTCACGATGGAGCCCGGCCGTTTATCGATGTGAGCCTGATTGAAAAGGGCTTGGAGGAAGCTGCGAAAAATGGAGCAGCAGTTGCGGCTGTCCCGGTTAAGGATACTATCAAAGCAGCCTCAGCAGACGGCTTTGTTCTGAATACTCCTCAGCGGGAAGGTCTGTGGTTCGCCCAAACACCTCAAATATTTCGTTTTGATTTGATAAAACGCGCCCATGATGAGATAACCGAAGACGTGAGCGATGATGCCATGATGGTGGAAAAGATAGGGCACAAAGTTAAGCTGTTCATGGGATCATACAATAATATTAAAGTAACCACGCCTGAGGATCTGGCTCTGGCGGATATAATTGCGGGGTGTAAATGAACGTGCGTGTCGGGATTGGATATGATGTTCACCGGCTGACGGAAGGCCGAAAACTGATTATGGGCGGCGTGGAAATACCTTTTGAGAAAGGTCTGCTTGGCTGGAGCGACGGGGATGTGGCAACCCATGCCATAATCGATGCTTTGCTCGGTGCTGCAGCCCTGGGTGATATCGGAACCTATTTCCCTTCCGATGACACTCAGTATAAAGATATCTCAAGTCTGATTTTGCTTCAGAGTACCGGCGAGATGCTTGAGGAGAACGGATGGCAAGTTGGCAATATCGATATTACCATCGTAGCACAGAAGCCGAAACTGGCCCCCTTCTTTGAAAAGATGCGCCAGCAGATTGCCAAAACTTTGTCTGTAAGTGAAAGCCAAATCGGAATAAAGGCTAAAACCACCGACGGGCTGGGCTTCACCGGCGCAGGGGAAGGAATAGCCGCTTACGCAGTGGCGCTGATAGAAAAGATCATTGTCATTCCGGGCAAAATATGATATATTAATTGCATGGAAAGTGATATATGATAGAGGCATTATATGCGCACACTTATTGATATACAAGATGGTCTGATAGAGGATTTGCTCAAGGAGACCAAAGCCAGAACCAAGAAGGAAGCCATTACTACCGCTATCGAAACGTACCTGAATATGAAGCGAAGAGAAAAACTCATCGCTCTGGCCGGCAACTATGATTTTGGTTATTCGCCGGAAGACCTGCAAAGGATGAGGGAGGATGAATAGGGTCATAATCGATACTTCCATCTGGATCGATTTCTTCAGTCCGCCAGGCGATTCGGCGGTTAAAGAAACGATCAAGCTCCTGATATCCGAAGAACGGGTGCTGTTGCCCGGTATCATCAAAGCCGAATTGTTGCGCGGTACCAAATCAAAAAAAGAATTTGAGATGCTCGACGAATTACTCAAGGGACTTATTTATCTCCCGGTAGAGGAGGATTTCTGGGGAAGATTATCAAGGTTCTCATTTCAGTTGTTACGAAAAGGTGTTGCTGTTCCTCTGGCTAATGCTTATATTGCCCTGGTCACCATAGAAAATGACGCTTTTCTGTTGCACAGAGATAAGCATTTTGGTTTGATTGCCCGGGAAACCGGATTGAATATAATGGAAACAGGCTAAGGAACCTGAAGAATAAGTGGTGATTTCGGGGGGATGGGGATGTCCCCCAGCTTCAATTTTCCCCCATGATTGGGGGATACAGGGGGTTGATCAGAGGTTCCCTAATTGAATAGAAAGTAGATTTTTAATAGAGGATCCGATGAGAATTTATAACACAATTTCAGGCCAGAAAGAAGATTTTGTCCCCAATGGGGAAGTGGTCAAAATGTACGTTTGCGGCGTGACACCCTATGCTTCCTGCCATATCGGGCATGCCATGAGCTATATCATTTTCGATATGATCCGGCGCTATCTCAAGTTCCGCGGCTATAAAGTCAAATATGTGCAGAACTTCACCGATATCGATGATAAGATAATTGCCCGCGCCAATGAGCGTGGTATCTCTGCCCGGAATATGGCCGAGGAATTCATCAAAGAGTATTTCGAGGATATGGATGCCCTGAATATCATGAGGGCCGATGTTTACCCTTATGCCACCGATATGGTGCCGGATATTATTCGTGTAGTGCAGGTGCTGATCGAAAAAGGGGTCGCCTACGAGTTAAATGGTGATGTCTACTTCCGGGTGCAAAAAGCCGATAAATATGGCAAGCTGAGCCATCGGAATCCGGATGACATGCGGGCCGGGGCCCGGATAGAAGTGGATGAAGACAAGGAATATCCTCTCGATTTTGCAGTGTGGAAAGCGGCCAAACCGGGCGAGCCAAGCTGGGAAAGTCCCTGGGGACTGGGAAGGCCGGGATGGCACATCGAGTGCAGCGTGATGTCGCAGAAATACCTTGGCGATACACTGGATATCCACGGTGGCGGGCAGGACCTCGTCTTTCCCCATCACGAAAACGAAATTGCTCAATCGGAGGCTTTCACCGGAGTAATTCCCTTCGTTAAATACTGGATGCACAACGGACTTCTACAGATGAATCAGGAAAAAATGAGCAAGTCCCTTGGCAATCTCATCACGGTGAAAGAACTTCGGCAGCGTATCAGCGCAGATGCTCTGAGATTGTTTGTGCTCAGCTCGCACTATCGCAGTCCGCTAACCTTTTCCGAAGAGGTGCTGGCCGCTATGGAACGTGGAGCCGACCGGCTCGTCCGCGCTGTGCAACTGAAAGAAAATGGCGGAAAGGGAACACAAATTGATACCAGCCCGTACTGGCAAAGATTTACCGAGGCTATGGATGATGATTTTAACAGCGCCCAGGCAGTGGCTGTGCTTTTCGATCTGGCAAGAGATATTAATAAAGCCGGAGAGGAAGGGGCTCAAATCAGAGAGGCCCAGAATGCGCTGCGGGAAATGGCGGGTGTGCTGGGCCTGAAGCTGGAAGACTTTCAGAAGGAATTTGCTGCCGGGCCATTTGTCGATCTTTTGATAGACATCCGCACCCAGTTGCGCGGCGCTAAGCAATTCCAGCTTGCCGATGTGATTCGTGACCGGTTGACGGAATTGGGCATTACACTGGAGGATTCTTCGCAGGGAACGAAATGGAGACAGGAAAGGTGATTTCCTGAATTATTATGGCAAACAAAAGGGATGCGGCATTCGCTTTTTCGTGTCATTCCCGCGAAGCTTGTCCTCGACCTGATCGGGGAGCGGGAATCCAGATAGGTGGCAGGGATACACACCCCTTAGTCCCCTCTCAAGAGGGAATTGGATTCCGGCTTGAAGGCCGGAATGACATATCGTATTTGGTTGCCGGGTTGAGAAACAATTGTCTGATATAACTGAGAACTAAAAATGTGGCAGGTAATCGGGCAGGACCAAATAGTAAATTTGCTGAAACACAGCATAGCGGAAGGTAAACTTTCCCATGCTTATCTTTTTCTGGGGCCAAAGCACGTGGGCAAGATGACACTGGCTCTCAGCCTTGCCCGGGCATTGAATTGTTCATCCGAAAAAAAGCCCTGCGGGGAATGCAGCGCCTGCCGGCGCATCACTTCCGGGAATTATCCCGATTTGGAAGTTATCCATCTGGCCGAAACTGAGCAAGATCAATCGGCACACAAGTTCATCGGGGTGGACCAGATTCGCCAGATGATCTACAGCGTCAATCTAAAGCCATATGAAGGCGGCTACCGGGTAGTTATCATCGATGGCGCCGAGTATATGAGCGAAGGGGCCGCCAATTCGCTTCTCAAAACCCTCGAAGAACCGACTCCCGGCACGGTTTTCCTTTTGCTGGCGGTCGAAGAAAAACTGCTTTTGCCGACAATTATTTCCCGCTGTCACAGGCTCGAACTTGAGCCCATGCCGGTTCCGATTCTGCAACAGGTATTAGTTGAGCAATGGGGGGCGACTCAAGATCAAGCAGCCCTGCTGGCCAGATTCAGTCATGGCTGCATCGGGTGGGCAATTTCGGCATTGAGCGAGGAGAGTATTATGGAGGAACGTTCCGGTAACTTGGAAAATCTTATTTCTCTGACCGGTTTCGATATCAGTGAGCGTTTCCGGTTTGCCTCCGAGCTTGCTGCTGAGTTTGGTAAAAGCAGGGCACCGGTTCGGGAGAGGCTGGAACTCTGGATGACCTGGTGGCGGGATTTGCTGCTATTGAAAAGTGATTGCGTCAAATCAATGGTTAATATTGATAGAAAGGACGTGCTTCAGCAACAGGCATCCCGATGCAGTTTAAGCGCGGTTAGCAAGGCGATCAGGTCAATTGAGGAAACGATGCAGCAGCTCGATCAGAATGCCAATGCGCGTCTGGTGCTTGAGGTATTAATGTTGAACATCCCGATTCTTGAAAAAGAGGCGAGTTATGCCTGAAGTCGTTAGCATTATTTTCAAACAAGCCGGCCCGAGTTATTATTTCGATCCGGCGGATATCAAGTGCGAGGTAGGGGACTGGGTAATTGTGGAAACCTCCCATGGCCTCTCGATGGGGAAGGTGATTTCTCCTCCCATGACTGTCTCAGATCGCGATATTGAGAGCCCTCTGAAACTGGTTAAGCGAAAAGCAGAGCCAGAGGATCTCGCCAAGCACGAAGAGTTGAAATCGCAGGAAGGCGAGGCTCTGGCCAAATGTGCCAAACTGGTGAACAAGCATGGACTTCCCATGAAACTGGCGAATGCGGAGTATAATTTTGATGGCAGCCATCTGACTATTTTTTTCACCGCAGAAGGGAAAGTTGATTTTCGGGCTCTTCTCAAGGAAATGGGATCTGCCTTTAAAACACGGGTGGAACTGCGGCAGGTAGGTGCCCGGGATGCGGCCAGAATCATTGGCGGGATAGGCAGGTGCGGACGCACGCTGTGCTGTTCCACTTTTCTTGAAAAATTTGTTCCCATTTCGGTGAGGATGGCGCGTGACCAGTCTCTGCCTCTTAATCCGGCCAGCATATCCGGCCCCTGCGGTAAATTGTTGTGCTGTCTGAAATATGAGCATGATCAGTATCTGGAAATGAGAGACAAACATCCCGCTCCCGGGAGCAGAGTAAATACCCCGCAGGGGGAAGGCAGGGTAATGCATATCAATCACTTCAAAGAGAAGGTGACAGTGCAACTCGAAAGCGAGACCGTGGTAGAGTTTAAAATCTCTGATATTTCTGCGGTGGGGAAAAATAAGGATGGGGGAAATGCCGGAACCTGATCTGGGTTTTCACTGTCACGGACTTGACCAGATTCAGAAAAGTATTCTGGATAATGGCCTTAACCGCGGCGAGTTCTTCAATTTCCCCGCTTGGGAAATGGCGGGGCTCAAAAAGGAACTCATCAATCGTGATCTGGCTAGAAGTATCCATGCTCCGCTGCTCAAGCCTGACTGGTACCCTGATCCTCCCACCTGGTCTTTTCTTTGCGATGTGGCCTCGGACAGCCGGAATCGCACTTTCAAAATGATCTCTGAAACCCTTGCCCAGGCAAAAGACATCGGGGCCGAGTATGTGATCGTTCATTTCCCTACACCCAGTACTGATGGCAACGGTGAGAGCGAATCCAAACTGGAGAGCATAGCCCGGAAGAGTTGTGATCATCTGGCAGAACTCAGCGTCAAATGGAATATAACCATCCATATCGAAGGCTTGGGGAACAGCCCTTATCTAAACAACGGTTTTCTGGTTCAGTCCATGAGCCAGTATCCGTTGCGATATTGTTTCGATACCGGGCACATGAACCTGGCCTCAAAGGTAAGCAAATTTGATCTTTATGATTTCGCCGAAGAGGTCAGGCCTTTTGTG
Organism: Dehalococcoidia bacterium; assembly: GCA_041300025.1. GTDB lineage: Bacteria > Chloroflexota > Dehalococcoidia > SZUA-161 > SpSt-899 > JBGLNL01. The sequence continues at coordinate 108,959 of JBGLNL010000001.1, read as the reverse complement.
GGTTCGATACACCTGTGGAATAATCGGGGGAGAGATGATTATCTGAATTTCAGGCATATACCGGTTCACCCTTCCCAGAACCCGGAGGAAGGCTGGGCAGATATCGAGCGACTTCTGAAAATCCTGAAACCATCCTGCCCGGTGATTTTTGAAAGTCCGCTGTCATATCCGGAGGCGCTGGGGAAACACGATTACAGAGACGGAGTAGAATGGGTAAAAGGAATTATGCAAACATTATATTAACCGGTTTCTCTTATACCGGGAAGAGCCGGGTGAGCCAGATTCTGGCACGCCGGCTTGGATGGGAACTGGCCGATACCGATGACGAGATTGTCCGGCTGGCCGGTAAACCTATCCCGGATATATTTGCTCAGGATGGAGAAGAGTATTTCCGCAAGCTGGAGCGTCAGGCTTTGATCGATGTCTGCCGTAGAAGCAGGATAGTCATCTCCACCGGCGGCGGAATTATTATGGCTGCCGAGAACCGGCAGATAATGAAAGAATCGGGTGTGGTGGTTTGCCTCGAAGCTGAACCGGAAACTATTTACAAACGGTTGATGATCGATTCAAAAAAATCAGGCGAAAAGGTGGTTCGCCCGCTTCTGGCAGTTGACGATCCCCTGGAACGCATCACCTCTCTCAAAGAATCCCGCCAGAGCAACTACGCCAAATCCGATTGGACAGTGCATACCGATAGCCTCACTCCTGAGGAAGTAGCCGGCGAAGTGATAAGAGGCTGGAGTTTTGTGAACCGGATGGTACCCGGTCTTGCCGCCGATTCTCAAACCGCCTGCATGGTAAATACTGCCACTGAAAGCTATCCCATACTTGTTGACTGGGGAATTCTGGAATCCCTCGGTCAGAAGATGAAAGACGCAGGCCTGAGCGGATATGCCTACATCATAAGTGATGATAATGTTTTCCCCCTTTATGGTGAACGGGTTGAAAATTCGCTTGAGTTAGCAGGCTTTACGGTCGATTCCCTCGTCGTGCCGCACGGAGAGAGAAGCAAATCCCTGGCAGTAGCCATGCGAATATACGATTTTCTGGTTCTGCATCGAGCCGAGCGCTCCCATATTATTGTGGCTCTGGGTGGGGGAATGGTGGGTGACCTGGCCGGATTTGTGGCAGCCACTTTTCTGCGCGGGATGCCTCTGGTTCAAGTCCCTACCAGTCTGGTGGGGATGGTCGATTCCTCGATCGGCGGGAAGGTGGCGATCAATCATCCCGAGGGAAAGAATCTAATCGGCTCGTTCCATCAACCACGCCTCGTGCTCACGGATGTCCAGATGCTGACCACCCTGCCGGAGCGGGAACTCATTTCCGGCTGGGCGGAAGTCATAAAACACGGCCTCATTCGGGATGAAGAATACATCCGGTTTTTAGAAGAAAATGCGGATAAGTTGCGTTCCCTGGATAATCTGCTCGTCACTAAAGCTATCAAACGAAGCACGGTCATCAAGGCCGCAATAGTTAGTGAAGATGAAAAGGAAGCGGGATTGCGAACTATCCTGAACTATGGGCACACCATCGCCCACGGGCTGGAGACTGCTACCGGATACGACCGGATGCTTCACGGGGAAGCTGTTTCCGTGGGAATGGCAGGTGCTGCCGAAATTGCCCGAAGGATGGGGATTCTTGATAGTGAGTCTCCGGATCGGCAGAGAGCGCTGCTCCAAAGATTTGGGCTCCCGGTATCCTGCCCGGGTGTGGATGTGAATGCTGTTTTGCGCGCTATTGAGCTGGATAAAAAAGTCCGGATGAAAGAGGTGCGATGGGTTCTGTTGTCACGAATCGGTGAGACAGAAATCCGGAGTGATGTTCCTCCAGATATGGTGAGGGATGTGCTTGAAAAACTGGCCATGACTTAAGGGTTTAAATTTTTTCGCCACCGGATTAGTGCCCATGCAGTGGACGTATCCCGCCAAGTATATCCGGCTTCCTCCTTCAACTCGTTTTGCACCAGTGATATGATTTGCTCGCTCGACTGCTCACTTTCAATTATATAGCCCCGGGTGGCATCTTCAATCGCCGCCTCCACAGTTTCGAATCTATGAGTTCCGGCTGCTTCAAAAATATCTACACTGGCACTTATCCCCATGCTTTCGAGCATCTTGGGAATGATGCTGTAGTCTGGCAGCGGGTGATATTCCTTCCCCAGGATTTCGCAGATATGGGAATCCAGTTCTTTTCTGGTAACAATCCATGTCAGGTAGCATCTATCTCTGGCCGCTGTGTGCATCTGTTCGAGAAATTTCCCCAGATTCGTTATCTGCCGGAAGCGGGAAGCAAGGACGATATCGTGCATTGGGATATCGGGGCCAATGCGGGCTTCCAGCCAATCCAGATTCAGGAACTTGAGGTTTGTTATCCCCTCTGACGCAGCCCTTTGAGTGATGGGAAAAAGCAGATTCGGGTTACTATCGAGCGCAGTTACCCGTTCAACTTTTTTTGCCATTCGAACTGAGATCGCCCCATCGCCGCAGCCGATATCAAGAACGGAATCCTCGGGCGCGAGCGCTAACTTTTCGATCAGTATGTCGGCATAATTACTGGTTCGGAAGCCGATAGGGGGCAACTGAGTTCGCTCATACCAGAAATGCTCGTCTTCCCACTTGCGGGAGGCAAGCGCCATTTGCTCGCTCCAAATCGCATCCCATTTGGATGAATCTGCCATGACGGACTCCTCTCTTATATCTATCATGCTACCGAACATGGGGGTAAACAGGCAAGCTGAAAAGATGGGAAAGTAGTTAAGGGAAATCTGGAAATGGAGAATCTCTTTCTGGTCTTTGTTTACCGACGTCAACGTGACGGATTGAGCGGGGAATGAGATGGAAAGCCGAAGCAGATAATCAATCTACCTTGTAAAATACCCGGTGCCAGTCTCTGTAGCAATAGACACCCTGCCATACAAATCCACTGAGCATTCCATAGAACACTTCCTCAGGTATATATACGAATATGCTCTTGGCCACGCCCACGCACATCATCATTACCCCAATCAACCAGTGGTGCAGATGCAACCTGAATTGCCCGACCGGGATTACGATTGATCTTTATCGGCCTTGCCGGCATGTCGGATCCGCCACGGCAGGAAGCCAAAGAGGCGATAGCTTTGTGCAGGCAAGCCGGTATCAAGGTCAAGATGATTACCGGAGATAACAAAATTACGGCGGAATCGATAGCCCGCCAGATTGATCTTCCCCCGGGGAAAGCAATTACCGGGGCGGAACTGCAGAAAATGAGCGACGAAGAACTCTCGGCCGAAATCGGAAATATCTCGGTTTTTGCCCGCATTGAACCATTGCATAAACTGCGGATTGTGAATGCCCTCAAGGCCAACGGAGAAATAGTTTCGATGACCGGAGACGGAGTGAACGATGCCCCGGCGTTAAAGGCGGCGGATATCGGAGTTGCGATGGGTATCACCGGAACGGATGTTGCCAAAGAAGCCAGTGACATGGTTCTGGCTGATGACAACTTCGCCTCCGTGGTCTCGGCGGTGGATGAAGGCAGGGCTATTTTCAACCGGTTGAGAAACGTCCTGTTTTATACGTTGAATACGAACCTGAGCGAACTTATAACCTTGATACTGGCTCTGGCATTCATCGGGCAGTCACCCTTACTGGCAGTCCAGATCCTCTGGGTAAATCTGGTCACTGATACTGCGGGTGATATTCCGCTGGGCATGGAGCCCAAGTTCGGCGATGAACTTAAGCAACCGCCTCGCGATCCCGGCGTCGGCCTTATCTACCCCGGACTAGTAATCAGGATTATGGTGATGGCACTAATGATCGGTCTGGGCACATTCTTCATTTTCCGCTGGGCGGAAGCAAGGATGAGTGTTGAAGAAGCCCGAACTCTGGCCTTTTGCGCCATCGTCGCTTTCGAATGGCTGATGGCTTTCAGTGCCCGTTCCGATGAACACACCGTTTTTAAACTGGGTGTTTTCCGTAACACTGCCCTCGTTATATCTATCGGCATTGCAGTGCTGCTGCAGATTGCCGTAGTCTACGTGCCATTCCTGCAAAGAGCTTTTGGCACATTCCCGTTGACGCTGCGTGACTGGGGTATTGTAGTTCTGGCGGCTGGAGGGTTATTTGTGCTTGAGGAAATCCGGAAAGTTTTCTTCCCGAAGTTATATAACCTTGGAAAATATAAATCGATAAAGAGCACCTTGTAGTCAATCGTTATTGATGAGTTAGCGGTTTGCAATTAGGGAAACTCTGATCAACCCCCTTGTATTGCCAAACTCCCTTTTCGTCCCCCTTTCACAAAGGGGGAAATAGGGGGATTTAAAGCTGGGGGGCACCCCCAAACCCCCGAAGTCACCACTTATTCAGAGGTTTCTTAGATTGGACACCTTAAGGGCGTAATGTGGGGGAAGCTATGATTAACCCTTTATACCCCAATCTTTGCGGGCAACCTGCTTGCATGCTTCATTGTAAAATCCTATAATCCCCATAAAGAGCTATGTCGGATCAGGAAAAATCTCAGGACGAACTGAATCTGGTTCGCCGGGCAAAATCGGGCGATAAGGATGCTTTCGGGCAACTCATGGAAATGCATGCTATCCGGGCCTATCGTATTGCTTATTCCGTCATTCCCAAACAGCAGGAAGCCGAGGATGCAGTGCAGGAAGCCTGTATCACTGCCTTCAAATCCATCGGAAAGATCGAAAAGGAAGAATCGTTTGCTTCATGGTTTGGCCGAATTGTCACCAGCCGGGCTTATGACGTGGGGCGCAAAAAGCAACGCACCCAGAAAGTTGTGGAGAAGGAAACGGTGGAAATGCAGCTGGAACTCAGCCGCGCCTCCGCTAACCCGGGGAACAGCACGATAGATAGCAGTATCGACCTGCAAAACGCCATATCCAAATTACCGGAATTACATCGACTTGCCATAATGCTGCGTTACTCTGAAGATGCATCTACCGAACAGATTGCCAGAACACTCAATCGTCCGGCGGGAACGGTTAGAAGGATTTTGAGCGAATCATACCGGATGTTACGTCTTTCTTTACAGGGAGAGAATAATCATGAGGTGCAGTGAGGTCAGAGAGAGATTAATTGAATATATCGATGGCTTGCTCGAAGGAAGCCATCTTCGGTCGATCGAGGAACATCTGCAAAACTGCCCCGATTGCCGCAAAGAGCTGGAGGCGATGCGGGAACTGGAAGCCGGTTTGAAGCAGGAAGTTCCGGCGATGTGGAAAAGCATCGAGCCTTCCCCGGCTTTTATCAATCGCCTGAAATATATGGAGCTGGAACCGGAAAGAACTTCAATACGGAGCTTCTTTGATCCATTGATGGTGATCTTCCAGAATCATCGTCCGGCAATGGCAGCCGGGCTGACCGTTCTGATCGCCGTTGTGCTGGCGCTGACTATTCCGGGAATAATCCATGAAGATGACAGCGGGCCGGATATGGTTGCCGAGGCTCCTTCACCAACTGTGTTGAGTGAGGAATCGCACGACGCTGATATGCGAGCCACTGTAGGCCCTCCGGGGCAGGATGAATCGCAATCAAAGGGAATGAACGCAGGAGAAACGGCAGCTCCAGTACCCACCACGACGGGTCTCAACGGGCTCACTTTTGGCTGGGAAACCTACGAGAGTGAATCGCTAATCCCATTACCTGCTCCAGCACCTTCACTGGTGCCGGGGGAAACCTTAGTGCTTCAAGCGACAACACCTCCAGCCACCGAGTGTACCGAAGCAGCCACCGCTGTTTACGATAATTGTATGGGAGCAGAGAACTCGACGGTCAGAATTGCTCTTTCTCACCCGGAAGTTCAAGGGGCACTTGCCGGCAGGGCCATCACTTGCATTGAAGTTCTGCAGGATGTCGATCTGGAAGGCTATGTATGCAGTGGTTCCACCGTCAGCATTGCCGTGGATGAAACTATAACTATGCCTGTTACCCCGTTACTATACGTTTGTGTAGAAGCAGGGAGCGTTACCTTCGTTAAAATATTTCCCCCTGAATAAGCCGCAAGCGGGCATGACTAAGCACATGCCTCAGGAATCGCCCACACTATTTTACGGATGGTGCTGTGTTAGATATTTATATGATAGAATAAGCCAATGACCACCCCTATTATCGCCATCGTGGGAAGGCCGAATGTGGGCAAATCCAGCCTGTTCAACCGGCTGGCCGGAAAGCGTCAGGCCATCGTTGAGGACCTCCCGGGCACTACCCGTGACCGGATTTATGGCAACATCAAGTGGAATAACAGGCCCTATACGATCATTGACACCGGCGGACTGGAACTGGCTCCCAAATCCGCTATCAGCGAAAGCGTCAAGGCACAGGTGGAAATAGCCATCGATGAAGCCGATGCCATCGTGATGCTGGTTGATATCAAGGACGGGATCACCATTCCAGATCAGGATATAGCGGAGATGCTGAGACGCTCGAAGAAACCTGTAGTGCTGGCGGTCAACAAATGCGATAATATGCAACGTGCCGAGCAGGCATCCGAATTCTATCAGATGCCACTGGACGACCCGATCGCCATCAGCGCACATCATAATCTTGGCATTGCCGAGTTGATGGACAGGGTTACCAGCAACATACCCGAATCTCCCCCGCTTCCCGAAGAGGAGGACATACTCAAAATAGCCATCATCGGCCGTCCCAATACAGGGAAATCGATGCTCCTGAATACTCTGCTGGGACAAAAACGTGTCATCGTGAGTGAAACTCCGGGCACGACCCGGGATTCTATCGATACCATCGTGGAACGGGATGGCGTCCGTGCCATGCTGATCGATACGGCCGGGATTCGGAAACGGGGCAGTATCGACAGGGGAATCGAAAAGTACAGCGTGATGCGCGCGTTAAAGGCAATCGACCGGGCGGATGTCTGCCTGCTGATGCTCGATGCTTCGGAAATGGCGACTGCCCAGGATGCACACATAGCCGGTTATATCAGGGATGCTTACAGGGGAATCCTGCTGGTAATCAACAAATGGGATCTGGCCGACGAACTGGCCCTGACAAAAAGGGACTGCACACTGGAGGTTAAACGGGGTCTGAAATTCCTGCACTACGCCTCGACGCTTTTCATATCCGCCAAAACCGGATTTGGGGTAGAAAAGGTACTGCCCGCAGCCGAGAAGATTCATCAGGCAAGGACAAAACAGATTGAGCATACCGAACTGAGGGAAGCGGTACGGCGCGCTTTTGAGAGCCATCCCCCGATGACCAAGAGATTCTTTAAAATACGGGATGTGGCCCAGGAGAAAGTATCACCGCCCACTTTTGTCTTTGCAGTCAGTAATCCTGCGCTGGTGCATTTTTCCTATCGGCGATACCTGGAAAACAGCCTCAGGGATGAGTTTGATATTTGGGGAACTCCTTTGAAGCTGGTTTTCAAAAATAAGTTATCTGAGAAGCGTTCAGAACAGGGTGAGTAAATGATTCCCGAAGTTCTCGGCATCGTTCTGCTGGGCTATCTGCTGGGTGCAATCCCCTTCGGACTGATTATCGGCAAGCTGGTAAAGGGAATCGACATCCGCGAATACGGGAGCGGCAACATTGGATTCACCAATGTGCTGAGGACCGTTGGAGTTAAATCCGGCATATTTACGCTTCTGGCGGATATAACCAAGGGCGCAGTACCGGCATTGCTTGGCGGGATCATCATCGGGGACAGCACGGCCAAGATAGGGGGCCTGATCTTCGATGATCAGGGAGGACAGGTGGTTGCCGCCATAGCCGCCGTAATCGGGCACAACTGGTCACTGTATCTCAAGTTCGGCGGCGGCAAGGGAGTCGATACCTCGCTGGGCGGGCTGCTCGCCATGTCTCCCGTAGCCGGGGCAATCTGTCTGGCAATCGGGGTTGGCACAATAGCAAGGTCCAGATATGTCTCACTGGGATCAATTGTCGGAGGATGTTGCGGTATCTTGGTGCTGGCCCCCATGGTAGTATGGGATTATGCCCCCATTGAATATCTTGTTTACGGCGTTATAGTGGCTGTTTTAATCATCTTTCGCCATCGTGATAACATCCGAAATTTACGTGCCGGCACGGAACGGAAAATCGGGCAGAAGGGAGAAAAGCGATGAGCCCTAAAGTCGCAATTATAGGAACTACAGCATGGGGTACCACGCTGGGAATAATGCTGGCTGCCGGAACTGCTGAAGTAATTCTGTGGGCCCGTACCGAAGAGGAAGCTGCTCGATTGAATGCCGAGCGGGAGAACGTGGTACATCTCCCTTCCATGCGCTTCCCCCCGAACCTGAGTGCTTCAGCCTCCCCCGAAGAATCCCTTAAAAACGCCGATCTTGCCATCCTCGCCGTTCCCGCCCAGAGCATGAGGGCCAATCTGCAAATTATCGGGCGGTATTTTACGGATTCCACCCTGCTGCTGACGATCAGCAAAGGGATCGAGATAGAAACCACCATGCGCATGTCCGAGGTTATTATTGAAGAACTGGGTGATAGATTTGCGAAGCGAATTGCCGTTCTCTCCGGTCCCAATTTCGCCAAGGAGGTGCTCCGCAATCTGCCGACCGCCACGGTGATCGCTTCGAACGATATTGAAGTAGCCGGCAGGATTCAGCATATCATATCCTCCCCGACTTTCCGCGCATATGTCAATGATGATGTCATTGGAGTGGAGCTTGGCGGAGCGCTGAAAAATGTGATAGCTTTGGCAGTGGGCATGTCCGATGGACTTGGATTCGGCGATAACACTCGGGCAGCCTTGATCACACGTGGATTAGCCGAGATATCGCGTCTTGGGACAGCAGCCGGGGCCCGGCCAATAACCTTTGCCGGGCTGGCAGGGCTTGGCGATCTGACAGCCACCTGCACCAGTCAACTGAGCCGGAATAGATTCGTAGGTCAGGAACTGGCCAGAGGGCGTTCGCTGGAAGAGATACTATCCTCAATGAGCGGGATTGCCGAGGGTGTGGATACCACTGTTGCCGCTCTCAGGCTGGCCAGGAAGCTGAAAGTAGAAATGCCCATTGCCCAGCAGGTTTACCGGGCACTTTTCGAGGGGCTGGCGGTAAAGGAAGCTGTACCTGCCCTTATGGAACGAGGACTCAAGCAGGAATTCGATCCGGATATTATCGGCTGATCGTGCCTTTCCTGCAAAGCATTACCGTCATCTATACGAAATCCAGCCAGTAAAGGTATTTCTCGTCCTTACCGTTGACAGCCTCGAAGAACTTCGATTGAATCTTCTTTGTGATCTCTCCCCGGCCGTTATTGCCGATGGCTCTTCCGTCAACTTCCCGAATCGGGGTTACTTCTGCAGCAGTCCCGGTAAAGAATGCCTCGTCGGCCAGGAAAAGCTCCTCCCGGATAATATCCCTGATAATTAAAGGAATGCCCATTTCCTGTGCAATGGTGATCGCCGAATCTCTGGTTATTCCCGGAAGCGCTCCTGCGCTCGGCGGAGGAGTAATCAGCGCGCCATCTTTAACGATGAACAGGTTCTCGCCGCTTCCCTCACAGAGCATCCCATGAGAATTTAACATAATGGCCTCATCGAAACCAAGGCTGAGAGCTTCCTGCTTGGCCAGCACCGAATTCACATAGTGACCACATGCCTTGGCATGCACCGGAATTGAGCGGCTATCGATGCGCTGCCAGGAAGAAATCATGACCCTGATGCCCTTTTCCATCCCCTCTTCGCCCAGATAAGCCCCCCATTTCCAGGCTACTATGGATACATCCACGGGGTTTTTTGAAGGATTTACCCCCATTTCACCATATCCGCGAAAAGCGATGGGCCGGATATAACAGGAAGTATAACCGTTGGCTTTCACCGTATTTTTGACAGCGGCGTAAAGCTCATCAAAAGGGTAAGGCATGGGCATTGAATAAAGTTTGGCGCTATTGAACAATCTCTGGATATGCTCTTTCAGCCGGAAGATCGCTGGCCCTTTGACCGTGTCATAGCACTTGATACCCTCAAAAACCCCTGTTCCATAATGAAGCGCGTGAGTCAAAACATGAACCTTTGCCTCATCCCAGGGGATAAGCTTCCCGTTCATCCATATCTTATCCGCTTTTTCCATAAGATTCCTTCCTTAAATGTGGTCCATTATCTCCATAAGTCCGCTGATTCGCTGGCAGCAGTCCTTATGATCATTGAAAACTCCGTCGCGGTCCAGCCACAACGGCTTGATTCCGGCTCCGAGTGCTCCCAAAATATCGGAATGATACTGATCTCCGACCATAACAGCTTCCGAAGCTTTTGCCCCGGCCCTGTTGAGAGCAACCTCAAATATTTCAGGATGCGGCTTTTCAAAACCCACTTCGTGGGAAATGATTGCAAAATCCAGATAAGAAGCCAGATCGAAATCAGGACAAAAGCGGGAAAGAGTTGTATCGAGGTTGGAAACCAGACCGATTATCAATCCTCTTTCACGCAGTTCGGTTAGAGCCGGAACCGTATCTTCAAACGGTGCTACTCCGGGGTTATCGCTACGTACCAGTTTCAGCATTTCCAGAGCCAATTTGCGGGAAGCGTCCAATCCGGCCTCCCGGAGCCAGACCTGTTCGAATTTGATGAACACCTCCTGCTTTTCTTCCTCAGAACGCCTCTCTACCGGTGCCAGGGCGCATTCCCGGCTGAAATAATCGTTGGCGGCCCAGAATCCCCGGCGAAGGTCTTCCTTTGAAAGCTCAATATCAATCTGCTTCAAAGCCTGATACTGGCGTTCCTCCGGTAGCGGGTCATGGTGGATCAGGGTGTTCACCAGATCAAAGAAAACTGCCTTGAACATTTCTTAAACGAAATTTATTATAGCATAATGAATTGCCATCAAGTAAAATCCCTGTATGAGTCCTTCCCCCGTTCTTATAGCCGATGTTTTTCGGTTATTGAAGAGGTCTGTTTGGGTAAGCAGGGAGCAGTGGCGCACTCGCAATTCATCACGAACTTTTCCGAGCAGTTTGAGAAAGACGATCAGGGCATGATTGATTCCTTGACTTGTATTATCTTTATCAGCTATGATACAGCCAATTTAACGGATGATCGAGAATTAGGGAATCTCTGATTAAGCAGTGCAGGATGCTTCTTGCCGGGGGTCTGGGGGTGTCCCCCAGATTTAACATCCCCCAAGATTGGGGGATCACAGGGGGTTGATTTGAACTTGTTCAGAGGTTTCCTAAGTTACAATAGTGAAGCGGCAAAACAGGAAGGCTGTCGCTTCTGAAAAGACAGTAGATATTCCGATACGGGTGATCCAGCGAGAAAGGAGCCGTTAACAGTATCGTACTGTTTCTTAAAATAAGCAGGCATGTTTTGGTTGGGAGGTAATAATGGATGTCAGTGAATTTTATTCATGGCTTTCGGAAGTAGATGCTATGATAGATCGAATGGAAAGATTATGTGAGGCAATCGATCGTGGCTACCCTGCCAACTCCCCAGATTACGCCATTGAGAACCGTGAAGTTCGTGAGGTGGATTTAGCTGGTCTCAATCTGCTACGTCGTTACTATGGAAATCCTGTTAACATTTTCCCTTGGTATGTACACACGGAAACAGAATGTACACCTTTGAGTTACAGCCTTTCAAGACTAAGACGCAATCGCAATGTAATTATATCTTTTACGCAGCGCAGATCGCATTGGTAGCCTATATTAAACATATGATAATGCTGCTCTGCGTTAAAGAGGACAATAAGGGGCAGCTTCGATTGAGTCTGGTTCAGCTTCCGAAATTAGTTCAGTCTCAGCTTTGTGCCACGGGGGCAATAACATGTTATGTTGGCAATCCGAAATCAGTCTGTTAGAATCAGGGCAATTAGAGGGGTGGCACAAAGGCAATCCGGCATATGCCCTTGTTGCCCTTTACACGCAGCGTTCGGTGGACATACTGACACAGCAAGCAATGGATTATTCTATTTAAGGAAACAGGCGATTAAGACATGAGCAATCAACAAAAACAATGGTACGAATCACTTTTTGAGAATTATGCCAAACAGTATGATAAGGAATGCTTCACTCAAGGCACATCGGGTGAATGCGATTTTATTGAGCGTGAAACTTCATATGATAAGCAATTGAAGATTCTCGATATCGGTTGCGGTACTGGCCGTCACGCAATTGAACTGACCAAACGTGGCTACACAAATATCGTTGGTGTGGATCTTTCCAAGTCTCAAATCTCACGGGCCAACGATAAAGCTCGCGCAGAAGATCTGGAGATCGACTTCAGAGTCAGCGACGCACGTAACCTTCCATTTAATTCTGAGTTTGACCTTGTCATCATGTTATGTGAAGGCGGTTTCCCCTTGATGGAAACCGATGAAATGAACTTTGAGATTCTGCGTAGCGCCAGAAAAACTTTAGTCGATGGCGGCAAGCTGATCTTTACCACTCTCAACGGACTGTTCCCCATCTTCAACTCCGTGAAAGACTTCATTGATAAAGAGAAAGGCGAGGGTAATGCCTCTTATGATGATCTGAAGTTTGATCTCATGACTTTCCGGGAAATAGCTGAAATCACGGTGGTTGACGATGATGGCAATGAAAAGATACTTCAAACCAGTGAACGCTGGTACATGCCAACTGAGATCACTTGGTTACTCAAAACTTCGGGCTTTAAGCAAATCGATATTTATGGTGCTCATCTTGGCCAGTTCTCTCGTGAGCATGAGTTGACCGTCAAGGATTTTGAAATGCTGGTGATTGCAGAGTAAGCGCATAACTCCCATCACGACTCACTTTGTCAAAGGCTACCTTCCTTTTGAAAATGTTAGCAAAAACGAAAAATGCCCTCCGCCGGTCCCCCGACAAAAGGCATTTTCAGCTTCAAAATCTGGTAGCGGCGGATGGGCTCGAACCATCGACCTTGGGATTATGAGGCCCACGCTCTAGCCACCTGAGCTACGCCGCCATTTGTTTTACGTCCCTCAATATATCATTTCTATTCGTGCGACGTCAAGCTTAACGAAGGCACAACCCTTTACATAATATACGGTAGCCCTTTGATTTTTTCCTTCGTGCTATGGTAACATAAAGTGGTTTACCGGGGAGTGGCGCAGCCTGGTTTAGCGCGCCTGCATGGGGTGCAGGAGGCCGGAGGTTCGAATCCTCTCTCCCCGATTCTTGCCTCAAAAATAAAACAGGAGGATTTAATGGCAACAGAATACGGACCGTATAATTCAATTCTGGTCGATATCAAAGACATGGTGGCTAGAGTGACCATCAATCGTCCCAAGGCTTTCAATGCCCTGACTATCGAGGTATTCCAGGAAATGACTGATGCCTTCGATAAGCTTGGATATGATCGCAGGGTTGCCGTCATCGTGCTGACGGGCGCGGGGGACAAGGCATTTGCGGCCGGAGCGGATGTGAAAGTTATCAACGAGACCATCTGTACCGATCCGATGGGCGGGCTGGCGCTGACCGGCGATTTTGCCCGGATGGGTGCGGCTATCAGGAGCTGTGGAAAGCCGGTTATTGCCCGGTGTTTCGGCCAGATCATCGGCGGCGGATTTGAGTTATTGGTCTTCTGTGATCTGGCGATAGCTGCCGATAACACCAAGTTCACGGCAGGCGAAGCGTTTGTCGGGGCAGTTGCCATTGGCACCACGCAGTTTGCTACCATGATTATGGGAGATAAACGCGCCCGCTGGATGCTGATGACCGACGACCGCATCGACGCCAAGACCGCTCTCGAATGGGGAATCGTCAATAAAGTGGTCCCGTTCGATCAACTGGATGCGGAAGTGGATAAACTCTGTAAGATACTTATCAACAAATTCCCCTGGGCCATCCGGTTCACCAAGACCCAGCTCAATTTCTGGCATGATATTTCCTCCACTTCTCTGCTGCAGGGACGCGATTTCTGGGCTATTCATGTTGCCAATACCGCCGAGATGATGGAAGGAACCTCTGCCTTTGTAGGCCAGAGAAAAGCCGACTGGATGAAATTCCGCGAGCGCGATGCCGCCGGCATCCCTTCCGAGTATGAGTTCGGCCCGCCGCTTAAGACTTGTTCTGCCTGCGGAACGGTGCATATTCCCAATGATTTTAAGTATTGCGGTAATTGCGGAGCCAAGTTATAAGCAGATAAAGGATTTGGTTTGATTTTGAAAGCGCCCCGGCCCGTACCGGGGCGCTTTTTGCATGTCAGGGCATATACACTATTTTAGGAACCTTCTGATCTGATCTTCTGTGTTCCCCCTGCTCTTTGGGGAAGGGAAACCGGGGATACCACAAACCATGTCAAGTGGACTCCCATTTTACTGACATACCGAGGAATCGGCGTGACAGAACGCCAGCCTTAATCGAAACTAGGGAAATGAGTTGCCTTAATAAATGACTCATTGAAACCGGGTTCCGTTATGAGTTCAACATACTCCACTTCCCGGGCAACCCGATCCGCTTCGATTCTCTTGTCCTTATTCAGAAGAGCGATGCGGGCACCGTCCCCGGCGGCATTGCCAACAGCCTGCACATTATCTAATCCGCAATCCGGGAACATTCCCAGCGCCATCGCCCTGCGTGGATCGATCACCGCACCAAACGCCCCGGCCAGAATCACTTTATCCGGTTTTTCAACCCCCATTCGGCGCATCATTAATTGAGAACCTGTAGAAATGGCAGCCATAGCCAGTTGGATAGAGCGCACGTCTTTCTGGATTATCACTATGTCCCGCCCGATAGCTGTTTCATTGGCCCGGGCAATGACGAATTCCGGTTTGCCATCCTGCCCTGCTCGAAGCCGGGGAGAGGTGACCGACTTATCGAAGCTGCCATCGTTCCTGATAATTCCCGCGCCCAGCATCTCGGCCACGGCATCGATTATCCCGGAACCACAGATACCCCTGGCCTGAACCTTTTCGGCAGCCATTTCCACACTCCATCCCAACTGACCGATTACGCTGAAGCTCACATCCAGTGTCTGGGGATCAATCCTCACCCGGTCAATTGCCCCCGGGGCAGCCCGCATGCCAAATTTGATATTGCCGCCCTCGAACGCCGGCCCGGTGGCGCACGATGCCGAGAACATCCTTTCCCGATTACCCAGTATAAGTTCGCCATTGGTGCCAACGTCAATAATAAGCAGCACCTTATCCTGATTATAAGGTTCCTCGGCCAGCATCACTCCCACATTGTCGGCACCCACGTAAGCAGCTTCAATGGGGAGCGTGTGAACATTCGCTGAGGGTAGAATCGCAAGGCCCAGATCGCGGGCTTTTCGATTCGCAGAGCTTTGAATAGCCGGAGTAAACGGGTATGTTCCAAGAGGTACAACATCCAGCCCCAGAAAGATGTGGTGCATAACGGTGTTTCCCACCATCACCACCTCGGCAATATCGGTTGGATTAAGGTTTACGCGCAAGGTAACATCCCGCGCCAGAGTATTTATCGCCGAGATGATCTCTGAATTCATTTCAGCGAGGCCGCCCCGATTATCTTTGGCGTAGGCGATACGGGACATGATGTCCTCGCCAAATTTGATCTGTGGATTCAGCATGGCTTCGGTGGCCACGACTTCGCCGATTCCCAGATTGCACAGATAAACTGCAATAGTGGTGGTGCCTATATCCATAGCCAGCCCGTAAGCTTTCTCCCGATAGCCTTCTTCTACACGAATGATCTCCCGGCCATCCCATATCGTTAAAGTTATCCCGTCCTGGCTATCAGGAGTTATCGCTTTCAGGTCGATTTCTGCCTGCGGATCAATCGTCAGATTATGCCAGTCGTACCGGCCTTCGATCTCTGAAACGATCCGTTCCCAGTTCCACTCAGGTGAGGAATCTATATGGCATTTTACAATAGATGGATTTATGTCAACTTCACGGCCAACAGCCCCTTTTTGAACTGCCGAACGTATGATCCGGCTTTCCTCGGGTATATAAACTACCAGATCACCTGTTACCCGAGCCTGACACGAAAGCCGTTCATCAGGGCCAAGTCCGTAACGCCTTGAGTAAGCTCGTTCCGCTTCGTTGAGTGGAGAAAGATGGAGCATATTAGAATCTATCCCATACTCGGAACCTTCGAGTATGCGCACCTTGCACTTTCCGCAGGTACCTTTACCGCCGCAAATCGTTTCGATCTCCTCCCCGGCCAGATGAGCCGCTGCCCGAAGCGAAATCCCTTCATTGACTTGCACCTTCGTCCCGGATGGCTGAAAAATTACCCGATACGAACTCATATCAATCCTTAATACTCCCTGCCAGTCACGAAATCAGCGAGCGAAATAAAATCATCTTTGAAGGAAGTGGGTACCCCCGCTTTTGCCAGTTCCTCCATTGCCATATTGGAATATCGTCTGGCAGCATCCGCGGAGTACTGACGGGCACCCGCTTCATCAAGCAGGTTCATCACCCGGGGAATATATTCGGGGGCAATTGCTTCCTGCTTATATATCGAAATTAATGTTTCTCTCTTTTCCGGCCCTGCTTTCCGCATAGCATAAATCACCGGCAGGGTTTTCTTTTTCTTCGTGATATCGCTGGCCGTGGATTTTCCGGTCTTGCTGTTCTCCCCCCAGATACCCAGCACATCATCTTGTATCTGGAAAGCCATACCCAGATTGCGTCCGAACTCGGACAGACGTTTGATTTTTTGCGCATCGTCCGTGCCAAGCAGAGCGCCTATCTCGAGCGAGCTGGCGAAGAGGGCAGCAGTTTTCCCGGCAATCATTTCGAGATAATCATCAACCTCAATATCAAGTCGCTCCTCGAAAGAGATATCCATGTATTGCCCTTCGCACAACCGAAGACAGGCTTCATCCAGAATTCGCGCAGCACGGATTATTCTGGCCGATGGGATATTCATAGCTTCAAGATTGAGAAGCGCCATACGAGCCAGAACATGCATGGCATCGCCGGTATTGATGCCCTGCGCCCGCCCCCAGACCTGCCAGACGGTCGGCATGCCGCGGCGCTCATGGTCATTGTCTTCGATATCATCGTGAATAAGGGTAAAATTATGCAGTAATTCCAAAGCGGCGGCTGCAGGAAGCGCCTTTCGCCAATCGCCGCCGGCAGCTTCACAGGAAAGCAAACACAATCCCGGACGCAGCAGTTTACCCCCGCTCGTCAGCCTTGCCTGCCCGCCAGCATCGACCCAGCCGAGGTGATAACGCATCATGTGATAAAGCGGTATATGGGAATCGCTGACCAGTGAGCGCAACTCCCTATCCAATTCCGGCTGATAACGTGATGAGAGTTCCTGCAGATTCATAAATTTAACACCCGCGGGAGTGCATCTTTTCCAGACGCCGGGCATGTCTTCCGCCCTCGAATTCCGCAGTCAGATAAGCACTGACGATCTTTCTGGCAAGGTCTTCACCGGTCACGCGCCCGCCGAGACAAAGGATATTGGCATCGTTATGCTGCCGGCTCAGTTCAGCGCCGGAAACATCGTGGCATAGAGCTGCCCGAATGCCGGGAACCTTGTTGGCTGTCATGCTCATCCCGATTCCCGATCCACATATAAGAATACCCCGTTCGCACCTGCCCTGAGCAACTGCATCAGCGACGGCAAAGGCAAAATCAGGATAGTCAACTGAAGAGGTATCCCTGCATCCGAAATCCTCAACATTGTGGCCCGTTTCGGCAAGGAATCCTTTTAAAGCCTCTTTCAAACCGAACCCGGCGTGATCGCTGCCAATGGCAATTCGCATAGTTTGACCTCCTCGTGCCAAGATACCCCCATTCGCTTCCGAGCGTAGTCTATCACAATATCATTCGCCTTTGCTATAACCTTCGCAGCGCAGGCCTGAACAAAGCAATCAGGAGAAAGATCAGGGCCATCATGCCGCCGCAGACAGCAAATACCAGCCGGGGGTCAACGCGATCCATAGCTTCTCCTATCGGCCAGACCGCCATGGGATAAAAGGCAATCATCATAGTAAAGAGCCCCATAGTCCGGCCGCGCATCAGCACATCACTTTTCATGAGCAGAAGGGTGTTGTTAACTATAAGATAGACAGCATTGGCCATTCCGGCTCCCATCAGGACAAAAAAGGGCAGGCAGAAAGCGCTTGATCGGGAAAGGATCACCAGAAAAATGCCGAACATCACGGCAGCCCCTATAAGCAAAGCTCCTTTATGCCTGTAATCACCCAGTGTAGCCACCAGTACGGAACCGATAAGAGCGCCAAACCCTGTAGCCGAATAAAGAATTCCCACTTTTGTATCACTAACTGCGAGGACGTCACTGGCATATGCTGCGAGCTGCATCATATACGGCATACCCAGAACCATCGGCACAACCGAAATCATCAATAATCCGCGAAGAATCGGTGTTTGCCTGACATACTTTACGCCATCAACAACATTGCTCATGACCGAGGTTCCGGAATTTGGCGATTCGCTTCGGATCAGATGGACACCTGACATGAACAATGCAGCAAACACAGCCAGGGTAAACATCAGGAAATAGGCCTCGGTAAAACCTGCCAGACCTATCACCAGCCCCCCCACACCCGGAGCCAGCACCCGGTTCAAATTCTGCGAGCCTGAATTAAGGGCAACCGCATTCATAACCTGGTTTTCCTTAACTAACTGGGGGACAATCGCGTTGCGGGCAGGAAGGTTAAAAGACATCATCACCCCATCGCCAAACGCCGCAATCATCAGATGCCAGACCTTGATCATATCCATCAGGACGAGCATCGCAATGCCCAAAAGGATAGCACTCGTGATAATCTGCGTGGCAATCAACAGATTACGTTTATTTACCCGATCGGCGATAGCGCCACCGAAGGATGAAAAAAGAAACATACAAACTCCGGCGACAAAGCTCACCATGCCCACATCAGCATAGGACTCGGTAAGTCCCCAGACCAGCAACCCCCGGACAACCAAGTTCATCTGTAATACGGCTGCGGTAGCTGTTGAACTGAACCAGAACCAGCGATAATTATGATTTTCAAGCGAACTGAAGGTAGTGCGCCAATTGCTTAATATTTCCATAATGTTCGGCTTCAGTCTCTCACGAAAGGCACTTGGCAATATCGTTCCGGCTGATCGCGCCTTCCCTCAGGATAACAGGGAACTTGCCGGTGACATGTAGGTTGGGGTCGGGGTCGGGGTGATCGGGGGATCGAAAGAAGGTAAAGCGCTGGGGGTATAGGTGCCAGCCGCCACCCAGATCGAATCGCCATATTCGGCCGCATCGAGCGCATCCTGCAAATCATCGTAGGCATTTGCCCATGAGGTGCCGTCGCCGGTTCCGCCTTCCTTGACATAGCGGGTGGTACCCGTCTGAGCAGTAGTGGTGTTTGCCAGTATTGCCACAAGAGCAATCCCAAGTACAACTGTTAAGACTGCCGCCAAGAGTACATTCCTTTTCACTAAACTATCCTCCTGTAAATAAAAATCAACATGATACCGGAGACCGCCTCCCTGAAATCACTCCCGATTTCACCACAACGTAAAATGTGACATCATTACCAACATACCACTTTCACTGTTATAATGTCCATAAACATGAAGTAAACAGATAAGCCAGTTACAAACCTTGTGAATATGGCCAATCCATATCGAGATAATTGACAACCAAAGAGGAGCAAAAAGCTCTTATGCGGCTGCCAGCCTCTTCGAAAAAAGAAAAAAGGCGCTCCCCAGCAAAAACAGCGGTAGAAGATAGGACATTACCTGTAGCAGTCCCACGAACTGTCCGCCGGCAGCCAGCCGGGCCATGAGTTCGAACGGCGAAGGATTCACCAGATAGCTCAATCCCGCCACGGTGACCAGCCCCACCGAGTAAACAAACTGGGCCCGCTCTCTATCCTTAAACGCCACCGCAATGATCCCCGCCCCGAAGGAAACGCAGAAAGCGATCAGCAAGGCAAACAGAAGAACCAGAGGAATATTATGAATCGAAAGGCTGTTCATCCTTAACAACCCAATCCACAAGATGCATTGTGCCACGGCCGTGATGCCGGCGGTGAAAATCTTGGCGGAGAATATTCCCCAGAGCGATACCGGCGCTGCCCAGAGCGTATCCAGAGTCTTGTTTTGCAGTTCTTCAGAGATCGTATCGATGGTAATGCTCCCGGCAATGAGCGCCGGGAAGAACATCAGCACCGGGATGATTATGGAGTAAAGGAATTCAAAGTTGGTATACGGCTTGCCTTCCAGATCATCATAGAGCAAATCGATCCCGTTCTGGCGGCGCAGGTAGTTTTCAGCTTCCTTCAGGGGTTTATCGAGTGCCATCGTGATGAGCATCGATTCCGCATCCGATTGGGGCAGAATGAGCTTCATCTCCACCACCCCGGAACTTTCCGGCAGGATGGCCATCAGGGCATCAACCCGCCCGGAGCGGAATTCCTCTTCGGCGGTTTCGATATCATCGAAGCGCCTTACCGTAATACTCGGTGATTTTTCCACATAATAAGCAACAGGACTGCCGATCTCGCCCACCACTCCTACATCAACATATATTCTGGCGTTCTCCCCGATGGACTCGGGGTTATAAAATGACATCACCCCGATCATCAGGAACGAGGAAAAGGCGGCAATAAAAAGCTGAATAAAAACGGCGAACATGATCGTCTTTTCCCGCCGGATCGATCTGAGTTCTCTCTTTACCAGAGCCAGGAATCTCATTAGAATATCTCCCCCCGCATGATAATCAGGTCATATGAACCATGAATGATAGCTCCTGCCACTATCGCCAGCGGATAGAACCTGACCCCGAACCTCGCCGAAAGCAGGCACACCGCACCGGTAGTTACGAAATGCATTGCCAGCGGCAGGATCAGCCACCCCGACCCCAGAGCCGCTTCGACAAACATAGTTTCGGATACCACGCTCAGGGTAAGATAGAGCAGGAGCTTCTCCCCGATGAAAAACCCTAACGCCGCAAAGAAAGAGTACTTGATTACACTACGCATCGAACCGATAGCTCGATTCTGCAGGAGCACAGCCACGCTGCTGGATTTGGCGATCTCCTCCGAAAGGATGGCCAGCGGGAATATAACCGCAAAAGATACGGAATCCGGTAGTGTGGCAGGAAGGTTCATCCCGATGATAATGGAAGCAAACTGGATCATCAGCACAACCGGAAGGAAAATCAGGCTGACCAGCATCACCGAAAAGCTGAGATGGTTTCTATCCATGATAAGGTTAATTGCCTCGGCAACTTTGCGATGCATCGGCCGGAATCCCATGAGGTACTCTTCATTGAACACTCTCACTCCCATGAAGACGGTCACGGAAAACAGCAGATACAGAGGGACAGTAGCCAGCAGGTATTCCATCACCCCGATCGGCTCGTCGCGGTATACCTGTATCGCCAGCGTAAGGGGTGAGAAGTAACTCACATCGCTTAAGCCGGTGAACATTGCCGGCGTTATCAGATAAGCGATCACCATCCATGCCGCCATAATTGAGAAGAAGGTCTGATCCTTGAAAGTCCGGTACAGCAGGGCGACCATCAGGAGAGCGCTGAAGATAAACATCGATACCGGAATAAAGATGGCCAGACTCAGCAGTATATCACCGCTGAGAGCGATGGTAATGGCGATAATGGCAATGATCGAATATATGATGTAGGGGATCATTTTCCCGGTGATAATCTGAAACGGGGTAACCGGCGCAGAGAGCAGCACCACGAGTTTGCGATTTATCTTTTCTTCCATAAAACTGCTGGTAAAAAACACGCCGACCAGGAAAATGGGGATAACGTAAAGGAAGGTCAGCACAACCTGAGCCAGCGGAATGGGCGGCCTCGAAAGCGAAGGAATGAGGATTTCTTCGTCTGAAACGAACTCGGCCTCAAATTCGGGGAGGGTGCCGCTGGTACGGAACTCCTCCAGTTGCTGCCTCACCGCATCGTCGGTCTTTGCGGCGGGATCAGGGGAAATTGCCCCGGGATCGGGGGTGGGTCCCGGTTCCAGTATATCCGCAAGCGTTCCGAGACCATGACCACTGGTAATTTCATCTTCAACTTTCAGGTGGCGAGCTTCGATCCGAAGCGGGAAAGCCTGATCGATTTCGTATTCCCTCGATATCCTTAGAATCTCATACTTTTCCAGATACTCTTTAAGGGCGCCCAGCGCATATAGCGAACGTTCGCTGCTATGCTGGTAACTGACGTCATCGCCCCAGACATATAAATCCAGCTTCCCTTCCCAGAGCTGCTGAAAACCTTCGTACGGATCAATTTCAATGGTTTTGAACCGCTCATCGGTAATAGGGGGAGCGTCGCTGGAAACACCAACAGTATACAAATGGCGGCTCATGCCTATATCCTGCTGATACACAACATAGCCAACAACCGCCGCAAGTAGTATAATGGCAAACACGGCAATTCTCGACTTGCCGGTGAATCGGGACCTGAGGCGGGTGATTTCCCGCCGGGCAATGGTAAGAATACTGCTCATGGATGTAAGAACCGCCGTTTCCACGATTATACAACACAAGCGGATGAAAGTGTGCTGTTATTTGAAAAGGTATTTATGACAATAAGACTGGAATCCCTGACCAAACGATATAGAAACTTCACCGCCGTCGATGATTTAAATCTGGAGGTGAAGAAGGGAGAAATATTCGGGATAATCGGACACAACGGAGCCGGGAAAACCACCACCCTCAAAATGATCGTCGGCCTGCTTGCCCCTTCCTCCGGCAGGGTGGAAGTGATGGGCAGGGATATGTCCAGAAACAGTATCGATGCCAAGCGACATATCGGTTATCTGCCGGAAGAGACTCCTCTTTACGAGAACATGACCGTTCAGGAATACCTGATGTTTTTTTCCGAATTGTACAAGATGCCCAAGTCATATGCCAGGGAAAGAATCGATTACCTTCTGGATTCGCTCAAACTCCCCGAAAAGGATAAGTACACCGGCGAACTCTCCAAGGGCATGAAGCGAAAAGTCTCAATTGCCCGGACATTGCTTCACGATCCTGATCTTCTGATACTGGATGAACCTAACTCCGGGCTCGATCCACTGACTTCTTTCTTCATAATCGATTACCTCAAAAAGCTCAATGAGGAAGGGAAAACCATTGTGGTGAGCGCCCATAACCTGTTCCATGTGGAGTACATCTGCGACCGGGTGGCCATCATTAAAAACGGAAAAATGGTGTTTTGTGATACAATCGAGACAATGAGAGAAAGGTTCGGCAAGCGCGAATATGAGATCATTTTTAAGGCAAAAGAAGAACTGGACTACGAAAGGAAGGAAGATAATTACGTCTTCCGCACCGCCGATGTTTCTCAAATCGCTAATCTGCTGCAGATCATATCCGATAAAAACTGGGCACTGATAGACCTCTCGGTGCGCCAGTCCGCTCTGGAAGAAATGTACGTAAATATCATGGCACAGGAATAAAACCGTTATGAGATATTTGACAACCGAAGATAGCTATAAGTCAATTCCCCATAAACCCTCATGGCTGGCCAGAAGATTCCCCAGCATGGTTTGCTATGCAAAGATGATCAGAATGCTATACGCGGCATCACGAGCAGCAAAGCGAGGGAAGTACACGGCTGAAAGGCTTGTTGATGACAGCCTGAAAGCTTTGACTTATCTCGAATCATCAGGGGTCAGGTTTGAAATAAAGAATACCTACGCATTTCGAAATCTGTCATCCCCCTGCATATTTGTGAGCAACCACATGAGCACTCTGGAAACATTCATTTTCCCCTGTATCATCGAACCATACCGGAATCTTACCTTTGTGATTAAAGAAAGCTTGATCAGATATCCCGTTTTTAAACACATCATGGTTAGCCTTGACCCGGTGGTAATTACCCGGGAAAATCCCCGTGAGGATTTCCGGGTTGTGTTGAAGGAGGGCATGGAGCGCCTGAGCCGGAACGTTTCTGTGGTCATCTTTCCGCAAACCACTCGCAGCATTACATTCGATCCGGCTGCTTTCAACACCATTGGAGTAAAACTTGCCGCTCATGCCAAAGTTCCGGTAATACCGGTAGCCTTAAAAACCGATGCATGGGGCAACAGCGAGCATTTCATCAAAGATTTTGGGCCCATCGACCCGACCAAACTGGTGCATATTTGTTTTGGCAATCCCATCGATATCCATGGCAACGGCAAAGCCGAGCACGAGCAGATTATGAACCTCTGAATAAGTGGTGACTTCGGGGGTCTGGGGGTGTCCCCCAGCTTCGATCTTCCCCCATGATTGGGGGATACAGGGGGTTGATCAGAGGTTCCCTAAGTTGAGGAATATCTGATTCCGGTTCATTCGAACAACTGATACAGGAGCTTGTAATCCCCCGGTATAGGGTAATACTTTAGCTTGGCGCCGTGTTCCGGGTCAGCCCCCGCTTTATTCATAGTCTCAACCACCGCCGAAGCGATGGAGAGCCTTTCCGAGCAAAGCTCGTTCAGCAGGATTCCTGTTGCCCGGTCAACATAGTTGAGGCCCACCGGAGCATCCCATCCGATATATACTGAAGCTCCTTTTTCAACAAATGCCTTCGCCAGATCCGTGAGGCGGAGTCCGTCACAGCCCATCATGATGATGACAGTACGGTTAAATTCGCCCTGCATGCTTTCCCTGATAAACGCGGCATTGATGGTGAATAACCAGGGATTGCTTTCGGTTATCTTTCCATAAGTCAGGCGATCCACTAACTGCTCGGACACGTGAAGTGTCTGGCTGTATGTTTCATTGGTGAACAACCATGTTTTATTGGTGACATTGGGGTCTACTCCTAAAAGTCCTGAATGAGCCCGTAAGATGATGAGCCGGTAATCATGACTCGGAAGGGTTCGGTAAAAGTCGACGGTGATTTCATCCCCATTGAAAACATCGACCTGAAAACCGTAGCTTTCCAGCTCATTAATCGTCGCCAGAATGAAGTCCTCGTTTGGATAAAGAGGGCTAAGCTGATCGATAATTGCTGCCTTTGCCCCCGACGGCAGAAGTTCCTGTTGTGATTCCGGATCGGAATCACAACAGGCATTTAACAAAAGCAGCCCCGGCGTAATGAAAATCAATACACCCAGGGCTGCAAACCAATGCTTCATAAGGAGACCAAAATGGCGTTTACCAGAAAATGGCACTCAATATCAACCTTACCGGTAATCCAAACCATTGTACCATAATCGACGATTTGTTAACCGTCATTATCTCCCCTACAACAGTCAGGCCACCACCACGCTGAACTGGTTTCCTGTATTATAAACACTTTATTTATTGGAATGCAACCCGATTAAGGAAGAGGGTTCGGAAGTCTCCCAGTCCCGTGGATTGACAGGGTAATCCTCAGCCGCAACCGAAATAGGAACCGATGAAATTTAACTATCATTTTCATTAAGCAACCTCTGGAAATCGATTTTCACATTCAGGCTTATCGCCCATCAGAAGAGAATGATGGTTGACTAATAGCCATTTTTATGATATGGTAAAAGTAATCTCAGCATCGATGCTTTAGCAAGGAGGTGCGAGATGGTGAGAAAAAATATATTTTTAGGAGTCCTCCAAGTTGATTAGTGGCGCCCTGTCGAAAGGCGGGGCAAGTCAGGAGCCTGAACCGGGCCCGCACGAATAAGAATGGGGATCAAAGGTTCGGGACCGAAATTCCCCCTCCGGAGTAAAAACCGGGAGAGGGCTGGTTCAGAAAAGTAATGAAATGAAAGAGGGCCACCGCAAAGGGGCCCTCTTTTTTATGGTCTTTGAAAGTATAAATCTGCTATTTTCATTGAAAGGGAGCAAACCGCCTCGATTTGGCCTTCGGGCTCATTTCCCATTGGAAAAGAATATTGATAGACAAAATCCCCGGTGTTATGATATAGTCAAATCGAAGATAGCTTCTGCCCGTCCTTCATTCGAATTTAACCTTTTGCCAGATTTGGCTCCTATAATTATTAATTTCGAGGTTAGTGTACATGCGTTTTTTTCTGGACACAGCCAATATCGAAGAAATACGGCAGGCTGCCAGGCTTGGTGTGATCAGCGGAGTTACTACTAATCCTTCACTGGTGGCGAAGGAAAATTCCAGCAACCTCAAGTCGGTTATTGATGAGATCGTATCTATCGTGGATGGGCCTGTTTCGGCTGAGGTGGTCAGCACGAATGCGAAGGATATGATCGAGGAAGCACAGGAGATAGCTGCCTGGTCTCAAAACGTGGTCGTCAAAGTGCCTGTTTGTCCCGCCGGGCTGGAGGCTACCGCTGCCCTTTCAATGAAGGGGGTAAAAACAAATCTGACGTTGTGTTTCTCTTTGAATCAGGCGTTGCTGGCGGCGCGTGCCGGGGCCACCTATGTCAGCCCGTTTGTGGGTCGAATAGATGACACAGGGCATGATGGCATACAAGTAGTTGCCGATATAGTAGCGGTGTTCAAGAATTTCGGAATCTCTACACAGGTGATTTCCGCCAGCATTCGGCATCCGATGCATTGTGTGGCTTCAGCCAAAGCTGGCGCTCACATCGCTACAGTTCCCTATAAAGTCCTGATGCAAATGATTAATCACCCCCTTACAGAAAAGGGGATTTCCAGTTTCGCTGCTGATTGGGAAAGGGTTTCCCGGGGCTCGAAATAGCCGACACCGCTTTTGTTTAAGGAAACTTATGCATAAGTGGTGATGAATTGGAAACAAGAGGCCATGCTCGCCATAACGGAATAAAGGCAGAGCTGGCCCGAGGCTCCTAGAAACAACCATATATTCTAATTAACGATTATTTTTACTCATTATTTTCTTTTGCCTGAAGACTTGTATTTTCAACAGGACATAGCTTCTTCGGGCTGTGAGAAAAAAGGTGTATAAGGTGTATTATGAATTATTCCGAATTGCAAAACAAAACCCGCGAAGAATTGATGGATCTGGCCAAAGAACAAAATCTTAGCGGGGTTTCTTCCTTAAGAAAGGATGATTTGGTATATCGCCTTATCCAGAACTATACCGAACAGCAGGGAAATACCTTCCGTGGAGGCGCGCTGGAAATTATGCCGGAGGGTCACGGTTTCCTGCGGCAGGACAGCCTGCGTTCCAGAACAGAAGATATATATATTTCCCAATCACAAATACGTCGTTTTCTTCTTCGTAATGGCGATATTGTTACCGGGCAGGTGAGACCTCCCAAAAACGGGGAAAAATATGCTGGACTTCTGCGGGTTGAGACAGTAAACGGTGTTGACCCGGATTTGGCCAAGGATCGTCCTCACTTCGATCACCTGACTCCCATCTTCCCGAACCAGCTTATAAACCTTGAAACCGAACCCAACAAGCTTGATACCAGACTGGTGAATTTAGTAGCTCCTATTGGCCGGGGACAGAGGGGAATGATCGTCTCGCCTCCTAAAGCGGGAAAGACCTTCCTGCTCAAGCACATCGCCAACGGAGCCCGGGCAAACTACGATGATCTCCATCTCATTGTGTGCCTCATCGGGGAGCGGCCCGAAGAGGTCACCGACTGGAAGAAATCGGTTGATGCGGAAGTGGCCAGTTCCACCTTCGACGAGCCAGTTGAGGAACATATCCGTGTGGCGGAGGTGGCCCTGGAGAGGGCCAAGCGGCTGGTGGAACTGGGAGCGGACGTGATGGTTCTTCTCGATTCCCTCACCCGGCTTACCCGGGCCTATAATCTGGCCATGCCTTCCAGCGGGCGTACCCTTACCGGGGGAGTAGATACCGGTGCTCTTTATCCCCCCAAAAAGTTCTTCGGCGCTGCCCGCAATGCCGAAGAGAAAGGCAGCCTTACCATTATTGCCACCTGTCTCATCGATACCGGCAGCCGCATGGATGAAGTTATCTACGAGGAATTCAAGGGCACCGGGAACATGGAAATCCATCTGGATCGCAAGCTCGCTGAGCGCCGTATCTATCCAGCCATTGATATCCAGCGCAGCAGTACCCGGCACGAAGAACTTCTGCTCGACGCCGAAACACTCAAACAAGTATGGCTGCTGCGCCGCATGATGGCCCTGGTTTCCTCAAGCGGCTCAGAACCTTCTGAAGCCACCGAAAGGATACTGGACCGGATGGCCAAAACAAATTCCAATGCCGCTTTTCTGGCCCAGCTTTCCAGAGAGATGTAAATATCCCTGCGTTCAGAAGTACTTCTCTTCAAAAATAACACCGGCTTTTGCCAGCCTGTCATAATCCATTTTCAAACGGGCATTAGCTATCTTTCTGTTCGTCTGGGACTCAACCAGAGATTCCCCCATTGCAGCAAATACGTAAACTTTGGAAACGCTCTGTGGCCCCCCTTCTCTACCTACCAGAGAATATTTGCCACTAAGCAAATACATATCTATCTCCAAACCCATATCATCAGTTTCTTCAGGATGAACCTTCTGTTTGACAGTCTGTTTATTCAATTCGATTTTAACTTCGACCTTTTTCCCGTCTTTGGCAAGGGCAATGAAATCTTCCAGCCTGTCATACCTGATTTTTCCCTGAATTTTAGACATATCATTTATCCCCCCTCTTGTAATTGCAGACTGTTTACGGGCACAATTTCCCCCTTTACAGACTGTCTGAGAACTCTTTTTCAACCCCCTCGATCCCCCAAATCATGGGGGAAGTTTGTATTGGGGGGTACCCACAAAACCCCCGAAGTCACCAATTGTTCAGAGGTTCCCTAACCAGCATAAGCGGCGTATTCCCGGCATGCATAACTTTATGGGCTATGCTCCCCAGCCGCCACCGGCTGATCCCTGATCTTCCGTGTGTTGTCATAGCCACCAGGTCAGCATCAATTTCATCGGCAAATTCAATGATCCATTCCGCTATATCACCGATCCCAACCTTGGAACTCAGAGTGATTCCCTCACCTTTCAACGATTCTCCAACCTTCTCCAGATAACTGGCGGCATCTGCCCTGAACGGCTCCATTTCCTGGTCGGAATAGGGCAGATGAGTAACTGCCATCATATCGGCAAGATAATACAGGTGTGTGAATCGTTCTACTGCCTGAAATAAAACGATCTCCGCTTTTAACCTGGAGCCCAGTTCTCTGATATAAGGGATTATTATCTCACTTTCTTCCGAGCCATCAAGGGGAACAAGAATCTTTTTGAAAGCACTGCTATTATGTATATCCGGATGGGCTCCTTTAGCCCTGATAAGCATAACGGGTTGATTCGAGGCCCTTACTACCTTGTCAGCCACGCTTCCGAGAGCCCAGCGCTTGATTCCGGACCTGCCATGAGTTGCCATGACAATCAGCCCGATGTTCTCTTCATTTGCATATTCAACAATCGCATCTGCCGGGCGGCCAATCAGGGTTCTTGGTCTTATTTCAGGGGACCTCATGGCCACCCTTTCCAGATAATTTTTGGCGCTGTACTTTACAGGTTCGACCTCGTTTGATTGTGGATTTGGTATGTTCTCCAGAGCATCGTTAAGGTTGAATTCCTCAACACATACCACGTCAATTTCAGACCCCAGCCTTTCGGCCAAACTCCGGGCATAAGGAAGAGCTACCTCCGCCAGCTGTGAGCCATCAAGGGGGACCAGTATTCTCTCATACATTTTTACACCTCCATAAACGATTCAATCGCAGGCGACATACGTAATCCAATAATACCCATCGAGCAAAAACCTCTGATCAAGTTCGAATCTGCCCATGATTGACGGCGCCTCTTTTCGATCAGGTTCCCTTAAGCACATGATAGACAGAATGCCCCCAATTTGCAAGTTATGGAACCTTGTGAACAACCCCGACTTAATTCCATTGTTGCGGGCACGGCCTCTTACTTCCCCTGAATCCACTTTTCATGGAGATTTTAAAATATGAAGGATACCCTGCTTTTTAATGAAAAAGTTGATGACGAATATTCCGATATGGCTAAGCTCGGCTTAATTGGAATGCAGGAACGAGCGCGTCTACTTGGCGGCACCCTCACGATTGAATCGGAAGCGGGCCGGGGAACAACCGTGACGGTGGAAATCAAGGAACCCTGAAGCGGGCAATCCCCCCACCCCCTCAACTTCCACTTTTCAGAACAATGGATTAGAATGATTCATTATGATATGTCATTCCAGCCCCCGTATCAAGACAGGCAGGCCACGAGCCAGAATCCATCTTCCCCTTGCCAATCTGGACAGGCTGTCTGAAAAAGAGGTGCAGGATTCTTCCTGCCGGGGGTATTGGGGGTGTCCCCCAATACAAACTTCCCCCATGATTGGGGGATTGAGGGGGTTGAAAAAAAAGTTTTCAGACAACCTGTGACATGCATATTGAAAATACCGAGTCATTTTGTTTTAGTTGTTAATAGAATAAACCCAAATAAAACATGAAAACCGCCGTAGCCCAGATAAGATGCCAGCCGGGGAATATCGAGGCCAACTGCGCTCGAATCACCGACCTTGCCGGGCAGGCAAGATCGAATCAATGTGATTTGATTGTCTTCCCCGAGATGACCGATACCGGATACGAGATGTCCGCCATCCGAAAGACTGCCTCGCCCTGGCCGGGACTGCCCTACGATACCGCTCGAAGCGCAGCGAAAGACTCCTCAATTCACCTGATATGCGGCCTCTCGGAACGGGAAGATGAAAGAATCTACAACTCGCTGGCCGTTTTCGATCCGGAAGGCAACCTGATCGGCAAATACCGCAAGACTCACCTCCTGCCACTCAATCCCATCAACGAGAACCGCTATCTCACACCGGGCAACTTGCTGGCAACAGTGCAAATCGGCGATATGAAGTGGGGACTGCTTATCTGCTACGATCTCAGGTTCCCGGAAGCAAGCCGGCAACTTATTATCAACGGTGCTGAAGGGCTGGTGATATGCGCCGCATGGCCCTTCCCCCGCCAATCTCACTGGGAAATACTCACCCAAGCCCGGGCCATCGAAAATCAATGCTATGTGATCGCCGCCAACCGCATCGGCACGGACGGGCCCCTTACTTTCTGCGGTTCCAGCCAGATCATCAACCCCGACGGAACCGTCGCGGCCTCCGCCTCACAGAATCAGGAGGAATTAATAATGGCAGAAATATCTCCACAGAAAGTCACTTCCCTTCGGGTCAACATGCCTTTTATCGAGGAATCACAATGAAATGGGAAGTCGCGGGGGTTGCCCCCGATCAAATCACCGCCGAGATATGGTGTAATATCCTGTTTCAGGAGGGTTTTACCGCCATGATCGAACCGCGGGATGCGATCTCATTTATGGGGGTTTCCGCTCTTCCCTGCCGGGTGATGGTCCCCGAAGATATGGCAGAAGAAGCCCGAAATATACTGGGTGGATACATTGAACCGCCGGAATAGCTTCCCGATCCCCCGTTCACTTGCCTCGTTCGATTGCCCGACTGTATAATGGTATCGTTTCCAAATGATTAGAGATACCATCGCCGACGTTTTAAAAAAAGCCGCTATTCAGGCACAAAAGCAGGGGTCGATTCCCCAGATAACTCTGCCTGAAATCCTCCTCGAACACCCGCAGAACCCGGAGCACGGAGATTATGCGTCAACAGTGGCAATGAAGCTGGCCCGCACTGCTAAAATGAATCCCATGAAAATCGCTGAAGCCATAAAAGATAATCTCCCTCCAATCGATGGGGTTACCGGCTCCGTGCTGAAGCCCGGATTCATCAATTTCTCGTTAAGCAAAGAATGGCTGGCCAGACAGGTTAATGAAATTCTGGAGAAAGGCGAAAACTACGGCAATTCCGATCTGGGCAAGGGAATTCGACTGCAACTTGAGTTCGTCAGCGTTAATCCCACAGGGCCCCTGCATGTGGGGCACGGACGCGGAGCGGTGCTCGGCAGCACATTGGCCAACGTCTTGAACGCCACCGGATACGAAGTCGAAAAGGAATACTATATCAATGATGCCGGGAACCAGATGCATAATTTTTATCTCTCGCTCTATGCCCGCTATCGGGAAGCGCTGGGACAACCCGCCGAGGTACCGCCGGACGGATACCACGGCGAATATATGATTGAACTGGCACAGGATATTGTGGTTGAAAAAGGGGATGCCTTTCTGAAATTGCCCGAGGCAGAAGCCCTCAAAGAGCTGGGCCGGATTGGCATGGAACGAGTACTTAATCTCATAGATAAAGACCTCAGGGAGCTAGGCATCCAGTTCGATACCTGGTTCAGCGAACAAAAGGAAATCCACGATTCCGGAGAATTAAGCCGAGTGCTGGATATGTTCAAACAGGGCAATCGCGTCGAGGAAAAGGAAGGGGCGCTCTGGCTGGTCTCCACCGAACTGGGCGAGGATAAGGATAACGTGCTCATCCGTTCCGACGGAATGCCCACCTATTTCGCCGCCGATATCGCTTATCACTACAACAAATTCATCAGGCGTAACTTTGACCGGGTAATCGATATCTGGGGAGCAGATCATCAGGGGCATGTCTCCCGAATGAAAGCAGCTATCGAAGCATTGGATATCCCGCGGGGGAAACTCCGCATAATCTTATCCCAGATGGTCAGCCTGCGGCGTGGAGATCAAATAGTTAAAATCTCCAAAAGAACCGGGGACATCATCACCCTGCGGGAAGTTATGGAAGAGGTAGGAACCGACGTCTGCCGCTTTTTCTTCCTTTCCCGTTCGGCGGATAGCCAGATGGATTTTGATCTGGAACTGGCCAAGAAGCAATCGATGGACAACCCCGTATATTATGTCCAGTACGGTCACGCCCGAATCGCCGGAATCATGCGCCTTGCTGAAGAAAAGGGGATCGATTATACCGAAGGGGATGTTTCGCTACTTACAGAAGAAGCTGAGATAGAACTGATCAAAAAGCTGCTCGCCTTCCCGGAAGTTCTGGAGTTAGTGGCCACCAGTCTGGAACCTCAGCATCTGCCATATTATTCGCAGGAACTGGCTACCTCTTTCCACAATTTCTACGAGAAATGCCGGGTCATCAGCGATGACGAAGGATTGACCAGCGCCCGCCTTAAGCTGGTGGAAGCCAGCCGCATCGTCATGGCCAAGACGCTACACCTGATGGGGATGAACGCCCCTGAGCGAATGTAAAGGAAATTTAATCAGATACACCATTTAAACGCTCATCAACAATCCTTCGCTTCATTCTCCGCCCCCCTCGCCTTAACACCCCTCTTTCCACCAGTTCTACCGTCGGCCGGGCAAGCAAACCAGATTCCACAGATTTGCGCACCGGCGAAATCGCAATCAATTTCTGCAAAACTCTCTCTTCTATATCCGAAGGTTTTCCCAGCACTTCCACCTTGCAATTCAATAAATCCATATCGCCATCTCCGGAGATGAACACGCGATAATCTATCAATTCAGGAATTTCATACAGCGCCTCGTCAACAAGAGAGGTGTATATTTTCTCGCCCGCTCCAATTTCCACGATCAGCCCAACCCTTTTTGGCAGTGTTCCAATCCGGGTCAAAGTTGAGGCTCCGCAGCCGCAGGGTTCACGCCGCAAACAGGCAACATCCCCCGTCCGATATCTAATCAGGGGCATGCCGTCCCTTTTTAAAGTCGTAAATACCAATTCTCCCTCCTCCCCATCTTCCAGCACCTGCCCGGTATCCGGGTCCACTACCTCAAACAGAAGTTGAGTTTCATCGAAATGGAATCCATCGTGCGCCTGACACTCAACCCCAATGGCAAATCCGGGTTCGGTCATCCCGTAATGATGAAAAACCTCTGCCTGCCAGTATTCCTCCAGCCGCTGCCTCATGGGTTTGGAAAGGTATTCCGAGGTAACGAAAACCACTTTCACCCCGATACTTGCCAGGTCGTGGGTTTCCCGCGCTTCCTGAGTGATCCGCCAGATGCGGAAGGCCGAACCCATCAGCATATCCGGTTTAAGTTCTTCAATGGCCCGAATTTGTTCCGGCGTCATGGCGGTACAATCCCCCTCCACCGGTATTCCCCCCAGCTGCTCCACCCCTCTGGAAATGAGCCCGGCCATACTCATGGGGGGCCCATTATTCGGAAGGAAAATATGAACCCTGCTGCCTTCCATCATCAGGCCAGCGCCGCTCATCACCGTTTCCATAATCGCCGCCATAGAATCAACGATGGCATCCGCATCTTTATAGGTGAAGAATATTTTCTTGGGTCGGCCGGACATGGTGCCGGTGGTGAAGTGACTGAACACCCGGGCTATGCCCCCGATGGAAACACACAGAAGCTTATACGGGCTTTGTTCCAAATCCAGCGGGTCGGTAAAAGGGATTTTGGGGAGGTCATCGAGGGAATTAACTCCTCCGATGCCGCCCGGCAAATCTCTATAAAAGGGGCTGTTTTCGGCAGCATACCGGAGAGTTTGTTTCAGACGGTAAAGCTGGAGGCTCTCGATATCGCTGCGGGTAACTTCACTGAGGACCGTTTTACCGGTAAATTGCCGGTATCCGGCATCTTCCTGAAATACCTGCCGGATTTTAGCGTGAATCCATTCTTCAAACATCGTTTAACACATCGGGGGCTTTATTTACAGAGGGGACTGATATGCGGGGCAAGTGTTAGAAAAGTTCGTTTTCGCTCTCTTCAATGGCCTTTTTGATCTCGGCCTCAAGCGCCGGAGGCAGACCCTCGATATCCACTTTCAGGAAGCCCCTCACGATCATAGCAGTAGCCGCATCACGAGTAAGCCCCCTTGCCATAAGGTATTCGACTTCCTCTTCGGCGATCTTACCCACGGCCGCTTCGTGAGAGAGGTCAACTCCCGCCACACGGCCAACGAGTTCCGGAATTGCATGAATCACACCGGTATCCGAAAGTATCAATCCGCTGCATTCCAGATGCCCCTTGACATTCGGCTTGTTAGCCTGAATATCGCCTCTGGCAATGATCGTGCCGCCCGTGGTAATGGAGCGGGATATGATCTCGGCGCGGGAGCCTTCGGCATCCAGAATAACGCGGGAGCCTATGTCTATATGGGAACCGGGAGGAGCCACCAGAATGCTGTTCATCCTCACCACAGCATTGCGGCCTACGCATTTCACCGTAGGGTACATCTGCATGGAACGAACTGGCTTCATGGAAACATAGTTATTCAGGAAAACCCCGTTTTCTTCCAGAATGACGGCACTGCGGGGGCGCACTTCCACCTCTGGAGCCCAGTTGTGAATCATGCTGAAAGTGACTTTGGCCCCCTTCTTTATGTAAAATTCCGATACCCCCATGTGCAATCCCGCCGACATGGGATGGGTAGTGCAACCGGTGATAATATGAAGCTCCGAGCCTTCCTCCGCAATGACGATATTGTGCACTCTTTGCGCTATGTTTTTGTGACCCAGATAGAGACAGGCCTGAACCGGAAGTTGTGTTGTCACATTAGGCAACGCCCTGATGAAATACCCTTCGCTTTTATTAATTTCAAGATGGGCAGTGAACTTATCGGTATCTACGCTCACGGCTTTCCACCAGTAATCACCCAGCCAGTCATAAGCCCTGAATGCCTCGGAGATACTCATGACCTCCACTCCTTCCTGAGTGGCTGAAAAATGAATCGGGGCCTGATCTTTCTGGATGAAGGTGCCGGATCGCTGGCTCAGATCATCCACCATTATTCCGGCGCTGAGCATGGTCTCTTTTTCTTCATTCGGAAGATTTGAGAGATCCTTCTGATAGGGATGATCTTCACCCTCGGAATAACTGGCAAGATCAATATCGGGGCCCAGAGCAGATGCTTTATCCTGAGCCTTTTGTGCCAGAGCCCGCAGGTCTTTCGATTTTATATCTGACATGTGGGACAAACCTCGAAGCCGTTTTTCTTGATACAATCCAGTATCTCTACCGATTCCTGGCCGGAAGAAAATATCCTTCCATCTACCATCACATATCCGCGGCCGGCATGAACATAGTCCAGAATATGACCGGTATGAGTAATTATGAGTCCCGACCGGTGGCGGGTGCGATGCAGTTCCTTCTGTAACAATCGATTGGTCATCTTCCCGATAAGCTCCATGTTAACCAGATCGACCCCCGATTCAGGCTCGTCCAGCAATACAAGGTCGGGGCCCTGAGCTATAAGCTGCATCAATTCTGAACGCTTGATCTCTCCGCCAGAAAAACCCCGATTAACCTCACGGTTCATCAGATCAGTAATATTAAGATCTCCAGCAAGAGCAAGAGCGGCATCAACATTCATTTCTCCTCTCATCGAAGCCATGACAAGGTCAATGGTCTTCACCCCGCGAACAACCGGCGGACGCTGAAATGACATGCCGATACCCATACGAGCCCTTTCGTCAAGAGTACTTTTGGTAATATCCTGTCCCTTGAAGATGATCTTACCTCCAGTGATCTTATAGCGTGGAAACCCCATGATAGCCATAAGCAGAGTAGTTTTACCACTGCCATTGGGACCAAACAGGGTCTGAGTTTCCCCCTTTCTCAGCGAAATACTGACCCCATGAAGAATCTCGGTCCCCTCGATTTCCACTTTCAGGTTCTTAACTTCCAGCATAATTCCTGTCCTTCCCCCAATAGCCCTGTTCCCAGTAATGATGTTTTAACCTGAAAACGCCTTCCCTCTCGCCCCCTGGCTCATTAAAAGGAAGCGTTTGCGTTCCTCTTCCGTCATAACTGCACGATTAATTTCCAGTTCAGCGCCCAGCCTGCCGATTGCATCGCGCATGCTGTTGACCAGAATATCCTCGATAGAAACCTTCCCGAAGGGCGTTACCAGCGTCAGGGTAACTTTGCTTTCGGCAACACTCACATCTTTAATCATTCCCAGTTCAACAAGAGAACGCCCGATCTCGGGGTGTTTTATGCCTGCCAGCACCTGCTGCACCTGATCTTCAAGGAGGGTTCCTTCGATTTCCACCTCCGGCGAGAGCAGGTATCTGGATATCTGCAGAGAGGTTGCTTCCGTATTCAAACACAGGCCCTTCCCGCATCCTTTGCATTTCATCTGGAGATGCCGGCCAAAGAGTATCAACTCCCAGTCATTCCTGCCGCAACCATAGCAATCGAGCATCAACGGCACGCTGCATGAATGACAGGTACATTCGTGAGGATCAGCTTTAAATACTTCATCGAAGGTACCAAAGGCAAATCCCAGTTCCTGATCCCGTATTCCTTCTCCGGCATTATCCATCATTTCACCTCAAATCGTCGAATGACCTGGTAAAGACTTCCGGTATCTGAGTTATCTGTGAGTCCACCCAGGCCTTCAGGCATCCGGGGGAACAAAAATGCAGTTGGTGCGGTGCCGCGAATTCCCATTGATGCACCGTAAGCCAGCCGGCGAGTGCCTGACATGGAGGCAGGTCTGCGGCGATCTCTATCTCATTGCCGCAATTGTGGCAGGAAATGAACTTCTTTTCCATACAACAAACCTCCCGATCTTCAGGTTTTCTGATTTAATTCTACGACTTTATTGAATGCCCGGCAATCCCTGCATTCGGGCGGCGATCGGGGAAGAACCCTTCTCTCTGGAAGGCAGAATCACGGTAGCGGTTCCCGGCATCACCTCTTCACCCCGCTGGTTTACGGCTGTGCTCTTTATATCGACACAACATTCTCCTGATTCATCCACGTACTTGCGGGTAACGGTTCCGCTAATCCACAATACGTCCGAAAGATAAACGAAGTTACGGTATCGGGCATAGCTGTTTTTGAGCCATCCGTCATCACCCATCCAGTTGGTCATCAGTTGCATCAGCCAGCAGTGTCTTTGTACCGCTGTATCGTAGGGATAAGGCAGGCCGGCAGCGTTGGCGGCTGCTTTGTTGTAATGCACCCCGTAGACGGGCTCCAGCGCAAACGTGTTCGAATCGCGAAAAGCCCATGCCGGATGTTTTCGGTACTCTCGCAGAGCCAGACCGTGGGCACTGATTTGAACCGGGGATGCCCCGATGCAATAAGCTATTATATCGGATAGCCCCAGCGGGCCCCTGACTATTTGAGGCAGTTTCTCTCCAACTTCGACGTCTTCCCAGTAACGGGTATTGCAGCCACGGATTTCCTCGGCGAGCACTTCTTCTTCAATTTTCTCCAGTTCCGGCTCGGTCCAGGGATGCGGCAATTGGATACTTTTATATTTGCCCTTTCTCCGGGTGGCCGGCCTTTCAGACCTCAATCCGGCCACCTTTGCCCTGCCCACAAGCTCACCGTTCTGATTGAAATAACGGGCTTCCTGACGTTCCATAATCGACCTGCCGGAAAAATCGCTTTTCACCATCCTGAAACCGGTAAATATGCTCTCCGGTGTAATCCGGTCACTCAGCAGAACAGGACGATAGAATTCCCAGTCAGTGCTTGTCTGGAAAGCATGAACTCCCGGCAGCCCCTGAAGCACCCATGTAGGGAAAACGCTGCCCAGCCACGAAGGGGGAGCTACCAGCGATTGGTATTGGGTCGATCGCGCATAAACTTCGTCGCGCCAGAGTGGATTGGGATCGCCGATACCATCGGCGAATTTACGGATAGCGTCTCTGGAAACCAGTTCGTTGAAGATATTTTTGATGCGAAGCTTTTTCCCAACGCGGCTGCGGAAGATTTCCAGCGCCTCATCGGTAATGAGCCCATCCTGCAATTTATCCTCTGCCATCAGCTTTTAGAAAACCCGGTACCGTGCAACCTCCGCCCATCGGCGCTGGTCAAATAATAAGCACAAAACGGGACCAGCTTATTCTGCGGGGTTATCACATGGATGCAGCAATTTTGCAATCTCTCCAGATCAACTGTCCAGGCATCCTGGAACGGCATGCCTGATATCGAAAGAAAATGGGTCTTAGCTCTTTCAATGAATCTCTGCCAGGTGCCTTCCGGCTGCTGTTCCACCTTTTCCGGGTTCGGATCGATGTACCTGGATTTCTCGGTGATGAACTTACGTACATGATCCGAGGGCGGATTGGCATCAGAAACGATCCCGGAGACCTCTCTGCAAGTAGCTGCGGATTCCTGCCTTGGTTTGAAAGTTGTCGTCGCAATCAGTTTCCCTTCCTCATTAAGAACGAAGAAACCGGAAAAGCCGCAGTGAGCAACATGACGACGGCGCGGCAGGAAGTTTCGGGCTTTGATCTCACCTCCGGTCTGGGCCTCCATCGCCCGGAGCACATCGGGAGTAGTGATCCGATCCGCATCAACAGGCGCCACAGGATACCTTCCAAAATAACTGACAGGCTGAAAGTGAATCCCTTTGATTACCGGAATATGCTTGCAGGCAAATTGCACTATATCACCGATCTCATGATCGTTAACGCCGGGAATCACCGTCGGAACCAGTTGCACCCCAATTTTTACCTCAGCGCAGTTTTCAACAGCTTTGGTTTTCAAAGCGAACAGATCGGCACCGCGAATCCGCCGGTAGACATCATCGGAAACCCCGTCGAACTGGAGGTAGATCAGGTCAACTCCGGCATCCCTCAAACGCTGCAGATATTCAATATCGTTCGCCAACCTGAGTCCATGTGTATTTACCTGAACGTGGGGAAAGCCCATCCGCTTTGCCAGGGCAACAATTTCGGGAAGGTCGTCCCTCATGGTCGGTTCCCCGCCACTTAGTTGCAGCGGGACAGCCCCTTCCACACGAGCCACGGTCTCCATCATCTCCCGGATTTCATCCAATCCGGGCTCATAAACATCGGAATCGCCGGAACTGGCAAAACACACCGGGCACTTCAGATTACAGCGGCTGGTTACTTCCATCAAAACCGTGCAGCCTTTCGCTTTGTGCTGCGGGCAAAGTCCGCAATCGTACGGGCAGCCGTTAACCGTCTCGGTCAAACGAATCTTCGGGCCGGGCGCATTCACACCCACATCCCAGTCCTGATAGGAAGGTTCACCACGCCACATTACAGCCCGGAAAGTGCCGTGTTCGGGACAGGTCTTTTCCACAAATACGTCATCCCCTTCCTGCACCCGCCAGGCAGGGACAACCTTGAGGCAGATGGGACAAAGGCTTTTCGTTTCGGCGAGAATCTTTTCCATGATTGGTTCTCCTAAGGCAAAGTCCCGGTATCAAACGAGAGTTGCTATTACTGAGCTCACTATCAGGACTTAATAAAGGAAAACAGGCCATAACCCGGTTTCCCTTCCTGAAACATGCGAATCCAGAGTTTGCGGGAGGAAGGATCGCCTTCGACCACAGGACAGTTAGAAGAGGTTCCAGCTCCAAACTGCTCCCAGAAAGCGGAAAGCGACCCGTATCCGGTAATCACCTGATACGTGGCCTTTTTAAGCGCCTTCGAATGATCTTCGAAATGCTCTTCCCTTAATCCGGCGCCAGTTAGAATCCGCCGGTAACCTTCCTGTGTTTCGGCGCTGGAAAAGCAGCATTCAAAGGTCAAATTATTAATGAGTTCTGCGCTCAGGGGTAACTTGAGGAAGACATCCGTGAAAACAAACTTTCCGCCGGGTTTCAGAACCCTGGCAATTTCCAGCGCTCCGTTTTTTTTATCGGGAAGAAGAGAGAAAGAACACTCGCTAACAATAACATCAAAACTGGAATCATTGAAAGGGAGACGCTCCGCATCGGCCACGAGGAAATCGAGATGGGGGGACAAACCTTCATCATTGGCTTTTTGAGCCGCCAGTGCGGTTGAGAGGTAAGAGAGGTCTATTCCAGCTATGCTACATTCAAAATGGCGGGCAAAGAAACAGGGGGTAGTTCCCCTGCCTGATGAGATATCCAGAACGCGCGAATCCGAACGAATTCCAGCAACTTCGGCCATCCTGGCGGTGAGTTCCAGACCACCGGGATGTAACGATCCGTCCATCGCCAGATTGAATTGGTTCGATTCGTAGGCTCTGGCGATTGACTCCTTGGTTGCGTTATTTGATTCCTGCATGGGGAATAATTATGGGGATTATGCCAGCTTGGCCTCCAGTTCCTCCTGGCCGGGGATGATTTTTTCCATCACCACCTCTTCCGAAATCCACTTTGCATTGCAATTAGGGCAAACCCAGGCCATCTGAAAACCGGGCATATCCATATAGGTAAGTTCGATTTCTTTCTCTTCCGATGCTACTTTGCATTTGTTACAATACCATTCCGCCATAGTTATAAACCCTCCCCGAACTCCGTCTTCATGGCATAGGCCCGATTGGCCTTGTAACTGTCATTGCCCAGCCTTGGCAAGGCAATCCGGAGTATCAGGTTTATACAACTTCTCTCCTGAAGACTCAGCCTCTTCGATAACCTTGCGTACATCTTCATCACGAATGCCCCTCGCTTCCATGAGCCCGGCCAAGCCGTCAGCTTTTTCGATATTAACTGCCACTCAATTACCTCCTTGTACTGGAACTAAATATTAGTAATGTCATCATAATAATTATGTTATCTCTGAAAAGCGATTAATGTCAAGAAAGAACTGAAAAACACCCTTAACCGAAGTTCTACATTTTGAATTTTGGCATAGCTTTGGAGCGGATGCGCCGGCAGAAAGAGTCCGGAACGCAGTTCTGAGCCATACCGGCATTATCGGAAAATTGGGGAGCATCTCAACCCCGGAAATTGAGGTTGACCATAAAGACGCCCTAAGAAACCTCTGATTAAGTGGTGACTTCGGGGGTCTGGGGGCGTCCCCCAGCTTCAATTTTCCCCCATGATTGGGGGATACAGGGGGTTGATCAGAGGTTCCCCGCCTTGCCGAACTCGATCAGCAACGGAAGCCCGACGTAGCCGAGTCCCGCGACCCCGACGGTCGCGGTCCGGTTGGCGATCCCTTGCAGCAAGCGCTGTTTCATTTCATCTGCCTTGGTCAATATGGAGATTTTTTCGTCTACTATAAGGTCACTCACAAACAACCGATCTCCAGCTTCTGCCAGTTTATTTATATCGATGGTAACGCTTTCCGGTATTTCGGTGGGGAGGCATTCCACCTCGATGGAATTCAGATGATCGAGCACATTCAGGTCATTCCGGCGGGAAGCCCGGGCTTCGCCTTTGAATATGATTGGCACGGAGACTTTCACTTTTTCTGTAAGACTTACCTGATGGAAGTCCACATGCAGCAATTGACCTGTCAATATATCTCTTTGCAGGTCTTTGACGAGTACCTGGCGATCTTTATCGGCCGGTCTTTTTAAGGTTATCAACTGCGTGTATCCTGATTTGGACAGAGTTTTTTCAAGATCGGCCGAGTTGGCCTGCACTGCCTGCGACTCAATGCCGGGACCATATATGTTGGCCGGGGTAATACCTGCGCGACGCAATACTTTTACCTTTTTTCCTGTTATGATTCTGGTTTCGATTTCCTGAATTATATTTTCCATCGTTCCCCTTCCTGCTAATTAAGTTTGAATCAATTCCCTTGATCTTCCTTTCATTGTCCCCCTTTTGGAAAGGGGTGAACAGGATTCTTGACTGTTTCCCGATTTGCTTTTGCCTGTGAGTTTGACTATCCTTTTTCCTTTTCCTTGGCAGCTTTATCAATTATGCTCTGGGCAAGGTGTTGAGGTACTTCTTCGTAGTGGCTGAATTTGCTGATGTAGCTGCCACGCCCCTGTGTCATTGACCGGAGATCAATACTGTAACGTTGCATCTCCGAGAGCGGCGCTTGAGCTTGAATTGTGGTAATGCCGTCTTCTGGATTCATGCCCGAAATTCGGGCGCGCCTGCTGTTCAAATCCCCCATGACATCACCGGTAAAAGTGTCAGGCACGGTTATTGTTAAATTAATAATCGGTTCCAGAAGGACAGGTTTCGCATCAGCCACCCCTTTTTTAAGTGCGTGCAATCCGGCCATTTTGAAGGACATATCTGAAGAATCTACATCATGGTAACTTCCATCATAAAGGGTCACTTTCAGGTCAGTAATGGGATAGCCAGCTATTTGCCCTTCGTTAAGCGCTTCGTTAATGCCCTTCTCTACTGCTGGAATATAATTTTTGGGGATTGCTCCGCCGACGACGGCTTGTTCGAATTCGTACCCCTTGCCTCTTTCTAAAGGATGCAATTCGATGAGCACGTGCCCGTACTGGCCATGCCCACCGGTCTGCTTTTTGTGTTTGTATTCCGATTTAGTTGGGATGGTAATCGTTTCTTTGTATTGAAGTTTGGGGGTTACCAGTTCAGTTTCAAGGCCGAATTTGCGCTTCATTTTTTCAGCGGCAACATCCAGTTGTGCCTCTCCGTAACCGGAAAGAATGGTCTCCGCTGTAGTAGGGTCTCGGTGAAGTGAAAGTGAAGTGTCTTCCTCGATGATCTTATTCAGAGCGTTTCCCATCTTGTCGACATCCGCTTTAGTTTTGGGATTTACGGAACAGCTCAGGGTAGGAACAGGGAAATTGATTCCCTCAAACTGGATTGGATTATCCTGAGACGAAAGTGTATCTCCTGTGCTGGTGTCAGACAGTTTGGTCAGTACACCAATATCCCCGGCAACTATCCGGGAAGTTGATTCCTGCGTTTTTCCTCTTACCGTAAAAAGTTGAGCTATCTTTTCCGCTTTGTTTTTGTTGTTATTCCAGATTGTCGAGTTGCTCTCGATGCTTCCACTGAACACTCTCAGGTAGGTCATTTTCCCGACATATGGGTCGGTGGTGGTTTTGAATACGAACGCTGCTGTTGGCGCATTTTCATCCGGATCAAGTGATTTGTCACCCGCTTTAATTTTACCCCTGCCCTTTGGCGAAGGAAGGTACTGACAGATGGCGTCAAGCAGTTCGGTGACGTTCTTATTTTTGAGAGCACTTCCTACCATCACGGGCACAATCGTGTTGTTGATTGTTCCGGAAAGTAGAGCCCTGTTAATCTCTTCCTCGGTGATCTCTTTTCCTTCGAGATATTTTGTGGCCAGATCATCATTACTTTCCGCCACGCTCTCGATCAACTTTTCTCTATAGCTTTTGATTTCATCCTGAGCAATAGCGTCACCGGGCGTGTCTCCTACAGGCTTGCCGGTGACCAGGTCTATGACTCCTCGGAAGTTATCCTGGGAGCCTATCGGCAGCTGTATTGGGGCACATTTGTTTCCGAATCTCTTTTTGATTTCCTTAAGCACCTTGTCAAAATCAGCGTTTTCACGATCGATTTTATTAATGAAAATGATTCGGGGCAGGCCGGCTTCCTCGACGTATCGCCAGGCGAATTCTGTGCCTACCTCGATTCCGGCTGCGGCACAGATTGGAATTACGGCTCCATCGGCTGCCCTTAATGCAGATTTGACCTCGCCCACAAAGTCAAAATACCCCGGTGTATCAATGATGTTGATTTTGGTTTTCTTCCATTCAAGGGGAGCCAGCGCAGTGCTTGTGCTGCTCTTTCGTCTTATTTCCTCTGGTTCGAAGTCGGTGACCGTGTTCCCATCATCCACTCTGCCGAGCCGTGTAGTAACTTTGGCATTGTATAACATAGACTCGGCAAGCTGGGTTTTACCTGTCCCGGTGTGGGAGAGTAAAATCACATTGCGTATATTTTCGGTTCTAAAATCCTGCATTGGGGCCCTCCAAGATGATTCCCCTAAATATAGATTTACTTCAGGGGGAGTTAATTAGTTTCTGACGACCAGCTTTTTGGCTGGCGTCTCAATTCTTTGGAACTCGATAGCACTCTTTGGCATTTCCCCAAAAGGCAACATTTCTAGGATAGATTCATTGATGGACATTGTCAAGATAGTCGATGGATGATACTATACTTTTGATTGGAAAGATGAAGGAGTTCAGATGAAGAGTGTTAAATTTTCGATAATACTGATATTGATTGTCCTGCTGGCGGTCTCAGCCTGTGATATTGACTTATCTGTAAATGATCCCGCCGAGGAACTCGATGTTGTGGAGGAAGCATGGAATATTATCCATGATGAATATGTTGATAGCGATCAGCTTGATGATCAGGCGCTGATAGAAGGCGCAATTAGAGGGATGACAGAGGCGATAAAAGACCCTTATACGGCTTATCTTGGGCCTGAAGAGAGCGCCATTTCATCGAGTGAACTTGAGGGGGATTTCAGCGGCATCGGGGCCATTCTCACGGTTGAGGATGAGAAGCTGACTGTTGTGTCTCCTATAGCCAATTCACCTGCGGAGGAGGCCGGAATAAGGCCCGGGGATGTGATTTTGAAAATTGATGGGATGGTTACTTCCGAAATGAGCCTTGTTGGAGCTGTGCTTAAAATCCGCGGGGAAAAGGGGACAAAGGTTGTGCTTACCGTGATTCACCCTGATACGGATACGGCG
Organism: Dehalococcoidia bacterium; assembly: GCA_041300025.1. GTDB lineage: Bacteria > Chloroflexota > Dehalococcoidia > SZUA-161 > SpSt-899 > JBGLNL01. The sequence goes on along the minus strand of JBGLNL010000001.1, from coordinate 64,011 downwards.
GTTGAGATCGGGATTACCCGTGCCGAAATAGAGTTGCCGAGCGTCACTTGGGAAATGCTGCCCGGGAATATCGCCCATATCAGCATAACCAATTTTTCCAGCCGGACAGGTGATGAGTTGGAATCCGCATTGGAGGATGCCGGTTCTCAGGGCGTTGCCGGTATAGCGCTTGATCTGCGTGACAATCCCGGCGGCTTGGTCAGTGCTGCCGTAGATGTGGTCAGCCAATTCGTTGCTGATGGGTTGGTAGTATATGCTCTGGATAACAAATCGGAAAGGGACGAATGGGAAGTGAAATCTGGCGGCTTGGCACTTGACATTCCGCTGATTGTACTGGTGAATAAGTACAGCGCAAGCGCCAGTGAGGTGGTGGCCGGGGCTTTGCAGGACCATGATCGAGGCTTCATTATGGGAACGACCACTTACGGAAAGGGAAAGATGAATCTGGTGAATGACTTGAGCAACGGGGGTTCCCTGTATGTAACATTTGCTCGCTGGTTTACTCCGCATGGACGTCAGATAGATGAAAAAGGGATTACACCGGATATTGAGGTTGAAATCACTCCCGAAGATATTGAAAATGAATTTGACCCGCAACTCGAGCGGGCCTGTGAGTATCTCCGTCAGAATGCGTAAATTTGAGTATTGATATTTTAGGAGCTAATTTGCCGTTGGTTTAACGCCGTGATATCATATGGTGAAAAGGAAGGAACAGCCAGATGTTAGAGTCAACAGATGTTGAAGTTATACGTGATTGGATAATTGTGGTTTATTTTGGTTTGACATCTGTGGTGTTTTGTATTGGTATTGCCTTCATTATTTTAATCGCCGTGAAAGTTGCGAAAATCAGGGATACGGCCAGAGAAACGATGAAAAATGTTCGCGGTGATTGAGATACTTTTTTAGGCGAAAGGAGATAAAGCGATGGATGTTGATTTGGTACGAGACTGGGTAATCATTGTTTATCTGGGTGTAGGTTCGGTAGCGGTTTGCGTGGCGCTCGTTTTTTTAATTATTCTCGCAAGGAAGCTGAGCGCAATTCTGGATAGTACAAAGGAAACTGTGGACAATGTGCGTGATACCTCGTCTTTTGTTTCCCGTAAGGTGGTTCAACCACTGGCGAAAGCTCAAGGCATGTTTTCCGGTATCCGAAAGATAATCGAGGTTATTTCTTCATTAACTGGTAAAGAGGAAAAGAAAGATGAGCGATAAAAAAGGGTCCGGTTTTTTCAGCGGGCTGATTGTTGGTGGTGTGATTGGTGCAATTGTAGCCTTTTTTCTTTCCCAGAAAAGCGATAAGGACACTTTTGGGGGAAAGTTGGGAGATATTATAGCAAAAAGCAGGGATTCTGTTAGGGAGGCAATACGGGAGGGGAAAGAGAAAGCTGCCAGGCGCGAATCTGATTATCAAGCCAATCGTGAAGATAAAGATTAATGAATAATTGATTTAAGCCGGTGCTATTTGGTTTTAGAATGAATCACTTGGTTTCATGGGGTGTCAAGAGGGGATAGGAACCCAGCAGCTTTATGAAACTGCAGATAGTTTTCAGTTCTTCCAGTGCCGATTTACAAACTGTATCTTCAGCATGGCCCTCGAAATCCACATAGAAAATATATTCCCAGGGGGTATCTTTGGCAGGTCTCGATTCCAGTTTGCTTAAATTGATCCCTCTGTTGGCAAATGCCCCCAGACTCTTATAAAGGGCTCCGGGTACATTACTGGTCCGGAAAATTATTGAAGTTTTACTGTTTCTGGTATATTTGGCTTTCTCTTTTGAAATAACAAAGAAGCGAGTGAAATTCTGTGGATTGGTTTCGATACCTTCTACCAGCAGTTCCATGCCGTAGATTTTGGAAACTCGCTTGCTGGCAATAGCCCCTGAATTTTTGAGGTTTTCTTCCCTGATAAGTTTGGCGCTGCCAGCGGTATCGTAAGTGGGTATAAGTTTTACCTTTAATGAACTCAGGAACTTATCACATTGCGCAAGTGCCTGTGGATGGGAATAGATAGTTTGAATATCGTCAAGTTTTTCTCCCGGAAGCGCGAGCAGACAGTGTTTCACTCTTAGATGAATCTCGCCTGTAATGTTAAGGTTATGCTGGAGCAGAAGGTCATAAGTATCATTGATGCTGCCTGCCTGTGAATTTTCAACCGGCACAACTCCATGTTCAATATCTTTGTTAGCTACTGCCTCGAAAACATTGGAGAAAAATTGAAATGGCACTGGCTCAACCGGGCCGAAAAAATGCAGTATGGCCTCTTCGCTGAATGAACCTTTTTCTCCCTGGAATCCTACTTTGATTGTTGGCAAAATATTCTCCGTGGAACTAGGTCTAAAGCCCAGATAAAACGTTGCGAAGCTTTTTCTCTGAGCCAGCCTCGGTTACGGCTATTATTTCATCTTCGGCTTCCAGCAGCGTATCCATTGTGGGGATTTGAGGGCCCTTTTCTCTTCCGACCACCAGACAAACCATGCTATTAGGCAGCATTTTGAAATCACCCAGTTTTTTCCCGACCATTTTGGAATTGGGAGCGACCTTGACTTCCACCACCTCAAGGCCACCTCGCTTCATTTTTAAAATAGGTATTAGCGGATGTGAGGGAAGTTCCTGCTCAATATGTGCAAGAATTAGTTCTGTGCTTGAGACTATGAGATCAATGCCGAGTTTTTCAAATAGTGGTCTGCGTCGAGGGTTCTTGATTCGGGCGATTGTGTGTGGAACTTTGAATTTGTGCTTAGCTACCTGGCAGGTTACCAGATTATCGTCGTCATCGCCGGTTACCGCGATAAGCATATCAGCCCGGGCAGCGCCTACTTCTTCCAGTGTTCTGGCCTCGCAACTATCACCTCGCAATACCACATCTCCGATATCCGCGGAGATCAGGTCACAATTTTTAGCATCACTTTCGATGACCAGAACTTCATGGCCATCTTTCAGAAGTATCCGTGCCAGATAATAGCCTACTTCACCGCCGCCAGCGATGATTATATACATTTTATTCTCCGATTACTTTTCGCAAGGCATCAGTCACTATTTTAGTGGGGCTTACGGTTTCTAATCCCAGTTCCTGGTACATTTCCTGCCTGATAGGGTCATAAATTCGGCAGACAACTCTGGGGACATGGAAAATGTGTTTGGCTATCTGGGCAGCCATGATGTTTCGGTTGTCACCCTGGGTTACAGATATAAAGAGATTGGATTCCCTGATTCCTGCTTTGATGAGGTCGTCTTCATCGGTGCCGCTTCCCGTGATTGCTTTCCCTCCATAATTGAGCGGAAGCTTCCTGAAACTGTAGGCATCAGTATCCATAATGGTGACATGGTGTCCCTCAGAATCGAGCATTCCTGCCAGGCGAGCACCAACGCGGCTGCATCCCATTATCACTACATTCATATCTTTTTGCCTCGATCATGGTCAACTAACGGGTTATTAATCTGGGGAAGTCGTTCTCTCCAGAGAAGAACATGGCATGGGGCGTTTTTCAGTACATACGGAGCTACATCTCCCAAGGTGAATTCGCCGAAACGTGTTTCATATTCCATGGCTATTATGATAAGATCTATATTTTTCTCAATGGATTCATCGATTAAAGCAGGCCCTATAGCGCGTGCCTGGAGCAGCTCAGTGTTGATTTTATAATTGCAGTTATTGGCACAACCTTCGGCTGTGCTAAGTGCTTTTTCTGCTTTATCGATTGCCTGCTTGACTTCTGCATCCAGGGGAAGGGTCCTTTCCATATGTATGACATACGTAACAAACACCGTACCTTTATTCTTCTTGGCCAAGTCACAGGCAAACGGAATTATTTCTTCGTCAGTTTTGGTTCCGTTTATGGCAACTAGAATTTTCTTGAATTCCATTGTGTTTCTGCCCCTTCTTAACAAGTTAGGGCTAAATTACCTCGCCTATTATAATACCCCATTTAATGAACTGCAATATTCCGAATACATGAATTGGCAAATCGAGAGCCTTATTATTTCGATTGATAGAATTTGTGGTGTACAAAGATATTTCCTCGTAGTACAATGATGACAAGCGTCTGTTTGAATGTTAACATTGAGTTTTGGTGGAGTTGATATAACTCAACAAGCTGACAAAAAACAATTCTTCATGGTGGAGAATTGACAGGAGGAGATTATGCTGGTAAAGGATATAATGACTACCAATGTGGTGACCGTACCAAGCAACAAACCGGTGCTTGATGCCATAAAGATCATGGAAACACATAAAGTAAAGCGTTTGCCGGTAGTTGACAAGGGTAAGTTGGTGGGCATGTTAACGAAGAATATGGCACAGCGGGCAGCGCCAACGGAGGCTACCTCTTTGAGTATATGGGAAATTAATTATCTGATGTCCAGGATGATGGTCAAAGATATAATGCAAAAGAATCCGGTGACGGTTACCCCCGGTATCACGGTTGAATGCGCTGTGGCTACTGCCCAGAAGCAGGGTGTTGGGGCATTGCCTGTAGTTGAGAATGGGTTAGTGGTAGGTATTTTAACTACCAACGATTTCTTTTATAAGATTTTGAATCCATTGCTAGGTATTGGTGAAGATGGAAAGAGGATCATCATTTATGGCGCGGATGACCCGGAGCAGATTATCAGTGTAATGAATGTGCTGAAAGAACAGGATATAGGGATAAAGGCGATGCATACGGTTGCGTCCGATGATGACGATAGCCGGGATCTGATAATTCATCTGGATACCGAGAATATTATTGATCTCATTGTGAAGCTCAAGGATATTGGCTTACATGCTAATGAGCGTGAATACAAACCCTGCTGATGTCGTATTAGAGAGTTGAGATAGAGAACGCCGCCCTGCACAGAGCGGGGCGGCGTTCTTGCTTGTAGAATCGCTTGTTTACGCTTTTAACGTGTTTGGCAACTCTCTTGAGGGGCTGGGGGATTTCCTGCGAAGGTACAATAATAATCACCTGGCATGATGTTCATCATAGGTGAAACGGAAGGGCTCATATAGGCAGTAAACTTTTTGGACACATTATCAAATCCAATTACAAATAAAATGCTGTCTTTATCGGCCTGCAAAGCGGTAATAGATGTTGCATCCTCTGCCATCCAGGCAATCGGGCCTGCTTCCTGCCACCCTTCGTTCAAGGCCATGAGAAAACCGGATGCTTCGGGCATAATCTCTTCAGTAGAGTAAATCCAATATGCACTTCCCCGCTTCAGTGTTGTCAAACTATTAGCATTGGGGCCTTTGAAGCCCTGCCATTCTCCATTAACTTCAGCGTAGGCCAGCACCAGCTTGGAGAGTTTATCAGCAAGGACCGCTTCCACGGAATTGCCGCTTGTCGGTTGTGGTGTGGGTGAAGCTTCTTGAGTTGGTTCCGGTGTTGGGGAAGGGGTCGCTTCTTCCGTAATAGTTGGTGTCGGGGTAGGACTGTCTGTGGGAGTTGGTTCATCCGTCGAATCGCCACCACATGCTGCCATCAAAAACAGTACTGTTATTGCCACCAGTAATATTGCTACTTTTTTCATTTTGATCTCCTCCTCGTATCTCTTGTTTGGTGGAGCTGGGGGGACTCGAACCCCCGGCCTTTTGACTGCCAGTCAAACGCTCTCCCAGCTGAGCTACAGCCCCACTATTGTCATCATATTAACAGAAAGTTACTCACAATACAATGAAATGAAAAAATGGATTATCTTATTTTTCACCTCCTGGATTGTTTATTGAAACTCAGATAGTCCTGCCACGCTGGCGGAGTATTGAAGGGGTAGACAAGATGGGAATTGCCTCCTGAGGGCTCGAACGGTTTTCGCAAGAGTTTCATCCCTGCTTCTGCAGGAGTCCTTCCGGCCTTGCGTTGGTTGCAACTTTTGCAAGCGCTTACTACATTGTGCCAGCTGTGCTCTCCCCCTCGGTATCGAGGGATTATGTGATCCAGGGTCAATTCATGGCCTTGCTTGCCGCAGTATTGACAGGTGTAATTATCGCGTGAGAAAATCCGGTGGCGTGTTAGTTTGATATTAGGCCGTGGCCGTTTGACAATGTGAGCTAAACGCACTACAGACGGGGATATTATAGAGAAGGTGGCGCTCCTGATCTCAATTGAATTATGTTGCAAAACTTCGGCTTTGCCATTGAGGACTAGAACAATGGCTCTCCTGACCCGGCAAATGTTAAGCGGCTCATAATTATAATTTAGGACCAGTACAGGATGACTTAACATGGCTGCGTCAACAACTCCACAAACCGCTTGATTTTACCAAGAAACCAATTCTATTTGCAAATACCTGTCTCTGATGACAAGTCCTAAAAAGGCTCCTAATCAAAAAAGAGTAGGAGCCTTTTTGCAGCTAACGTTTGCGATATTGTTTTCGCTTACGAGCACGACGTAAGCCATATTTTTGACGCTCTTTGATTCGGGAGTCTCGGGTAAGGAATCCATTCTTACGTAGTATTGGTTTCAGGTTTTCATCTGCCACCAGAAGAGCCCGACTTATGCCATGCTTGATAGCTCCTACTTGCCCCGAAATTCCACCGCCATGCACTTTGGCTACGACGTCAAATCTATCAACTGTATCCGTAACCTGGAACGGTTGCAATACTATCCGTTTTAGACTTTCCGTTCCGTAGGTTCTTTCAAACGGTTTTGAATTAATTGTGAATTTACCGTTTCCCGGATAAAGCCTTACCCTTGCTATAGCGGTTTTCCTGCGCCCTGTTCCATAATAATATGACTGTACTTCCAAGCTAACCCTCCTCAACTACGCTCCGCTCTTTGATCTGGGCCTGATGGATATGGGTGGGACCTGCATAAACCTTTAATTTGCGGAACATCGCCCGGCCCAGTGAGTTCTTGGGAAGCATACCTTTCACCGCATGTTCAATAATTCTGGTTGGATGCTTTTCCATAATCTGCTCGTAGGTTTGTTGTTTTAATCCTCCGGGATATTCTGAGTGGTGATAATAGATCTTCTGATTGGCCCTGTTTCCGGTTACCCTGACTTTAGCGGCGTTTACTACAATGACGAAATCGCCTGTATCAAGATTTGTGCAATAAATGGGTTTATGTTTTCCTTTAAGCAGATGGGCAATCTCTGTGGAAAGTCGCCCGAGCGTTTTCCCTGAGGCATCGATCACATGCCAATCCCGTTTAATTTCCGATTTCTTTGTGCTATAAGTTTTCATATTCAAATCCAATTTTAGAATAATTGACCTTCATGAGGCAAAGCCCGTGTGGTGGTGCCACTTCCCGGGCTGCTCCTGTTTTTCCTGATGCTGCCATTTGCTTGAATTCAGTTATATCCATGTCTCCTATGCCCACCTTTATCAGACTGCCTGCTATGCGTCTGACCTGCTGGGGAAGAAAGGCATTTGCCACTATATCAAACCAGACGAATTCACCTTCTCTTTTTACCTTAGTACTGTAAACATTTCGAATTGTGTTTTTAGTGCTTCCTTCCTGATTGGTAAAGGAGACAAAATCATGCTCTCCTTGCAGGAGTTCGGCTGCCTCATTCATTCTGTCTATATCAAGTTTTCTGGTTACATGATAACTATATTCATTGTTTAATGGCGATCTTGTCGCGCTATTGAGAATGGTATATTTGTATTCACGGCTCTTTGCGTCTCGCCTCGGGTCGAAATTTGCCTCTGTCTGGCAGGCTTGCCTGATTGAAATGTCCTCGTCCAGATAAAAATTGAGTGCTTTCCCAAAATTAACTGGGGACAATGTAGACTCTGTTTCAAAGGCTGCCACTTGCCCCCTGGCATGGACTCCCGCGTCGGTACGCCCTGCTCCATGAACCCTGCTTGCTTTACCGGTAATAATTGTTATAGCTTTTTCCAATTCACCCTGAATCGTGGGGACATCTTTTTGGATTTGGAATCCGTGATATTTGCTGCCCACATATTCGATTAGCAAGGCTATTTTGGCAATATCATAACTCCTTAACTAGCTCAAGCTGGGCCATTGGTGCACAGTCACCCAGCCGCGGTCCCAGTTTTGATATTCTGGTATAACCACCATTTCTGCCGGCATACTTTGGCGCTATTTCATCAAAAACCTTTTTCACAACCTTTTTACTGGTTATGAAACTCAGCGCATGTCGGCGTGAATTCAAATCCCCTGCTTTCCCAAGAGTAATCATTTTTTCAGCAAGAGCCCTGACTTCCTTGGCTTTAGCCTCCGTGGTTACAATTTTTTCGTATCTAAGCAGGTCGGTTACCTGATTGCGATATAATAGCATCCGATGATCAGTTGTCCTGGAAAGTTTGCGCCCACTTACTCGATGTTTCATTTCTCGCCTCGCACTGTGAATCTCTCTCCCAGCTTCTTTAACATTTCACCCCGTTCAAATTCTTTCTCGGATATTTCCTCTCCGGCTGCTTCATCGATCTCAGCGTCTTCTGAAATACCCTCACTTTCTATCAATCCAGCTTTAGCTAATTTTTCCTGTATTTCTTTCCATGATTTAGTTCCCAAGTTTTTCAAACCAAGTAATTCATCCTTGGTTTTTGATAGCAATGCTTCGGTAGTGGAAATCCCGCCGCGGCGGAGAGCGTTTATTGTTCGTGAAGAGAGACCCAGTTGCTCCAATGGTATTCCCTCGTGCTTTTCTGCTGCCTGTGATTCCTCTTCAGTTAAAACTGACGGGCCTTCACCTGGCTGACCTAAGCTGGTAAAGATAGCAAATTGCTGGCTCAAAATCCGGGCGCTCTCGGAGAGGGCGCTTTCGGGAGAGATGGTCCCATCTGTCCACAGATCAAGTGTCAATCTATCATAATCACTCCGATCCTCGACCCTTGTTTTCTCCACCTCATAGTTAACTCGGCGGATGGGAGTGAACACAGCATCCGATGGAAGGACCCCTATGGGGTATCCTTCCGCAGAACCGGCGGTTATATATCCCTTACTTATCTCAACAGTGAATTCTACGTTCAATTTTGCCTCTGGCTTATCGAGAGTGGCCAAATGATGCTCAGGATTTATAATTTCAAAGAAAGCTGATTTACCAATATCACCAGCTTTAACTTCTCCTTCACCCGAAGCCTCAAGTTTAAGGGTATCAGAACGATCCGACAGATATTTAAATCTAATTCCCTTGACATTCAACAGGAACTCCAGAATATCTTCTTTCATATTTGGGATGGTGGAAAATTCGTGTTGCACACCATCTATTTTAACTGTGGTTATGGCCGCTCCAGGCAAAGAGCTCAAGAGAACCCGCCGTAAGGCATTGCCCACTGTGATTCCATATCCCGGTTCCAGTGGTTCAATTACAAACCGTCCGTGATTCTCAGAAATGAGCTGGTAATTTGTTGTAGGCGTTACAGTCGCAAGCAACTATTTGACCTCCCAATGGTTTGCAAAGTCTATTTAGAATAATATTCTATTATGAGCCTTTCGTTAATTGTAGTACCTATATCTTCGCGTGAAGGCTGCGCCAGTATCTTGACAGTAAGGTTCTTATCGTCCACGTTCAACCAGTGTGGTATTTGCTTGTTGCCGATATTCTGAGCAGCCTTTTGATAAGGAAAGAGCTTTTCCTTGCCAGCTTTCCATCCTATAACATCTCCCGGTTTAACATGGCAGGAAGGGATATTTGTTTTGCGCCCGTTTAGAGCAAAGTGACCATGCCGTACCAGTTGCCTTGCCTGTCTGAGGCTGTCTGCCAGTCCAGCGCGATAGACAGTGTTATCGAGCCTGGTCTCCAGTATTCGGAGAAGGTTGTCACCGGAAAAGCCGGGTGCTCTCTCTGCCTCGTCAAAGTAATTGTTCATCTGGCGCTCAAGTATGCCGTAAATATACTTGGCTTTCTGCTTCTCTTTCAGGCGTATTCCATATTCAGATAGCTTTTTGGGCCGATGGCCCCGGCCCCGATGCTTCTTTGCGCTCGCCTCCTGCTTTCGCTCAAGAGCACACTTTGCAGAGAGACATCTCTCTCCTTTAAGCATTAACTTTTCATCCTGTCGCAGGCAAAGCCGGCAAACGGGCCCAGTATAACGGGCCATATTACATCCTCCTCAAATCTATATTCGTCTTTTCTTTCTGGGGCGGCATCCGTTGTGGGGTGTTGGTGTTACATCTTTGATGCTTGTAATGTTAAGACCAGATGCCTGGAGTGCCCGGATGGCAGATTCCCGGCCACTGCCGGGTCCCTTTATGCGAACTTCTACATATTGCAGGCCGTGTTCAACCCCTTTTTTAGCCACTTCAGTCGAAGCTCGTTGCGCTGCAAAAGCGGTTCCTTTTCTAGACCCTTTGAAACCGACTGTTCCCGCACTTCCACAGGCAATAGTGTTCCCCGCCATATCGGTCAAGGTTATAATCGTATTGTTAAACGTGGATTGAATGTAAGCTTTTCCTCTTACAACGCCCTTGCGTTCGTGTTTTCTGACTCCTGTTCTTGCTTTTTCTTCTGCCATCTTGCCCTCAATATTAGAGATAAAAGTCTATGTCTTAGTCATGCCCCGTCGGCGTCCCCGCCCTGCCACTGTCTTCTTGGGACCGCGTTTGGTTCTGGCATTGGTTTTGGTCCTTTGCCCACGAACCGGGAGACCGCGTCTGTGCCTCATGCCACGATAGCTCCCGATCTCTCCCAAACGTTTTATGTTGAAAGTAACTTCTCGTCTTAGGTCAGCTTCTACCTTGTATTCCCTATCTATGGTTTCCCTGATTCGGTTGAGTTCCTCATCAGACAGATTTTTGACGCGGGTGTCTGGATTGACATTGGTTTCCTTTAAAATTCTTTTACTCAGGGTAGGGCCAATACCATATATGTAACAGAGGGAAATTTCCACCCGTTTGTTATCTGGAATATCAACACTCGCGACACGTGCCATAACTACTCCTCGCTTAAACTAGCCTGATTACCCCTGTCTTTGTTTGTGCCTTGGATTAGAGCAGATTACCCTGACTACTCCCTTACGCCTGATAACCTTACAATTCTTACAACGCGGCTTAACTGAAGCCTTGACTTTCATTATTTTACCTCTATTCCTATTTAAACCGATAGGTAATTCGTCCTCTTGAAAGGTCATACGGTGAGAGCTCAACCAAAACGCGATCACCCCTCACTATTTTTATAAAATACCGACGCATCTTGCCAGAAGCGTGAGCCAACACCTGATGCCCATTAGCCAACTCAACACGAAATTGCCCGCTGGTTAAGGGTTCTGAAACGGTGCCCTCAACTTCAATGGCCTCCTTTTTACCCATAGATTCTCTTAGTTTGCCCTCCGTTAACCAATCCGGGAAAGCTGGCTTCCCAGTTATTAATTATCAAAGTTGCGTCAAAATCTCTGCTTCGCCATCCGTAATGGCAATAGTATTTTCAAAGTGCGCAGAAAGACTCCCATCGGATGTGACCACCGTCCAGTTGTCCTCCAATACCTTTGTTCGCCATCCGCCTGCGTTAACCATTGGCTCCAGAGCCAATGTCATACCTTTTTTGAGAATTGGCCCCTGCCCTGCTTTACCGTAATTGGGTATTTGCGGATCCTCATGCATATCCCGCCCGATCCCGTGGCCCACATATTCTCTAACTACAGAAAATTTTCGGCTTTCCGCATATTGCTGTATTGCAGCCGAAACATCTCCCAGTCGTGCCCCCGTTCTTGCCGCTTTGATTCCTGCTTCCAGAGCACCTTTAGTGGCTTCAGTAAGTGCATGGGCCTGTTCGCTTACTTTGCCTACTTCAATTGTTCTGGCAGCATCACCATGAAATCCATTATAAGCGGAAACTATATCAATCGCAACTAAATCTCCTTCTTTGAGCACTTTTTCCCCCGGGATGCCATGCACTACCTCTTCATTCACCGAGGTGCATATAGATGCCGGGTATCCCCTGTACCCTTTTGAAGCGGCTGTGGCACCGTACTCTTTGAAAAGTTCAACTGCGATTTTATCCAGTTCTCCTGTTGTTATACCCGGTTTTACTTCTTTTCTCAATACTTCATGGATTATGGCTACTATCCGTCCCGCCTCGCGCATTATTGCTATTTCGCTTGGTGACTTGATAATGATACTCATCTGCTTTAAGCAAGGGCTGCGAACATTTCCTTGCTAACCGCGTCCACACTCTGATGACCGTTAATTTCCAGTAAATTTCCTTCCTTGGCGTAATAATCAATCAAAGGTGAAGTCTGCTCCATAAAGACCTTCAACCTGTTTCGCACGGTTTTTTCGTTGTCGTCGGGGCGCTGATAGAGTTCGCCACCGCAATAGTCGCATTTGCCGGCTTTTTTAGGTGGAGCATCTATCAGGTGGAACGGAGCCTGGCAGTTCCGACAAATCCAGCGTCCCGATAGTCGCTTTACAAGTTCTTCATCCGGTACCTTGATATAAGGTACCTTGTCTATAGTTTTACCTTCCTTGCTGAGAGCTGAATTCAGCGCTTCCGCCTGTGCAAGAGTCCGGGGGAAGCCATCCAGCAGGAACCCTCTGGCACAATCGGATTGGGCTATGCGTTCCAGAATCATTTTGACCGTAACGTCATCCGGGACAAGTTCGCCTTTTTCCATGTAGGACTTAACGAGCTTGCCCAGTTTAGTACCGCTGTTCTGAGCTGCACGGAACAAATCACCCGATGCGATATGAGCCAGCTTCTTCTTTTTAGAAAGAACCACGGCTTGGGTTCCTTTGCCTGCTCCCGGTGCCCCCAGCAAGATTATGTTCATGTAAATTACCCGGGTTCCTACTTGATAAAACCTTCGTAATGGCGCATGAGCAACTGTGCTTCCATCTGCCTCATGGTATCCAGCACTACCCCGACCACGATTAGCAATCCAGCGCTGCTGATTATCATCAGTGTCTCAGCATTGGCTGACGAAGTGCCTACCAGTGCCATTCCAATTAGCGGCATGACGGCTACCAGGCCGAGGAAGAAAGCTCCTCCCCATGCCAGTCTACTTTGCACGCCATCAAGATAAATAGATGTGGGTTTCCCCGGCCGAATGCCCGGAATAAACCCTCCCTGCCTTTGCAGATTTTCGGGTATGTTCTGCTGCTGAAAGGTTATCATTCCATAGAACAGTGTAAACCCTACGACGCACAGGAAATAGGCTCCCCAATAAAACCACCAGTTATCTCCGCTGGGGCTGAACCATTCCTGAATAGAATCGGCAAACGAATTATTGAAATAGCTGGCTACTGTTGCCGGGAATATCATGATCGCCATGGCAAAGATGAGGGGGATCATGCCCGTGGAATTTACCCTGAGCGGAATATGGGTTCCACCACTCTGTCGATAGACCTTTCCTCCACGGAATATGCTTCGTGAATATTGAACCGGGATATTGCGGTAAGCTTCCGTGACATACACAATGAAATAAGTAACAGCTATTGTTAAGATTACCAGAACAATAATGCTGTCCAATCCGAAAATCTCATTGTTTCGATATATGTCTGCTGGAACTCCAGACACAATGCCAGCAAAGATGATTATTGATATCCCGTTACCAATGCCTCGTTCAGTGATAAGTTCTCCCAGCCAGACAAGGAAAACTGTGCCTGCTGTAAGCGCGAAAATTATTGAAACGGTTGGTAACAGGTCATCTCCTGACAATCCCACATTATTGATAGCCGGCGGTAAACCACCCTGGCTTCTGCTGAGTAGCATCAACTGACCGTATCCCTGGAACATTGCCAGTGGCACTACCAGGTAATGTGTATATCGATTAATTTTGTTGCGTCCCTCATCCCCTTCTCTGGCCAGCATTTGCAGCTTTGGGATCACGGGCACGAGAAGCTGCATGATGCTTCCGATCTAATGTGAAGAGTAGCTTCCGCCTTAAATCGGGATGCGAAAGGGAATCTAATGCGGCCTGTACTAATTTGGGCAGCCCACCCTGCCTCGCCGGGCTTTGCATCAGGCGATCACCTCTGCCATGCCACCCGCAGCTTCTATCTTAGATTTTGCTGACTTGGAGAATTTATTGGCTTTGACGGTAATTTTATGGGCAAGTTTGCCTCCCCCAAGGACTTTTACTGGGTTATGCAGGTTTTTGATGGTGCCTGCTGATACCAATTGTTCGGGGCCAACCTCAGTACCTTCAGGGAAAACATTCAATGCCTCTATGTTGATGACTGTGTATTCGGTGCGGAAAATATTATTGAAACCGCGTTTGTATGGTAAGCGCTTTACCAGCGGATTTTGCCCGCCCTCAAAAAGGGGGTGAACTCCGCCGCGTGCATTTTGCCCTTTTATCCCGCGACAGGCATAGGTGCCGTGTCCGCTGCCTGTACCGCACCCGATTCTCTTACGCGCATGTTTGGCCCCTTTAGGGGGTCTCAATCCGTTCTCTTTCAAGCCTTGTTCTCCTGATTGAATTCTTCCACTTCAAGCAGATGTTCGATTTTCTTGACCATCCCCTTTATTTGTGGGGAGTTATCATGTTCTACTACACTATTCAGGGAGTGTAAACCCAGAGCTTTCACAACTTTATGCTGGCTTTTATTATAGCCAATAGAACTCTTTTTCCAGGTAATGCGTAATCTGGACATCTGTCCTTATTCCTCTCTATCCCCGTACTTTGCCGCGTTTCGCCAGTTCCTCTTGCGGGTTCTTTAATTCACTCAAAGCCAGAATGGTTGCCTGGATCACATTAATAGGATTTGAATTTCCCAGTGATTTGGTCAAGATATCCCGAACTCCGGCAGCCTCAAGCACCGCTCGAACTGTCTTTCCGGCAATGACTCCTGTTCCCGGGCACGCCGGTTTTAGCAGCACCTTGGCAGCCCCGAATTTGGCGGTTATTTCGTGGGTAATGGTACTCTCCTTCATGGGAACACTAATGAGATTTTTCTTGCCTCTGGCTACGCCCTTTTGGATGGCTATTGGAATTTCATTTCCCTTGCCCAGACCAAAACCTACATGTCCGTTGTTATCCCCGACCACCATCAAGGCGCTGAATGATAGTTTGCGCCCCCCTTTGACTGTTTTGGCGACTCGTCTAATGTGGACAAGCCTTTCGGTTAAATCAAGTTCTTCCGCGTTGATCTTTTGCTTCATAAAAGCCTCAGAATTTTATTCCGGCCTCACGGGATGCTTCAGCAAGAGCTTTGATCCTGCCATGGTATTTATAACCGGCCCGGTCAAACACGATTTCATTTATACCCAAATCCAGAGCCTCTTTGCCCAGTGTTTTCCCGACTATTTTGGCTTTTTCCGTTTTGGAAACATGGTTGGCTTTCAGATCTGGGCTGAGGGATGAAACAGCCAGTAGTGTCTTCCCCTCTGTATCGTCTATCAATTGGGCATAAATGTTGTTAAGACTGCGGAACACACATAGTCTCGGTTTTAACTTTGTACCAGAGACTTTTCTGCGTATTCTGACATGTCGACCATGTCTGCTGATTCTTTTTGCTGCGGCATTAGTCATGACTATCTTCTCTTCAAGCTGAGTTTAATATTACTTTTTGCCTACTTTTCCAGCCTTGCCAGCTTTAAGGCGTACATGCTCACCCTCGTACCTGATACCTTTTCCCTTGTAATGGTCAGGTGTCCTTACCGACCTGATTTCAGCGGCTATTTCACCTACCAGTTCTTTATCAATCCCGGCAACGGTTAGCTTATTGGTACCTTCTACTGAGAAGGATATTCCCTCGGGAGCAACTATCTCTACAGGATGGGAATGCCCTACTTGCAGTGTTAGATTGTCACCTGATTTCTGGGCACGGTATCCTACCCCAACTATTTCCAGTTTTTTTATGAATCCCTGGTTTACACCCTGAATCATGTTAGCAACCAGCATTCTGGTTAAACCGTGCAAGGAACGATGTGTCTTGCTATCAGTAGGTCTGGACACGTTAATTGTCCCTTCATTCAGTTCTATTTTCATATCATACGGCAATGTTCGTATCAATGTTCCCTTAGGACCTTTGACGCTGAACTCGTTCCCGTTCATCGTCACGTTAACTCCACTGGGTATGATGATTGGCTTTTTTCCTATTCTAGACATAGTTGAACTCCGGGATCACCAGGCATAACACAGAATCTCGCCGCCGATCCCTTTTTGCCATGCATGTTTGCCAGTCATTATTCCTTCGGTAGTGGAAACAATTGCAATTCCCAATCCACCATATACGCGGGGGATTTCTCCCTTGCCTACATATACCCTCAAACTTGGTTTGCTCACTCTCTTGAGGCCTTTCAGAATCGGGGTTTTATCATCGATATACTTGATATGGGTCTTGATGACTCGTTGCGGTGTGTCCCCCTTTATTACCTCGTAATCATTAATAAAACCTTCATCTTTAAGTATTTTAGCTATGGCTATCTTTATTTTTGAAGAAGGTATAAGCGCGAAATCAGCGCCAACCATATTGGCGTTTCTTATTCTGGTTAGCATATCTGCTATGGGATCAGTTGTACTCATATCATTCTCCAAACCTACCAGCTTGACTTCTGCACCCCTATAATTTCGCCTCTATTGGCAAGTTCTCGAAAGCAAATTCTGCATAGTTCGAAATCCCGCATAAATCCGCGTGGACGACCGCATAAGCGGCATCGATTTCGTCGCTGAACCTTAAATTTTGGGGTCCTGCGCCATTTTGCTATTTGTGAAGTTTTTGCCATTTAGTTCTCCCTGGCGAAGGGCATGCCCATCATTTCCAGCAATTGCCTTCCTTCTTCATCAGTGGGTGCGGTGGTTATAAAATTCACTTGCAAACCGCGAATTTTATCAATTTTATCATAATTGATTTCTGGAAAGATAATCTGTTCCTTGATACCAAGAGCATAATTACCCCGCCCGTCAAATGCTTCCCTGGGAACGCCGTGGAAATCCTTGATTCGAGGAAGAGCGACATTGATTAGTCTGTCAAGAAAATCATACATTCTTCGGCCTCTTAATGTCACCTTCGCTCCGATTGTCATTCCCTGACGTAGTTTGAAAGCGGCTATAGATTTCTTAGCCTTTGTTATGATCGGCTTTTGTCCCGTGATAGTCGCCAGATCAGCTGCTGCCGCTTCAATAGCCTTGGGATTCTGAATGGCCTCGCCAAGGCCTATATTTACCACGATTTTCTCGATACGAGGCACTCGCATGGGACTTTTGAACCCATGTTCCTTCATCATCTGAGGTATGATCTCTTCATTATAACGCTTTTTAAGCTGTGAATATGACCCCATTAATCTATTACCTCATGGCACTTCTTGCAAATTCTTACTTTACTACCATCATCAAGAAAAATAAAACCCACACGCGTTGGCTGATTGCATTTTTTGCAGATAAGCATCACATCAGAAGCGTGGATTGTAGCCTCCTTCTCGATAATCCCTGCCTGCCGCATCGTACCGGTGGGCCTCATATGTCGCTTGATCATGTTGACCCCCTCAACAATCAAGCGGTTATCTTCGGGCATGGATCTCAGTACCTTCCCTTTTCTACCCCGGGCTCTTCCCAGTATGACCATCACTTCGTCGTTCTTTCGAATTTTGTTCATCACAATACCTCGGGGGCCAGCGAAACGATCTTCATATAGTTCTTTTCTCGAAGTTCTCTCCCTACAACAGGGCTCTTTGCCCTGTTAATGCCTTTGAATTCCGGGAAATCAGGCATGTTTGCCCTGATATCACCATAAAATCCTTAATATCAAGTCATTTTGCCCTGGCAGTAATCGTAACATTTCAATATCAGGGCAAATTCTTTACTATTTCCTTAGGCTCGAGCTGTCCCGGACAAGGATATGCCTTGCATTGAAAATACAACATACGAGGGCAAAATGTCAAGCAAAAAATCCCGCCCTGCTGGATGAAGTCCGCCGTGTAATATGATCCAAAGGCTCTTCTTCTTGACTGCATTATACGCTCTTGCAAATTCCAAAGACAACCCCACAGGCTATCCGAAAATTTAGAAAAGGTGTCATTCTGAGGAATTTATGACAAAGAATCTCCGAGGCTCAGTTTTATAAAGAGATTCTTCATCCGCCCAAGGCGGATTCATAAATGACATGCCTGGGAGTTTTCAGACAACTTGAGGGTGTGAAACCGGGGGGGGCACCCCAGACCCCCGGCAGGAATCCGCCTTCGGCGGACTGCACCTCTTTCCCGGAAAGCCAGAAGATCAAAGCTGGGGGATGCCCCCGGCCTCCGAAGTCAACATTTATCCAGAGGTTCTTTAGAGGAAGTGCTACTGCAATCTTGACCCTTACACCCCTTTGCTCTATAGTTTAAATAGAAAATTAATGATATGGCAGGGCCATTCGGCGAGGTGACTAACATGAAAAGGAAAACCATTAATTTCAACCCCGGTCCGGCGGCCGTTCCGCTTGAGGTCCTCAAAATCGTTCAGGCAGAGTTGCTTGATTATCGCGGTACAGGGATTTCCATTCTGGAAAGTTCCCACCGCTCGGCAGAATTCGATGAGATCAACGAGCAGGCAATGGACATGGTACGCGAATTGTTCGGGCTCGGCGATAATTATCAGGTGCTTTTCATGACAGGCGGCGCCTCCACCCAGTTCGCACTGATACCCATGAACTTCCTCAATCCCGGCCAGGTTGGCGCGTATGTAGATACGGGCACATGGGCAAACAAAGCGCTGAAAGAGTGTCAGATTCAGGGTGCATGGCATGTGGCTTTCTCCTCGAAGGGCGAAGACTACCGGCGGGTTCCGAAAATGAATGAGATCAGCTATCCTGATAACTCCGCCTACTTACACGTAACCTCCAACAACACTATCAAAGGGACACAATCACACCAGTTCCCGGATACCGGCAATGTGCCGCTGATATGCGATATGTCTTCGGATATCGCCTCTCGCCAGCTTGATTTTACTAAATTCTCCCTCATCTATGCCGGCGCCCAGAAGAATCTCGGCCCCTCAGGGCTGACGCTGGCGATTATCCGTGACGACCTTCTCTCCAAGTGCAAAGATGGCCTGCCCACCATGTTTAACTATCAGACCTATGCCAAGGAAAAATCTCTTTACAACACACCACCGGTCTTCGGGGTGTACTTCCTGAAACTGGTCATGGAATGGCTTAAGACTCAGGGTGGACTTCCGGGTATTGAAAAGTTAAATGCCGCCAAGAAGGATTTGATATACAATCTGATTGATGCGCATCCTGATTTCTTTAAAGGCACCGCGGAAAAGGCAAGCCGAAGCTGGATGAATGTTACACTGCGTTTACCTGACGAAGAAAAGGAAAAGAAGTTCATTGCTGAGGCAAAAAACAACGGCATAATAGGTATCAAAGGGCACCGCTCGGTAGGGGGTATTCGCTTTTCACTCTACAATGCGGTAACACTTCAGGACGTGGAGCAGACGGTCGAGCTTATGGAAAAATTCCGTAAAGCCGCTTAAATTTAATAGAGAGGGCATACTATGAAGGTACTTGTTGCTGACCCGATAGATCAGGAAGGTATTGACTTCCTGACAAAACACTTGATTGAGGTGGATGTTAACACCGGCCTCCCGGCTGAAGAATTGATTCGTATAATACCCGGTTACGAAGCACTCATAGTTCGCAGCGAAACTAAAGTCACATCAGACATCATCAAGGCCGGGGATAAACTGCAGGTCATCGGCCGGGCTGGTGTTGGGATTGATAATATTGATGTGAAAGCTGCCACTCAGCAAGGCATCGTAGTAGTCAATGCCCCGGAGAGTAATACCCTTTCTGCCGCCGAGCATACCATCGGGCTGATGTTTGCACTGGCACGCAATATCCCTCAGGCACACAGTAAGTTAAAATCAGGCAAATGGGATCGCAAATCCTTCACCGGCGTTGAAGTGAGAAACAAGATAATAGGAATAATCGGTCTTGGAAAGGTGGGCAGAGAAGTAGCAAGGCGTTGCCGGGGACTGGATATGCAGGTTATTGGCTATGACCCGATGGTTTCAGCCGAACACGCCGAAAGCATGGGTGTCCGGTTGGAGTCGCTTGATGAGCTGCTTGCGAAATCCGATTTCATTACCGTGCATGTACCGCTCACGGATAAAACACGTGGACTCATTGGAGAGGATGCTCTTCGGAAAGTTAAATCATCTGTTCGTTTTCTGAATGTTGCCCGGGGCGGAATCATTGATGAGAAGGCTTTGTTCGATGCAATTGAAGGAGGCCGTGTAGCAGGTGCAGCAATAGACGTTTTCACCAAAGAACCGGCTACGGATAATATCCTTCTGGGGAGCGATAAGATCGTGGTGACTCCCCATCTCGGCGCTTCTACATTCGAAGCCCAAACCGGGGTGGCCCGCGATGTGGCAGAACAGGTGGTAGATATTCTGGAAGGCAGGTCTGCCAAATATGCTGTAAATATGCCAATGATTTCGCCGGAGACCATGCCATTTCTGGCACCTTTCATGGCTCTGGGCTCTACTTTAGGATCGCTGGGAGCGCAGCTTGCCGAAAAATATCTGCGCAGCCTGACCATCAAATATGAAGGTGAAATAGCCGGCCAGAAAACGGATATCATCAAGGCGGCAATACTCGGAGGACTGCTCGAATCCACCAGTGATGAGCGGGTCAACATTATAAACGCCAATATGGTTGCCATGAATAGAGGTATAAAGGTTATTGAGCAGGAGTGCTCTACCTGCGAGGCTTTTGCAAGCCTCATTACCCTTGAGATTGAGACCGATAAAGGCAATACCACGATAGCGGGGACCATCCTCCGTGGCGAGCCTCATATAGTGCAGATCAATGATTACTGGCTGGATATTATTCCGGCTGGAGCTTACTGGCTTTTCAGCGATCATCGGGATCGTCCCGGCCTGATCGCCTCCGTGGCCATGGTCACCGGCGAGGCAAATATTAATATCAGCACCATGCATGTTGCCCGGCAGAAAATCCACGGCGAGGCGCTCATGGCCCTTTGTCTTGATGAACCGCTAAAAGAAGAACACATCCGGAAAATACTGGCTATACCGGATATTTACACTGCCAAAGTGGTGAAGCTCTAAATACCTGTTCCTAAAACAGGGGATTTATAACCATTCCCGCTGCCGGTTTGGGATAGAAATAGGTTGATTTCTGGGGCATCCGGTAGCCTGCATCGGCTATAGCCGCCACGCTGGAGATCGGCACCGGGTTGAGAAATACCGCCAGTTGAGCACTTCCATCATCTACTTTCCTCACCAACTCCGCATCATCTGGAGAATACTCAAGACACTCCTTTTCCTTTTGGGGATCGTCTATGCCCAGTAGCTTTTGCAATATTACCCCGTGGAGCAGGCTCACATCCAATTCCCGCCAGGCAAGCGGCCGTTCCGCGGGAAGCATATCACGCAGAGCAGATACATCGTGAGGAATCAGCAAAAGATACTTCCCGCTTTCGAGTCCATAGATACCAAAAGCAGCGTTCCTCTTACCCTCTTTTGCCAGAGCTTCCGTCCAGATATCCAGTTTCTCTCGGGAATCGCCTGAACTAGATGCCACCTCCCGAATGCTGAAATACCGGGCCAGTTCCTCTTTTAAACTCGCCAATCGATCCGGCTTAAGCCCCCGAATCAATCTATGAGTAGGCAACAGGGTAAGCCCGCGGTCATTGGAGCTTATGAGAGCCATCATCACGAAATTGCGGGGGTCGTTACTGGCAACATCCAGCCCCGGTTGCTCATTGCGGTAAGCCAACGCTGTTGTATATCGGTGATGCCCATCGGCAATGTAGATGATCTTGTCAGCCAGGAATTCGGTCAATTCCCTGACCTTGCTTTCCTCGTCTATTACCCACAGATTGAAAGTCACCCCGGAGTCGTTGGTTCCGCTCGTGTCTGGTCTGGTCAGATCGATTTCAGGCAGAAGAGTGAGAAGGTCACCCTTTTTCTGCACGAACGCTCCCATAATCGGACTCAAGTTGACGTGGCAAGCCCTGATGAGATTCAGCCGATCCTCGATCGGGGCATTCATGGTTATTTCTGTCGCCCTGACCGCCCCGGTATTGAATTCCTCCAAACGGATCGTGACAATGAGGCACCAGTAACTCCTTTTACGTCCCCGATGTGAAAAACGATGTTCCATGAGGTAATAGGCCGGGCGTTCATCTCGAAGAAGCACACCATCTCGGATCCATTCCTCAAGAGTCGCCGCAGCCCGGGTGTATCTATTGTGCCTTGAATTATCATCCGGAAACTTTTTACCCAGTTCCAGCCTGATCAGATTGAAAGGATTCCTTTCATAATAATCATGCTGCTCCGTCTCGCTGATCACATCATACGGGGGCGTAATTACAGACGAGAGACCGCCCACTTTATCAAGGTTATATCTCAGCCCTCTAAAGGGTTGGGCATGTGTCATTATGCTATACTCCTATTTGCGCTATTGCAGCCCGCTGAATTTCAAAAAGATTATTAATTCCCTTGCGGGCCAGAGCCAGCAATCCATCCATGCTCTCCTGTGAAAAGGGATTGCCTTCGGCGGTTCCCTGAACCTCAATAAAATTGCCGGCGTCATTCATCACGATATTGAAATCAACCTCAGCCCTTGAGTCCTCATCATAGCAAAGGTCAAGGAGACGTACGCCATCAACAATTCCCACACTGGTTGCAGCCACCATCCCTTTAAATGGCGATTCCAGTTTCTCTCCCCTGCTTTTAAGTGTTTGTATTGCGTGAACCAGAGCCACGTAGGCTCCAGTGATGGAGGCTGTACGAGTACCGCCATCGGCCTGAAGGACATCGCAATCCACAGTAAAGGTTCTTTCCCCGAGAGTTTCCAGATTGGCCACGGCACGAAGGGAACGCCCGATAAGCCGCTGAATTTCCTGACTTCTGCCGCTGACTTTTCCCTCAGCCGAATCCCGGCGCGTTCGAGTGTTGGTGGATCGAGGCAGCATGGCATATTCGGCGGTTATCCACCCCGAGCCCTTTCCTTTGAGAAAAGCGGGAACGCGATCCTCCACGCTGACAGCACAAATCACTTTTGTCTCGCCCAGCTCAATCAGGGCCGAACCCTCGGCGTGTTTGAGGAATCCCGGCGTAATTCGTACCGATCGTATTTCGTCAACGGCACGCCCATCGAATCTGACAATTCTCATAATATCTTCTCCATCGGGGCCAAGCTCAGAAGCAGTTTTTTGGTTCCTACCCCTTCCCGGAATGAAACGGTTATTTCGTGATCACCATTGACAGGCATGCACTCGGTTACCACTCCCTCACCGAATCGGGAATGAATTACGTTGTCGCCAACCTGTAGTTCTATAGTTTGGGATGAAGCAGGTTCTGCCTTTTTTGAGCGCTCAAAACTGCCTGTGCCCGCCTGCCGGTTGCCGTTGGAAGCTATCAGGCGGGAAGGAATATCCTGCAGGAATCGCGAAGGAGGGTTGGGCCGACTGGCGCCATGAAGGGTACGCCGGAAAGCACGAGTCAGGAACAACTGTTTTTCCGCGCGGGTTATTCCCACATAGCACAATCGGCGCTCCTCTTCCATTTGCCCGTCGTCGCCAAAGGAACGGATATGGGGTAAAATTGCTTCTTCCATACCCGTGATAAATACTATCGGGAATTCCAGCCCCTTGGCCTGATGCAGGGTAATCAGAGTTACGGCGCTGGTTTTCTCTTCCAGATTATCCACACTGGAGACCAGTGCCACCCTCTCCAGCAGTTCGGAAAGAGCATCCCCCGTTTCGAGATCGGCATGTTCGCCGGTCATTCCCCTCAGTTCGAGGATATTGCTCCATCTTTCCTCGCTGTCGCTGCCATCGAGGATGAACTTATGATAACCAGTCCGTTCGAGGATTGAATCGAACAGATCGACAAGGTTACTCTCTTCGCTCTGGGCCACAAGACTATCGAACATACTGGTGAAGTCATTGAGAGATTGAATGCTCCGCGAGGCAAGGTTTATTTCCTCTCCTTCAGAAATGCATTTGAGGGCGGAATAGAGAGAAATCCCTTTGGCTCCAGCCCATGAGGAAAGCTCGTTAATGGTACGCTGCCCGATATTCCTTGGAGGCACGTTGATGATTCTGCTCATACTGACATCATCATGGGGATTGCTGAGTAACCTGAGGTAAGAAATTACATCCTTGATTTCTTTGCGCTCATAGAAGCGAAATGCTCCCACCAGTTTATAAGGGAATCCATAGCGCACAAACGCTTCTTCAAGCGCTCTGGACTGTGCATTAGTCCGGTACATCACCGCGCACTCGCCCATGCTGCAACCTTCGTTCGATACCAGTTTTTCTATTGTGCTGACTACAAACTGAGCCTCTTCCTGTTCGTTGAACGCTTCCA
This sequence comes from Dehalococcoidia bacterium, assembly GCA_041300025.1. Taxonomy (GTDB): domain Bacteria; phylum Chloroflexota; class Dehalococcoidia; order SZUA-161; family SpSt-899; genus JBGLNL01. Next base: position 39,857 of record JBGLNL010000001.1, on the reverse strand, counting down.
CAATGGTGATGAGCTCTCCTGCATCATTTTCAGTCCAGAGCTTCTTTTCCGTGCGTTGCTCGTTGGGGGAAATGACGCGGGAAGCAGCTTCCAGTATGGTCTTGGTGGAGCGATAATTCTGTTCGAGAATAACAACCCTGGCGTCAGGGTAATCGCGCTCAAAGTTGAGGATATTACGCAGATCAGCAGACCTCCATGAGTAGATCGACTGGTCCGGATCGCCAACCACGCAGATATTCCGGTACTTGCCTGACAGTTGATTAGCCAGCTTGTACTGGGCAAAGTTGGTATCCTGAAATTCGTCGATCATGACATGCAGGTAGCGCGACTGATATTTAGCCAGAACCTCAGGGTGATCGCGGAAGAGGGTAACCACTTTCATCAGCAGGTCATCAAAATCCAAAGCGTTGCTATCGGCAAGCAGTTTCTGATAGCGCTCGTAAACCCTCCTGGCCACTTCCTCAAAGTAGTTGCTGCTGGCGAATCCTTCAACATCAATGAGTTCCGCTTTGGCTGTGGATATCATCGAAATGATCGAACGGGGGGGATACTGTTTTGGATCGAGGTTCAGGTCTTTCAGGCTGCGGTTTATCAGACTTGTCTGATCGCTCTCGTCATAGATAACGAATTTGCTGTTCAGCCCCACGTACTCGGCTTCCTGGCGCAAAATGCGGGCACAGACGGAATGAAACGTGCCCAGCGTCAAACCCTCGGCTCCCCGCTCAAGCATGGCGTAAACACGATCTTTCATCTCGCGGGCAGCCTTGTTGGTGAAAGTCACCGCCAGAATCCGATGCGGACTTATTCCCACAACTTTAATGAGGTAGGCAATGCGCTGGGTGATAACGCGGGTCTTGCCGCTGCCGGGTCCGGCGACAACGAGCACCGGGCCTTCAATGGCCTCGACCGCTTGTTTCTGGGCAGGGTTCAAACTTGCTGTAATATCCATAACTAACAATCAGTTGTTCATTCCAAAAAAGGTTCCAGCCAAAGAGTCCAACAGTTCAATTTGAGATTCCTCGCTTCAAACTCAGAACGACAATTCCATAAATTCTATGTCTCAGGAATAACGATGGGATTGTCTTCAGTTATAATGGTTGTTTCCCTGGCCAGCATATCACGAAGATGTTTGGGAATATAAAAAAGCCCCTGATGAGTTTGCCCATCATAGAAGCGGAGCGTTTTGTTTACCCGATCGGCAATTCGCTGATCAACTTCCTCAATCGAAAGCTGATGCGGGCTCAACCCCATCGAATTCAGGGTGAATCCCCAGGGCCCCCCGAACGAGGGCACGCTTGCTTCATACGGTATTGAAACCGGGAAAGAATTTTTCAGGGTGTTGTTGATTGCCAGATACACTTCGGTAACTCCCAGCAGGGTAGAGCCTGCTTGCAGGGCAAAAGTGGCATTATCGGCCATTTTTGTCTTGAGCATCTCGTAGAATTTTTGCGTGTAAAGCAAATAAGCCGGCCCGCCTTCTATTGGTTCGGGCAGGTCAATAATTACCACATCAAATTTCTCTCTGGTTTCCTTGAGGTATTGCTTGGCATCCATGTGCAGGAGTTCCACTCGAGGGTCGTTAAAAGAACCCTGATGATGACCCGGGAGGTACTTCCTGCAAAGTTCGATCACTTCCTTATCGATATCCACCATCACCACTTTTTTGACTGTCTTGTGGGAAATTACCTCTCGCAGGGTAGCGCCCTCGCCGCCTCCGGCTATGAACACCGTTTGGGGATTGGGATGAAGGATCATCGCCGGCTGTACCAGAGCTTCGTGGTAAATGAACTCGTCCCCTTCGCATGATTGAATCTTGCCATCCAGAACAAGACATCTGCCGAAGGACACCGTCTCGATCATTTCTATCTTCTGGAATTGCGACTTTCCGTAGTAAAGCACATCCTTTATGGCGAACTGCTGGATAGTATCCGGCGTGACTAATTCCATGAACCAGTTAGAAGGGACGTCTTTCATATTTCAGGATCCTCTTTCGATTTCAGTGATAGATGGGGCTTTCGATCCGAGTTTTTCGATTATCTGTTTTGCGGCCGCATCCAGATCGAATTTCTCACTATGAGTAAATATATCCATGGCAGCATATTTATATTCAGGCCATGTATGGATACAAACATGAGCGCCTTTGGCCAGCACCAGTCCGCTTACTCCCTGCGGGGTAAACTGGTAAAATGATTCTCCCAGAGGCTCTTCCTGCGTTTGTTGCATGACAGATGTGAGGGTAGTTTTCAGCGCCTCCAGATTGTTGAGCATGTCCGAGTTGCAATCTTTCAGGTCCAGAATGTATTGTTTCCCCATATTACTCAATTTGTCTCACCACTTTTAAACATACGATACCATTATAAAGGATATAAGGGGTTTTCTCAAAAATACCTGAAATCAGGTGATCTAAGGGTTATTTGAGGTTCGGTTCAGCCGGAACTTCCGGGCAGAATTTGCTTACTTGCCGAACTTCTCTATCAGTTGTGCCCGGAGCAAAGTCTGGTTCTGGCGCTTTTCGGATGGCTTGCGCGCCGGGGTTGAAAGAGCGGTTTTCCAATCGGGATTGAAAACGAGGTCCAGTACATGCACTGCCGGCTTCTCCGCCGAGAATGTTTCCCGACAGGTGGCACAATACGTAACGAGGTCATGCTCAGCTTCGGCCACAGCATTCCGGGTCATTGTCTTCTGCAATTTCATATCGGCGTAGGAGATACCACCACCCATACCACAGCACCGGGTCAGTTCCCGCGAGTAACGCATCTCTTCAAAAGTATGTCCCAGGTCAGTGATTATCTTGCGCACGCTGTCCTGCATTCCAAACTCCCATCTGGCCCGGCACGCATCATAAATTGAAAATGTAGAGTCCCCTTTTATGGCATTTTCCGGCAAGCCATACTCTGCCATGATTTCATAGAGAGAAACTATTTCAAACCTGGCGCCGGATCGTTTGAAGGTATAGTTACAATAAGGGCAGGCTAATATCATCCGGGTAGCCCCTATTTTTTCGAGCCCCGCTTCCAGGTTGCGTAATATTCCCTGGAACTTTTCGGTTTCACCAATCTCGAGTATAGGATTGCCACAGCATCCCAGCATAATCCCGGTGCCGGGCAAAATTTTCCTCAGATAATCATATGCTTTGAGGACTATCTGGGGGGAATAGCCGGACAGGTTGCATCCCGGGAAAAAGACCTGGGTTGTCTTCTGCGCATCCGGGTCGGGGATGGCTATGGCAAATTCGTCTGAGGAAACCCGATTCTGTTCGATCTCCACGAACTTCTTGGCAACAGGCATTGGCCCCTGACCATCATTAGTCAGCTTCTCTCTTATCTCAAGAATAACTTTGCCCAAATTCAGTTCGCTGGGGCAAAAGGCTTCACAAAAACCACACAGGGTGCATGAATATGGAACCTTTATGCTTTCCTTCGAATAGCCAGCTTCGAGCTGATCGCGCATTAAACTGGGGCTTTCAAAGGTTTTGCCCACGAACTCACATTCCTTCAGGCAAAGTCCGCAATTCACGCAGTAATCTCTTAAAAACTTAAGATCATCTTCCAGCATTTTATTCCTCAAGAGGAGGCGCTATCACCTGCATTATTCTCCAGCAATAATTCAACCTGTTCCCGGTATATTTCGGGAAGTTGTTTGGTGGGGCAAACTGATAAACACTCCTTGCAATCAGGGCATATTTTGAGAGCAATTTGTGGCAGGAAGACCACTTTCCTGTTCGTTCCCCTGCTCTGAAACCCGATAGCGTGTGCCTGCTTTATCTCTGCACAATAACGAACACACAATCCGCATAGAACACATATGTTTTGTTTTTCTATTGTGAATCTTGGTTGTTCCACGCCATATCGTTTGGCATAGTTCTGAATAACCTTCACATCCGGGGCAGCCGCCAGCATCAGTTCAAGCAGGCCTTTGCGGAAGGAAACAACTCTTTCCGATTCGGTCTGGACCTCGATTCCTTCCTCAGCCGGATAAACGCACGATGCGACCAGCCTCGATTTTCCGTCCTTGATGACTTCCACCATGCATAACCGGCAGGCACCGAATGGACTCAGCTTCCGGTTATAACACAGGCTGGGGACATTGGCTTTTGCCTTGCGGGCTACTTCAATGAGGCTGGTTCCTTCCTCAACTTTAACTTCCTCGCCGTTTATCTTCAAAGTGACCTCGCTCATCGCACGCCCTCCCTCAGTCGGGGGACTTTGGTCCCGGCGGCTACAGGCTCAGGAAGCTCTTTAAACCATATTTTCTCCACGGCGTTGTATAATGGCGGGCATATCTCAAGGCAAGTGCCGCACTTGTTACACTTTTCCTGATCGATTATGTGGACCCGTCTTAGCCAGCCGGAAATGGCCATCATACTGCAATTCTCCAGGCACAGGAGGCAGGCCCGGCATGCCTCAGGCTTGATATGGTATCTGATTAGCGATTTACAAACGCCCGCCGGACACCGCTGGTTGTTGATGTGTTCCTCATATTCAGAGCGAAAATATCTTAGCGTTGTCAGAACAGGATTAGCTGCCGTTGTGCCCAGAGCGCACAGTGAGCCTTCCTTTACCACTTTGGCAACGTCTTCAAGAATCTCAATATCGCCGGGCTTGCCTTTCCCTTCGCAGATATTATTCAGTATTTGCAACATTACCCCTATGCCTACCCGGCAGGGGATGCACTTCCCGCAAGATTCATCGGAGAGGAATTCCAGAAAATAACGGGCCATATCGACCATGCAGGTATCCTCATCCATGACGATCATCCCGCCCGAACCCATCATGGAACCAAGCTTGGTCAGCTCATCAAAATCCACCGGCACATCAAGCTGATCTTCGGGGATGCATCCGCCGGAGGGGCCTCCGGTCTGAACCGCTTTGAACTTTTTGCCGTTGGGAATTCCCCCACCTATCTTGAAAACGATGTCCCTCAGGGTCATTCCCATCGGGACTTCCACCAATCCGGTGTTATTAACTTTGCCAACAAGAGAGAAAATCTTGGTGCCGCTGCTCCCCTTAGTTCCCAGCGACCGGTACCACTCAGCGCCTTCGTTAATTATGACCGGGATATTGGCCCATGTTTCCACGTTGTTCAGGCAGGTGGGTCGATCCCAAATGCCGACAACGGAAGTGCGCACATATTTCGGCCTTGGTTCCCCGGCCTTACCTTCAATAGAAGTCATGAGGGCACTTGATTCACCCGATACGAAAGCGCCTGCCCCGCGATGCACTACTACTTTGAAATTGAATCCCGATCCCAGTATATCTTCGCCCAGAAAGCCGTATTCTTCAGCCTGCCGAAGAGCTACTCTCAGGTTATCCACTGCCAGAGGATACTCCGCCCGAATGTAAATAAAGCCTTCGTGTGCACCGATAGTATACGCACCAATTATCAGGCCTTCCAGGATTTCATGGGGATTACCCTCCATAAGTGAGCGATCCATGTAGGCTCCGGGGTCTCCCTCGTCACAATTGACCGCAACGTATTTGATATCGCCGGGCGCTTCCCGGCACGTTCGCCACTTTTTGCCGGCCGGGAAACCGGCCCCACCCCTGCCTCGCACGTTGGCTCGATCAACCTCATCAAGCACCTGCTCCGGTGTCATCTGAGTAAGCACTTTACTCAAAGCTGAATAGCCGCCAAGAGCGATGTAATCCTCAATGTGTTTGGGGCTGATCTTAGGGTTGTTCCCGAAAATGAGTCGATTCTGATACTTGTAAAAAGGAATATCTTTTTCGGAGACGATTCTTTCCTGAGTGACGGGATCGACGTAAAGCAGCCTTTCTACTGCCCTGCCGTTCTCAATAGTTTCTGCCAGAATCTCAGGCACGTCACCTACGGCCACCTGCACGTAGCAGATGTCGTTGGGGTAAATGATTACAACCGGGCCTTTCTCGCAAAGCCCGTGACAACCTGTTCGCCGGAAATCAACCTTCCCTGCCAGGCCCCGTCTTTGAATCTCTTCTTCAAATGCAGCGGCAACTTTTTCGCTGCCATAAGCATGGCACCCGCTTCCCGAACACAACGCAATCGAAGGTTTTGCGGGGTCTCTTCCGGCTATTATTGAATCCCGAAGTTGTTCCAGTTCTAATGCAGACTTAACTGGCAGCATAATCTTTCCCGCTTCTCACTTACAGTTTCTCAAGAGTTCTTCCACTTGTGATACCTGGACTTTGCCGTGGGTTTCCCCGTTCATCACCACGACCGGGCCCAAAGCACAGCAGCCGAGGCAATTAACCGTATCCAGACTGAACTTCTCGTCCGCTGTTGTCGAATCCGGGGGTGTTCCTATGATCTCGCTTGCTTTATCCAGAATGCGCTGAGCGCCTCGAACATGGCAGGCAGTGCCCACACATACGGCCAGCACATTCCGTCCCCTTGGTTCCAGATGGAATGCTTTGTAAAAACTGGCAACGTGATACAGTTGCGACAGCGGCAAATTCAGCCTGTCACTGATATGCTTGAGAGTCTCCGGTGAAAGCCATCTGGTTTTGATCTGGACATCAAGAAATATCTGTACCAGCTTGCTCTGGTCACATTTATAGCCATCTATAATTTCATCAATCAGATCGAATTCCATCTTTTCCCCACAAAAGAATCAAATGTGGAAACTGGCACTTTTTACTTTTGCTCTGTTTTTCAGAACTTCCAGGCTGGTGGATTCCAGCACCTTGTTTGCTGCCTGGGTTACCTCGTTCCATACATCGATCAAAAGGCATGTATCTGAACGAGGACATATTCCGGGATCATCAGCACATTCGGTAAAAGCAGTGGTTCCTTCAGTAATCTGGATTACCTCTCGCAAGTTTATCTCCGACGGATCTTTGGCCAGCATGAATCCTCCGTTCGCCCCTCGAGTTGCCCTTACCAGATTTGCTGCCTTGAGGGGAAGCAGGAGCTGTTCCAGATACCTCACCGAGATGTCTTCCCTTTCGGCAATCTCCCTCACTAAAACAGGGCCTTTCTCAGCATAGATAGCCAGATCGAGCAATGCTCTTATGGCGTATCTTGATCTTGTAGAAAGCCTCACTGGCCCAACCTGAATATCAGTAATACCATCATAATCATTATATTACTTTTGCCCGCTATTGCTGTCAAGTGGCACGCGACCCGTTATCTAAATCTGCAAATACTGAAGGACTATTGAGTTTTCTTGGCCTCTTTCTCTTTTTCCAGCTTGGCAACTTTGCAGTATCCGCCCCCGCCGGTAAAAGCTGCTTCCAGACAATCATTGCAATAAAGGCACTTTTTGATCTCCTTTGCCCTGCCTTCCTTTGCCTTGTTGGCCCAATCAGGATCTCGGATAATCTGGCGGCAGACGCCAATAAGATCGGCCTGTTCCATTTCCAGGATGCTCTCTGCCAGATCAGGGGTAGTAATCCTGCCGGCCGTCATAATCGGTGTATCATAGCCTGCCTTTCTGACAGCCTTGCGGATAGTATCGGCGATATACACATTCACCGCTTCAGGCATATCTTTCTCCGGCATACAGCGGAATCCAGAATATCCACCCCACGGCGGATAAGGGACCGGCAGGCCAAAGGGATCGGTTCCCGGGGAATCCTCATACTTGCCGCCAACGGAAATGCTAATATAGTCGAATCCAATCTCGGCCAGCTTTACGGCGATTTTAGGAGTATGCAGCAGCGTGCTGCCTCCTACTATGAAATCATCACCATTGATGCGAATCCCTATGGGATAATCCTTGCCCAGTTCGGAACGCACCCGCTCATAAACCTCAATTGTGAGCCGCAAGCGTTTATCGATATTTCCGCCGTAATCGTCTTTGCGTTTATTATGAGCCGACATAAATGAGGATAGTATATATCCGTGAGCGCCATGAAGCTCAACGGCATCGAAACCGGCCTTGCGAGCCCGAACAGCCCCGGCGGCAAACAGTTCCGGGCTTGCCTTAATCTGCTCTTCAGTGACCTCTTCGACTTTCTGCTTCCAGCCCTTGGCGATCTTAAGCCAATCGTAGATTTGCGGAACAATCCTGGTCTCGGTCTCAGCGTGGATACGATTGACCACCTCCTTAAGCCCCGGAATGAATTTGTCATCGCTCAAGCGCAGAGCCGGGAACGGTCTTGGATTGATAGCTACCCCACCAAGCACGATCATCCCGGTGCCGCCCTGAGCCCGCCGGAAGTAGTAGTCGCTATAAGCCGGTGTCACGAATCCGTCGAGCGCAGCCAGTCCTTCATGAGCCGGGGCCATGACGATCCGGTTTTTCAGCTTCATCCCGTTAATAGTGATCGGTGAAAACAGTTTTTCGTATGACATAGTTTTCCTCCTTCGTTATAAATCCCTCTAAATCAGGTTGTCTGAAAACTCTTTTTCAGCCCCCTTGTATTCCCAAACTCCCTTTTCGTCCCCCTTTCACAAAGGGGGAAAGAGGTAGATTTGAAGCTGGGGGACACCCCCAAAACCCCCGGCAGGAAGAATCCTTGCACCTCTTTTCGGACAGCCTGACTAAGGGTTGTGTCTTCCTTCCGCCCATCTGGATTCCCACCGGAGTTTATCCCGTACTTGATACGGGGCGGGAATGACATCATTGAGTAAATTTGCATCATGTTTAATTGCCGCATTAATAATTCCGTCGTTGACTAATGGCAACTGCGAAAGCAGCTTCAAATCCAAATAAAAGAAATTCCGGCCAGGGAAATGAAAAATCCTTTTTAAGCTTTGACCGCTTTTGCCTTAGACTGCGGCTCGTGAGCAAATTTCGAGCCGACTATCTTTGTCCAGTTCTCGGAGAAGGTGGGACGCTCGATATCAACAAACTTCCCCACAATGATAGGACTGTTTAGCTCAATCCCCACATCACGCGGCTCAGCGCCATGCCTGATGATGCTATTATCATGATAGTAATTCATTTGAGCCAGACCAGTCGGCTGTTTGTTTTTCCTTCCGTACTGAGTAGGACAGGGAGAAATCACCTCTACGAAGGAGAATCCCGGTTTTAGCAGCGCTTCCACGAATGTGTTTTCCATCCGGCGTACATGCATCGAAGTCCAGCGCGCCACGTAAGTAGCGCCGGCAGCAGTCACCAGATAAGGCAGGTTGAACGGGATTTCGGTACAACCATACGGAGAGGTGGAAGTACGGGCGTTAAGTGGAGTGGTTGGGGCCACCTGTCCGCCGGTCATCCCATAGTTAAAGTTGTTTACGCAGATTACGGTCATATCTATATTCCGGCGGGCGGCATGGATAAGATGGTTCCCCCCGATAGAAGCAAGGTCACCATCACCGCTGAAAATCACCACATTCAGTTCGGGATTGGCCAGTTTTAGCCCGGTGGCAAAGGGAATGGCCCGGCCATGCGTGGTGTGAAATGTATCCAGCTTTATGTAGCCTGCTGCCCGACCGGTGCAGCCTATGCCGGAAATCACAGCTACCTTATCCAGCGGCAGGCCACTCTTGAGCAACGCGCTTAAAAAGGCGTTCAAAACGGAGCCCAGTCCGCATCCCGAACACCAGATATGAGGCATCCGGTCTTCCCTCAACAGATTGTAGATAGAAGTTTGATCCCCGTTTCCACTCATTTCGCAGCCTTCCTGATAGCTTCAAGGATTACTTGTGGATCATGTACCGTGCCGCCCATATGACCGACAAGTATTGTTTCGGCGGCCCCGCCGGCACAGCGTTCGACCTCCAGTGCAATTTGCCCGTTGTTGAGTTCCGGGACTACAAACGACTTGATCTTCCCGGCAATTTCCCGAATCTTTAGATCGGGGAAAGGCCACACGGTGATAAGCCGCAACATACCTACTTTAATGCCTTCATCTCTGGCAACTTTAATAGCCAGCAGGGCCACCCGTGCCGAGATGCCATACGAGCATACCACCACTTCAGCGCCTTCTATCTGATCTTCTTCAACTTCAATAATATCGTCTTTGTTGAGTTCAATCTTGTCGATGAGCCTTCGCACCAGTTTACCCTGGGCCTCAGCGGTCATGTCAGGATATCCTCTTTCATCGTGAGTAAGCCCGGTGACGTGGAAGTAATACCCTTCGCCGGCAATTGCCATCGGTGGTACCAGATCGGCATCAGGTTTGTATGGTATATATTCTCCCTGCGGTACGGTTGGCTTCTTTCTGGTGACCAGTTTGATCTTCTGCGGCGGAGGGATAACCACCTTTTCGGTCATGTGTCCCACAGATTCGTCCGCCATGACCAGCACCGGCGTGCGGTACTTTTCCGAAAGGTTGAATGCCTTGATCGTCAGGTTGAATATTTCCTGTGGCGAACATGGAGCCAGAGCGATTATCGGGTACAGTCCATGCGAGCCCCAGCGGGCCTGCATCATGTCACCCTGCTGAGTCAGCGTGGGCAAACCAGTTGAAGGTCCGGCACGCTGAATATTTACCACAACGCATGGTGTTTCCAGCATCGCCCCGAGTCCCAGATTTTCCATCATCAGGCTGAATCCCGGCCCGGAAGTGGAGGTCATAGATTTAACCCCGCCCCATGAACTTCCCAGAATAGCAGCCATTGAGGCGATTTCATCCTCCATCTGGATAAACATTCCGCCGACTTCCGGAAGCCTTTCGGCCATTCGCTCCGCTGTTTCGGTGGCCGGCGTGATCGGGTAACCGGCAAAGAACCGGCAGCCGGCGCTGATGCCTCCCTCTGCACAGGCCTGATCACCATTGAGAAAGAACTCGCCGGTGAGCACTCCGTTACTGGACATCGGCTGTCTCCTTCTTTTCTCTTAAGCTCACTCTGATGGCAAAATCAGGACAGATTGCTTCGCAAAGTCCGCATCCGGCGCACTCATCAGGTTTGGCCACGTAAGGGAAATGATAACCCTTCTGGTTCATCTCAGCGGATTCCTCCAGAACCTGCCTCGGGCAAAACCGAATACAGAAACCACAGCCTTTGCACATTTCGATAAATATATTGACCTGCCCGCAAGCAGGTTTGATTTTGTCCTGATCCAGTGGTATTCTCCAGTATTTCATCCTTCACTCCGAAATCTCGATACGAATATACCGTTCCCGTAATACGAGCTTTATTCTATCACAAACGGTTTATATGAATCAAAACTCACACTCCTGTCATTCATTCGGCGTACTGTCACGACCCATTGTTAATATCACTCTTCAGAACTTTGCAGCTGTCATCCTGAGCAATAGCAAGAGAGGCAAAACTGTCTGGTGCCGTGCCCCCCGACTTCTGTTATAATCTCAATAAAATGGAAGAGGAAAAGAAAGTGCAGCAAAGGATTCGGTACCTGCGCGAGCAGCTCAATACCCACATTCACTATTACTACGTGCTCGACAACCCGCAAATCAGCGATTCCCAATACGATGAAATGATGCGCGAGCTCCAGCAGCTTGAAGATGAGAACCCCCTCTTTATTACTCCGGACTCTCCCACCCAGCGAGTAGGCGCCGCTCCCATCGAAGCTTTTGGAGTGGTGGAACACCCTGTCCCGCTGCTCAGCCTCAGCAATGCTTTCTCGGATGAAGAATTGTTTGCCTGGCACAAAAGGGCCACCAGCCTCCTCGATGGGCAGGACTTCAACATGGTCTGCGAATTGAAGATGGATGGACTGGCGGTGGCGCTTACCTATATCAATGGCATGCTGGTCACGGGAGCTACCCGCGGGGACGGCTCACGGGGCGAGAACGTTACGGAAAATTTAAAAACAGTTCGCAGTATCCCTCTTTCGGTATCAGCAGAAGCTCCTCCGAAATTCGAGGTCAGGGGGGAGGTCTTCCTGCCAAAAACCGGTTTTGCGAAGCTGAACCAGCTGCGGGCCAAAGAGGGCCAGCCACTGTTCGCCAATCCGAGGAATGCCGCTGCGGGTTCTCTGCGGCAGCTCGATCCCCGAATCACGGCAAAGCGGCCACTGGATATTTACATTTACTCCCTCGGCTGGGCTGAAGGGAAAGCCATACCTTCCACCCACTGGGAGACAATGGAATACCTCAAATCCCTGGGATTCAAAATCAGCCCTTACAGCGCTTTATGCCAGACCATCGCAGAAGCGGCTGAATACCGTCGCGAACGGGAGGAAAAGCGGGAATCCCTGCCTTTCGAAGCCGATGGCGTGGTGGTGAAAGTCAACAGCTTTGAGTTGCAGGATCGCCTCGGTGCCGTGGCCCACGATCCGCGATGGGCTATTGCCTGCAAATTCGCCCCAATACAGGTCACCACGAAACTGATTAGAATAGAGATCAGCGTGGGGCGCACCGGCAGCCTGAATCCCACCGCCATTCTGGAGCCGGTAAATGTGGGTGGGGTAACTGTCCAGCATGCTACCCTTCACAACGAAGATTATATTAGAGAGCGTGATCTCCGCATTGGTGATACGGTGATCGTGCAGCGCGCCGGGGATGTCATTCCCAAGGTGATAGCCCCGGTAACCGGTAAGCGCACGGGACGGGAAGAGTTATTTGAGATGCCTGCCCGCTGTCCGGTGTGCGGCGCTGAAGTTATCCGATTAGAAGGAGAGGCCGTACACCGATGCACCAATACCGCCTGTCCTTCACAGGCGCTGGAGAAGCTGAAGCACTTCGTCTCGCGGGGAGCGATGGATATCGATGGTGTTGGGGAGAAGTTGTGCGAAGCTTTGTTTGCATCGGGGCTGGTAAAAGACGTTTCCGATTTCTATTATCTTGGCAGCGATCAGCTTCTCACTATTGAAAAGATGGCCGATAAGAGCGTTTCCAACGTACTGAACTCAATAGCGGCCAGTAAAAAGCAATCCCTTGCCCGGCTGGTATTTGCCATAGGCATACCGCATGTCGGCGCAGAAACCGCCGGGATACTGGTGAATCACTTTCCGGGCATGAGCAAACTCGCTGAAGCTGCCGAAGACGATCTGGTAAAAGTCCCTTCCATCGGGCCCAAGATCGCCGGGAGCATAGTGGCGTTTTTCCGGCAGGAAGGAAACCGGGAAATTATCCGCAGGCTGAAGGAGGCTGGAGTCCGCATGGAAGCGGATATCGCCGCACCAAAAGCTACCCCGCTGGCCGGAAAGACCTTCGTGCTGACCGGAAAACTGGAATCGCTCACCAGGGACGAAGCGGAAGAGAGAATAAAGGAACTGGGTGGTTCGGCAACTTCCAGCGTGAGCAAAAAAACATCTTATGTGGTGGCGGGTGCCGATCCGGGATCCAAACTGGATAAAGCTCGGAATCTTGGGGTCAAGATTATCAATGAACAGGATTTGCTGGATTTGCTCGGCAGGGGCAATTAATGACCGGCGAGCCCTGGTACAAAGACGGCCTCTATTTTGAATGCCGGCATTGTGGCAACTGCTGCAGCGGTTTCCCCGGATATGTGTGGGTAAGCGAGGAAGAGATCAGTCAGATCGCCGGATACCTGGATATTGAGGAAGACGATTTTCGCCGGCGTTGTACCATTGGGGTAAATGGCATTGGCACCTGTCTGGCCGAACGGGAAAACTACGACTGTATTTTCTATAACCGCTCTTCCGGCTGTGTCATCTATGAATACAGGCCCCGTCAATGCCATACCTGGCCATTCTGGAGAAAGAACGTGGAAAGCCCCGAAGCATGGGCGAATACCGCTAAAAAGTGCCCCGGCATCGGGCAGGGCAGATTATATAATGTAGAGGAAATAATGGCTTGCCTGAAAGATGATGAACATTGAAGATGAAGGATTATTAAACCGGCAATTAAACATGATATGTCATTCCGGCCTCCGAGCCGGAATCCAATCCCCTCTTGAGAGGGGACTAAGGGGTGTGTTTCCCATTTCCCTATTGAAAGGCTGTTATGAAAACTCTTTTTCAACCCCCTTGTATTCCCGAACTCCCTTTTCGTCCCCCTTTCACAAAGTGGGGAAGAGGGGGATTTGAAGCTGGGGGGACACCCCCAATACAAACTTCCCCCAAGATTGGGGGGACCGAGGGGGTTGACCATAGACTCTTTTAAAAAAGGAATAATCTCCTTTTATGTCAAGGTTATCTGAAAACTCCCAAGCATGTCATTCTGAACACAGTGAAGAATCTCTTTATAAAACTGAGCCTCGGAGATTCTTCGTCATAAATTCCTCAGAATGACACTTTTTATAAATTTTCGGACAGTCTGCAATAGGGGAATGGGGAAGAGGATTCCCGCTCCGGTGGCCGGAATGTTTCTATATAATTGAATTCTTCTTTTACTTGACAAGCCTCTTGGTAGATAGATATACTTGAGAAAATTCGCTGCACGGGCAGATATTTGTTTTCAGTTGATAGTTTAACAGTTTAAGGGTTCCTTAGGTTAAAATTCAGTTTGGAGGATAGGGATGAAATCAGTATTGGCCGAGTTCCAGTCTATAATCTCTCTGATAAGTGGGATAGTGGTGGTAATGTCGTTGTTTGTGTCGTGGTTTAGTGCCACTCTTTATATTGGATATGGGATGAAGATTACTTACAGCGCAAATGGGTGGGATGTCATGGGGAATGAAGTGCCCTGGGTAGGCCCGGTCGGGCCTGTTTTTACCATGATAGGTGGAATTCTGATGATTCTATGCGCACTCGCAGCATTTATTTTACCACGAGCTTCGCTTGAGTCCGATGAGGCCTTTGATTTACTTGGCATGGCGGCCCGAATTGCTCCTGTTTTTACACTGTTCGGGGTTATGTTTTTTATGTTTGATGCGCGGGATACAGGTTGTGGCAGCTTTTTACCTGTTGACTGGATCGGTGTCGGGCCGTGGCTGGCCATTCCCTTCGCGATTTTTGGCGTTTTCGTTGGCATCACCAAACCCCGGCAGACTATGACAGCGCCGCAAAGAGCCGAGATTCCAGGGATCATAGGCAGAGGCGGAACGCCTGGACGGAGTACGAAAAGGGAACGGCTTGAGCGCAGGGGTGAAGAGAATAAAAGTTCGCAGCACATTGCAGGTGATCTTGGATTAGCGAAAGACCATTTCAACCGGGCAGGCGATTATGAATCACGCGGACAGGATGAACAGGCCATAACTGCTTATACTGATGCCATTAAAGCTGATCCTAACTATGTTCTCCCCTATTTTTATCGGGGCTCGCTTTATTCCATTAAGGATAAAAAGGCAGAGGCACTTGAGGATTTTGAAAAGGTAATTGAATTATCTGGAGATTCGGACCTTGTCTCGATGGCACAGAAGCGCATTCAAAAACTCAATGAGCCGGACAAATAATACAACGCAGGCTTCTCCTGCATAACTTCGCTTTGTATCCGAAAGGTCTTTTTTAAAGTACATTTCCCTCTCCAGGGAAGATGAAAACTGTAGGGAGTTTGTTGATCGGGTGCGGATAAACGCACACATTTGCCCCGTAAACCTCTTTGATGTGTTTTTCGGTGATTACTTTCTCCGGTGAACCCTCCGCCCGGATTTTCCCGTTGCTCAGGAGAGCGAGCCGGTCACAGTACTGGGCCGCGAGGTTCAAATCGTGGAGCACCGCCACCGCTGCCAGATTCTTTTCTTTACATAATCTTCTGATGAAGTCCAGAGTTTCGATCTGATAATTGATGTCCAGATGGGCTGTAGGTTCGTCCAGCAGGATGAGCTTTGGTTCCTGAGTCAACGCCCGGGCGATAGTCAGAAGTTGCTTCTGCCCACCGGAAATTTCGTCCATTCTTCGTTCCGCAATACTCTGGGTATTGGTTATTCCCATCGCTTTCCAGGCAATATCGAAATCCGCCATTCCCTCAAAGCGGAATCGTCCCAGATAGGGTGTGCGTCCCATGAGCACTATTTCGAAGGCGGTGAAAGTATCCGGCAAATTTGGGGATTGCGGAACTACCGATACGAGTCGGGCCAGTTGCCCCCTGCTTAGATGGGATGCATCGTCTCCGTCGATCAGAACCCTTCCGGTTTCCGGCTTCAGCAATCGGCATATTCCTTTGATAAGGGTGGATTTCCCTGACCCATTGGGCCCGATTATACCCAGCATCTCTCCCTGCTCAACGGTGAGATTTATTCCGCTGAGTATTGTCTGCTTGCCGTATCCGAGAGTTATGTTTTCGAGTTGCAGCATTTGCTACCCCGGCAAATAGAAAAATATAACCGCTGGTTTAATAACATTGGCCGTGTGCTCCTTAAAAGAAGGTTCCTCTTTTCCTCTGGTGCAGCAGGTAAAGGAAGAAAGGCGCTCCCACGAAAGCGGTTATTATACCTACAGGTATTTCTTCGGGTGTCATAACGGTACGGGCCAGAGTATCTGCCAGTATCAGAAATATTGCTCCTGTCAGTGTTGAGAATGGCAGGAGGAACCGGTAGTCCGCTCCCCATATTAACCTTACGGCGTGAGGTATTATGATTCCCACAAACCCGATGGTGCCGCAAAAGGCCACCGCTGCTGCCGTTACCAGCGTAGCTGCTGCCAGCAGAATGATCTTCACTTTTTCCACATTGATACCCAGCTGTTGTGCCTGCTCTTCATCGAGTTGCATCACATTCAGCGGGCGGGCGTAGATCCAGATGATTAGAGTTCCTATAACCATGCAAGGGAGAACAATCAGCACCTCATCCCAACTGCTCAACGAGAAATGCCCCAGCATCCACGAGATAATGCTATGCAGTTTCTCGCTCTCGGAAGTGATGATGAGGTAGGAGGTGATGGATGAGAGGAAGGCGCCCAGAGCCACTCCAGCCAGAATGAGGGTGGTCACAGGCAGGCTTTTCCCTGTTCGGGCGATCAGATAGACAATGGTGACTGTTATGGTGGCCCCGACAAATGCCAGTAAGGGAATAAGCATATCTCCCGCCAGTCCCTGCCAGTTTATCGGCAGCAGGAAACCGATAGCTGCACCCAGCAGCGCACCATGAGAAACTCCGATAAGATATGGATCGGCCAGCGGATTGCGGAAGAGTCCCTGATAAGTTGCCCCGGCCACTCCGAGAGAGGCTCCTACGATCCCGGCGAGAATAATCCGAGGCAGCCTCGTTTCCAGGATGATGATCTCGGTATTTGTTGACCAGTCACCGTCTATATCCACGAACGGGAGTTTGGAGATAAGCATTTGCCAGACCGTGACGAAGGGTACATTGGCGCTGCCCAGAGAACAGGCGAAAACCGTTACTCCAGCCAGCAGGATTGTCAGGCCTAACATGGAATAAAGTCGGCTGCGCCAGTGCTGAGGTTGTGTTAAGCGTATATTAGATATCCTGTGCCGGGAGGATTCGGTTGTATCAACTGACATGAATGGTTTCCCGTCGTGTTATTCTACGAATAATTCCGGGTGGATGAGTTTGGCTATCAGTTCCAGTCCATCAACGGCCCGCGGCCCGGCTCGGGTGACCAGATCGGCATCTATCTGGTAAATCTTATCGTTCAGGCGGGCGTCAATTCCGCGCAGCCTCTCATCGGTTTGTGCCCAGATAACGGGCGATTCCTCGGCTGCTCCGTGCCCGGCTGAGGCCAGGATTATCTCAGGGTTGCGGGTAACGACAGTTTCCAGATTTATCTGCAGATGTCCCTCAGAATCGGCGAATATATTAGTGCCCCCGGCCTTTTCGATCAGTTCGTTTGTTAATGTTCCTTTCCCGACTGTATATATCGGATCGTGCCAGGTAACGTAGAAGACGCTTGGTTTTTCGCTGGTGGAGGAGATTTTGCTGGTAAGTGCCTTGATTCTGTTTTCCATGTCGGAAACCAGCATATTTGATTCTTCGAATCTGTCGGTCTGAACTGCTACAAGAGCGATATCCGATAGTACTTCATCCAGTGTTTGAGGGTCTATGATGAGCACCTTGATTCCCTTTTCCCTTAACTGAGGCACGACTGTATCGCGGTGTATCCCGGTAGCCAGCACCATGTCTGGATCGAGTTCGATGACCTTTTCTATATCTACAGTGGAAAATCCGCCGATTTTTGTTTTCTGCCGGGCTTCGGGGGGATAATCGCAATATTCCGTTACGCCCACCACAGAATCCCCCAGATTAAGAGCGAAGAGGATTTCCGTGTTGCTTGGGGCTAGCGAGATTATTCGCTCAGGTGTGATATTGCTGTCATCGGTTTCCACGCAAGCTGTCAGTGGGATGATGGTAAATATGAGTGATATTGAAAGCAGAATTCTTTGCCAGTTCATTTTGAGTGTTCCTCCCATACTTGCATCGCTCATTTGAGAATCCTTGTATTCAAGCAAGGGGTTTTGTGTTTGATATTATCATTGGCCTGTTTCCATGGCGGGACTGCACTGGACCTGTATAAGGGCACCTCTCATCTGGCTATTCAACTACGCTTTATTATAGTAAGGTTTCCTGATTTGAAAAGCAAGCGCAAAACGTCAGGATATACCGAGGATGCTTTCGGCCACTGCTGCATCGGTTATCAGGATGTCGTAGCAACGTATATCAGGGGAAAGAGAGGCGCTGATTGCCTCGATATTGTCCTTACCGGCGGAAACCGCAATGGCGTGCTTGCCCGGGGTTCGGGACATTTGCTTGAGTTGCTCCAGTGACACGGTGATGAGGTCGTTCAGGCCTTTGAATTCTTCCTGCAGAACACGTTCGGAATCGAAGGCCTGAAAGTTGATCTGCCCCCGGGATATTTTTTTCAGTTTGGCAATATCCGTGTTGTAATAGCGCAGGATTGCCTCGGCTCGCTTATCGATATATTTGAAGGTGCCTATTTCCATAAGGAAAGTATCAGCGTTCATTGCTTCTTCAAAGAGTTCACGGATACCATTTCGTTCCAGAATTTCGTTTTTTTGTTCCTGACTTAGCTCTTTGCTTTCGACCGGGGATATCTGGAAATTGAAAGCCTGAACATCGCCGCCGTATTTAGCTCGCATTGCTGCTACCAGAGCGTACGGGAAAAACTCCACTACCTGTGCGGCGTTGGCCTTTAGTCCGAGTTCCATAACTGCCATGGGATAAAGTTTCAGATCGCGGAACTTCCGGGGAGTGAGATTTTCAACCATCTGGGTAAGCGTGGTGCCGGATGCGACGGCTACCTTGGAGCTATCCCTGACCAGCCATTCGAAGTATCGCGCTGCGGCGATGCCGACGCTTCTTCGCACGCTGCGACCGTCGTTGCCGATAGTGGGTGTTACCACTGCATCGAATAATTCAAACCGGTCGCGCAACGCATCTTCAAGTCTGGGATTTCTCGGAGGGGTGACTTCCACGGAGATTTTCATCATTCCCTCTTTCTCTGCCCGGCTTAGCAGTCGGGAGACTTTCGCCTCCGAAATTCCCAGAGAACTGGCGATTTCCTTTTGGGTGATGTCTGGCTGAGTGTAGCGCTCCCAGACACAGCGCCACATATCGAATTGTTCTGTTAAGTTTCCTTTTCTTCCCGGCATATTTTAACTCAAAAAGTTAATGTATTATAAGTTTGGATTATACCTCATTTCCAGCAGAAATGCAAGAAATTTCACATTATTGAAATGCATTGACATGGCGTGATATTTATGTTATTCTTGCGGTGTCCGAGGGTTTTTCATCTGGAAAAACTTTCGCAAATATCCAATTTCACAAACTAATCCATGGAAGGAGGAGAAACTGTGGCAGAGAAGAAAGCCAGACAGATTGCCATCTATGGTAAGGGCAGTATTGGCAAGTCTACCATATCCTGTAATCTTTCGGCGGCGCTGGCCGATATGGGATATAAAGTGATGCAGGTGGGCTGCTCTCCCAAAGCCGATTCCACTGCTTTCCTGCAGAATGGGGAGATGACGGAGAACCCGATTCTTGAGTATTCCCGGGCGAACGGGATGGATGCGGACAAGATCGAAAATTGCATAACTGAGGGGTATAAAGGTGTTCTTTGTGCCGAATCCGGCGGTCCTGATCCGGGTGCCGGTTGTGCCGGGCGTGGTGTGGCTATGGCGCTGGATTATCTGCGTAAATATGAAATCTACGCCAAGCACGATATTGATATCGTGATTTACGATTCCATTGCCGATGTGGTATGTGGAGGGTTTGGCCAGCCGATGAAGGCCGGATACGCCGAGGAGGTTTATCTGGTAACCAGCGGTGAGTTGATGAGTACCTATTCTTCTAATAATATCTGCTCGGCCATCAATACTGTTGCTGCGGCCGGGGCCAATACCAGGGCTTGCGGGTTTCTGGTTAACCTCAGGGGCGTGGACAATGAAGTAGAATTAGTCACGGATTTTTCCAATAAGATCGGTGTTCCTATTATGGGCATTATTCCACGAATGGAAAAGGTCCAGAGAGCCGAAGCGAGGGGGGGGACTATTGTGGAGAAATTCCCTGATTCCCCGGAGGCTCAGCTGTATCGTGATCTGGCCAAGATGGTTGTGGAGAACAAAAACAAGTACATGCCTACCCCGATGTCGCTTGAGGATATAATCGCACTTGCCCGTGTTCATGAGGCGTTTGAATAGGGAATTTGTGTAGTTTCAAAAGAAGGAGGTTATCCATGGCGGGTATACCAGAATTTGAAGAAATAAGTGAAGCTAGAAGAGAAATGAAAACAATTGCTATTTATGGGAAGGGTGGTATAGGCAAGTCCACTACTTCCTGCAACCTGAGCGCCGCTCTGGTGGAGCTGGGAGAGACGGTGTTCCAGGTTGGTTGCGATCCCAAACATGATTCCGTTGCTACCCTTTGTGGTCAACTTAAACCTACTATTAATGATCTGACCCAGATGGGCGGGCGTTTTGCGCGCATAAGAAGAAAAGATATAGAAGGCAGGCTCTACGTCGGGTTTAATGGTGTTCTTTGTGCTGAATCTGGCGGACCGCCCCCGGCTCAGGGATGCGCTGGCAAAGGTGTTACTTTTGCGCTGAAGCAGCTTAACGATCATAAAGTTCCCGAAAGGCACAATATCACCTTTATGATATATGACATTCTGGGTGATTCGGTTTGTGGCGGATTCTTTCAGCCCGTTAGAGATGGTTATGCCAAGGATGTATATGTTATAGGATGCGGTGAGTTCCTTACTCTTTACATGGTTAACCGTATCATGGAGGCCCTGCGACTCGTTCATGATTCCGGGGCTGAAGTCATGTGTGCTGGTATCATTGACAACATGCGTGGCGTTCCCAACGAAAAAGCCATAGTTGAAGATTTTGCCAAAGTGGTGGGGGTGCCGGTAATTTACCATATCCCCAGAGACAAGATCGTTCAGAAGGCTGAGTTTATGGGAAAGACGGTCATGGAAGCTTTCCCGGAAAGTAATCAGGCTGAGGAATATCGCAACTTGGCCAGAAAGGTTCTGGCGAACACGGAAAGGCGTGTCCCCAACCCGACTACCATGGCCGAAATCAAGAAGATTGTCCAGACCCGGACGGATGAGATAGAACAGGTAGCCTGAAAACACTACTTTTTAGGAGAGTGCCAAGATGACTATGGAAATAATCAAACCACCGAAAGAATATGGGGACCGGTACGAGATGGGTGCCATGGCCGGGGCTGTGATGACGGTTGCAGGGATAAAAGGTGCAGCGGCAGTTTTGCATGCTGTTCAGGGATGTACTATCGAGGTCGTCCATTTGCGCCAGGCAGCGCCGGTTATTGCGGGAAATTATTTACCGCTAAAAGAGACTAACATGGGGCCCATGGAATCTGTGCATGGGCGGAACGTACCGCTGATTGTTAACATGGGGCGTGAGTTAATCCAGGGGAGGGCCAAAGCCAAGCCGGAGTTGGTATTTGTCTTTACCGGGGATGGCCCTTCTATAATTGAGGATGATATTGCGCGGGCGGCGGCGATTATTGCGGAGGAGAACGACGTTGATGCCATTGCCATTGATACTGCCGCTTTTTTGGGAGAATATTCCAGGGGGACGGAAATGGTTCTGGCGGCTGTTCTGGATAAATATTGCCCGGCTCCGAGTGATGAGAAAAAGGGGATAAATATTGTTGCTCCCCATCTGATGGGTTCTGATAACTGGCCGGATGACCTTGAGGAAATCAAACGATTGCTCAAGGCTGCTGAAGTCCCGATAAATAAAGTTCTGTTTCAGAATATTACCGTCTCCGAATTGCCCGATATTAACAAAGCCAAGAATAACTATGTTCTTAGCGGCGAGGATCTGGCGGATTTTGAAGAAGGGTGTGAGGATTTGGGCATGCCTGTCTGGGGGCAGGATTTGGTTCTGCCGGTAGGAATTCATAATACCGAGGAATGGTACACTACTATCGCCAGGCAGTTTGGTGATGAGAAGAAGGCTAAAGCCCAGATGGAAGAGGATATGAAGCTGGTCCGGCAACGGACGAGGATGGAATATAATGCTTCATGGATGATGACGGGCATGTTCGGCAAGCGCGTGGCAGTGCTGGGTCCGGCTCCGATGGCAGCCGCATTGGCCCGAAGCTTGTTCTTTGATTTTAACATGCGGCCGGTGCTGGTTGGTCTTCTGGGTTTGGCCGATGAAGCCTTTACGAGGGCGGAGAAACAGATGGAGCAGATGGCGCCCTATCTCGATTTTGAGGTGATGGAAAACCCGAGCTATTATGCATGGGGAAATAAATGTAAAGAGACCGGGGTTGTTTTTGCAATTGGTCACAGGGTGGATCATCATCTTATTGAGGGTTTCGGAATCCCTCATGTTTCCATGACTGGCGTTTACTTTATGAGCCACTGGGATCGCATACCGTGGCCTTATATGGGAGTACGGGGATCTCTGTACCTGATCCAGGAACTCTGGAAGGGAACTAATGCTGGCATACGGCAACCGGAGCTATGGCAGATGAACCGGTATAGAACACGGGAGGAGGATGCTGTTGGAGCTTAGGGTGTTTCGATCCTGAGGTTAACCCGCACTATTTAAGGAGGTAGTGATGACAACGCGTATTTTAACCGCAAATGAAAAGAAATGGAAGGCAAAGCTTGAGGGCGACCCGGAATATGAAATTATGCCCATGAGCGATTTGTATCCGACGCTCCCGGATGCAGAGGCCTACGAGCAATATGAACAAAGGTGTGGGCATGCGGATGCGGCGGTTTGGTGCAAGCTCATGATGACTCATGAAATGACTGAGATGTTACGTGATGTGGTGGTTATCCTGCATGGCACTTTGAACTGTAACTCATGTGTACGAAATTTTCACTCTGATAGATTCGGTGATTACGGACATGCCTTTGCTCATTTTCCCACCACTTCTATCGATAGGCGCCATGTGATCTTTGGTGGTGAGCAGGCTCTGGCTGAGGCCATCAGGGCAGTGGATCGTGACTACAAACCCAAGCTGATCATTGTTTTGCCCGGTTGCGCCACAAGTATGGTACAGGATGACATACAGCGTGTTTGTGCCAAGGCTCAGGAAGATTTGGGAATCAGAGTTTACTACTTCCCTTGCGCCGGTTACGAGGACAGACCGACCGGTGTCATCATCGAAAAGGTGACCCAGATGTGGGTGGACCTGATGGATGAACCCAAAAGCGTTGACCCGGAGGCGGTGAATATTTTGGGCGCTAACCGAGAGGTCTATTGGCCGCACGTCAGAGGAGCCGAAGGGAAACCTCGGCCTAACCCTTATCCTTCCGATGCCGAAGAGCTTGGCAGAATGATTGAGGCAATTGGTCTCAAGGTTCACCGTGTTCTGATGGCTAGCGGTGGTGATTACGATTATATCCGCACCACTCCTGAGGGTGGCATTAACACGGTTTTATGTGGAACCTGGGCTTTTCCCATTGCAGAAAAAATGAAGGAAAGATTCGGAACTAAGCTGATCTACAATGAGTTGCCACTGGGATTTGAAGCAAACGATAAATTTATGCGGCATCTTGGAGAGGCTACCGGGCGAGAGAAGGAAGCGGAGCAATTCATTGCTGACGAACATGAGAAGATAAACAAGGTATGGGAAGAGACCAAAAAGATGGTTGCCGGTAAGGTTTGCATCATGGGTGCCATCGGTAACCGGACTGGTTCATATTTGCGCCTGTGTAAGGATTTGGGTATGGATGTTGTTTACACTCCAGCCTATCCCGAAATGGGATTCTGCAATGATGAGACCATCAAGGCCAAGCGGGTTGACTGGGATTATTTCCTATCGGATGAATTTGATCCTATAGTAATGCGGCTTAAAGATGGGCAATACCGTGATTTCCATAAGTTTTATCTGCCGGTAGTCATGGAAAAACTTGGTTTACATAACGATGATATGCTCTATATGTATTGTGATTTCAGCCCTTATGCCGGGCAGATCGAGCCTTCGAACATTGCTTATGTGAATACTTCAACTCATCTGCGCCGCCGACCCGGTTATCCCAGCAGAGCTGTGGGATATAGGGGCACGGAAGGTTTTTGCCTGGATATTCAGGATGCTGTCAAGGCGGCTGGTCGCAAGAAATGGCCGACCCTCTATACTCGGATTTATCAAAAGTAAAAGTCCTGTCTCTTTGATGAAACGAAAGGTCACAGGGGGTAAAAATCTCTGTGACCTTTTAGTATGTTTGTGTGTTGTCTTTTGGGCGTTAATTGTGATAAACTAGCACAGTAATTTGGCAAAAAGCGGGTAAGTATGGCGGAAATAACAGAAGTAAACAAAACACAAAATTCAAATTTCCCAGTGTCGGAGCCGGTTACTATCAAGCTCTTACTTGAGGCCGGCGTTCATTTCGGGCATCAGCGTAGGCGCTGGAACCCGCGAATGAAGCAGTATGTCTTCACCCTGCGCAATGGGATTCACATAATCGATTTGCAGCAGTCTCTGCAAAAGTTGCAGGAAGCGCGTAACTTTGTAAGAGACATGATAGCAGGCGGGGGCAGTATCGTTTTTGTGGGAACCAAGAAGCAGGCTCAGGAATCAATTGAGGAAGAGGCAAGGCGTTGTGGCGCATACTATGTGAGTCGCCGCTGGCTTGGCGGCACTTTGACGAATTTCGCCACGATTCAATCACGGATTGATTACCTGGTTCGTCTGGAAGATAGCCATGCCAGGGGTGATTTTGATGCGTTGCCCAAAAAAGAGGCATTGAAACTGGAAAAACAAATGCAGCGCCTTAACCTGTTGTTTTCAGGCGTAAAGGAACTGACCAAACTCCCCAGTGTCTTATTTGTGGCAGATATACTTAAAGATAAGATCGCGGTGACCGAGGCAAGACAATTGGGGATTCCTATTGTGGGAATGGTGGATACTGATGGCGACCCTCGGCAAGTTGATTATCCTATACCTGCTAACGATGATGCTATTAAATCCGTCAGGCTTATATGCAGTGTGATGGCCGATGCCGTAATCGAAGGCAAATCGGGACTTCAACCCTTCGAGGAACCGGTTACGGTTGGTGATGTTATGCCTGAGCAGTTTGCGGAAACAGATGTGGCAGCGGAAAAAGTGAGTGAAAAGTATTTAAAATTGCCTCTTGATGATCTCACAGGAGAAGACATTGAGGAAGACTAGAAAGGGGAAATAATGGAGGTCACATTAGACCGGATTAAAGAGTTGAGAGAGAAAACAGGGGCTGGCCTGATGGATTGTAAAAAAGCTCTTGTGGGCGCTGGCGGCGATTTCGATGCTGCCATGAAAGTACTCAAAGAGCGGGGATTTGCAATTGCACAGAAGAAAAGCACACGCGCTCTTGGGAGTGGCCTGGTGGAGGCTTATATGCATGCCGGGGGACGTATTGGTGCCATGGTCGAAGTCAATTGCGAGACTGATTTTGTGGCTAGAACAGAAGATTTCAAAACACTGGCTCATGATCTGGCTATGCAGGTGGCAGCCACCGATCCCGGTTATCTTACGGCTGAAGAGGCTCCAGCCGATAAGAATCCTGAGGAGGTTTGCCTTTTGAGCCAGCCGTTTATAAAAGACCCTCACAAAACCGTGCAGGATAAAATTGTTGAATTGGTGGCCAAGGTTGGCGAGAATATAGGGGTTAACAGATTCTCTAGATTTGAAATAGGTGCATAACGAATGGATGAACCCAGTTATAAGCGTGTTCTGCTCAAAATTAGCGGAGAGGCTTTGATGGGTGAAGCGGAGTACGGTATCGACACCGGTGTGTTGAGAGGTATTTCCGAACAGATTAAGCAGGTTGTGAGTGCGGGGGTGGAAGTAGCCATTGTGGTTGGTGGGGGGAATATCTGGAGGGGAAGTACCGCTGAAGCTCAGGGGATGGATCGTTCCACGGCCGATTATGCGGGGATGCTTGCTACAGTAATCAATGCCCTTGCTCTTCAGGATGCTCTCGAAAAACAGGGCCTCACCATAAGGACTCAAACCGCTATTCCTATGCAATCGCTGGCTGAGCCTTACATCAGAAGAAGAGCCATCCGGCACCTTGAGAAAGGGCGCGTGGTTATTTTTGCGGCTGGAACGGGGAATCCTTATATGACCACTGATACTGCCGCTGCTCTCAGGGCGGTGGACATGAATGTTGAAATACTGCTCATGGCCAAAAACAATGTTGATGGGGTTTATGACTCTGACCCCCGAGTCAATAAGAATGCCAAAAAGTTTAAGCGCCTCAGTTACCTGGATGCCATTAACAAGCGGCTGAGTGTGATGGACTCAACTGCTCTCACCCTTTGTATGGATAATCATCTTCCGGTTCTCGTTTTTAGCCTTCAATCCCCTCGAAGCATCGAAAAAGCAGTAATGGGGAAGTCCATTGGTACATTGGTATCGAATTAGGGGGAAGAAATGATAGATGATGTCCTGAAAAACACTGAAATCAAAATGGGCAAGGCTGTGGATGCACTGGAAAGGGATTTGTCCGGAGTTCGAACCGGGCGGGCCAGCACCCGGCTGTTTGATAATGTTAAAGTGGATTATTATGGCACCCCGACTCCTTTGAGTCAGGTTGCCAGCATTTCCGTTCCCGAGGCCCGGATGATTGTTATTCAGCCCTGGGATAAATCGATTGTCTCGATCATTGAGAAAGCTATCCTGAAATCGGACCTGGGATTGAATCCTTCCACTCAGGGCAATGTGATTAGATTGCAGATCCCGGAGCTTACCGAAGAGCGCCGTAAAGAGCTCGTGAAGGTGGTGAAAAAAAAGGTTGAAGAAGGGCGGATTTCCGTGCGCAATATAAGACGTGGTTCACTGGAAAAAATTCGGGAAATGAAAAACGATAAAGAGATATCAGAGGATGACGAGAAGCGTGCCGAGAAGCGGCTTCAGGAAATCACCGATGAATTTATTGGTAATGTTGATAAGGTTGGGTCTGATAAAGAAAA
The DNA here is from genome assembly GCA_041300025.1 of Dehalococcoidia bacterium. Lineage (GTDB taxonomy): Bacteria > Chloroflexota > Dehalococcoidia > SZUA-161 > SpSt-899 > JBGLNL01. The sequence goes on along the minus strand of JBGLNL010000001.1, from coordinate 12,822 downwards.
GGAAGTTATGGAAGAATAGGCCCGCAGTACCATGCCCGTGTTATGTTACCCAGTTGTGAATCGGCTCTATTTTTCAGTGATTTGTTGTGTGATGGGTAAGATCATTTTTTATAATAAGGAGTATATGGATGGATTTCGCATTCGATGAATTACAGCAGTTATTCCAAAATGCCGCCAGGGATTTTGCTACCCGTGAAGTAGCTCCCATTGTAGATGAAGCTGAAGCAAAAGAGAAGACCCCTGTAGAATTATTTGCCAAACTAGGTCAATTGGGTTATTTGTGTCCTGCTTACCCCGAGGAGTACGGTGGCGGTGGATTGGGCAAAATTGGCGAGTGCATTCTCGTTGAAGAACTAGGGAAAGTCTCTTCCGGCATTTGCTCCGCTATAATGGTTAACGGGGGATTGGCTACCCATGTCCTGGCAACTCATGGTACCGAGGAACAGAAACAAAAATATCTGGTTCCGGCGTGTAAAGGGGAAAAGATTGCGGCCTATGGCCTGACGGAGCCCAATGCCGGTTCGGATGCCGCCAATCTTGATACCAAGGCTGTCAGAGATGGTAACCACTTTATCATAAACGGGAATAAAATTTATATCACCAATGGGCAGATATGCGACTTCGTGACTGTGGCGGCGGTAACTGATAAAAGCAAGGGTAGCCGGGGAATAAGTACCATTATTGTAGATGCCGGTACGCCGGGTTTTACGAGCAACCAGATGAGAAAGCTGGGGAATCACTCAACTGCTACTGGTGATCTTGCATTTGATGATTGCCGGGTAAGTGCTGATAACTTGATTGGGGAAGAAGGCAAGGGATTTAAATATATGATGGAGTCCCTTAATGGTGCCAGGATTTCACATAGTGCCCGGAGCGTGGGAGTAGGTCAGGCAGCTTTTGATGCCTCGTTGAGCTATGCAAAGGAAAGGATTCAATTTGGTAAACCGATCGGAAAGAATCAGGCCATTGCTTTCAAGCTGGCCCGGATGAATGTGGATTTAGAGGCAGCCCGATGGCTTCTTTATCAAGTTGCCTGGCTCTATGATCAGGGCAACGAGTGTCGTAAAGAGTCCGCCATGACCAAAATGTGCTCTTCGGAAATGGCCATCAAAATGGCTGAAGAAGCTATGCGAATTCACGCTGGTGCCGGTTATCTGATGGAATCAGTGATCCAGCGTTATTATCGCGATGCTATCCTTTTCCATACCACCGAAGGGAGCACGGAGATTCAACAACTGATTATCGCCAGAGAGCTGGGCCTGTAGTAGCCTATGGATGAAATGCCCGCCACGGAAATTATTCCGGTTCCTGTCCATGTTGCCATTATTATGGATGGCAATGGGCGCTGGGCGGAAAGTCGGGGGCTCACTCGGCTGGCAGGTCATCGTGCGGGTACCGAGAACATCCGCCGCATCATTCGAACTTTTGGCAACTGCGGTGTGAAATATCTCACCCTTTATGCTTTCTCCACGGAAAACTGGAGCCGTCCTGAAGAAGAAGTACAGGGGCTTTTGCATATTCTGGCTGATGTGATCGACCGTGAAACGGAGAATCTGCACAAGGAAGGGGTAAGACTTCGCCATTTGGGGCACCTTGAAGGCTTGAGCCAGGAGCTTCAGGCAAAAGTAAAGTGGGCCATCGATTTAACCAGAAATAATAATAAAATGACTTTAAACGTAGCTTTCAATTATGGAGGCCGGGCTGATATTGTGCAGGCTGTTCGGCGGATTATCAGGGATGGCCTGTCTCCGGAAAAGATTGACGAGGCTCTCTTTACCCGCTACCTTTATACTAATGGAACCCCCGATCCCGATCTCGTGATTCGCACTGCCGATGAAATGCGTCTTTCTAATTTCCTTATCTGGCAGTCCGCTTATAGCGAATATTACGCTACCTCAACCTTCTGGCCCGACTTCGATGAAGAGGAAGTAATGAAGGCATTGCGTGCTTACGGTCAGCGTGAGAGACGTTTTGGAGGGCTCACGTCTAATGGGAGAAGGAGCGGAGGCTGATGAGGCCATGCCTCGAGATCTCCTGATTTGAGGTATGCTCTGGAAAAGGCTGATCAGCGCGCTGGTTCTTCTGCCTGTCATAGGTGCTGCTGTCTGGTTTGGTGATCCCTGGTTTTCCCTCACGATAGCCGTTTTTGTGTTGCTGGGTATCATCGAATTTTATCGAATAGCTACCATAGCCGGATGGCGTCCTTTTCTATTACTCGGCACACTTCTAACCCTGCTTTTTATTCTGGATGCCCACTCCGATGATGCGCGAACTACCCCTTTGCTCATAACAGCGGTGGTAGTTATACTTCTGATAAGGTGTCTTCTATATCCGACCAAGCGTAACGCCCTCATGAATTGGACCTGGACGGTTGGAGGTGTTTTTTATCTTGGATGGATGATGAGCCATTTCATCTTTTTGCGGGAACTGGATGAGGGGCGCGACTGGGTCTTTCTGGTATTAGTGACCACGTTTGCCTGTGATACGGGTGCTTATTTCATAGGGCGGGCTCTGGGCAAAAACCGCATGGCCCCGACGATAAGTCCGGGCAAGACATGGGAAGGGGCTGTCGGCGGATTGGTGTGTGCAGTGGTGGCAACGGTGGCAGTTGCTATTGTAACTGAGCTGGACGATGTGGGATATCATCTGATAATACCATTAGGATTTCTGATTGGCATATTTGCTCAACTGGGGCGCTCTTGATCGTCTCGATAGTCTCCTTTTTGTTGTAGTTCTGGTATATTATTGGGTAGTATGGCTGGTTTGAAAAAGCGAATTGCAGTCCTTGGTTCCACGGGGTCCATCGGACAGCAGACTCTCCAGATAGCGCGGGCGTTTCCTGAAAATATCGAAGTGGTGGCGTTAGCGGCGGGGAATAATGTTGACCTCTTGCGGCGGCAGGCGATTGAGTTTCAGCCTGAGATGATTTCCTGCGCAAAGTCGATTCACCTTGGAAAGATTCGGGAATTGTCCATGCAGGAGATTGCCGGCCATCAGGATGTTGATCTGGTGGTCGTGGCTACTTCAGGGGCGGCCGGCCTTTTACCTGCGCTTTCAGCAATTCGCTCCGGGAAGACAGTGGCACTGGCCAATAAAGAGGTGCTGGTGATGGCCGGCGCGATCGTGATGGCCGAGGCGCGCAAGTTTGGCGCTCAGATCAAACCGGTCGATAGCGAACACAGCGCCATCTGGCAGTGCCTTCAAGGAGAAGAACAAAACGAGGTTGCACGGATTATCCTTACTGCCTCCGGGGGTGCGTTTCGGGATCGTCCTGTTGCGGAATTGGCGCATGTCACTGCCGCCGAAGCTTTGAAGCATCCCACATGGAAAATGGGGCCGAAAGTGACCATCGATTCTGCCAATTTGATGAACAAGGGGATGGAGGTCATCGAGGCTCACTGGCTTTTCGATGTGCCGTTCGATAGAATCGAAGTGATGATACATCCCGGCAGCCTCATCCATTCGATGGTAGAATTTGCCGAAGGTTCGATTAAGGCGCAGCTTGGCTTTCCCGATATGCGCCTGCCGATTCAATACGCCCTCTCCCATCCGCAGAGATGGGCCAATCCAGAGCTTCCCAAACTGGATTTTGGCGAAATCGATTCCCTCAAACTAACTCCAATCGATCTGGGCAGGTATCCCTGCCTGCGGCTTGCTCTCGAAGCCGGGGAAAGCGGTGGAACCATGCCGGCGGTTTTGAGCGCTGCCGATGAGGTTGCCGTGTCTCTCTTCCTCGATGGCCGGATCGGTTTCCTCGATATCCCCAGATTGCTTGAGGATACGCTGGGCCGGCATAGCCGGGTGGAGAATCCATCGCTCGAAAATATCCTGGCTGCCGATGCATGGGCCAGGCAAACAGCTCAAGGATGGTGTCTGTCGTGACTGCCGGCTGGGCCATTTTGTGGTTCATTGTCAGCCTGTTTTTCCTTGTGTTCATCCACGAGATGGGTCATTTCCTCACTGCCAAGTGGCGGGGAGTGAAAGTGCTGGAGTTCGGGCTGGGACTTCCTCCGCGTATCTGGGGCAAGCAGCGGGGCGAGACGATTTATTCCATCAACTGGATTCCACTGGGCGGATTCTGCAAGATGCTGGGCGAAGAGGACCCTTCGGAGCCGGGCAGTCTGGCCAGCAAAGACCCGTGGAGCCGGTTGCTGGTCCTGAGTGCCGGCTCGCTGGTGATGCTTATATTCCCGGTGATTCTTTTCAGCTTCATTTATATGGTCCCTCATGATGAAGTTATGGACTATGAGGGGGTAAAGGTTGTTGAAGCAGTGGCGGGCAGTCCTGCTGATTTTGCCGGAGTTGAAGAAGATGACCGGATACTGAGCGTTAATGGCGTTGAGATAGTCCGGTTGGAAGATTTGAGCGAGCAGGTTGATGCTAATTTGGGTTCCGAGATCACCGTGGTGGTTTTGCGGGATGGGGAACAGATAAGCTTGCAGATGGTTCCCCGGGTGGATCCCCCGGAAGGAGAGGGCCCGATAGGGGTGACTCTCACCCATGCGGAGTTGATCAGGGAACAGAAATGGTATCCGCCCTGGACAGCGGTGGCCAAGGGGTGCCAGAAAACCTGGGATATGATCGTCGCCATGAAGGATGGAATCTCGGCTCTCATTTCTCACGAGATACCGTTTGAGCTTGGCGGGCCGGTGGCGGCTGGGGATGTCACTGTGGAGATTGCCGAAAGGGGGACATGGGAGGACCTGCTGTTCTGGGCGGGTGTGCTCAGTTTCAATCTGGGAATAGTAAACCTGTTACCGCTTCCGGCACTTGATGGCGGCCGTATCGTATTTGTGCTTATCGAAATGGCTGGCAGGGGGAGGCGAGTTTCGCCTAGAACGGAAGGCATGATTCATCTGATTGGTTTTTTCCTGCTGATTGCTTTCATCCTATTTGTCACTTTCCAGGATATAGAACGTATTCTTTCCGGGGAGAGTTTGCTCCCGTAATACCAATGAATTGGTGATAGCATGATTCGACGCCGAATGTCTCGACCTATTCAAGTTGGTGATGTCACTGTGGGCGGCAGCGCTCCGGTGAATGTTCAATCGATGACCAAGACGGATACGCGCAACGTACCGGCTACGCTCGATCAGATCTCACGGCTGGCTGATGCCGGATGTGAGATCGTCAGGATTGCCGTCCCCGATAATGAAGCTGCCGAGGCGCTTGCAGAAATCAAACGCAGTTCTCCGATGCCCATCATTGCCGATATCCATTTCGACCATCGGCTGGCGATTGCTTCTATAAAAAGCGGCGTAGATCAGGTCCGGTTCAATCCGGGGAACATTCAGGGTGAAGAAAATGTGGCTGCCATTGTGCGCTCTGCTAAGGAGAGATCGATCCCGCTTCGAATAGGTGTCAATGCCGGTAGTCTGGCGCATCAGCGGGGAGGAAGCAACCTTGCCGAGAGAATGTCGCAGGCTGCCCTTGAACAAATACGATTGCTGGAAAGTATGGATTTCGAACTGATCGAAGTTTCCATCAAGGCTTCGGATGTGATTGCTACTATTGAGGCCAATGAAGCCATTGCCGAAAAGATGCCTTACCCCCTTCATATCGGTATGACCGAAGCGGGCCTTCCCGGCCCGGGGAGCATTAAAAGCGCGGTAGGGCTGGGGGCGCTTCTGTATCAGGGTATCGGCGATAGCGTTCGTGTTTCTTTGACTACCGCCGATCCGTGTGAAGAGATCAAAGCTGCCTATGATATTCTGAAGCCGCTGGAGATACGCGAGCATGGTCCAAAACTGATTAGTTGCCCCACATGCGGCAGGTGTGAGGCGACCGGATTTTACGATCTGGCCCGGGCAGTCGGGGAACGCATTTCGAAGATGACAACGCCGATCACGGTAGCGGTGATGGGTTGCGTGGTCAACGGGCCGGGCGAGGCCAAAGATGCTGATGTGGGTTTGGCCTGCGGCAGAGGCAGAGGGATAATCTTTAAAAAGGGCGAAAAAGTACGAACGGTGGACGAAGCTGATTTCCTTAATGTATTGATGGAAGAGGTCAATGCGATCGTTCATGATGGTGGTGAGAAAGGATGATCCCGATGACGCTCGCAACGCGAGGTTCCTTTGGTTACACCTTTTGATTTCAGGATGTTGGAGGGTGAAATGACTTTGGTGCGGCGTTCCCTGATTACTATCATCTGCCTGACCCTGCTTTTGAGTTTGTTTCTTTCCGGGCTATCCAACGCAGGTCATGTTGATAAAGCTTTTGCTGGCGGCCATTATCAGCCCATAGTCTGCGCCGGGGGGGAGCATACTGTGGGGTTAAAGGGCGACGGGATGGTGGTTGCCACCGGATATGACGGCTCCGGCCAGTGTAATGTAAGCGATTGGGCAGATATCCGGCAGGTCTCCGCCGGTGGCTGGCATACTGTGGGATTAAATAGCGATGGGACGGTGGTTGCCATCGGGTACAATACCTATGGCCAGCTCGATGTAAGCGGATGGACCGATATCGAGCAGGTCGCCGCCGGGGATGCGCATACTGTTGGACTAAAGAGCGACGGAACGGTTATCGCCACCGGATTAAGCTACGATGGCCAGTGTAATGTAAGCGGATGGACCGATATCGAGCAGGTCGCCGCCGGAGACGATCATACCGTGGGATTAAAGAGCGACGGAACGGTGGTTGCCACAATAGATAACGGCTACGGCCAGTGTAATGTAAGCGGATGGACCGATATCGAGCAGGTCGCTGCCGGGCACTATCATACAGTTGGATTAAAGAGCGACGGAACGGTGGTCGCCACTGGATCCAACTACTATGGCCAGTGCGATGTTGGAAGCTGGAGCATGGCTGGATTGTTCTGTCTGGTATATGATCATAATCTCAACGGAAAGATAGATTACGGGGAGATGGTTGATGCACTCATTGAATACTTAACCAGCACTATCAGCTACTCGCAAATGATCGACGTTTTGATGTGCTATTTGACCAGTTAAAAGCCCTGAATTGCGACGAACTGCACTTCATGGGCGAGTTTTTCCTGCTGTATGCTTTTTGGCAAAAGGAGGTGCAATTATGTAAGCCTGTTGCATGAGGTGCTGGAAGCAGGCGGAGATCAGGTATCCAAAGGCCATCAGAATGAAGAATGGCAAACCGGCAACTCGAGGCGTATGCCCAAAGTGTGGCATAAGGGTTTTCAGAATCGGTAAAAGCTAGAGACAAAGAATCATAAATTAGGAGGAAAGACTTATTGTGACCAGAGTTTTTCTTAGCATAATGGTAATAGCATTTTTATTCTTAGCTGCATGCGGGGGTGATGGGTCTACCGCAGAGCCATCCAAAATTACTGAACCAGCTAAAAGACTGTAACCCCGGAGCCAGCAACAACGCCGGCGTCAACTGAAACAATTGAGACCAGTTACAACTTTGGTGAATGCAATTACATCACTACTGCAGAGATTGCAGGTGTTATAGGTACGGAGTACCTGCAGGGGCCCATTGCGGCTACCGATCCGGAAGGGTGTGCCATAACATTCCTTGCGAAGGATACACAATCAAACTTCTTCTTTTTGGTAAAGCATTACCCGAGTGCCGCCGAGGCGGAAAAAAGAATGGTTGATAACGACTGCATGGAAATAGGATCGGCTGTAAAGGCAGAGATTACCAATGAAGTAGGAGATTTGTCCTGCAGAAGAACCTATATGACTAAACAGAAAGATATCTTCTTTGTGAAAGGTTCTTACCTTGTTCAGGTTGGATGTAACAGGGAAGGGGTTACCCACGAACAGATGCTTGAACTTGCAAAACTGGTTGAACCAAGAATATAGAGTTACTAAAGTCACGCTTAAGAGAGGGGGGTACGATTAAGATCGTGCCCCCCTCTTGGGTTTAGCCTATCGCTATGTAAAAGGTGCATCATAAAATCACATTTCACGTAACCAGTTAGCCAAATCATATTTAAGGAAGATAACAAAACCCAATGTAATATTTCCGGGGAACCGCTGGTTGATCCTGCTTTCATTATGGCGGGCACAGTCCCAAAACATTGTCTTTACCATTTATTCATCAATGTCCTACAGGCTTATAACACAATCCTTATCGCTTTTCTTTCCTGTTCGATTTTATCAGATAGATAATCAACCCTACTATGGCGATACTTACAACTACAGCCAGAATTGCTACAATCATGTTTATACCACTCGCGAGGATAACCGGGTTACCATGGGCATGACAAAAACAGTCTTTCGAGAAGTTAATGGATATTCAGAGGAAGTTATTTATTGCCGGAACCTGCTGAACTTTTCCCGTTTGAGGTAGCCAAAACCATGGTGGCCAGCACCATGCTTTCCTTGACCAGATCATCAATGGTGAGCATTCCCATCAGCTTCCCGCCATTTTGAACTACCGGCAAATAGCGAACCCCGTGATTGGCCATTATTTTGGCAGCTTCCACGGCATCACAACCATATGAAATCTTGGGGCCCCCGCTGCTCATTATGGTTCCAGCCTGTTCCTTTTTAGGGTTCTGTCCGGAGGCTACGATTTTAGATACGATGCTCTTTTCAGTGATCAAACCGCGCAACTTTCCATTTTCGCAGACAGGTATTGTGCCAAGCCCACTATCCCTCATCTGTTGAGCAACTTCCAGAATGGGGGTTTCCGGGGATACGGGGGAGAAACCATTTGTCATTATATCCTCAACCTTCGTCATTTCAACACCTCCCTAGTTATTAATTAAGCCTCATATTTCCCGCTATGTTATCAGGCGAACCTGCACTTTGGCCGAGGGGTCGGCTACTCGTCTTACCTGAGAGAAAACCTTCCCCAGATGATCTCTATAACCATCTCCTGCTTCCAGCCCCGGTGAGACGGTCCCATTGGTCATCATGCCCTGTCTGAAGTTAGTATTTCCGTGGTAATCTAATCCTTTACTGTACAATTCTTTGATTATCTGGAGGGCTTCCTTTTCCTTTCCTTCCCTGACGATATGCTGTACCTCAACTGTTACAACCATAATTCTCTCCTGCGAAACTGCCAGATAAATTATATTAGCATCTGATTACTTGACATCCCGCATTCGCCCCCCACATTCTGTCAAGTAATCAGATGCCATATCCGCCTCACCTGTAACCCAACTCCTAATATTAACTTACCTCTGTTTCCATGTGATATACAATGGGCAGACGCCCATTTAGAGGGGCCGGAGCGCCCATTTATTTATTGGGAGAATACCGGGGCATAACAAAAAGCCCCGATTGTTCTAACCGGGGCTTTTAACTGTTCGGAGGTGTTTATATATCCAGACTTATCAAGCCTTTGCGAATGGCATATTTAACCAATCCACTGTTACCCTGTACCTGCAGCTTTTCCATGATGCTGGCCCTGTGATTACGCACTGTTTTGACACTGATAACAAGCATCCTGCCAATTTCCTCGCTGGAATAGTCCTCAACTATCAATTTGAGTATTTCCCTTTCCCTGTCAGTAAGTTTTTCATATTTATCCTCTTCCTCCATGCCAGCCTGCCGGATATTTTCGACCACTTTTGTGGCCATAGAAGGATACAGGAAGGAATCGCCATCGTATACAGTGTGTATTGCTGCGATCAGGTCCGTAGCCAGGGCATATTTGGGAATGCAGCCGGCGGCCCCGGATTTGATGCTGGAGAGGATATATTCCTTATTATCATGCTGTGTCAGGATGACAACCTTTATGTTCGGATTCTGTTTGTGAATGCGCCGGGTTGCTTCCAGCCCATCCATTTGGGGCATGGCAATATCCATGACTATCACGTCAGGAGAAAGGTGAACCGCTTCTTCGATCGCTTCCCGCCCATTCGTCGCTTCGCCTACTACTTCGATGCCATCATCCATAGAAAGTAAAGCATGGATCCCCTCGCGGACAATGGAATGATCATCAACTACCAGCACTCGAATTCTTGGCATTATTTAATCTGCCCCTACGATGGAACTTCAACTGTAATCCGAGTACCGCTTCCGGGCTGTGAGTCCACCACGAATTTCCCACTCAGTATTTCCGTTCTTTCTCTCATGCTCACTAATCCCAGCCCTCGCCTTTCCTTCGTGGAAGTCCAGGCTTCCTGCAGGATGAATCCTTTGCCATCATCCTCAATTTTGAGTTTAACAGATTCACGTCCAAAACCGATTGTTATTCTAGCACTTTTTGCATTAGCGTGTTTAACTATGTTGGTAGTTGCTTCCTGTATTATTCTGAATAGAGCGGTTTCCGTTTGAGGAGATAGTTTCTTAATTCTCCCCTTTGTTTCGAACTCGGCCTTTACCCCCGATCTTACGAGAAATTCCTCCGCCTGCCATCTTGCAGCAGCAACCAGACCCAGATCATCGAGCAGGGTCGGACGAAGTTCGTAGATAATGTTGCGCACATCAACAAGCATGCTTGTCAGCGACGAACGCACTTGTATCAAATTATCTTTGGTTCTGGCTAATCCCAGTGGCAGGGTGGCTACGGCTGCTTCAATCATTGCGGAGGCACCGGTCAGGACCTGGCTGGTCTGGTCATGCAGTTCACGAGCGATTCTTCTTCTTTCTTCTTCCTGTGCTAAAATCGCATGTCTCAAACCTTCGCGGCGAATTTCTCCTTCACGTCTCAAATCTTCGTAAAGCAAGGCGTTCATCAACTCCTTTTCTTCAGGAGTAAATGTTCTATCGTTTTGCTTTATGGCAACCAGTACCCCCAGCGTTTTCCCTTTCGCGCTGAGAGGCACATACATAGCAGGGCCCAGACGATTTTCGATTACAACTTTAGCCAGATTTTCTTTCATATTGCCAGCAAGATTGGCAATCGATTCCACAAACCGGGGTTCACCGGATCGGACCGTTTGCCCCAGCAGACCATCTTTCAAATCCCATTTTTTGATTATATCCAGATTTTTGGCAGATATCCCGCGGTGGGCCCGGAGAACCATATGGTTTCCCTCCACAAGCGAAACAAAACAATGCTTTATATCCAGTGTTTTTTGTATCATAATGCTATCCAGTTCCAGCGGCTGGATCATTGTCTGGGCGATGGTATTCAGTGTGATAAGTTCCTTATTAAGCTTAAGCAGTTCCTCTTCCGCCTGCTTACGAGCCGTAATATCGGTTACGATGCCTGTCAGGCCAACCGGTTGACCTTCCTGTAACAGCAATCGACTGGAAGTGAGAACGTGACGTATAGTTCCATCTTTATTGATCATTCTAAATTCGGATGGCTCAATCTGACCGTTAAGGGTTTTCTTAAAGCTTTCCGCCAGGCCGGGTAAATCTTCGGGAACTACGAAGTCGGCAAAATGCCGACCCACGATTTCGTCTATCTTGTAACCCCAGATTTGCTCGGCTACGGGGCTGGCATAAGTAAAATAGCCTTCGTTATCCACTGAGAAAATGGCATCGTTGATGTTCTCAATCAGAGACCGGTATTTTTCCTCGGATTCCATCAGAGCAAGCTCGGCCTTCCTGCGCTCGGTGATGTCTTCCACAACACCGTCGAAATACAGGATTTTTCCCCGTTCATCTTTCACTGCCACGGCTGATATGCACCCAATGAGGGGGGTTCCGTCCTTCTTTCTCAGTTCTACCTGTCTATCTTTGATAAGTCCTTTATCCGATAACTCTTTGCTGATCGCCTTTCTTTCTTCCGGGTACTGATACAGATTGGCTACGTCCACTGAGAGAAATTCTTCGCGGCTTTCGTATCCGAGCATCCTGAAATGCGCCGGGTTCACCTCGATGAATTTGCCCTTGTCGCCGGGGGTATTTCGGTAGACTCCCACGTTGAGATTATTGGTCAGGGTCTTGTATTTTTCCTCGGATGCTTTCAAGGCAAGTTCTGCCTTCTTGCGCTCGGTGATATCGCGGGCAATACCCTGCACTCCGACGGGCTGGCCGTTTTGTTTGAGAAGGCGGGTATTCACTTCAACCCAGATAGGTCTCCCATCTTTGTGATGAGTAAGTATCTCGTAGGGGCCGGTTTCCGGCAAACCATCAATTTTTGCCTGAATATATTGCAGTGTTTTTTGCAGGTGTTCGGGATCGACAATCTGGGAAATGTTAATCTTCAGTATATCTTCCTTATCGTATCCATAAACACGCAAAGCTATCGGATTTACCGAAAGGAAATTTCCCTGCAAATCATGCGTATAGATGATATCGCTGGCGTTTTCCACGAGTTCCCGATAAACCCGTTCGCTTTCTTTCAGGGCCTGCTCCGCCTTTACGCGTTTGGTGATATCTCTAATGATAGCCAGGATACCCTCAGTTCCGTCTTCCATTTTCACCATACTGGGGCTTGTTTCTGCGATGACTTTGCTGCCGTTCCTGTGATTGATTGTTATCTGGAGGGGTTGGGGGGTGGCGTTATTTATCACTGTTTCAGAAAGGGTGCGCATGATATCATCAATAGAATCCAGGGTTAGAAAATCAGCATCAACGAAGCTTTTCCCTATCAATTCTGTGGGCTCACAACCGCAGAGATCCTTAACCTTTCTATTTGCATCGAGAATAGTGCCCGTCAGATTTACGTATAAAATAGCGTCCGTCACATTTTCGAAAATTGAGCGAAATCGAGCTTCGCTTCTCCTGATAACCTTTTCTGCTTTCACCCGTTCGCTGATGTCCCTGATAATGGCGGTAAAGAACGGTTCCGCTCCTATAAACCATCTGGAAAAAGTGAGTTCCACCGGAACTTGGGCACCGGTCTTTTTGAGACCAAAATCCATGATTATCTCTCCGGATTTGGGATGAACCGAGATACTCAATGCGAAACAGCCCTTCAGATGTTGCAACTGACGGGACACATAGAGTATGTCCTTGACCGAAATAATCAAGGACGTTTTCGTTTAGTGCGACC